>CAVXRF010000007.1:0-856655 GCA_963764185.1 uncultured Solirubrobacteraceae bacterium | reverse complement strand
TGCACCTGAAAGGTGCTCTCACCGAATTGGGCATAGGCGCGCTGCACCTGCCGGGGCGAGCTCGCGAGGGTCGCCGCCACCACCGGCAGCGTCAGCCGCCGGCGGTAGTGGCGCGCGACGATCACGCGCGCGAGCAGGTACAGGCGCCGGCGAGCGGAGACAGTACGCGCGTGCACAGCTCCTTCTCCGACGGCGCCCGCCGGGCGGGACGCGTGGCGCGCTCGTGCCCGAAAGCAGTTCGAGCTCAGGCGTACTTGCCGGCGATGCGCTCGGCGGCCGCGCGGTAGGAGCCGCCGAACAGAAGCGCGTGCACGAGCAGCGGAAGGAGCTGGTAAAGCTCGACCCGCTGCTGCCAGCCGTCGGCAAGCGGCGTGAGCTCCTGATAGGCCGAGAACACACGTTCTGATGGCGCCCCGAACAGCCTCAGCATCGCGAGATCGACCTCGCGGTGACCTCCGTAGGCCGAGGGATCGATCAGCCAGGGGCGGCCGCTGTGGTCGGCCATGACGTTGCCCGACCACAGATCGCCGTGCAGTCGCGCGGGCGGCTCCGGAGGTCCGCACAGCTCCTCGATGCGCTCGCACACGCGTTCGACCGCGCCGATGGCCGACGGCGGCAGCGCGCCGCGCTCGCGCGCGATCACCGCCAGCGGCCGCAGACGTCGCTCGGCGTAGAAGGTCGGCCAGTCGGCGGTGGGGTCGTTCGCCAAGCGCAACGAGCCGAACCGCGCGGGGCTCTTCTCATCGGAGCCGTCAATGCCGCCGAAGCGCGGGGCTCCCGCGCCGTGGGTCGCGGCGAGCCCGCGTCCGAGCTCCTCGACGCCGGCGGCGTCCAGGTGACCCGGCTCGATCCACTCGAGCGCGAGGTAGCTCTGTGCGAGATCGAGCACGCGCGGCGTGCGCAGCGCACCCGGCTCGGCCAGCCAGCGGAGGCCTGCGGCCTCAGCCGAATACTCGCCTCGGGCGGCGCCGGCACGCGTCTTCACAAAGGCGTCGCTCCCGTCCGAGAGCACCACATGGAAGGCCTCGTTGATGTCGCCGCCGCCGATCCGCCGGATATCGCTCACGCCCGCAGGGAGGCTCATTCACACCCCTTCACCGGCGCCGATCCGTGCGAGCAGGCCCGCGCACGCGGCCTGCACCAGATCGAGAACTTCGTCAAAGCCGCCCGCAGCACCGTAATAGGGGTCGGGGACCTCGAGATCCGGATCGCCGGTGCTCGCCGGTTCGAACTCGCGCAGCAGCCTCACCTTGGCCTTGGCGGATTCGCCGTCCGCCAGTTGCCTCAGCTCGCGCAGGTTCGAGCGGTCCATCGCAAGAAGCAGGTCGAAATCATCGAAATCCTCTGCGCGGACCTGACGGGCGAAGCCCTCCAGCGCGATCCCGCGGTCACGCGCCGCGGCGACGGCGCGCGCATCGGGGGGGCTGCCCACATGCCAGGCCCCGGTTCCCGCCGAGTCAAGCTCGATGCTCCCCTCAAGGCCCGCTTCGCAGACGAGCGCGCGCATGACGCCCTCCGCGGTTGGCGACCTGCAGATGTTGCCCAGGCACACAAACAGCAGGCGCGTCGGCGTCCCCTCCCCTGCCATCTACTCCTCGCCCAGCTCGAGCACGGCAAGGAACGCCTCCTGCGGGACCTCCACGCGGCCGACCTGCTTCATCCGTTTCTTGCCCTCCTTCTGCCTCTTGAGCAGCTTTTTCTTGCGTGTGATGTCGCCGCCGTAGCACTTCGCGATCACGTCCTTGCGATACGCCTTGACGGTCTCTCTCGCGATCACATGCGAGCCGATGGCGGCCTGGATGGGGACGTCGTACTGCTGGCGCGGAATGCGCTTTCGAAGCTTCTCTGTGAGCGTGCGCCCCATCTCATAAGCCTTCTCTCGGTGCACCACCATCGACAGCGCATCGACCGGGTCGCCGGCGAGCAGCACGTCGAGCTTGACGAGGTCCGAAGGCTTCATGCCGCTCAGCTCGTAGTCGAGCGAGGCATATCCCTTCGTCCGCGACTTCAGCTGATCGAAGAAGTCCAAGACGATTTCAGCGAGCGGCAGATCGTAGGTCAGCTGGACTCGCTCGGGAGAGAGGTAGTGCATGCCGGCGTGCTCGCCGCGGCGTTCCTGGCACAGCTCCATCACGGCCCCGACGAACTCTTTCGGGGCGATCACCGAGGCCCTGATGAAGGGCTCGCGAATCTCGGCGATCGTGCCCGGATCGGGCATGTCGGAGGGATTGTGGACCTCGAGCTCCTCGCCGTTGGTGAGCGTCACGTCGAACTCCACCGAGGGCATCGTCGCCAGCAGCTCCAGGTCGTACTCGCGCTCCAGACGCTCGCGCACGATGTCCATGTGCAGAAGCCCCAGAAAGCCGCAGCGAAAGCCGAATCCGAGCGCGTCGGAGGTCTCCGGCTCCCACGACAGCGCGGCATCGTTGAGCGTCAGCTTCTCCAGGGCGTCGCGCAGGTCCGGATAGGCGTCGGAGTCGATCGGGAACAGCCCGCAGAACACCATCGGCTTGACCTCCCGGTAGCCGGGCAGCGGCTGGCTGGCCTCCGCGCCGCCGGCGCGGGCCGACGGCCCGGTCGCGCGGGCACGCGTCGTGAGCGTGTCTCCGACGCGCAGCTGGGTGACGTCCTTCAGGCCGGTGATCAGATAGCCCACCTCGCCGGCGGCCAGCTGGTCTGTCGGCATCATCTGCGGGCTGAACACGCCGATGTCGTCGATGTCGGCCTCCGTGTGAGTGGCCATCGCGCGGATGGCCTCACCCTTCTTGAACACGCCGTCCACCACCCTGATGTAGGCGATCACGCCCCGGTACTGGTCGAACTCCGAATCGAAGATCAGCGCCCGCGGCGGGCCCTCGGGATCTCCGGACGGCGGCGGTACGCGGGCGATCAGCTCCTCGAGCACCTCCAGCACGCCCTCGCCGGTCTTGCCGCTGATCTTGAGAATGCCCTCCGGCGGCTCGCCGATCAGCTCGCTCACTTCGCGCGCCACCCGCTCGGGCTCTGCGCCGGGCAGGTCGATCTTGTTCAGGCAGGGAATCAGCTCGAGGCCGGCGTCCACCGCGAGATAGGTGTTGGCGACAGTCTGTGCCTCGACCCCCTGTGCGGCATCTACCACGAGCAGCGCTCCCTCGCAGGCGGCGAGCGATCGGGAGACCTCATAGGTGAAGTCCACATGCCCGGGGGTGTCGATCAGATGCAGCTGGTAGGTCTCACCGTCGCGGGCGGTGAAGAACACGCGCACAGCCTGCGCCTTGATCGTGATGCCCCGCTCACGCTCGAGATCCATCGAGTCGAGCAGCTGGGCGCGCATCTCCCGCGCCGACACGGTGTGGGTCAGCTCGAGGATCCTGTCGGCGAGCGTCGACTTGCCGTGATCGATGTGGGCGATGATCGAGAAGTTGCGAATGCGCGATTGGTCCATGGACCGTTACAGCGTAGACACGCTAGCCTTGATGGTCCGGCGGATCGCCAACTCGACGTGGGCCCTCCGGGACCCAACCGCGGCAACGCGCCGGCCCTCGGGCCGGCGGCCTGTCCAGGTGTCGGGAGTGTCACGCCGCCCAGGCAAGACACACGAGTCCTGGGACGTAAGTAGTAAGCGGCGATCTATGTTCGGGCGCAAGCCGGGTGGGCTTCGGCTCACCCGGCCTCTGCTCGCTATACGCGGCCAAGCCGGCCACGAATCAGACGGCTCACCTGGTGGGCCTCCGGTACGTGCATAACGAGCACGGCGCGCATGTACACGAGCAGTCCCGCCAGCCCCGCCGCGCCGACGCTCGCGATCTGCGCGAGCAGCGATGTGCCCAGCAGGTCGTCGAGCACCCGCCAGACCACCCATGAAACGCCCGCCAGCAGTGCTGAGGCGAGCAGGATGCGCGCCGTGATCATCGTTGTCTGGGCGCCTTCCAGGCGGCCGTTGAAGCCGATGCGCAGGCGGTGGAACTGGAGCCCGGCCATCACGAGATTGGCCGCGACCGTGCCGATGATCAACCCGGCGATGCCGAGCGGCTTATACAGGCCGATCGAGACGATGATGTCGACGATGATGTTCAACGCCGCCAGGCGGGTGGGAATCCAGGGCCTCTGCACCGCGAAGAACACGCGCGTGAGCAGCAGGTTTATGCCGCCGAACGGCAGGCTGAACGCGAACCAGAACAGCGCAATCGAGACCAGTTCGGTCGACCTCGCATTGAAGTGCCCGCGTTCGAACACGAGCCTCACAACCGGCGTGGTGAGCACGATCAGGAACACCGCCGAGGGGATCAGCAGCAGATTGATCTGGCGCATGCCCACCCCGATGATGCGGCGCATGTTCCTCGAATCGCGCCTGGCCGCCATGCGGCTGAGCGTCGGGAACAGCACGGTCGCGACTGCCACGCTGAACAGGCCCTGCGGCAACATGTAGATGCGAAACGCGTTATCGATCGCCCGCGGCGCTTCGCGGGAGACGAGCGTGCCGAACACCGAGTTGATCAGCTGATCGAGGTTGACGATGCCCAGACCGATCGTCACGGGGAGCATCAGGGCGAACACCTGCCGGATGCGCGGGTCATGCCAGTCGATCGCAAACGCCAGGCGGAAGTCGATTCGCGCGAGGGCGCCGAAGACCATCAGGAACTGCACGCCCGTCGCGGCCAGGATCGCGATCGCATACGCATACAGCTGATCGCCGTTTTCCACACCGCCCTGGAAGTGGGGTCGCAGGACGACGAGCAGCACGATGATCACGACGTTCCACACCGCCGGGGAGATCGCCGGGATGGTGAAGTGTTCGTAGGACTGCAGAACCCCGACGAGCAGCCCGATCAGGCCGATCAGCAGCACCACCGGGAACAGCACCTGCGAGAGCCCGACCGTGAGCGCATTGAGCTGCGGGCCGAACGTGGGGCCCGTGAACAGCGGCATGATCACGCCGGCCGCCAGCACGAAGAACGCAGTCAGGGCGCCGAGGGCGATCAGCATGATCCAGAACAGCGTCGAGGCGAGCCGGAACGCCTCCTTGCGCTTGCCCTGCTGGAGCAGGTCGGTGAACACCGGCACGAAGGCCGCCGACAGTGCTGCGTTCGCGAACAGGTTGGCCACGAGGTTGGGGATCTGGAAGGCGATCGTGAATGCGGACGCGGGTCCGCCCGTGCCGAAGAAGCTCGCGGCGACGATTTCGCGCGCGAGGCCCACGACGCGAGACACGCCGGTCGCAATCGCGAAGATCGCCGTGTTGCGCGCGACCCGTTCTCTTCGGCCGCCTGTGCCCTCACCCTGGCCGTGCTCCGGGAGGGTCATGCCGCCGTATTCCTCCCCGAAGCTGCCGTCGGGGATGCCTATGACCTCGCCGGAGAGATCCGACAGGGGCACTCCAGGGGGTTCGCCGGCTCCCGAGCTCTCGGACAAGGCCGCTATAGTACGGCGCTGCACGGCGCGCCCGGGCGGTCTCTGCCCTGAGCGTCGCGCGACAACTCATGGCCAACATTCATTCACAGAAGAAGCGCATCCTCCGCTCCGAGCGCGAGCGTTTGGAGAACCGCCGCTACACCTCGGCCATCAAGACCTACTTCCGCCATCTCGAGGCCGCCGTGCAGAGTGGCGACGCACCCGCCGCCGAGTCCGAGCACCTACGCCTGCAGCGCACGATCGACAAGGCCGTCAAGCGCGGTGCCATGCACCGCAACACGGGCGCGCACAGGAAGTCCCGCGCCGCCCGCCTCCTGGCCGGCCGCTGAGCGGCTAGCTCGTAATACGCTCGATCGCTCGCACAGCGAGTGTGTCCTCGTCGAGCCCTGCGGCTGACGTGCGCGCGAAGGAGAGCACGGCGCCACCGCGTGAGTCGAGCTCGAGATCGGCGAGCACTCCGAGCGCGCGGCGCAGGCGGTCGGGGTCGGTGCGGGCGACTTCGCTGACGAACCGCTCGGCCGCGCGCGCCGGCATGCGCAGGCCCCGCTTGACCGCCGCAACGGACTCACCTGCGCCCAGGCGCACGGCGATATCCAGCGCATCGCGCAGTCGCTGAGCCATCGTGTAGGTCAGCCCCGTCAGACGCTCACCCTGCTCGCGCAGGCGCAGGTACGTGAGTGTCGCCTCGCGCCCGTCGGCGGCCACCAGCGCATCCGCCAGTGAGAACGTCCGCCACTCGGCCGAATGGGCCGCTCGGGCCTCGACGTCCTCGACCCCAACCGTCGTCGCGCCCTCCACGCGGTCGCTTTCCAGCGCAAGCTTCTCGAGCTCTCGCAGGAGGCGCTGCTGGCGCTGGCCCACCTGGTCCACCAGCGCCTTCGCCGCGGCGCCGTCCAGCGAGATGCTCATCCGGGCTGCCTGCTGGCGCACCCAGCCGGCCATCTCCCACGGCTTCACCGTCGTCTGCGCGGCCACCTGCCCCCCCGCTTTCGTGACGGCCTCATGCAGCGCCGCGGGGGCCTTCACGCGACTGTCCTCGCGCGCGAACAGCGCCAGCGTCGTCTCGGGCGGCATCTCGGCCATCGCCCCCACCAGATGCTTCTCCACATCTGCCTGGCGCCAGCGCTCGACGCCTTCAACGAGGATCACCCGGCGGCCCGTCGCCAGCGTCATCGTCTGAAGAGCCTGCGCGACCGCCTCCGGGGTGCCCCTGTCCCCCTCGAGCAGCTCGACATCGCCGCCCGCTCCCTCGGCGAGCGCGCGCAATCCGGCCCGGCGCTCGGCGACGGCGCCGTGATCATCGCCGTGAATCAGATAGACGGGCTTCAGCTCGGGCATCGCTAGCGCACTACGAGGTTCACGAGCTTGCCGGGAACGACGATCTCCTTGACGATCTCCTTGCCGTCCAGGTGCGCCTGCACGTTGGGCGCCAGCTTGCACAGCTCCTTGAGCTCCTCGGGGCTCGCGCCGGAGGCCGCCTGCACACGGTCGCGCAGCTTGCCGTTGATCTGACACACGAGCTCGTAGGAGTCGCTCTCGAGAAGCTCCTGGTCGGCCTGGGGCCATGGCCGCTCCCACACCCGCTCTGAAGTCAGGCGCTCGAACATGTCCGAGCACGCATGTGGAGCGAACGGGAACAGGAGCGAGGCGGCGGTGGCCAGCGCGAAGCGGAGCGTCTCCATCTCGGCGATCTCCCGCAACCGCGAGCATTCGTTCAACAGCTCCATCACCGCGGAGATGGCCGTGTTGAACGCGAACCGCCGCAGATCGCCGCTGACCTTCTCGATCGCCCAGTGCGTCTTTCGCAGCAGCACGAGATCCTCGCCCTGCGCGGCTGCGGTGCCCACCCACTCACCGGCGGGCGGCCCCGCCCGCTCGGCGACCTCCGCGGCCAGCCGCCACAGCCTCCCGAGGAAGCGATGCACACCCTCGACACCCTCATCCGACCATTCCGCATCCTGGTCCGGCGGCCCGACGAACAGGATGTAGCAGCGAGCCGTGTCCGCGCCGAGGCGCTCGACGATCGAGGCCGGTGAGACCACGTTGCCCCTGGACTTGCTCATCTTGGCACCGTCCTTGGTCACCATGCCCTGTGTGAAGAGAGCGCTGAAGGGCTCCTGGAAGTCCAGGTGGCCGAGGTCCGCGAGCGCCTTGCAGAAGAAGCGCGCGTACATCAGGTGCAGGATCGCGTGCTCAACGCCGCCGATGTACTGGTCGACGGGCATCCACTCGCGCAGCGCCGCCGGATCCCACGCGGCCTGATCGTTGCCCGCGTCGCAGTAGCGGAGGAAGTACCAGGAGGAGTCCACAAAGGTGTCCATCGTGTCCGTCTCCCTGCGCGCCTGACCCCCGCATGACGGGCAGCTGGTGCGCACCCAGTCCTCCGCCGCCGCCAGCGGCGAGCGGCCCTTGGGCGTGTAGTCCTCGATCTCGGGGAGCTCCACCGGGAGCTGTCCGCTCGGAACAGGCACCGTCCCGCAGCTCTCGCAGTAGACGATCGGGATGGGGCAGCCCCAGTAGCGCTGCCTGGACACCAGCCAGTCGCGCAGGCGGTAGTTGACCGACGCGTGCCCCTTGCCCTCGCGGTCAAGCCAGGCCACGATCGCCGTGAGCGCCTCGCGGTTGCCCATGCCGTCGAAGTCCGCTCGCGAGTTGACCAGCGGGCCGTCGCCGGCATAGGGCAGCCCGTCCTCACTCCCGCCGCCGGCGTCGGCGCCTGCGCCGGCCTCCCCTCCGCCCTCGATCACGCGGCGTATCGGCAGATCGAAGGCACGCGCGAAGGCGTAGTCGCGCTCGTCGTGTGCCGGCACCGCCATGATCGCGCCGGTGCCGTACTCCATCAGCACATAGTCGGCGACGTACATCGGGATCTGCTCGCCGTTCACGGGGTTCGTGACCGTGCGCCCGAGCGGCACGCCGGTCTTGGGCTTCTCGGCGTTGCCGCGGTCCTCGCTCGTCTCGGTCAGCGCGTGGTTGACGTAGTCGCGCACAGCCTGCTCGTGCTCGGTTCCGGCCGCGAGGCGCATCACGTCCGGATGCTCGGGGGCCATCACGAAGAAGGTGGCCCCGAACAGGGTGTCCGGGCGGGTGGTGAACACGGGGTAGTCGATCTGAAGCTCCTCGCAGCGGAACGTCACCTCGGCGCCCTCGCTGCGCCCGATCCAGTTGCGCTGCATGGTCTTGACGTTCTCGGGCCAGTCGATTCCGTCCAGATCGCTCAGCAACCGCTCGGCGTAGTCGGTGATCCGCAGAAACCACTGCTCGAGCTGCCTCACCTCGACGAGGCAACCGCAGCGCTCGCAGCGGCCTTCGCTGTCCACCTGCTCGTTGGCCAGCACCGTCTGATCGTGCGGGCACCACTTGACGGCCGCCTCCTTGCGATAGGCAAGGCCGGCCGCGAACAGCTCGAGGAAGATCCACTGTGTCCAGCGGTAGTAGCTCGGTTCGGATGTTGCCAGCTCGCGCGACCAGTCGATCGAGATCCCCCACGAGCGGAACTGGCGCTGGAATGACGCGATCGACTCGGCGGTCGACTCGCGCGGATGCACGCCTGTGCGGATCGCATGATTCTCGGCCGGCAGCCCGAACGCGTCGTAGCCCATCGGGTGCAGCACGCGGCGGCCGAGACGGCGGTGGAAGTGGGCGATGGCATCGCCCACCGAGTAGCACTTGAGATGCCCGATGTGCGGCTCCCCGCTCGGGTAGGGGAGCATCTCAAGCACATAGGAGCGCAGGCCGGCGAGCCTGGCCTCCTCGCGCCCGTCCAGGTGCTCGTCGTTGGAGACCTCCCACGTGCGCTCGCGGGCCCACACCGACTGCCAGCGGGGCTCTATCTCGTGGGGGTCGTAGCGATGCTCCGCCATCAAAGCTCGGAGGTTAGCGGGCGGGTTCCCCGCGTCCGGCGTGGCGCTCGAGAACGGCGCGAGCGGCGCCTGTTCAGGAGAAGCGCGAGCGCGTGCGCAGCGCCGCGACGACCTCGGCCGGCGCCTTCTCCGGCGAGCCCGCGTCGAATGGCGGCTGCGGGT
The DNA here is from genome assembly GCA_963764185.1 of uncultured Solirubrobacteraceae bacterium. Classification (GTDB taxonomy): domain Bacteria; phylum Actinomycetota; class Thermoleophilia; order Solirubrobacterales; family Solirubrobacteraceae; genus Palsa-744. Next base: position 847,239 of record CAVXRF010000007.1, on the reverse strand, counting down.
CGTACTCGATCCCCAGCTGGATCGCCTGCGCCACCGCGACGCCCGCGACCTTAGCCGCCAGCTCGAGTGCCATATCGATGCCGGCCGACACGCCGGCGGCGGTGACGATCTTCCCGTCGAAGACGACCCGCTCTGAGACCGGCTCGGCGCCCAGCTCGCCGAGCTTCTCGAGCGCAAGCCAGTGGCTCGTCGCGCGCCTGCCGTCGAGCAGGCCCGCCGCCGCGAGGATCAGCGACCCCGTGCAGACCGACGTGGTCCACGTGCTCGTCTCATGCGCGCTGCGCAGCCAGTCGAGCACCGCCTCACCGGCACGCTGGGCGACCTCGCCTGGCCCGCCCGGGACGAGCAGGATGTCCGGCGCAGTCACCTCGGAGATCGAGTGCTCGGCCACGAGCGTCAGCATGCCGTTGTCGGTCGTCACCGGACCGGGCTCGACGGCGACGAACGACAGGCTGGCGCCGGGCATGCGGCTCAGCACCTCGTATGGCCCGATCGCGTCCAGGGCGGTGAACCGCTCGTAGATGAGGATCGCGATGTTCATGCGGCGCGCGATGAGACGGCTTGGGAGTGAAAGCGCCGGCGGTACTCCGCGGGCCCGACCTCGAGCGCGCGCAGAAACACCCGGCGCATCGTCTCGGGGCTGCCGAAGCCGCACTCTCCCGCGACGACCGCCACGGGATCGGCGGTGTCCTCGAGCCGTCGGCGGGCGGCCTCCAGGCGCACCCGCTCGACATACCGCGCCGGCGTCAGACCCGTCTCGGCGCGGAAGGCGCGAGCGAAGTGGCGCGGGCTCATGTGAGCGCGGCCGGCCATCGCCTCGACGGTATGCGTCGCGGCGACATGCTCGACGACGAAGCGCTGGACCTCGCGCAGCGGCTCGCGTCCCGGCTGCTGGGCGGCCAGCGTGGCGCTGAACTGCGACTGGTTGCCGGGGCGGCGTAGAAACAGCACGAGATGACGGGCGATCTGCAGGGCCGCGTCGCGGTCGAGGTCCTCCTCCACGAGCGCCAGTGCGAGGTCCATGCCGGCGGTCACACCGGCCGAGGTCCACACCGGCCCGTCGCGCAGGAAGATCGGCTCGGGGTCGACCTCCACGTCCGGGTGACGCAGAGCCAGCTCCTGCGCCGAGGCCCAGTGCGTGGTCGCGCGGCGCCCGGCCAGCAGGCCCGCGCCGGCGAGCAGGAAGGCGCCCGTGCATACCCCGGCGGTGCGCCTGGCCCCGCGACGCCGCCGCGGCGATCCACTCGAGCCGCGCCCCGTCGGCGGCCGCCGCACGCGCGCCGCTCCCGCCCGGGATGATCAGCGTGTCGATCACGGCGGGGACATCGTCGAGACCGCCCGTCGGGAGTGACGACGAGGCCGCTTGAGGTTCGCAGTGGGGCGCCGTCGCGGCTGAACGTCCGCACCTCATAGCCACGGTCGGGACGACCGCCTGCGGCCGATCAGCCGGGCGGCGCCGGTGAAGACCTCGAGCGGGCCCGTCACGTCGAGGCTCTGCACATCTGCGAACAGCACGATTGCGACCTGACGCGGTGCTTGGAGCCCTTTCCATGGCCAGATCATGACTGAGAGACGATCTGTCCGCAAGGACATATTTCCGACTTTTTCTGCCATCACCGACCCCCCACCGGCACGCGGGGGGTCGTGCGCCGCGACCCGCCCCGGCGGTCTACCATTCGCTGGATGGACGCTCAGCCGCCGGCGGCCGGACACGCGAGCGACGCTGGTCACGATGCGCTGAGCGCTGCGGCGGCCCGGGTCGCGGACATCGTGTCCGCCGCCGAACGCACCGCGGCGGAGCTGCGCGAGCAGGCTGAGAGGACGTGCGCGGGAGCGGATCGCGGAGGCCGACCGCGCCGCGGGCAACCGCGTCACGGCGGCCGAGGAGGAGGCCGAGGAGATAGTCCACGCCTCCCGCTCACAGGCCGAGGCCTCGAGGAACGAGGCCGTCTCGGCGGTTGGCGCCATCTACGCCGAGGCCGAGCGAATGCGGATCGAGGCGGGCGAGCAGGCCGAGCGGATGCGAGCGGAGGTCGCAGAGCAGGCGGAGGGCGTGCGCGCGCAGGCCCACGCAGAAGCCGAGCGGGCGCTTGCGGGCGCCCGCGCCGAGGCAGAGGAGATCCTGGCGGCCGCCCGCGAGCAGGCGGGCCGGCTCCTCGGCCAGGGACACGAGGAGGCCGCGCGCCTGGTCGCCTCCGGCGGCGAGGAGGAGGAGCGGCTGCGCGCCGAGGCGGGCGAGCAGGCCAAGGAGATCCGCGCCAAGGCCCGCAGCGACGCGCGCGAGATCCTCGACGGATCGCATGTCGTCGCGCGCGAGGTGTTGCGCGAGGGAACGGACCTCTCGCGCAACCTGCACGAGCTGTCGGTCTCACTGCGCAACAACGCCGAGCGACTGCTGCGCGACGTGCGCCTGGCGCACGGCGGCATGACCGCCCGCCTGGACCAGGCGGGACCGGGCGCGGGCACGCGCGGCCCGCACGAGCCCGGCGAAGACCTCGACGTACCGGAGTTCATTCCCCCCGAATGAGCGTGCACGGCCGCCGATCGGCGCGGGGCTCCGGTAAACTGAGCGTCCGCGAAAGCGCGGGGCTATAGCTCAGCTGGGAGAGCGCTGCCATGGCATGGCAGAGGTCGTCGGTTCGAGCCCGACTAGCTCCATCTCGACCGCCCTGCGCCCGACGCCGGCGATCGGCGGAAGTCAACGCCGCGTCGCTGCGGTCAGCCGGCGCGCTCGAGGAGCAGGATCCCCGACCGGGCGTCGCCGCCACCGCCTCCAACAGCTGAGGAGCTCGATGAGCCGGCGTCAGTCCTACCAGCGCGACCCACTGCAAGAGTAAGGAGAACGGCATGCAGATCAACAGCACCTCCCCCGATACCGCGGAGGGGCCCGGCGAGTGGTTCACGGGCGGCGTCTACATCGACACGGTCGCGACGCCCTCGGGGTCCTCTCGCCTCGCTTCGGCAAGCGTCCACTTCACGCCCGGCGCACGCACCGTGTGGCACACGCACCCGCACGGGCAGACGATCTATGTCACCGAGGGCGTGGGCCTCTGCCGGCGCCGCGGAGGACCGGTCGAGGTCATCCGCCCGGGCGACCGCGTCTTCTTCGAGCCGGGCGAGGACCACTGGCACGGCGCGGCGCCCAACCGCTTCATGACCCACCTCGCAATGCAGCAGGCAGACGAGCAGGGCAACGTCGTGACCTGGGGAGACCCCGTCACGGACGAGGAGTATCTGCCGTAGGGGCGCGCGTGCGGGTGGCGACCTGGAATGTGAACTCGGTCAGGCAGCGCCTGCCGCGATTGCTGGCGTGGCTCGATGAGCGAAAGCCCGATGTCGTCTGCCTGCAGGAGACGAAGCTCGCCGACGACGCGTTCGCTCAGCTGCTCGGCGATGAGCTGGCGGGGCGCGGATATGCGGTCGCACTCCACGGCGAAGCGCAGTGGAACGGGGTGGCGATCCTGTCCCGCTCCGGGCTCGAGGACGTGGTGGCCGGGATCCCCGGCGCTCCCGGCTTCCCGCATGCCGAGGCGCGCGCCGTGTCCGCGACCTGCGGCGGAATTCGCGTGCACTCGGTGTATGTTCCGAACGGGCGGGAGCCCGGCTCCGAGCACTACCGCTACAAGCTCGCCTGGCTGGCCGCGCTTATAGAGATGATCGCCGCCGGCACGAAGCAGGTGATGGTGTGCGGAGACATGAACATCGCACCGGCCGACGCCGACGTCTACGACCCGGCCGCCTACGTTGGCCACACCCACGTCACGGCGCCCGAGCGGACGGCGCTGGCCGAGCTCGAGGCGCCCGGCCTCCACGACGTCGTCCGCGACCGCTGGCCGAGCGAGCGGGTGTTCACCTACTGGGACTACCGCGCCGGAATGTTCCACCAGGACCTCGGCATGCGCATCGATCTCGTGCTGGCGAGCACGCCGGTGGCAGGTAGGGTGAAGGCGGCATGGGTGGACCGCCAGGCTCGCAAGGGCAAGGGCCCGAGCGATCATGCGCCCGTGATCGTCGACCTGGACGAGGCGCCGGACGGTGATATCGGGCCGGTCGTGCCGCCGCCCTCGTCGCCGGCGCGACGGGGCGCCGGCCGCTGAGCGCCGGCGGCGTTTGGCTGTTCCGGGGCCGCCTGAACGCGGCCATCCGCTCAAGCCGCAGACAGCTGGAACACGAGCAGCGCCGCGATCGACGCGAAGCAGATCAGGTGCTGGCGGAAGATCGATCTGGCGAGCGCGCTCTGGGCCTCGATCGTGTCGCGGCGGGAGCCGAGTCGCACCGCGCTCGGCACGGTGCGGGCGCCGGCGAGCAGGATCGGGGCAGCGGCCAGCGCAAGCGAGACCCACGCCACCCAGCGCGGCGAGTCACCTTCGGCGATCTCGACGACGATGCCCGCGAGCGTGCCGAGCATGACGGTTGCGATCAGCCGGTTCATCGGCCGCGCCGAGGTGGTCACCCGTCCGTAGTAGCCGGCTATCGAGGCGAGCGAGCCCTCCGGCAGCTCGGGCCCGCCTTGACCACGGACCTGAATGTCGAACATCAGGTCGAACCACAGGACGGCGAGCAGGAAGCCCGCGCCGGCGGTGACGAAGGGGCTCACGCTAGCGAGTATCCCTGACCCGCTCACCGCGCGGGTCGAACAGCGGCTCGCGCGCCACCTCGCCGGCGACCCACTGCCCGAACAGGTCCACCTCGACCTCCGCGCCAACGTCCACACCGGCGGGAAGGTAGGCGTAGGCGATGGATCGTTCCACGGTGTAGCCGTAGCCGCCGCTGGTCACCCGTCCGAGCACCTCTCCGCCCACGCGCACCGGCTCGTTGCCGAGCGCGACCGCGCGCGGGTCCTCCAGCACCAGGCAGCGCAGCCGACGGCTCGGTGGGACCGGCCCCTCGGGGGCGCCCACACCGAGCGCTGCCGAGCCCGCGAAGGGCGGCGCCTTCTTGACGGCGAAGCCGAGCCCCGCCTCATAGGGAGTCTCATCAGCGGTGATATCGGCCGCCCACACGCGATAGCCCTTCTCCAGGCGCAGCGAGTCGATCGCGCGATAGCCCCCCGCCACCAGACCGTGCTCGCGCCCGGCCTGCCACAGGGTCCTCCACAGGCCCGCCCCGTACTCGGTAGGGCAGTACAGCTCCCAGCCCAGCTCCCCGACGAAGGTGACCCGCAGGGCGCGAACGGGCACGTCGCCGACCGCGAGCTCGCGCATGCTCATGTAGCCGAAGCCGAGCGGATCGTCCGTCAGCGGCGCAAGGATCTCGCGCGCCCGCGGGCCCCACAGGGCAAAGCACGCCCAGCGCGCGGTGACATCCGAGCAGCGCACGCTGCCGTCCTCGGGCGCGTGGCGGCGAATCCAGCTGAGGTCGTGATTGCCGAAGGCCGTGCCCGTGACGATCGAGAACAGCTCCTCCTCGACGCGCGTGACGGTGAAGTCGCACTCGATCCCTCCGCGGCCGTTGAGCATCTGCGTGTAGGTGATCGCACCGACGTCGCGCGCCACGCGGTTGTCGCACAGCCCTTCGAGGAAGGCCGGCGCCGCCGGCCCGGCGACCTCGAGCTTGGCGAAGGAGGACTCGTCGAACAGGCCCGCGCGCTCGCGCGTGGCGCGGTGCTCGGCGCCAATCGCCGGCGACCAGTGCATGCCCGCCCAGCCGCGCGGCCTGAGCGACTCATCTCCGGCCGGCGCGTTTGACTCATACCAGTTGACCCGCTCCCAGCCCGACTTCTCCCCGAATGAGGCGCCGTGCTCCGAGTGCCAGCCATAGGCGCTGGAGGTCCGCAGGGGCCGACCCGCCAGGCGCTCGTGTCCGGGGTAGCGGATGTCGTAGTAGGTCTCATACACCTCCCGGGCCCGCTTGAGCGTGTAGCTGGGCGAGCGGAAGTGCGGGCCGAAGCGACGGATGTCCATCTCCCACACATCCATCGCAGGCTCGCCCTCGAGGATCCACTCGGCCATCACGCGCCCGATACCACCGGCGCCCGCAAGACCATGCGCACAGAAGCCGGCCGCGACGAAGAAGCCGCGCACCTCGCTCTCGCCGAGACAGAACTCGTTGTCCGGCGTGAACGCCTCCGGACCGTTGATGAGGCGCGTGACCTTGATGTCCTCCATCACCGGCACGCGTTTTGAGGAGTTTGCCGCGATCTCCTCAAAGCGCGGCCAGTCCTCCTCGAGCAGGCGGCCATTGAAGTCCTGAGGAATCGCGTCCAGGTGGTGCTCATCAAGCGCCCACGGAGCGGAGGCGCGCTCGTAGCCGCCCATCACGAGGCCTCCCCCCTCCTCGCGAAAGTAGATCAAGAGATCGGGGTCGCGCAGTGTGGCCAGGTGAAGGAGATCCTCTCCCAGCCCACGCTCGCGAAACGGCTGCGTGACGAGGTACTCGTGCGCGAACGGGACGATCGGCACGCGCACGCCGGCCAGCCGGCCGATCTCCGCGGCGAACATCCCGCCCGCGTTGACGACGACCTCCGCCTCGATCGGGCCCCACTCGGTCTGCACCCCGCGCACGCGCGGGTGCGTGGAGGCTCGATCCACATCGATGCCCGTCACGCGCGTGTGCGTGAACACGCGACAGCCGCCCTCGCGCGCGCCCTCGATCAGCGCCGTCGTCAATAGCGACGGATCGAGGTAGCCGTCGCTCGGCAGATAGGAGGCGCAGCGCACGCCGTCGGTGCTCATCAGCGGAAACAGCTCACGCGCCTCATCAGCGGAGATCAGCTCGAGCGGAAGCCCGAACGTCTTGGCCCAGGCCACCTGGCGCAGGACCTCCTGCTCGCGCTCGGGCGTGCACGCGAGGCGAATGCCGCCGCACTGCACCCACCCGCAGTCGAGCGTCCTGTAGAGCTCGACCGAGTCCATCATCATGCGCGTCAGCGAGACACTCGAGCGCAGCTGCCCGACGAGCCCCGCGGAGTGAAATGTGGAGCCGCTCGTCAGCTCGCTTCGCTCGAGCAGGACCACATCCGACTCGCCCAGCCCGGCGAGGTGGTGGGCGATCGAGGCGCCGCCGACGCCTCCGCCGATGATGACCACACGCGCGCGCCCGGGAAGCTCACGCGGTCTGACTACTTTCCTCACCCCCAGCGACGACGAGCCACTCCTGGAAGTACGGCCCGGCCACCGTCTCGCCGAGACGGTCGAAGTGCTCGCGCGCGTAGCCGTCGAAGTCGAAGTCGAGCTCCGAGACGGTCGCCTGCACGACACCCCACGCGGCCTCGCGCGCGTCGGAGAGCACACGCATCAGCCGCAGCGCGGCCCGCGCGCGGTCCGAGGCCGGCTCGCCGTAGTAGGCCCTCAGAAGGCGCTCATCCGTGGCTTCATCGAAGCTGTTGTTGATCGACAGGTTGCCGAGGTCGAAGCGGGGATCGCCCATGCCCGCGTACTCCCAGTCGACGATCCTCATGCTGCCGTCGCCGCTGACGCGAATGATGTTCCCGGGAAGCAGATCGTTGTGACAGGGACACGCGACGGCGACGGGCAGGGCGGCCGCGATCCTCGCCGCGGCGAAGACCGCCTCGGAGTATGCGCCGGGCAGTGTGCCGCCGCGTCCGCGGACGATCTCGGCGTAGTCCTCGAGCAGGTCCGGGACGCGGAAGCTCGTCGGCAGCTCGGTCCTCGAGTCGTGAAAGCTCCTCAGGGCGCCCGCGATCTCCTCGACGCCGTCCAGCAGATCCTCGCCCTCCACCGGCCGGCATGTGATGAAGCGCGTGACCAGGCAGTCCTCGAGCACCGCCGCGACGGCCGGGGCGATGCCCAGCCGTGCGGCCGTCTCTGTGGCCAGCCGCTCGGCCTCGCGGTCGATGCCCAGCAGTTCGGTGTCCTTGCCGGGCTGTCGAATCACGTAATCGACGCCCCCGAGCGTCGCGCGGAAGTTGCGGTTCGTGATGCCGCCGTCGAGCGGCTGCGGTTTGCCGCTGAGCGGGCCGAGCGACGGCTCAAGGCGCCGCAGGATGTCGTCGAGCTCCTCCACCGTTCTCCGAGCACCTTGCACGATAAGGCTCACAAGCTATACCTTCACAATATGCCCCGCGAGGATGAGCAGCGATGACGCTTGAGGAGCTGCGCGCCGAGGTCGATGAGGGCAGGGTCGACACCGTCCTGCTCGCCCTGACCGACATGCAGGGCCGTCTGCAGGGCAAGCGCCTGACGGCGCGGCACTTCCTGGCAGAGGTGGCAGACCACGGCGCCGAGGGATGCAACTACCTGCTCGGAGTCGACGTCGACATGACGCCGGTGGAGGGCTACGCGATGGTCTCCTGGGAGCGCGGCTACGGAGACTTCGTGCTGCGCCCGGACCTCGACACGCTGCGCCCGGTGCCGTGGCAGGAGGGCACCGTCGTGTGCCTGGCCGACGTCGCCTGGGAGGACGGCTCAGACGTCCTGGCCTCGCCGCGGCAGGTACTGCGCCGCCAGCTCGCGCGTCTGTCAGAGCGCGGCTGGAGCGCAAACGCCGGCACCGAGCTCGAGTTCATCGTGTTCCGCGACACCTATGAGCAGGCCTGGCATCAGGGCTATCGCGACGCTCGAGCCAGCGAACCTGTACAACGTCGACTACTCGCTGCTCGGCACCGCGCGCGTCGAGCCCCTCATCCGCCGCATCCGCAACAGCATGGAGGCCGCCGGGATGGTGTGCGAGGACTCCAAGGGCGAGTGCAACTTCGGCCAGCACGAGATCAACTTCCGCTACGCCGATGCGCTGCGCACCGCCGATGAGCACTCGATCTACAAGAACGGCGTGAAGGAGATCGCCGCGCTCGAGGGCATGTCGATCACGTTCATGGCCAAGTACGACCAGCGCGAGGGCAACTCCTGCCATATCCACTTCTCGCTGGCCGACGAGCAGGGGCCGCTGTTCCACCGCGACAGCGCGCTGTTCGAGTCCTTCCTGGCCGGTCAGCTGGCGGGGTTGCGCGAGCTGACGCTGCTGCTTGCTCCGAACATCAACTCCTACAAGCGCTTTGCCGCGGCCAGCTTTGCGCCGACCGCGGTTGCCTGGGGACACGACAACCGCACGTGCTCGCTGCGCGTCGTCGGCAAGGGCCCCTCGCTGCGCTTTGAGAACCGCGCGGGCGGCGCCGACCTGAACCCGTACATGGCGCTCAGCGCGATCATCGCCGCCGGGCTGCACGGCGTCGATCAGGCTCTCGAGCTCGAGCCGGTGTTCGAGGGCAACGCCTACGCCTCGACCGAGAAGCCGCGCATCCCGGGCTCGCTGCGCGATGCGCGCGATCTGTTCGCCTCGAGCGCCATCGCGCGCGCCGCGCTCGGCGATGAGGTGGTGGAGCACTACGTCAACGCCGCCGACGTCGAGCTCGACGCGTTCGCCGGCGCGGTCACCGATTGGGAGCGCTTCCGGGGGTTTGAGCGCCTGTGATGGCAAGGGAGCCGGAGAACGATGGCGGGCCCTCCTGAGCACCGTGTTGCAGCCCTCGGCACGCTCACGCCTCCCGAGGCCGTGTTCGCGCCGGTGCGCTCATACACCGCCTTCGAGGAGACGGTCGAGCGGCTCGGCACCGCCATCAAGCTCGGACTGCTGGCCCCCGCCTCGCGGCTTCCCGCCGAGCGCGAGCTGTGCGCGCGACTGGGGATCGCGCGCTCGACGCTGCGCCAGGCGCTGACCGCGCTCAGCCAGAGCGGGCACGTGTTCGCGACGCGCGGGCGCGGCGGCGGGACCTTCGTCTCAGACCCGCAGCCGCCCGCCGATCCGCCGTCGCCGCAGATGCTCGCGCAGTGGCGCGAGACCTGTGACCAGCGCCTCGCCGTCGAGCTCGGCGTGGTGGTGCTCGCGGCCGAACGTGCACAGCGAGCCGATCTCGACGCGCTCGATGAGGTGGCTGCGGCGCTCGAGGGCGCGTTGGAGGACTTCGCCGCATACCGCCAGGCGGACATCCGCCTGCACGTCGGTCTCGCCGAAGCGGCGAGCTCGACCGGCCTCGTGCGGGCGATGACCGAAGTGCAGGGCGCGATGAGCGACCTGATCTCCTACATCGCCCACCCGCCGCAGGTGCTCGCCTCCTCGAACGCCCAGCACCGCCGTCTGCTCGCGGCCGTGCGCGCGCGCGACTCGATGCGCGCCGCGCGCGCGATGACCGAGCATCTGCAGGGCACCGAGCATGTCCTCGCCGGCCTGCTCCCGGACGGCTGACGCGACCGGGCGCCCGCCGTTGGACAAGTGTCCGAACCTCGACTCTGAAATTTTCCTTCAAGCCCCTTGACTTCTGTCCGGGATCGAGCGTATCGTCACTAGCGAAGGCACGATGACCATACCTTTTCTCGGACAGGGGGCTAGTCGATGAGCACCACCGAAAGCTTGGGGAGCGACGAGCAAAAACTTGCCGAGCTCGGCTACAAACAGGAGCTGAACAGGGGGTGGAGCGGGTTCTCGAACTTCGCCATCTCGTTCTCCATCATCTGCATCCTCGCCGGTTGCTTCACGACCTACGGGCAGGCGCTCAAGAACGGCGGGCCGATCGCGATCTCGATCGCCTGGCCGCTGATCTGCGTCCTGATCCTCGCCGTCGCGGTCTCGATGTCCGAGCTTGCCTCCGCCTATCCGACGGCCGGCGGCATCTACTACTGGGCCTCGCGGCTGGGCGGACCGGCCTGGGGCTGGTTCACCGGCTGGTTCAACCTCATCGGCCTCGTCGCAGTGGTCGCCTCGGTGGTCTACGTCAGCGCGGTCTTCCTGATCAACCTGCTGGGCCTGTATGAAGTGCACTTCATCTTCAACTTCGTCAAGGCGGCGGCGGGGACGAACGTCCACTACTCAGCCCACATCGAGTTCGCCATGTTCGTCGTCATCGCGATCGCCGCAGGGTTGATCAACGTGTTCTCGCGCCAGCTCATCTCGCTGCTCTACAACGTTTCGGCCTGGTGGAACATCATCGGCGTCCTGGCGATCGTGGTGATCCTCATCGCCGTGCCCTCCCATCACGCGAGCCTGTCCTACGTCTTCAGCCACAAGGCCAACGAATCGGGCTTCAACGGTGGCGCGGTGACCGGCCTCAAATTCTGGATCTACATCCTCCCGCTCGGGTTCCTGCTGACGATGTACACGATCACCGGCTATGACGCCTCGGCGCACATCTCCGAGGAGACACACGGCGCCGAACACTCCTCGGCGCAGGGCATCTGGCGTTCGGTCCTGTACTCGGCGATCTTCGGCTGGATCGTGCTGCTGGCGATCACGTTCGCGATCCAGAAGAGCCACGAAGCCGAAATCTACAAGGCCGGCTATCCGGCGCTCGCGATCTTCACCTCAGCGCTCAGCTCGGCCGGCGACAAGGCCGTCGTGCTGATCTCAACTGTCGGTCAGCTGTTCTGCGGAGTGGCCTGCATCACGAGCGCCTCACGCATGACGTTCGCGTTCTCGCGCGACGGCGCGGTCCCCGGGCACAACCTGTGGCGTCGCCTCAGCCCCAGCAAGGTACCGAACTGGGCGACGCTGTTCGTGGTCCTGTTCGCCATCATCATCACCATCCCCGCGTACTTCCCAAACCACCTGGGCACGCCGGTGGCGTTCCTCGCGGTCACATCGATTTCGGTGATCGGGCTGTACATCGCATACACGATCCCCGTCTACCTGCGCTGGCGCAAGGGCGACAGCTTCGTCACCGGGTCCTGGACGCTGGGCAGCAAGTACAAGTGGGTCAATCCGATCGCGATCGTGTGGGTGGCGCTGTGCGTGATCATCTTCTGCCTGCCGTTCAGCCCGGAAGGGGTTCCGTGGGAAAGCGCGTTCAACTGGTCGGCCGTCAATTACGCTCCGATCGTTACGATCGCGGTCATACTCGGGGTCACGATCTGGTTCGCGGGTTGGGCTAAAAAGACGTTCAAGGGCCCGATCCGGACGATCGACGAGCTCGATACGGAAATCGCGCTTCCCGATATCGCGCAGTCACCGTAGGAGAGAGCTTTGCGCTCGAACGGCTGCGCCGCGAGGTCTAGCCGCAGCTCGGGGACCGAACGGTGAGCGATCGGCTTGCGGTCCTCGAGCCGGCCACGGAGGAGGTGCTGGCGGAGGTCGACCGTGCCGGCGTCGAGGAGGTCGACGAGGCTGTGGCCCGCGCCAAGCGCGCGCTGCCCGCCTGGCGCTCGCTGTCCCCCGGGGCGCGGGCGAGCGCCCTGCACGCGCTCGCCGGCACGCTGGCCGCGCATCAGGAGGAGCTGGCCGTGCTCGAGGCCCGCAACGCCGGCAAGGCGATCGCAGACGCGCGCGGGGAGATGGGCATGGTCGTCGACACCTTCCGCTACTACGCTGGCGCGCCGGAGCGGCTCTTGGGCGACACCATCCCGGTCACGGGCGGGCAGGCCTTCACCGTGCGCGAGCCGCTCGGCGTCGTCGGGCTGATCACGCCCTGGAACTTTCCCCTCACGATCGCCGCCTGGAAGCTCGGCCCGGCGCTCGCGGCCGGGAACACCGTCGTGCTGAAGCCGGCCGAGCTCACCCCCCTGACAGCGCTGCGCTTCGCCGAGCTGGCGCTCGCGGCGGGACTGGCGGAGGGCGTCGTCAACGTGGTTGTCGGTCCGGGTTCGGTGTGCGGGCAGCGTCTGGTCGAGCACCCCGACGTGGCCAAGATCGCCTTCACGGGCTCGACCGAGGTCGGCCGCACGATCGCGGCCGGCGCCGCCGAGGGCATCAAGCGGGTCACGCTCGAGCTCGGCGGCAAGTCGGCCAATGTGATCTTCGCCGACGCAGATCTCGAGGCCGCCGCCGCGGCGGCGCCGCTCGCTGTGTTCGGCAATGCCGGCCAGGACTGCTGCGCGCGCTCGCGCATCCTCGTCCAGGAGGACGCACTCGACCCCTTCCTCGAGCTGCTCGAGGCGTCGGTCAAGGCCCTGCGGGTGGGAGATCCGCTCGATGAGGGAACGCAGATGGGCCCGCTCATCTCGGCCGCCCAGCGCGAGACCGTCGCCTCGTTCCTCGACGGTCAGGCGCCGGTCGCCTTCCGCGGAAGCGCACCCGACGGCGCCGGCTTCTGGTTCGCCCCCACGGTCCTCTCGCCGGTCAGGCCGAGCGACCGCGTCGCCCAGGAGGAGGTGTTCGGGCCGATCGCGGCCGTGATCGCCTTTCGCGACGAGGCCGAGGCGATCCGCCTGGCCAATGACACGATCTACGGCCTGTCCGGATCGGTGTGGACCCGCGACGGGGCGCGCGCCCTGCGCGTCGCTCGCGCGATCGAGACCGGGGTGATCTCGATCAACGCGAATACCTCGGTGCGGGTGACGACGCCGTTCGGGGGCTTCAAGCAGTCCGGTTACGGCCGCGAGCTGGGGCCGCACGCCCTGGAGGCCTACACCGAGCTGAAGACGATCTTCTACGCCACGGAGGGATGATGAGTTCATCGGGCAGGCTCGAGGGGCGCGTGTGCGTCGTGACCGGCGCGAGCGGAGGCATCGGCGCCGCGAGCATCGAGTGCTTCCAGCGCGAGGGCGCGCGCGTGGTGGGCGCCGACCTCGCCGCCGGCGCGCCCGGCGACCTGTCGCTTCAAGTCGACGTGACCGACGAGCAGCAGGTCAGCGCAATGTACGCCCGCGTCAGCCAGGAGCTCGGGCGCGTCGACGTGCTGTTCAACAACGCCGGCATATCCCCGGGTGACGACGCCTCGGTGCTCGAGACGACGCTCGATGCCTGGGAGCGCGTGCAGGATGTGAACCTGCGCGGCGTGTTTCTGTGCTGCAAGCACGGCATCCCGCACCTGCTCGACGCCGGCGGCGGATCGGTGATCAACACCGCCTCCTTCGTCGCCGTGATGGGGGCCGCCACGTCGCAGATCTCCTACACCGCGTCGAAGGGCGGGGTGCTCGCGCTCTCGCGCGAGCTCGGTGTCGAGTTCGCGCGCCGCGGCGTGCGCGTCAACGCGCTGTGTCCCGGTCCGGTCGATACTCCGCTGCTGCAGGAACTGTACGCCTCGAACCCCGAGCAGGCCGCGCGGCGGCTCGTGCACGTGCCGATGGGCCGCTTCGCCCGAGCGGAGGAGATCGCACACGCGGCCCTGTTCCTGGCCTGTGATGAGTCGAGCTTCGTGACCGCCTCGACGTTCCTCGTGGACGGCGGTCTGAGCGGCGCCTACACGACGCCGGGCTGAGGCCGGGCGAGGTGGTGAGCGAGCCTGTGCCCGGGCGGGGAGCGGCTGCGCAGCCCGCCGCCGGCGAGCTGATCGCCGCGGTCGACCTGCAGCGGGCCAGGCACTCGATCGCGGGCGTCGCGGTGCGCACACCGACGATCTCAAGCGACGACCTCGCCGAGCGCGCCGGAACCGGGGTCGCGCTGAAGGCGGAGTGCCTGCAGGGGACCGGCTCCTTCAAGCTGCGCGGCGCGCTTGCAAAGGTGGCGGCGCTGGGGGAGCGCGCGAGCTCCGGCCTCGTCGCCGCAAGCGCCGGCAACCACGGTCGCGCCGTCGCACAGGCGGCGCGCGTCACGGGCGTCAGCTGCGAGGTCTTCATGCCGCGCGACGCCGCCGTCTCGAAGGTCGCCGCGGTCGAGCGGCTGGGGGCTCAGGTGCGCCTGGGGGGTGCATCGGTCGAGGAGGCGCTCGCGCTGGCCGGCGAGCGCGGCGAGGAGACGGGCGCGGCGTTCGTGCACCCGTTCGACGACCTCGATGTGATCTCCGGCCAGGGCACGCTGGGGCTCGAGCTGCTCGAGGATGTCCCCGACCTGGCGCGCGTGCTGGTGCCCGTCGGCGGCGGCGGTCTGGCCAGCGGCGTCGGGGTCGCCCTGCGCAACGCACGCGCGAGCGTCCAGCTCGTGGGAGTGCAGGCGAGAGCCTGCGCGCCATACGTGCAGGCGCTGTCCGGCCGCGGGTCGGCCGTCGAGGTGAGAGCCACCCCCGAGGCCACCGTCGCCCCGGGCGCGACGATCGCCGACGGCATCGCGATCACGCGCCCGGGCAAGCTGACGCTGCCGCTGCTGCGCGAGCTGCTGGACGGCCTTGAGACGGTCAGCGAGGATGAGATCGCCGATGCGATCGTGTTCCTCGCCGACCGCGCGAAGCTCGTCGCCGAGGGCGCCGGGGCGGTGGCCGTCGCGGCCCTGCTCGGCGGTCGCCTTTCGCCGGTCAGCGGGACCACCGTGGCGATCGTCTCGGGGGGCAATGTGGACAACGGACTGCTCGCGGGCCTGCTGCGCCGCCGGGAAACCGAGGAGGGCCGCCGCGTGCGCATCTTCACGCGCGTGCCCGACCGCCCGGGCGGTCTCGCCGAGCTGCTCACCCTGATCGCCCACGCGCGCGCCAATCTCCTTAACCTCGAGCACGTGCGCGAGGCGGTGGCGCTGCACGTGGACGAGACGGGGGTGGCGCTGACCCTGCAGACGCGCGGGCCCGGCCACACCCAGGAGCTCCTGCAGGCACTCGCCGAGGCGGGCTATGAGGTGAGCCTCGAGTAGCGCGCCGGCGCCCGGCGGCCGCTACAGGCGCGCGCCGGCCTGCACGAATTCAAGCCAGCGCGCGCGGGCCCCTTCGCGCTCACGCGGATCGGAGCTCGGCTCAACGAGGCGTCCCGGCGGCAGGCATCGGGCCGCGTCCTCCACGCTTCTGAACACGCCCGCGCCGACACCGGCGAGCATCGCCGCCCCCAGCACAGTCACATCGGCGCGACCGACGGCGAGCGGCAGCCCGAGCGCATCCGCCTGAATCTGAAGCAACGTCTCATCGTTGGTCAGCCCGCCATCGACCCGCAGGAGGTGAACGGGGACCACCTCGGCCATCGCCTCGACGATGTCGACAACCCGCCAGGCGATCGCCTCGAGCGCCGCCCGCGCGAGGTGGGCCGCACTGACGGCCGGATGCAGTCCGGCGATCACGCCGTGGGCGCCCGGACGCCACCACGGGGCGCCGAGCCCGGCCAGTGCGGGCAGCACCATCACGCCGGCGCTGTCCTTGACCTCGGCGGCGCTCGCGGCCAGCGCCGCGGCGTCGCCGGCCAGCCCGAGACCCTCGGCGAGCCAGTCGAGCAGCGAGCCGGCCGCGAACACGCCGCCGTCCAGCGCATATGCGACCTCACCGACGCCTCCGGGCGCGCCGGGCGCCGCCCACGCGACCGTCGGCAACAGGCCGCTCGGAAGGACCGGCCCCTCGGTGCGTCCCAGCACGAAGACGCCGGTGCCGTAGGTCGCCTTCAGATCACCCGGGCGCACGGCGCCCGAACCGGCCAGCGCGGCCTGCTGGTCGACGAGCTGGGCCGCCAGCGGAATCACTTTCGACCAGCGGGCGTCGCTCAGCCGACCCAGCTATCCAAACGTCGGGCCGAGCGCGGGAAGCCAATCCGCGTCTCACGCCGAACAGGGCCATCAGCTGCTCATCCCAGTCGCGCCCGCCAGCCGCGAGCAGCTGGGTTCGCGACGCCGTCGAGAGGTCGGTGGCGAAACGCCCGCCAATGCGATCGGTCAGGAACGCGTCGACCGTGCCGAGGCGCAGCGAGCCCGCGTCCCGAGCCCGGCGCACGTCGCTCATCATTTCCGAGCAACCAGGCCAGCTTGCCGGCCGAGAAGTATGGATCGAGTGGCAGTCCCGAGCGATCCACGGCCTGGCGCGCGCCCGCGTCGGCCGCGCCGGCGATCTCGGCGAGGAGGGATTCCTGGCGCTTGTCCTGCCAGACGAGCACCGGCGTGAGCGCCCGCCCGCTGCTCGCATCCCAGCCGAGGACGGACTCGCCCTGATGGTCGAGGCCAGCGGCGATGACCTCACGCCCGCCGCTGTGCTCGAGCACCTCGGCGACCGCGTCCACGACCGCCTCGAGGATCAGCTCTGGATCCTGCTCGACCCAGCCCGGACGCGGGTGTGCGACCGGGACGGGTCGTCGCGCCTCGGCCACGACGTGCAGCTCCGAGTCGAACAGAGCCGCCTTGACGGCGGTCGTGCCCTCGTCGATCCCCAGCAGAAGGCCCGAGCTCATCGCTCTGCCTGCTCGCTGGGGCGGTGGTAGCGCACGCTGCGCTCCCACCAGGGACCCCCTGGCGGCCTCAGCGGCGGGACCGGCAGGGGGCGCGGCTCGCGCGGCTCGATCAGGCCCCGATCGGCGAGCAGGCTGACCGCGTACTCGCCGATCCCGAGCGACGCCGACAGCCCCGTGGAGCGGATCGCAGCGACGTGAAGAAGCGCGGGCAGCGTGCCGGACATCTCGATCACATAGCTTGAATCGCGACCGGCGGCGTCCCGGCCGGCCGGTCGCAGGCCGGCGTAGGCGCCGATCCGCCCGGCCCGCTCGAGCGAAGGGTACATGCGCCCGGCACGCGGCAGGATCAGCTCCGCGGCATCCGCCTCCACCGACCAGTCGCGCTTGTCTTCGCGCTCGCGTGCGGTCGGGCCGGCGATGATCAGATTCTCGACCGTGGGGAACACGAGCACACCCTTGCCGAGCTTCGAGGGGAGCGCCAGCAGGATCCGCTCGAGCCGCTCGCCCGGCGGCGGGCGGAAGACGAGGAACTCGCCCTTGCGCGGGTACACCGTGACCGGATCCTCATGCGCAAGGTGAGCGATCTCGTCGGCGAACAGGCCCGCGCAGTTGACCACCGCGCACGCGCTGAGCCTCTGTCCGCTCTGGAGCTCGACCGCAAGAGCGCCGTCCGCGCCCTTGGTAAGGCCGCTGACGCGCGCACCGAGCCTCACCTCGGCGCCGCCCCCCTGCGCCGCCCCCGCCAGCGCATGGACGAATGCGACCGGGTCGGTGACGGCCTCCGCGGGCACCATCAGCGAGCCGTCCGCCTCGAGGTCGGCCTCGACGCCGTTCACACGCGCGTTCTCGGCGAGCGCCACGATCGTTGTGCGCTCATCCTCGCTCCCCGCCGCGGCAAGCCGAGCACCACAACGCCACACCGGCACGCCCAGCTCGCTGAGCAGCTCCTCGCGCAGCGCCGCCGAGCGCAGGATCAGGCGCGTCTCGAGCTCGCCGGGCCTCGAATCAAAACCCGTATGCAGGATGCCGGAATTCGCGCCGCTGGCGCCCAGCGCAAGGCCGGGCTCGGCCTCGAGCAAGACCGCCGGCACACCGCGGCGCGCGAGCGCGTGGGTCACCGCACATCCGACCACGCCGCCCCCGATGACGGCCACCGGCTCCTGGCCGCTGCTCATGGCGCTGGCTCAGAGGTCCGGCAGGTGGTCGATCTCGGGCGAGCTCAGGGCGACGCCCAGACCCCGCAGCGAGATCCGCCCCGACTGCGGGTAGAAGCACATGTCGCTCGGCTCCCGCGTCCCATAGGCCAGGTAGGTGAGGCCCTCCGGGCCCGCGCGAAGGGCATGCGCAACGCCGGTCCCGGCCGGCCGCGAGATCACGTCACCGGCCCTGAGCGGATGCTCCTCGGCGCCCTGCCCGCCGCGCGGCCACAGCTCGAGCACACCGCTCCCCTCGAGCACCACGAACAGCTCCTCCTCGGCCGAATGGCAGTGCGCGGGCGCGCCCTGTCCTTCGGCGGGCAGCACCACGTGGTTCAGACCGCTCGCCACAGCTCCGGCGGCCCTGCCCGCGAGACGGGCGCGACCGGACAGCGTCGCCGGCACGTCGCTCAGCGCGAGGACGTTGGACGGTCGCTCGGGCTTCGGCGGCGGGCACTCCGGCGGCCCTACGGCGGCTTCGCGAGCGAACGGCGTGTCGCCGTCCGCGAGCTCGACCCAGCGCGGGACCGACCAGGCCACACCGGCCCGCGGAAGCGCGGTCAGAGACGCCTCGAGCCGCTGGCCGAAGACGAGCACGTCCAACCCCCCCGCTCCGGCGCGGAGGGTGTGCGCCCCGCGTTTGGGCCGGTGCACCATGACGTCGCCGGCGGCGACCTCGCAGGTCTCGCCTTCCTGCCACAGCAACCCCTCACCACCGAGCACGAAGAAGATCTCCTCATCGGCGCCGTGCTCGTGCGCGGGTGTCGAGAAGTAGCCCTCCTCCACCTCGATGCGACGCAGGCCGACCGTGCGCGTGCCCGTTTCCCGTCCGAGATCGCGCCACATGCCTTTGATGTGGCCGATCGCAAGCTCACCCGTGCGACCCTCGTGCAGATTGGCGATCCTCACTGCCGCGACGGTATCAGTGCCGGTGCCGTGCCGCTGGCGTGCGGGTGCCGTGCGGTCTCGAGCTGGGGCCGAGCGCAATCGGGCGTCGGCGTGCCGTCCTGGATGCCGATTAGACTCCCGGCGCGGTATTCCACAAATTAGGCTGGTTTCCGTGTTGAGGACGGCGTTTCCCACTGCGAGCGGTTCATTACGGGCAGGCCCGCCGGCGTCGGGCGGGGTTGCGCGTGCCTGTGAAGTGTGCTTTGCTCCCAGCATCGTTCACGTGGAGCGACGGTCGCTGCTACGCAGCGCCAGAGTCCCATGGGGCCCATTGCCCCGTTACCCGCAGCCGAGGAGGGGTGTGTCACCCGTCGATAGCAGGGGCGCACGAAGGCGTTTCACGGCCGGGGCCGTGTGATGGCTCAGGCCCCGGCCAAGACGCGCCGGTCCGGCGCCGGCGCTGCGTCCGTGGACGCCGTCCGTGCCGCGCTGGCCGAGCGCCTGCACGCCCGGCGCTCTGAGCTCGAGGAGGCGGTGATCGCCCGTTTCCGCGACGTCGGCTTTGATCCCGCGGCCGGTGAGGATCTCGAGTACATAGCCGGCGCGCGCGCAGCGGTCGCCGAGGCCGTCGACTACGGCCTCGTGGCAATCGAACAGGGCGAGGACTGGTTTGGCTCGGGCCCGCCGCCGATCCCGCCGGCGGCCGTCGCCCAGGCGCGTCGCGCGGCGGCCCACGGCGTGAGCCTGGACAGGGTGCTGCTGCGCTACAACGCGGGCCACACGCTGCTCGAGGACTTCGTCATGCAGGAGGCCGAGCACAGCGACCTCGCGAGCGACCGGATCGCGCTGCGTCATGTGCTGAGGGCGCTCGGTGGCCTGCTCGACCACTTCACCTCGTCGATCGCCAAGGAGTACCAGCAGGAGGCCGAACGAATGGCGCACTCGCCCGAGCTGCGCCGCAACGAGCGCGTGCAGCGGCTTCTCGCCGGCGCGCCCGTGGACTCCGCTGAGATCGACTACGAGTTCGACGCCGAGCACCTCGGCGTGATCGCCATGGGCGCACGCGGCGGCGAGACGGTTCGAAGCCTGGCAGCGGGGCTTGGTTGCGAGCTGCTGGCCGTGTCGCGCAGCGCTGAGACCGTGTGGGCGTGGTTCGGCGGCCAGCGCAAGCTCGCGTTCGCTGACATCGAGCGCCTGATGTCCGACAAGGAGACGGCTGGCGTTTCGCTGGCGATCGGTGGCAGCGCTCGCGGGATCGACGGATGGCGGCTCACGCACCGCCAGGCCCAGGGCGCGATGCTGGTCGCGCTGCGCAAGCCGCAGCGGCTCACTCGCTATGCCGATGTCGCGCTGCTGGCCACCGCGCTGCGCGACGAAACGCTCGCGAAGTCGCTCGAGGAGATCTACCTGACGCCCCTCGGCAGCGCCAAGGACGGCGTCGTCTCGCGCGAAACCCTGCGCGCCTACTTCACGGCCGGGCGCAACGCGGCCACGGCCGCCGCCGCTCTCGGCGTCGACCGCCACACGGTGGAACGGCGCCTGCACTCGATAGAGACGCGGCTCGGTCGCCTGCTCCACACATGCCACGCCGAGCTCGAAGTGGCCCTGCGCCTCGAGGAACTCGGCGACATCGGCGACAGCGCCGCCGGCCGGCCAGCAGCGCTCAGCTAGCCGATACTCCAAAAAAAAGCGCCCCTGCGCCGGTTGGGACGATGTGGCGCAAATCGACAACGGCCTGCACCACATTGGCGCACCACTGGCTTCCCACCAGCTGATACCTCTTATGTGAGATTAATCACAGATCCTCGTACACGTGGATTGGGGGCGGCAATGACGGCTCGTGTGCGGTTCGTGACGGTGTGTTTCACATGGCGTGCAGATGACGGATCGGCCTTCACCCGGCTGGTGAAAGTGCAGGGGGGTGGGCTCTCATGAGAAAGACCCTCTCCCGCCGAAAGCCGGCTATCGGTGAGCGCGTGGAGCTTGCGCGCTACACCGTCCGCGACGGAGCGCGCATCCTGTATGGCCAGCGAATCGGTGGCGTCGTGCGTGTCACCGACTGCCCCGCCTCCGGCCGGGGCCGTGCCTTCCTCGTCGAGCGTGGCCTTGAGCGCGACGGCTACCTGGCACTGACGGCGTTAATCGCCGACTACACGCGTCAGGCCGGGCGGCTCAACGCGATCCCGATGACGGCGGGCCTCGTCGAACACATCGAGCAGGTCGAGCTCGGCCGTTACGCTTTCACCGGTGGCGAGCGGGTCCTGTACGGGCAGCGGCTCGGCGATGGCGTGCGCGTCACCGACCGTCCGGCCGGGGGCGGGGACCGCTCATACCTCGTCGAGCGCGGTGTGGAGCACGATGGCTACTCGGCGCTCGAGGCGCTCGTCGCCGATTACACTCGTCAGGCGATCAGGCTCGATGCAATCCCCATGGCGGTCAGTCACGCGCGGAACAGCGTCGAGGACGAGGCGGCCTGAGGCGTGCGAGTCACTCACCTCCGCGTCAATGGTGAAACAGTGACAGTCACCGAATTCACCTCCTCACGAGCCGCTCCAGTCAGAGAGCCGTCTCTACCCCGGTCACCTCGGCGACGGCCTCGGGCAGCGGTTCCCGAGCCAGCTGGTGGCGCACGCGATCACGCATGTCCGCATAGCGCAGTGCCTCATATCCGATCAGCGCGACGAGCACCGCCGCGAGCATCGAAAGGGTCACCAGCGCCGGCAGCGCCGCGCCGGCGGGCAGCAGGGCGAGCAGCACGATCGCACACACCAGCCTTCTCAGGCTGAGAGTGTGCATGTTGCGCAGGCGGAAGGCGACATGGGCCAGCATGTACATCGCCGCGCCGCCCAAAAGGGCCGACGCAGCCACGAGTTTCAACGGCCCGTCGAGGTCGGCGATCGTGTGCCTTGTCCCGACCGCGATAAGAACGATTCCGGCGACCATGGGGAAATGCAGGTAGGAGTAGGAGTCACGAGCGATCTCGTTGCGCTCACGTCCCGGAGCCGCTTTCGCCAGGCGCCTGCCCGCCACGATCGCAGTGACGTCGAAATACGCCCACCACAGCGCCGCGGCGATCACGATCCCGAGCACGGCGGCGGCGACGACGCCGGCGCCGATCGTGGCCTTCGCTCCGACGCCGACCGCGACTATCGACTCGCCCAGCGCGATGATCACGATCGCTCCGTGGCGCTCGGCGAAATGCCCGGGGACAAGCTTCCAGCCATCGGCGCCGAACAGAAACGGGCCACCCGCGTCGAGCACGAGCGCAAGGCCCCACACCCCCACCTGCACGGTACCCGATGTGAATGCCGCGACGAACAGCAGCCCGGCGCCGATCGCGGTGCTGCCCGCCAGCCCCAGCACCGAGCGGCGCAGCTGCTCATCGCCGCGGCTGGCGAGCATGAACAGCACGATGTGGGCGGTGCGCACCACGGCGTATGCGCAGGCGAACAGCAGCGCCTCGGAGCCGAAGGCGCCCGGGACGCACAGCGCGGCGATGAGGAAGGCCGCCATCGCCGCGAACATCACGAGGCGCACCGCCCCCTCCTCGGGGTCGACCACGCTCGTGAGCCATGCATATCCAACCCACGACCACCACAGCATGCCGAGCACGAGCAGGCCCTTGAGCAGCCCCAGCCACGTGGGCGTCCTCACCATCAGCGTCGTACACTGCGTCAGCGCAAGCACGAACACGAGGTCGAAGAACAGCTCGAGCGGCGTCACCCGCTCGCCTTCGCGCATGACGGCGCCCATGCGCGGCGAACGGCCTGAGATGACTGTGCTCACCCGCTCATCTTCGCAGCAGCGCGCCCGGCGCCGGGCGCGTGCGCGGCGCTCGGCTAGCCGCTCTCGCCGGCCGCCCTGGAGGGAGCCTCGCCCCACAGCTGCTCGAGCCGGTAGAACTCACGCGCCTGTGGCGTGAAGATGTGCACGACGACGTCGAGGTAGTCCATCAGTATCCAGCCGGCACCGCCCGATCCCTCGACGCGACGCGGGAGCAGGTCGTGCTCGCGCTTCAGTCCCTCGAGGATGCCGTCGTGGATCGCCTTGGCCTGGCGATCGGTGTTGCCCGAGCAGACAAGGAAGAAGTCGGTGTAGCCGAGCACCCCACGCAGGTCGAGCTCGACGACATCGCAGCGCCTTCTTGTCGGCCGCATAGCGTGCCACCTCCGCGACCAGCTCCGCTCCCGTCCATCAGCCCTGCCGCCTGCGGGCGCCCGCGGTACAGGCCGTGCTCGTGGATGTAGCCCGCGACCGCGCTCGCCGACGAGGCCCTCGATCGGAGCTCCCCGCGCCGCGCGCTCGCGCACCACCGAGGAGGAGACCTCCATCGTCGGCATATGCAGGAACCTGATTCCCCGGAAGCGCCGATCGCTCATTTCCGGCCGGGCGCGCGCCACGAGTTGCGCGACGGTGTCGAGCACCCCCTCGCGGTCAGAGCCCGTCGCGCGCTGCCACGGCGAGGCCGGCCAACTCCAAGAGCCTTGCCGGCTCGCGCCAGGCGGGCAGCGTGCTCGCCGTGTCCGCTCCGAGGATGAAGGTCAGCTCAGCGTCCGGATGGCTGGAATGTATGGCTTGCAGGGTATCCACCGTGTAGGACGGCCCGCCGCGCTCGATCTCAAGCGCGCAGACTGACAGACCCTCGGCGCCGGCAACGCACAGGCGACACATTCGCAGCCGGTGCTCGGGACCGGGATCCTCCTCGCGGCCCTTGTGCGGGGGGATGTGCGCGGGCATCATCGCACCCGCTCGAAGCCCGAGCTCCTCGCGCGCGTGGCGCGCGACCGCGAGGTGCCCGAGATGGGGCGGGTTGAACGTCCCGCCGAGGATGCCCACAGATCGCGGGTCGGCCGGCGCCGGCGAGCGCTCATCGCGCACATCGGGGGAGTCGCGGCCGCCTGGCGCCTCAACCGCGGACGTGCCCGTCCCCCTCGATGAGGTACTTGGAGGTGCACAGCTCGCGCAGCCCGATCGGCCCGCGCGCGTGGAGCTTCTGGGTGGAGTTGCCGATCTCCGCCCCCATCCCGAACTCGCCGCCGTCGGTGAAGCGCGTCGAGGCGTTCACGTACACGCACGCCGCGTCGACGCCCGAGCTGGAAGGCGCGGGCGGCGAGCCGTATCGCGCGTGACGATCGCCTCGGAGTGTCCGCTGCCGTAGCGCCCGATGTGCTCGATCGCCTCCTCGACCGATCGACGATCGCCGACGGCGAGCGTGAGCGCCAGATACTCGGTCGCCCAGTCCTCCTCGCCGGCGGCCTCGAGTGCGGGCGCCGAGCCGGCGCGGCGCCGCTGACAGCCGGGCGCCGGTGGCGTCCGCGAGCGCGAGCGTCCGCTCGTCGGCTCGCACCAGCACGCCGGCGTCGCGGAGCGAGCGCAGCACCCGCGGGAGGAACTCGTGCGCCACATCGGCGTGGACGAGCAGCGTCTCGGCGGCGTTGCACACGCCGGGACGCTGGATCTTGGCGTTGATCACGATCGCCTCGGCGTCTGCTCGAGATCGGCGGAGGCGTCGACGTAGACGTGGCAGTTGCCGGAGGCCGCGTAGATCACGGGCACCGTGGCGACCGCCTGAAGCGCCGCCTTCAGGCCCTCGCCACCACGCGGGATGATCAGGTCGACGGTGTCCGTCTGGGTGGCCAGCTCGCGCGAGCTCCTCGCGACCGCCGCCCGCGACGAGGCCCACGCAGTCCGTCCGGCAGCCCGGCGGCCACGGCCGCCTCGGCGGCGATCTGCGGCCAGCGCCGGCGTTGGAGTGGGCGGCCGAGGAGGATCCCCGCAGCACGATCGCGTTGCCCGGACTTCAGGCACAGCGCCGCGGCGTCGATCGTGACGTTCGGGCGCGCCTCATAGACGACCGCGACGACGCCGAGCGGCACGCGCACCTTGCGCACGTCCAGGCCGTTCGCCAGGCGCTCGGCCCTCGATCACCTCGCCGACGGGGTCCGGCAGCGCCGCGATCTGGCGTACCGCCTCGGGCGATCGCGCCGATGCGCTGCTCGTCCAGGCGCAGGCGGTCGAGCAGCGCCTCGCCGATGCCGCCCTCGCGGCCGGCCTGCATGTCGCGCTCGTTCGCCTCGAGGATCTCGCTCGACGCGGGCCCGCAGCGCCGCCGCGATCGCCTCGCAGCGCCGCGTCCTTGACCGCGGTGTCCGTGCGCGCGAGCTCGCGCGAGGCGCGCTTGGCCGAGCGGCAGATGTCCGCGACTTCGTGAGATGACTGCTGGCCATGGTCGCGACCCCTCAAAGCGCTAGAACGAACGCCGTCAGTCGACCACCAGGTAGTCGCGGTGCACGGCCTCCTCGGTGGCGCGCGGCAGGATCTGCCTGCACGGCGGCGGACTTCAGCCGAGCACCTGCCGCAGCTCCTGCGCGGAGTAGTTGCAGATCCCCTTGGCGAGCGGCCGTCCCTGCTCGCCGCCAGCTCCCGCGCTCGGCGATCTCCACGGCGTCGCCGGCGTCGAAGTCGCCGAGCACCTCGACGACGCCGACCGGCAGCAGGCTTGCGCTGCCCTCGCGCACCGCGCGCGCCGCGCCCGCGTCGATCAGCAGCGTGCCGCGCGAGGGCTTGGCGTACTTCAGCCACAGCTTGAAGTCGAGTAGCGCGCCTCGCGCGCCGGGAACTGGGTGCCCACGCGCGCGCCCGCCCGCCCGCGTCGCGCTCTCCGACGAGCACCGCCGCAGCGCATCCGGGCTGAGGCCGTTGCAGATCACCGTCGAGATGCCGGCCGCCGTCGCCATCTCGGCGGCGACGACCTTCGAGCGCATGCCGCCGGAGCCCAGCGGCGAGGTGGTGTGACCGATCTCGAGGTCCTCGAGCGCCGTGAAGTCGCTCACCTCGCTGACGATTCGCGCGTCGGGATGCCGCCGCGGATCGGCCGTGAACAGCCCGTCGATGTCGGTCAGCAGGACGAGCTCCTCGGCGGCGACGCAGCACCGCGACCTGGGCGGCCAGGAAGTCGTTGTCGCCGAAGGAGATCTCGTCGGTGGCGGTCGTGTCGTTCTCGTTGATCACGGGCAGCACCCGCCACTCAAGCAGCGTGCGTCAGCGTCTGGCGGGCGTTCAGGTAGTGGGTGCGGGCGCTCATGTCGAAGAACGTCAGCAGCACCTGCGCGCTGGTCACGCCGCGCTCGCGCAGGAGCTCGTCGTAGATCCGGTAGAGCTTGCCCTGACCGACGGCGCTGGCCGCCTGCAGATCGCCGATCGTGCTGGGACGCTGGGGCAGGTCCATCACTCGCATGCCCGCGGGCGATCGCGCCGCTGGTGACGACGATCGCCTCGCCGCCCTCGCGGTGCAGCTCCGCCAGGACGTCGCACACACGCGCGAGCACGTCCATGCGCAGGCTCGCCGTCGCCGTCGGCGACGACGCTCGAGCCGAGCTTGACGACGACGCGTCTCATCGGCTTGAGCTTACTTGCACTGCCGCCGGGCAGTCCGTGCGGCCGTCAGGCGGCGCCCGGATCGAGCTCGAACGTCACGCCCGCGATCTCGATCTCGTCGCCCGGGCTGGAACCCCTCCGCCTCGAGCGCCTTCAGCACGCCGATCCTGCGCAGCCTGCTCCTCGACGTAGGCCATCGCATCCTCGTTCTCGACGTCGTAGCGCAGCCAGCAGCCGCTCGATTCCCCGTCCCGCTGACGGCGAACGAACGCGGTCCGAGCCGCTCGACGCTGAAAGCCGCTGTCGGCCGCCGGGCGGAAGATCATGTGCTCGGCCAGCTCGTCGAGCGTCCGCAGTGGCCGGCGGGCTCCGCGGATGCCATCGAGTCCGCCGGCGGCGGACGCGGCGCAGCAGCTCGCTCGCCAGCTCTCCGAGCCCGGCGCCGGTCGCGCTCGAGGTGGCGATCACCGGCACGTCCGGGCCCAGTCGCTCGCTGCCAGTCGGCAACCGCGAGCTGAGCGCCGCTCCTCGGTCACGAGGTCGGCCTTGGAGAGCGCCAGCACGCGCGGCAGCCGGGCCAGGCGCTCGTCGTGGGCGAGCAGCTCGCGCTCGATCGTCGCGTGGTTGGCGATCGCATCGGCGCCCTCGCCGCCGTGACAGCTCCGGCGCGAGTCGAGCACGTGCACGAGCAGGCTGGTGCGCTCGACGTGCGCGAGGAAGTCGTGGCCGAGGCCGGCGCCCTCGCTGGCGCCCTCGATCAGGCCGGGGATGTCGGCGATCACGAGCTGGCGGTCCTCGCCTTCGAGCACCCCCAGCACCGGCGAGAGCGTCGTGAAGGGATAGTCGGCCACCTTCGGCGCGGCCCGCGTGAGCCGCGCCAGCAGCGAGGACTTGCCGGCGTTGGGCAGGCCCACGAGGCCGACGTCGGCCAGCAGCTTGCAGCTGCAGCTCGAGCCAGCCCTCCTCGCCGGCCAGCCCGCGCTCGGCGAAGCGCGGCGCCTGACGCGTGGCGGTGGCGAAGCGCTTGTTGCCCCTGCCGCCCGCTGCCGCCCCGCGCGACCGCGGCGCGCTGGTCCCGCCGCCAGCAGCTCCCAGCGGCGCCCGCCCAGATCGCCCCCCTCGTCCTCGGCAGCGTCGATCTGCGTCCCCGGCGGCACCCTGATGCGCAGCGTCTCGCCGTCGGCGCCGTGACGCTGCGCGCCCTCACCGTGGCCGCCGCGCCCGGCGCGATAGTGGCTCTTGCGCCGGAAGCTCCTGCAGGTCGCGCAGCGACTCGTCGCAGACCAGCACGACCGCGCCGCCGCGTCCGCCGTCGCCGCCGTCGGGGCCGCCGCGCGGCACGTGCGCTTCGCGGCGGAAGCTCACGCAGCCGTCGCCGCCCGCGCCTGCCTGGACATGGATCCTCGCGCGATCGTGGAGCATCTGGCCATCGTGACAGCAGCGCCGCTCCGGGCACGGTGCGCCGGCGCGAGATGCATTCAAGGCCAGATCCTCCAACCGGCAAGGAGCTGAGATGCCGATCAACGACCCGACCCACCCGAGGACGGCGACCGCGTCCTGCTGATCACGGGCGCCTCCTCAGGGATCGGCGCCGCCACCGCGCGGCGCGCCTGCGCCGATGGCTGGCGCGTGGTGCTGGCCGCCCGCTCGCGCGAGCCTTCTGGACGCCCTCGCGGATGAGCTCGGGGCCCGCGAGCGCGCGCTCGCCGTCCGCTGCGACGTGGCCGAGTGGGAGGAGCAGCGGCAGATGGTCGAGGACACGCTGTCGGCCTTCGGGCGGATCGACGCCGCCTTCGCCAACGCCGGCTTCGGAGGGCCGCGGGGCTTCCTCAATGACACACCCGAGCACTGGCGCGAGATGGTGCTCACGAACGTCTACGGCGCGGCGCTCACGCTGCGCGCCACGATCCCGGCGCTCAGCGACTCGCGCGGGCATCTGCTGCTGACCTCGAGCGTCGCCGGACGGCGGGCGCTGCCCGGCTCGATGTACTCGTGCACCAAGCACGCCGTCACGGCGATGGGCGAGGCCGCCCGTCAGGACCTGAACGGCAGCGGCGTCCGCGTCACGCTGATCGAGCCGGGCATGACCGATACGCCGTTCTTCGACAAGCCCCCGGCGACGCGCTCAAGGACGACGACATCGCACGTGCGGTGATCTATGCGCTCTCCCAGCCTGCGCACGTCGACGTCAACGAGATCCTCATCCGGCCCACCGCTCAGGAGGGCTAGGGCGCGCCCGGCGCGGAGCGACCCATCGGCGGTGTCCCAACTGGCGCGCGTCAGCCGTCGTCAGCCTGCGCGAGAGCAGGAAGCCGGCGCCAGCGGCCCCACCGGCCACCGCGACGGTACCGGCAGCGCCGGCCGGCGGCAGATCCGAGCGCGCCGCGACCGTGGCCAGCGCATCCAGGGAATCGACCACCGCGCACAAGGCCTGCGCGCGGGGCCCCAGCACGGGGTCGTCCAGGGTCGCCAGCACAAGCACCCCCAGCGCGAGGTCTCGCGCGCCGAGTGACCGCGCGAGGTAGCGCACGGCCGGATGGGAGGCGTGCTCGCCCAGCCACCTTGCCGTCACCTTCTCGGGTGCCGCCAGCACCGCCACGCCGAGCGCCGCGCGAGAGGCGGCGAGGAGGAAAGCGCCCCGCCGCGGGCTCACCTCCCGAGCCTCAGGCCTCGTCGCCGGCGGGCAGCACGCTCACCATGCGCCCGCGCCGCCCGGTCGTGAACTGCACGGTACCGGCGGCGCGCGCGTACAGCGTGTCGTCCTTGCCGATGCCCACGCCGGCGCCGGGCTTGAAGCGCGTGCCCCGCTGGCGCACGATGATCTCCCCGCCGGTCACGTCTGCCCGGCGAAGGTCTTCACGCCAAGCCGCTGGGCGTTGGAGTCGCGCCCGTTGCGACTGGATCCGAGTCCCTTCTTATGAGCCATCTTCGGCTTCTCCTTCGCCTTCGCGGTCGTTGTCGGAGCCGCCCGTTTCGCTTTCGCGGCCGGGCTCTGGCGTCTGAGGCCTTGGCCGATGGCGCTTTCGCGGCCGCCGGCTTTGCGCCCTGGAGGGCGATGTCGGTGACCTCGATCTGGGTCAGCGATCCTGGCGGTGGCCGTTGCGCCGCTTGTAGCCGCGCTTGGGCTTGAACTTGAACACCCGCAGCTTCTCACCGCGGACGTGGGCGAGCACCTTCGCCGTGACCTTCACCTTCTCCAGGCCGGCCTTGTCGAAAACGGCCTCCTCGGAGCGGTACAGGATCGGCTCGAGCGCGACGTCGGCGCCCTCCTCGGCGGCCAGACGCTCGACCAGCAGCTGCTGGCCGCGCTCGACGCGGTACTGCTTGCCGCCGGTCTTCACGATCGCGTACATGTCTGCCTCAGTCTCGTTTCTCGCTCTTTGGAGGGCCCTCAGCCCGGGTTGGCCGAGTCGCCCTCGGCTACTCGGTGGACGCCCGCGCCTTGGCAGCCGAACGGCGCCGCCCGCCTCTGCGGCCACGACGCCGAGGTTTGGATTGTAGGTCATCGGGCTTGCCGTCGGCCTGGAGGGACCCATCGGCGCCTCCGCGCCCGGCGCGAGCACCTCCTCGGGTTGTGAGGCTCCCGCACCCGGCGACTCGCCGGAGTCCGCCTCGGCGGGATCCTCGGCGCCTGCGCCGTTGCGGCGCGCAGCCGAGCGCGTTCCGCCGCGCTCGGGCGCTCGTTTGCCCTCGCGCGAGGCGGCGGGGGCGCGCCGTTTGGCGCGCGAGCGCCCTGCGGGGGCCGGACTCGGCGTGCGCTCGGGCGCGGTCATCACCTCGCCGGACTCGTCCAGCAGCAGCGCGCTGGCAGCCGTGCGGCCGACCTGGTCGATGCGCACCATCCGCTTCTCGCCGACGTACGGCGCGGCGCCGGCGATCGAGATGATGTAGCCGTCGATTTTGGCCACCGCGTCGTCCACGTCGTACATGTGCGGCTCGACGATCTCCACCAGCACCTCGTCGCCCTGGCGGAAGGGCAGCGCCCGCTCCTCGACCTCCTCGCGGGTGCCCATGAAGGTGATCGCGAAGTGGTCGAGCGCGAGCCCTTCGGAGCCCTCGAACAGGAACGACTTGCCGGTCTGCGCCTCGAGCGCATGCAGCACGCGCGCGCCGTGACCGGTGAACTGGGTGCTCACCCGCGGGTTCATCTGCACGAGGAAGGCCTGCGGCCTCGGGCTGCTCGAGGACCGACGTCGCGCAGCCGGCGCTCGAACTCGATCGCGATCGTCTCCTCGGAGCGGATCACGCCCTCGCCCTCGCAGGTGGGACACGGCCGGCTCATGATCTCGCGCACGCCCTCGGTGACGTTCTGGCGGGTCATCTCGACCAGGCCGAGCTTGGATATCTCGGCGGTGAAGGTCTTCGTGCGGTCCTCGTCGAGCGTCTTGCGCAGCGTCTTCATGACCGCGTCGCGGTTGCGCGCGCGGGCCATGTCGATGAAGTCGATCACGATGATCCCGCCGATGTCGCGCAGGCGCAGCTGGTTGACGACCTCCTCGGCGGCCTCGAGGTTGGTCTTGGTGATCGTGTCCTCGAGCCCGGCGCCCTTGCCGCGGCTGATGAAGCTGCCGGAGTTGACGTCGATCACGGTCAGCGCCTCGGCGTAGTCGATGATCAGATAGCCGCCGCTGGGCAGGTCCACGCGCCGCGACAGCACACCCTCGATCGCCTTGTCCACGCCGTAGGCCTCGAACAGCGGCTCGGGCTGCTCCCACAGCTCGACGCGCTCGACCAGCTCGGGGGCGGTGCGGGTGAAGAACGACACCAGCCGGTGGTACTGCTGCTCGTCGTCGACGATCGCCCGCTCGAAGTGGGCGGAGAAGATGTCGCGCACGACGCGCACGGACAGGTCGGCCTCCTGGAAGACGAGATCCGGTGCGGCCGTCTCCTCGACTCGCTTGACGAGCACCTCGTGGAGCTTGTGCAGGTACTTCAGCTCGCGCTCGAAGTCCTCGCGCTTGGCGCCGTGGGCGGCGGTGCGGATGATCACGCCGCCGTCGTCGAGCACGAGGTTGGCGGTCTGCCGGCGCAGGCGTTCGCGCTCGCGGTCCTCGAGGCGGCGGGACACGCCGACGCCCTCGCCGGTCGGCGCATAGACCATGTAGCGCCCGGCGATCGTCAGCTCCATCGACAGGCGCGCGCCCTTCGTCTTGAGCGGGTCCTTGACCACCTGCACGACGATCTCCTGGCCGGGCGCGAGCAGGTCTGAGATCTTGCGCCCGCTCCCGCTCCCGCGCCCGCGCTTGGGCGCCTCGACCCCCGGCAGCACGATCTCATCGACGTGCAGGAAGCCGTTCTTCTCGAGGCCGATGTCGACGAACGCGGCCTCCAGGCCGGGCAGGACGTTGTCGACCTTGCCCTTGTAGATGTTGCCGACGATCGAGCGCCCGCCGCGGCGCTCCAGGTAGAGCTCGGCGATGCGATATCCGGCGTCCGGGCCTCCGCGGCGTTTGCGCGGACCGGCAGATCGCCGGCCGCTCGTGGAGGGGCGCAGGGCGGCGGGCGAGCCGCTCGCCTCCAGGAGCGCGACGCGCGTCTCCGCGCGATCGACGCTGACAAGTACTTGCTTTTTCAATTTGATCCAGTCTTTCGGTATTGGAACCGGCCGAGCACCGGATGTGTGCGCATCGGACGAAACAGCGCGAGGCCGGAGGGCCGACACGCTCGCGTCCGGGCGAGACGCATCCAGGGCGCCGTGAGGAGCACCCTCGCACGCCCTGGGCGCCCAAGGGGCGCTCGCATCTCCGAGCGGGCGGGGTTGATCTCTGGCGGGGGGTGCTCGGCGGACATTGGTGTCTAGTAGCGCAGTACGCGGCCCTTCAGTGCTTGAGAGGCGCGCGCCTGGACGTAGATCGATTGCAACAGGCCGACCGCCAACAGGGTTGTGATCACCGACGAGCCGCCATAACTCATGAGCGGCAGCGTGACACCGGTGATTGGCATGATCCCAATTGTCATTCCCACGTTGACGAATACCTGGAACATCAGCATAGCCGCAACGCCGGCGGCCACGAGCGAGCCGAACAGATCCTTCGACATCACGCAGAATGCGCAGCGTGCGCCATATCAGCAGGGCGTATAAGCGACAGCACGATCGCCGCGCCGAGAAAGCCGTACTGCTCGCCGACGGCGGCGAAGACGAAGTCCGTGTGGTCCTCCGGCACATAGTTCAAGCGGGTCAGTGGCAGCGCTCGCGCCCCGGCCGGTCTTCTGCCCGGACCCGATCGCTATCTTCGACTCCTCCTGCTGGTAACCCTCCTTTTGGGCGTTGGTCGTGGGGTGCAGAAAGGCGGTCAGGCGTTCGGTCTCATACGGCTTCAGCACGTGAACACCGGCCGCCGGCGCCGCCACGAGCACGAACGTGAGCGATACGACCACGAGCACCACCAGCGCGGCCAAATGCCGCCACGGCGCGCCCGCGACGAACAGCAGCGTGAACGCGATCACCATGTAGACCATGCCCGAGCCGAGGTCGGGCTGGGCGATCACGAACATCGCCGGAATGAGCGCGGCGAGCATCACGCGGATGGTCGTGTCGCGCTCGCGCAGCCGTCTGGAGCGATCCACCACGAACGCCGACAGGGCGAGGATCAGCAGCACCTTGCCGAGCTCAGAAGCCTGGAAGGAGAAGCCCGGCAGCGCGATCGCCCGCTGGGCCCCCTGCGCGCAGTGGCCCGCTCCGAGAACCGCCAGGATGGTGAGCATCAAGAGCACATAGATCCCGACTTTCAGCTGTCGCAGGCGCGAATAGTCGATCCGCGAGAGCACCAGCATGAGCAGGCCGCCGACGATCAGATAGGCGGCCTGGCGGTGGACGTAGTAGTCGGGCTGGCCTTCGATGACGTTCTGGGTGGCCGGACCGAGCGTGACGACCGACGCGACCGCCAGCCCGATCGCCGACAGCGTCAGCAGCGGGTCGAGCGGCAGCGTGAACGTGCGTGCCCCGCTGGGCGCGACCGGCTCATCGGTCGCCCGGATCGGGGAGGAGCGAGGGGCCGGGCCGCTGATCGGGCTGGAGCTCTGCGACGGGCTCATAGGCTCACAGTGTCTTTGAGCTCCCGGCGACGAACTGCTCGCGCACGCCGTACTACTTGGACGCGATCAGACGGGCGATCGGCGCCGCCGTTTCCGCGCCGAAGCCGCCCTGCTCGACCGTCACGGCGATCACGATCGGCCGCTGGGCGTCGCCGATGTAGCACATGTACCACGACTGGTCTTCAAGGCCTTCGTGCTGGGCGGTACCGGTCTTGCCGTAGACGGGTGCTGCGCCTGGTTCCAGCCGGTCCACACGTCCGCGGAGGTTCCTCCCGGCTCGCTGGCCGCCTCGTGGATGCCTTCCATCACAAGGCTCAGATCGGAGTCGTTCAGGTGCACGCGGCGCTTGGGCGGATACGGCAGCGCCTGCACGAGACGGCCCTGGGAGTCGTCGATCTCCATTCCCAGGTGCGGGGTCACGACCTCACCTGCGCCGCCGTTGCGGTAGGCATTTGCGAGTGTCGAGTAGGCCACGGCCATCTGCAGCGGGTCGGTCAGCAGATCGCCCTGACCGACCGCCAGGTGCATGTTGTCGCCGACGCTCCAGGGCCTGACTTCGCGAGACGTACCCGCAGGCAGGATGGTGAGGGCGATGTTCGCACTGCAGCTGCAGCGCGTTCTGATGTGCCCGCCACGCGCGATCGGGCACCACGCCTTCGAACTCGCTTGGCAGGTCGATCCCCGTCTGCTGTCCGATCCCCAGCTCGTGCGCCATGTCCTGGATCACGTTGCCATGCGGGTTGGCGAGCTCGCCCACTTCGAAGAAGTAGGTGTCTGAAGAGACCTTCAGCGCTTCGACGAGTCCCACCGCGCCGTAGTCGGCATGCCCCGCATTGCAGAACTGCTCAGTCGAGACCGAGATGCAGTCACCGGCGCCGAGACCCTCCGTCGGAGTGATCACGCCCCCTTCGAGCGCGCCCATCGCGGTGATCGGCTTGAACGTCGAGCCCGTCGGATAGGTGCCGTTCACCGCCCGGTCGGTCAGCGGCCCGCCGGCGGTGCTCGAGCCCTCGAGCGCGGCGTATTCGCCCTTGGTCAGCGGTTTGGCGAACTTGTTCGGGTTGAAGCTCGGGTAGGAGCCGATCGCGAGGATCTGCCCGTTGCGAGGGTCGATCGCCGTGAACGCGCCGGCGACCGCCGGTTTGCCCCCCGCTCGCGCCCGTTCGATCCCTTCCAGCATGGCCTTTTCGGCCTCCTGCTGCAGGCCCAGGTCGAGCGTCACCTTGAGGCTGTGCCCGGACTGCGGCTCGGTCGGCGCGAGCTTGCTGGGCACGGGGTAGCCGGCGGCATTGACCTCGACGCGCTGCACCCCGGCCTTGCCCCGCAGGTAGCGGTCGTAGTAGTACTCGAGTCCTTCCTGGCCGACCACGGTGCCGGACTGCACGCCGTGGAAGGCGGGCAGCTTGAGCTCATCTGTCGAGACCTCGCCGACGTAGCCCAGAACCTGCGCGGCCATCTCCCCGTAGGGATAGTCGCGGATCGAGACCGGCTGCTGGACGACGCCGGGAAACTCGTTTTGGCGCTCGGCGAGCACGGTCAGCACGCCGGGGCCGGCGTCCGTCTTGATCGTCACAGGCGCGTACGGCACGGCGCTTCGCCCGCGCACGACGATCGCCTCGATGCGCTGGCCGCTCATCCCGAGCAGCGCGCCCAGCCGCCGGTACAGCGCGAGTCTCGGGCTGGCCGGCAGGGGGCAGCGCCGACGGCACGATCTGCACGGCGTTGGTGACCCGGCTTGTCACGATCGGCTGGCCTTCACGGTCGAGGATCTCCCCGCGCGGGGCGGGGATCGGCAGGTCGCGCACGCGGTTGGCGTTTGCCTGCGCGACGTACTGTTCGCCGGTCAGCACCTGCAGATACCACAGGCGGAAGAAGATGATCGCGAACATCGCCATCGCAAGGCCTCCCGAGCACCGCCACGCGCAGCGCCAGCTGCGGCGAGACCGGCACGCGCGGGTCACTCGGGCGGGCGCGCTCGAGCGCGCTCATACGCGGCGAGAGAGCGGGCTCAGACCGCCGGTCGTGTATGCGCGCCGGCGACGGCGCCGCGGGTCATCCGGCAGACCGCCCTCCAGGCTGCGTCGCACGATCGCCCACATTGGCAGCGCGATGACGGTATTCAGCACTACCCCCAGCACGATCTGACGCAGCAGCTCGAGGCTCACCGGCGCATCCACGCCGAGCAGGAACTCCATAAGCGAATAGCCGACGAGCGAGGCGGCGGAGGCGGCGGCGCCGACAAGCAGCGGGGTGATCGCGGCCTGCGGATCGCGGAGCTCCCGCAGACGCCCGGACCAGTAGCCGATCAGGGTGAAGATGAACGACGTCACGCCCAGCGTCTGAAGGAGCGTGAGGTCGACCAGCAGGCCGACCGCAAAGCCGGTCATGGCTCCCAGCGTCGAGCCGCACAGCAGCCCCACGAAGGCCACCATGAGCGGGGACAGATCGATGTTGACGCCGAACAGCGGAACCTCTGAGACGACTCCGATCTGGACGAACACGAGGACGACGGCGAGCGCCGCGATTCGCAGCAGCAGCCCGGCCGATATGCGGGATGACGGAGTCATTCCCCGCCCCCCGTCGATGCGAGCTGTTCGCCCGCGGCTCCGGTGGCGCTCGTGCTCTGGCCGACCGGCAGGCTGGCCGCCAGGCGGCTGAGGTTGGCCGGCAGCGTTCCCGTCGCGGCGGTCAGCACCTGCACCACGTCGAGGTCGTGCAGGTTCGCCGCCGGGCGCACGTTGACCGACTTGTAGGCGCTTTCTTCATTCACCGAGGTGACCTGTCCGATCAGGATTCCCGGCGGATACAGCGAGTCATCGGGACTGGACACCGTCCCGGAGGTGACGACGTATTCGCCCGGGTTGGCCTGCGTGTTGGCCGGCAGGTACTGGAGCAGCAGATCGTTGGGTTCGCCGACCTTGGGCTGCACGATGCCGGTCGCGTTGGTCTTGCCGATCCTCGCCGAGACGCCCATCGTGCTATCGGTGATGAGGCTGACCTGGGCCCCGTCGGAGGCCACCTGCGCGACCTTGCCCACGAGCCCTTCGCCATTGATCACGGGGTCGTTGACGCGCACGCCAGCCGATTCTCCCTGGTCGATGACGACCGTCGCGTACCAGATGTTCGGCGATTTCCCGACCACCGTGGCGGTCACCGGATGATAGTCGTTCACGTTCAGCTGGTTGTCCAGGTTGTACATCGCGATCAGCTCGTGGTAGGTACGTTTTTCAGCCAGGTTGGCGATCAGTTCGCGGTGCAGTTTGTCGACCTGCTTGAGGAGCTGATCGCGCTGGCTTTTGGCGTGCAGCGTGTTGTCGATCCAGCCGAACATGTCGCGGACCGGCTTCAGCGCCTTGTTGGCGCCGTCCTGGATCGGCGAGACGACCGTCAGGAAGTCGCGCTGCACGGAGTG
The DNA here is from genome assembly GCA_963764185.1 of uncultured Solirubrobacteraceae bacterium. GTDB lineage: Bacteria > Actinomycetota > Thermoleophilia > Solirubrobacterales > Solirubrobacteraceae > Palsa-744. The sequence goes on along the minus strand of CAVXRF010000007.1, from coordinate 810,442 downwards.
CAGTCGCCCGTTTGTAGCCTCACCGAAGTAGGCGGTCAGTAGCAGCAGGCTGAGCACGACGAGCAGCACAAGCACAGCACGTCGACGCCGGACCGTCTTGTCGTACACGGATAGTTGCCTTCCGAAGCGTTCAAAGTGAAGAGTACCCTCAACGTGGGCGGGCTCGTCACGGCAGAGAGCTCACGAGCGCTCACCGCCGTCTGCGACTGCGTGAGCTGCGATTCGAGCGATGGATCGCCTCGAACTCCTCGAGCGACCGACCCGAGCCGACCGCCACGCAGGTCAGCGGCGACTCGGCCAGATGCGCCGGCATCTGGGTCTCCTCGCGCAGGCGCTCGTCCAGTCCCTGAAGCAATGAGCCGCCGCCGGCGAGCATGATGCCACGGTCCATGATGTCCGAGGCGAGCTCCGGCGGGGTGCGATCGAGCGTCTCCTTGACCGCGTCGATTATCTGGCTCAGCGGCTCCTCGAGCGCCTGGCGGATCTCCTCGCTGGTCAGCACCACCGTCTTGGGTAAGCCGGCGACCATGTCGCGCCCGCGAATCTCGGCCTGCAGCTCCTCGGCCATCTTGCAGGCCGAGCCGATCTCGAGCTTCAGCTCCTCGGCGGTCTGCTGGCCGATCAGCAGCTTGTACTCCTTCTTGGCGTAGTTGATGATCGCCTCATCCATCTCATCCCCGCCGACGCGGATCGACTGGGATACGACGATGCCGCCAAGCGAGATGACGGCCACCTCGGAGGTGCCCCCGCCGATGTCCACCACCATCGAGCCGGTCGGCTCCCCGACCGGCAGCCCTGCTCCGATCGCCGCCGCCATAGGCTCCTCGATCAGATACGCCGTGCGCGCGCCGGCCGATAAGCAGGCCTCCTCCACCGCGCGCTTCTCCACGCCGGTCACCCCTGAGGGGACGCAGACCACGACTCGCGGGTGCGCCCAGCGGTTCTGGTGGACCTTCTGGATGAAGTGCCTGAGCATCTCCTCGGTCACGTCGAAGTCGGCGATCACCCCGTCCTTCAGCGGCCGAATCGCCTGAATCGTGCCCGGCGTGCGGCCCAGCATGCGCTTGGCCTCAATGCCGACGGCATGCACTTCGCCGGTGCGCGAGTCGATCGCCACCACGCTCGGCTCTGACAGCACGATGCCGCGCCCGCGCACGTATACGAGGGTGTTGGCCGTCCCAAGATCGACGGCCATGTCGCGGCCGCCGAATCCTGTCAGGTAGCTGAAAATGCCCATATATTGAGAGAGGGCACGCTCGGAATTCGGTTCTCGCAGCGCTGCTCCGCGATGCGCCCTGAGAGCGGCGCGTATCCGGGGTGTACCCGCGGGCCAGTGTAGCGGACGCCCGCCGGCGGCCGACAGCGGTGCCAGTGGATTTGCAGGCCAAAAGCGGCGAATGGGCGCCTCACCGCGGCTCGGCGGCGCGCACGCCGCGCGAGCGCCGCAGGCGCCCCTTCTCAGTCGCTCAACAGCTCCGGATAGAGATCGAGCAGGGTCGCAACAGGCAGGCCGACGACGTTCTCGTAGTCTCCCTCCACGCCGCGCACCAGGGCGGCCCCGGCGCCCTGAATCGCATAGGCGCCGGCCCGCCCGCGCCACTCGCCGGTCGCCAGATACCAGTCGATCTCACCCTCCCCGAGCCGCCGGAAGGTGACCGCCGTGCGCACGACGGCGATTCGCTCGGCACCGCTAGGAAAGAGCAGCGCGAGCCCGCTCACCACCTCGTGCGTGCTGGCGCTCAACGCTGCGAGCGTCTCGCGGGCCGCGCTCTCCTCCGGCGGGCTTGCCGTAGATCACGCCACTCAGCGCGACGAGCGTGTCACACCCGAGCACCACCTCGTTCTCGGGAGCCACGCGCGCCGCGCGCGCCTTGCGCAGTGCGTTCTCCTGTGCGACCGCCGCCGGATCGCCCTGCTCGAGCTCAGCGATACCGGCGGGTCGCATGCGGAACCTCACCCCCAAACGCTCGAGGATCGCCCGACGCTGTGGCGAGGATGAAGCCAGCACCAGAGGACGCTCCGCCCCGGCGCCCGCCCCTTCGAGCGCCACGCCGCGTCCGCGCTAGGAGTCCCCGAAGAACAGCTCGGCCTCGCGAGCAGCCGACTCGGGCGAGTCAGAGCCGTGGACCATGTTCTGCCCCACCTCGACCGCGAAGTCGCCCGGATCGAGCCGGTTGCGGCCTCCAGCGGGTCGGTTGCGCCGATCACCTGCCGCGCCGCCCTGACGGCGTCCGGGCCCTCGAGCACCATCGCAACGATCGGCCCGGAGGTGATGAACGTCGACGAGCTCGCCGAAGAACGGGCGCTCTGCGTGCTCGGCGTAGTGGCGCTCGGCCAGCTCCCTGGTCACGGTCATGTGGCGCAGCGCAACGATCCGCAGCCCCTTGCGCTCGAAGCGGGCGACGATCTCGCCGGTCAGCCCCCTCGCGAAGGCGTCCGGCTTGACCAGGATCAACGTTCGCTCCATCAGCTCTCTCCTCAGGGCGCCGGCCGCGGACGCCCGCCGGGGCGCCCGGCTCGCCCGGCGCCGCGTACCCCGGCGCTCGTTTCGGGGGCCACCAGCGGCCGGGAGATCTCCTCGTCAGCGTCGCTCCTCGACTTGCGGGGAACCTCGGGAGTGGCCTGCGTGAGCTGCGGGTCGACCGCGGTCTCGAGCCCGCCCGCTGGCGATCCGGGCGCTCCCGCTCGCGCCGCCCGGCGCATGCTCGCCTTCGGCCGAGGACATGCTGCGGCGGCGGCGGTTGCGACGCGAGCTGCTCGGCCCGGCACCTCGGTCTCGCAGTAGGGGCAGATCGTCCAGTCCTGCTCGAGCGGGCGCGAGCAGCTGACGCAGCGCTCCTTCAGTTTGCGCAGGCAGCTCGGACAGCGAATGAAGTCGCGCTCGACCCGATAGTCGCAGTAGGGGCACAGCCCGCTGTCCAGCTCATGCAGACGCGCCTCCGCCGCCTGCATCTCGAGCTCGCGCTCGCGCACGTCCTCGAGGTACTCGGGTGGGCGCAGGATCATGTAGACGATCGTGCCGACGAACGGGAACAGCGACGCCGCCGTGGAGCAGCCCACGAGCATGGGTCCTGAGATCCTGCGACGGGCGTCGGCGTAGGTCCAGTAGATCAGCGACAGGTACAGGACGACGGCGAAGAGGATCAGCAGGTCGATGACCAGATTCAGGCCGCTGCTTTCGATTCCGAAATAGGCCAGGGGGCATCGGCCGGCTGAGTTTAGAGAAACAACCGGCCGAATCCGTAACCCGCGGCAAAGAAGACGAGGATCACGAGGGCCACGATCAGCGCCACTGCGCCGATCATCATGAGCACCGATGGACCCTGGTCGTTCATCTCATGAGGCCACGCGCGAGGACCGCGGCCCGCTGAGCGTACCGCCGCTGTCGAGCTGAGCGAGCAACTCGCCGACCAGGTAGACGGAGCCGGTGACCAGCACCGCCCCTCCGCGTTCGCCGGCCCAGCGACGTGCCTCTGAAAGCGCCCGCGAAGGCGTGGGCTCGCTGCTGACATCGCTCGAAGCCGAGCTGGCGGGCGAGCGACTGAAGCGCGGCGGGCGAAAGCGCTCGGCTGCCGGGCGGAGCGGTGAACCACGCGCGCTCGCACACTCCCAGCAGCGCGGCGAGCATGCCCGCGGCGTCCTTGTCCTCGAGCACCCCCAGCACGAGCGCGGTCGGACGGCCGCCCGAGACCTCGGGAAGCGACTCGACGAGCGCCGCCACGGCATGCGGGTTGTGCGCGCCATCGAACACCGTCAACGGCTCACCCTCGATCACCTGCAGTCGCCCGCGCACGGCCGTGGACGCGGCCGCGTCGCGAACGGCGCGCTCGTGAGCATCGCCCTGCGGGCCGATCTCCGCGGCCCCGTGGCAGAGGCGGTGCGGGTCCTCCAGGTACGCCTCGGCAGCGGCGCGAGCGAGTGCGAAGTTGCGCTGCTGGAACGATCCCCTCGCCCGCAGCGGCACGCCCGGCAGCCCGGCGGCGGGCCGAACGATTCGCGCAGCGCGCTCGCCCGCCACCCTCTCGGCCACCTCGAGCGCGGGCGCCGCCAGATCCGCGCCGAGCACCAGCGTCGTGTGCGGCTGAAGCACCGCGAGCTTCTCCTCGGCGATGTCCTTCAGCGTCGGCCCCAGCCAGCGCGTGTGCTCGAGGCCCACGTTCGTCAGCACCGTCACGCGCGACTCGACGACGCTGGTCGCGTCGTAGCGGCCGCCGAGGCCGGCCTCGAGGACCGCCACCTCCACCCCCTGCTCGGCCATCTCCCACAGGGCGGCCGCCGTGAGCAGTTCGAACTGCGTCACGTGGTCGTCCTCCGACAGCGTGCGGTTGACGTGCTCGGCGGCCCACGCCGCGCGCGCGACCGCAGCCGCGAAGGAGTCGCTGTCCAGATCGCGCTCTGCCACCTGCACGCGCTCGGTGTAGGACACCAGGTGCGGCGAGGTGTACGCGCTCGTGCGCAGCCCATGGCGCTCGAGGATCGCCGCGATCATGCGTGTGGTCGAGGACTTCCCGTTCGTGCCGAGCACGTGAATCGTGTCAAAGCGCCGCTGCGGCGAGCCCAGCGCGGTCATCATCCGCCGCATCCGGTCGAGCCCGAAGCGCATCCCGAACAGCTCGAGCGAACGCAGGTGGCGCTCGGCCTCGGCCTCGCTCCAAGCCGTCGTGCGAGCGCCCGCGGCAGAGCGGTGAGGCGCGCCGGGCTGCGCCTCCCGTGAGGCAGAATGGCCGCTGCGCTCAGACGTCATCTCTCAGCGCATCAGCGGCGCTTGCGCCCCGGGCGTATCAGCGGCAGCAGTTCGCGGCTCGCGCCCTGGACGTCGAGCTTGCGGGCCAGCCTGCGCAGCTCGAGGCGCTCCCTGACGCTGAGGTTGCCGGCGCGTCCTCGCGACTGGCGCAGGAGCCGGGTCAGGCGCGCGCGGTCCTTCGCGGACAGTGAGCTCCAGCGCTTGCCCAGCACCACGGCGGCCTGCAGCATCAACAGCCACGGCAGGCCCTTCATGCGGTCCACCCTCGACGTCTTCACAGCCGCGATCCTAGCGACGATGCCCGCCTCGCGCTGACCGCGCGGGCGCCGGACTTGCCCGGGTCAGGCCGACTCCTCGCGCAGCGAGGAGTCCTCGGCGTCTTCGGGCGCCGCTTCGGTTACGAGCGTGGGAGTGAGGCCCTTTTCGACGGTCTCCTTGGTGACGACGCACTTCTTCACGTCGCGGCGAGAGGGCAGCTCGAACTGCACCTCCAGCAGGATCTCCTCGATGATCGATCGCAGTCCGCGCGCTCCGGTTTCGCGCGCCAGGCCCTTCTCGGCCACGGCCGTCAGCGAGTCCTCGGAGAACACCAGCTCGATCCCATCGAAGGAGAAGAAGCGCTGGAACTGCTTGACCAGCGCGTTGCGAGGCTCGACGAGGATCGACACGAGGTCCGCCCGCGTGAGCTGGTGCACGGCTGACATCACGGGCAGCCGGCCGATGAACTCGGGGATCAGCCCATACTCGATCAGATCCTCGGGCAGGCAGTGCTCGAACACTTCGCCGGTGTCGCGCTCGGCCTTGGCCTCGATCGCCGCGGCAAAGCCCACCCCTTTGTGCCCGATCCTCCGCTCGATGACCTTGTCGAGATTGGCGAACGCACCGCCGCAGATGAACAGCACGTTGGTGGTGTCGATCGTCAGAAACTCCTGATGGGGATGCTTGCGCCCGCCCTGCGGCGGCACCGAGGCCTGCGTGCCCTCGAGGATCTTCAACAGGGCCTGCTGCACACCCTCCCCGGAGACGTCCCGTGTGATCGACGGGTTGTCGGCCTTGCGCGCGATCTTGTCGACCTCGTCGATGTAGATGATGCCGGTCTCGGCCTTCTTGACGTCATAGTCGGCGGCCTGGATCAGCTTGAGCAGGATGTTCTCGACGTCCTCGCCCACGTAACCGGCCTCCGTCAGCGCGGTCGCATCGGCGATCGCAAACGGCACGTTCAGGATTCGCGCGAGCGTCTGCGCGAGCAGCGTCTTGCCGCAGCCGGTGGGACCGAGCAGCAGGATGTTCGACTTCTGCAGCTCGATGTCGGACTCGCCGGACATCATCATCTGCACGCGCTTGTAGTGGTTGTACACGGCCACCGACAGCGTGCGCTTGGAGGGGTCCTGCCCCACCACATAGTCGTCCAGCACATCGTAGATTTCCCGCGGCTTGGGCAGGTTCTCCAGGTCGAAGGCCGGCGGCGCGGACAGCTCCTCGTCGATGATCTCGTTGCACAGGTCGATGCACTCGTCGCAGATGTACACGCCCGGACCGGCGATCAGCTTCTTGACCTGTCGCTGGGACTTGCCGCAGAAGCTGCACAGGAGCTGCTCGTTGGAGTCTGTCGGTCTGGCCATATCTCGTCCTCAGTGCTCGGAGATCACGCGGTCGATGATCCCGTACTCCTTGGCCTCCTCGGAGCTCATGAAGTAGTCGCGGTCGGTGTCTTTGCGGACGTCCTCGAGCTTCTTGTGCGTGTGCTTGGCGATGATCTCATCCAGCCTTCGGCGCACGTCGATGATCTCTTTCGCGTGGATCTCGATGTCGGTCGCCTGCCCTTCGAAGCTCGAGGACACCTGATGGATCAGGATCTTGGCGTTGGGCAGCGCCATCCGCTTTCCCTCCGCCCCGCCGGCCAGAAGCAGCGCGCCCATGGACATGGCAATGCCGACGCAGATCGTCTGCACGTCGGGCTTGACGAACTGCATCGTGTCGTAGATCGCGAGGCCCGCGTAGACCGATCCGCCCGGCGAGTTGACGTACAGGGAGATGTCCTTTTCGGGGTCCTCGGACTCCAGGTGCAAGAGCTGGGCGACGATCAGGTTGGCGATCTGGTCGTCGACGGGCGTGCCGAGGAAGATGATCCGCTCGTTGAGCAAACGGCTGTAGATGTCGAATGCGCGCTCGCCTCGCGAAGTCTGCTCAACGACCATTGGGACAAGTGGGCTCATAGTCCTCGCTTTGGTTTCGCTTCGCCGGCCGGATTCCTCTAGAAGGCTAGCGGCCCGGCGTCCACAACCTGCCGGGCGCCGCCCCGGCATCCTCTTCCCCGGCCTGCCTTCTCCGGTGTCCACAGCTCCTCGCGCGCCTGCGCCTGCGCAACCGGAATCGGCGTGGCGGCCGTCGCGATCAGCTCGACGGCCTGGCGCGCGGCGAGATCCTCGCGCAGTTCCTCAAGGCGCCCGCCGGCGCGCAGGTCCTCGAGCAGCTTCTCGGGCTCGACGCCCTCGCGCTCGGCCGCCGGCGAGACGGCCTCCAGAAGATCCTGCTCGGAGGGGCTGATGCCCTCGGCCGCGACCACGGCGGTCAGCACGGCCTCGCGGCGCAGCGCCTGCTCGGCCTCCGGCTGCATCTCAGCGAGGATCTGATCCTCGCTGCGCCCGGCGATCTGCAGATAGGCCTCGCGCGAGATTCCGCGGTGGGAGAGGGAATGGAGCATCCGCTCCCACATCTCCTGCGCGCGCGCCTTGGCCAGCTCCGGGGTCAACCCCACGCGAGCACCCGCCACCGCCGCGTCGAGCGCGGCCTGGCGGAACTCCGCCTCGATCCGCTGCTGCTCCACCTCGATCAGGCGGCGAGAGATGTCCTCGCGCAGCTCCTGCACGCTGTCAAAACCGGCGTCGATCGCGAAGTCGTCGTCGACCTCGGGGAGCTGCTTGAGCTTCACCTCCTTGACGGTCACCTCAAACGACGCCGCTCGCCCCTGCGAGATCCTCGTTGCCGTAGTCGGCGGGGAACGACACCTCCACCGTGCGCGTGTCGCCCGCGCTCGCCCCCAGCAGCCCCTCCTCGAAGCCCGGAATCAGATTGCCGCCGCCCAACTCGACCAGCTGATCGCGACCCTCGCCGCCGGGCAGCTCCTGCCGAGGCGCATCGTCAGCGGCGGAATCCGGGGCGAGCAGCGAGCCGACGTAGTCGACCACGACGAAGTCTCCCTCGGCGGCCGGGCGCTCCGCCGTCTCAAGCCGCGCGAGGCGCTCGCGCGTGGCGTCGATCTCCTGCTCGAATCTGCTCCTCCTCCACGACCGGCTCGCGGCGCGCCACCTCGAGACCCGTGTAGGAGCCCAGCTCGGCTTTCGGCAGGACCCCGATCTCGATCGAGAACTCGAGCGCCTCCCCCTGCGGCGGAAGATCTCCAAGCGCCACCTGAGGGTCGCCCACGGGGACGATGCCCGCGGTCTCGATCGCGTCCGAGTACCAGCTCGAGAGCGTCTCGCGCACAGCTTCCTCGAGCACCGCCTCGCGGCCGATTCGCTGGATGACCAGCGGTGCGGGCACCTTGCCGCGGCGAAAGCCAGGGAGCTTCAGCTCACGGCCGAGCTGATTGGCCTTGTGCTCGAGCCTGCCCTCGAGCTCGCTCGAGGGCACCTGCACCTGCAGGCGCACCCGCGAGTCTGGAAGCTCGGTTACGGTGGTCTTCACAGCGACCGGCACGCCCGCCACGATACCGTGCCGGCGAGTGAGCGTCAGAGAACACCCGGCCTCGCTGCGACGCTCGGCCGGACGGGTGGAGGGCAGGCTGTGGACCGGCCCGGCGGGCCACCTGATCGGCGGCACGCTGGACCTCATCGAGGCGCTCGCGCGCTATCTGCTTCTGCGGGCGCGAGCGCGCCGGGCGCGCTGAGGCGTCCATGGCCCGGAACGGTGTCCGGCCCGTGGACGCCTGCGCGCAGACTCGCTAGGCGACGGCTCCGGCGGTCGACCTGCCGAAGGACAGTGTCCTTGACCGCGGCACCACCAGCACCGAGCAGGTGGCGATCTCGATCAGATGCGATGCCGAGGAGCTGATCGAAACCCGGCCCTCCTGCGCGTCGGTACGCGAGTCGATGACCAGCAGGTCGGCGTCCTGGTTGGCGACAGGAACGACGGTCCCGCCGAGCGCCGCTGCCAGGGCCTGGGCGGTCGCCTCGCGCGCCGCCGTTGGCGTCGCCGATGGCGACGACCCGCTTCACGGCGGCCTCCGCGTTCTCCTGAGCGAGACCGGCGGGAGCGATCGCGACGGCGGTGGAGCCGCCCTCGAGCAGCCGCTCGGCTGAGTTGCCGATGGCGACATGGCCCTTGGCGGTGTGTGAGTCCGAGCAGAACACGATCGCGTCGGCGCCCTGCGCCTCGGCAAGCGCCCGCAGGCCCTCGGGGGTTGAGCGGTCGGTGACGACGTGCTTGGCGGCGTCGGGGTTGCCGAGCAACCCGGCTGCGCGCTCGAGCAGGCCCTCGGCCTCATTCTGGGCGAGCGTCTCGCCGCTGTAGTCGGGCTCGACGCTGTGGCGCACGTATGCAACCGACACCTCGGCGCCGGCGCGGGCGAAGACGCGGCCGAGGGCGATCGCGTCGTCCTCGTTGGCCGTGCCGTCGTAGGAGACGATGATCTTGGTGGACATGGTCACTCCTTGTTTCTCTGTTGGAAGTTGAAGTAGTTCGGGCGGGATGGAGGTTCAGGATCATCTAGACGGAGCGACCAAAATGGGCTCACCTTTAGATGCGATTCGTGAGTACTTTCGTTGCGATTGTGCCACGTTCCTGCCATCAGTTCCAATGATATTTGTGATCGATGGTATAAGATGTACTTATGCTTAGCGCCGCTCGACTCGGAGTCCTCAGAGAGGTCGCCTACCGCGGATCGTTCTCAGGCGCGGCCGAGGCTCTGTCCTACACGCAGTCGGCCGTCTCCCAGCAGATCGCGGCGCTCGAGGCGGAAGCCGGCATGACGCTGCTCGAGCGCCATGCCCGCGGAGTCAGCCTGACCGCCGCCGGCCAGACGCTGGTCGGGCACGCCGAGGGCATCCTCGCCCGGCTCGAGGCGGCCGAGTCGGCGCTGTCGGCGATCGCGGGGCTGCGCAGCGGCCGCCTGCGCATGGCCTCCTTCCCCACTGCCGGGGCGACGCTGATGCCGCTGGCGATCGCCACGTTCCGCTCCTCCTACCCGGACGTCGAGCTGACGCTCGCCGAGGGCGAGCCCGAGGAGATCGTGCCGCGCCTCAGCGCCGGCGAGCTGGATCTGGCGCTGCTGTTCGAGTTCGCCGGCGAGACGCCGCTGAAGGAGGGCATGACCCGGGTGGAGCTGCTCGAGGACCCCATGTACCTGGCCCTTCCCAGCGACCACCCGCTCGCGACCCGGGACAGGCTGCGCCTGCACGACCTCAGGGCCGAAGCCTGGGTGCAGACCTCCCGCTCGAGCCCCTGTGCCCGCCACGTGGTGCGCTCCTGCCACGCGGCCGGCTTCGAGCCGAACGTGTCGTTCGAGAGCGACGACTACCAGACCGTGCAGGGTCTCGTTGCGGCCGGCGTCGGCGTCGCGCTGATCCCCGAGCTCGCGCTGTCGGTCGTGCGCGAGGACGTGATCATCCGCGCACTGTCCCCCCGCCCGCCGGTGCGCCAGGTGATCGCCGCCGCCCCGAGCGGCGCCGGCCTGGTGCCGGCCGCGCCGGCGATGCTGGGAATCCTCGAACAGGCCGCGAGCAGTTATGACGTGCTCGGCGCACCCGCCTCCTAGCCGCTCACGTCCGAGGCGGATGCCACCGTAGTGGCATCCATGAGTGTCCTACTGCTGATCGTCGGGGTCCTGCTCGGGGGCGCGTGCGCCATCGCATTCGTCCGCGTGAGCCCCAACCGCGAGCGCATGCGCGACGAACTGAAGGCGATCTCGGTGGACGTGCTCTCCCAGACCGGCGACTCGCTGGCGCAGCGGCTCGCCGATCAGCGCCGGGCCGAGGAGGAGCGCGCCTCGGGTGAGATGGCCAGGCGTGCCGAGGAGATGAAGGGGCTCGTCACCCCCGTCCAGGAGAAGCTCGGCAGAATGGAGAGCGAGATCTCACGGCTCGAGCGCGAGCGCCGCCAGGCCCAGGGTGAGCTGGCGCAGATGGTTCGCCAGCTGAACGACGGCGTGGGCACGCTGCGAGCGGAGACGGGCAACCTGGTGTCGGCGCTGAAGCGTCCCACCACGCGTGGGTCCTGGGGGGAGATCCAGTTGCGCAACGTCGTCGAGATGGCGGGCATGGTCTCGCACTGCGACTTCATCGAGCAGAGCACGATCCACACCGATGACGGGCGCCTGCGACCCGACATGCTGGTGCGCCTGCCCGGCGCAAAGCTGATCGTCGTCGACTCCAAGGTTCCGCTCGACGCCTACCTGTCGGCGCTCGAGGCATCCACCGATGAGGAGCGCGAGCTGCACCTCGCCCGCCATGCCTCCCAGACGCACGAGCACATCACCAAGCTCGCGTCCAAGGGCTACCAGCACCAGTTCGACTCGACCCCCGAGTTCGTCGTCATGTTCGTGCCCTCGGACGGCATCTACCAGGCAGCCCTCGCGGAGGACCCCGCGCTGATCGAGTACGGCGTCTCACAGCAGGTCCTGATGGCCACGCCCACCACCCTGATCGGATTGCTGTGGGCCGTGCACTACGGCTGGCGCCAGGAGCTGATCGCCGAGTCCGCACGCGAGATCGCAGATTCCGCGCGCGAGCTGCACCGTCGCCTGGGACGCTTCCTCGAGCCGCTTGCCAAGGTCGGCCGCCAGCTCGACTCAGCCGTCGGCGCCTACAACGAGGCCGTCGGCTCCTTCGACCATCGCGTCATCCCCCAGGTCCGCCGCATCGAGCAGGCCGGCGCCTCCTCCGAGCGCGAGGTGCTCCTGCCGAGCACGGTCGAGACCGCAGCGCGAGCGGTCACCGCGCGCCTGGACGCCGAGCCGCCGCAGCGCTCGGCGTTCGAGGAGCCGGCGGTGGCTGAGCCCGAGCCGGCACTGCCGGGCCCGCTGCCGCCCGGCCGCGGCCGGGCGCTGAACTCCCGGGTGCTGGGCTCCGCCGCGAGCTCAGAGACGGTCTCCAACGGCGCGCGGCCAGAAGAATCAGCAGCGTGAGCGCGACCGGCACCGTGGCCGGCAGCTCGTCGACGAAAAAGAACAGCAGATCGAACCCCAGCGCCAGGAGCGCCGTCAGCTTTGCCGCCCCGAGCTGGAGAGAGCGCCCAGCCGTGAGCGCGAGCAACGCCCCCAGCACGCCGGCGATGAACAGGTCGCCGTAGCCCATCGCCGCCGAGCCGAACACCGCGCTCTGAAGGCGCGGCAGACCCGCCGCCGGATGGGCGGCGTTCAGCGCGTTGTTGGGGCGCTGCAGCTGTTCGGAGACCACCAGAGCCGTGTCGGCCACGGCCATCGCGACGATGCCCGCCGCCAGCCATCGCGGCGGCGTGACAGACGCGAGCAGCACGCCAAGCGCGACGCAGCTGAGCGCCGAGAGAACGAGCGCCGCGCCCTCGCCCCAGAGGCCGGAGCGGTCGAGCCATGCGAGCCCGAACAGCGGCACCACCAGCAGCGCCCTCAGCGGGCGTGGCGGGGACGCATCGAAGGACAGCCAGCCCAGGGCGAGCGCCGCGAGCAGCGGCACCGCGCACAGCGCCAGGTAGGTGAGGCCCTGTGTGCTCGCGCGTTCCGCGGCGCCGGCCACGAGAACGAATCCGATCACCGACGCGGGTGGGATCAGCGCCCAGCGTCGGCCGGACAGCCGCTCGAGCCATGGGGCCCTCAGCGCTCCGGGCACCGCGACGAGCCCCCCCTGCACGAGCGAGAGCAGCGCGATCGATATCCAGAAGGGCGGCACCACGCTCAACATAGATAGATCGCGCCTGCGATGGTGCGATTAGCATAGGCCCGGTGGGACGCTGGAATTGGACCTGGGAGGAGTCACGCCCTGCGCCCCCGCAGGGAGGGGGAGCCCCGCCCGACCACCCGCCCGACCCCCCGCCGGAGCGCCCCGCCGAGCCCTCCAAGGCCCGCCGGACGATCCTTCGCCGCCGAGCGGCCGCCGGCGTGGCGCTCGTCGCGGTCGTCGCGCTGCTGATCGCGGCGCTGAGCGCAGGCGGCGGGCACGGCGCGGGCCGATCGCACGCCGATCCGCATGCGGGCGCGCGCAACGCCGCCGTCGCGCCGCTGAGCGGCGCCCAGCGGGCGGCGCTCGCCGATCGGCAGGAGAACAACGCGATCGACCGCGTTCTCGCCTACACGCCGGCGATCACCCGGGGCGGTGACAAGGGCAACGAGGTGGCGCTCACATTCGACGACGGCCCCGGCCCGTACACCGAACGACTCGTCGATGTCCTCAACAGCCTGCACGTGACCGCCACCTTCTTCGCGATCGGCGAGGAGGAGCGCTACTTCTCGCGCGGAACGCTGCTCGAGCTGCAGTCCGGAGACGTCGTCGGCGACCACACCGAGACCCATCCGATGATGGCGTCGCTGTCGCGACACGAACAGCACGAAGAGCTGCTCGAACAGATCGCCCGCATCGAACTGCTCGGCGGCCCGCGCCCACGCCTGTTTCGCCCACCCTACGGCTCGTTCAACGCGACCACCTTCTCCGAGCTGCACGCCCTGCACCTGCTGATGGTGCTGTGGTCGACCGACACCTCCGACTACACCCTGCCGGGCGTCCACGCGATCGTCGAACGTGCGCTCGCCGGCGCCCACCCCGGCGCGATCATCCTCATGCACGACGCCGGCGGGGACCGCTCGGAGACGATCGCGGCGCTTCCGGCGATCATCGCCGGGCTGCGCAAGCGCGGACTGCGACCGGTCACGATCCCCCGCATGATGCTCGACGACCCGCCGCCCCCGGGACAGCCGATCCCCACGAGCCTCGCGGGAGACTGACGCGGTGATGTGGCGGCGAGCGCGCTCGGCAGGCCGGGGCCCGCAAGCGCGGCCCGAGCCCCTAGGATGGCGGTGTGAACGCGCCCGCGGCGCCGGCGCCGGCGCCGCCAATCCTGCACCTCTCGTCGGTCGTCGGCAGGCCGCTGCGCGACGCGGACGGTGAGCGGCTGGGCAAGGTCGAGGACCTGATCGTCCGGCTGGGCGGCGCCGGGTATCCGCCGATCACCGGCTTCCTGGTGACCGTCGCGGGGCGGACGTCGTTCGTGGGCGCCGAGCGCGTCTCCGACATCGGAGCGGACGGGGTGGTCCTGCGCAAGGCCAAGCTCGACCTGCGTCACTTCGAGCGACGCCCCGAGGAGGTGCTGCTGAAGCGCGACGTGCTGGACCGCCAGCTGATCAACGTCAAGGGCGCGCGGCTGGTGCGTGCCAATGAGATCGAGCTCGCACTGCTGGGGGGCGCCTGGCGCGTGGTCGGCGTCGACACCGGCGCCCGCGGCGGCCTGCGGCGCCTCCTGCCGAAGCGGCTCGGCACGCACATCGCCACCGGCGAGTTCCTGGACTGGGCGATCGTCGAGCCGTTCGTCGGCCATGTGCCCACCGTGCGCCTTCGCATCCCCCACCCCAAGCTCGCCAAGCTCCATCCAGCGCAGATCGCCGATCTCGTCGAGGCGGCCTCCCGGCGCGAGGGCGAGGAGATCATCCAGGCCGTCGGCGACGACGACCGCGAGCTGGAGGCCGATGTCTTCGAGGAGCTGGACGACCACCACCAGCGGGAGTTCCTGGAGGACCGACCGGACGTCCAGGTCGCCGAGATCGTCTCGCGGATGGCGCCCGACGACGCAGCCGATGTGGTCGGCGAGCTCGACGAGGACAGGCGCGAGCCCGTGCTCGCCCTGCTACCCGTCAGCCACCGCGTCAAGGTCCGCGCGCTGCTGGGTTACGACCCCGCCGAGGCGGGCGGGCTGATGAGCCCCGACTTCATCGTGCTTTCAAGCACCACCGCGGCCGGCGACGCTCTGGACGCCGTCCGCGGGAGCGAGATCGCCCCCGAGCTGCTCACCGCCGTGTTCGCGAGCGCCGCGGACGGCTCGCTCGAGGGCAGCATCCCGGTCACTGCCCTGCTGCGCAGCGACCCGGGCCAGCGTCTGGAGGCGCTGGTCAAGCACGAGGTCCCCTGCCTGCGACCCGATGCGTCGTTCGAGGAGGTGGCGCGGCTGATGGCCGACTACAACCTCACCTCGGTCCCGGTGGTCGACGAGCACGAACGGATGCTCGGCGTAGTCACGGTCGACGACGTGCTCGAGGCGATGCTCCCGCGCGGTTGGCGCCGGCGCTTCGGCCTGCTCGGCGAGGACTGACGCAAGAAGCCGCTCGGAGCGCCTTCCACAAACGCCTTCCGAATAGACTCATGCCAGTGATCGTTCCAACGGGCCAGTTAGATGGCGGTCCGAGTACCGTCCGTCATGCGTCGTATCCGGTCGGCCGCCCGTGGCCGACCGCGCCTGCCTGCCCGGCTTAGCGCTCGCCGCGTACGTGTATTGGCCTTCCTGGGCCTGCTCGGCCCCGGCCTGATCGCGGCTAACGCGGGCAATGACGCCGGCGGGATCGCGACCTACTCCTCGGCCGGCGCCAAATACGGCTACAGCACGCTCTGGATCATGGTCCTCATCACGGTGTCGCTGGGCATCGTGCAGCTGCTGGCCGCGCGCATGGGCGTCGTCACCGGCAAGGGCCTGGCCGAGCTGATCCGCGAGGAGTACGGCATCCGCTGGTCGGTGCTGGCCACAACCGCCGTGCTGATCGCCAACCTCGGCATCTGCATCTCGGACTTCGTTGGCATCGGAGCAGCCGTCGGCCTGACCGGTATCCCCGCGCAGGTGTCGGTGCCCGTGGCCGCGCTCGCGATCTGGCTGATCATCGTGCGCGGCTCCTACCGCTCGGCCGAGAAGACCTTCATCTGGTTCACGATTCCCTTCTTCGCCTACCCGATCGCCGCGATCCTCGCCCACCCCCACTGGGGCGCCGTCGGAAACTCGATCGTCGTCCCGCAGCTCCACACGAGCTCGGCCTACCTGCTGCTGCTGATCGCGCTGGCGGGCACCACCATAACCCCGTACATGCAGCTGTACCTGCAATCGGCCGTGGTCGAGCGGGGGGTGCGTGAGGACGAGCTGCCCCACGAGGAACGCGAGGCCGTCCTGGGGGCGGTGTTCGCGAACGTGATCGCCTCCTTCATCATCATCGCCACCGCGGCGACGCTCTATACGCACGGCATCCACAGCATCTCCTCGGCCGCCGACGCCGCACGCGCGCTGACTCCGTTCGCCGGCCATTACGCCGAGGCGCTGTTCGGGATCGGCCTGCTCGGAGCCAGCCTGCTGGCCGCGGCGATCCTGCCGATAGCGACCTCGTATGTGATCTCCGAGTCGCTCGGCTATGAGAAGGGCGTCGGCAGGCGCCGCGAGGAGGCCCCCGTGTTCGTGAACATCATCACCGCGATGATCCTGTTCAGCGCGTTCGTGGCGATGATCCCGGACGTGCCCGTGATCGCCCTGCTGGTCGGGGTGCAGGTCGTCAACGGCCTGCTGCTCCCCATCAACCTGTTCTTCATCTGGCGCCTTTCGCGCTCGCGCCACGTGATGGGCGAGCACCGCAGCCGCGGAATGCTCGACGGCGCCGCAGGCGTCACCGTGGCGGTCACCTCAACCCTGTCGGTCGTCCTCGTGCTCGTCACCGTGGTGGGCCTGTAGCGACCCCGCACGCACGGGGCCGTGCTGGTGCCAACCGGGCCGGCGCCACCCTGTCCGCCCGCGCGCAGGCGTCAGGCGGACATCGACTGCACGCCATCGCGCTCGAGCAGCAGCGCCGCGCCGATCGCCCCACCGAGGTCGCCGAGCGCCGCCACATGGACGTGCGGGGGCCGCCAATCGGCGAACAGGTGCGGCAGCATCTCATCGGCGAGCCGCTTCGCGTAGGGATGCCCGAGCCGCACGCCCAGCCCACCGCCGATGATGATGCCTTCGACATCGAGCAGGTTGGCGGCCGATGCGACCCCGGCGCCCAGTGCCCTGATGGCGCGGTCGAGGACCCGGATCGCGAGCTTGTCCCCCTGCTCGAGCGCCCGCGCCCAGATGCCGCTGGTGAGGCGGGTGCGACCGTGCTGCTCCATGAGCCTGAACAGATCGGTCTCGTGGCCCTCCTGCTGCAGTTTCCGCACGTGCCGTTCCATCGCGGCGCGGCCGGCGTAGGCCTCCATGCAGCCCCAGCGACCGCACGTGCAATGCGCGCCGCCCATCTTCACCACCATGTGCCCGATCTCACCGGCCGCTCCGAGGCCGGTCCATGCCCGGCCGTCCAGGATCAGCCCGCTGCCGACGCCGGTCCCCCAGAACACCCCGAGCAGCGAGCTGTACAGCCGCCCGGCGCCCAGCTTGAACTCGGCGTCGGTCGCGACCTGAACGTCGTTGCCGACCCTGATCTCGCAGCCGAGCGCACGCTCGAGCGTCGCCGCGAGCGGGAAGGCGCCTTCCCAGTCGGGAAGATTGCGCGCGCTCGAGACGACGCCGCCGTCGATCGTGCCCGGCGAGCCCACCCCCACCCCCGCCAGCGCGGCAGTCTCCACCTCGGCGGCCTTGGCGGCGTCACGCAACGCGGCCTCCATCTCCACCGCCACATCCGCCGGGCCGCCGCTCGTGGGCGTGGCCCGGCGAGCCGAGCCGACCACGTTGTGCTCCTCGTCGACGATCGCCGCCTGGATCTTGGTGCCACCCAGGTCTATTCCACCGTGAAGCCGCATGCGGGCGGATCATCGCAGACCGCGCCCCGCTGCAAGGGCGCTGCTAGATAAGGGAACAGGCGAGCGAGGCTTTAGGAGATTTTATGCACGCTTGCAGGCTTTCTTCGTAGGTTCTTACGGGTTGGGCAGAGTATCGAAGTACGGGACATGATCAAACGTGACTGAACGCACCAGAGCATCCTGGGTCGTATACGTACTGGGGGCTCTCAGCGCCGGTGCGATCGCAGCCGCAATCCTCGTCGTGGGTCCGGCATCCGGCAGCCAGGCGACCGCCAGCCGCACGGCCACCGCGCAGAGCGGCGTCGTCCAGTCGACCGTGTCCGGCAGCGGCAACGTCCAGGCCGCGAGCCAGCTCGACCTCGGGTTCAGAACGAGCGGAACGGTCACGCACATCTACGTGACCCAGGGCGAGCAGGTGGCGCAGGGTCAGCTGCTGGCCACGCTCGACCCGCAGAGCGCCGAAGTGACGCTCGAACAGTCGAAGGCCGCGCTGCAGTCGGCTGAAGCCAGCCTCGCCAAGGAGGAAGAAACCGACGGCGAAACCTCCGTCGGGCAGAGCTCGAGCGGCTCGGGCGCCGCCAGCGCTGCCACGGCCTCGGTGCGCACAGCGGGCGCCTCCGGGTTGACCGCGGTTGCCGCCGCCGGGCCGGCGAACACGTACCCGAGTGGGCCGACGGGCACAACCACGTCGCCGGCCGCCACGACACCCACGCCAGCGACGACGACACCCACGACCACCACGCCAACCACGACCACGCCCACGACCACCACGCCGACGACGACCACGCCGAGCACGAAGAAGACGACCACGACGCCGAAGACGACATCGTCGAGCAAGAACACGAACAGCAGCGAAGGCCAGAGCAAGGAATCGAGCTCGTCAGCGTCCAAAGCCACGATCAGCTCGGCCACACGCGAAGCCAATCTCGCGTCTGCCAGGGCAGCCGTCAAGAGCGACAAGCTGACGGTGCAGAGTGACGAACAGGCCGTTCAGGACACGAAGCTCTATGCGCCCGAGGACGGCACCATCGTCTCGCTGTCCGGCCAGGTCGGGGAAACCGTGTCCGGGACCGGAACGACCCGCGCTTCGACCACGGCCAGCTCCTCCAGCGGTTCGGGATCGAGCACGGCCGGGGCGGCCGGGGCGGCCTCGTCGACCACCGGGCGCTCCGCCACCGGCTCATCGAGCTCCGCCGGCTCCTCCTCGTCGAGCTCCAGCGCGAGCTCTGCGTTTGCGGTCCTCAGCGACCTCAACTCGATGCAGCTGGTGGTGTCGCTGAGCGAGTCCGAAGTCGGCAGCGTGAAGGATGGCCAGATCGCCACGGTGACGGTCGAAGCCCTTGAAAACAGCAAGCTCGCGGCTCACGTCAGCGAAGTCGCCATTCAGCCCACGAGCACCAGCGGCGCCGTCAGCTACCCCGTCACGTTCCAGCTCGACCAGTCCGAAGACGGCCTGAAACCAGGCATGAGCGCCACCGCCGAAGTGGTCGTCAAGCAGGAAGAAGGAGTCAACGTCCCGACCACCGCGATCTCCGGGGGGGCGGTGACGGTCATCGAACACGGCAAGCAGGTCCGCCGGCGAGTCGTCACCGGCCTGAAGGGCAACAGCTCGACGATCATCCTCAGCGGTCTGAAGGCGGGCGAAAAGGTGGCCCTGCCGGTCGCGACCACCACCAGCAGCTCGAGCACGAAAGGCGGCACGGGTGTGAGCCGCCTGGGCGGACTGGGCGGCGGCGGTGGTCTTGGCGGCGGTGGTGGTCTCGGTGGCGGCGGCGGCGCTGCCTTCTTCAGGGGAGGGGGATGACGGTGCGCCCCCTGCGCCGGCACGCCTCGATCGCGGCACGCGTCCCTCGTCAGCGACCGCTCGTCAGGCGGGTGAAACCCGCCGCAGGCGCCCCCACCCGCCCGTACCCGGTCATACAGGTGCACGACGTCACGAAGACCTACGAGCTGGGCCAGATCCGCGTGCGCGCGCTGCGCAACGTCTCCTTGCGGATCGACGCCGGCGACCTCGTGGCGATCATGGGAAGCTCCGGTAGCGGCAAGAGCACGCTGATGAACATCCTCGGCTGCCTGGACGTACCGACGAGCGGGCGCTATGAGATCGACGGACTGGACGTCAGCCGGATGGACGAGGACGACCTCTCCGACCTGCGCAACCGCAAGATCGGGTTCGTCTTTCAGAGCTTCAACCTCGTTCCCCGCACGAGCGCGGTCGTCAACGTGGAACTGCCGCTCGCCTACGCCGGGCTGAGGGGCGCCGAGCGACGGGGACGCGCAGAGCGCGCGTTGCGCTCGGTGGGCATGGGCCATCGGCTCAACCACCAGCCGGCCGAGCTGTCGGGGGGACAGCAGCAGCGGGTGGCCGTCGCCCGCGCGATAGTGACGAACCCCTCGCTGATCCTCGCCGATGAGCCGACGGGCAACCTCGACTCCCATTCAAGCGAGGACGTCCTGCGGATCTTCGCGCGCCTGAACGAGGAAGGAAGGACGGTTGTGCTGATCACCCACGAGCCGGACGTGGCCGCGCAGGCCAAGCGCGTGATCCGGCTGAGCGACGGCCAGATCGTCGAGGACGAGCGGACCCGCGGGGTGCGCGACGCCCCGCCCGCCGTGGCCAACCAGAAGTCAGCCCATCCGCCCGTCGACGCAGGCCTCGCGGGGGCGCAGCCATGATCGGGCCAGAGACACTGCGGATCGCCTGGAGCGGGATCACCGCCAACAAGCTGCGCTCCGGCCTGACCATCCTCGGCATGACGATCGGCGTCGCCTCGGTGATCGTCCTGATCGCCGTCGGCAACGGCTCCTCCAAGGCGGTCCAGTCGCGCATCCAGAGCCTCGGAACGAATGTGCTCGTCGTGATGCCCAGCGGTGGTTTTCGCGGCGGCGCTCGGGCGAGCACCACCGCGAGCGTGTCACTCACCAAGGAAGACGCCCAGGCGCTCCAGAACCCGAGCCTGGCACCGGATGTCGAGAGCGCCTCACCGGTGGTCAACGCGAGCAGCGTACAGCTCGTCTACAACGGCTCGAGCTACGAACCGTCGTCGTTCATAGGCACCACCCCGTCCTATCTGACGGCCCACACCTACAAGGTCCAGGAAGGCGCGGCCTTCACCTCCACCGACGTCAGCCAGCACCGGCACGTCGCGGTCATCGGGCAGACCGTGGTTCAGGAACTGTTCGCCGGGCAGAGTGCGGTCGGGGCGAACATCAAGGTGAACGGGAGCAACTTCGAAGTGGTCGGCGTGCTGGCCTCGAAGGGAACCAACGGCGCCACCAACGAGGATGACGTCGTGATGGCCCCGATCACGACCGTTCAGAACGCCCTGACGGGTCCCGGGCCGGTCGACTCGATCACGGTCGAGGCCAAGTCCGAGGGCTCGCTCAACGCCGCAGAAGCGGAGGTCACGCAGATCATCGAGGAACGTCACAAAATCACGGACACCTCTGAACCGGGCTTCAGCGTGCTCAACCAGGGATCCCTGCTCGAAACGTCCAACTCCACGAGCAGCGTATTCACCACCCTGCTGGGCGAGGTCGCGGCGATCTCCCTCCTGGTCGGAGGTATCGGCGTCATGAACATCATGCTCGTGAGCGTCACCGAGCGAACGCGAGAGATCGGCATCCGCAAGGCGATCGGCGCCCGGCGCGGCGACATCCTCACCCAGTTCCTTACCGAGGCGGTGCTGGTCTCGCTCGTCGGCGGGCTCACCGGCGTTCTCGTCGGAGTGCTCGGCAGCCAGTTCGAGATCGCCGGAGTGCATCCGGAAGTCGCCACCTACTCGATCTTCCTCGCCTTCGGCGCAGCGGCAGTCTCCGGCCTGTTCTTCGGCACCTACCCCGCCGCTCGCGCGGCAGCCCTGAGGCCGATCGAGGCGCTGCGCTTTGAGTGAGTCATCTTCCCCCCACGAGGAGCCCGTCATGCCACACGAGGAACCCACCATTGAGCACACCCCCACCGAGGACGCCGCCGCGCAGGCGCCTGCGGCGGCGGCGTATGGATCGCCGCCCTACGAGCCGATCGAGGAGGAGGATGAGTGGCTCGAGGAGCCGGTCGAGCTGCCCCCCCGGCCACGCCGGCGCCTGCTCAGCCCGGTTCCACTGGCGCTGTTCGGCGTGCTGATCACCGCCTGCGGGTTCATCGGCGGCGTGCTCGTGGAGAAGGGCCAGGCATCCACCAGCAGCTCGTCGGGTGGCACCTCGGCGCTCGCGTCGCGCTTCGCGGCGCTGCGTGGGAGCGGATCGAGCACCGGCGCGAGCGGCGCCTCAACCGGCGCGAGCGGGGGCTTCGCCGGACGCGCGGGCGGGGCGGGCGGGGCGACCGCCGGACAGGTGGCGTATCTCTCGGGGAGCACTCTGTACGTGACCACCGCCGAAGGCAACACGGTGAAGGTCACGACCTCGCCCGCCACGAGCGTGACCAAGACGGTGAAAGCGACCGTTGCGGGCATCCATCCCGGTGAAACCGTGACCATCACCGGCGCGACCTCGAGCAACGGCGCGGTCAGCGCCGAATCGATTCGCGTCGGCGCGGGCGCGGCCGGCGGGCTCGGGGCCCTGTTCGGTGCCGGGGCCGGCGCGAGTGGCAAAGGCGCAGCAGGCAAAGCCGGGAGCAGCAGCAGCGGCGGTGAACCAGCCCTCTTCGGCAACGGGGGCAGTTAGCATCGCCGCAGAGGCGGATGTGCGTCCCAACTCAAGATCATCGACAAAGGAGTTCCATGTCTCACACCAAGCCAAACGGACGCGATCGCCCGCGAGCAGCGAAACCGGCGATTGCAGCCGTGATCGTCGTGCTGCTCGCCTGTCTCGGGCTGGCGGCCTGCGGCGGGTCATCTAAAAGCTCAACCACGAGCGCGAACGCATCCGCCACCACCGCCAGCGGCACGGGCGCAACGGGTCCCGCCGGGCGCGGGGGCGGACGCTTCAAAGCGGTCCGCGAATGCCTACAGAAAAACGGGATCACGCTGCCCCAGCGCACGCCGGGCGCCGGGCGCCCGACCGGTCCCGGCGGCTTCCTCGGCGGAGGCGGAGCCGGTGGTCCGCAACTGCCGAAAGGCGTGAGCCGCGCCCAGTATGAAGCCGCCCTGAAAAAGTGCGGCGGCGGGTCCTTCGGCGGTGGCGCGGCTCGGCTCAAAAACCCCGTCTACAAACAGGCGCTCGCGAAATTCGCGACATGCATGCGCGAAAACGGCGTGAACGTGCCGACGCCGAACACCTCCGGCACAGGCCCGGTCTTCAACACCAAGGGACTGAACACCGCAAGCGCCCAGTTCAAAGCGGCTGAGACCAAGTGCAGCGGTGAGCTGCGAGGAGCCTTCCGCTCGCGGCCGGGCGCCGGCGGGACGGCGGGAGCCCCGGGCGCAGGCGCCGGCCCCGCAGGCCCCGCCCCCGGAGGCGAAGGCGGTGGAGGCGAAGGGGCCTAGGTAGGCGTCACCGGGGGCTAGCGGTCCGGTATCGCCGAGGAGCTCGGCTTGGTCGAGACCGTCGGCACGGGCAGCGCCCCCACGCGGGCCACGAGCTGTTCCCACTGGGCAGCGCTCAGTTCGCCGCTGACGGTCAGCGGCGAGGGGGCGCTCGGCCCGGTGGGCGCCGAGTGGGCGGCCTTCGCCGTGGCGGGGGCCGCCTGGGGCTCGGAAGGCTTGGCCAGCGTAAAGACGATCTCGATGTAGGAGCCGTGGTCTCTGCGCGCCAGCGTCGAGGGGTCGCCGGGGTAGTGCATGAGGCTCACGATCTGATGCGCGGCGAACTGGGCGGGCACGCTCAACAGGGTTCTGATCGTCTGGTCGGTGATCGAGCCCTGGCCCTGGTGCTGGGCCACGGAGATGCCGTTGATCTTGGTGATCGCGATCGCATCGCCTGAGTGTTCAGGTGAGACATAGCCCGCCGTGTCGTAAGCGCCTGAGCCGCAGCGCAGGGCGGCGATCGTGGGCTCAAGCCCCGAGCGAGACAGGAAGGCGATCAGGGCCAAGACGCGCTTGTCGATCTGCCCGGAGGCGAGCACCTGCCGCGTGCAGGGCGAAAGGCCCACCGCCGGGTCTGACAGGATCTCCTGTTGAAGGCGGCTCTTTGAGATCAGGAAGGCCTCTGCGGCGGTCGCCCCGGTGAGGCTCTCGCCGGTCTTTGCCCCGCGCGGGTGAAGCGCGGCCCGGAGCTCCACCCAGTTCTCGATGATCGGGGCGGGGTCGATCGTGTCTGGGTCACCGGCCGGTGCGATCGCGAACTGCAGATGGCCGTCCTTGGCGCGGGGGGGCAGGTTGACATGGCCAAGGACGGTGCCCTCGGCCACGATCGATCCGCTCTTCAGGGGTTTCTCACCCGATGAGGCTTCGCCCAGCCTCTGCGCGCGGGCGATCGCGGCGGCGCTCACAGCGGCGGCGATCGCATCGGGGTTGTGGGGGTGTGCGAACAGGCGCACCTTGCCCATCCCCGCGGGTGTCGTTTCTGAGGCGCTCCCGAGCAGTTCGCCCGCTTCGCCTGAGCCCTGAGGGCTCGCTGCAGGCAGCGTCTGTGGGAGCTGGCGCCCGGCGCTCGCGGGCTTTGAGGGGGCGGGGTCCTTGCTGTCTGTTGCCAGGGCGGCCGGCGCCTGCGCTGAGGTTTCTGGCTTACCCAGGCGATAGCTCTTGGCGAGGCTCCCGAGACCCGCGTAGGTGAACCGATCGCCGTAGAGGTCTTCGAGGATCACATACAGCCCGAGCTTTCGCGAGGCGCCGATCTTCACGATGCGACCGTCCTGCACGGCGACGACGGCCGCGTGGGGGGCGCTCAGCAGGTCGATCAGCTTGGGTGAGCCCTTGCTCCTCGTGGGGCTTGAGGTGGCGATCGCCGCGGCGGCGGTGGGCGTCGGCGGGGCCACAGAGCCGGGGGTCGAGGAGGGCTTCGGCTGGGCGGGGGTGGCGCTTGAGGATGGCGGGGGGGTGCTCAAGGACGGTGCAGCGGAGGTGGCACCCGGTGCGGAGGTCGCGCCCTGCGAGGAGGTGGTCCCCTGCGAGGAGGTGGCGCCCGCGGCGGAGGTGGCCCCGGTTGCGGAGGTCGCGCCCTGCGATGAGCGGAGCGGGTCCCAGGCGATCGCGCGGCCGGTGGCGGGCGGGCGATCGTCCACGAGGCCCGTGAGCGTCTGGATCACCGACTGCGGGTAGGTCGAGATGAGCTTCGCGCGCAGCAGCACCGAGTCCGCGTATTCATCGGAGTGGTTGTAGGCGAGGATCGCTCCCCTCAGGTTCTCCGAGGCGCCGGCTGCGCGCAGGTAGCGGGCGGCGGCGTAGATCGCATCGACCGGGTTGTAGGGGTCCGCATAGCCCGCCTTGAAGGCGTCCACCCCGTAGGAGCTCCAGGTCGCGGGCATGAACTGCATCCAGCCGACCGCGCCCGCTGTGGAGACCGACAGATCTGAGCCGTAGTCGGTCTCGATTTCGTTGATCGCCGCGAGGATCTGCCAGGGCACCCCGTACTGGACGGAGGCCGCCTGATAGATGGGCAGCAGAAACAGCGGGATGCGGTAGAAGGACAGGGCCTGCACCGACGCCGCCGAGGAGGCCAGCTCGGCCGCCAGCGCCCCGGCCTGCCCGGCCGCCAGCTGCGGCGGGGGGGCGACGTTGTTTGGGCCCGTGGCCCCGGTCGCGCCGGTGGCCCCTGTCGCGCCGGTGGCCCCGGTCGCCCCCTGCCCGGCCTTCGCCGCGGTTTCCGCGGCTGTGGGGCTTGAGCTCTGCTTCTTGCCGGTGCTCGCTTTCTGACCACGCTGCAGCACGACGGGCGGTGCTTCCGGGACGGCGCCGCTCGATGGCTGTGCGCTGGCGCCCTGGCCCGTTGACCCTGTACCTGAACTTGAGGTAGAGGATGCCGGTTTGGTCGAGGGTTTGGCAGGAGCTTTGGCAGGGGTGGTCCTCGGCCGCTGGCCGGGGATCGATTCCTGGGCGCCGGCACCGGCGATCACCGGGGCCGATGGAACACTCGGGGAGCCGGCTTCTTCAGGTGTCGACGCTCCGAGCGCCCCGCTCACGAGCGGCCCCCCCAGGCTCGCAGCTGTCAACCCACCCCCAGCGAGCGCGGACAGCAGCAGGCGCCGCGCACGGCGGCTCCTCATCGGCGGCACCCGCCAAAGTGGATCATCTTGCTGTCGTCCCATGTTCGTGGTCAGCGCAGCAGGCCCACGCACGCGGGGGTACGCCCACCGACATCGTTCGCGACACACAATCACAAACCCGTAAAGGGCTCGTAATCTGGCCGAACCGTCGGCACCCCTCACTCGTCGCCGGGCCTGCAGGTCCTCCTGCCTGCAATGCTTGAGGCAAACCCCCTCGTCGTCCATGCCGGGTGTTTACAGATGGCATCCATCGTACAGGTCGAGTGCATCGGCGACAACATGCCAGGTGACCGGTCGGTCCCGGGGTGGGTTTGGGCGATCGCTCTCGATTCCCCGCGGCGCCGCCGGAATCGCAACCGACGCGATAACCTGTGCGGCCGTGGAAACGATTCTGTCCGTCCTGCAGGTCGCCATCTCGGTGGTCGTCATCTTCCTGGTGTTGATGCACTCGGGTAAGGACTCCGGGCTCTCCGGCGCCTTCGGCGTCGGCACCGGCACGGGCCCACTCGGCGGTGGATCGATGGTCGAGCGCAACCTCAATCGCTGGACCATCTTCTTCGCGATCCTGTTCCTGGTGAACGCGATCGTGCTGTTGAAGCGCCCCTGGGCCTAGGTCTCCAGCCGGTTGAGGATCTCGAGCGCTTCCGCGCGCAATGCGCCGTCGACGGCCTCGTAGTCCTCGCGCGAGAGCTTGCCCGTGCGGTAGTCGAGCTCCGCATCGCGGATCTCGCGGTACTTGGCCTCGCGCGCGACCTCGAGCTCGTCGCGCTCGGCGGAGACGGGATCCGGCGGGCGATGCGCCGCGCGCAGCGGGGCGCTGACCACGAACACCACGGCCGCCAGCAGCGCCACGACGAGGACGACGACGAGGACGCTCATCTTGGCGCTCGGATGCGGGCGCGAGGACGCCGTCCGGCCATGACTGCGATCAGGCGCGTGCCAGGCCGTGGGCGGCCCGGGCGCGCAGGCGCATGCTGACGCGGCGGCGCACGACGCTCGGCGCCGGCCAGATCGCGATCAGCCCGCCGCCGAACACGATCAGCCCGCCGACCCATATCCACATGACGAGCGGTGAGACGATGAAATGGAACTGCGCCTGCGGCGGGTGCTCGAGGTAGGAGCGGGCGAGGTAGCCGATCGCAACGACGGCGTCTTCCGGTGGCAGCGTGCTATTGCCAATACTCACGATCCGCTTGAGGGTTGGGGTTTCGATGTCCGGCTCGATCGCCGTCCACACGTCGCGCGAGATACCGGCATCCATCGCCACATGGCTCACCGGCTGGCCACCGATCAGGCTCCCCACCGATCCCTGGCTGGCTTCCTCGGATGCGTAGTAGCCCTCACTCGGCTGGAGCGTGGCGACATGGTGGCCGTGCTTGGTCACGTCGAGAACCGCGCCGAGGCTGAGGGTCGATCCCGTGTGGGCGGCGTCGTACTTGGGTGTGATCGTCGCCGTCGGGCGCACGTAGCGAATCGAGTAGGCGCCGACGCGCGTGGACTGGCCCGGCGACAGACCCAGCTCGGAGGCGTGCTGGAACGAGGAGGATGCCGCTACCCCGATGAACAGCACCGCCATGCCGAGATGCACGATGTATCCGCCGTAGCGCCTGCGGTTGCGCCGCACGAGGGCCAGCAGCGCGACCGGGACCGCCTCGTGCGCCATCGCGCGCCTGGCCCGCGCACCGCGGAAGAACTCTCCTCCGATGCTGCCGAACACGAACGCTCCGCAGCAGAACATCGCGATCGCGAACGGCTTCTCCTGAACACCTGCGGCGAGCAGCACGACGAGCGTCAGAAGCGCCAGCGCCGTCGGTGCGAGGAAATGGCGCCGGGCGTTGGCCAGGGTGGCGCGCCGCCAGGCGATCACCGGTCCGATGCCGCTCAGCAGCACAAGCACCAGCGCGAGCGGGACCGTGTAACGGTCGAACCAGGGCGGCCCAACGGAGGCTTCGCTGCCGGTCACGGCCTCCGAGATCAGCGGGAAGTAGGTGCCCCAGAAGATCACGAAGCACAGCCCCACCAGCACCAGGTTGTTGGCGAGGAAGATCGACTCGCGCGACAGCAGCGAGTCCAGTCGATGCTCGCTGCGCAGCATGCTCCGCCGCGAGACGACCAGATAGATCGAGCCCGCGATGAGCACCGCGATGAGCACCACGAAGGGCACGCCGAGGGTGGCGCCGCCGAATGCGTGGATCGAGTTGAGGATCCCGCTGCGCACCAGGAAGGTGCCCATGATCGCAAGCGTGCCCGTGGCCAGCACGAGCGACACGTTCCAGACCTTCAGCATTCCCCGCTTCTCCTGGATCATCAGCGAGTGCAGAAACGCCGTGCCCGTGAGCCAGGGCATCAGCGAGGCGTTCTCGACCGCGTCCCAGCCCCAGTAGCCACCCCAGCCGAGCTCGGAGTAGGACCAGCGGGCGCCGAGCAGGATGCCGATGCCGAGGAAGAGCCAGGCGGCAAACGCGAAGCGACGGACGGCCCTGATCCACTCGGCGTCCACGCGACGTGCGAGCAGCGCGCCCATGCCGAAGGCAAGCGGGATCGTGCACAGCGTGTAGCCGGAGTACAGCATCGGCGGGTGGATCATCATCGTCGGAAAGCGAAGCAGCGGGTCGAGTCCGGCGCCTTCGACGGGGGCCGGCCTGGTGGTCGCAAACGGCGTCGCGTAGAAGACCATCAACGAGACGAAGAAGCCGCCGAAACCGAGCAGGATCGCCGTCGCATAGGCGGCCACGTCGCGCATGCGCCTGCGGGTCAGAAACAGCGCGAGGCTCGCCCACAGCGACAACAGCCAGGCCCACAGGAGCAGTGAGCCTTCCTGGGAGGACCACACGGCGGCGGCCCTGTAGAACGCCGGCGTGGTGCGGCTGGAGGTGTCGGCAACCGTGTTGAAGGCGAAGTCGTTGCGCAGGAATGCGACCTCGAGCACGACAAACGCCACGGTGAGGATCCCGGCCAGCGCATAGACGGCGCGGCGACCGGATTCGGAGAACTCGAGCCGTCCGCTGCGAACGCCGTACAGCGACGCGCCGATGCCGTAGGCGCACACGGCGAGCGCCAGGACCAGGCAGGCCCGCCCGAGATCGGCCATCAGCGCCTACCGCCGGGACGGGTGGTGTACATCACGGTGCGGTGCACCTCAGTAGTTCTGCTTCTCTGGGGGTCGTGATGGCCCGTGCTGGCCTGTGCCGAGAAGTGAGACGGACACCAGGGTTTCGCGGTCTCGCATGCGCCGCGTATGGTACCCCGTGCGCGCCCGTACGGCGACGTTCGCTGACGTCGCGTTGACAAGCCTGGGCATCGTCGCGCGAACTGGGGGCACGCCTCTCCATCACGAGGTCTGAACCGGCGCATCGCGGTGGTCGGCACGGTAGCTTCCACGGCGCTGAGTTGGGTCGCGCTTCCAGGAGGCTCAGGCGAGGCCAACGACCCGCTCAGCCCCTTATCCGCCGAGCCGACTGATGGACTGTCTTTTCCATGAAGGGCAATCGATGATGCGGAAGCTGTCGACATGGCTAGTCATTGCATCCGCAGGCGGATTGCTGGTTGCCGGCTGCGGTAGCAGCAGCAGCACCACCACGAGCACTGCCGCTCCAGCGACCGCAACGACCGCTCCGACGACCGCGACAAAGGCCCCGGCTGCCGTGACGACCAGTCGTACGAACGCGACAGAGGCCCCGGCGCCCGCGACGAACGCCCCGGCGACCGCGACGGGCACCACGCGTGCCAAGCCAGGACCACAGACCCTGCAGGGCTTGGCGGCCTGCAAGCGGGCCATCAACGCAGAGCGAACGCTTCCGGCGAGCGGGAAGCTCAAACTCGAGGCGATATGCGACAGGTTCGCCGGGACGACCAGTCCGACGACCTCGTCGACGACCGACAACGTGATCCCGTTGAGCAAGGCGATAAAGGCGTGCCTGGAGCGGGTTTCACACCTGCCCGCCGGCGCGGCTCGCCTCCGCGCGCTGGCTGCCTGCAAAGCCGCCTAGAAGCGAGCGCCTGCTAGTAGTTCTGCTTCTCGCTGGGCGGGGCGGTCTTGTACTTGGACGGGCACTTCGTTATCAGCGAGTCGCGTTCTCCGATGAACGCCCGGCCCTGCTTCTCGACGGTCACGATCACCTCGCGCCCTTCGCGGAAGGGGTCGGGCACCGTGCCGGTGTAGGCGATCGGGATCGTCGTCCCACCCACCCTGTCCTCCACGCCGAAGTGCAGCACAGCGCCTTCGCGATGAACGGATCCATCCACCACCGTGCCCGTCAGCTGATAGCTGCGGCCGGGTTGCGCCTCGTGGACCAGCTGGCTGGGGCTGAGAGCCGGGCTGGCCGCGCTGAAGCTGGTGTAGATCAGCGCGCTGGCCAGCACGACGGCAGCACTCAACGCCACGATCAGGCGCACCGTTCGCTTGCGCGCTGGGTCCATTGCCCCAAGTATCTCAAACCCCCGCCGAGGTTGTTCCCGCCTTTCACGCCGGCCCGCAGGCACGGTCCGGCGGCAGCTCGGCCAGGAAATCGTTCTTGCAAAGCGAAACCTTCGGGCGTGAACAGAGTCTGTAGGGGTGAGTCATGAGAGCGAGCCTCCCCCACCCCCTGCGCCGGCCCAGACCGCACCCCCTGCGGGAACGCATCCCGCGGCGCCTGCGCGAACGGCGACATCTACGCCGGAGCCGAGCGATGCCGACGGCCCCGAACCCGCAGACCGGAGCGCCCTCACCCGGGTCATCGGACCCGGCGGTCCTGCGCGCGCGCAACGCGGGCGGCCCCGTGGACAAGGCCTCCTACACCTGCCAGTGCGGCTACGTCTTCCTCGCACCGGTCTCGACGACCGTCACGTGCCCGCACTGCGAAGCCGGGCAGGCCTGGTAGCGAGAGCTCGCTGAGGCGGCGCAGGGCTCTGCCGCGTCTGGCGATCTGCCTGCACGTCGCGCTACCGGCCGTCGCGCGTTGCCCGGCATTTTGTCCATATTCTCGATACACTTACTGAGTAATGCCAACCCGCCAGCCTGCCTGCTGCTCAACCCGCGGCGTTCGGGCGCGAGGCCTGATCGACGTTGGATCAGCGCGGGCCCGCGCGATCGGGCGATGTAGACGCCCCTGAAGGACCTCACCCAGTCCGAAGGGAGAGCGGCCACACCGCTCCCGAAAGTTCCCGGCAGTTCTTGCGCTTGGCCGAGCCGCACAGTCCCGGTCCAGGCGCCAACCACATCGACGACCCAGAAGGGAGATCCCATGGCCAGGATCATCGTGATGGCCGATCATGAGATCCAGGGCGCCCCGCCGGTGCTACTGGACGAGAGCGTGTATTCGCTGCATCTCAGCGACAGCCACGCTGCCAAGCAGCTCATCGAGCGGCTGGGCTGGGCACTCAGCGATGCCGAGGAGGCTGAGCGCGCACGGCCCCGTCGCCCGACGGTCGGGCGCGGGGAGACGACACACGCGTCCAGCCCCCACTCGGTTCAGCGGTAGAGCCCTCCGTCCTGACAACGGGCAACCCGCGCCTCAGCGCGGGTTGCCTGTGAAGATGAGGCGCGAGGACACCGAGGGGAAAGGTGTCCCCGCGCCTGTTCCAGCGCGTTGGGAGGAAAGGAGCCGAACCTCCGCGCTGCCCCGGACGGCGCACCGGGAGGGAGCGGGCGACCGTCCAAGCTGTTTCAAGATCCGTACCCACCCACCGGCGTGGCGGAGCGTCGGATCCCCCGTTGGGAATCGTTCGGAAGCTGTCTTGAGTCCTTCTGCGGTTGTCCGCCTCGAGGCGCGACGCCTGCGTCATCGCCGCGTGCCGCCGCGCGGCACATCGCGACGGAGAACGTCACGACGGCCAGCCAGGCGCTTGAAATCAGGATGAAGAGCACTTGATCAGACCGATCAGGCACCCTCGCTCTCTGGTCGAAGAGCTTTCCCGGGCGGGCTCGCGGCTAGCATCTCGCATCCTTCCAACGAGTGGCTGCACGGACCAAAGCTGCTCGGCGGCCACTTGTGACCGCGTAATTCGTTCCGCTCTCTGAGGTACAGCCCCGACATGGCCTGTGGCCGTGCTTGGGACCGCTGTACCCCGACCATACCAGCGTGTCAACGCCCTGCACACTCCCCTCTCCGGCTTTTCTCCGCTAAATGCGGAATGCGCTGAAGCCTCGCCGGGCCCAGCTCGGCCAAGCAGGCTTGACCACCCCGTCGCCTGCACTAAAATTCGACACCGTCGAACAACTGGGGGTTCGCAGGTGGATACGAGTACTTCCAGCAGTCAGCCGCTCGCCGGCGGTCATCTGCTGGCGGCCATATCGACGAGCATCGTCGGCATCCTGCGCGAGCACTACGGGCGCGGGCCGATGAAGGCCAAGACATACGCGCTCGACGACATCATCGTCGTGGTCATGCGCGGGAGCGGCTTCACGGCACTCGAGCAGACGATCATGGACAGCGGCGAGCCCGACCGCGTGATCGCCATGCGCGAGGACTTCCAGCGCGTCATGGCGGCGCGCTACAAGCAGACGATCGAAGAGCTGACCGGCCGCAAAGTGCTCGCCTTCCTCAGCCAGGCACACGTCGAGCCCGACATCACGATGGAGATCTTCTTCGTCGACGGCCCGCTCGAGGGCTTCGGAGCGGTCGAGATCACTGAGCCCGAATAGGGCGACACGCCTCGCGGCCGGCTAGCGGACTTCGCAGCTGAAGGGGAGCTG
Organism: uncultured Solirubrobacteraceae bacterium; assembly: GCA_963764185.1. Lineage (GTDB taxonomy): Bacteria > Actinomycetota > Thermoleophilia > Solirubrobacterales > Solirubrobacteraceae > Palsa-744. The sequence continues at coordinate 778,235 of CAVXRF010000007.1, read as the reverse complement.
CTCGCCTTCGCCTCCGGCGCCCTCTTCCACGACGGGCGGCAGCGCAGAATTGACGAGTTCTAGGCACAGTTCCCGAACGACGTTGTGGACCACACCGCCCGTTTCGCCGGCGGCTTCCTGCAGAAGCGTCAAGGCAGCCCCGATGCCGGCGCGGCGAGCGCTCGCTTCAACTTCGACGGGTTCGCCTGAGTTGCTCTGCACCGGTACGGTCGGCGTGGACGGCGCCGCCGGCTCGGGGCTTGACGCCGGGGTCGCCGCCGGGGCTGCGACCGCCGCCGCCGGCGACCCCACCGCCACCGGGTTGGGCTCCGGAGTCGGCACCGCGTCAGGGCTCGGCGGGAGTGGCGCCGCCGCCGGTGCTCTGTGCGGCGGTGATTGTCCGCGAGGCGTGTGGGCGGCGTGCGGCGACGCTCGCCTGACCCTCGCCGTCAGGCGCCTGCGCGCCCGCGGCCGGGGGACAGTCGGCGTTTCGGTGATCGGCAGCGCCCCTGTGCTTTCCCCGCCGGCCGTCGAGCCGCTCGAGGTGAAGTGCCTGCCGCCGCCGCCCTCGAGCAACGCCGCACCGGTGAGACCAACGGCGAACGCCGCACCCGTGAGCGCGACGACCAGCCATGTGGACAGCTTCCCCATCCGGCTCCTCCATGAATCATCGATCCGTTGCCGGGGGACCTCCGCCCACGGCGATCCAGCTCCATTGGCGCTGTGGTCCCTCCGACTATCCGAGCCTGCGATGCTACACCGGAAGTGCGCTCTTAGCGAACTCCTGTGCTGCTTGGTGCTGACATCGCCCCTCGGCTAGGCTCCGCCAATGCCCCAACACGACAAGCGGATTCCCGAGAACGCTCGTTGCTCGTTTTGCAGCGGCGCAGGCTGGACCTGGTGGTCATCCCCCGAGACCGACGAAGAACCCGAGCAGGCCAAATGGATCATCTGCCGGGAATGCCTCGGCACCGGACGCACGGACAAGAATGGCCGCAAGCGCCAGAAGCCGGACGATCCGTCCGACGCGTGAGCCCGCGGCTCTACTTGATGTGCATGCCCGAGATCGCCCGCGCGATGACGAGCTGCTGGATCTCGGCAGTGCCCGCGAAGATGTCTAGATCTCGGCTCCCCGTCCTGGCCTAGGTCGCCCGGTATCGGGGAGTCCGAGATCACAGGCGTTTACGGGCTCGCGCGTCGTCGACCATGACGCCGGATGCTGGCCCGTCCGGCTACGTTCGCTGACATCGCCTTGACAAAGGGCGGCAGCTTCCCGCCACGTAAAAGACCAAACCGGGAGGAGAACGCGAGCCTCGCTTGGGGAGGATCTAGCGAGATGCCCGTCGAGGCCGACATGATGCTCGCCGCAGCCGTGTCGCGCAGCGGCACCCTCTCGATTCTCGATGCCGGCTGGCAAGTCAGGGCGGCCGAGGCGGAGGGTCCGGTCGCTATCGCAATCGTGTTGCGCTTTCCCCGCCGACAGGCCGGCGTTCACGACATCCGACTTGAACTGACCGACTACGACGGCAACCTCGTTGCCGTTGACCCACCGGACGGTCCCGGGCCGATGGTCATCGAGGACCGGATTGCGATCATCGGTCGAACAGACCGCGCGCTGCGCACGCCGCTCCTCGCGAGCTCGATGACGGCGAACGGTTGGTCGGCGTTGGTCTGCCACGGCTCGGGCTCGTGAGACATGGGCTACAGGGTGCTAGCTCATCAGGCCAGCTCCGGTGTCTAGGTGTAGTTCCTAGGCAGGTTCGTCCGGTTTAGTCATCCGGGTCTCCTTGGAGGCTGGAGGTGTCTAACGCCAACAGTCCCAAGGAGGCACCGGATGAAGTTGCACGCTAACGCTCGGACCTGTCCGAAGGGCAGGCGGCTGCTCGTTGAACGAATCGATGCTGGCTGGTCGGTGATCGATGCTGCCGAGGCCGCGGGGATCACCGATCGCACAGCTCGTCGCTGGATGGCGCGCTGGCGGGCCGAGGGGCCTGGTGGCCTGTTCGATCGGTCCTCGGCGCCTAAGCGGATCGCGCACAAGACGCCGCCCGAGCACGTCCAGGAGATCGTCAGGCTCAGAAGGCTGAGGATGACCGCGGCGCAGATCGCGACAGCGCTGCAGATGGCGCTCTCGACGGTCTCTGCCGTCCTCAAACGCGTCGGGTTGGGCAAGCGCTCGCGCCTTGATCCGCCCGAGCCACCCAACCGCTACGAACGCCGCCGCCCTGGTGAGCTGATCCATATCGATATCAAGAAGCTCGGGAGGATCCTCAAGCCAGGCCATCGCGTCACTGGCGATCGTCGGGGAAAAGCTTCGACGAGTCGCGGCGGCAAAACGGTCAGGTTGGCTGGCTGGGAGTTCGTGCATGTCGCGATCGACGATCACAGCCGCCTGGCCTACGCCGAGGTGCTCACCGACGAGAAGGGACCCACCGCGGTCGGGTTCCTCAAGCGAGCTGTCGAGTTCTACGCCGGCTACGGCGTCACCGTCGAACGCGTGATGACCGACAACGGCTCCCCATATGTCTCTCACGTACACGCCACGGCCTGCCGCGAGCTGCAGCTGCGCCACCTACGCACACGCCCTTACCGCCCACGCACCAACGGCAAGGCGGAGCGGTTCATCCAAACCCTGCAACGCGAGTGGGCCTACGGACGCGTGTTCCAGACAAGCGCGCACCGCACCGCAGCGCTCGAGCCCTGGCTAACCCACTACAACTTCACACGACCACGCGGCGCCCTCAGCCACAAGCCACCCGGCACACGACTGACCAACGCTCCTAGGAACTACATCTAGGGGGGCCTCGGTCCTCCCGGCGAAATCGCCGCAAACTGGGCCCTCGTCCCTCCCCCAAATGGGGGATACGGCCTAGGCTGATCGTGCCCGTCTCGGAGGGTTGTACCTTTGCAAAATCTGAGGCGCGGCCGTGGCAGGGCGGGCGTGCCGGTGGAATGGCCCGGTACTCCTGTCCTGCTGCATCGCCCGCCGTGGGTGCCAGCCGCAAGGTTTCCCACGGAAAGTGCGGCATTCTCGCTCCCCCAAATGGGGGATTTCCGGCGCAGGGCATATCGAGGCATAGGCTCTTACGCGCTCGGCAGCGCCAAGATCCCCCGCGGCGCTTGCTCGAGTATTGGGGATGAGAGGGTGCCCCCGGCCTGGATGGAGGCACTGAGACCGGGGGACCCTCCCACTTCCTGCAGTGCGGCGATCCTAGACGAGCTGCCGCAGCCTTGATTGATGCCGTCCCCGCATCTTGCGCCAGAAAGATGCGGGGCGCCGGCTGGCCGGCTATTCCAGCTCCGTGGCGACCTGGTGCGCCAATGCCCGCGCCTGCTCGAAGCCCTCGACCTCGGAATCATGGCCCGGCGCCTGGACGTGGAATTGCTCGCTGCCGAGGCTCCAGATGCTCACGGTGCCGCCCGCCCCGAACCAGAACCAACCTGACCAGTCGGACAACACCGCCCGGCAACCCCCGACACTGACACTCACTCCAGGCCCACGGCTTTCAGGGCCTCGTCGCGGTCGGCATAGATCCAGTCGGCGCGGGCGATCCCGTCGCGGACGGTCCATAGCGCGGCAGCCGCCATTTCCACCCCGTCTCCGCCGCCTGACCCCCTCGTGGCGGCACCCGGGCAACGACCCGATCACCGAGATCATCATGGCCTCCACTCGATCTCCACTCGATAGGTCGCCCATGGAGCAGCCAGTCAGATATGAGCCCGAGGCCGCTCCCTCCGAGAAACGTCTCCGACGTGCCGATCAGGGCCAGGGTGAACTCAACAGGGTTGCAGACAACTCGGGCGTGGCGATCTCAGCGTCGCCACCGCCCCGTGGTCGCGAACTGCTCGTACGCGCCCCGACGATCTCCACGTTCTGCTTAGAAATAAGCGCTCACCCTGCCTCCACGGTCATGGGCTCGAGCGTAACGGTTTGGCTGAGCCGTTCTAGCTGGCGCACCAGCCTTTGGGTCACGCGCTGGCGATCCTCGCGGGTGAGGAAGTAGTCGCCCCCGAGCTCCTGGTAGGAGAGCCCGTCGTGGAGCACGTGGTAGGCGCTGACGAGGATCGAGTGGGCGACGGCGACGATCGCCTTCTTGTGTCCTCGGCGGCGACGTATGCGCAGGTATTGGGCGCGCAGGTATGTGTCTTTGGTGCGACCGGCAGCGCTGTTGGCGGCCTCGATCAGGGCAACCCGCAGCCAGCTGTCGCCCTTGCGCGTCTTGCCCGAGCGGCGCTTGCCGGCGGACTCGTCGTGGCCGGGGCAGACCGCGGCCCAGCTCGCGGCGTGCCGGTGGGAGGGAAAGCGATCCATATCGGGGCCGAGCTCGGCGATGATCACCTCCGCGGTGCGCTCACCCACACCCGGGATCGTGCACAGCAGCTCGACCTGGCGTTCGAAAGGGCGCACGCGCTCCTCGATCTCCGCCGAGAGCGAGCTGATCGTTTCATCGAGATACTCGATGTGGGCCAGCAGGTGCGAGACGAGCAGAGCGTGATGCCCTCTGAAGCGGCCCTCGAGTGCTGCCCGCAGCGCCGGCAGCTTCGCACGCAGCTTGCCCTTGGCGAGGTCGGCGAGCGCCTCAGGGTCTGACTCGCCGTCGCAGAGAGCCCTGAGCATCGCCTTTCCTGAGACGCCGAGCGGGCGACTGGCCACCGAGACCGGCTTCCAGTAGACGCCTGTTGCCTCCATCGCCACGTGAGTCACACCCAGACCCTTCAGCCAGTCGCGCAGCCCGAGCAAGTCACCGGTCATCGTGGCGAACTCCGCCCGTAGCTCCGAGCGAACACCCGCCCGGTCGCGCACATGCACGCAGACCGTCACCTGTTGTTTGTGCACATCAAGGCCAGCGCAGCGCTCGTATACGCGCTCCATCTCTCACCTCCATTGGATCGACAGCGACGTGTCGTCCGTGGGAGCCCTCGAGCTCAAAGATTCTGCTTGACGTGCGCTTGGCAACAGTTCGGGGTTCCGTGGGCTCCCCAGCCCTTCTCCTGGCGGACTCGTGGCACCAGAACGTGGACGGCCTCAGTTGGACGACGCCACAGAGTCTCGCCCATTTCATCCGTCGCGGGTGACGCCAACGGCGTCATGAGATCTCCTGCGACATCGCCTACTCCTCCAGGCCGAGGTCGGCGAGGGCCCGGTCGCAGTCTTCGTAGAGGACGAGCCTGGCGACGCGGCCCTCTCGAAGCTCGAACAGATTCGCGAACTTTTTTTCGACCTCGACTCCACTCGCCCTGCCGCGCCCGCGGATGCGCCCGGTCACGAGCACACGTCCATCGTCAAGCTCGCGGTACTCGTCAACCTCCACCGGGCGGAAGTCCTCCCACTCGTCAAGCCACCGACGCCACGCCGAGGCCATCCCGGCGATGCCCTCGGTGCGGTCGGGATCGAACTCGATGTCCCTGACGAACTCGATGTCGCTGTGCGCCCAATCGACTCGACGAAAATCCCCCCGTTCCCAGTCCGCGTGGATCGAACGCACGAGGTCCAGGTTCTTCGACACTGCCTACCCCCGCTCCCGTGCGAGGCGTTCGGCCGCTGCACGGCCCTCATCGATGTCGGTCCAGAAGGTGGAACGCACGCTCACATCCCCCACCCACTCAATGACCTGCACGTAGCGCACGTGAACCTCAGCGTCGCTCCCGGCGAGACGCCCTCGCTGGAGCAGCAAGGCGAATACGGCTCCGCCGCCGAGCTCGACGATCTCCTCGACCTCGACAGTCCACTCGTCGTAAGGGTCCAGCCAGTCTTCGCAGAAGCGCCGAAAAGCCCCCGCGCCCTCATGGACGCCCACCCCGACGGAGGAAGCGTCCAGGACCACGTCGGGACTCATGAACCCCATGTACGCGTCGAGGTCATGGCGATTCCATGCCCGCAGCGCGGCGATCAGAAGCTCCACCGGGTCCGGGGCGCAGGCTGCTCAGACATCAGCCTCCTCTCGCTCCTCGGCTAGTCGTTCGGCGGCAGCACGGGCCTCGTCGATGTCCGTGTAGGCCGTGGCGCGCACAGCAAACCCAGCTTTCCCCTCGTAGACGAACGCGCCCCTCTGCCGGACTTCGCCAGCGCTGCCCAGTGGATGACCCCGCATCATGTTGACGGCGAGCAGGACTTCGCCGCCGAGGTCTCGGAGCTCCTCAACCTCAACCTCGAAACCCTCAAAGTGGCTACGGAACTCTTCCATGAAGGCGCGAATCGCCGCAACGCCCTCGAAGGTCTCGCCCCCCTTATTCTCCCACACCGCGTCAGCGGAAAAGAACTCCACGGTTCCGCGAAATCCGCACGACCGTAGGCGTCGAAGGCCGCGCGCACACGCTCCACCAGGTCGGGGGTCGTGGACTCCTCAGACATCGCTGGGCCAGTATCCCGCAGAGAGGCACATAGGAACGACCGAGAGCCCCCGCGTCCACAGGTGCTCTCCATACCACTTAGGGCTAGAAGGGACCGGGCAGCACAGGCGCGAGCACAATTTTTCTCACGCGTTCCCAGTGCGGAGGGCGATTCCGCGGCAGCGGAAGCGCTCGCGCGGATTCTCGTTGACAAGCCGCTGACAAACCTGGCATCCGAGGCTCGCGAGGAGCCGCATCGAACCCGCAGCGGACCGCGAGTCCTAAGAAAATGGCTCTACAGAGCTACTTGATGTGCATGCCCGAGATCGCCCGCGCGATCACGAGCTGCTGGATCTCGGCAGTGCCCTCGAAGATGTCGTAGATCTTGGCGTCCCGGTGCCAGCGCTCGACCGGGAACTCGCGCGTGTAGCCGTTTCCGCCGAGAATCTGGATCGCGCGCTCGGTCACCCACACGGCGACCTCGCCGGCCTTCAGCTTGCTCATCGAACCCTCCGCGTTCTCGAAGCGCTGTTGCGTGCGCCCCATCCAGGAGGCACGCCAGACGAGCAGGCGGGCCGCGTCGATCTCGAGCTTCATGCGGGCCAGCGTGAACGCGATCGACTGGTTCTCGATGATCTTCCTGCCGAACTGCTCGCGCTCCTTGGCGTAGTCCAGCGCATACTCGTAGGCGGCGCGGGCGATGCCCAGCGCCTGGGCGCCGACCGTCGGACGGGAGGCCTCGAACGTCTGCATCGCGGCCTGGGACTTGCTGCTCTTTCCCTCGCGCACGCGGGCAAGTCGCTCATCGAGCTTGTCCTTACCGCCGAGCACATAACCAGCGGGGACCCGACAGTCGTCGAGAAACACATCCGCGGTGTGCGAGGCGCGGAGACCGTGCTTTGACACCTTCGTGCCCTGCGATATGCCCTTGGCCTCGCTCGTCGGGATCACAAACGCGGCGTGACCGCGCGCGCCCAGCTCGCGATCGACCGATGCGATGACGACGTGCACGTCGGAGATGCCTCCGTTGGTCGCCCATGCCTTCTGCCCGTTGATCACCCACTCGTTCGCCGCCTCGTCGAACTTGGCGGTCGTACGCAGGCCGGAGATGTCCGAGCCCGCATTCGGCTCGGACGCGCAGAAGGCGGCGACCTTCACGTCATCCTGGGTGCCGAAGCAGCGCGGGATCCACTCGCCGATCTGCTCGCCGGTGCCCTGCCCGAAGATGGCCGCCACCGCCAGCGTGGTGCCCATGATCGACATACCGATGCCGGCATCGCCCCAAAACAGCTCCTCGTTGACCAGCGGAAGGCCGAGGCCGGTGGGATCGGCGAAGAACTGCGCCACGCCCTCGAACCCGTACAGGCCGATCTTCGCCGCCTCCTGGATGATCGGCCAGGGAGTCTCCTCACGCTCGTCCCACTCATGTCCGGCCGGGCGAATCACCTCGGCAGCGAAGCCATGGACCCAGTCGCGGATGTCCTTCTGATCCTGGCTCAACTCCAGCGAGAACAGGGTCTCCTGGCCGGGAGCATCGACGATTGCATCCACAGCGGCCTCCGCGGCCTCGGCTGTTTTTGCGTTGGCGACAGAGGATGCGGCTGAAGCTGACATGGGGGCGAAGTCTCCTGTTGGCAGGGCGAACGGTCGGGGCGAGGAGCGTGCGAGGCCAGCTGGAAGGGTAGCCCACGCGACGGTAGTGCGTCGCAGAAGCGAGCGCTAGGGCGGCGCCTCGCTCACGCGCGCAGCCCCTAGCGCGTCTGCCAGGCTTCCTCCTCGCGAGTCAGCGAGAGGACCTCTTTGGGCAGCTTGGCTGCGGCGATGTCGGCGATCGTCACGTGCTCGAGCACCTTGCGCAGATTGGCGCGCAGCGCGATCCACACCTGCTGCAGGGATTCGGCCGAACCTACGTACTCGATCTCCTCCGGGCGCTGCCCGCGCACTCCCACCAGCGGACCTTCGACGGCGCGGATGATCTGCGCGAGATTGACCTTATCGGCAGGCCGCGCAAGCCAGTAGCCGCCCTCGGGGCCGCGCTGGCTGCGGACGATCCCTGACGAGCGCAGCTGCGTGAGGATGTTCTCGAGGAAGGAGACGGGGATGTTCTGCGCCTGGGCGAGGTCGTCCACCTTGCGCGGCGATTCCTGGCTGCTGTCGGCCAGCTCTATGACGGCGCGGATGGCGTAGTCAGCCTTTGCCGTGACATGCATGGTGTGATTCTCCCGGAAACCCCGGCGGATGGCGAACGTGAGCTCAGCTCGAGGCAGGCAGCGGGACGCAGCGGCTTGATCGTCTAGCGCACGGCGGCGGGCGCGGGCCGGCCGCCGGAGTCCGTGAAGGGCGCCGGCGGGGCCAGGCGGGCGGCGAGCGGAAGCCCGAGCAGCGACACCGCGCCCATCGCCAGAAACGCCGCCACGGGCTGGTGGATGAGAATCTGCACGATCAGCGCCACGACGAGCCCACCGAGGTTGCCCGCCATCCACACGATCGCCCCCGCCGTACCCGCCGCTGCCCCCGCCAGCCGCTCGGCGGCAGCGAGCACAACCGGCAGTGCGGGCAGAAGAAACAGCCCCATTATCGCGATCTCCGCGGCGCGCAGACCGAGCCACGGGGTGACGCCGAGCGCCACGCAGCCCAGGCAACTGACCACCACGGCGCTGCGCATGAAGGCGCGCTGGGCGCCCCTGCGCGCGACCAGCGCGGGTAGCACTGCGCAGCCGAGAAGCCCCGCGATCATCATCCCCACGAGCAGCGCACCCGCCGCGTCTTCTGAGACGCCTTCGGGATGAAGGAGCGTCTGCAGCCAGGTGGCCAGCGCCACAAATATGCCGAAGCCGATGAACACCAGCCCGCTCAGGATGCGCATCGACGGAAGCGCCCACAGGGCCCGCGCGGCGCCGCCTTCGATGGCCGCGTGCTCGGTGCTGGGCTGTCCGCGCGTACGCAGCGCGAGCAGCAATGCCACCGCCGCCATGACCCCGAGCACGGCCTCGACGAGGAGCAGACGCTCGAGGTGCCCATGACCACCGACGGTGGGGCCGAGCAACAGCGCTAGCAGTATGCCGAGGAAACTGCCGGCGGAGCCGACCGAGATGCCCGTCGCACGCTCCTCGACGGGCAGGTACTCACCGGCCAGCTTACTGACCGCGCTGAGCACGACCGGCTGGGCGGCAGCAACCGCGATCTGCCCGGCCATCGCCCAGGCGAACGTCTGGCCCCCCAGGCGAATCACGCCACCGAGCGCGACGAGCGCACCGCCCGCGGCGAGCACCGGGCGAAACCAGCGATCGAGCAGGATCCCCGCCGGGATCGCCAACACCACATAGACGAGGGGGAAGATCTCCGCCAGCCAGCCGACGGCGGTGACCGACACGCCGTAGTGGTGCGCCGTCTCGGTCGTGATCGCGGCGTATGTGAGCCACAGCACCTGCGTTGCGGCGCACACCAGCCCATAGGCGACGATCACCCTCCAGCCGGCCCGCCTCACCGGGTGGCACCTCGGCGAGTCATCGTTGCGCTCCGATCGCGGCCATCTGCGCGGTGGAAGCCTACCGTCATCCGCGCGGGCCCGAATGTCGTGGCGCCGAGCCGGCCCGTGTCATGATGTCGGCGATCCGGCTGGACGGCCGCCCCCGCGCCGAGGCCCGATCGTGAACCGCCACGGAGATGGAGCGTCAATGAGCGACGGCGAGCAGCTGATCTACAAGGTGACGGGCATGTCATGCGAGCACTGCGTCGCGACCGTCAACGGCAGGCTCAGCGAGCTGCCCGGCGTCAGCGGAGTCGACGTGGACCTTGCCAGCGGGGTGGTGACCGTGCGCGGCAGCGGCGTCGACGGCCAGGCCGTCCGAGCCGCTGTCGAAGCCGCCGGCTACGGCCTCGCCGGGCACGCTTAGACGCAGCCCGAGCTCGGCCCTCATCGTGCGGGTGAGCCGCCTGCCTCGATCAGGTCGGGCACTTCGCCCAAACGCCACTGGCCATTGACGTAGACGGCTCTTTCGGGCCTCGCGCCGTCATAGACGAGTGCTTTCTGGCCCGACACCACGATCCGCGTGCCCGGCGTGACCTTCGACAGACGGATCTTTTCGGCCCAGTGTTCGAAGCGGGACGTGAAGCAATTCCTGCTCAGCGGCTCAAGCTCGTCGCGGAGCTGCTCGTCCATGTAGGACTTGCAAATGTCGCCGAAGTCGCTGGAGCTCGCGTCGATTCCGATCGATCGATACATGGCGCGCACCCCGGCCACGTTCTGGGGTGAGCTTGCTCCGCGGCAGCCCGACAGCAGCGCGATCGAGCAACAGACGACAGCCGTGCGGAGGCGCGACAGCCCAGCCGGGCGGCGCGCCTGTGGGCGCGGCGCCGCCAAGGGGCCGGTCTCCCGTCCGGTGATCGTCGGCATGTCGCTCAACCGGGTTCGGGCCCTATCTGCTCGATGAACGCTGTCAGCGCAGCGACCTGCTGAGGCTGACTGTTCAGATGCAGGCGTCGCAGGGCGGCGATCATCGGGGCGGGGTCATATCCCGCCAGTGGATCCCTTTCGGGGTGGAGCAGACCCTGTCGCAGGAAGTGTTCGTCCACCAGCACACGGCGCCCGTCGGCGAGTGTCACATCGTGACCGGCGAAGTTCGCGAAGCTCGGGCCGATGTCGTGGTTCGCCTTGGCGAGGTGGCACGCCGCGCAGCCATAGGCGACAACCAGGTGCCCCCCCTGCTCGACCAGCTGCTGTTGATGTGTGAACGGTTCCGATACCGACTGTGCTTCCTTCGACGCGGACGAGGCCTGTCTACCCGCCTCGTTACTCGCGCCACAGCCACACAATGGCATGAGGATGACACCTGCGAGCAGCGCGGCCAGCGCCCGCGCGAGCTCTCCTGAGCGGTCGGCCCTCATGTCACGCCGGGCACTCCAAGCTCGATCTCGGGCATCTCCTCGACAGGCGCGCGATGAGTCGAGCTCGCGAACTGGGCGACCGGGAACAGAGTCACGGCGAGCAGCACGAATAGGGGTCCGGAGTTGAAGTCGGTGGCGCCTTCGGTCCAGAAGGGACCGCCCAGATCCTGCCCCAAAACCCAGTAGGCGAGCGAGATCACGATCCCGACCGCCAGCGCCGGCCACCGCAGCGGCGTCCATACGCCGACGGCCACCGCCACGGAGAGGATCGCGAGCACGACTGCGATCGTGGTGCCGTGGCCCTGGGTGTGGCTCCCGACCGAGTTCTGGAATTTGGCCAGCCAGTGAGGCGAGCTCGCTGCCATCGCTTTGATCATTTCGTGGGTCGCTCCCCCGGCCCGATTGACGTTCACGAGCCACAGGCCAGCCGAGAGCGCCCACAGCCCGGACCAGGCGTAAAGACCGCCGCGGTCACCCAGCGGGCCGAGGTCTGCCGGTGAGCGACCCTCCGCCTTGCTCGTGGGCCAGACGAGCAGGCCGATGATGGCGTACAGGATCACCGCACCGGGCGCTCCCATCAGTGGCGACGGCAGGGTCGTAGAGGTAAGTCCGCCGAAGCCCTCGCCGAACCACCAGACGATGAGCGCCCATCCGAACGAGACGAGAAGCGCGGGCCTAACGGTCTTCCTGCTGAGGATCAGCCCAAGGCCTATTGCGACCTGGATCTCGCCCGAGAGCGTGTTCCACAGTGTGAGGTCCCGCCCGTAGAAGTTGTCGAACGTTTTCATTGGGCCACCGACGATCGACCACTGTTTTTCGGCTGCCGGCCCGAACACTTCGCTGATGATGCCGTGCGTATACATGAAGCTCTTGAACTGGAAGAGCCCGTCGAGCAGCCAGATCATGCCGAGCGCGATCTGTATGCCCCGTGTCGTTACATGGACACGACCGGCGAACGGGGCGCTCGTGAGGGCGCTGGACGGGGCGCTCATGACGAGGACGCATGCAATGGCGCACGCACTGGCTTTCGAAGGTTGGACATGACTGCGGCTCCTTGTCGTACATCGACCCGGCCGAACGCGATGCCGGCCGATGTCGTTGACTCGCCCCGCGTTGCGGGACCTCGTGATGGAGACGCAGACTGCCGAGCTCTCAGCGGCAGCCCGCGAGGGCGAGCGGCGGAGCACGGCCCGCCAGGGCCACTGCGATCAGACGTCCACCGCGCGCCACGCTCGCCTCTCGGCGCCGGAGCGGCGCGGTTCGCCCCACCGCGCCTCGACGCGGCGAACGGATGGCCCGCAGCCGCGAGATGACGCGCTCACCGAGATAGGGGCGGGTGAGCATCAGCACACCAAGCGCCACCGCCGGGAGCATGGTGAGCACCCCGGTCTGCACTGAATCGATCGCCCCGCCGAGAGCGAGCCCGGCGAGGGCCACCAGCGCGAGGACGAGCGCCAGGCGCCAGACGACGCCTGACTGCCGTCCAAACACAGAGCCCGGGCTGCTCATCGCGCGGGGATTTTACCCTAACCACGAGGCCCGTTGGCTTGCAAGCTACCCGGCTGACGAGCCGTTCTCCTGTGCTACATTCGCGCGGCCATGGGCAGCATGAACATGAGCATGAGCCACGGTGGTGGACACTCGACGTCCGTCGGTGGAATGTCGATGAGCGCCGGGCACGGAACGACGAACATCCTCCCGTCGTGGCTGGCCGTGATCTGGACGCTCGTGTTCATCGCGATCATCGTCATACACGCGCGTCACCTGCGCGACACCCACGGTCAGCCGCGCATCTGGCACTCCGGGCACGTCCTGATGGCGTTCGGTATGGCGTTCCAGTTCGCCCCCGCATCGATCGACCACTTCAATATCCCGAGCGGCTTCTGGCAGCTCGCTTTCGCCAACGGCGCCATCGCGGTCCTCTTCTGGATGGTCGCCCAGGCGATCGGCGGCCGCGCGATCAACGTGTTGTGGCTGGTGATGGCGATCGACCTCGCGGCGATGGCATACATGTGGTCGCCGAGCGGATTCCAGGCCCCGATCACGTGGATCCTGGTCGCCTACTTCGCCGCGCAGTCTGTGCTGTGGGTCACCGACCGGATGCGCGATGTGGACCACAGGTCGCTGTTCGGCGGCAGCTTCTCGGTCACACCCGGCGGCGCGATCGCCATGTCCGCCGCCGAGCCTCTGGTCTGCTTCCGTGATCTGCGGGCCTCGATGTTCGCGATGACACTCGGCATGGCCTACATGTTCGCCGCCATGCAGCTGATGATGTAGCCGCGCTTCGCGCGGTCAGCTGATCGGGATCGTGAACGAGCCGCCCAGCGGATGATGGGAGCCGTCGGCTCCGGAGATCTGGAACGACCATTCCCCGCGGGTGAGGCTGACCTGGCCGATGAAGTGCGCCGGGCCGGCACGATAGAAGCGGACCGCGGCCCTGGCTCCCGTGCTCGAGGTCGCGGTCATCGCGATCGTTCGAAGCGTCGGCTGGCCCGAGCCGGCGACGAGATAGGTGTGCAGGGCGACGTTCCCGGGTTGCAGCGGCAGTGCATTCACGTCAAGGACCTCGCCTCCCGACTCGGCGATCGTGCGCGCCGCTTCGGATGGACCGACGAAGGTGTTGGGGTCGGCGATGACCAGCGCGCCGAGGATCGCGGCCGGCGCGACCGTGGCCACGGCGAGGCTCGCCAGGCGCTGCCGGCGCGATCGGACCGGTGTCGGCCGTCCGGGGCGTCCGAAGGTCCGCAGGCGCAGGCTGTTGACGACGACGGTCACGCTCGAGACGCCCATCGCCGCGCCGGCGAGGGTCGGGCTCAGCAGTCCCGTGATCGCGAGCGGCAGCGCGATCAGGTTGTAGCCGAACGCCCAGCCGAGGTTCTGCAGGATGATCGCGTAGGTCTCCCGGGCGAGGCGCAGGGCGCGCGCGACTCCGCGCAGGTCGCCGGAGACGACGCTGATGTCCGCGGCCTCGATCGCGGCGCCGACGCCGGTCCCCATCGCGATCCCGAGATCGGCCTGAACGAGGGCCGCGGCGTCGTTGACGCCATCGCCGACCATCGCGACGCGCTGTCCGGCGTCCTGCAGACGAACCACCTCGGCGACCTTCGCGTCGGGGCTGACGCCCGCCAGCACATGCGTGATGCCGACCTGAGCCGCCACCGAAGAGGCCGCGCGCGGGTTGTCTCCGGTCAGCATCGCCACGTCGATCCCCATCCGCTGCAGCCCGGCGATCGCCTCCGCGGACTCGGGCTTGATCGTGTCGGCGAGGGCCAGCGCTCCGGCGATCTCCCCGTCGCGCACGACCACGACCGCCGTGCGCCCGCTCGCCTCCCACTCATCGAGCACAGAGCGCGCGCCAGGGCTCCCGTGGGCCGGTCCATCCTCCTGCTGAGGGTGCCCCACCCATACCTGGGCCGCACCGACCTCGGCGCGCACGCCCCGGCCCGGCAGCGCCCGGAACTCGGTGGCGGGGGCGATCTCGAGCCCCCGCTCGCGCGCGGAGGCGACGATCGCCATAGCGACGGGGTGCTCCGAGCCGGCCTCCGCGGCAGCCGCGAGCGCGAGCACCGCGTCGCCATGCTCGCCGGGAGCCGCCCACACATCGCTGAGCGACAGCTCTCCGGTCGTGATCGTTCCCGTCTTATCGAGCACGATCGTGTCGACATCCTGGCTTCGCTCGAGAATCTCGGCCCCGTTGATCAGCAGCCCGAGGCTCGCTCCTCGCCCCGTCCCGACGAGAATCGCGACCGGCGTGGCGAGGCCAAGCGCGCAGGGACAGGCCACGACCAGCACTGCGATGGCAGCGAAAAGCCCGCGCTCTGACTGACCCGCGAGCACCCAGGCGAGCGCCGTGGCCGACGCGAGGGCGAGCACCGACGGGACGAACACGCGAGCGATCCGGTCGGCGAGGCGCTGGATCTGTGGCTGGGAGGCCTGCGCGCGTTCGACGAGCTCGACGAGCCTGGCGAGCGCGGTGTCCGCGCCGACCGCCGTCGCCGTGGCGCGCAGCACGCCGTCGACGTTGACCGTCGCACCCGTGAGTGCCGATCCGGCGCTCTTCTCGACCGGAAGCGACTCGCCCGTCAGCATCGACTCATCCACCGCCGAGGAACCGGACACGACAATGCCGTCCACGGGAACCTTGTCACCCGGGCGCACCAGGAACAGATCGCCGGGCTGAACCAGCTCAACGGGCACGAGCCGCTCGGCCGCGGCTGAATCGGAGGGGTCGAGCAGGCGAGCCTGCTGTGCGCCGAGCATCGTGAGCTCCCGCACGGCACGCCCGGCCCTGTTGCGCGCGGTCGCCTCACACCAGCGCCCGACACACAGGAACGCGATGATGACCGCCGATATGTCGTAGTGCAGGTGAGCGTTGAACTCGCCGCCCGGCCCGCCGTGGACGTGCACGTTCGGCGCCGTCAGCAGCTCGACCGTCGCGTAGGTGAAGGCGGTCAGCGTTGCCAGCGCGATCAACGTGTCCATGTTGGTCGTGCGTGCCCGCGCGCGCACCCAGGCGCCGCGCAGGAAGGGCAGGCCGCACCAGAACTGGATGGGCACGGTCAGCGCCGCCACGATCCAGCGGGCCGTGACGGCGTGTGGCTCTGAGTAGGTCAGCGCCACGACCACGACGGCCAGCGGAACCGCCACGATCACCCGTCGCAGCCATCCGGCACGATCGGTTGCCTCGGCGGCCTCGATCTCGGCCACAGTTTCGGCCGGCGAGCGGGCGCCGGCATCGACCGGCTTCGCGCCGTAGCCGATGCGCTCGACGACCTCGACGAGCTGCCGCGCATCGGTGGCCTGCGACGCGATGTCCACGGTCGCACGGCCCGTGGCGAAGTTGACCGTCGCCTCAGCCACGCCGGGCGCGCTTCTGAGAGCCCCCTGGACGCGCGTCACGCAGGACCCGCAGGTCATCCCGCTCACGTCGAGCTCGATCACGTCGTGACGCCCGTCCGGGGATTCGGCGGCGACAGGCGGCTCTGCGATCTGGCTCGTGCTCATGCTCAAAGCTCCATGTAGGGCAGCGGCGGGACGCCGCTTCACTATTTCAGCATGCCGGCGCCCTCGATCCGGCATGGCCGTGAGGCGTTCCCCGGTTGGCGCCCGGGATCGCCCCGTCACAACGACAGGGCCGGTGCGGGCCGGGGACCGCCCTCTATGCTCTGAAGCGTGTGTGCAGGTCGCGTGATGGCAGATTCGCGCTCGAGCTAGATGGAAATCGAGGCTCTGCATGCCCGTCGTGACGCTCGCAGGCGCTCGGTTCGCCGGCGCCGCCAGCTAGTCGCCGGCCTGATCGCGACGCTGCTCGTGGCCGCCGCCGTGGTCCTCGCGACCGGCTCGGGTGGCTCATCGACGCCCTCCGCCAAGCAGACGCGCTCGGCCCACTCAACACCCACAGGACAGCGCGGGCAGGGAGGGCCGCACGCCGGGACCAGCGCAGCTGCGACCGGCGGGCGCCCGGGAACGGAATCCGTCCCGATCCTGATGTACCACGTCATCGCCGCGCCTCCGCCCGGTGCGCCGTTTCCCGGCCTGTACGTGACGCCGAGCGACTTCGCCGCGCAGATGCGGGCGCTGAAGAGCGCCGGCTGGCACGCGGTGACACTCGACCAGGTCGAGGCCTACTGGCGCCAGGGGGTTCCGCTCGGAGCCGGCAAACCGATCGTGCTCAGCTTCGACAACGGCTACCAGTCCCAGTACACCCAGGCGCTGCCGGTCCTTCGCCGGCTCGGGTGGGTGGGAGATGAGAACATCCAGCTCACCGGCCTGCCGCCCTCCCAGGGCGGACTCGGTCAGGGAGAGATCCATGGTCTGCTCTCGGCGGGCTGGGAGCTCGACACCCAGGGCTTCAGCCACGCCGACCTGATCACCCTCGACAGCCGGGAACTGCGGTACCAGGTCGCCGGTGCGCGCGCGGTGCTGAAGGAGCGCTACCACGTACCGGTCAACTGGTTCTGCTACCCCTCCGGCCATTACGACGCCGGCGTGATCGCGGCCGTCAAGGCCGCCGGCTATACCGGCTCCACGACGGTCGTGCCCGGCTGGGCGCACCCGCAGGACGACCCCTATCGCCTGCACCGTCTGCGCGTGCTCGGCGGTACCACGCCGCAGGAGCTGCTCGCCCTGATCGCGGGCATCCGCGACGATCCGCCCGCGCCACCCTCCTACAGCTGAGCCGCGGCGTCAGGGGACACCTGCTGCTCCCTCGGCCAGCCCCACCGCTTCGAGCGCCTCGGCCAGCGAGACGTAGGAGTGGACGCTCAGCGCCCTGCCGTCGCGAATCCTCCACACCTGCGCGATTCGCTGCACGACCGGAATCGCCGTCTGCCTGCCCTTGGCGCTGATCCGCACGTCGGCCACAACGGAGCTGCCCACTTCCCAGAACTGCTCAGGCTCGAAACGAATCTCGTCCATCGCATCCTGGAAGGACTCGAAGTAACGGCGGATGCCGTCGTGACCGCGATAGGTGTCGGGCTCGGCTGACAGCTCCGGCGGCACGATCGCTTCGAAGTCCGGGTGCGCAAACGCGAGGATGCGTGCGATGCCTCCGCTGTTGAAGGCTTCGAATCCCGCCCGCACGATCTCCACGTTCTCCGCCGACATCCGCTACTCGGTCAAGCCCACCGCTTCGAGCGCCTGCTGGGTCTCCTGATAGAGGCAGATACGGGTGATCCTACGACTGCGAAGGGTGAACACGAGGGTGCTTCGAGCTGACACCTCGATGCCGTCGCGGCCTCGCTGATAGGCCACGTTTGGAACGACCACCGAGTCTCCAACCTGCCTGAAGCTGTCAGGCTTGATCACGATCTCATCGAACGCCTCGAAGTAGCCCTCATAGAAGCGGAGGGCCTCCTCGATGCCTCGGTAGATGCCCGCGAGCCAGCCCCGCGATGCCGACCAGTCAAGCTCCATATCGGGGTCGGCGAGCGCCCGCAGGGCCGCGACGTTGCGAGTTGCGTAGGCGTCGAGGGCCTGACGTACCACATCCACATTCGTCTGCGCCATCGCGTTCCCCCGGGGGTTCCTTGAGAGCGGCGGACGGGGGTCGAACCCGCGACCTCGAGCTTGGGAAGCTCGCGCTCTACCAACTGAGCTACCGCCGCGCTGGCGGCAGATATTACGCGGCCGGCGTCTACCCTTGGTGGCCGTGAAACCGCCGCGCCGTCCCGATCCTCGTCTCACTCGCCGGCGCCTGTCTGGTCGGCCTGCTGATCTACGGCGTCTCCGCCCAATCGGCCAGCCGCACGCTCGACGAACAGGTCGCGCACTGGCACCATCCGCGCGCACCCGAGCGACCCGTCTGCTGCCGATGCTCGAGGGCGACGGCGAGACCTCGCTCGCGTCCTTCAGGGGCAAGGTCGTGGTGCTGAACTTCTGGGCATCCTGGTGCGCACCCTGCCAGGACGAGGCGCCGCTGCTGGAGCAGGCTCAGAGCCAGCTCGAACGCCACGACGGCACGGTGCTCGGCGTCACCTACCTCGACGCTCACCGGATTCGCGGGCCTTCGTGCGCCGCTACCACCTCACCTACCCCAACCTGCGCGACGACGACGGCGTGTTCGCGCACTCCTACGGCACCGACCAGCTGCCGGAGAGCTTCATCATCGACCGCCAGGGCCGGATCGTCGCGATCTCGCGCGGCGAGATCGACCAGGCCTTCCTCAACCGCGCCGTCGCGCTCGCCCAGAGCTCATGAGACGCCACCGGCTTGCAGCTGCTCGGCGTGCTCGTGAGCGTGCGGGCGCTGATGCGCCCTGGCGCGGGCGACGCAGCATCTGGCCGCCGGTGCCGCCGCACGTCGCTGCCGGTCATCGAGCGTCAGGTGATGTGCGTGACCTGCAAAATCCCGCTGAACGTCGCCGAGTCCCCGCAGGCCAGACCGCGAGCGCGCATACATCCAGGGCCTGATCGACGAGGGCGACACCGAAGCGCAGATCAAGCGCGCCCTGGTCGCCCAGTACGGCCCGACCGTGCTCGGACTGCCGCAGCACGCATGGCTTCGACCTGGCCGCCTACCTCGTGCCGCTCGCCGTCCGTGCTCGGCTGCTCGCTGCCGCTCGCTGTGCTGCTGCCCCGCTGGCGCCGCCGCGCTCGCGCCGAGGCCGGCCGCATGAGGCCGCTCAGGCGTCCCTCGACGCCGGCGATGCCGCCCGCCTGGAGGAGGACCTCGGCGCGATTCGACTGACGGGCTACATCTCCTCCGGCGCGCTCACCCCGAGCAGGTCCAGGCAGCGCGCGATCGTGCGCAGCGCTCGCCACGCACAGGGCGATGCGCAGCGACTCGACGCTCGTCGCGGCTCGGCGCCGACGACGCGGCAGTCGCGATAGAAGGCGGTGAAGCCCTGGGCCAGCTCGAGCGCGTACGCCGCGATTCGGTGCGGAGCGCGCCGCTCGGCCGCCTCGGCCACCTCGGCGGGAAACGCGAGCAGCTGCTTGATCAGGGCGCGCTCGGACGCGTGCAGCGGCTCCCGCTCGCGCTCCTCCAGCGCTGCGCCAGCGCTGCACGCACCCGCTCCTCGCCGGCCTTCGCGAGTATCGAGAAGATCGCGCATGCGCGTACTGCACGTAGTAGACGGGGTTCTCGTTGGACTGCTCGCGCGCCAGGTCCAGGTCGAGGTCGACCGTTGTGTCGTGCGAGCGCGCCAGCAGATACCAGCGCATCGCATCGACGCCGATCTCGCGCCACGAGATCGTCGAGCGTGACGAACTCGCCGGCGCGCTTTGACATCTGCGAGCGCTCCCCGCGGCGCACCAGGTGGACGAGCTGCATGATCAGCATCTCCAGCTGCCCGGGGTCGCCGCCGAGCGCCTCGTAGGCCGCCTTCATGCGCGGCACATAGCCGTGGTGGTCGGCGCCCCAAACGTCGATCTGGCGGTCGAAGCCGCGCTCGCGCTTGTCCTGGTGGTAGGCGATGTCCGAGGCGAAGTAGGTGTGCTCGCCGTTGGAGCGCACGAGCACGCGGTCCTTGTCGTCGCCGAATTCGGTCGTGCGCAGCCACAGTGCGCCCTCGCTGCGGTAGGTGTGCCCCTGCTCCTCGAGTATCGTCGAGCGTGTGCGATCGACCGGGCTCGGATCGCCCTCGTGCAGAACGCTCTCATACGTCCAGTGATCGAAGTCCTTGACGGCGAAGGCGGCCAGCGAGGCCTGCATCGCGTCCACCATCACGGCCACGGCGGCGCGGCCGAGCCGCGACGGGATCGGTCGAGTCCGTCTTCGCCAGCGTAGCGTGAGCCGCCCGACATAGTCGCCCTGGTAGCCGTCCTCGGGCACCGGCGTCCGCGCGCGCCAGCGGCGAGCACCGATTCGCCGAGCTTTCGCACCTGCGAGCCGGCGTCGTTGACGTAGAACTCGCGCTCGACCTGATGGCCGCGATATTCGAAGCACACGCGCGAGCGCGTCGCCGTAGGCGGCATTGCGGGCGTGACCCACGTGCATCGGCCCGGTCGGGTTGGCTGAGACGAACTCGACCAGTATCGCGCTCGCGGCCGCCGGCTCCCCGCGGCCTCGAACGGCGTCCCTGAGGCGAGCACCTCGGCGAGCGCCCCGATCAGCCACGCGTCGGCGAGGAACAGGTTGAGGAACCCCGGGCCCGCCACCTCGAAGCGCTCGAGGCTCGAGCCAAGCCGCTCCTGCAGGGCGCTTCCCAGACGCTGGGCGACCTCGCGCGGAGAGGAACCGAGCCCGCCGCCAAGAGCAGCGCGGCGTTGGTCGAGTAGTCCCCGAAATCCGCGCGGGGCGGGCGCTCGAGGCTGATCTGCCGCGCGCCCCGCAATCGAGCCGCTCACGCCCGGTTGGGATCTGGAGAGCTCTTCGGCGGCCGCCAGCACGACTTCGCGCAGGCCATCCAGCGGCGTGGATGGTCGCGTCACGAGGCGTTGAGAAGTGGCTCGGTCATCGTTGCAGCAGCGCTCGGCCATGGATCCGTGCGCGGCGATTGCGATACTAGCTGCGTGAACGACCAAGACTCAGGCGCCGAGCGCCACATAAACATCCATCTCTCCCCGGAGATCATGGGGGGCGTATACGCGAACTTCGCGAACGTCAGCCACTCCGACTACGAGTTCACCGTCACCTTCGCGCGGGTCGACCACGAGGTCGAGTCAGAGGAGGTCCCCGGTGTGGTGGTGTCCCGCGTCAACCTCTCTCCACGCTTCATGCGCGAGCTGATCGACGCGATGGAGGACAACTACTCCAAGTGGCGCACCCGCGAGGGCATCAAGAACCTACCCGAGTACGGCGGGACGGAGGCCGGCTCAAAGGACGAATAGCAGGGCCGCGCGGCAGCAAGCAACGACAGCGATGAAGGTCGCCGTCATCTCCGACATCCACGCCAACCGACACGCCTTCGAGGCGACGCTCGAAGCGGTCGCGGCGAGCGACGCCGCTGAGCTGTGGTGCCTCGGCGACCTCGTCGGCTACGGCGCCGAGCCCGACGCCTGCGTGGAGCTCGCACGCGAGCACGCCGCCGTGTGCCTGGCGGGGAACCATGACCTCGCCGTCACCGGCGAGATCCCGTTGGACGAGTTCTCCCTCGGTGCGAGCCTGGCCGCCCAGTGGACGCGCGAGGTGATCGCGCCGCAGAACCTCGCCTTTCTCGCCAGCCTGCGGCCCGAGGGGAAGGAGGGGTCGATCGGCCTCTACCACGCAAGCCCGCGCGACCCCGTATGGGAGTACGTGCTCTCAGCGCTGCTGGCCGAGCTGTGCCTCGAGGAGCAGCGCGATCGCGTCTGCCTGATCGGCCACTCGCACGTCGCGCTGTCCTTTGTGCGCCGCAGCGGGGATCTCGCGACCGGTGAGCCGCAGCGCGACGGCACGCAACTCGACATCACCGACGGCGAGTGGCTTCTGAATCCCGGCAGCGTGGGGCAACCACGCGACGGAGACCCGCGCGCATCCTGGCTGATGCTGGACCTGGCCGGCCTGACAGCCCGCTTTCACCGGGCCGAGTACGACGTGGCCGGGGCCGCCGCCGCGATTCGTGCGGCGCGCCTGCCCGACTCGCTCGCCGAGCGCCTGGAGTACGGTCAATGACCATGCGCATCGCCTTCCGCGTCGCCGTCGCTGCCGCGCTGGGCGTCGCTGCCGCGGTGCTCCTCTCCTGCGGCAGCTCGGGCGCCGGGCTGATACCCGTCGAAAACGCCGGCCCCCTGCAGAGCGACTTCGAAACCGTCGCCCAGACCGCCGAAAACGCCGGTGGGAGCTGCGTGGCCACAGAAGCCGCGATCCTGAAGACCGAACGTGACTTCAGCGCGCTTCCCGCGACGGTCGATGGTGGCCTGCGCAACAGGCTTCACGAAGGCATCGCAAAGCTGCACTCCGACGCGCTCCAGCTGTGCAAGCAGCCCCTCGCGCAGACAACCGCCACCGACACAACGCCGAAGACCACGACCAGTACGCGAACCACGACCACCACCACGACACCCACCGCCCCGGTGACGACCCCCACGCAGACCATTCCGACCACCCCGGCCACGCCCTCCGGACCCGGTGGCGGGACGCCGGCGCCCGGAGCGGGCGGCGAACCCGCGCCGGGGTCTGGCTCAGAACCGGGAACGGGCAACGGCGCCACCGGCGCCTCGGGTGCCGCCGGTCAGGAAGCCGTCAAATGAACAGCCTTGAGATCGCCGGGCGCTACCGCCTGGAAGGCCGGCTCGGGTTCGGCGGGATGTCAACCGTTCACCGCGCTCTGGACCTGCGCCTGGAGCGCCCGGTGGCGGTGAAGCTGCTGGCCGAGCACCTCGCCGATGACCCGACGTTCGTGTCGCGCTTCCAGCGCGAGGCGCAGGCGGCGGCGCGCCTGGTCCACCCCAACGTCGTACAGGTCTTCGACTCCGGCCAGGATGAGACCACCGGCCAGTACTTCATCGTGATGGAGTACATCCAGGGAGCCTCCTGCGCGGAAATCCTGCGCGACGACGGTTGGGTGGAGGTGGATGAGGCAGTCTCGATCATCGAGCAGGCCTGCGAGGGCCTGGACTACGCGCACCGCCACGGCGTGGTCCACCGAGACGTGAAGCCCGGCAACCTGCTGCGCGCCAGCGAAGGCGAGGTCAAGCTGGCCGACTTCGGCATCGCCAAGGCGACCGAGCAGTCGAGCATCACCCAGGTGGGCTCCGTCCTCGGCACCGCGGCCTATCTGGCGCCCGAGCAGGCACGCGGCGAGGAGGCCGGCCCGAGCGCCGATCTGTATGCGCTCGGAGTCGTCGCCTACCAGCTCATCTCCGGACGCCTGCCGTATGAGGCGTCCTCGCTGACCGAGCTGGCGCTCAAGCAGCAGCAGGAGGAACCGCCGACGCTCGACACGCTCGTGGCCGCCGCCACCACCGAGCTCGCGGACGCGGTCGCGATCGCACTGGCCCTCGACCCGCGCGATCGCTTCCAGACCGCACGTGAGATGGGACGCGCCATCGGCGACGGTGCTCGGGGCATCGCTCCCAGCGCCCATCCCGGTACGCGCGCAGCACCCGTCACACAGGCGACGAGCGTGCTCGCGCGCGATCCGGAAACCGGCACCGCGCGCGGTCCCGAGCAGAGCGGCGCGCCCTCGAGGGTCACACCTCGCCGGCCTCGCCCCGGGCCGCCCAGAGAGCGCGCGCCGGCGCCCTCGCCCAGCAGCGCGCCGGCGGGCAGCGACCGGCGGCGAGGCGGGCGATCCGCGGGCGCCCGCCTGCTGCTCGGCCTGCTGGCGCTTCTCGTCGTCGCGGCGGTGATCGTTGCGGCGGTCGTCATCACCTCGCCCGCGCCGACCAAGGTGGTGCTGCGCAACGTCGTCTACACCGACGTCCAGCAGGCGTCCTCAGCCCTCAAGCAGCTCGTTCTGGAAAACACCAAGTAGCTCACTTGCGGTTGCGATGCGCAGAGAGGCGCCTGAATGCTCGCCTCCGTCATTGACGTAAGCCACATCGGCTACCCGCTCCTGTTCCTGCTCGTGATGGCCGAGTCGGGCGGCGTTCCCGTTCCCGGCGAGACCTCGCTCATCACCGGCGCAGTGCTCGCAAGCGAGGGTCAGCTGAAGATCGGGCTGGTCATCGCGATCGCGGCCGCGGGGGCAATCGTGGGCGACAACCTGGGCTATCTGATCGGTCGCAAGGGCGGCCGCTGGCTGCTCGAGCGGCCGGGGCGCTTTCAGCGCCAGCGCCGGGAGGTGCTGCGAACGGGCGAGCCGTTCTTCGAACGGCACGGCCCCAAGGCGGTGTTCTTCGGGCGCTTCATTCTCGGGCTGCGCGTGTGGGCGTCGTGGCTGGCCGGCGCCACGCGCATGCACTGGCGCCTGTTCGCGTTCTGGAACGCCTGTGGCGGCATCTGCTGGGCGACCGGCGTCGGCCTGCTCGCCTATTACCTCGGCCACTCAGCCAAGAACGCCCTCCAGGCCTTCGGCCTGTATGGCCTCGCAGCCTTCCTGCTCGCCGTCGGCGGCGCCTTCCTCGCGCACCGCCACCATCGCCGTATGAGCAAGCAGACCGACGAAGGAAACCTCGAGGCCGCGAGCGGCGATCCGCCGGACAGTCGCGAACCGCCCGAGCCGTGACGCCACGGCGCAGCGGCGTCGCTCAGCAGTCGCCGGTGGGCGCGATGCGCTCCCACATCTCAGCCAGCAGCGTCAGCTCGCTCTCTGAGAAGCGCGACAGGAAATGCTCCCTGACCACCGCAAGATGCGTCCCGCGCGCTTCGGTCAACCGCTCGCGCCCGGTCGAAGTCAGGCAGGCGTATGACCCGCGCGCGTCGTGTTCGCAGGAGCACCGCTCGAGCAGCTCCTCGCGCTCCAGGCGGTCGACCAGCCGTGTGAGGCCGCTGCGCGACAGATGCGCCTGCTCGGCCAGGTCACACATGCGCATGCGCCCCCCGCTCGAGTGCTCGAGGTGATGCAGCACCTCGTAGGAGGTCATCGGCAGCCGGTGCGCCCGCTCGAGTTCCGCGTCCAAGCGCTTGGCGAGGCACGAATGCGCCTGCAACATCCCGCGCCAGGCACGCTGGACGATCTCCGATCGGTCCCCCTGGCTGAGGGCCCCCTCCTCGGCAGACGTGATCTTGACGGCGGTCGCGGTTGACATAACGATTTGACCTAAAACACTTCTCAATCGAACATAGCAGCGACCGGGGCCGCTTCGGCGAACCAGGCGCTCATCGCCGCGTTGCCCTCCACGCCCACCACATCATCAGCGGCTGCAACGGCAACCGCCCGTACAGCGCCCAGCGGGGAATCTTGTGGAAGCGCTCAGGCGCCTGCGCCATGTACAGGTTCGCCGGGAACACGGCTGCCAGCAACGCGATCAGCCACAGCCCGGCGGGCCTGCGCGTGCGCGCGCTCAGCACCGCCAGCCCGCCGGCCAGCTCGGCCACGCCGCTGACCTGCACGCACGGCTTGGCGTAGGCCTGCAGACGGGGCGGCACAATCCGTTCGTACGGTCGCGGCGAGACGAAGTGGTTCACACCGGCACCGAGGAAAGCCGCGGCCAGCAACCTCTGCGACCAGCTCATGGCCGCTCCAGCAGCGAGCGACCGGTCATCTGCGGCGGCTGCTCGATCCCCAGCAGATCCAGCACGGTGGGCGCGACGTCGGCAAGGACGCCCCCGCGCTCACGCAGTGACACGCCGGGGACCGTGACGATCAGCGGCACCGGGTTGAGCGAGTGCGCGGTGTTGGGGCTCCCGTCCGGCTCGAGCATGTGATCGGCGTTGCCGTGATCGGCGGTCACCGCACACGCCCCACCGATCTCGTGCACCGCCCCCACCACCTCGCCGAGGCACTCATCGACCGTTTCGATCGCCTGCACCGCCGCCTCGATCACGCCCGTGTGCCCGACCATATCGGCGTTCGCGAAGTTGATGATGGCGAACCTCGGCCGATCCTCCCGCCATGCGCGCACGAACGCGGCAGCCGCCTCGCGCGCGCTCATCTGCGGCTTGTGGTCGTAGGTCGGCACGTCGCGCGGCGAGGCCACGAGCTCGCGCCGCTCGCCGCGCAGCGGCGCCTCCTCGCCGCCGTTGAAGAAGTAGGTGACGTGCGCGTACTTCTCCGTCTCGGCAACGTGCAGCTGCGAAGCGCCGGCCAGTGCCAGCACCCCTGAGAGCGTCGTCTGCGGATGCTCGGGCAGAAACACGACGGGATAGGGCCAACCCTCCTCGTACTCGGTGAACGTCGTGTAGCGCGCGATCGGCGCGGCACCCCCCCGCCCCGTCCAGCCGGGGAGCTCCTCCGGAGCCCCGCCGCCCGCAGCGGCCCCGGCGCCGAATGACGGATCAGCCAGCGCGCGCGTCAGCTGGCGCATGCGGTCCGGGCGGAAATTGAATGCGATCACGCTGTCCGTGGGCCGGATCGTCGCCTCCTCGCCCACGAGCGTCGGCTCGACGAACTCATCGGTCTCCCCCCTGGCATAGGCCTCGGACACCGCCCGCTCGCCGCTCGACGCGTGGTAGGGAGCGCGACCGTGCGCAAGCATGTCGTACACGCGCTGGGTCCGGTCCCAGCGCCGGTCTCGGTCCATCGCCCAGTAGCGCCCGACGACCGACCCCAGGCGGACGCCGGGCGTGCCGTCGAGCTCGGCGAGATAGGCGGCGCCGGCGTGCGGCAGGGTGTCGCGCCCGTCGGTGAACGCGTGCAGAACCAGATCCTCGACCCCGAGCGCACCTGCCATCGCGATCAGCGCCCGCAGATGCCCGAGCGAGGCGTGCACCCCGCCGTCGGACACCAATCCGAGCAGGTGCACCCTCCCCCCCGGCCCCGGTCCACCCGCCGGCGCGAACGCCGCGGAGAGGACCTCGTTCTCGGCCAGTGACCCGTCGGCGATCGCGTCGTCGATGCGCACGAGGTCCTGGCGCACGACCGCGCCGGCCCCGAGGTTGAGATGGCCCACCTCAGAGTTCCCCATCTGTCCCTCGGGCAGCCCCACCGCCCTGCCGCTAGCGCTGAGCGTCGTATGCGGATAGCCGGCCCACAGCTGATCGAACACCGGCGTGCGCGCAAGCGAGATGGCGTTCCCGGGACCAGGCTCGGCCAGCCCCCACCCGTCGAGCACGATCAGGCAGGCGCGCGCCGCGGGCAGCGCCTCCGGGCCGGACGGCACGCTCATCGCACGGCCGCGGCGACGATGTGCGCGAACGACTCCGCCTGCAGCGAGGCTCCGCCCACGAGCGCGCCGTCGACGTCCTGGAGCGCCAGCAGCTGTGACGCATTGTCGGCGTTCACCGACCCGCCGTACAGGATCCTCACGGCCTCGGCCGCCTGCTCGTCGCGATCGGCGACGAGCGCCCTGATGAACACGAGCGCCTCCTGCACCTGCTCGAGCGTCGCAACCCGCCCCGTGCCGATCGCCCAGATCGGCTCGTACGCGATCACCACCTCGCGCAGACGCTCGCTCGGGACCCCCGCAAGATCGTCCTTGACCTGCTGGCGCAGCTTGCGATCGGTGTCGTCGTTCTCGCGCTCACCCTCGGTCTCGCCGATGCACAGGATCGGGGTCAGTCCCGCCGCCAGCGCCGCCGGCACCTTCAGCGCAAGCGCCCTGTCGGTCTCGCCGAAGAGCTCCCGCCGCTCGGAGTGGCCCAGCACCGTCCCCTGCACCTCGGCCTCGCTCAGCATCAGCGGCGAGACCTCACCCGTGAACGCGCCCTCCTGCTTGTGGTGCATGTTCTGCGCGTAAACCTCAACGCCCGATCCCCGCGTGCTGTCGACCATCGCCCTGAGGTCTGTGAAGGGCACGCAGATCGCCACGTCCACGCCCTCCACCCCCGACATGCGCGGCAACAGCGCCTGGATGTACTCCTCGGCCTGGGCCTCGGTCTTGTGCATCTTCCAGTTGCCCGCGATGAGGGGCGTGCGCACGCTCACGTCACCACGCCCGCGCCCTCGAGCGCCTGCACCCCCGGAAGCGTTCTGCCCTCGACGAGCTGGAGCGTCGCGCCACCGCCCGTGGAGAGATGATCGATCGCATCCTCAAGCCCGAATCGCGCCAGCGCCGCCGCCGAATCGCCGCCGCCCACGACGGTCACGCCCTCGGCCCGGGCGACCGCTTCGGCGACCGTGCGCGTTCCTGCGGCGAATGGCTCCAGCTCGAACGCACCCATCGGCCCGTTCCAGAAGACGGATCCAGCCTGCGCGATCACGCGTGCGTAGCGCTCGGCGCTCTCCGGGCCGATGTCCAACCCCATCCACCCTGGCGGCACCTCGAC
The DNA here is from genome assembly GCA_963764185.1 of uncultured Solirubrobacteraceae bacterium. GTDB lineage: Bacteria > Actinomycetota > Thermoleophilia > Solirubrobacterales > Solirubrobacteraceae > Palsa-744. The sequence continues at coordinate 749,867 of CAVXRF010000007.1, read as the reverse complement.
CCCGTGCAGCACGCGATGCTCGGCATCCTCGGCGAGCCGATCGCCGATCACGAGATCGCTGGGCAGCTCGACGCTCGCGCGGCCGGGATGGGTCGCCTTTGCGAGGGCGCGACGCGCGTGCTCGGTGTCCTCATCATCACACAGCGACTCGCCGACCGCATGACCCTGGGCGCACAGAAAGGGAAAGCACATCGCGCCACCGATGATCACCACGTCAGCGACATCGAGGAAGCGATCGATCACGGCTATCTTGTCCGCCACCTTGGCTCCGCCGACGACCGCCACCAGCGGTCGCGGGGGCCGTTCGAGGATCGCGCTGAGCGTCCTGACCTCCTTTTCCAACAGCCGTCCCGCGGCACTGGGAAGCAGATGCGCAACGCCCTCCGTGCTCGCGTGCGCGCGGTGCGCGGCCCCGAACGCGTCGTTGACATAGACGTCCGCAAGTTCTGCAAGCGCAGCGGCGAATGCCGGATCGTTGCTCGTCTCTCCCGGCTCGAAGCGCACGTTCTCGAGGACCAGCACGTCACCGTCGCCGAGCTGTTCGGTCAGCGCCTTGACCTGCTCGCCCACGACCGCGGGTGCGAGCGTGACGCTGGCGTCGGTCAGCTGCTCGAGCCTCGCCACCACGGGCGCCAGCGAGAGGTCCTCCTCGCGGCGACCCTCCGGCCGGCCGAGGTGGGAGACGAGCACGAGCCGTGCGCCGTGGCCGCGCAGCTCCTCGATCGTGCGAAGCGCTGCCACGATGCGGGTGTCGTCGGCCACGACCGGCGCGCCGCCGGCGTCCTTGCCCATCGGCACGTTGAAGTCGACCCGCACAAGCACGCGTCTGCCACGCACGGCCAGGTCATCAAGGCTCCTCACGACTCAGCACTCTCCTCTCTCGTGCTCCGTCACGATATCCGCTGTGCCACGGGCCCTGCGCACGCCGACCTGAGGAGGAGCCGTGCGCTCACAGCACCCTCTGGACCAGGTCCACGAGCCGGTTGGAATATCCCCACTCGTTGTCGTACCAGGCAACCACCTTCAGCATCGTGCCATCAAGCACGGCAGTCAGTTTGGAATCGACGATCGAAGAGAACGGCGACTGCACGATGTCGCTGGAGACGATCGGATCCTCGGTGTACTGGAGGATCCCCTTCAGCGGTCCGCTCGCCGCGGCCGCGCGCAGCGCGCCGTTGACCTCCTCGACGCTCGTCTCGCGGCTGCACTCGACGGTCAGATCCACCACCGAGCCTGTCGGCACGGGCGCGCGCACGGCAAAGCCGTGCAGCTTGCCCTGCAGCTCCGGGATCACCAGCCCGATCGCCTTGGCCGCACCGGTCGAGGCGGGGATCAGGTTGATCGCCGCGGCCCGCGCGCGACGGAGATCCTTGTGCGGCAGGTCCTGCAAGCGCTGGTCGGCCGTGTAGGCGTGGATCGTCGTCATCAGCCCGTGCCTGATCCCGACCGTGTCGTTGACCACCTTCGCCACCGGCGCCAGGCAGTTCGTCGTGCACGAGGCCGCCGAGATCACCTGGTCCCTCGCCGGGTCGTAGGCCTCGTCGAAGTTCACCCCCAGCACGACCGTCGCATCGGCATTCGTGGCCGGCGCGGAGATGATCACCTTCTTGGCGCCCTGCGCGAGGTGCTTGGCGGCACTGTCGCGGTCCGTGAACAGCCCCGTCGACTCGATCACTACGTCGACCCCAAGCTCGCCCCACGGTAGCTTCGCCGGATCGCGCTCGGCGAGCACACGGAACTCTTGGCCGTCGACCTCGAGCGCGCCGTCGAGCGCCTGGACGGCGCCGGGGTAGCGACCCAGGATCGAGTCGTAGGCCAGCAGGTGGGCAAGCGTGGTCGCATCGGTCAGGTCGTTGACGGCAACCCACTCGATGTCCGCCCCTCCCTTCTCGCCGCGAGCCCTGGCGGCGCGAAAGACGTTCCGGCCGATCCGGCCGAATCCGTTGATGCCAACGCGAACGGGCATTCACCTGCCTCCTGGAGCGGAAATAAACGATGCCGGGTCTCAGGAGCATCGCTCCATCGCCCGGCGAGCGCAAAGGCTATCAGCGGGCGGCTGCGCGATCCGCCCGCCGACGCGCCTTCCGGCTGCAGGATCCAGCGGCCGACCGGCTCCGGATCGGCCGCCTAAGGGTCCCGGCGGCGGTCGTCTATGTCCCGGTGGGCGACGGCGACGTCGAGCGCATCGTGGCCGCGATAGCGCTCGGCGAGGTGCTCGGCGATGGCGACAGACCGGTGGCGCCCGCCGGTGCAGCCGATCGCGATCACGAGATGCGACTTGCCCTCGGCGACGTACTGCTCGAGCAGGAAATCCAGCAGCGAATGCAGCCTCTCGTACAGCTCCTGCAACCGTCCATCGCGCGCGATGTAGTCGACCACGCGCGTGTCGTGGCCGGTCAGGTCGCGCAGCCCGGGCTCGTAATGCGGGTTCGCGAGGAAGCGCACATCGAAGGCCAGGTCCTCGCCACGGGGCGGGCCGTGCTTGAAGCCGAAGCTCATGAACGTCAGCGCCAGACGGCCGGCGACCCGGCCGGGCAGAAGGTCCCCGGCGATCTTCTGGCGGAGCGTGGCCGCAGGCATCCCGGTCGTGTCGATCACGAGGTCCGAGCGGGTGCGCAGCGGCTCGAGCAGAGACCGCTCGGCGGCGACGCCGGCGGCGACGCTGCCCTCCGGCGCGAGCGGGTGGCGCCGGCGCGTCTCCTTGTAGCGCGTGACCAGCGTCTGTTCGGCAGCCTCGAGAAACAGCACCTGGTGGTTCACGCCGAGCGCGTCCAGATCGTCGACCACGGCACGCAGCGCATCGAAGTAGACACCGCCGCGGACATCGGAGACGACCGCGGCGCGCTCGACCTTCGAGCCCTCGTGCACGAACAGCTCAACGAGCGAGCGGATCATCTCCGGGGGCAAATTGTCCACGCAGAAGTAGCCGGCGTCCTCGAACACGTTCATCGCGGTCGACTTGCCCGCGCCCGAGAAGCCGGTGATCACGACGAGGTCCTTCAGGCGCGGAGCCGCGGACGGCTCAGCGGGCTCCGACTTGCCGTCCGGCTCGGGGTCGGCCGGCATCCCGGGCGCCTGTGGGGACCTGATCACGGCCATCACCCACCATTGTGCCCCATCGATCGACTCAGCCGGCGCGGTGGAGATGTCCATGCAGTTCGCGCGCGATCTTGGCCGGCAGACCAGGTACCGCCTGAAGCTCCTCGCTGGTCGCCGACACGACCGCCTCGGGCGAGCCGAAATGCGCGAGCAGCGCGCGCTTTCGCGCAGGCCCGACGCCGGGCAGCTCATCGAGCAGCGAGGTGGTCATCGCCTTGTCGCGCCTCGTGCGGTGATGGGTCACGGCGAAGCGGTGCGCCTCGTCGCGCACACGCTGCAGGAGCTGCAGGGCCGGCGTCGAGTGATCGAGCAGCAGCGGTGAGCGCCGTCCGGGGAGGTACAGCTCCTCGATGCGCTTGGCCAGCGACACGACCGTCACGCCACGTTCGCGAAAGCCGCGCAGCGGCGCCAGGCCGGCCGCGAGCTGGCCCTTGCCACCGTCAATCACCACCAGGTTCGGCAGCGAGGCGAAGCTGGCGTCGTAGGCAGGATCGTGCGGGGAGATGTCCGCCTGGCGCTCCCACTGGGCGAAGCGACGCTCGAGGACCTCGGCCATCGCCGCGTAGTCGTCGGGGAGGCCGTCGACGGTGCGGATCGTGAAGCGCCGGTAGTCGGCCTTCTTCGGCGCCCCTCCCTCGAACACGACCATCGAGGCCACCGTGTGCGTGCCGCCGAGATTCGAGATGTCGAAGCACTCGATCCGGATCGGAGGAGCGTCGAGATCGAGCGCCTGGCGCAATCCTTCGAGCGCCTCCACCCGCCCCTGGCGGCGGCGCTCCGAGCGCAACCGCTCCTGGTCGAGGGCAAGGTGCGCGTTGCGCTCGGCCAGCTCGAGGATCCTTCGCTTCTCGCCGCGCTCGGCCGCGCGCAGCTCGACCGGTCCCCCGCGCCGGCTGGCGAGCGCGTCGGCCAGCGCCGGGCGCTCGGCGAGCTCGCGCTGGACCACCAGCAGCGCCGGAATCGACATGTGCCCGCCGTAGTACTGCAACATGAACTCCTCGGCCACCTCCGCCACGTCGCGCTCGGTCTCGTTGGAGAGGTAGAACGACTGGCGATCGGAGAGCACCCCGTCGCGCACCTGGAAGACCTGCGCGTTGGCCTCGCGGCCGTCCACCGCAACCGCGACGGCATCGAGCGTGCCCACCGACTCGTTGGCCACCCGGCGGCGCTCCACGAGCGAGCGGACGGCCCGCAGGCGATTGCGCTCGAGCGTGGCCTGCTCGAACTCCTCTGCCGCCGCCGCGGCGCGCATGCGCGTCTCGAGGTCGCGCTCGATCGCGTGGAAGCGACCGGACAGGAAGTCGATCACCCCGTCGATGTTGCGCCGGTAATCCTCCTGGGAGACGTATCCCACGCACGGCGCCTCGCAGCGCTTGATGTAGTAGTCCAGGCACGGGCTGCCGCTGCGGCGCCCCGGCTCGGGGCCGGTGCAGGAGCGGAACATGAACACCTTCGCGAGCACCTCGAGCGTCCCCCGCACACGCTTCGCGTTCGAGTACGGGCCGAAGTAGGCCCGCCCGGCGCGGTGGCGCTCGCGCGTGAAGTACACGCGCGGAAACGCCTCATCGAGGGAGATCGCGACGAACGGATAGGACTTGTCGTCGCGCAGCCTGATGTTGAAGCGCGGGCGGTACTGCTTGATGAAGCTCTGCTCCGCCAGCAGAGCCTCCGCCTCGCTGGCCACGACGACGCACTCGATGTGCTCCACGATCGCCACCATTTCGGCGTGACCGGGGCTGCTCGGCACCTGGGCTTTCGAGAAGTGCGACGCGACCCGCTTGCGCACAGACTTCGCCTTGCCCACGTACACCACGCGGCCGCGTCCGTCGCGGAACAGGTACACCCCGGGCTGGTCGGGCAGGGCGCGACGCTGCTCGGCAAGACTCGCCTTCGCATCAGAGCTGTCGGTCACTGCCTCGGTGGCTGCCATGCCATCCGAGGATAGGAGGCGACGGCCGGGGTCCTCAGTAGCTGCGCCAGTAGCGGTAGGTCGCGACCAGAGCGTACACGGCAGCGGCTGCGAGCACGAACCACACGAGCTCGCCGGCGCCGGTGTTCCACATTCGCTGGCGGGCGGTGAGAAGGAAGGCGATGCCGGCCAGCGCCCCGTACAGCAATCCGCGATGGGCGTCCCCGAGACCGTGCAGGGCGACGCGGTTTTCGCGATACAGGCGCAGCCCGAGATAGGCGATGCCAATGCCGAAGGCGACCCACAGCGCGGCTTCGAAGGTGTCGGCCGCGCGCCCGCCGCCGGGCAGGAAGTAGACACCGGCCGCGATCGCCGCGACGATCACCACATTACGCAGGGTCTTCAGCCGCTCCATGGCAGGGCATTGTAGGTCAGTCGATGAGCGCCTCCAGGCGCGTGTAGGCGTCCTCGACGGCCCGCCGCGCGGCGGTGTGCCTGGCCTCGGACTTGGCCGCCTCATAGCGCGTGGCCCACGCCGCCGGATCGGCCAGCTCGTCCTCCAGCGCGCGCATCGCCGCCTCGGCGTCTTCGACCGCCAGCTCGGCCTTGCGCTGGTCCGTCAGCCGGTTCTCGGCCGCGCGCCCGCCGCCGGGCAGGAAGTAGACACCGGCCGCGATCGCCGCGACGATCACCACATTACGCAGGGTCTTCAGCCGCTCCATGGCAGGGCATTGTAGGTCAGTCGATGAGCGCCTCCAGGCGCGTGTAGGCGTCCTCGACGGCCCGCCGCGCGGCGGTGTGCCTGGCCTCGGACTTGGCCGCCTCATAGCGCGTGGCCCACGCCGCCGGATCGGCCAGCTCGTCCTCCAGCGCGCGCATCGCCGCCTCGGCGTCTTCGACCGCCAGCTCGGCCTTGCGCTGGTCCGTCAGCCGGTTCTTCGACGGCCCCTTCGCTCTGGGCTTCGGCTTGCCCTTCCGCGCGGTCGCGGCGGCGCCGGGGTCGGCGCCATCCGCCTCCGCGAGCGACCCGTTGGCGCCCGCGGCCGCGGGCGGTGGGCCGAGGAGGGCCGGCGCGACCGCCAGTTGAGCACGGGCGCCGAGCGTGGCGCGATTCTCGTCGCGAATGCGCACGTACTCGGCCCAGCCGCCGACGTAGCTGTGCAGGGCGCGGTCCTCGACGGCGATCGTGCGGGTGCCAACCGCGTCCAGCAACGCGCGATCGTGGGACACGAGCAGGATCGCGCCCTGAAAGGAGCGCAGCGCGTCCTCGAGCGCCTCGCGGCTCTCGATGTCGAGATGGTTCGTGGGCTCGTCGAGGATGAGGACGTTCGGCGGATGGCTCGCCGAACCCACGAGCAGCGCCAGCGACAGGCGCCGTCGCTCGCCCCCAGACAGCCCGTTGAGCGGCTTTTCGGCATCCTCGCCCGAGAACAGAAAGCGTCCGAGCAGCGCGCGGGCCCGGCCCGGGTTCAGCCCGCTGGCCCGCTGTGCCGCATCGAGCACGCTCTGGCCGGGCGGACCACCGGCGCCGAGCTCATCGGCATGCTGGGAGAGATAGCCGATCCGCACGTTGTGCCCGGTGCTGAGCCTGCCCGCCGCGAGCGCGCGCCGGCCGGCGATCGTCTCGATCAGGGTCGTCTTGCCAGTTCCGTTGGGCCCGACGAGCGACACGTGCTCGCCGCGCTCGAGCCACAGCTCGGCGTGCTCGAGCAACACGACCGGGGCCTTCGCTGCGCCGTCGGCGCCTACGCCGTTGGCGCTTCGCCGCGCGCGAGGAGGGTCCTCGCGGTCCCCGCCGATCTCGACGCGACCGTCGAGCAGCTCGAATATCACCCGCCCGGAGCGCTCCGGTGATGAGAACTCGAAGTCGAGGCTTCGCCCGTCCTTGGGTTCCGGCTCGATGCGCTCGATCTTGGCGAGCTTCTTGACGCGAGATTGCGCCTGGCGCGCCTTCGTGGCCTTGTAGCGGAAGCGCTCGATGAACCGTTCCATGCGCTCGATCTCGGCGCGCTGGGAGTCGATCGCCCTGCCCAGCGCGATCTCGCGGGCGGCCTGCTCTTTGCGCCAGTTGTGCCACGTTCCGGCGAAGAAGCGCGAGCGCGCGGGCGGGCCTCCGTAGAGCTCCAGCACGGCCGTGCCGACCGCCTCGAGGAACCACCGGTCGTGCGCCACCAGCACGACCGCGGCGTCGAGGTCCACGAGCGTCTGCTCGAGCCACTCGAGGGACTCGATGTCCAGATGGTTGGTGGGCTCGTCCAGCAGCAGAACGTCGGCTCCGGTGGCGAGCGCTCGAGCCAGCGATGCCCGCGTGAGCTGCCCGCCGGAGAAGGTATCCAGAGGGCGATCCAGGTCCGCCTCGAGGAAGCCCAGGCCGCGCGCCATGACGGTGGCCCGGTCGCGCCACAGATATCCGCCGCGAGCCTCGAGCTGCGCCTGCGCGCGGGCGTAGCGGGCGAAGAGCGCCTCCTCGCCCTCCCCGGCGGACATCTTCGCCTCCAGCGCGCCGAGCTCGGCCTCGATCTGCAGCTCCTCCGCACAGCCCGACAGCAGGTACTCGCGCAGCGGCACCTCGCGCTCGCGCGGCGGGCGCTGATCGTGCAGCGCGATGCGCACGCCCTTGGCGACGCTCAGCTCGCCACGGTCGATCGGCGTCTCCCCCGCGAGCATCCGCAGCAGCGTGGTCTTGCCGGCTCCGTTGCGACCGGCGAGCGTCATCCTTTCGCGGCGCTCGAGCTTGAAGGAGACGCCGCGCAGCAGCCGCTGCCCAGCCATGTCCTTGTGCAGATCCGATGCGATCAGCAGTGCCATCGATCTGATAGTAGGGCCGGCCAGGCTGCCCTTGCCTTCGCTAGGATGCCCACCACGATGCGCCGCCTGTCCGCCAGCCTGCTGCCGCTCGCCCTGCTCGCGGCGCTGGTGCTGGCCCCCGTGGCGGAGGCCGCCAAGGACGGCCGCGGCCTCTACGGGGCGACCGACGACAAAGTGGTTGTGGCCGCGGGCTTCATCCTGATCGTGTTCTTCCCGACCTTCGTGTTCCTGATGAGCATGCTCCAGCGTCACCTGGAAAAGCGCAAGGAAGCCCGCAAGGCCGCCAGCAAGGCTCTGGGCGACGTCCAGTGGCGCGGCGGCTGGTAGGCCGCATCCCGTCGCCCGCCGGCGCGGCGGTCGGTCGATGAGCAAGCTGGAGCCCGACGCCGTCCGCTACGAGCGCACGCGGCGCCGCGGCGCTCGTGACGATCGATCGCCAGCACAGGCGCAACGCGGTGGATGGCCCCACCGCGGCCGCGCTGCACGAGGCGTACATCAAGTTCGAGGCCGACGAGGATGCGCGCGTGCTGGTGCTCACGGGTGCGGGCGGGGTGTCATTCTGCGCGGGCGCCGATCTGAAGGCGACCGTCACCTTTCGCGATCGGCTGACGAGCGAGGAGGGCCCGATGGGCTTCACGCGTTTGACGCCCTCGAAGCCGACGATCGCCGCGATCTCGGGCTTCTGTCTGGCCGGCGGCCTCGAGCTGGCCCTGTGGTGCGATCTGCGGATCGCGACCGAGTCCTCCACGCTCGGCTATCCCGAGCGCCGCTGGGGCGTGCCGCTGATCGACGGCGGCACCCAGCGCCTGCCTCGCATCGTCGGTCTCGGGCGCGCGCTCGACATGATCCTCACGGGAAGGATGCTCGGCGCCGCGGAGGCCCTGTCGATGGGGCTGCTCACCGAGGTCGTTCCGGCTGGTGCCCACCTCGAGCGCGCGCTGGCGCTGGCGGAGGGGCTCGCGAGCTTCCCGCAGCGCACGATGCTGGCCGATCGCCGCGCGGCGATCGAGGGGCTGGGGCTCACCCTCGCCGAGGGTCTCGCCCTCGAGGCGGCCGCCGGGCCCGAGGTGTTCGAGGACGGCGTGCGCGGCGCCGCGCGCTTCGCCGCCGGCGAGGGCCGCTCGGGCGCGGGCGCCGGGGCGTAGGTCGGGACGCCCATCCCGATATGCTCGCCTGACCGTGGCCTACTTCGTTACAGGAGCTACCGGCTTCATCGGGCGACGCCTCGTGGAGCGACTGCTGAACCAGCGCCAGGGCAAGGTCTACCTGCTCGTGCGCGAGACTTCCACGGGCCGCCTGGAGGACCTCATCGAGCGCTGGAGCGCCGTGGCCGGGGCCGCGGCCGCGAAACGCGTGCAGCCGGTGATCGGCGATCTTCGCAAGCCCCTTCTGGGTCTCGAGCAGGAGCAGGTCAACGAGCTGCGCGGGAAGGTCACCCACTTCTTCCATCTCGCCGCCGTCTATGACATGACCGCGCCGGCCGAGCGCAACACCGCGGTCAACGTCGGGGGAACGACACACGCGGTGGAACTCGCGCGGGCGCTCGAGGTCGAGCATCTGCATCACGTCTCCTCGATCGCCATCGCCGGCGAGTACAAGGGGCTGTTCGAGGAGGACTTCTTCGACGAGGGCCAGAAGCTGCCGTCCCCGTACCACCGCACCAAGTTCGAGGCCGAGCGGATCGTGCGCGAGCAGCCCTACGTGCCGTGGCGCGTGTACCGCCCGGCGATCGTGGTGGGCGACTCCCAGACGGGCGAGATGGACAAGATCGACGGGCCGTACTACTTCTTCAAGGCGATCCAGCGGATGCGGGCGCTCGTGCCCGAGTGGGTGCCGCTCGTCGGCCTGGACCTGGGCAGGACCAACGTGGTGCCCGTCGATTGGGTGGCGGGAGCGCTTGAGCACATCGCGCACGAGCCCGACCTGGATGGCCGCGCCTTCCACCTGACCGACCCGCGACCCCTGCGCGTGGACGAACTGTTCAACGAGTTCGCCACCGCGGCGCACGCTCCCCGCTTCGCCGTGAGCGTCGACAAACGGCTGACCGACGCGGTCCCGACCTGGCCGCTGTCGCTATTGCTGAGCGTGCCGCCGCTGCGACAGGGACGTCGGCTCGCGCTGCGCGAGCTGGGCATTCCCGCGGAGGTCCTCGAGCATGTCGAGCTGAAGCCGAGGTTCGACACGCACGGAGCCGAACGGGCATTGAAGGGCTCGGCGCTCGAACAGCCGCCGGAGCTGCACGAATATGCGGCGCGGCTGTGGGACTACTGGGAGCGCGAGATGGACGATCTCGCCAAAGGCAGCTCGCTGAAGGAGTCGCTCGGCGGCAAGCACGTCCTGATCACGGGCGCCTCGTCGGGAATCGGGCGCGCCGCCGCCCTCAAAATCGCCGCCGCGGGCGGAGTGCCCCTGCTCGTTGCCCGCAACGTCGAGAAGCTCGAGGAGGTACGTGCGGAGATCGTCGCGGCGGGTGGTACGGCCTATGTGTACGCGGCCGACCTCGCCGACATGGAGTCGGTCGACCGCCTGGTCGCGCGCGTGCTGTCCGACCACCGCGGCGTCGACATGCTCGTCAACAACGCCGGCCGCTCGATCCGGCGCTCGATCGCGCTCAGCCACGACCGCTTCCACGACTTCGAACGGACGATGCAGCTCAACTACTTCGGTGCAGTCAAGCTGATCATCGGGCTGATACCCAGCATGCGCGAGCGGGGCTCGGGGCACATCGTGAACATCTCCTCGATCGGCGTGCAGACGAACCCTCCGCGCTTCTCCGCCTACGTGGCCTCGAAGGCCGCGCTCGACGCCTTCACGCGCGTTGTCGCCTCCGAGGTGGTCGGCGACGGGATCACGTTCACGACAATCCACATGCCGCTCGTGCGCACGCCGATGATCGCCCCGACGAAGATGTACGACGCATTTCCCGCGATCACCCCCGAGGAGGCCGGGGAGATGGTCTGCGAGGCGCTACGCTCGCGCCCCAAGCACATGGGCACGCGCCTGGGGACGTTCGGCGAGGTCGCCTACACGCTCGCGCCGAAGGCCGTCGACCAGCTTCTGCACCTCGCCTACCGCGTGTTCCCCGATTCGGCCGCCTCCAAGGGCGAGAAGAACCCGGAGGAGCGGGCGAACTTCGAGCAGATCGCGATGGCCACCCTGACGAGGGGCGTGCACTGGTAGCAGCAGAGCGCGGTTTCGGGATGATTGGGCCGTGAGCGATACGGCCCCGGCCATCGAGGTGCACGGCCTCACCAAGCGCTATGGCGAATACGAGGCGGTGCGCGGCATCGACATCACGGTGGAACGCGGTGAGGTGTTCGGCCTGCTCGGGCCGAACGGCGCCGGCAAGACGACGACGGTGGAGATCCTCGAGGGCTACCGCGAGCGCAGCGGCGGGCAGGTCTCCGTGCTCGGTCACGATCCGGCCAGAAGATCGATCGACCTGCGCCGGCGCATCGGCATCGTGCTGCAGTCGGGCGGCATCTACAGCCACGTGACACCGCGCGAGGTGCTGCGCCACTGGGCGGGGCTGTACCCGCACCCGCGCTCGGTCGAGGAGGTCCTCAGGCTGGCGGGCCTCGAGGACAAGGCCGACGTGCGAAGCCGCAAGCTCTCCGGTGGCCAGCTGCGGCGACTGGACTTCGCGCTGGCGCTGGTCGGGGACCCCGAGCTGATGTTCCTGGACGAGCCCACGACGGGCTTCGACCCGGCGGCGCGCCACGCCGCCTGGGACACGGTGCGCAGCCTGCGCGACCTCGGCAAGACGATCCTGCTGACCACGCACTACCTGGACGAGGCCCAGGAGCTCGCCGACCGCGTTGCGATCGTCAAGGACGGGCGCGTGCTCGCGATCGGCCCGCCGCGAGAGCTCAGCGTCGGCGGCTCCCAGTACCGCGTCGCCTACCGCGATCGCCATGGCGAGCTCGTCGAGCAGCAGACCGACGACCCGACGAGGCTGTTGAACGAGCTGACCGGCGAGGCGCTCGCGCGGGGAGGGCGGGTGGAGGAGCTGAGCGTCGGGCGCCCCACGCTCGAGGACGTCTACCTGGAGCTGACCGCGGATGCCTGACCCCGGTCGCGCCCGCGGGCGGAGCCCCGATGCCTGACGCGCTGTCGCTGACCTGGCGCCAGTATCGCCTTGAGCGCCGGATGTTCTGGCGCAATCCGAGCGCCGCGTTCTTCAACTTCGTGTTGCCGCTTCTGTTCCTCTGCGGAGGCGGCGTGATCCTGCAGGGGAACCAACACGACCTGAACCTGCTCGTGCCGGCCATCGCGGGCATGAGCGTGATGTCGACGACCTTCACGGCGCTGGCCTACAACATCGTGTTCCTGCGCGAGCGCGGCGTGCTGAAGCGCATCCGCGGCGCTCCGCTGCCGACGAGCTCCTACTTCGGTGGCGTGGCCGCGAACGCGGTCACCAATACGGCCCTGCAGATAGCCATCATCGTGCTCGCCGGGAGGGTCTTCTTCGGGATCGGCTGGCCGGCCCATTGGGACGAGCTGGTCGTGTTCGTGCTGGTGGGCGTCGTCTGCTTCGCAGCGCTGGGCGTCGCCTTCGCGCACGTCATCCCCAACTTCGAGTCGACCGCGGCGTATGTCAACGCCGTCTTCCTGCCGGTCGTCTTCATCTCGTTCTTCGTGTTCGAAAACAAGAGCGCGCCGACGTTCCTACGCAACATCGCCGAAGCGCTGCCGCTGAACCCGCTCATCGAGGGGCTGTACGGTGCGATGGTGACCGGGAAGGGCCTCGGCCAAAATCTCGACGCGCTCGCGGTGATCGGTCTGTGGGGCGTCTTCGGGCTTTACTTCGCCGTGCGCGGCTTCTCCTGGGAGCAGTCGCGCACGTGACGGCGACAGAGGGGAGCACAACGTGAAGGAGCTGGCCGAGGATGTCTTCCAGCTGCGCGGGTGGCCGCCGAACGCGATCAACGTCTATCTCGTCGGGGACGTGCTGATCGACGCCGCCACCCGGCAGGGCGAGAGCCGGATCATGCGCGAGCTCGACGGGCGCGAGGTGACAGCGCACGCGCTCACGCATGCCCACCCCGACCACCAGGGGTCAAGCCACGCGATCTGCGAGCGCCTCGGCATACCGCTGTGGTGCGGGCAGGGCGACATCCCCGCGATGGAGACGCCCGGGGGGATCAAAAACAGCCAGGCGCCGGGCTGGCTAAACCGCTTTCAGGCGCGCTTCTGGACGGGACCGCCCCATCCGGTTGCGCGCGCACTGGCGGAGGGGGACGAGGTGGCCGGGTTCACGGTGCTGGAGACCCCGGGGCACTCGCGCGGGCATGTTGCCTACTGGCGGGAGTCCGACCGCGTGCTGATCCTGGGCGATGTCCTGAACGGGATGAACGTCAGGACCGGCGTTCGCGGCCTGCACGAGCCGCCGGCGATCTTCACGCCCGACCCGTCGCGCAATCGCGAGTCGGCACGCAGGCTGGCGGCGCTCGAGCCGACGCTCGTCTGCTTCGGTCACGGACCGCCGCTGCGCGACCCGGGCGAGCTGACCGAGTTCGTCTCGCGGCTGCCGGCCTGAGCGTGCGATGAGCGACAGCATCTTCGTTCGCGACGGCGAGGCCTTCATGCCGACCGAGCACGCGCGCGGGCCATGGGATCCCGGCGCGCTCCACGGTGGGGCGCCCGCGGCGCTGCTCGCGGGCGCATTCGAGCGAATGGAGCCCGGCTCAGAGCTCGCGATCGGGCGCCTCGGCTTCGAGTTCCTGCGCCCGATTCCGTATGCGCCGCTGACGCTTTCGACGCGCATGCTGCGCGCCGGCAGGCGCGTGCAGGAGCTGGGCGGCGAGCTGCACGCCGGCGAGGAGCTCGTCTGCCGCGCGAGCGCGCTGCGCGTGCAGGAGGTCCCGGCCGATCTGCCGCTGCCCGAGCCGCCGGCGCCTCAGGCGACGGCGCCGCTCGCGGACGCGCCGCTTCCCCCGCCCGAGTCCGGCAAGCCGCTGAGCTTCGCACTCGAGGGCTCGCCCGGCCCGGGCTTTGGCCCCAGCGCGATGGAGATGCGCTGGCTCGACGACCCGCACACGCCCGGGCCCGGGCGGGTGTGGATGCGCCTTCGCCACCCGCTCCTGCCGGGCGAGCCGCTCACGCCTCTGGCGCGCCTGGCGGCGGCCGCGGATTTCGCCAACGGCGTCAGCGCGACGCTGCCCTTCGGCCGTTTCCTGTTCATCAATGCGGATCTCACCCTCCACCTGTACCGCCCCGCCCTCGGCGACTGGGTCGGCCTCGACGCCCGCACGCTGCTGAGCGCCGGTGGCACGGGAACGGCCGAGAGCGTGCTGCACGACGCGACCGGCCCGCTCGGGCGAGCTTTTCAGACCCTCGTCGTCCAGCCCCGCTGAGCCATTCGTTGCATGTGCAATCAATCGCTATAATGGTGGACATATAACCATCCGTGATTGTCGACCATATGTGTCGGCCATATGCAAAGGAGCTCTCCGATGTCCAACGATTCAGCAGTTGCCGGCGCCCCCGTGGCGACCGTCCTCCCCACCGGGACGTGGAAGGTCGACCCCGTCCACTCGAGCGTCGAGTTCCAGGTCAAACACCTCGGAATCGCCACCGTGAAGGGACAGTTCAACGACTTCGAGGGCACCTTGGAGGCCGGCCCCGACGGCGTCACGGCATACGGGTCCGTGAAGGTCGACAGCGTCGACACCCGCGAGCCCCAGCGCGACGAGCACCTGCGCTCCGCGGACTTCTTCGAGGCCGAGACCTACCCCGAGATCACGTTCCGCTCCACCGCCATCAGGCCCACCGGCGAGGATGATTTCGAGATCGATGGAGACCTCGACATCCACGGCGTGAAGCGGGGCATCACCCTGAAGGCCACCGTGGAGGGCACCGAGACCGACCCCCAGGGCAACGATCGCGTCGGCCTGTCCGTGACCGGGCAGATCGATCGCTCCGACCACAACATGAAGTTCAACGCGGCCCTCGGCTCGGGCAACGTGGTGGTCAGTGACAAGGTCAAGCTGCTGATCGACATCTCGGCCGTCAAGAGCGCCTGAGCGGCGCGCGGGCCACGTCGTCAGCGCACGACGGCGTGGCCCAGCGCCTCATCCACGGCGGCCAGCGTGTCCGCGCCCAGCACGATGCCCGAGGCCGAGGCATTCGCGTGCACCTGCTCGGGCCGACTGGCACCGACGATCGCCGAGGCGACGTTCGACTGTCGCAGCACCCATGCGAGCGCCAGTTGCGCCATCGAAAGGCCGGCCTCTTCGGCCACCGGCTTCAGGCGCTGCACCGCTCGAAGCACGGGCGGCTCAATCAGCCGGTCGATGAAGCTCGACATGCTCTCGCTTGCCGCACGGGAGTCCGGCGGAGGCGGCTCGTCGGGCTGATACTTGCCTGTGAGCACGCCCTGTGCCAGCGGCGACCACACGATCTGTGAGATCTGCTCGCGTTCGCACAGCGGTATCAGCTGCGCCTCAGGCGCCCGCCACAGCATCGAGTACTGCGGCTGGCTCGAGACCCATCTCGCGCTGCCCGGGAGCTCAAGCGAGGCTTCGACCTTCTCGACGGGCCACTCGCTGAAGCCGATATGCCGCGCCTTGCCGGCCTGCACGACCTCGGTGAGCGCGCCCATCGTCTCCTCGAGCGGGGTGTCAGCGTCATAGCGGTGGCACTGGTAGAGGTCGACGTAATCGGTGCGCAGGCGCTCGAGCGAGGCGTCGATCTGCTTGTGGATCTGCTCCGCCGAGAGGCCTCGATCCGTGGCCGACATGGGGAAATACACCTTCGTGGCGAGGACGTAGGACGAGCGCTCGTAGCCGGCGAGAACCTCTCCCAGCAGCGTCTCGGCCGCACCGGCGCCGTAGACGTTGGCGGTATCGATGAAGTTGATGCCCGCCTCGAATGCCGCCTGCACGCACGCCCGCGCCTGCTCGCGCGCGACGCCGCCAGAATAGGTGAGCCATGAGCCGAGGCTGATCTCGGAGACGTCGATATCGCTCGAGCCGAGCCTGCGGAAGTTCACGCACGCGAGCTTATCGCTGCGTAGTAGCCTCAGGAGCGATGCCGGGCGAGCTCCCTCCGATCGACCCCGCGCTGAGCATCGGCTCGGTGGCGCTGGCCGTCAGCGACGTGCCGCGCAGCGTGGACTTCTACGAGCGCGTGCTCGGGCTGCCGCTGACCTCTCGCGAGGACGACCGCGCGGGCCTCGGCGGGAGCAGCGAGCATCCGCTGCTCGAGCTCACGGGCATCGCGTCGCCCGTGGCGGCTCCGCCAGGTCGCACCGGCCTGTTTCACGTGGCCTGGCTTCACCCGTCGCGAGCGACGCTCGCCGACACCGTGCTGCGCATCGCTCACGAGCGCTGGCCGATCGACGGCGCGAGCGACCACGGCGTATCGGAGGCCCTGTACCTGAGCGACCCCGACGGACTGGGCATCGAGATCTACGCCGACCGGCCGCGCGAGCAATGGGACAGGCCCGCGAGCGGTCGCGGCGTGAACATGGTCACGCTGCCGCTGGACGTCGAGGACCTGCTCGCGCAGGCCCAGGAGGAGCCCCCGGGCGAGATGCCGCCCGAGACCGCCGTGGGTCACGTCCATCTGAAGGTCTCAGACGTCCCCCGCGCCAGCGCCTTCTACCGCGACGCGCTCGGCTTCGAGGAGCAGGCGAGGCTCCCGTCGGCGGCGTTCCTCTCGGCCGGCGGCTACCACCACCACGTCGGCCTCAACTCGTGGCAGAGCCGCGGTGCAGACCCGCCTCCAGAGAGCGCGCCGGGACTGCGGCGGGTCGAGTTCGAGCTCGGCGACGCGGACGCGCTGGCGCGCTCGAGCAGCGCCTCACCGACGCGCGCGAGGGACCGCCGGCCAGCGCGAGCCCGACGGGCGTGTGTCGGTCCGCGACCCCGACGCGCAGCTGATCAGCTTCGTGCATCGCTGAGCGCACTCTGCTCGCGCACCGCGCCGAGCGTCCTGCGGCGCCCACCTGCGAGCGCCGTCAGCGGCTTGCGGAGTTCAGCCGCTCGAGCTCGCCGACGGAAAGCGCGAGCCCCACCGAGGGCAGCAGCTCGGCCAGCTGCTCGGGCGAGGTGGCGCTCGCGATCGGCGCGAGCACGGTCGGCGCTGGGCGAGCAGCCAGGCCAGGGCGACCGCCGCCACCGTCGTCTCGTGCGCGGCGGCGATCTCGCCTCAGCGCGTCGAGCACGGCGAAGCCCCGCTCGTTGAAGTAGCTCTCGCGCACGCCGGCCGCCCGGGGACCGTCGAGCTCGGGGCCGTCGCGGCTGTACTTGCCGGTCAGAAATCCCCGTGGCCAGCCCGAAGTAGGGGAAGCACGCGAGCCCGTTCTGCTCGCACACGGCGGCCAGCTCGCCCTCGTAGTCGCCGCGCTCCATCAGGTTGTAGTGCGGCTGCAGCGCGACGTAGCGGGCCATGCCTGCTCGCGCTCGCCGATTCGCAGGGCCTCGCTGAGGCGCGCGGCGCTGTAGTTGGATGCGGCCGCGTGGCGGATCTTGCCCTCGCGCGCCAGCGCGCCGAAGGCGCCGAGCGTCTCCTCGAGCGGCGTTTCCGGGTCATCCTTGTGGGCGTAGTAGAGATCCACGGTGTCGATGCCGAGCCGCCCGAGCGAGCCCTCGATCCCGCGCCTGATCGTCGCCTCGGACAGCCCCTGCAGATCCGGGGACATGCCGACCTTGGTGGCGATCACGAGCTCCTCGCCGGTTCCCGCGAGAAGCCATCCAGCGGCCGATGATCCGCTCGGACTCGCCCGCCCCGCCGGGGCCGCCGCCGCCCGTAGCTGTCGGCCGTGTCGATGAAGTTGCCGCCCGCCCCGACGTAGGCGTCGAGCACCGCGAACGAGCTCTCCTCGTCGATGCGTCCAGCCGAACACGTTGCCACCCAGGCACAGGGGGAAGACATCCAGGCTCGGTGTTGCCCAGGCGCGCGATGCCGTCAGGGTAGCCGCCCCGCTCTGACGAACGCACCCCGCGCGCCGTTTATCCCGGGATCCCTAGCGTCTGCGGCCGGCCCCGAAGCTCTGCATCGGTGGCGCCACCGCGCGCATGGTCGATCCGACCTCGGCATCCTCCGGCGAGGAGTCGGGATCCGGCAGCTGATGGACGCGCGCCCGGGCAGCCTCCTGCTCGGCATCGGCAGCCCCGCCGGAGAGGAAGCGCTCGAGCGCGGCCAGCTCGCGCACGATCACGTTGACCACCCCTTCGGCGCGCTCCAGGCGGCCCTTGGCCAGCAGCAGCGGCTCGGCTCGCGCCAGGTGGCGGTGGCGCTCGTAGACCGCCTTGGCCACGATCAGGTTGATCGTGCCCCACTCGTCCTCGAACAGCAGGAACATCGTCCCCTTGGCGGTGCCCGGCCGCTGCCGGGCGATCACCAGCCCGGCCACCGCCACCGCACAGCCCGTGGGCAGGCGGGCCAGCTGGGCGCTTGTGGCGAGCAGCGGGACCGTCGAGCCGCTTGCGCAGGAGCGCCATCACGTGATCGCCGACCGTCACCCCGCTGGTGGAGTAGTCGGCGATCAGCCGCTGCCAGCGCCCGAGCGGGCGCAGGCGCGGCGCCGGCGGCAGCTCCAGTCCGCAGCGCGAGCTGGGTGCCCTCGCCGGCCGCCCTGCCCTGTGGCGGCGCACACCCAGCTGCCACAGGGCCGTTCGCCTGTCCACCTCGCCGAGCGATCGGCAGGCGGCGCCGTGCCCGTCGCGGCCCGGTCGCGGCGCCCCGTCATGAGGCCGTCGCAGGCACCCGACCAGGCCAGCTGCTCGAGCGTCTTGCGTCCCGCGGCGACGCGCGCGGCGAGCTCGCCGAGGCTGCGAAGGGTCCGCCCCGCTCGCGCTCGGCCACGAGCTCGCTGCACCTCGGCCGCCGCCACATCCTTGATGTAGCCGAGACCCAGGCGCACGCCCAGCCCGGGACCCGCCTCACCGGGCACGGCCTCCACCATGCACTGCACATGCGAGGCGTTCACGTCGAGGCCGAGCACCGCGATGCCATCGATGCTTTCGGCCTCGTGCACGAGGCTGTCGGGAGCGTAGAAGCCCATCGGCTGCTCGTTCAGGAGCGCGCACAGGAACTCCGGGCCGTAGTGGACGCGCAGCCACGTCGACTGGTAGGCGAGCAGGCCGAAGGCGGCGCCGTGGGCCTTGGGGAAGCCGAAGCCGGCGAAGCCCTCGACCATCTCCCAGACGCGCTCGGCCGTCTGCCGATCGGCGCCGGCGTGGCGGAGCGCCCCCTCGATGAAGCGCTCGCGGTGGCGCTGGAGCATCTCGTGCGAGCGCTTGCGGCTCATCGCCCGGCGCAGCCCGTCCGCCTCGCCGGGCGTGAAGCCGGCGAAGGCTTCGGCCACCTGCATCACCTGGTCCTGGAAGATGATCGTGCCGAGCGTCTCCTGCAGGACCGGCTCGAGCGCCGGGTGATCGTAGGGGATCTCATACCCGGGGTCTTCGCGCAGTCGCCGGCGGCGCTCGATGTAGGGGTTGATCGCCCCGCCCTGGATCGGCCCGGGTCGCACGATCGCGACCTGGATGGTCAGATCCTCGAGATTCGCCGGCCGCGTGCGCAGCAGCGACTGCATCTGGGCGCGGCTCTCGATCTGAAAGACGCCGACCGTGTCGGCCGCGCGGATCGCCCTGAACGTGCGTCCGGATCGTCGAACGGGATGCGCGAGAGGTCGATGCGCCTCGCCGCGCACGCGCGCGATCTCCTCCACGCAGCGCTCCACCGCCGAGAGCATCCCCAGGCCCAGCAGGTCGATCTTCAGAAAGCCCGCGTCGGCGCAGGAGTCCTTGTCCCACTGGACCATCTGCCTGCCCTCCATCGCGGCGGGCACGACCGGGCAGCAGTCGATCAGCGGCCTGGTCGCGATGATCATCCCGCCCGAGTGCTGGGAGAGGTGGCGCGGCAGCCCGTAGGCCTGCTCGACCAGCCGCCCCAGCCAGCGCCAGCGCTCGCGAGGACTCGCGCCTCCGCACGGCCGGGTCGGATGGCCGCGCGATCGCGAGTGCCGAGGCGATGTCGTGCTCGGAATCCGGTCCGTAGGAGTCGGCGCCGCGGGCGACGCGCTCGATCTCGCCGGCGGGCAGCCCGAGCACCTTGCCCAGCTCGCGGATCGCCCCCCGCGCGCGGAAGGTCGGAAAGGCCGCGACCAGCGCCGCGCGGTCGCGCCCGTAGCGCTCGTGCACGCGCGGGATCAGCCGCTCGCGGATGTCCCGCGGGAAAGTCGAGGTCGATGTCGGGCAGCCCGTGCAGGTCCTCGTGCAGGAAGCGCCCCAGCGCCAGCCTGTTGGCGATCGGGTCGATGTGGGAGAGCCCGGTCAGGTAGCAGACGAGCGAGGAGACCGACGATCCGCGCCCGCGCCCGGGCGCCAGCAGCGCGCGCACCGAGTCCGGGCCGCGCACCTCGATGGCGACCTCGCGGGCGAGCTCGAGCATGTCGTGGTGCAGCAGGAAGAAGCCGGCCAGACCCAGCTCGTCCGATCACCCGCAGCTCCTCCTCCAGTCGCGCCCTGCGCCTCCGCGCGTGCCGCGCCAGGGCATGCGCCGATCCGTAGCGCTCCTCGCAGCGCGCGCCGGCACAGCTCGGCCAGGCGGCGCTCGGCGTCCTCGATCCTCGGCGCCCGGGATAGCGGTAGCCGAGATCCATGTCAGGTCGAACGTCAGCCGCTCGGCCAGCAGCAGCGTCTCGCGAGACCGCGCCCGGGATGATCGGCGAAGCGGCTGGCCATCGCCTGCGGCGTGCTCATCACGTGGCTGTGGTTGCCGCGGCGCAGCGGCTCGGAGGCGTCGAGCGTGGCGTGATTGCGCAACGCCACGAACGCATCCTGCAGCTCGGCCCTGGCGCGGGCGTGCGCGTGCACGTCACCGGTCGCCACACATCTGATGCCCAGCCGCCCGGCGAGCGCCAGCCAGCGCGCGGTTGCGCGCGCGATCGTGGCGGGCATAGGGGCGCTGCAGCTCCACGTACAGGTCCTCCGGCCCGAACGCGTCGAGCAGGCGCCGGGCCGTCCTCATGCCGTCGCAGCCGCCGGCGATCGCAGATCGATCAGCGCAGCCGGTCAGGCAGACCAGCCCCTCGGCATGGTCGAGCACGGCCTGCAGGTCCACCGAGGGCTCGCCGAGCTCGCGCCGATTGGCCCCCTCGCGGGTGTGCGCATGGGCGAGCGTGATGATCCGGCAGAGGTTGCTCCAGCCGCGCTCGTCGCGCACGAGCAGAGTGATGTGGCGAGGATGCTCGCTCGTCGCGAGCGCAGGTCGTGGCCAGGTCGATCTCGGCGCCGTGGATCGCCCTCACCCCGTAGGACTTGGCGGCCTGGGCCAGCTCCATCGAGCCCGCCAGCGAGTTGTGGTCGGTCAGCGCGATCGCCCCATAGCCCAGCTCGCTCGCGCGCTCGCGCCAGCTCCTCGGGCAGCGAGACGCCGTCCAGGAACGAGTAGGCCGAGTGGCAGTGCAGCTCGACATATGGGGACGTGGACGGCGCCATCACATCCCGTTCATGGGCCCTGCAAGAACCAGCGGCCGGAGCACAGATCGTGGAAGACGACCACGTTGCGCCCCCGCACGCCCACGAGCTCCCAGTAGCGGCGGCGCAGCGGCTCGGCGGTCCACCAGCGATCCTCCACCAGCCAGGACTCGCGCAGCAGCTCGACCGCTTCGCCGTTCGACCCCCGCCGGCCTGCCCTCGCTCCAGTGCACACGTGCGGGCCGGGGCAGGTTCAGGGCGCGAGCCATCAGCCCGGGAAGGGCGCGAGCACCACCCGCCGCTCGGGCACGCGCGAGTCGGGATCCACACAGACGGCTCGCAACGCCGCGTCCGGCCCAGCCACGGCGCGCACCTGAGCGATGGCCTCGCGCAGGCGAGCCACGCGAGCGGCGCAATGGGCGGCGGTCCTCGTCGAACAGCGCCCCTGCTCGCCCGCCACGGCGGGCCGAAGCGCTCGACGGTCAACTGCAGCGCCGCGGCCGGGGCGGGCAGCAACAGCAGACGCACCGACAAGCGCCAGCCCGATGCGCTCGGGATCCGACAGCGCCTGGCGGAAGACCACGCGCTCGCGCCAGCCGCCGCCCGCGAGCAGGCGCGCGGAGAGCGTGACGACGCGCAGCGTGCGCCCACGGCGCTCGGGCCGGGCCAGCAGCCGGTCCACCAGCACGCCGAGCACGCGCTCCAGCGCAACACCGGAGCTCGCGTCGCCGACGCTCCATCGTCTCCTCCAGGCGCTCCTCGATGCGGCGCGTGCGCGCAGCGGGCTGTCCTCGCCGCAGGCCAGCCCGTGCGCGAAGACGCCCGTCGCCCCGAAGCGGTCTGCGAGCTCCGAGCGGCCCGAGCCCTCAGCTCGCCGAGCGTGCGCACGCCGAGGCGGCGCCAGCGGCTCGACCAGCGCTTCGGTCTCTGCGCGGAAGCCGAGCAGCTCGACCGGCCTGCCCGGCGAGCCAGCGCCGGGCGTCCTTGCCCTCCAGCACCAGCGGCCGGCGCGAGCGCACCGCCATGGCCGCCGCCAGCGCGCAGAAGCGCGTCGGCCCGGCCCCGACGCGCGCGGGACGGTCAAGCGCGCGCCGGGCGGCGGCGATCGTCGCGGTCAGTCCGTGCCGTGCAGCCCGCGCAGCCCGTCGGCCTCGAAGTAGGCGAGTCCCGGGCGCGCCGGCTCGACGGCCGCGCCGATCGACTCCAGGGCGCGCATCAGCGCGCCTCCCAGGTCTCGGCGACCCCCACGGGATCGCCGGGCACGAGCAGCAGATCGGGGCAGCGGGCGAGCGCCTCCCCGAGCACCATCCCGCGGGTCACGCCCCGGGCCTCGGCGGCCCCGGAGACCTCTCCCACGCGCTGCTCTGCAGCCAACCAGCGGCGCCACCGCCAGCGGCGCCGCCGCCCGCGAGCGCCCCCGGCCCCGCCGGCGGCCACCACCAGCTCGAAGCGGGGGAGGTAGACGCACACGACCATTGCGAACGTGCGCCTTCAGAGCACGCGGGAGGAACATAGGTTCGTACGAACATACGTTCGCAGTTCGCACGCCTGTCAAATCAAGCCCTGCAGAGCCCTCCGCGCTCGGCGCGCGGGCGCTCAATCCATCGTCAGCGGGCCCTCGGCGGATCCGCTGAGGAACTGGCGCACGAACGGGTTCTCCGAGGAGAACATCCTCTCGGCATCGCCCGCCTCCACGATCCGCCCGCGCCACAGCAGCGCGATGTACTCGCCGATCCTGCCGCGCCGAGGCGATGTCGTGGGTGACGACGATGTAGGTGCCTCCGTGGATCGAGTGCATCTCCTGGATCAGCTCGCACAGCAGCGCCGTGCGCACCGGGTCCAGCCCCGAGTCGGGCTCGTCGAAGATCACGATGTCCGGCTCCATCACGAGCGCCCGCGCGAAGCCCGGCGCGCTTGCGCATCCCGCCGGACAGCTGCGAGGGCAGATCGTCGATCGCGTCGGCCAGCCCGACGTCGGCCAGGCGTTCGTGTGACCAGCTTGGAGATCTGCGCCTCGGAGTAGTCGGTGTGCTGGCGCAGCGGGAAGGCGACGTTGTCGAACACCGACATCGACCCGAACAGCGCGCCGTCCTGGAACAGCACGCCGATCTTTGCGGCGCAGCGCCAGCAGCTTGGGCATCGTCAGGCTGGGCACCGACTGCCCCTGCACGATGACGTCGCCGGAGTCGGGGAACATCAGCCCGATGATGTGCTTGATCAGCACGCTCTTGCCGGTGCCCGAGGGACCGAGCACGACGGTGATCGTCTCGTCGGGAAAGGCGACGTTCAGCCCGTTCAGAACCGGCACCCCGCCGAGGCGCTTGTGCACGTCGATGCAGCGGATCGACCACTTGCCCAGAATCGGGCTCGCCGGCCAGGTCGAGCCCGCCGGAGTGGTACTGATAGTCGTCGCTCAGCGCGGGCTCGTCGCTCATCCTTTCCCTCCGTAGACGACCTGCGGGAACTGGCTGGTCTTGCCGTTGAACGTGAACGGGCCCTGCTGGTTGCACGCGGGCGCCGCCACGATGTTCGGCGCTTTCCGGAGTCGTTGGCGACTTTGAACTGGGTGATCTGTTCGATCAGGCTCTGCGGAGACCGCTTCGTTGGCGGGCCCGCTGACCGACGGCGCCGAGTCGGCGCAGTTGCTGTTGCTGAACACCTGCAGGCCGCCGTTGCCGAGGGCGCTGAAGGCGCCGGGCTGGAAGTAGGGGTTCCCGCGGTTGGTGCCGATCCGGCTGAGGATAGACCGCGAGGCTTTCCGGGTTGAACACGAGCATCGAGCGCAGGTAGTGCTCTTTCGGGCCCTGGTTCAGGGGTGCTGCCGTTGCCGCCGCTGGCCTCGGTGGCGGCGGTGAGGTTGGCGAAGAACGCCTGCAGCTCGGGCACGTAGGCGCCCAGCGTACTGCAGGAACGGGTCGAGGTTGTGCAGCACCGGGCCTGAGGTTTTCGAGCACCGGGACGGTCAGGTCGAGGATCTTTGCCGTGTCGGGCAGGCCCTTCTTGGCGGCCGTGGTCAGCGGCCCCAGTCGCGGTCAGGAAGCTGTTGAACTGCGGCGCGAACGGCTTCGCGGCCTGAAGCAGGGACGTGAGCTGGCGCTCGGCGGGGCGGAATTCTTCGAGGTACGGGTTGGCGATCGGCCGCGAACTTGTCGAGTTCCTTCAGGGCGATGATCGAGCTGCGCTCGAACGGCGGCAGCGCCTTGAAGGCCTCGGCCCATGCCTGGCTGCTTTCGGCGGCCGCGTGGAAGGTGCGCTCGCCGTTGAGATCAGCCCTTCGAGCTGGTGGTCACGCCCGGCCAGGGCGTTGAAGACCACGCCCGTGTTGCGGACCAGCGCTCTCACGGCACCTTCCTGGGAGGCGAGGATCGTCGACGCAGCTTGTTGGCGTGTTCGACGAACGGCTCGAGCGGTCGAAGCGACGCGTTGATCTGTTCCCCGCGCCCGTGCGATGGCCGCCGCGACTGGTACCGCTCCAGGCCTGGAAGTTTCGTCGCGTGGTCTGCGGTCGAGCAGCGACAGGATGTCGTCGAGCGTCACCGAACGGTTCGACCTGGCTGTCGGCGAGCTTGGCCGCCGTCGGCCAGATAGGGGCCCACGCGGCCCTGGGGGATCAGCTGCACGTAGGTCTCCCCCAGGAGCGTCTTCTGGCGCAGGATCGCGTGCGTGTTGGCGCGGATCGGCGAGTACTGCCCGGCGAGTTCGATCGTCGCGTCGGTATAGCCTTCCTTGCCGAGCTTCACCGCGACGACGTGACCGACTTCCACGCCGCGAGATGCGCACGTCGGACTGTTCGGTGAGCGCGAGCGTTCGCGGGAAGGCCACGGTCATGCGATAGCCCTTGGGCTTGAGCGGGAGAGGGCCGCCGAAGGACTCCCACAGGAACAGCAGCAGCCCGAAGCAGCTCAGCGTGAACAGGATGATCACCAGCAGGTTGCCCAGCGTGGGAGCGCGCTTCTGCATGTCAGGCGCCTCCCCCGAGCCGTCGGCCGACGCCTTGGCGGTGCTCAGCGGCGTTTGGCCGAACACGTGCGAGTCAAGGCCCGAGAACAGGCCGCCGGCCGGGACCTTTGGCTGTACGTGCACGCTGGCGGCGGAGGCGGTTTTGCTGGGGAGGATGCCGGCCGCCTTGCAGGCTGCTTCATTGGGCGGGTTGAGCAGGCCGACCAGCAGGTTCACGGTGGGGTTGATTTCAGCGACGCCTTTGAGGATCGGCGCGACGTTGCAGTTGAGGTAGGTCAGAGCTCGCCCGACCGCGCCGCTGCGCCTCGGCCGATGCTGAGCGACGCTGTTGAGGTCGTGGTTGTCCCAGTCCAGGAAGAACAGGAAGCCGGCCTGCTTCTGGCCCGGGTTGAAGGCAAGCTCGTTGAAGAATTCGTTGATCACCGAGAAGCTGCTGGCCAGCTTCGGGAACGCTTCGGCGAGCTGCTGGGTGTCGGGCTGGATCTCCTTGATCGACAGGCTCCACCTGGCGCGCGAACGGCCGGATCTGGTTCTTGAAGATCGGCGTCGTCTTCACCGACAGCTTTGCCGTGGCTTCCTGGGCGGGGCCGAGGGCACGCGCAAACGGCTGCAGCTTCTGCAGGGTCGGGCCGAGCACGTCGGCAGCCGTCGCGAGCTTGCCCAGGCCGTTCTTGGTCTTGGCCAGGGCGCCGGGCAGCAGGCGCAGCAGGCTCTGGACGTTCTGTTCCTGCTTGGCGAAGACGGCGAACACCGCGTTGGAGGCGTCGACGAGCTGTGCCAGCTGCGTGTCCTTTTCGCCCAGCGCTTCCATCACGCAGACGGAAGTTGTGGATCGAGCGCGCGACGTTGGCATGGCGGATTTCGAGCTGCTGGGCGATCTCCGCGATGTCGCGGGCGGTCGGATAGAAGCGCTTGAGCGTGGCCGACAGCGCCTTGCCGTTGTTCTTCAATCCTTCGCCCGCGCCCGCGAGCAGCTCCTGCAGATACAGCGCGCGTTTCGGCGTCCAGACCCGCAAGGAACTGGTCGAAGTCGATGTTCGGGGCGGTCTGGGATATGGGCAACGTGGAGCCGCTGGGCAGCCGACCGGTCGCCGGTGTGCCCGGATCGACCTCGACGGTCATGTCCTGCAGGTTCGTCTTCGGACGCATCAACAGCGTCGCGTCGCGATACAGGTGCGCGTACTTGGGGGTCATGTGCATCGTCACCACCGCGACCCCTTCGTGCAGGTCCACGCTCGCGATTTCCCCGACCTTCGCGCCGGCGATCGTCACCGCCTGACCCTGGCCCGGCGTGAGCGCCTGGGCGGTCTGCAGGTCTGCCTTCAGCGTGTAGTAGTTTTTGCCCAGCACGGGAACCCAGCCCGGCAGGTTGAGGTTCTCGTGGGCGAGGATGTAGCCGCCGACGACCGCCGCGATCACCACCATCGTGACGACCGCGACGAACGCTGAGCGGTAGCGCTCGATCTGGTCGCGGACGCTCAGCCCGCCCTCGTGGCTGTGGCTGTCGGTCGGGTTCATCCGCCGCTCCCGTCGGCCGGGCCCTGCGACAGCGGACCGTTGAAGTTGGGCAGCGCCTGGGTGTAGCAGGGCACGGTCGGCTTGTACGGCGGCTCGCTGGCCGGGTAGGCCGGGCGCGTGCCGAGCGGCTGCAGCGACGCGTGGGCGAGCAGCTGCAGCCCTTGACGTTCGTGCCGAGGATCGATGCCGGCGCGGAGACGCAGCGTCTGGCCGCTGCTCGACAGCAGGAAGTGCGCCATCGTCGCCGTTGCCGTCGAAGTTCTGACCGATCGAGTTCAGGCCCACCAGCGCTGTACCAGAACTCCTTGTAGTCTTCGACGCCGGACGTGCTCGCTCCGTCCTGCAGCTTCGTGTTGCCGGCCGGGAAGATGACGTTCGTCTGGCACTTGCTGAGCAGCTTCGGTCTGCTGCTGGAAGGGGACCTGTTCGCTCTGCAGCTTGCGCGAGCCATGGCGCCGCCTCGGCCAGCCCTTCGGCGACGCCGCCGAGCTCGTTCGGCGCCAGCGAGGCCTGCACCTGTTCTATCCAGGGCAGCGTCGCCGTGACCGTGGCCGGCGTCGCTTTGACCCCGGGCAGGATGTCGAGGGCGAAGGTCCTCGCCGGCGGCAGGGCGGCGCCGAGCGCCGGGAAGCCGCGGTCGATCGCCGACAGGGAGCTCGGCAGCTCGGCCACGGTCGCGCGCAGGGACGCGGACTGATCCGCGAAGGAGCGGAAGAACGCGTTGAAGTTCACGATCAGTTCACCCAGCTGCTGCTCGTGGACGTTCAGCGCCGAGGTGACCTTGCCGATGCTCGCCACGAGCGCCGAGAGGTCGTTGGGTACGGTGCCGGTGATCGCCTGGTTGAGGACCGCGGTGGCGCGCAGCGAGGAGGGACCGCGCTGGTAGGCCTTGTTGAGCGCCTGCGCGCCGTTCAGGCCGTAGAGTTCCGGGTCCTGTTCGGCGTTTTCCGCCGCATCCGGCTTGCGCGTAAGGCCGTCCCCGTAGCCGATCAGGAAGTTCTGCAGGTTCGCGCGTGTGTCGGTGTTCAGCGCGTCCAGCACCTGATCGAGCTGGACCGGGTCGGATGTCTGCGTGATCGGCAGCGTGGCACCGGAGGAGAGCACCTTGGCCGAAGGGCTCCCGGGCTGCAGTTCGACGAACCAGTTGCCTTCGAGGAATGTGCGAGGACGGATCTTGACCGTCGCATCGGAGTGGATCGGCAGTCCGCTGGATTCGATTTCCATCGTCACCAACCCCGCGTTGCCCTCACGGGCGATGTGGCTGACCTTGCCCACGTCGACGCCCGCGATGCGCACCGGCGAGGACTTGCGGACGTTGACGGCCGTGGAGAAGACCGCCTTCAGGCGGAAGCCGTGTTTGAAGGGGATGTGTTTGGTGAAGCCGAAGTACGCGGCGATCAAGAGGATCACGATCACGATCACCCCAAAGCGCGTGGGGTTCGATCGCCCCAGATCCTTGACGGGCGTGCGGTCATAGCGGCGCCACCAGCTCGGAGCGTTCATCCGCTCTTTCCCTTCTTGTCTTGGCCGGTGCGCGGATGCCGAGTTCCTTGAGCGTCGAGGCGGAGTACGGTTCGCCGAACAGGTTCTGTTCGCGGGTCGTCACTTCGTGTGCCGTCCCGGTGGCGCCGGGGACGTTGCCGATGACCGCTTTGCCCGGGATGTAGGTCTCGTTGGCGGCTTCGCAGTTCTGGGCAGGCTGCCCGGGGCCCGTGACGTTCGGGTAGGGATTCACGTGGACGTGGTTGTTGTCGATGATCGCCGTGCTGTGGTAGGGTGTTCGACCGACGGCCCGTTGGCCGGCGCCGAGGAGGGGAAGCCCTCGTTGTTGGGCCCGCTCGGCGACAGCACGAGGCTCGCGCGTGACAGCGTGCCCAGCCCGATGTTCTCCGATGTCAGGCTCGCGAGGTTGCGGAAGGCGAGCGTGAAGTAGTTGCAGTTGGCCTGCTCCGGCGCGAGACCGGCCAGCACCGGGTTGCCGAGCTGAAGCGTCTGGGTGAAGTCTTCAAGGCGCGACGGGCACGATCGGGTTCTGGGCGAAGGCCTGAAGCGCCTGAGCCGCGGAGGCCAGCTGCTGGTTGAGCGCGGTGGCGGCATTCAGGTTGACGGCGCCCACGGTGACGGCGTGGGCGAGCGGCGGCGCGACGGACACGAGAAGGCTCGCGCTCGGACGCAGCAGGTGCATGAATTCCGTGCTGTTTTCATTGAACTTCGCCTCGTGAGGGAGCGAGTAGATGGCCTGTTCGAGCGACGGCGGCCCGAGCACGGTCGCCCGTTCAAGCGACGGGGCCACGCTCGCCCAGGCGGAGAAGAATTTGTCGAGCTCCTGATACAGCGCGGCCTGGGCGCCGGCCACCGGAGCGGCCTGCGAGGAGACCCGGTCGAGCGCGATCCACAGTTGGTGCAGGCCCGTCGACGGCGCGGCCAGATTGCGCAACACGGGGATGGCGTTCGTGAGCAGCGGGCGAAGCGTTGCGATCGTGTTGTTCAGGCCGAGCCCGCGTCCCGGCGAGACCGTCGCCGAAGTTGTTCAGCTGCACCTGGTTGGCGATCCGCGTTTTCGTGTCGAACATGTTGAACAGCTCTTCGATGTTGACCGGTTCGCGGACCTGGCTGACGGGGATCGTCTGGCCTGGCTTGATGCCCTCTGGAGTGCCCTTTTCGAGCTCGCAGGTACTTCTCCCCGATCGAGGAGACCGACTGCACGCTGGCTGTGGTGTCGACGGGCAGGGGTTCGACTTTCTTTTCGAGCTTGAGTTCGGCGATCGCGGTGACCTGCCCCGTGGAGGGGTTCTCGTGCGCCTCGAGCCGCTTGACGATCCCGACGCGCGAGCCGCCGACGCGGACGTCGTTCGATGACTCCAGGCCCGAGGTCTCCGGCAGGGCGACCTTGATGTTGTAGGTGGGGACGAACGGCAGCCCGTTGTTCGCGTTGTAGGACAGGTACACGGCGACGACCACGATCAGTGTCGTGATCGCGCCGATCAGCAGGGGACTGCCGGCCAGGGAACCGCCGCGGCGCCTGTTCATCTAGGGCACCTCCGTGGGATCGCAGCTCAGGAGTTCTCCGTCGGTGAAGGGCGAGGAGCCGTCGGCGGCCGGCTGTGTGGCGGCGCCGGGGCAGCGACGCAGCTGACCGTTCTTCAGGCCTTCGAGAGCCTGCTGGGCGTTCGCCGCCGGGGTCAGCGTTGTTGTTCGCACCGAGCTTGAAGTCCGGGAAGACGGCGTTGATGCGCACGTAGTGGCCGTTGGCGTCGTAGTAGGCGCTGGCCTGGCCGAAGGTGCGCAGGGTGCCCTCGAGGTCAGGGGTATACGGGCCGAAGACGGCGGTGATGGGAACCGATTCGCGCAGGGCGGTGACCGTCGCCGGCGAGGATGTGGTCAGCGCCTTGGCGAGCGCGGGCAGCACGTTGGCCCAGTCGGTGAGGTCGTTGTTGGGTCCCGGCTTGCTGAACGCCTGACTGAAGTTGTGAACGGGCGTCGTGGCCGTGCGCAGCAGAGAGCCGAGGGCGGGGAAGAATTTTTCGAGCGGCTTGGTCGTCGGCTTGGAGGCGTTGACCAGCTGCGTGAGCGCGGCGAACGTCGACGGGATCTGGACGAACGCGCGCGTGCCCGAGCGCAGGGCGATGGGCAGTTCGTGCAGACCGGCCGCGAGGGCCGACTGCTGTGAGCCGATCGCCTGGAAGGTGGTGTCGGCGTTGCCGATCAGGTCGGTCAGCTGTTCAGAGCGCGCGCCGATCGTGGTGACCGCCTTGGCGGTTTCCACGAGGAAGCTCGTGAACACCGGCTGATCGCTGATCAGCTCCGAGAACAAGTGGTCGGTCGCAGAGAGCGCCGCCGGGGTGTATTCGATCGACGTCCCGACCGCCTTGCTGGAGCCCGCGTACTGTTCGGCAAAGCCCTTGATCACCTGCTGCAGGCCGACCCTCGTCTTCGGGTTCAGGGTGTTGAACAGCTGGTCGAGATCGACGACTTCCTTCGTCGCCGAGGCCGGCAGCGTCGCGCCCGCCGGCAGCGCCGGGGCGCTGTTGGGACCCGGTCGTCAGTGCGATGTAGCGGTTGGCGACGGTCGCAAGCGACGGCACCCTGACCTGGGCGGTGGTGCCTTCGTGCAGCGGCGTCAGCGAGGAGTTGACGTGAATCGTGACCTTGGCCTTGTAGTCATGCGTCAAGGCGATGCCCGTGACGGTGCCGACCGGCACGCCGCCGACCTGCACCTGGTCGCCCCTCACCAGCTGGCCCGCTTCGCCGAAGATCGAGCACGTAGCTGGCGCCGCCGCCGCCCGCGAACAGGAGATAGGCGACTATCAGCACCACCAATCCGAGGGCGCTGAGGGCGACCACGCGTCCCAGGCGGGGGGGCAGCGGCCCGGAGCGGCGGGGTGGCGGGGTGGGCCTCGCGCCCGGCTGAGGCGTGGGCGCCGGCGGGGTGGGGGGGCTAACCGTTGCCATTTGCTTCCTCCCCGCTCGCGCCCGGGCTGCCGGGCTTGTCCGGCAGGGCCGCCGAGGACGGCCCATTGGCCACCGTCGGGTCGGGAATCTCGCCCAGGCGGGCGATCAGCCGCGTCCACTCGTCCGGGCTAAGCGCCGAGCCGAAGGCGCCGGCGGAGTGCGCGAGACCCACGCCGACGGGGCTGAAGCTGACGCCGATGTCCGTGGCATGCGCGTCGGTGAACGCGTTCACCGACCCCGGATAGCTCATCTGGCTGACGATCCGGTTGGGCTTGGTGACACCCTGCATCGTGAGCAGCTTGCGAACCGTGACGTCGGCGATCGAGCCGGGGCCCTCATGGCCGGCGATCGGGACGCCGTTGACGGCCGTGATGTCGACCGCGTCCTCCTCGGAGTTGAGGCGCGCGTTGGCCGCCGTCGCCGCAACGGTCGATCCAACCTTGCAGCGCAGCCCCGACACCGTCGGCTTCAGCCCCGACACCGACAGGAACTCGAGCGTCGCGAGCAGGCGCTTGTCGACCCCGCCGGTCTCGATGTCCTGACGCGCGCATCTGGCGAGATGGATGCCGGGGTCGTGCAGCACCTGCGGCTCGAGCTGGTGCGCGGACTCGAGCAGCACCTGCCCGACCGTGGGGGACGTCGCGAGGAACGGGTTCTCGCCCTTGGCCCTGAAGATCGACGTGTTTTCAAGCGCCACCCAGCCATCGAGGATGGGCTTGGGATCGATCAGCGGCGCCGCCACCCCCGCCGGGCGAATCTGAAAGAGCATGTGCGGGTCGTCCGTCTGCGCGCTCGCGTCGCTGCCAACGTGCCCCAGCACGGTTCCGGCGATCACCTCGGAGCCGACCCGCAGCGGGTGCAGGTAGACGTCGTTCGGCCCTTCGGTGAATACCCGTACCGTTGGCTTCGGCACCGGCGGAGTGGGCGGCGGCTTGGATGCGGCGGACGGCGCCGGTGGGAGGGCGCCCGCGCCTTCCAGTCCCGCCGCAGCCCCCAGCGCGAGCCCCGACACGGTGGCTCCTTCGGATATCGGCGAGCGCGCCTGCGCGCCCGCCGTGGCCGGACCGGAGGGGGCCGGTTCGACCGCTCCGCCGGCCTGTGCGATGCGCGTGCTGACCGTCGTGTGGGAGTGCGGAACGAGCACCGGGTAGAGCGCCGCCACCTCGCCGAGCTGCGCGTAGACGTAGGTGTTCCCGTAGGCGTCGCGCAGCGACACGAATCGCCCGAGCGTCGGCGACTCGCCGATCTGTGAGATTTCACCGTCCTGAACGGCGATCACGGGGGCGCCGGTCTGCGAGTAGATCGTCGTTCCCACGAGCGTGGTGGGCGGCCCGGAGCCGCTCGGGGCGGCTGGAAAGCCGTCGCTGAAGTGGGCCGCGGCATGGACCGGGAAACGCGCTTCGGTGAGCCCCGTGATGGCACCGAGAAGCCCCGGCGGGGTGCCGCCGAGCAGCTGCGCGCGCAGCATCACGGAGCTGACGTACGCCTGTGAGTGGTTGTAGGAGTAGACGGCCGCCCTGATGTTCGACGAGCCCCCTGCCGCCCGCAGGTATCTCGCCGCGGCGAAGATGGCGTCGGCCGGGTTGTAGGGGTCCTTGAAGCCGTCGCCGTTGGCATCCACTCCATATTGCGCCCACTCCGCCGGCAGAAACTGCATCCATCCCTCCGCGCCGGCGCTCGAGACGCTCAGATCGCGGCCATAGTCGGTCTCAACCTCGTTGATGGCCGCCAGCACCTGCCAGGGGATCTCATACGCCGTGCCGGCCGCCTGATAGATCGGCAAGAGGAACGGCGGAATGCGGAAGTTTTCGATGAAGAAGCCCGGCACACCCGAGATCGAGGATTCAAGCCCGAACGGCAGCGACGGCGTGAGCGTCGACGGCGAAGGCGCCCGATGCGACGAGCGCGCACCCCCCGCGGAGGATCCCCCGGCCCCTTCGCCCTGCCCGCTCGCCGCGCCGCCCTTCGATTTCGCATTGCGAGGGGCGCCGAGGGTGTTGCCCTGGGAACGCTCGGTCCCGACCTGCGGCGCCGCCTCGGCTTCCGGCGATCCCGAGCCGCCGGGCGCGGGTGCCGTTACGACGGTCGGCCCGGCGGGCGAGGTGCTCGAGGCTGCGGGCGCCTGCGGCGCGGGAGTCGACGTCGTCGTTTCGGCCGGTGCTCCCGTCGTCGTGGTCGCGCCCTGTTCGCCGGCGAGGCTCGTTGCGGGCGCCGCGAGCACGAGCGCGACCGCGCAGGCGAGCGACGAACGCAGCAGCCGTGGTGTCTGAGTCGCGCGCACCGCTCAGCTCCCCAGCAGGTAGTTGAGCAGCATTCCGCCGGCGCCGGCTTCTGCCGCCGGCGTGTAGTACGTGGTGCCTGCGCTCGCACCGCCGACCGGCTGAGCCGCCGGTGGCGACCCGTCGGCCGAGCCGGCCCCGGAGAGCGCACCGGCGGCCGGGGCCGAGCCCGGGTAGGCGGCCAGCGCCTCGGCCGGCGTGTCCCCTTTGAGCACCGCCAGCGTGCGATCCATCACGAGGCTCGTGGTGCTGGGTTGCGAGACGGCACTCGCCTTTGCCGCCGAGCCCGACACGGAGGTCAGTTTGGCGCTGCACGCAGAAGCCGGCGCGATCGCGTAGGTCAGGCAGGCCGTGCCCAACCCCTCGGTGCGCAGGAAGTGGCCGAGCGCGTCGTAGCCGTTGGCGGACCCGGCGCCGAGGAAGATGAAGTCCATGATGCGCTCGAGGCCGCCGGTCGAGCGCAGGCTCGAGAAGAGGCTCGAGAAGTTGGTTGCGAACGGGTTGGCGGCTGAGCCGAGGGAGTGCAGCTGTGAGAGCAGCGGTTCGATCGCGACGAGCGCCGGCCCGACTCTTTCGGCGGTCGCGCCGAGGCTCGTGAAGAAGGTTTCAGAGCTCTTGGAGAAGGCCGGCAGCTTGGTGAAGGTCTGGTTGATCGCAGGAGCGGCGATGCCCAGGTTGGTGAACGCCGGCGTGATCTGGTCGGCCAGGGCCGCGAGGCGTTCCATCGAGGGTCCCAGCTGACGCAGGAACGGGGAACAGTTCGAGGTTGCGGTTCAGCGCACCGAGGTGCCGGCCGCTCGCCTGGGCGACGGTGTTGCTCTGCGCGAAATATTCGGCGAACTGCTTGCGCACGGCCGCGAACGGCTGAAGCGCCTTGTCGGAATCCACGGCCAGTTTGGCCAGCACGTGGTTCTCGCTCGCGAGGATCGCGAGCACCTTGTCGAGTTCCTGGAGCGCCGGGTTGGCGCGGCGGATGACCGCGTTCAGGTCGCTCCCGCGCCCGGCCAGGCCGACGCCGAGTTCGTTGAGGATGATCGTCAGGCGCTGGCGCTCGGGCAGGCGCGTGATGTCGTTGAGCAGGTCCGGATCGACCGGGCTGTGGGTGTTCTGCGACGGGCAGAAGCAGCTCGCCGGCACCTTCCTGGCCGCGGGGATCTTCTGCAGGGGCGGCGCCAGCGGCGTGCCTTCGACGCGCGGCTCGGTCGGCAGGCAGTCGACGAACTTCTCGCCGAGCAGGGCCTGCGGGCGGATCGTGCACGTGGCGTTGGAGCGAAAGTCCTCGAAGCCCGGGTTTTCGATGTTGAGGACGACCGCGGCCTGCTCCTGCGGTGTGGGCGTCACCGACCCGACCGTCCCGACCTTGACGCCGTCGATCTTGACGTTCTCGCCGGGGATGATGTTGGCGGCGTCGTCGAAGATGGCGCGCACCTTGTAGCCGCCCTCGCCGCCTCCCGCCGAGATGGCGAGCAGCACGACCGCCACGAGCGCGGCCACGCAGGCGGCGCCCGCGACCCGGTTCATCCCTCGCCTCGACCCGACCGACTTCTGCCTCAACCCGATCCTTCCTCTACCTCAACGTATCCAACATGCGGACGGCCCCATCCGTTTCGATGGGGCCGTCCGCCCTACTTGCGTTGTGGTCGAGTTTACGCTCCCATCGGGATGCGCACGCTGCCGGCGATTATCTCCTCGGGCAAGGCGCCTTGTAGTTGGTCGTGACGGTCGTCTGGGTGAGACCGCCGAGACCGGCGAACGTCAGTTCCGACTTCAGCGGGAAGCCGCCTTTCGGGCACTTCTTCGGCACGGTGCCGTAGTAGTAGGTCGTTTTGCCCTTCTTGTAGGCCGAGCCTGCGGTGACGTTGATCGTCTCCACCGAGGCGTCGGGGGCTCCGGGGACCGTTTCGACGAGCGGCACCGTCGTGTCGATCGACGGGGTGCTGCCGTAGTTGACGTGGCTCGCGGAGATGAATTCAAGCGATACCGGTGAGGTGCCCTGCGTGTAGAACTGCAGGCCTCCGCCGGGCGCGAAGAATCCCTGCACCGATGTTTTCTCTTCGACGCGTTCGTTGCCGAAGCTGACGACGCCGTTCGCTTCGCCGGCGATCGTGAATTTCGACTTCGCCGGGCACGCGCTCGGTCCGGTGTTTTTGAGCGACGTCGGGTTGCAGGTCGTGAAGCCTTTCGCGTTGAGCTTCGTGCCAGGTGGCTCGGTGACGTTGACGCCGATCAGGGGCGCTGCGAAGCCGCCGTATTCATTTCCTTTGATGGTCCATTCGACCTGCTCGGCGGCGCCGGCGCCGAGGATGTTGCCAGTGTGGGGGTACCCCGGGATGGGGACGGCCTTCGCTTTGAAGGTCACGACGGGCGCCGCGGATGCGGCGGCCGGCAGGCCAAGGACGGCGAGGCCGAGCAAGGCCAGACAGGTGGATGCTCTGCGCATCAGAATTTTCTCCTCTGCTTGATGGACAGGTCCGCCTCGATCCGGGTAGCTCCGGAGCCGTGCTCGGCCCGGCGATATCGAGATCCCCGGCAATTGACCGGAGAACAGTGGCGACTCTGGGCCGCCACCATATACCGTCGCGACGGATGATTTCAAGTTAGTAACCCGCGCCCGAGCGACAAGTTGCTGAGGTGCGTCGGCTCGGCCTAAGGCGAAGTGTCGGGGTCGGCTCCCGACAGCTCGAGCTCGCTGCCTGCGAAGCGCACACCGACCGGCTCGAGGATCACCTGGCGGGGGCCCTCCTCCACGTGTCCGGCCATGAGCGCGCTCAGCCCGAGGCCCTCGGCCACCCGCAGAATCGCCGTCGCCTCGCCCGCGCGGCAATAGATCGCATAGCCCGATCCCATGTTGAAGGTGGAGTAGGCCGCGTGCGCGTCGAGCCCCGCCTGGGCCACCACAAAGCTCAGCACCTCGGGCACCTCGGGCAGCCTCTCGATGCGGTAGGTGAGCGCCTTCGCGGGGCGCATCAGCTTGAGCAGCCCGTGCCCGGTCACATGGCTCAGGTAGGTCACTGCGAGCCCCGCCCGCAGCAGCTCGGCGACGAGCCGCGCGTACATCACCGATGGCTCGAGCAGCGCCTCTCCCAGCGTCGCACCGCTCGGCAGCGCCGTCGCGTAGCCCTCGGACAGGCGCCCGGCGATCAGGCGCGCAAGCGACGCGCCGTTGGCGTGCAGCCCGCTCGAGCTCACGAGCACGATCTCATCGCCCGGCTCGGAGCCCCTCCCCGAGGATCGGGGAGCGGCCCTCGGGCACCACGCCCACCGCCGCGCCCGCCAGCTCGATGTCCCGCCCATCGAGCAGCCCGGGCAGCGACGGCGACTCGCCGCCCCCCCAGGCGCAGGCCGCGTCCGCGCATGCCCGCCGCCAGCCCTCCAACAGCGCCGCGGCGCGATCGGACTCGCGGTACCACTCCGAGGCCCCGGTCGCGAAGTAGGCGTTCACGACGAGCGGCAACGCGCCGACGCAGCACAGGTCGTTCACGATCGCGGCCACGGTGTCGTAGGCAACATCGCCGAAGCGATTGATTCCCTGCTCTTCGAGCACCTGGCGCGCCACGATCGACTTGGTGCCCAGCCCCTCGACGACGAACGCGAACGCCCGTCCGTCGAGCTCGAACACGAACGCCGGCTCTCCCCGGGATGAGTCGAGCGCGCGCGCGCCCAATGGCGCAAGCAGCGGCGAGGTGGATAGGGCCTTGGCCATCGCCATGCGCTTGGCCGCGTCGAGCGCGTCGTAGTCCACGCCGGCCGCTCGGTAGCTGGCTGCGCCCGGGCCCTCCGTCATGCGGGGCAGACTACGTCCTTGAGTGGCGCCGTGCTGCGCGCGCCGGGCCGGACTCGATATACACCTCGAACCCGCCCGACAAAGGAGACCCGATGGATTTCCAGCCAAGCCAGCGTTGCTCTGAGTTCAAGGAGCGCCTCACCACGTTCATGGACGAGTACGTCTACCCCGCCGAGGAGGTCTACGAGCGCCAGCTGCAGGAGTCGGGCGACCCCCACCATCAGCCGGCGGTCATGGAGGAGCTGAAGACTCGCGCGCGCGAGGCCGGGCTGTGGAACATGTTCCTCCCCGACGCCTCGCTCGGCGCCGGGCTGTCCAACAGCGACTACGCGCCGCTGGCCGAGATCCTCGGGCGCTCCCTCATCGCTTCGGAGGCGTGCAACTGCTCAGCCCCGGACACGGGCAACATGGAGGTTCTCTACCAATTCGCCACGCCGGCTCAGAAGGCTCGCTGGCTGACGCCCCTGCTCGAGGGCGAGATCCGCTCGGCCTTCGCGATGACCGAGCCCGAGGTCGCCTCCTCGGACGCGACCAACATCGCGCTGCGCATCGAGCGCGACGGCGAGGACTACGTGCTGAACGGGCGCAAGTGGTGGATCTCGAACGCCCTGCATCCCCACTGCCGGATCATGATCGTGATGGGCAAGACGCTGACCGAGGGGCCGCGCCACCGCCAGCAGAGCCAGATCCTCGTGCCCCTCGACACCCCGGGCGTGACGATCGTGAGGGGACTGCCCGTATTCGGCTATGAGGACCAGGAGGGCCATGCCGAAATCGAGTTCTCCGACGTGCG
This sequence comes from uncultured Solirubrobacteraceae bacterium, assembly GCA_963764185.1. Classification (GTDB taxonomy): domain Bacteria; phylum Actinomycetota; class Thermoleophilia; order Solirubrobacterales; family Solirubrobacteraceae; genus Palsa-744. The sequence continues at coordinate 711,838 of CAVXRF010000007.1, read as the reverse complement.
CGTGCCGGCCTCCAACCTGATCGCGGGCGAGGGCGATGGCTTCATGATCGCCCAGGCCCGCCTCGGCCCGGGCCGCATCCACCACTGCATGCGCGCCCTTGGCGCCGCCGAGCGGGCGCTCGAGGCGATGTGCGCCCGCGCGGTCTCCCGCGTCACATTCGGGCAGCCACTCGCCTCGCGCAGCAACGTTCAGGACTGGATCGCCGAGTCGCGCATCGAAATCGAGATGGCGCGCCTGCTCACCCTGAAGGCGGCCTGGCTGATGGACACCGTCGGCAACCGCCTGGCGCGCACCGAGATCGCGGCGATCAAGGTCGCCGCGCCGAACGTCGCGCTCAAGGTGATCGACCGTGCGATCCAGGTCCACGGCGGGGGCGGCGTCTCCGATGACTTCCACCTCGCCGCCAGCTACGCACACCTGCGCACACTGCGCCTCGCCGACGGACCCGACGAGGTGCACAAGCTCTCTATCGCGCGGCGCGAGCTCGCGCCCTACATGCCGCGCGAGCAGTCCTGACCCCGCGGGGCCCGCATGGCTCAGGCGGGGTGAGCGTGGTAGCGGTGACGCCCATCACAAGCAGGCGTAGAGGGCTTCGATCAGGCCGCGATTGCGGGGATTCTGCCAACGCCGGCCCTCGCCCTGGTTGGGCGTGTAGGCAAACGCGAGAGCGCGGTCGGGGTCGGCGAAGCCTAGCGAGCCGCCGGCGCCGAAATGGCCGAAACTCCTCGGATTGGGCCCGAGCGGGCGCTCGGGCTGCGAGAGCTGAAAGCCGAGGCCGAAGCGTGAGGGACGGTTCGAGCACCGCGTCGGGACCGCACGATGCCTCGCTGGTGGCCAGCTCGAGCGTCTCGGCCGCCAGCAGCCGGACGCCGTCCAGCGCCCCGCCGGCCGCCAGGGCGCTGTATATCTTCGCCACCCCCCGGGCGGTCGCGTGCGCGTTGGTCGAGGGCATTTCCGCCGCACGCCATCCGCGCGTGTTGACCGTGCCGAGTCCCGATACACCGGGTGGGTTCATGTAGGTGCGCTGCACGAGCAGCGGCGTGGCCGGGTCCAGGGCCTGAGAGGCCGCCTCGGGGAAGAGGAAGTCCGCGACCCGCCGATCCTGGCCGGCGGCGACGCCGAACTGGAAGTCGGCGTCTAGCGGGCCCGAGATCGCGTGCTTCAGAAAAGCTCCGATCGGCTCGCCGCTGACCCGGCGCACGAGCTCTCCGACGAGGAATCCGAACGTGTTGACGTGGTAGCCGTGCCTGCTGCCGGGCTCCCACCAGGGCTTCTCCGCAGCCAGCGCGGATGTCATGAGCGGCCAGTCATACATGCTCAGGCGCGGCAGCAGGCGGCGGATCGCGGGCAGCCCGGCGCGATGCGCGAGCAGCATGCGGACCGTCACCCCCGCCTTGCCTGCGGCCGCAAACTCATCCCAGTAAGCGGCCACCGGAGCGTCGAGATCGACCTGCCCGCGCTCGACGAGCACCAGCAGACAGAGCGCCGCCATCGGCTTGCCGACCGAGAACACGTTGACCAGCGTGTCGCGGCGCCACGGCCGCGTTCGGGCCAGGTCGGTCCACCCGGCCCACAGATCCACCACCGGGCTGCCCTCGAGCGTCACCGACACCGCCGCGCCGACCTCGCCGTGCTCGCGGAAGTTCCTCGCCAGCGCGGTGCGCAGCCCGGCAAAGCGCCGATCGCAGCGGCCTTGCATCGGCGGAACCTCGCCGGGCATCGCGATCTCGGAGGTCATGGCGCTGAGGATCGCAAAGCCTGGCCGGACCGGACCTGGCGTCAGCGGGCGCCGGGCTCGGACGTCCGCCCAGCGAAGCGCCCGGACGGCCGTCTGAGATCATCTGGCGGTGACGCTCCTGCTGTCAAAGCTGCTGCTGGCTCCGCTGCTCGTGATCGGCGCCTCGCTGGCCGGTCGCCGGTGGGGGCCGAGGGTGTCGGGCCTGCTCATCGCACTGCCCCTGGTCGCCGGGCCGATCCTGTTCATAGCCAGCGCCGAACACGGCGCGAGGTTCGGCGCACATGCAGCCAGCGCCTCGCTGTTGGGGCTCGCGGCGCTCGCCTCGTTCGTGGTCGTAGTAGCGAGGACCTCGCACACGCGCGCCTGGCTGAAGGTCCTGGCCGCCGGGTGGCTTGTCTACCTGGTGGTGGCGCTCGCCTTCTCGAGGGTCACTCCCGCGCCGGCGGTCGGGCTGACCGTTGCCGCGGGCGCATTCCTTCTGGCCGGGCTGCTCACCCGCAATCGCGCGCCGTCGCTGCAAACTCGTCGGAGTGCGACCCTGCCGAAGTGGGACATCCCGGCGCGCGCGCTCGCGACCGCGGTTCTGGTCCTCGCGGTCACGGGGATGTCGGCTGCTGTCGGTCCCTCGGTCACGGGGGTCCTCGCCCCGTTCCCGGTCTCCACGAGCGTGCTGGCAGGATTCGTACTGGTGCAGCACGGCCCCGTGCAGGTGAGCGAACTTCTGCGCGGCTTTCTCCGCGGGGCCTTCGGGTTCGCCATGTTCTGCTTCCTCGTGGCGATTCTCGTGGTGCCGCTGGGAGCGCCGGCCGCGTTTGCGATCGGGCTTCTCGGCGCGGTGCTCGTGCAGCTGGTCGCCCATATCACCGTCCGGCCCAGGCTGGCAACGGTGCACGTGGCCGACTGACGGGCGACCCAGCCACGAGTGAGCCGGGTGCGCGGGCGACATCGATCTCCTGTCCCGGTATGTTTGGTCGAGAAGCGAACTAGCGGAGGAGGAGTGCCATGAGCACGAGTGACATCGACGGGCTGCTGCAGGGAGCGGTCGACAATCGGGTCCTGCCCGGAGTCGTCGCGCTGGCGGGCGACCGTGACGGCACGCAGTACGAGGGCGCATTCGGGCTGCTGGACATCGACGGCGACGCTGCCGTGGCGCACGACACGATGTTCGCGATCATGTCAATGACGAAGGCCTTCGTCAGCGTCGCCGCGCTGCAGCTCGTCGAGCAGGGCGCCATCGAGCTCTCACAGCCCGTTGCCGAGGTCCTGCCGGCATTCGGCGATCTGGCGGTGCTCGAGGGGTTTGACGGCGATATCCCGCGCCTGCGGGCACCCGCCCGCCAGGCCACGATTCGCAACCTGCTGACCCACACCTCCGGCCTGTCCTACTCGTTTCTCAACGCGGACATACTGCGCTACCGCGAGCTCACCGGCACCCCCGACGAGATAAGCGGCCAGCTCGAGATGCTCAACGTTCCGCTCGTCGCCGACCCGGGCACTCGCTGGGAATACGGCATCAGCACCGACTGGCTCGGCCAGGTGGTCGAGGCGGTTAGCGGGGAGTGACCTCGCGACCTACTGCAGAGATCGCATCTTCGATCCGCTGGGGATGACTGACGCGACCTTCCGCCCGAGCGATGAGCAGGCGGCGCGGATGATGACGCTGTACTACCGCTCGCCCGATGGCGGCCTCGTCCAGAACGACACTCGAGCTGCCCGAGCCGGAGTTCTGCATGGGCGGCTCCGGCGCCTTCGCGACGGGACCCGACTATCTGCGCTTCACACGCGCACTGCTGCGGGGCGGCGAGCTCGACGGCGAGCGTGTGCTGGCGGCCGAGACGGTCGACCTGGCCTTCAGCGACCACCTCGACGGGGCGCCGCTTCCGGACGTCATGCACTCGACCATGCCCGAGCTGTCCAACGACGTGCCCGCCTTCCCGTTCCTCCAGGGCTGGGGGCTTGGCTTCCATCTCTTTCTCGAGGACCTCCCGGGCATGCGCCGGGCCGGCTCCGCTGACTGGGGCGGCCTGTTCAACTGCGCCTACTGGATCGACCCTACGGCCGGCGTCGCAGGGGTCCTGCTGACACAGGTGCTGCCGTTCTACGACGCTCGGATCGTGGAGACGACGGCGGGCTTCGAGCTTGGGGTCTACGCCGACGTCGGCGCGCTGCGCTCGGTCTCCTAGCTCGCCGGTCGGGCTCGTAAGCGGAGGCCGGCCGGCTACGGCTTCAGCAGATGCGCACCCGCACCGGGGCGGACCTCGCGGACACCGTCGGGATCGTGGACCTCGGGCGCGAACAGGCCGAGCACGCTGCCGCCGAAGCCGCCCCCGACCAGGCGGGCGCCGCTCGCGCCCGCGCCGCGCAGCCGTTCGACGGCGGCCTCGACGGCGGGGGTCGAGACCTCGTAGTGGTCGCGCAGGCTCTCGTGAGAGGCGTTGAGCAGTCCGCCGACGGCCGTCAGATCGCCGCGCGCGCAGCGCGGCCACGGCGAGACGGACGCGCTCGTTCTCACCGAGCACGTGCGCGGCGCGCCGGCGCAGCGGTTCGGGCAGCTGCTCGCTCGCCTCGGCGGTCGCCTCGCGCAGCGACTCCACGCCGAGCAGCCGGCAGGCCTCGCGCGCATTCGGCGCGCCGCTCGTTGTAGCCGGAGCTCGCGTGGACGTGGCGCTCGCCGGAGTCGAGCAGCACCAGTCGCCAGCCGTCGAGCCGCAGCGGGACGGGCTCGATCTCAAGCGTGCTGAAGTCGATGCAGAGCGCGGTGTCGGGCGCGCCGTACAGCGAGGCGAGCTGGTCGAGCAGGCCCGGTCTGGGCGCCCACCCAGTCGTTCTCGACACGCGCGCACAGCCTGGCGATCTCGATTCGCTCGACGACCTTCGCCCGCGCGGGCAGGGCGCGCGATCCGAGATCGGCCAGCGCCAGGCACAGCGCGACCTCGAGCGCGGCCGAGGAGGACAGGCCGGCGCCGAGCGGCAGCCCGCCGCTGATCTCGAGGCGGGCGCCGACGAGCGGGAATCCGGCGCCGCGCGAGCTCGGCGACCACCCCGCGCACGAACGCACGCCAGCCGTCGGCCGGGCGGCGGGTCGCCGAGCGCGAACTCGTCGCTCTCCCCGAGCTCGGCTGCGTGCGCCACGATCCGCGCCTCGCCCGCGGTTCGCGGGCCATGCGCCTCGGCTTCGCACGGTGACGCCCTCGTCGATCGCGAACGGCAGCGCGAGGCCCTGGTTGTAGTCGGTGTGCTCGCCGATCAGGTTGACGCGACCGGGAGCGAAGGCGCCGCTGCGCTCAGGCGGCACGGGCGATCGCCTCGCGCAGCGCGACGGCCGACTCCTCGGGCAGCGTGTCGGATATGAACGTGCCCGCTCCCTGCTCTGAGCCGGCGAGGTACTTGAGCTTGTCCGCAGTGCGCAGCGGCGGATAGAACTCGACGTGGAGATGCCCGTGATCGGTTCCGCCGGCGGAGCGTGCGGAGGCGCCCGTCGGCGCCTGGTGCATGGCCATCACATATGGGAACGGCCGATCGAACAGCGAGTCATATCCGCGCACGAGCTTCTGCAGCGCTGCGGCGAGCAGTCGCAGCTCCTCCGGCTGGCAGTCCAGCAGGCTCGGCCGATGCTCGCGCATCGTCACGTGCACTTCGTAGGCCCAGCGCGCCGCGTACGGCACGTAGGCGACGGCGGCGTCGTTCTGAAGAGGATCCGCCGGCCGTCCTCGAGCTCCCCGGTCATGAGCACGCACGGCGCGCAGCCCCCGAGGCGCTCGTCGGCGGCGAGCTCGAGCGCGGGTACCGGGGGCAGGAACGGGTAGCCGTAGATCTGGCCGTGGGGATGGTGAAGCGTGACGCCCACCTCGACGCCGCGGTTCTCGAATATGAACACGTAGTCGATGTCCGCGCGCGCGCCAAGCTCCAGGTAGCGGTGACGCAGACCCACATCAACGCCTCCGCGCGCTGCGGCGCGAGCGTCCCGAAGGAGCCGTCGTGGTCTGGCGGTGTAGACGACCACCTCGGCGGCCCCCAGCGGCGCCTCGAAGGCCGGAAAGCGATTGTCGAAGACCGCGATCTCAAAGCTTGGAAAGGGGATCTCGGTCCCGGCTCTCTGCCGGGAGTGGCGGGATCCAGCGGGCAGTGGTCGCGCGCCGGCAGGAACGTGCGCTCCTGGCGATGGATCGCGTACACGACCTCCTCGCCGCGCAGCTCCTCGAAGCGCAGCTCGCTCATGTCGACTCGCGCGCGTCCGTGTGGGTGTAGAGGAGCAGTGCGCGGCCATCGTCTTTGACGTGTCGCGCCACCGCGACGGGCCCGTAGCGCTCCTCCGGCGGTGGATCGCCTGGTTGGGACCGCTCGCCGCTCCCGCTCTCGCTCCCGCCACCGGGCTCGGATTCTTGCGAGGGCGGCGGCGCCGGCTCCGGGGTCATGCCCGGAGGGTATACCCACCCGCCTGCACGCATACAGCCCGGATCGACTCGCCCTTGCAGCGTTCTCAGCGCGCGGCGCGATGCCGCTCCACGTCGCCAAATCTCGCTATTTGCGGAGGACCGCGCGGCTGGTTGACGTGCCGCAGAGCGGGAAGGTAGTGTCTGGCGTTGCAAGGAGAGTGTCAAGCCTCTGCGGACCAGTGTTATGACTCTGTAAACCAGGCCGACAGGAGGACCAGATGCCAGATACCGACCAGGCCAACGAAGCCGTAGAGGTGCTCGACTACCTCGACCGGCCGAATAGGGATCAGCCGGGCTTTGATCGACGAGCGTTTCTGCGCCGAACCGCGCTGACCGGTGCGGGCGTGGCCGGAGTCAGCAGCCTGCTCGCCGCGTGTGGCTCGAGCGCCTCGAGCAGCAGCGGCTCCTCAAGCGTGTTCGGCTCGCACCCGGAATACAAATTCGTGCTCGTCAACCACGTCACCACGAACTCGTTCTTCGTCCCAACGCAGTACGGCGCCGCAGACGCGTCCAAACTGCTCGGCTGCAGCTACGAGTGGACGGGCTCCGAAAGCGAAAACATCGACCAGATGGTCAACGCCATAAACACCGCCGTCTCATCCGGCGCCAAGCGGGATCGCGGTGTCGCTGATCAGCAAGACCGCGTTCAACGTGCCGATCGAAAACGCGCTGAAGGCGGGCATCCCGGTCGTCGCCTACAACGCCGACGCCCCCTCGCCCCCCAACAAGCGCCTGGCCTACATCGGCCAGGACCTGAAACTGGCCGGCGAACTGATGGGCAAGCGGATCGTCGCCGCCGTGGGCTCGGGCGACGTGGTCATCTTCACCGCCAATGCGGGCTCGGCGAACCTGCAGCCGCGCCTCGAAGGAGCTGTGAAAGCGATCAAGGAATCGGGCGCGCCGATCAACGTCACCACGATCGTGACCGGCTCCCTGGAATCGGGCGAGAAAACCGCGATCGAAGCCTACTGGACCGGCCATCCGACCACGAAGGGCATGTACGCCGTCGACGGCGGCGACACCGCGGAACTGGCGGGCGTGATGCAGAAGCTCGGGCTCGCCGCCAAAGGCGTCAAGGCCGGCGGCTTCGACCTGACCGAAAAAACCCAGAAACTGCTCCACGAAGGCTACATCGAATTCACGATCGACCAGCAGCCCTACCTGCAGGGCTTCCTGCCGATCCTGCAGCTGTTCCTGTGGCAGGTCTCCGGGTCCCTGACGGGTCCGGCGGAAGTCGACACGGGCCTGAAATTCATCAACAAGGAAACCGTCACTCCCGTACGTCAACTCCAAGAGCCGCTTCGAGGGCACCTCATCCGAAGCGAAGGTGGTGCCGATCCCGGCTGGCACCGCGGCCTAGGTCATGGCGCAGGCGGCGGGGACCCCGGCCTCGCCGGGGACGTCCACGCCACCGGCCGGAGGCCCGGCGCGCACGCGCCGGGCCTCGCGGCCGAGTGGCAGCGCGCTGCTCGAACGGGTGCTCTCGCTGCGCGAGGGCAGCATCATCGTCGTCACGCTGCTCGTGGCGATCTACTTCTCGCTGAACACCAGCACCTTCCTCACCAGCGCCAGCTTCAAGACGCTGCTGCCGTTCTTCGCGCCGTTCGCGATCCTCGGCGCGGGCGAGGTCTTCGTGATGATCCTCGGCGAGATCGACCTGTCGATCGGGGCGACGTACCTGTTCGCGCCGTTCATCTACTACAAGCTGGCGGTCGCCGGGATCCCGCACGTGCCGTGCGTGCTCCTCGCGCTGGTCTGCTGCATGGCGGTCGGCTTCATCAACGGGTTCTTCACGGCGGTCGTCGGCATCAACTCGTTCGTCACCACGCTCGGCATGCTGTTCACGCTCGAGGGGCTGACGCTGGTCATCTCCCATGCCGAGCCGGTCGGCGATGCCGGGCGCCGAAGTGACGAGCACGCAGGTGAAGTGTCCACCACGTGATCAACGGGGCGCACATCGTGCTCACCGAAATGGTCAACCACGTCTCGACGTTCGCGAAAGTCCTCGGCGAGGGCACCTACTCGGAGCTGATCTGGGCGATCGTGATCGTGATCGTGGGGCAGATCGTGCTGACGTTCACCCGCTGGGGCCTGCACACTGTGGCCGTGGGCTCGAACAGGCTCGGCGCCTCCGAGGCCGGGGTGCGGGTGCGCCTGGTGATGATCCGCAACTTCATCCTCTGCAGCACCGCCGGCGGCTTCGTGGGGATCCTCGAGGCCGTGCGCGCATCCTCGGTCCAGCCGGACGTCGCCGGCGCGAACGAAATCCTGTTCGAGGCGATCTCGGCGGCGGTGATCGGCGGCACGCTGCTGGCCGGCGGGTCGGGGACCGTCGTCGGCGCGCTGATCGGCGCGCTGTTCCTGGGCATCCTCCACGACGGCCTCATCCTGAAGGGCGTCAACGCCGACTACCAGCTCCTCTACCTCGGCCTTGCGATCATCCTGGCGATGACCGTCAACACGTACGTGCAGCGCGTGCGCAGGGGGTCCCGACATTGGCTGATCAGCCCGTACCGGCGAGAGACGATCGTCGGGCCGGTCTCGGCTCCGGACGACGTGCTGCGCGTCGAGCACATCGCCAAGCGCTTCGGTCCGGTGACGGCGCTGCGCGACGTCAACCTGCACCTGCGCAAGGGCGAGGTGCTCGGCCTGCTCGGCGACAACGGCGCGGGCAAGTCGACGCTGATCAAGATCATCTGCGGCTTCCAGAAGCAGGACTCGGGCAAGATGTTGCTGCACGGCGAGCCCTACGAGCCGAAAGGCGTCGACGACGCCCGCGCGAAAGGCATCGACACCGTCTACCAGGACCTGGCGCTGATCGACGAACTGTCCGTCTACCACAACCTGTTCCTGCGCCGCGAGCGGCTGCTGCGCCCGCTGCCGCTGCTCGACAACCGCCGGATGAAGCGCGAAGCGCGCACGGCGCTCGACGAGATCGGCATCAACATCCCGCGCATCGATGTGTCGGTGGCGCGCCTGTCCGGCGGCCAGCGCCAGGCGATCGCGGTCGCGCGCACCGTCAACTCCGACGGCCGACATCATCCTGCTGGACGAGCCGCTCGCGGCGATGGGGGCGAAGGAGGGCGCGCAGATCCTCGACCTCGTGGCGCGCCTGAAGGCCGAGGGCAGGGTCTCGATCATCATGATCCTGCACAACTACGTCCACGTGCTCGAGGCGTGCGACCGCGTGAGCATGATCCAGGACGGCGTGATCGCGCTGGACAAGCCGACCGCCGAGACCTCGGTCGAGGAGCTGACCGACATCGTCGTCAACGAGTACCGCCGCGCCCGCGAACAGGCCCACGAAGAAGACGCGGCGGCGACGTAGGCCAGCCGGGTCAGCTCAGCGTCGCTCGAGGGCGCCCAGATGTTGATCCCGCTGTCGACGGCGTAGCGCTCGATCTCGGCGAGTTCGTCGGCGGAGAAGTCGAGCTCGTGCCAGCGCCGCGAGACGTTCTGCTCGAGCTGGCTCGACGCTGCTCGCGCCGATCAGCGCGGAGCTCACGCGCGGGTCGCGCAGCACCCAGGCGATCGCCATCTGCGCGAGCGACTGGCCGCGCCGCGCGGCGATCTCGTTCAGCGCGCGCACGCGGGCGAGGTTCTCCTCGCTGAGCAGCCCCTCGTCGAACGCCTCGCCGCGGCGCACGCGCGAGTCCTCCGGGACGCCGTGCAGGTAGCGGTCGGTCAGCAGGCCCTGGCCGAGCGGCGAGAACACGATCGCGCCGACGCCATGGCGCTCGAGGACCTCGAGCAGGCCCTGCTCGATCCAGCGGTTGAGCAGCGAGTAGGAGGGCTGGTGGATCAACAGCGGCGTGCCGAGCCCCGCGAGGATCTCGATCGCCTCCTCGGTGCGCTGCGGCGAGTAGGAGCTGATGCCGACGTACAGCGCCTTGCCCTGGCGCACGGCGCTGTCGAGCGCGCCCATCGTCTCCTCGAGCGGCGTGTTCGGGTCGAAGCGGTGCGAGTAGAAGATGTCGACGTAGTCGAGCCCCATCCGCGCGAGGCTCTGGTCGAGGCTCGCGAGCAGGTACTTGCGCGAGCCCCACTCGCCGTAGGGCCCGGGCCACTGGTCATAGCCGGCCTTGGTCGAGATGATCAGCTCGTCGCGGTAGGGGCGGAAGTCCTCGTCGAAGATGCGCCCGAAGTTGGTCTCGGCGGCGCCGTACGGCGGCCCGTAGTTGTTCGCGAGGTCGAAGTGCGTGATGCCGAGGTCGAACGCGCGCCGCAGGATCGCGCGGCTGCCGGCGCAGCGGTCGGTCGTCGCCGAAGTTCTGCCACAGCCCGAGCGAGATCGCCGGCAGCTGGATGCCGCTGGCGCCCACGCGGCGGTACGGCATCCGCTCGTAGCGCGCCGCGTCGGGCGACGTAGACGGCATCAGCGCGCGCGGGGTCGAACGGCATCGCGCGATTATCGCACCGTCTCCTCGGGTCAGTTCGCGCCCGCGGCGCCGGCGAACGCCGCGTCGACGACAGCCTGGGCCGTCGGCCCGTATGGGGGCGCGAAAGCCTCGATCAGGTCGCCCTCGCCGCGGACGAACACGCCACGCAGGTTGGAGAACTCGCGGAAGCCCTCGATGCCGTGGTGGCGGCCGGAGCCGCTCTGGCCGATGCCGCCGAAGGGCAGCGACGGCAGCGCGCCGTGGACGGCGGCGGAGTTCACGCACGCGCCGCCGGACGTCGTGCGGCGCAGCACCTCGCCGGCCACGGCCTCGTCCTTTGCGAAGACGTACAGCGCCAATGGCCGCTCGCCCGCGTTGACGTAGTCGATCGCCTCCTCGAGCGTGTCGTAGGCCTTGACCGGCAGGATCGGCCCGAAGATCTCCTCCTGCATCAGCGCGAGGCTCATCGGGCGGGTCGATCACGAGCGATATCGGCAGCTGACGGGCGCCCGCATCGGGTCTCCGGCCTCTTCCAGGGGCCGCACGTCGCACCCCTGTGCCCGCGCGTCCTCGAGCAGCCCCTGGATCCGCTCCAGGTGGCGGCTGAGATGATCCCGGTGCAGCTGTCCGAGGCGCAGTAGCCGGGCATCGACTCGCGCGCGTAGGCGCTCGCCAGCGCTGCGAAATCCTCCAGTCGCTCGCGCGGCACGAGGCAGTAATCGACCGAGATGCACATCTGCCCGTTCTTGATCGCCTTGGTGGCGAGCACCTGCTTCACCGACTCCGCGTCGACGCTGTCCTCGGTGAAGATCGCCGGGCACTTGCCGCCCAGCTCGAGCGTCACCGGCACGAGCTGCTCGGCCGCCGCCTTGGCGATCTCGCGCCCGATCGCGGGGCTTCCGGTGTAGAGGAGGTGATCCCAGCGAACGCGCGTGAAGGCGCGCGCGAGCTCCAGGCCGCCGACGACGACGTCGACCCGGTCGCGGTCGAATGTCGCGTGGACCATCTCGCGCAGGAGCTGGCACAGGCGGGCGTGTACTCCGACGGCTTGATCACGACGCGATTCCCGGCGGCGAGCATCTCGATCAGCGGACCGACCGAAAGGTCGAACGGGAAATTCCACGGGACGATGTTGCCGATGACGCCCTTGGGCTGCGGCTGGACGTAGGCGCGGCCCGACCCGTACAGCGGGGGGTCCGCGGCGCGCGGCTCGGGCGCCATCCAGCCGGCGAGCTGCTCGGCCGCGTAGGCGGCGCGGCCCGCGGGGCCGAGCACTTCGATCAGATCGGCCGCCACCGGCGGGTGCACGCCGAAGTCGCTACTCAGCGCCTCCTGGATCTGCGTCGCGGTGGCCCATCAGCATCCCGGCCAGAGCACCGAGCAGTCCCTGGCGCTCCTCCAGCGACGGAAAGGGATCGGACCAGGAAGGCGGCGCGCTGGCGCTCCACGATCTCCTGGAGCTCGGCGATCGCGGCGGAGTCCTCGTCCGTGGTCACGATGCGGTTCTCGGTGGTCGCCATGCTCTCCTCCTCGGTCTCGTTGACATTCCCAGACTACGCCCGCCGGCCTTCCCGCGCCAGTCCGCTGCGCGGCTGTTCCGCTCGGCCAGACTGCCTTCGCGTCCGCTGCGAGATACTGGCCGGGCGATGCCTGAGCAGTGCGCGACACCGTAGGCTCACTTCTCTGCTGCCGCTGCTCATCCTCATCGCCGTGCCGGTTGTCGAGGTCCTCGTCTTCATCGAGGTCGGGCGGGCGATTGGCTGGCTTCTGGCGGTTGTTCTGCTGGTTGGGACCTCGGTGCTCGGTGCACAGCTCGTGCGCATCCAGGGGCGCGCGGCGATCGAGCGGGTGTCACTCGCGGTGTCCGAGCGGCGTGCGCCGGCGCGCGCCGTGATCGACGGCGCACTCGCGTTTCTCGGAGGCCTGCTGCTCGTGGTGCCTGGGTTTGTCACCGATGTTCTGGGCGCACTACTCGTGCTTCCGCCCACCCGAGCACGCGCGCGTCGCTGGTTATCGCGCCACTACACCGGTCGCGTGATGAGGTTCGTGGCGACGACGCGCCGCTTTGTGCCGCGCGAGCGCGGCACGCCCGAGGCTGACTACGAGTCGACGGCGGTCGAGGACGATGTCGAGCAGCTCGGCCGCTGAAGCGGGCGGGCACAGCCAAGACTGACGCGTTAGCCGCTGCGCAGTCGGACAGCGCTCTCACGAGGCTCCTCAACGCAACAGCTCTCGCGCCGCGCTTGCGATGTGCTCGGAATCGATGCCGGCCCAGGCGAGCAGCTCCTCGCCGGAGCCCGATCCAGGCATTTCGCGGACCGCCAGATGGGCGAGCGAGAGTTGCCTCGGTCCGCCCGCGAGCAGAGCGTCGACCACGGCTGAGCCGAGGCCCCCCTCGGGCCGGTGGTCCTCGGCGATCACGAGTCTGCCGGAAGTCGCAGCCACGGCGGCTTCGAGCGTGACCGTGTCGATCGGCTTGACCGAGTAGCAGTCGATCACGCGCGCTTTGATCCCATCGCGCTCAAGCAGTTCCGAGGCGTGCAGAGCGCCGTGCAGCGTAACGCCGGCGCCGACCAGCGTCACCTCATCCTCGTCACTCGAGCGCAGAAGCTTCGAGCCGCCGATCGGGAAGGCCTCGCTCGCGTCGTACAGCACCGGATATGCGCCTCGGGTGGTTCGCAGGTAGGTGATACCGGGTGTCGAGGCCATCGCATGCACGAGCGCCGCGGCGCTCGTCGCATCGCTCGGGTAGAGAACCGTGGTTCCGTGCGTGGCGCGCATCATCGCCAGGTCCTCGAGCCCCATCTGCGAGGGTCCGTCAGCGCCGATCTCGACTCCGCAGTGGGAGCCGACGAGCGAGAGCTCAACCCCGGATATCGCCGCCATGCGGATGAAATCGTGGGCTCGCGTGAGGAATGCAGCGAACGTCGACGCGAAAGGGTGATACCCACGGGCGGCCAGGCCGGTGGCTGCGGCGACGAGCTGCTGCTCGGCTATGAACATCTCGAAGTACCGGTCCGGATATGCGCGGGCGAACTCCTGGGCGTAGGTGGAGTTGCCCACCTCGCCGTCGAGTGCGACGACGTCGCGCGTCCGATGCTCCCAGCGCGACGAGCGCGTCCCCGTAGGCCTTGCGCGTGGCAACGGCCTCGCCGATGACGTAGTGCGGCGCGGCCCATGCCGCAGTCTTCGCGGGCGCGCTCTCGCCGCGCTCGCCGCTCGGGCGCGGGCCGCGGAGCACGATGTTTCGCGCGCCGCCGAGCTCGGCGATCGCGCGCTCCGCCATGTCGGGCGGACAACGGCTTACCGTGCCAATCGAGCTTATCTTCGACCTCCGAGAAGCCGCGGCCCTTGATCGTCCTCGCAAGAATCACCGTTGGCTTGCCTTCGCCGGCCGCGGCCGCGCCGAGGGCGTCGTCGATCGCAACCAGATCGTGGCCATCCACCTCGATGACCTGCGCACCGAAAGCCTCGGCGCGTGCGGCGTAGGCCGCGAGGTTCCATTCGAGCTCCGTCGGGCCGCGCTGCCCGAGCCGGTTGACGTCGATCATCGCGACCAGGCTCGAGAGCGAGTAGTAGGACGCCTTGTCGAGCGCCTCCCAGATCGATCCCTCGGCGACCTCGCTGTCACCGCACAGCACCCACACGCGATAGGAGAGCCGCTCGAGGAACTTGCCTGCGAGCGCGATACCCACGGCGTCGGGCAGCCCCTGCCCGAGCGATCCGGTCGCCACGTCGACCCAGGGCAGCACCGGCGTCGGGTGGCCCTCCAGCCGTTGGCCAAAGCGCCGGTACCCGGTCATCAGCTCGTTGTCCTCCACCACGCCTACCGCCTTGAACACTGAGTAGAGCAGCGGGCTCGCGTGCCCCTTCGAGAAGATCAGGTGATCATTGCGTCGACAGGTGCGGATCGTCCCAGTCGAAGCGCAGCTGCCGGGCGACGAGCACGGCGAGCAGATCAGCCGCCGACATGCTCGAGGTCGGGTGGCCGGATCCTGCGCTTGTGCTCGCGCGGATCGAGTCGACGCGCAGCTGCGCGGCGAGCTCTGCCACAACGGCGAGGTCGTGATCGGAGGCGGTCGTGGTCCTGATACTTCTCGTCTGCTCAGACATGGCGGTCACCTGGCCAGTGGTCGAAGGGAAGCGTAGGGCGATATCTATCACCCGCTCGCCGATTTACCAATCGCTCCACGCAGGAGCGCGTACCGACGCGCTGACCGCAGGAGCGTGTGCAGGGCTCTTTGAGACGGACGACCTCGCGCAGGGCATCGCGGCCCTCATGGCGAGGGGTCCAGGCCACGCCACCTTCCATGAACGCTGAGAGAAGGGGCAATCGCTGCGCTCCGCCCGGGACGCTCTGGCGCCCCGGGCGATATGCAGGTGCTTTTCAGTTTTCGCTGATCGGCGTCGTCACCCCGGGACCGAAGACGTTGTGGGTGATCTGGGTGCTCGCCTTGTCGATTCCGAGCGTCCAGATGCCCACCTTGACGTCGAAGAACCGGTTGCCTCGGATGATCGTCCCGGTGATCGGGCCCGGCAGCAGTTCGGGTGGAAGCGTCGCTTTGGGAGGCGCGCCGGATGCGACCAGGACCCCGGTCGTCTCGGTGGCGGAGGCGGCGGCGAAGTCGAAGTCGCCGTCGAGGTTGTCATTGCTGAGGGTGTTGCCCTTGATCACGTTGCCGTTCAGGTCGCCGACGAGGTGCTGGTGGACCGTCACGCCCGAGAGCCCGTTCCCGCGCGCCACGTTGTCGCGGATCACGTTGTCATAGACGCCCGGCGTATGGCGGCCCGCCGCCGAGCAGGATGCCCGCCCCCTGGCCGGTCACGCCGTTGTCGTTGGAGACGTTGTCTCGACCGGTTGTCGAACACGCCGGCCGCGCCGGTCGGCAGGCCGGTTACCGGATCGACCGCCGCCGAGCTGTGACCGGCGAGCGTGATCCCGCAGTCGTCGGTGTTGTCGACCGACTGGTTGTCGCGAATGATGTTGCCCGACGTGGGCCGAACTCATCGGTCAGAAGGATGCCGCCGACGTTGTTGACGACGCAGTTGCCCTCGACGATCGAGTCGGTCACCGAGACCAGATGGATCGTCTCGCCGCAGTCGCCGGGCGCTTCGGGTGTCGAGAAGCACTGCCCGGCTTCGGTGCCAAAGCCGGTGCCGTTTTCGATGAGCATGTTGTCGGCGATCGTTACGTCTCTGACCGGCACTCCGACGTCGCACAGCGTGCCATCGGTCACGTCGGCGCGACAGGAGCGGTGCCGACGAGGATTCCCTCAAACTTGGCTTTCTCGATCTTGAAGCCCTCGACCGTCGAGCCCGACCCGCCGGGGCCGACGATCTGCACGCCGTTGCCGAACGAAGACGAGCTGGCATCGATCAGGGCGTTCCGCCCGCTCAATACGAGCGGCTTGTCGATCAGAACCCCTTCGTTGTAGGTGCCGGGACAGACGACGATGTGGCTGCCCGGGGCCGCGGCCGCCACGGCTTCCTCGATCGTCGTGTAGTGGGCCGTCGAGCACGAGTTGCGCCCATAGCCGGACAGGATCGAGCCGTTGACGAACAGGGTCCGCGAGGTCGGCGGCCTATGCGAGCGCCAGGCGGACGCGACTGCGGGTGTGAGGCAGGCCAAGCCGAGGGTCGACAGAACGATGGCGCCAAGTGCACTCAGCCGCCACGTGAATCGAACGCGCATATTCAAACACTCCTCCGTGAGTCATTGCCATTGGTGTCAGCGACCGGGCTCGTCACGGCGAGGGACGGCGACGAGCCCCGTCGGAGTCGGCGACGCTACCAGATGGATACCGCTGGCGCGCCGCGGGCGGAAGTGCTCCCGTGAGGGAGGTCCCGACGGGACATTCCAAGGTCAGACGCGCACGCAAAAGTTCAATGTGCCCATTTGCAGGCAAAAAGTGGAGACGGTGTCATGTGAGTTACTCGCGGATTGTCGGTGGCGGTGCTTGAGAGGGGATTCGGCGGGTCTATTCAGCGCGGACCGGGTTGGTGAGGACTCCGAGCCCGTCGACCTCGACCTCGACGGTGTCGCCGTCGCGCAGGAAGATGCCCTGCGGGCCCCCGACGCCGGCGGGCGTGCCAGTGGCGATGATGTCGCCCGGCGCCAGGGTGATCGTTCGTGAGAGCCAGGCCACGGCGCTGACGACTGAGAAGATGAGGTTGGACGTGTTGCCCTCCTGCACGACCTTGCCGTTGATCCTCGTACGCAGTCCCAGCGTGCTCAGGTCGCCCGCCTCGTCGAGCATCACGAGCGCGGGGCCGCACGGCGCGAACGTGTCGACTGCCTTGCCGCTCGTCCACAGCGTGTTCTGAAGCTGCAGGTCGCGTGCGCTCACGTCGTTGAACGGCATCGCGCCTGCGACGTAGGAGAGCGCATCGGCCTCCTCGACGCGGTGCGCGGCGCGTCCGATGACGATGGCGAGCTCGGCCTCATAGTCCACGTAGTCGGAGTGAGCGGTCGGCAGCACGATGTCCTGACCGCTGCCGATCAGGGAGTTCGCGAACTTGCCGAACCACAACGGCGCCGTCGGTATCTCCTGCCCGGACTCCTCGGCGTGGTCTGAGTAGTTCAGGCCGAGACAGATGATCTTTTCGGGGTCCGGCACCGGCGCGAGAAGGCGGACGCTCGAGAGCGCGATCCGCTGCGGTGCGCGCTTCGCGCGCTCGCCGAGGTCCGCGAGCGCCGTTGAGTCCAATGCCCCGAGCAGGCCCTTTACCGAGCTCGCCGGTGCGTCGAGCGCCGAGACGGGTACCACGTCCTCGTCGATCATGACGCCGGCCTGCGAGTCCTTGCCGTCGTCGAATGTGAGCAGGCGCATCGGTTACTCCGCGTAGGGGATGTCGACGGGGGTCTCCCCGGGCGAGAACTCTTTCGCCTTCGCCCGATCATGGATCTCGGCGAGCGTCGCGCCCTTGGTGGCAGCCTGAGCCACGAGCGCGGGGTCGACGAAGGTGCCCATTGGGTTTGAGTGGAACTCGTCGCTCTCGCGCATCCACTCGCTCGACTTCGCCCAATCGCCGAAGATGTCGCACTGCAGCTCGACGTAGTTGCCATCGGGGTCCTTGTAGTAATAGGAGAACGTCATCCCGTGGTCGAGGCAGATGTCAGGTGTGATACCGGCCTCGCGCAGGCGCAGATAGCTCGCGTTCAGATCCTTGAAGCTGTCGTACTCGAAGGCGCTGTGGTGCATTCCGGTGCGTGTGTCCTTCTCCGGATCATCAACGAAGCCTGGGAATGCCAGCAGCGCGATCCGATGGTTGGCTGCGTCGTTCGTCAGCCACGCCCCGTCATCAGCCTGGAACTGCACATCCACGCCGAGCAGCGTCCGGTACCAGTCGATCATCTCCTGCAGGCGTGTCGTCTTCAGGTTGACGTGGTGGAACTTCGGTCGGATCACTGTCGCGTCGGTCATGTGTCGTCTCCGGTCGGGGTTGGGTCAGTTTGCGGCGAGAGCCGGCACGCCGAGCGGCCGGGCCAGGATGTGCGTGAGGGCGGTGGCGAGCTCGCTCGCGGGGTCTTTGGAGGACGCCGTGTTGCGCCAGGCGACGAACCGGTCCGGGCGCACGAGGATCGCGCCCTCGGGGCCGATCCCTCGTTGGCGCACCCAGGTGCAGCGTGGGTCGTACCAGTCGCCGTCAAGATGGCCGATCCGCACCGCGTCCAGGGGCAAGGAGTGAGCTTCGGCGAGCGAGCGTGCGGCCTCACACCACTTCTCCCCCTCCTCGCCTGCGATCAGCAGGAAGCGGCCCGGCCGCACGAGGTCCTTGATCGGCACACGGTTGCCCTCGTCGTCCTCGAGCCAGGCGTGCGGGAGCGGCGACCCCGGGCGGGTCGACGGCTCGTAGACACGGATGTCGTCCGCGCTCTGAGGCACCGGTGTGCCGTCGGGGACGATCGCCGGGGATTCGTAGGCGTACCCGTACTCGACGTTCAGCTCGTTGAACTCCATCGAGCTTGCGCGCATCAGCCGGCGCACAGCCGTGCGCGCCTCCGCGTGCTCGGGAGCATCGCTCCAGACCCGGGAGATGTTGGCCCAGTTCTGCTCCTCGCTGTTCCCCGGCGACACCTCGAGCGTCTGGGCGATCATCAGGTGGTTCACAGCGTTCTCGAGGCTTCGCTGGGCGTTGCGGGCGACGGAGCTGCGCCGCTCGGGCTCGTAGCTGTCGAGCAGCGCCGGTGCCGCCTCGCCGCTGAGTACCGCGGCGAGCTTCCAGCAGAGGTTGTGCACGTCCTGGATCCCGCTCGTGAGGCCGAGGCCGCCCGTGGGCGGGTGCCTGTGCGCGGCGTCCCCGACGAGGAACACGCGGTCCGAGCGGAACGACTCCGCGATCACGGCCTCGACTTTCCAGCGGCGCACGGTGTGCACCTCCATCTCGAGGTCAGGGAGACCCATCGCGGCGCGGGCGTCGGCCATCACACGCTCGTCGGTTAGCTCCTTCGGGTCCGCGTCCACCGGGTAGAACACGTGGATCACCCACTCCTCCGAATCGGGACCCCAGCGCTCCGGACCCATCGGCACGAGCACCACGCCAGCCCCGTATTGCGGCGAGAGGACCCAGCGCAGAAGCACGTCCTCGTCCCCGGCCCAGCGGCTGAGGTCGGCCGTGGCGTGGATCGTCGCGGTCTGGCTGACCACCCCGAGACCCTCGTAGCCGATGCCGAGCAGTCCCGGGACCGTCCGGCCGCCGTCCGCGCCCATCAGGTAGTCGCAGCGGACGCGGTAGGTCTCACGGCTCGCCCGGTCGCGCACGAGCGCAGACACGCCGTCTGCGTCCTGGTCGAGCTCGACGAGCTCTTGGTTGAAGCGGATGCGACCGGGCGCGAGCCGCTCGGCGTGCGCCTTCATGAGTGGCTCGAGGCGAATCTGGGGGAGGTTCAACTGGTGGCAGGGGCTCGCCGCGAGCCAGTTCTCATTGGCGCCACCCGCTCCCCAGCACTCGAGCTTGGCAAGGGTGCGACCGTAGCCCTCGCCTCCGGTGAAGCCCGCGTAGAAGGCCGTCGCGGCCATCTGCTGCGGAGGCGTACTGCGCTTCTCGATCGCACCGGCCACGCCCGCGTCCTCGAGGATCTCCATCGTGCGCATGTTCAGCACGTGCGCCTTCGGCAGGATCGAGGTCTCCGGCAGCGCGCTCACCAGCAGGTGCTCGACGCCGAGGCCGGATAGCAGCATCGACGCGGTGAGGCCCGCCCCGCCGCCGCCGATGATCAGGACCGGCACCTCCTCATCGGTGGCCCCTCGCTGGGTTGAGGTGGAGCTCGAAGTGGTCATGGCGGCGAACATACACATAACTGAATAAAAGGTCAAGATTGAGTATATACTCAGTTTGTGGCACCCGTGCATACTGCCGCAATGCCCAGCGAGAAGCCCGAGACCAAGGTCGCGCCGGGACGCAACGAGCGTCGCAAGGCGCGCACACGCAGCGCCCTGCTCGCCGCAGGACAGCGCCTCTTCGGAGAGCGGGGGTTAGACGCGACGACTGTCGCCGAGATTGCCGAGGCCGCAGACGTCGCGATCGGATCCTTCTACAACTACTTCGACACCAAGGATGAGCTCCTGGCAGCCCTGCTTCATGAGACGCTCGCCGAGCATCTGCACCGCATGCAGGCAAGGCGCGTCGGCATAGATGACCCCGCTGAGGCGATCAGCGTCGCGCACCGTCACTTCGTGCGCCTCGCGTGGGAGGAACCCGAGTGGGCGCGGCTGCTCGTGCGCCTGGACGTCCCCTACCGCGTGACCGACGACGTCCTCGGCAGGCCGGCGATGCGCGACCTGCGAGCGGGCATCGCGGCCGGCCGCTTCCAAGTCGCCGAGCCTCGCCTCGCGCTGCGCGCAAGCGGAGGCGCCCTCATCGCCGTCATGCACGCTGTCTTGCGCGGTGAACTGGGCAAACACGCCGACTGCGGGCACGCCGAAGGCGTTCTACGCAGCTTCGGGCTCGATCCCTCCGAGGCGGCCGAGATCGCACGCAGACCGATGCCCGACGCAATCAACCCCGAGAGCGACGCCGCATGACAGACACCCTCGGAGGGCGCCACGGGATCGAGGTTCACGGCCACTACCTCGCACCCGCCTACAAACAGGCGCTGCAGGAGGCCGAGATGTGGCTGATCGGCGGCATCCCGATTCTCGAGGGGGCACCGCAGCTCGCGCAGGAGTTCATGGACGCTCACGACATCGCCGTCCAGATGCTCTCCGTCTCCGATCCCGGCGTCGAGTTCGTGGATCCCGAGAGAGCGCCCGCGCTCGCAGGCGAGTGCAACGATCACGCAGCAGGGCCGTGCAGAAGCTCGGCCACAGCTCGATCCAGACGACCGGCGACGTTTACGCCGACTGGGATATCGACCAGCTCGCGGCGACGATGGCCGAAGTGCTGGCAGACGAGTCCTAGCGAATCATTTCAATCGTCTCCCCCGACGAGAGCCCGCGATTACTGGGCTTTTGGGGGGGTTTATGGAGACGGTGGGAATCGAACCCACGTCCGCGATAGCGTGGTGATGGCTTCTACGAGCGTATCCGGCGCTCTGATCTCGTCCCTCGCTCGCCTCGCCGGCGGGGTTGCGGGGGACCAGTCTCCTTAGATGTTCCCGGCTTGGCGAAGACGGGCCGCGCCGGGTGAGCCTGCTTTCTGATCCCGGCCTTCCCCGCCGCAGGCGAGCGGGGCCCGAGACCTCACGGCTTAGCTATTGACTAAGCGGCGAGGGCGTACTCGTGAGAGTCCGCACTTATGGTTTTCCCGGGTGTTTTACGAGGCCGCCCGGGCACCTCGACTCGCAACCACCCCCACAAGCCGACCGCGTCGAAGCCTGTCGTCCCCGGGGATGCTCTGCAATCTCATTCTAACGGCGCCGGCCGTCTGGAGAAAAAAACGACGCGGTCCCGGGCCGCCTGAGGAACCCACCGGTCGGACCCGAAGGCCTTTCCTCGTGGGTGGCGCGGCCTCACACCTCGTTGGCCTCGCTCTTTGCGGCTCGGTTCCGCGTCTGGATTCAACCTAGCTCGACCCTGCCGGGAATGCAACCGCTCGGCGGGCAACTCCCCGCAGTTTCGGGGAAAAACGCGCAGCTCGACCGGTCGTTAGGGAGCGCTTATGGGTGCTGCCACAATGGAGCTATGGACAGCAGCGAGATTTCCTACCCCACGACCGCCGCGCCCGTGCTCGGAGGCACGGCGCCCGGCCCCACAGCCCCGCGAGGAGGCGAGGATCCCTTCGGCGAGCCGTCCCGCCGAGCTGCGCCCGTGCGCAACCTGCGCAAGCGCATCTCAAGCGCGCTGGCAGCGGTGGGAGCGATGATCGCCAAGTTTTTCGCGGCCATCAAGGGCCTCGTGCTGTTGCTGCCCAAGCTGAAGCTTCTGACGACCTCGGGCACCGCACTGGTATCGGTCGCCGCCTACAGCCTGTTTTGGGGGTGGGAGTTCGCGGCCGGATTCGTGCTGCTGCTGTTCCTGCACGAGATGGGCCATGTGATCGCGCTGCGGCGCGAGGGGATCAAGGCGAGCACGCCGATGTTCATCCCCTTTCTGGGGGCGGCGATATTCGCCAAGTCCCTCGGCGACAACGCGCTGGCCGAGGCGCGGGTTGGACTGGCCGGCCCGATTCTGGGCACCCTGGCTGCGGCAGCGGTCGCAGTGGCGGGCTGGCTGACGGGCAGCTCGTTCCTGCTGGCACTGGCCTATGTCGGTTTCCTGATCAATCTGTTCAACCTGCTGCCGGTGGTGCCGCTGGACGGAGGGCGAGCGATGGCGGCGATGGCCCCGTGGATGTGGTTCATCGGCTTCGGCGCGCTCGTCGCGATGGTGTTCATCTTCCCCAACCCGATCCTTTTCATCATCCTGCTGTTCGGCGGGATGGAGACCTGGCGCCGCTGGCAGCAGCGCAAAACGCGATCGCTTGAGCAGGCCGCCTACTATCGCGTCTCGCCCCATCACCGGATGCTCGTGGGGGCCGTCTACATCGGCCTGATTGTGGCGCTGGCCTTCGGGATGCACGAGACGCACATCCTCTCCAGCGGCGGTCACAGCTTCGGCTCGATCTAGCGCCTGGCCTCGCGCACGGCCCGTTCCATGTCGCGCTTGGTCTCGCGCTCGCGGATCGACTGGCGCTTGTCATACAGGTCCTTGCCACGGGCGAGAGCGATCTCGACCTTGGCGTGGGGGCCGGAGAAGTAGATGCGCGTCGGCACGAGCGTGAGACCTCGCTCCTTCGTGCGAGCGGCGATGCGGTCGATCTCGCGCCTGTGCAGCAGCAGCTTGCGCACCCGCTCGGGATCGTGGTTTTCGCGCGCCGCCGGGCCATAGGGAGGGATGTGGATCGAGTGCAGCCACAGCTCGCCGTCGCGGATCGCCGCGTAGCCGTCCTTCAGCTGTGCACCTGAGGCCCGCAGCGCCTTGACCTCGGTTCCCTCGAGGACGATCCCGGACTCGATTCGCTCGATCAGCTCATAGCGGTGGGAGGCGTAGCGGTTGGACGCCACGTCTCCCGCGCCGATCTTGCGCTTGCCCTTGCCCTTTGCCACCAACCGAGCCTAGATGGTGGAGCGCGCGGGTGCCGATGATGATGATCGCTCCGCCCTTGCGGGCTCCGCCGTCGTGCTCGCGCCGATCGTCAGCGGGCGGGGATGAGATCGACGCGGCCCCGGACCGGATCCACGCCGTCCACGCGCACCTCGATCGGATCGCCGAGGCGCAGTGTGGAGCCGGTGCGGTCGCCCCGCAGGATGGTGCCCAGCTCGTTGATCTCCCACCAGTCGCTCGCCGAGTCGCGACCGGCGGACTCGAGCCGCAGGCGCCGCACCGGCAACATCCCTTCATAGATGCCCCGCTCGCGCGGGAAGACGATGAACGCACCGGCCGAGATCAGCCCGACGACCTCTCCGGCGAACGCCTGCTGCAGGCCCTCGGCATACAGAGCCTGCTTCAGGGCGAAACAGCGCGCGACGTCGTCGGCGTCGCGCTCGACGGTCATCGCCTCGCGCTCGCGCTCAGAGGTCCAGACACCCAGCTCTGTCAGCTCGCCGGCCCGAGGAGCGCTCTCGACGCCGCCCACCGACGAGAGGAGCGCGCGATGGCAGACCAGATCGGGGTAGCGGCGGATGGGTGAGGTGAAGTGGCAGTAGCTCGAGGAGTGAAGGCCCGCGTGCCCGAGGTTCGTGGGCGAGTAGTAGGCCTGCATGAGCGAGCGCAGCAACAGCGAGCTCAGCGCGATCCGGCCCCGGCCGGTGCGGCGCACGTGCTGATCGACCCGCCGGGACATCTCGCCGAGGAGCTCGGCCGCCTGGGAGCGGGACATGTGATCTGGAAGCGGCGGAGTGGGCACCTCGAGCGAGGCCAGCTGATCGGCGAGCCGCTCGACGCGCTCGGGCTGGGGGCGCTCGTGGACGCGATACAGGCAGGGCACGCCGCTCTGCTCGAGCTGGCGGGCGACGGCCTCGTTGGCGGCGATCATCAGATGCTCGATCAGCCGGTGGGACTCGGTCTGAACGCGCCCGCGGATCTCCGAGACGTTGCCCTGCTCGTCGAAGGAGAAGGCGGGCTCCTCGGAGTCGAGCACGAGCCCGCCCCTCTGCTCGCGTGCGCGCTGCAGGGCCGCCGCGGCCTCGCGCGCGGCCATCAAAGGCTCCCGCCAGGGCTCACGCGCCGACTCGCGCCCGGCGAAGATGCGATCCACCTGCTCATAGTCCAGGCGCTCATCGGAGCGGATCAGCGAGCGGTAGAAGGCAACGCGGCCGACGTCGGCTCCGTGCAGCTCGAGCTCCACCGTGACCGCCAGGCGATCGCGGCCCGGGACGAGCGAGCAGGCGTCGTTGGACAGCGCCTGCGGGAGCATCGGCTCCACAGCTCCGGGCACATACACGCTCGTCGCGCGCCGCCGCGCCTCGCGGTCGACGAGCGACCCCTCCCGTACGTGCGCGCTGACGTCGGCGATGTGCACCCAGACGCGCACATCGCCGCCCTGCATGCGCTCGGCGGAGACGGCATCGTCGAAGTCGCGAGCACTGAGCGGATCGATCGTGAAGGTCGGCAGTCCCCGCAGATCGCGCCGAGCAGGCCCCGAATCGTCCTGCACGAGACCCCGATCGCGCGCCTGCCCGGCCTCGCGCTCCACCTCGGGGTGAAAGCCGCGCTCGAGGCCGCGGTCGAGCATCAGAGCCTCGATCACATCGCGAGCCACCTCCGGGCGACCGACCACACGCACGATCCGAGCCGGCGAGCCGCGGCGCCCCGGCTTGGCCGTGCGCACGAGCACGATGTCGCCGGCACGCGCTTTCGCTACGGCTCCGCGCCCGAGGCTCCCGCCCAGGGCGATGCCCCTATGCCCCGCTCGCGGTCGCTCGCGCCCGTCCCTGCGCGGCGGAAACAGCGGCTCGGCGATCCAGAACCGCCCCCGCCTCGCGAGCACGGCTACGGTCGTCACTTGTGCTGCGCGGCCGCCACTTTGGCAGCGAGCGTCTTAAGCGCGACATCCAGGCCGTGGGGGGTATCGACCCCATGCGGCACGAGCACTTCCGGGAGGACGCCCGCGCCCTGTTTGACGCCGCCGCCGCCGAGGTTGCGTCCGTTGGGAGTGAAGTACTCGCCGACCGTGATGTCCAGCGCGCCCCCGTTGGAGAGCGGCTCCTCCTCCTGGAAGACGCCCTTGCCGAACGTGTGGGTGCCCACGACGGTCGCCCGGTGGTGATCCTGCAGAGCGGCCGTGACGATCTCAGACGCCGAGGCGGTGTTGGAGTCGACCAGCACGACGACCGGAATCGAGGGCGAGATCGCATCGCCGGTGGCCAGCAGCGTGGTCGTGGGCTGTGTGCGCCCGCGCGTGGTGACGATCGTGCCCTTCGGGATGAAGATGCTCGCAATCAGCTGCGCCTCCTCGACCAGGCCACCGCCGTTGTCGCGCAGGTCGAAGACGATCCCGCGCGCGCCCATGTGCAGCTCGTGTTCGACGGCTTCGCGCACTTCGGCGTGAGCGCCGGGGCTGAACGTGGCGAGCGCCACGACGCCGAGCTTGATTCCGTGGACCGTCTGCGTCGTCGAGGCAACGACGGGCTCTGAGATCGTGGCTCGGGTGATCTTCAGGGTGCGGGTGACGCCGTGCTTTGAGCGCGGACGGGGTGGCGCTTCGCTGACGAGCTCGACGTCGGTGCCGGGCAGCCCCTTGATCAGCGCGACGGCCGCGTTCGCGCTCATGCCTTCGAGCCTGTGCCCGTCCACCGCCAGGATCACATCCCCGGCCTTCAGCCCGGCGCGAGCCGCGGGCGAGGAATCGAACACGCGTGCGATCAACAGGCCCCGGTGTTCGGGGTTGACCGCCACGCCGATGCCGGTGAAGCTCGGCGGCGAGTCGAATTCGTGAAATTCCTTGGCCGAGAGATAGTGCGAGAAGCGGTCGCCGAGGCTCGCCACGACGCCGGCGATCGACGCGTTCGAGAGGCGGCTCTTTGAGATCGGCCGGTAGTAGTCGCTCGAGATGCGGTCGATCGCTTCATCGACGACCCGCGTGGCGTGGTCCGAGACGAAGGCGCCGCGCGCGAACGCCGGCAGGTCTTCCGGATGCCCGCCCAGCCAGATGCCCGCCACGAGCAGCACCGGCAGCGCCAGCACGAGCAAGCCGAGCAGCGGCTGTTGTCGTCGGCGGGACATGGCCCTGCGCAGACTACGCGTCAGATCCTCGGAAAGCGCCACGAGCCGGGTCCGTGGCGGCGATCGGGGCGGTGAATGGGGGCGGACTGCGCGCACTGTTCTAGGGTGGGCGTCAGTGAGCGCCATCTCCACCACCACCATCGAGGCCAACGGGCTGCCCATTCACAGCGTGGCGCTGCCCGGGACGCGCGCGCTGACGGTGCTCGTGGCCTTCGACGCGGGCGCGCGCAACGAGCGCCCGGAGGAGAACGGGATGGCACATTTTCTCGAGCATCTGGTGTTCAAGGGCGGTGAGAAGTTCCCCACCTACAAGGACGTCAACGAGACAGCCGAGCGGCTGGGCGGCGTGCTGAACGCCTACACGAGCCATGACCTGGTGGCCTTCCACATCACCGTGCGCGCGGAGAGCGCGGGGCAGGCGATCGATCTGCTCACCGACTTCGTCGGGCGCCCGCGCCTGGATGCCGAGGAGCTCGACCGCGAGCGCGGCGTCGTGATCCAGGAGATCAACCGCGCCTACGATCAGCCGTCCACCGTCGCCGAGTACCTGATCGACCGGGCGGCCTTCGGCGATCACCCGCTGGGACGGACGGTGCTGGGACCCGAGGAGAACCTGCGGAGCTTCACGCGCGACGGGATCGTGGCATTCCGCGAGCGCCGCTGGGCGGGTGCGAGCGGCGGCGCGTTTCTGGCCGGCAATCTCGACCACCTCCCCGAGGGGCAGGAACTGCAGGAGGCCTTCGCCCGCTTCCCGGCGCTTCAGAGCCCGGACCCGTACATCCCCGCTCCGGAGTTCGCGCCGAGCACGCTCGTCGAGGAGCGCGACACCAACCAGTCGCACCTGCGCATGATCTACCGGCCCGACATCGCGGCCTCGGACGTGCGCGAGCGCGCGGCGCTGTCGATCTACTCGACTCTGCTCGGGGGCTCGATGGGCTCACGGCTGTTCGAGGAGATCCGCGAGAAGCGCGGGCTGTGCTACTCGGTGTATGCGATCGACCACGTGTTCGCCGACGTGCCGATCCTGCAGCTGGGCTCGGGGCTCGAGTCGGCCAAGTGCGTCGAGGCCTACACGCGGATGCGGGGGATCGTCGAGGAGCTGCGCGAGCAGGGCCCGACCGAGGAGGAGGTGCAGCGGGCTCGCGCCTACGCCGCCGGGCGCACGGTGCTCGCCTTCGAGAACACCAACGCCGTCGCACGCTACGGAGCCAACCAGGCGATCGTGTTCGGCGAGGACATCGACCCCGACGCCGCCATCGCGGCGCTCGACTCGGTCACCTTCAGGGAGGTCAGGGAGGTTGCCGCTGGCGTCGCAGAACGACTCGCGGTGGCCTGCGTGGGGCCACACGCCGCCGAGGAGTTCTAGGGGCCGAGCTCAGCGAGCTTTCCTGCCGCGGCCGAGCCGGCTCCCGCCATCTGGCTCACCCACCGGGAGGCCTCGCCCGAGGCGCCGGTTATCCGATCGCGACCATGCGATCGATCGGCACCCTCGCGCGAACGGCGATGTCATCCGGGACTCGCACCTCGTACTTCTCATCGCGCAGGGCGTCTCTCAGCTTCGGCAGCGTGATCATCTTCATGTACTGACAGGAGGCCTCGGCGTTGGCCGGAATGAAGTGCACATCGGGGGCGGCCATCCGCAGCGGGTAGAGCATGCCTATCTCCGTGGCGACGACCGCCTCGTGCACCCGGGGGTCGCGCTCGGCGGACTCGGCGTATTTGAGCATGCCACCCGTTGACAGCATGTGCACGCCCTCGGCCGCGACGTCGCCGGCGGCGACGTACTCCATCACGCTCGTGGAGCAGCCGCACTCGGGGTGGATGAGGAAGTCGGCGCCGGGGTGGGCCGCCCGCGTGGCTTCGATGTCCGAGGGGCGGATGCCCGCGTGCACGTGGCACTCGCCGTCCCACACGTGCATGCGCCTGCCGAGCTCCTTCTCGACATAGGCGCCCAGCCACATGTCCGGGCCGAACAGAATCTCGGTGTCGGCCCCGTGGGTGTCGTAGATGTGACGCACCACATCGACGGCGTTGGCGGATGTGCAGCAGTAGTCGGTCAGCGCCTTCACCTCGGCGGTCGTGTTCACGTACATGACCACGACGCCGCGCGGGTACTGCGCTCTCCAGGCCGCTAGCTGCTCGGCGTCGATCGACGCGGCCAGCGAGCAGCCGGCGTCGAGGTCGGGGATGAGGACCTTCTTCTCCGGGCACAGGATCGAGGCCGTCTCGGCCATGAAGTGCACGCCGCAGAACACGATCGTCTGCTCGGCTGCCGCGGATGCCTGGCGGGAGAGGCCGAGCGAGTCGCCGACGTAGTCGGCCACATCCTGCACCTCGGGCACCTGGTAGTTGTGCGCCAGGATCACCGCGTTGCGCTTCAGCGCCAGCGCACGCACCTCGTCCTTGAGCTGTGTGATCTCGGCCGGCGAGAGCGCCTCGGGGGTCCCGGCCGGAGCCATCGGCAGCGTGAGCGTCATGGCAACACCTCCAATATCAGCGATAGGTCCAGGGCGGGGGCGGAGTGGGTGAGGGCACCCATCGAGATCCATTCTACCCCCGTCCGTGCCCGCGCCCTGAGCGTCTCGAGGGTCACTCCGCCACTGGCCTCGAGGCTGGCGCGGCCGCCGACCTGCGCCACCGCGGCGCGCAGCTGCGCGCTCGTCCATGTTGTCCAGCAACAGCCGCGGGGCGCCAGCGGCGAGCGCCTGCTCGATCTCCGCGCTGTCGCGCACCTCCACCTCGAGCGTGCCCGCCAGCTCCGGTGAGAGCTCCCGGGCGCGGGCTATCGCCTGCGCGATGCCGCCGGCGGCGGCGATGTGGTTCTCCTTGATCAGGATCGCGTCATACAGCCCGCGCGCGGTGATTGCTCGCGCCGCCGGCGGCGACGGCGGCCTTCTCAAGCGCCCGCAGCCCCGGTGTCGTCTTGCGCGTGTCGAGCACCCTCGCGCCGGTCCCCTGCACCGCGCGCGCTGCCAGGGCGGCCATCGTCGCCACTCCCGACAGGTGCGCTAGGAAGTTCAGAGCGGTGCGCTCTCCGGTGAGCAGCGCACGAGCTCGTCCCTCGATCCTCATCACCGGGCCGCCGTCATCTCGCCACTGGCCCTCCGCCACCAGCCGCTCGAGGTGCGCATCGGGCTCCAGCGCTCTGAACACGCCCTCGGCGGCCTCCAGGCCGTAGATGACACCCGGCGCCTTCTGCGTGATCAGCGCGCGAGCGCGCGAGCCCTCCGGCACGGTTGCCGCCGTGGTGACGTCGCCCGTACCGATGTCCTCCTCGAGCGCCGCGCGCACGAGCTCGGCCACGGAGGCGTCGGGGGTGGAGCTCACGGCGTTCAGCATAGGATCAGCCATTATGGATGCACGCACCGCCGCCGATTCGCACGCCACGCTCGCCCACTGGATGGGCCCACTGGATGCCAACGGCGCCGGCTTCGTACACGGCGGGACGGTCATGAAGCTGTGCGACGAGGCCGCCGGCCTGGCCGCCGTCAAACACTCCCGCCGCCGGGTGGTGACCGCGAGCATGGATCGCATGACGTTCATGGTCCCGATACACGTCGCCGAACTGGTCACCTTCCAGGCCAGCGTCAACGCCGTCTGGCGCACCTCCATGGAGGTCGGAGTGCGCGTCGACGCCGAGAATCCGCGCACCGGCCAGCGCCGGCACAGCAACAGCGCCTACCTGACCATGGTGGCCGTCGACGATCAGGGCAACCCCGTGGAGGTACCGCCGCTTCTCGCCGCAAGCGATGAGGAGCTTCGCCGCGAGAGCGAGGCCCAGCTGCGCCGCCGCAACCGCCTGGCCGAGCGCGAGCAGATCCAGGCCGCGCGCTGAGCCCAGGGCGCCACGCCCGCGCGATGGCGCACCGCCGGGCGCGTTCAGATCGGCGCGCGTGGCCTTCGCCGTGGGCACAGCAGCCCGCTTCTATGCCTGCGATGCCGCGCTGGACAGCAGGAACGCACGCACGAATCCATCCAGATCTCCGTCGAGAACGCGTTGCACGTCGCCCATCTCATACCCGGTGCGGTGGTCCTTGACCATCGTGTAGGGGTGCAGGACGTAGGAGCGGATCTGCGAGCCGAAGTTCACGTCCTGGGCCTCCCCCTTCTCGCGCGCGATCTCTTCCTGGCGTTCGCGCTCGCGCCGCTCGAGCAGCTTCGCGCGCAGCATCGCCGTCGCGGTTGCGCGGTTCGAGGACTGCGAGCGCTCGTTCTGGCACTGGACGACGATCCCGGTCGGCCGGTGGGTGATGCGCACGGCCGAGTCGGTCTTGTTGACGTGCTGGCCGCCCGCTCCGGAGGCGCGGTAGGTATCGACCTGCAGGTCGTCCTCGTCGATCTCGACCTCGCCGGTGTCCGCGACGACCGGCGCGACCTCCACTCCGGCGAAGCTCGTCTGGCGGCGGTGGGCCGAGTCGAACGGCGACAGGCGCACGAGCCGGTGCACGCCCCGCTCGGCTCCGAGCAGCCCGTAGGCGTTCTCGCCGGAGGCGCGGAAGGTCGCGGACTTGATCCCCGCTTCCTCCCCCGCGCTCGCATCGAGCAGCTCCACGTCAAATCCGCGGCTCTCGGCCCAGCGCATCTCCATCCGCAGCACCATCTCCGCCCAGTCCTGCGCGTCGGTCCCCCCCGCCCCGGCGTTGACGGTCACGAGCGCGTCGCCTGAGTCGTATTCTCCGGAGAACAGCCGCTGCTCCTCGAGCGTGGCCAGCCGCGCTTCGACCGATGCGATCTGCTCGTCGAGTTCGCCCTGCAGCGACTCCTCCTCGGCGGCCATCTCGGCCAGGCCGTCGAGATCCTCGACGTCGCGCTGCAGCGCGCTGAACATCTCAAGACGCCTGGATGCGCGCGAATGCTCGGCCGCTGTCGCGGCGGCGCGCTCTGCGTCATCCCAGAAGCCCTCCGCGCCCATCTGAAGCTCGAGCGCCGCCACCCGCTCGCCCAGCTCAGCCGGGTCAAAGATAATCCGCGAGCAGCTTCAGCTGCTCACGGATGGAGGCGAGTCGCTCGGGCGTCGACTCGCTGGGGGCGGTTGTGGCCATGCCTCCACGCTATCAGCGCTCGCGCCACTCCTAGGCGCCGTGGCACTTCTTGAACTTCTTGCCGCTCCCGCACCAGCAGGGATCGTTGCGCCCGACCTGGTGCTCCTCGTCGACGACGCGCTGCTCGACGACGGCGACGGGCTGCTCCTCACCGCCTCCCTGCGCGTAACCCTGAGCACCCTCCTGGTCAACTCCTGCCGCAGCCGCCGCGGCCGCCAGCGCACCGGCGCCGACGGCGCTGCGCCCGCCCGAGTAGGAGACGCGGCCCGCGCTCGTGGAGTTGCCGGCCGCGGCAAACGCGGGCACCGGTGGAGCGCCGCCGTTCTCCCCCTCGACGTTCACCTCGACGTTGAAGATCATGCGCGCGTAGTCGGCCCAGACGCTGTGCATGAGATCGCCGAACAGGGTGAACGCCTCGTTCTTGTAGGCGACCAGCGGATCGATCTGGGCGAATCCGCGCAGGTGGATCCCCTCGCGCAGGTAGTCCATGTCGAACAGGTGCTCGCGCCAGCGTTCATCGATGATCTGCAGGAGCAGGAAGCGCTCGAGCGCCCCCATCAGCTCCTCGCCGAGCGCCTCCTCGCGGGCGTTGTAGCGCTCCAGAGCCATGCCCGTGATGCGATCTGTCAGCGATACCCGCTCGACCGTCTCGGGGTCGAGGTCCTCACCGCCGATGTCGAGCGGGAAGAACTGGCCCAGCGCGGTGAACAACCCGTCGAGATCCCAGTCCTCCATGAAGTCCCCCGGCGTGTACTGGTCGATCGTGCGCTCGATCACCTCGACGACCTGCTGGCGGGCCTCCTCGCCGATGCTGTTCCCTTCCAGCACTTCGTCGCGGTAGGCGTAGATCACGCGGCGCTGCTCGTTCATCACGTCGTCGTACTCGAGCACGCGTTTGCGGATCAGGAAGTTCTGCTCCTCGACCTTGCGCTGAGCTTTCTCGATCTGCTTGGAGAGCATCCCCGCCTCGATCGGTTCCTCGTTGCCCTCGGCGTCGACGCCGCCCAGGCGGTCGAGGATCTTGTAGATGCGATCGCCCGCGAAGAGCCGCACGAGATCGTCCTCGGCCGACAGGAAGAAACGACTCTCTCCCGGGTCGCCCTGGCGGCCGGCGCGGCCACGCAGCTGGTTGTCGATGCGCCGCGACTCGTGGCGCTCGGTGCCGCAGATGAAGAGCCCGCCCGCCGCCACCACGCGTTCGCGGTTCTCCTGCACACCCTGTTCGACGCCCTCGAGCGCCTCGCGCGTGCGCCGCTCGTAGTTCTCGCTGTCGTTCGGGTCCACGCCCTCCCTGGCGAGCTGCAGGCGTACAAGATGCTCGGCGTTGCCTCCCAGCTTGATGTCGACGCCGCGGCCGGCCATGTTCGTCGCGATCGTCACGGCGCCGGGCTGACCCGCCTCGGCGACGGTCTCCGCCTCGCGCGCCGCGTGCTCGGGCTTGGCGTTCAGCACGGTGTGGGCGATGCCGCGCTTGGTCAGCCGCTCGCTCAGCAGCTCTGAGACCTCGACCGAGATCGTCCCGACCAGCACAGGCTGGCCGTTCTCGTGGCGTGCGGCGATCTCCCTGACGACCGCGCTCCACTTGCCCTCCTTGGTCTTGTAGATCTGATCGTTGCGGTCGTCGCGGACCATCTCCATGTTCGTCGGGACCTGAACGACGGGCAGCTCGTAGATCTTCATGAACTCCGTGGCCTCGGTCAGCGCCGTTCCGGTCATGCCTGCGAGCTTGTCGTACAGGCGGAAGTAGTTCTGGTAGGTGATCGTCGCGAGCGTCTGGTTCTCCTCCTGGACGGACACGCCCTCCTTGGCCTCGATCGCCTGGTGCAGGCCCTCAGACCAGCGCCGGCCCTCGAGGATGCGGCCGGTGAACTCGTCGATGATCATCACCTCACCGTCGATGACCGCGTAGTCGACGTCCTTTTTGTAGAGGGCCTCCGCCCGCAGCGCCTGGATCAGGTGGTTGACGAGATGGCCGTTCTCGGCCCTGTAGAGATGGTCGATGCCGAGGAAGCGCTCGGCCTTGGCGACGCCCTGCTCGGTGATCGACACGGTCTTGTGCTTCTCGTCGGTCTCGAAGTCGAAGTCGGCCATGAACTGCTTCTTCGTGCGCGGATCCATGCCTTCGGGGGTCTTGCCGGCGGTCATCTGCGGGGCCAGGCGCGCGAACTTCACGTACAGGTCGGCCGCCTGTTCGGGCGCGCCGGAGATGATCAGCGGCGTGCGCGCCTCGTCGATCAGGATGTTGTCCACCTCATCCACGATCGCGAAGGAGTGCCCTCGCTGGACCTTTTCGGCGAGGTCCTTGGCCATGTTGTCGCGCAGGTAGTCGAAGCCGAACTCCGAGTTGGTCCCGTACACGACGTCGCAGGAATAGGCGTGCTGCTTGTCCTCGTAGGACTGCATGCTCTGCAGGACGCCCACGGACACGCCGAGCGGCTCGTAGATCGGGCTCATCCATTCCGCGTCGCGTCGCGCCAGGTAGTCGTTGACCGTCACCAGGTGCACGGCCTTGCGTTCGCCGGACTCGGAATCGCGCACGGCCAGCGAGTTCAACACCACCGCGAGGGTCGCCGTCAGGGTCTTGCCCTCGCCGGTCTTCATCTCGGCGATCTGTCCGTCGTGCAGGGCCATCCCGCCGATCATCTGCACATCGAAATGGCGCATCCCCATCGTCCGCTTGCCGGTCTCGCGCACGATCGCAAAGCACTCAGGCAGAAGCGCATCGAGCGGCTCGCCTGAGCGCGCGCGCTCACGCAGGCCATCCATGCGCTCGCGCAGCTCAGCGTCTGTGTCGTGCTCGAGCTCGGCCTCGAAGGCGGCGATCAGCGCGACGCGTTTCTGGTAGGTCTTGAACTTCTTCGCCTCGCCGACGTTCAGCGCGCGATCGAGCAGGGAGGGCATTGGCCAAGGATAGCTACCGGCGGCCCTCGATCTACCCCCTACGGGGTCCCGGGACTCCGTGCGGCACCGTCGGCCCTGCCGCTCACAGCGACGGCTGCGAGGCGGCGCGAGCGACGGCGCTGGCCGCCTCGAAAGCGACGGCGGCGGGGCCTCCGATCTCGGAGCGATCGCGGCGGTGGCGCAGTTTGTCGCGGTGGCGCTTCACCTGGCGGGCCAACTCGTCGACCATCAGGTTGAGCGAGTGCAGCATCTCCGGCGAGGCGTCGTGGGCGCGCAGCGTCACGCCCTTCAGATAGAGGGTCCCCTCGGCGACGTGGCAGTTCGCCACCCGCGGGTTGGGCTCCTTGAAGATCTCGATCTCAAGGCGGGCGAGCTCAGAGACCTGTCGGTCGACCTTCGCCAGGCGGCGTTCCGCGTGCGTGCGGATTGCGTCGGTGACCGTGACGTTGCGACCCTT
This sequence comes from uncultured Solirubrobacteraceae bacterium, assembly GCA_963764185.1. GTDB lineage: Bacteria > Actinomycetota > Thermoleophilia > Solirubrobacterales > Solirubrobacteraceae > Palsa-744. The sequence goes on along the minus strand of CAVXRF010000007.1, from coordinate 677,240 downwards.
GATGGCGATTTGCATCACAGGCTCCCTTCGGCGGAGATGTTGGCTTTCAATGAGTCTACGCTTCTGTCGGATGGCTCCGCGCCTTTTCTGGACGTTTAACCCAGGCGTGCTTATCGCCCTTGCGCTGGTGGGTGGCGCCTACCTGCGGCGCTGGTGGCGCGTGCGCGGGGGGTCCTCGCCGCGGGCCGCCAGCGAGGCGCCCGTCTGGCGGCTTTGCTGCATGCTGGCGGCCCTTCTGCTGACGTTGATCGCGCTCGTATCGCCGCTCGACGGGCTCGCCGATCAGCTGTTCTTCATGCACATGATCCAGCACATGCTGCTGCTCGACGTCGTCCCGATCCTCGCGATCCTGAGCCTCACTAAGGTGATCCTGCGCCCCGCCACGCGGGCGCTGCGCGACCTGGAGCGAAGCGCCGGAGTGCTCGCCCACCCCGCCTTCGCGGTCGTGCTCTACGTCGCGGTGATCTGGGCCTGGCACATACCCGCCGCGTATGACCTCGCGCTGCGCCACCCGGCGGTGCACGTGCTCGAGCACGTCAGCTTCCTGTTCGCGGGCTCGCTCTACTGGTGGCACCTGCTGTCCCCGATCCGCGCGCGCATGCGCCTCGACGGGATGGGCCCGGTCGTCTACATGGCCTCGACCAAGCTGTTCGTCGGCGCGCTCGGCATGGGGCTGGCGTTCGCGCCCGCCGCGCTCTACCCCTACTACGTGCACCACGTGCGCGTGTGGGGCATCTCAGCCCATGACGACCAGGCGATCGCCGGGCTGATCATGGCCGTCGAGCAGTCGCTGGTGATGGGCATCGCGCTGGTCGTGCTGTTCTTGCGGGCCCTCGGCGAGTCAGAGCGCGAGCAGCTGCGCAAGGAGCGCTATCACCTGGACGGGCAGGGGGTTGCCTGAGGCCTACTCGGCCGGGCGGCGCATGCTCTCAAGGATGCCGCTGTGCCCGGCGATCGCGCCGATCACGATCGAATCCGCGGCGATCTCGGTGCCGGGCAGCACGATGCACTCGCGCAGCTGTGCGCGCTCGCCGATCTTCGCGCCCTGGCCCAGCACCGCCGGCCCCATCAGGCGCACGCCCGCCCCGATGGCGACGTCGCGCCCGATCCACGCGGACCCGTCGATCTCGGTGTCCGCCCGCAGCGGCGAGTCGCCGGCCACGATCACCCCGGGACTGACCTCCTCGCCGTCCATCTGCAGATGCAGCTCGCCGCTGAGAGCGTCGAAGGTTCCCTGGCGCAGCTCGCTGAGGGAGCCGACGTCGTTCCAGTATTCCCGCACCTCGTGGATGTGGAAGGGCACGTCGTTCTCGAGCAGCACCGGAAACACGTCCTGTGCCCAGTCGACGAATGGGCGCTCGGGGAAATACTCGAAGATCCTCGGATCGAACACGTAGATCCCGCAGTTGCCGAGATCTGACAGCGCCTCCTCGGGGGCGGGCTTCTCCTGGAAGCCCGTGATCCGCCCGTCGCGATCGTGCAGCACGACCCCGAACTCACGCGTGTCGGCAACCTTCTTGACGGCCAGCGTGGCGATCCCCCCCGTCTGCTGGTGACGGGCGGCGAGCGCGCCCAGATCGATGTCGGTGAGGGCGTCGCCGGAGATCACCAGGAAGGGCTCGCCGCCGAAGAAGTCCGCGCAGCCGCGGACTCCTCCCGCCGTGCCGAGCAGCTCGGGCTCATAGCGATACTCGAGCCGATCGCCGAAGTGATCGCGGATGCTGTCGGGAAAGTAGTGCAGGTTGGCGATCACATGCTCGAATGAATGGGCGTCGAGCAGGTCGAGGATGTGCTCCATCACCGGCCTGTCGAGCACCGGCACCATCGGCTTGGTGATCTCATACGTCAGTGGCCGCAGGCGGGTGCCGAGCCCCGCCGCCAGCACCATCGCCCTCATGTTTGGCTAGTAGCGGTAGTGGTCGGGCTTGTACGGGCCGTCCACCGGCACCCCGATGTAGGCGGCCTGCTCCTCAGTGAGCCTCGTCAGCTTCACGCCCAGGGCATCCAGATGCAGGCGCGCGACCTTCTCGTCGAGGTGCTTGGGCAGGACGTAGACGCGCTTGCCGTACTGGTCGTTCTTGCTGTACAGCTCGATCTGGGCGATCGTCTGGTTTGAGAACGAGTTGCTCATCACGAAGCTCGGATGGCCGGTGGCGTTGCCCAGGTTCAACAGGCGGCCCTCTGACAGCAGGATGATCGCGTGGCCATCGGGAAACACCCACTTGTCGACCTGCGGCTTGATGTTCACGCGCTCGATTCCCGGGATCTTCGCAAGGCCCGCGATGTCGATCTCGTTGTCGAAATGCCCGATGTTGCCGACGATCGCCTGGTGCTTCATGCGCTGCATCTGTGCGCCGGTGATGATGTCCTTGTTGCCCGTGGTGGTGATGAAGATGTCCCCGCTGTCGATGACTTCCTCGAGCGTTGAGACCTCATAGCCCTGCATCGCAGCCTGCAGCGCGCAGATCGGGTCGATCTCGGTGATGACCACGCGGGCGCCCTGGCCGCGCAGCGATTCCGCGCAGCCCTTGCCCACGTCGCCGAAGCCGCACACCACGGCCACCTTGCCGCCGATCATCACGTCGGTGGCGCGGTTGATGCCGTCGATCAGCGAGTGCCGGCAGCCGTACAGGTTGTCGAACTTGGACTTCGTCACCGAGTCGTTGACGTTGATCGCGGGGAACAGCAGCTCGCCGGACTCGACCATCTCGTAGAGGCGGTGGACGCCTGTGGTGGTCTCCTCGGTCACGCCTTTGATGCCCTCGCCGATCCGCGTCCAATGCTGCGGGTCCTCGGCCAGCGAGCGCGTCAGCACGGACAGGATCACGCCGAGCTCCTCGGAGTCGGCGCTTGCCGGGTCGGGCACCGCCCCGGCCTTCTCGTACTCGGCTCCCTTGTGCACGAGCAGGGTCGCATCGCCGCCATCGTCGAGGATCATGTTGGGCCCCGGGGAGCCATCCTCGCCCGCGGCCGGCCAGTTCAGCACCTGCTCGGTGCACCACCAGTACTCCACGAGCGTCTCGCCCTTCCAGGCATACACGGGAACCCCGCGGGGATCATCGGGTGTCCCGTCGGGACCGACGGCCACGGCGGCCGCCGCGTGATCCTGGGTGGAGAAGATGTTGCAGCTGCACCAGCGCACCTCGGCTCCGAGTGACGTGAGCGTCTCGATCAGCACGGCCGTCTGGATCGTCATGTGCAGCGAGCCGGTTATGCGCGCGCCCTTCAAGGGCTGAGCGGCGGCATACTCGCGGCGGATCGACATCAGGCCGGGCATCTCGTGCTCTGCGAGCGTGATCTCCTTGCGGCCGAACTCGGCAAGCGAGAGGTCGGCGACCTTGAAGTCGGTCTCGGTCAGGGTGGCGGCTGGGGTCATCTTGGGGTCTCCATGGTCAGTGTTGTAGCGCAGCGAGCGCGCCCTCAGCGCTTGGCGAGGGCGGACTTCAGCTCCTCGATCGCCTTCACGGGCCCCGGATCCACTCCGCGCAGCACGCCCAGGTAGATCGAGACGAGGTCGCCGAGCAGCACCAGCGAGATCACGCGCTCGATCGTCGTCTGCCCGCGCGTCTCCAGTCTAAAGCTTGCCGCCGCATTGCCCGCGATCAAGCGCTCGGTGAGGTCCATGCGCTCCTTCAGGCGGGGATGGGCATCGGAGTCGTCGAGGAACACCGCGGAGAAGCGCCCCACTTCCTGGGCGCCCTCCCAGCCGGCGAGCTCGTTGTGATCGAGCTCCGGCAGCTCGTGCGTGAACGCCGGCTGCTTGGCGTTCTCGTTGATCTGCGTCTTCCAGCGATAGGCGATCGGGGTGGTCAGCCCGGCGCCAGCGATCACCGGCGTGGTGCCGTGCAGGCCGCGAGCGATCACCTTTGCCAGCGAGTCCTCGGGCGCATCGGGCCCCCACTCGGCGACCAGCTGCTCGGTGTGCGAGGCGGCCACGTCGATCTCCGAGTTCAGCCGCGGCCCGGCGCCGCATAGGGCAGCGACCTCCAGCGCCGCGACGGTCATGTAGGCGACAGCCGCACGGGGCTGAAAGCCGCCCGGGAGCGGGATCACGGGAACGCCGTCGGCGCGTGCCATCTCGGCCAGGCGCCCGCCCGTGGTGACCACCGTGCGCCGTGCGCCGAGGGCGCCGGCCGACTCATAGCAGGCGAGCGTCTCCTCTGTGTTTCCCGAGTAGCTGGCCAGCAGCACCATCGTGTCCGGCGTCGTCCACGGCGGCAGGCCGTAGGCGCGCGTCACGAAGATCGGCCGCGTGGCCTGGTCTGACAGCGCGGCGCGGGCAAGGGCTCCACCGATCGCAGAGCCACCCATTCCAGCCACGACCAGCCCGGCCGAGGTGTCCCAGTCCTGCATGATCGCCGACTCCGAGCGCCACAGCGCGTCGCGCAGATGCTCCGGCAGCGCCAGCACGTCGCCCAGCTGATCGGAGACGTCGACCTGCGCGATCGCCGCGCGCGAGAGCACGTCGGTGGAAGTGGCGGTGACGCCGCCTTTGCTCATCTGCAGCTCTCCTGTTCTCGGACCGGGGGCACTCGAGCCCGGGGTTGGGAAGATCGATTGACCATTGGAATTCGGCGCACTCAGGCTAGAACCTGATCGCGCCGTCGGGCAACTGGACACCAGGGAAGATACGCGCCCCGTGCGTGATCACGTTGTCCGCCCCGATCGTCACGCCCTCGCCGAGCACGGCCCCGCCGCTGATCTGGGTCCGCGCGCCATGCGGCAACCCGCCGCGACGATGCAGTCGCGCAGTGTGCAGCCCTCGCCGATCTGCGCCCCGTTGAGGATGACCGCGCGCTCCACGGTGCGTGTTGGCGCCGATCGACACATCTTCGGCGAGCACGGCCAGGCTGCCGACGTGAGCGCCCTCGGCGATGTGCACCCCGCGCTCGAGCACGGCCGGAGGGATCACCCTCCCGAGCACCTCGCGCGCGCGGGTCGATCGCCAGCCAGTCGCCGCCGAGGCGATCCGTGACCGCCGTCTCGACGTTGCCCTCGATGATGTCGAAGGTCCCCTTCAGGTAGCGATCGGGCGTGCCGATGTCCAGCCAGTAGCTGTCTGAGGGGAACCCGTACAGGCCCGCGCCGATCAGCAGGGGCCACACCTCGCGCTCGATCGAGACGTTTCGCTCGGCCGGCACCAGCTCGAGCACCTCGCGATCCAGCACGTAGGCGCCTGCGCTGATCAGGTTCGAATCGATCCGGTCGGAGCTCGGCTTCTCGAGGAATTCCCTCACCGAGCGATCCTCGTTGAGGTGCACGAGGCCGTAGGCCGTGGGATCGGGGACCGGAACCAGCGCGAGCGTCGCCTTTGCCCCGGTCTGCTCGTGCTGGGCCATCTGCGCGGTCAGGTCGATGTCGGTGAGCACATCGCCGTTGAGCATCAGGAAGCGCTCGTCCAGCAGCGGTTCGGCGAACTTCAGCGCGCCGGCGGTCCCGCGCGGGTCGGGCTCCTCGACGAAGCGCAGGCGGATCCCCAGGCCCGAGCCGTCCCCCAGCACGTTGCGCACGCTCGTGGCAAGGAAGCCGCAGGACATGATCACGTCGTCGACACCGTGCGCGCGCAGCCACTCGAGCATGAACGAGATGAACGGCCTGTCCACGAGCGGCACCACCGGCTTTGGAACGGTCGAGGTGAGCGGGCGCAGGCGTTTGCCCTCGCCGCCGACCAGGATCACGGCCTGCATCGCCTCACCGCCTTCCTATGCCCTCATAGACGAGGCCCGCGGCGCGCACGGCGTCCGGGTCCAGGGCGTTGCGCCCGTCGATGACCAGATCACCCCTCATGGCCTCGGCGATGAGCTTCCAGTCGAGGTTCATGAACTCGGACCACTCCGTGACCAAGACTACGGCGTCGGCGTCGGCCACGGCATCGAGGGGCGAGTCCGCGAAGGAGATCCCGCTGACGAGCGCCGAGCCTGCTCCTCGGCGACCGGGTCATACGCCGTGACCTCGGCTCCGTCGGCGTTCAGGCGCGCTGAGAGCACCAGCGAGGAGGCCTCGCGCATGTCATCGGTATTGGGCTTGAAGGCCAGCCCGAAGAGCGCTATGCGCTTGCCGACGAGGCCCCCGAGATGCTTCTGCAGCTTGCCGATCACGCGGCGCTTCTGCAGTTCGTTGACCTCGATGACGGCGGTCAGCAGCTGGAAGTGATAGCCGGAGTTGCCCGCGAGCTGCTTCAGCGCGTCCACGTCCTTGGGAAAGCAGCTTCCACCGAAGCCGATGCCCGGCCTGCAGGAACTTCGGCCCGATGCGGTCGTCCAGGCCCATCCCGCGAGCCACCTCCACGACGTCGGCGCCGGTCTCCTCGCAGACGTTGGCGATCTCGTTGATGAACGAGATCTTGGTCGCCAGAAAGGCGTTGGAGGCGAGCTTGACCATCTCGGCGCTGCCGATGTCGGTGCGCACCAGGGGAGCCTTCAGCGGCGCGTAGAGCTCGACCACCGCGTCACCGGCCCAGTCTCCGCTATCCCCGACGACGACGCGGTCGGGCGCCAGGAAGTCCTTCACCGCCGAGCCCTCCCTGAGGAACTCAGGGCAGGCCACGTAGCCGAGCCCGCCCTTGCCCTGCTCGGTGAAGCCCCTGCGCAGCGAGGCTCCCGTCCCGCAGGGCACCGTCGACTTCATCACCAGGGCATGCTCGTCAGAGGCCGGGATCGCGTCCACGACGGCGTTGACGGCCGTCAGATCGGCGTCCCCGGAGTAGGTCGGGGGGGTTCCGACTGCGATGAACAGAAGCCGCGCGTGCTCGAGCGCGCCGGCGAGATCGGTTGAGAAGTGCAGTCGCGCGGCGTTGCGCTCGAGAAGCTCCTCGAGGCCCGGCTCGTAGATCGGCGCCTCACCGCGCTTCAGCCGCTCGACCTTGGCCGCGTCGATGTCGACGCACCACACGTCGCTGCCGAGCTCGGCGAAGCCGGCGGCGGTGACCAGTCCCACGTAGCCGGTGCCGATCACTCCGATGGGATCGCGTGTGGGAACGGCGCTCATGAGCGGGGAAGGCTAGTGGGTGCGCGGCGGCAGCGGTGTGCGTTGGCGGAATCCAGGCGAATTACTGCCCGACCGCGAGGAAGGCCTCGTAGCGGCGGATGTCGCGCTCCGCGCGGGCTCGCTCCTCGCTGTCCGCGCCCGAGCGCTCAGCAGAAGCGCGGGCTTCGGAGAGCTTCGCCTCGAAGCTGCTGCGGTCGATCTGCTCGGGCGCGAAGGCCTCCTCGACGAGCACGAGCGCGCGGTTCTCGGCGAACTGCAGGTACCCCTCGGCCTGCGCGAAGCGCACGATGTCGCCTTCGGAGCGATACAGGCGCAGCTCGGTGGGCTCAAGGCGCGCCAGCAGCGGCTCGTGGTTGGCAAGGATGCCGATCGAGCCCACGGTCGTGACGGTGGAGAGCATTTCGATCTCCTCGGAGAAGACCTCGCCCTCCGGCGTGAGCACTTCGGCTGGGAACTTCCTGTGGCTCATGCCTCAGCGCCTCATTTCTTGGCTGCCTCGACGACCTCGTCGATTGTGCCCTTCAGGAAGAACGCGCTCTCGGGAAGGTCGTCGTGCTTGCCGTCCATGATCTCCTCAAAGCCCCTGATCGTCTCGGCGATCGGCACGTAGGCGCCCGGGGTGCCCGTGAACTCTTCGGCCACGAAGAAGGGCTGGGAGAGGAAGCGCTCGATCCTGCGCGCCCGCTGGACGGTCAGCTTGTCCTCGTCAGAGAGCTCGTCGATGCCGAGGATGGCGATGATGTCCTGCAGTTCCTTGTAGCGCTGAAGGATCTCCTTGACGCGGTTGGCGACCCGGAAGTGGTCATCGCCGAGCACATCGGCCTTGAGGATCGTCGAGGTGGAGTCCAGCGGGTCGACCGCCGGGTAGATCCCTTTCTCAGAGATCGCCCGCGAGAGCGTCGGTCGTGGCGTTCAGGTGGGCGAACACCGATGCCGGGGCCGGATCGGTGAGGTCGTCGGCGGGGACGTAGATCGCCTGCACCGAGGTCACAGAGCCCGATCGCGTCGAGGTGATGCGCTCCTGCAGCTGGCCCATCTCGGTCTCGAGCGTCGGCTGGTAGCCCACCTGGGAGGGCATCCGCCCGAGCAGCGCCGAGACCTCCGAGCCGGCTTGCACGAAACGGAAGATGTTGTCGATGAACAGCAGCACGTCCTGACCCTGGTCGCGGAAGTATTCGGCCATCGTCAGACCTGACAGCGCCACCCTCATGCGCGCCCCGGGTGGCTCGTTCATCTGGCCGAAGACGAGCATCGTCTTGTCGAGCACGCCCGACTCCTTCATCTCAAGCCACAGGTCGTTGCCCTCGCGCGAGCGCTCGCCGACGCCGCAGAACGCGGACAGCCCGCCGTGCTCCTTGGCGAGGTTGTGGATGAGCTCCTGGATCAGCACCGTCTTGCCCACGCCGGCGCCGCCGAACAGCCCGACCTTGCCGCCCTTGGCATACGGGGCGAGCAGGTCGACGACCTTGATGCCCGTCTCGAACATTTCGGTCGTCGGCGTGAGGTCCTCGGCGCGGGGAGCCTCCTGGTGGATGCCACGCCGTTCGACGTCCTTAGGCAGCGCCTCACCGAGATCGATCGGCTCGCCCAGCAGATTGAAGATTCGCCCGAGCGTGGCCTCTCCCACGGGGACGGTGATCGGACCGCCCGTATCGATCACCTCGGCGCCGCGCGCCAGCCCGTCGGTCGTGTCCATGGCGACCGCGCGCACCCGGTCGTCGCCGAGATGCTGCTGGACCTCGCACACAAGCACGCCCTCGCCGTCGATCGCGCTGACCCCTGGCTCCTCCTCGTCAGCCGCGGCCGCGGGCCTTGCGACGGTGATGGCGTGGTTGATCTCGGGAAGGCGGTCGGGGAAGACGGCCTCGATCACGACGCCCTGGATCTCCTCGATCCGCCCGAGGTTGCGCTTGGCGGCGTCTCCGTTGGCGGACTGCGGGGTGGAGCTCGTAGGCTCGGTGGTGATGGCGTCCATTGTGTTGATTCTCCTCTGTGTCTATTCCAAGTTGTCTCGTGGTGAGGACACGCGTCTAGCTGAGTCCCTCGGCGCCGGCAACGACCTCCATGATCTCCTGGGTGATCTCGGCCTGGCGGGCGCGGTTCATCTGCAGCGTGTACTCGGTGATCAGTTCCCCGGCGTTCTCCGATGCGCTGCGCATCGCGGTCATCTGAGCGCCGAAGAAGCCGGCCGCGGACTCCACGAGCGCCCGATAGATCGAGATCTCGATGTAGTCCGGAACCAGCCGCCTGAGGATCTTCTCGGGGTCCGGCTCGTAGTCGACGGGCGTCCGCTTGGAGGCCGCCGGCACGTCCGTGGCGGCGTCTGAAGGACCGTCCTCGCCGGTGACCAGCTGGTGGGACAGCGGCAGCAGTCGCTGGCGCGTGACGTGCTGGGTGAGCGGGGAGACGTAGGAGTTGAAGACCATCTCGACTCGGTCGACCTGACCGTCCACGTAGGCCTGGATCACGTCGTCGGCGATCGTGCGCGCGTCGGCATAGGCGGGGCGATCGGCGAAGCCCGTGTAGCTGCCGCTGAGCTCGTGCCCGCGAAAGATGAGCGAGGAGACGCCGCGGCGCCCGGTCGCATACCAGCGGCTGCTGAGCCCCTGTTCGCCGATCTCAGCCGACAGGCGCACGCCGGCACGAATGATCTGCGAGTTGAAGCCGCCCGCCAGGCCGCGGTCGCCGGTGACGAGCAGCAGCCCGACGTTCGTCTGTGAGTCGTGCTCGCGCAGCAGCGGCACGCGCGCCGCCTCCGCCCCTGCGGCCTGCGCCGCCTGGCGCGTCATGCGCCCGATCGCATCCGCGTACGGGCGCAGGGCGGCGATACGCTGCTCGGCGCGGCGCAGGCGAGCGGCGGCGACCATCTCCATCGCCCGCGTGATCTTCTGGATGTTCTTCACCGAGGTGATCTTGTTCTTGACGTCGCGCTGAGATGCCATGGCTCACTCCGCGGGCGGCGCTAGACCGCCTGTGGCTCCTTGTCGGGGGCGGGCTCGTGCGTGACAGCCGGCTGGGCCTCTCTGAGAGGCTCATCGTCGTCCATCGGCTGACCCTCCTCGTCGAGGTCGTAGCCGAAGTCGGCGGCGAACGCGTCGAGCGTGTCTTTGACCGCCTTCTGGGTCTCATCAGACCAATCCCCGCCGTTGATCTTCTCGCGCAGCTCCGGATGCTGGGAATGCAGCCGTTCGGTGATGCCGAGCAGGAAGTCCTGGACGCGCTCGACGTTCAGCCGGTCGAGGTAGCCGTTGGTGGCGGCGAAGATCTGCACCGTCTGATCCTCGACAGCGAGCGGCGCGCGCTCGTGCTGGTTGAGCGTCGCCACGAGGCGCTCGCCGCGAGCGAGCGTGCGCTGCGTGTCGGCGTCGAGGTCTGAGCCGAACTGCGCGAATGCCTCGAGGTCGCGGTACTGGGAGAGCTCGAGCTTGATCCGGCCCGCCACTTTCTTCATCGGGCCGATCTGTGCGTTGCCGCCCACGCGCGAGACCGAGATGCCGACGTTGATCGCCGGGCGCACGCCCGAGTTGAAGAGCGAGGACTCGAGGAAGATCTGCCCGTCGGTGATCGAGATCACGTTCGTCGGGATGTATGCCGAGACGTCGCCCGCCTGCGTCTCGATGATCGGCAGCGCCGTCAGCGAGCCGCCGCCGAGCTCGTCGTTGAGCTTGACCGCCCGCTCGAGCAGCCGCGAATGCAGGTAGAAGACGTCTCCGGGATAGGCCTCGCGACCCGGCGGGCGGCGCAGCAGCAGCGACATCTGGCGGTAGGCGTATGCGTGCTTGGTGAGGTCGTCGTAGACGCACAGGGCGTGACCGCCGTTGTACAGGAAGTGCTCGCCCATCGCGCAGCCCGCGTAGGGGGCCATGTACTTGATCGGCGCCGCCTCATCGGCCGGAGCGGCGACGATGATGGTGTTGTCAAGGGCGCCGTACTCCTCGAGCGTCTGCGCCAGCGCGACGACCGTCGACATGCGCTGGCCGATGGCCACGTATATGGACACCACGCCGGTGTCCTTGTTGTTGATGATCGTGTCGATCGCGATCGCCGTCTTGCCGGTCTGGCGGTCGCCGATGATCAGCTCTCGCTGACCGCGGCCGATCGGGATCATCGCGTCGATGGCCTTCAGGCCGGTCTGCATGGGCTGCTTGACCGGCTGGCGCTGGACGATGCCGGGCGCCTTGAACTCGGCCGGGCGCGTCTGCTCGATGGATATGGCGCCCTTGCCGTCCAGCGGCCGGCCGAGGGGGTCGACGATCCGCCCGAGCAGCTGCTCGCCCACCGGGATCTCAAGGAGCTCGCCGGTGCGCTTGACCGTGTCGCCCTCGGAGACCCGCTCCCAGTCACCGAACAGCACCGCGCCCACATTGTCTGACTCGAGGTTGAGCGCGAGGCCCGTGACGCCATGCGGAAGCTCGAGCATCTCGAAGGACATACAGTTCTCGAGGCCGTGCAGGCGCGCGATGCCGTCGGCCAGCGACAGCACCGTGCCGACCTCGGTCAGCTCGGCGGTACCGCTGTCGAGTCCCTCGATGCGGCTCTTCAGAATGCTTGTTATCTCATCGGGATTGATCTGCATGTCGTGTCCTAAGAGGCTCCTTGGGCAACGTGCCTGCGCAGCTGCTCCAGTCGGTTGCGAATAGAGGCATCGAGGATCGAGTTTCCAACCCTGATGATGATGCCGCCGAGAATGTCCGGGTCCACGCGCGCCGCCAGGGTCACCGTGCGCCCGGCCCGCTCCCCGATCGTCCTGCCCAGGCTCTCGGTCGTGTCCTTATCGAGTGCGATCGCGCTTGTGATCTCCACCGGCAGGGTGCGGTTCTCCTCCTCCCACAGCCGCTCGTACTCCTGGCGGATGCGGAAGATGACGGGCATGCGGTGGTTTTCGATGAGCAGCTTCAGGAAGTTCAAGAAGACCTCGTCGGCCCCGTCGAGCAGCGTGCTCAGCGACTTCTGCTTCTCGGCGGTCGAAAAGTAGGGCGAGAAGAAGAACACGGCGAGCTCGCGGTTCTTGTCCAAGGCGTCGGCAAACTGGCCGAGCTGCTCGCGCACCTCGTCGAGGCGGTGCTTGTCGCGAGCCGCCTGAAACAGCGCGCGGGAGTAGACCTGGGCGAGCTCCTCCATCAGTTGCTCTGGGCGCCCGAGGAGAGGCCGGAGAAGTCGATTTCAGCCAGCGCCTCCTCGACCAGGCGCCGCTGATCGGCGTCGTCGAGTGTCTTGCGCGTGACCTTCTCGGTGGCCATGATCGTGAGGTCTGCGACCTCCCGGCGGATGTCGTCGAGCGCGCGTTTTGTGGCGGCGTCGATTTCGCGTTCGGCGCGCTTGGCCGCTTCGGCGAGGATCTCCTGGCCCTGCTCGCGAGCCTCGTGCTCGTGAGACTCGGCCGTCTGGCGTGCGCGCTGGAGGATCTCCTCCGACTGCGTCCTTGCCTCCTTCAGCCGCTCGCGGTACTCGGCGAGGATCTTGTCCGCCTCTTCACGAGTGTGCTCGGCGGCGTCGATCGATTCCTCGATACCCACGCGGCGTTCGTCGAGCGCTGCGGTGATGCGGGGGAAGACGGCCTTGACCAGGATGTACAGCGATATCCCGAAGACCACGAACGTCCAGATCATCAGACCGACATTGGGCGTGATGAGCCACGAGCTCGAGGCAATCGGCGTGCTGATCATGCTTGACAGAGGCAGCATCTCGGCCTACAGGAAGAAGGCGATGAAGCCGCCCACGAGGCCGTAGAAGAATGTCGCCTCGGTGAGCGCGAAGCCGAGCCACTGAATCGAGGTGATCTCATCGCGCATCTCCGGCTGGCGGGTGACCGACTCGATCACCTTGCCGAACAGCATGCCGATGCCGGCACCGGCGCCCGCGGCGCCACCGCCAGCGCCCACGCCGAGCGCGATCGCTTTACCGGCGTTGGCGCCAATTTCCTTCGACGCTTCGGCCGCCGCGAGCAGCGGAGTGCCCAGATGGATGGACATGAAAGGTAACAGGTGAGTCAGCATCGGTCTCCTTGTCGGGTGCTTAGTGGCTCGCGGCAGTAGCGCCGCCGAGGTAGATGGCGGTCAGAATGGCGAAGATGAAAGCCTGCAGGCCGGCGATCAGGACGGCCTCGAACAGGTAGATGATCACGCCCAGTGGCAGCGTGAACCAGCCGAGCAGCTGCAGTCCCAACAGCACGGCCAGGTTGCCGGCCATGAAGTCGATCAGCAGATGCCCGGCGAGCAGGTTGGCCCACAGCCTGATCGTGAGCGAGAGCGGCCGCAGGACGAAGTTCGAGAGCATCTCAAGCGGGAAGATGAGCAACAGCATCGGCCCGCCCACGCCCTGGGGGATCAGGCTTTTTATGTACCCGCCGAACCCGTGCGCCCGGACCCCTTCGAAGTTGTAGGCGAAGAACACGCCAAGGGCGAGCACCAGCGGGACGGCGACGTTCGTCACGGCGGCGTAGATCTGGAACGACGGGATGTGTGCGCCGAACAGCTTGAACGTGTTCTGCGAGTCGACCGGCAGCGGGATGTAGCCGATCAGGTTGGAGACGAGGATGAAGATGAACAGTGTGAATACGACGGGAAACCACCTTTTCGTCAGCTTCTCGTCCATGTTCTCGCGCGTGACCTGCGACATCAGGTTGTAGCCCATCTCAACCGCGACCTGCGTGCGGCCCGGGCGCTTCTGCATGTGCCGTGCGACGTACAGCATGATTCCCACCGTCAGCCCGCTCGCGAGCAGCAGGTACAGCACGCCCTTGTCGAAGTTGAGAGGCCCGGCGATGTGAAACCAGGTTTCCAGGTGAAAGGCGTCGATGACCTTGAAGCTTTCGTTTTTGTGCCCCTTGATCCCGAATCCCACGGCAAAGCCGATCAGGCCAAGCACGTACACGGCCAGAATGCCGTACAGGATTTTCCTGGTCTGGCTCCACTCGCGCATGCGTTTCATCGGATCGCCTTCCGCTGTGAGGAGGCGGGCGGGGCGGGCGGGCCCGAGAAGACCCTGATCGCGAACGCCACGGAGTACGCGCCGAAGATCACGAGCGCGGCGGTCAGGCCGTCGGCGCGCCCGCCGGCCACGCCCGCGAGGATGATCGCCCCGGCCAGCAGCCAGATCCGCCCGAACGCCTCGAACAGGCTAAGACCGAGCTGGCTCCGGGGCTCGGCGGCTTTGCCCACCCAGCGCCTGTCGGCCTGGGCGATGACCCGCTGCGCAAGCCACGCCACGGCCCCGACGAGGTAGCCGAACACGGGCGCCCCGAGGGTCAGCGCCACCGGCGCGGCGACCACGACGAGCACCACGTCCAGATAGCGCAGGAAGAGCAGCGAGCGCCTGCGCACCGCCCCACCGGCACGCTCTTCCGAGGGAGGCCCCTCAGGGGAAGGTCGGCCGGCGGTTTCGACTTGCGGCAGGCTCACCATCGGGCGCTTCTCGAGGACGCCTCTGAGCGCCCGGGGTACGACGAAAGCCGGGCGGAATCGCGGAAATGACCGTGCCCGGGGACGGGCAGGTGGGTCGGTTCTCCGCTGGCGTCGAAGTCTGGCATCTGTGTAGGGCCACCCTACAGACGAGAAAGTCCGCGCGCTGTTTGCGCTAGGAACCGTCGAGTCAATCCCTCAACTGTCTGCGGCGGCTCGCGTAGTCTACCCGGACTTGGACTTCGTAACAAGTTTGTGACACTCGCCACGCTATTGCGAACCTGCGGATTTTGCGAGCAAAGGGCGTTGTCGGCCGGCGCGAACACCCGCCGCGCCCCGGACGCGCGTCACCAGCCCGACGATCGCCACCGCCGCCGCGATCGCCAGCAGCCCGCCCACGATGTCGAGCAGGAAGTGGTTGCCGGTCGAGAGCACCGCCAGGGCGGTCACGCACGGGTAGGCGACGGCCAGCCCGCGCAGCCATCTGCGCTTCGAGATCCGCCACAGGGCGATCGTGCACCAGACCGCCCAGGCGATGTGCAGCGACGGCATCGCCGCCAGCTGATTGGCCTGTGAGGCGAGCGCTCCGGTGTGCCAGCCGCCGAAGGCATGCGTGGAGGCCACCACATCGGTGTATCCGGGGAGCATCCGCGGCGGGGCCACCGGATACAGCCAGAAGACCGCGAACCCAAGCAGATTCACGACGACCAGCGAGTTGCGCAACGGGCGATAGAGGTCGGCCCGGTTCCACCACAGCCACCCCAGCAGGCCGAGCGTGACCACGAAATGGGCGTTGTCGTAGTAGAGCGACAGGAGCAGACCGAGCACGTGGTGGCCAGCCAGCCAGCGGTCGAGCGACAGCTCGGGGTCGAGACCCAGCGACCGCTCCAGATGCAGCACGCCGCGGGCGTGGGCGAGCGCGACGTGCAGGCGCAGCGGCGCGAGGTTGTTGATCAGGTCATACACCCAGCACAGCCAGGCGATCACCAGCAGCTCGACCCACCAGCGCGTCCGCGTCTGCACGGGCGAGATCGGGACCGTCGCCGGGGCGCTCCTTCTCCCCGGCCCGCTCGCGGCGGCAGGGACGCTGATGTCGCTCGTGACCGCGCTTGACAAGGCTACGATCTTATCCGCAGCCTCAGCGGTCAGCGCCCGCTCGGCCCATGCGGCGCCGGCTCCCTGCCCCCAAACGGCTGGAGGGAGCCGGCTAAGCCGGCTCCCTCCGTTCAGCGCATCCGTCGCTGGCGTTCGTCTCCTAACTTCCGTACCTAGAAGTTAGCCTGGAATCCTTCCGTCAGGGGCCCGAGCCATGCCGTCGGCAGGGGCGCGTAGTCGATCGAGCTGAGCCTGTCCTGCGCGGTCGACGACAGCACGAACGTGAAGTACGAGTACAGCGTCCTGCGTTGATCGGCCGTCAGCCGGCTGATCGGGTTCGGACCTCCGCTCGTGTTGCTGAGCCCGGAGTAAACCAGGTCCCATGTGAGCCCGCAGATCGGGTATTTGCTGCCCAGATCCGTGGCGTTTCCATGGTTGGGGTTGTGGTTCACTTCTTCGTTGTTGTTGGCCCAGTTGTCTTCGGGATCGAGCCCGACATATGCTTCCGGCGAACCGCCCGGCAGGGTCAACACGGCGTAGGTGCAGTTGGCCGCCTCGCCCACGCTCGGGCTCTGGTAGGACGTCGCGACCGCATTCTGGACGTTCGCGATGATGAACCCATGCGTCGCCGCAGCCTGCGGGAGATCGGCGTAGCCGACCCCGTTGGGGGTTTCTTCGAGCTTTTTCAAGAGCGCCGGGTTGCCGCTGCTGCCACCCGTCGTGATCGCGCTGCAGGTGCCTTCTTCGCCCGGTTTCTGTTTGCCCGGCCATTCGGTGTTGGTGGAGAAGTAGGCTTCCCATTTTTTGCCGGCCGCGCAGGTTGCACCGGAGCGTTCGTTCTGCGCGCGAATCAAATAGGACTTGAATATGTTCGTGGTCCCGGAGCTGTCGAAGCGGACTATGCGCGTGATTGCTCCTTCACAGTTCGCAAGCAGCGGGTTGTTCGCCACGAGTTCCGAGTCATTCCATTTCGCCGCGTCCCCTCCGAAGATCCTCGAGACCTCTTTCGAGGTGAGGCTGAGGCTGGTCGGCGCCACTTTGGTGCCGGCCGTGCAGACGGCGTTTGTCAGGTTCACGGGAAGCGCCACCGAGGAGCCCCCGATCGGGAATGACATGACGTTGGCCTCGGTGTCTTCTTTACCTGATTCTTTGTCGGGCCAGGATGCCGGAGTGTTCGGCTGGAACGGTGGGGTGAACGCTATGGCACACCCGCCCGTCTTGCCGGGAACCCCGTTCATTTCCGCCAGAGTCGCCTCCGTGTACGGAGTGTCGCTGCCGGAGAAGGCGTCGGTCCTGCAGCTTGCCGCTTTTACGCCGGCGCCCGATCCCGTGGCGCTCGCCGATTCGGCCGCCGCATAGTTGTAGGCCAACATCGTGTTGCCCGCGACATCTTCAGGTTCTTTCGGGGTGTTGCCGCAGTAGTCGTCACGGTAGGCTTCGGCCAAGACCTGTTGAAGGACCGTCTGGTAGGTCGATCCACGACCGTTGATCTTTCCGTCGGCGGCCACGCAGTTGAGCCCTTTTGCCGGGACGGTCGCTGAGCTCACGTCCGCGAGCACCAGGTTTGAAAGCAAACAGCATCCGAGCACGCCCAGCCCGACCAGCACGGCACGCGGGCCCGAGCCAAAGCGCCTCTGAAGTGGCATGTTCATTTGTTTCTCCCATTGGATAGTCCGATCCCCCAGTGGCGCGACGCCTGCACCGAGTGACCCTGTCACCGTTCAATGCGCTGGGAAGCCTCGCAGTCAGATTCTCGTTATCTCGACTCGAGCAAAGTGAGACCGAGTTGCTCCAAACCGATAATCTTCCCAGCGCTACGGGGTGATTCTGACTATGCGGCTCAGGGCCATGTTGCCCGCTCGTGACCTACTTGTTGCCTGTTGGTGAACATGCTTTGGGCCTGCTGTAGCGCCCTTCAGGCGGGCCGGCGCCCGAGCTCGACCACGCTGCGTTCAGCGGATCGGCGCGACATGGCGCGCATCGCTGAGAGCATGTGCGAGTCAGGGCGCGACGGCCATCAGACCGCGCGCGGTGAGCGTCTCGAGGACCCGCGGCAGGGCAGCCGCTGTGCGCCGCCAGGAGTCGGCGGCCCCGTAGTCGTCGGCGTCGTGTAGAAGGAGCACCGAGCCCTCGCCGGCCCCGTCGGTCAGGAGGGCCGTGATCGAAGCGGGCGTGGCCCGCTTCTGCCAGTCCTTGCCGGCGTGAGTCCACAGCAGCGTTCGCCAGGCGTTGGCGCGCGCGATCCTGAGCGCAGCGGCGTTGAGCACCCCGTAGGGCGGGCGGTACAGGCTGATGGCGCGGCCGCTGGCGCGCTCGATCGTGTCCTGCGCGCGCGTGATGTCCGCGCGCACCTGCGCCGGCGGCAGGCGCAGCAGGTTGCGGTGACGGTCGCAGTGCAGCCCGATGCCATGACCGGCCGCGACTATCTCCTGCGCGAGTGAGGGATTGCGGCGCACCTGCTCACCGACCAGGAAGAACGTCGCATACACGCGCTCGCGCGCCAGGATCTCGAGCACTGCGGGCGTGCCCTGGCGGTGGGGCCCGTCGTCGAAGGTGAGCGCGTAGCCGGCGCCGCTCGAGGTGCGGTCCTCGACGCCGAGCGGCGCGCGCAGGCCCGGCCAGACCCAGGCCGCAAGGCCCGGGAGGATGTAGCTTTTCATCGTCATTGCGGCCGCGGCGCGCATGGTGGGACTGGTCGGGCTGCGATGATTGTGGGCGGACATGGTCGATCTGGTGCTGGGAATCGGGGCGGCGGTGGGCGCGTCGACCCTTTACAGCCTAGGGATCGCCCTGCAGGCGATGGATGCCAAGCAGGCACCCGCGGCCGAGCACCTGCGCCTTGCGCTGATGCGCAACCTGTTCCGGCGGACCCGCTGGCTGATCGGCACCGGTCTGTCCGTCCTCGGCTGGCCGCTGCAGGTCGTCGCGCTGCTGCTGGCGCCGCTGGTGGTGGTCCAGCCGACGCTCGCGGCCGGCCTGTTGGTGCTGATGTTCCTCGCGGAGCGGATGCTCAACGAGCACGCCGGCCGCTACGAGCACGTGATGATGTGCGCGATCGTGATCGGCGTGGTCGGCGCGGCCCTGACCGCTCCCGATCGCAGCAGCACGCAGGCCTCCGATCTGACCGTCGCGGTCGTGCTGGTCGTGCTCGGTGTGTCGAGCTTCCTTCCCTATCTGTTCGGCCTGCTCGGGCGGCGCTCACCGGCGACTGTGACGATGCTCGGCGCGGGACTGGGCTTCGCCTGGAGCGGGGTGGCAACCAAGCTGGCCTCTGACGACCTCTCCCAGGGGCACCTGGGCCTGGCCATCGCCTGGGGCCTGTCCACGGCGGTGGCCTCCGGGGTGGCCGTGATCAGCGAGATGAGCGCGCTGCAGCGTCGCCCGGCGATCCAGGTGGCCCCGGTCGTGTTCGTGGTTCAGACGGTCATCCCGGTCGCGCTCGCCCCGCTGCTCTTCGATGAGCGCTTCACCGCCACGCCCTTCGGCGGGGTTCCGCTCGCGGCGTCGCTTGTGCTGTTGATCGCCGGAGCGGCGATGCTCGCGCGTTCTCCGCTGCTGCTCGCGCTGATGGAAGGTGAGCGCACGAGCCACGCGAGCGGCTCGGCGCCGAGCCGCTCCGCTCCGAGCCAGGAGACGATCCGCTCCAGCCCGGCCACCGACGATGAGGACCCGTTGACTTCGACGACAAGAACATCCCCTGCCCGCATCGGGCGCTGAGGAAGCCGGCCGGCGGCCCGTAAACGCACCGTGCCCTTCACGGGGATCGCTCCGTCGGTGCGGGCGAGCACGAGCTGACCGACGGACAGGCCGCCGCGCGGTTGCAGGTAGTAGAAGTGGTGGCTGAGCCCCAGGGCGCGAGCCTGCGAGCGGAGCGTCCCGCGCGTGCGCTCCCAGCGCAGCGGCGCTGAGCCCGGCACTTCCGGCAGCACCTCGTCTCCGACCGAGTGCAGGCTCGCGATCGTCACGGGCGAGGGCACTCCCGCGTCGTCGGTGAACGAGATGTGAATGCCCCGGCCCGCCAGCTCGCCCGCCAGGAAGGGCACGTCGCGCGCCGGCGCACGCACGATCACGCCCACCTCGGGTTGACTGGTGTTCACGCGAGCGAGCGGGTGCACGTGCAGGATCTTCGTCGCCAGCGCGGTGACCTCATCCGTTGACATCATCCACGCCCCCACTCCCAGCAGGAGCACGAGCTGGAGCGTCACGGCGGACAGCCGCAGGCGCCAGCTGGGGGATCGGGCGCACGCGCCGAGGAGTGTGCAGCACCGTCTCAACAGCGGTGGCCTGCACCTCGGGCGAGCCGCTCGTGACGCCCGGCTGCGCGTCCTCGTCGCAGACGAAGCTCGCGCGCACGTGCTCGCGCAGCTCATCGGTGTCGTTTGCCAGCCTGAGCAGCCGCAGGGCGGCCATCGCCCTTGTGTTCAGGCGCGCGTGACCGACGGGCAGCCCGTAGGAGACCACCGGCGTGCCCGCCGCCCTGGCCTCGAGGCACGTGACGCCGCCGGTTGAGTGCACGAGCACATCCGCGGCTGCCAGCAGCTCGGGCATGCGGTCGGTGAAGCCGTACACGCGCACACGGGCCTCCTCGGCGAAGGTGGAGCGGAGCCTGGCGGCCAGCTGATCGTTGTGCCCGGCCAGGCACGCGATCGTGCTCACCTCCGGCACGCGGATGAACTCGCGCACGGCTCCGGCGATGTCCCCGACGCCCCAGCCGCCCCCGGATACCACCACCATGCGGCCGTCCTCGGACAGGCCCAGAGCACGGCGGGACGCGAGCGGCGAGCGAGGCTCGAGGAACTCCGCGGAGATCAGCGGGCGCACGAGCCTCACGCTCCCCGGCCCGGCGATGCGCTCGACCGGCGACACCGACTCGCCATACATCACCAGGTGCATGTCGATGCCCGGCTGCGCCCAGAAGAACAGGCCGGTCAGGTCGGTGATCGTGGCGACGGTCGGGGCGCTGACCTCTCCCGTGCGGCGCAGCCGCGCAAGCGCGACGGTGACGGCGGGATACGTGGACACGACCACGTCGGGGTCATGCTTGGCGATGCTGCGCGCCAGGGGCCGCGAGCCGAACAGGCAGAGCAGGCGGCGCGCCAGCATGCGG
This sequence comes from uncultured Solirubrobacteraceae bacterium, assembly GCA_963764185.1. Taxonomy (GTDB): domain Bacteria; phylum Actinomycetota; class Thermoleophilia; order Solirubrobacterales; family Solirubrobacteraceae; genus Palsa-744. The sequence goes on along the minus strand of CAVXRF010000007.1, from coordinate 656,651 downwards.
ATCGGGGCCACATGCTTCAGAAGCCAGTAGACGGCCGTGTAGGTGCGCGGGACGAAGCGCAGCTGCACGCGGTAGCCGTCCTCGACGACCGGTCGCACGACGGGACCCATCGCCGCGAGGCCGTCGATGATCGTGACCTCCACCTGCTCGGGAGAGTCCTCCAGCTGTTCGGCCAGCGCCCGGGCCGCCGCAGCATGGCCCTCGCCCACGTCGGCGGACAGAATCAGGACGCGACGCGGCCCGGGAGCCCGGCGCGCGGTAGGTTTGCGTTGGCGGCGGCGCATAAAGGATCGAGTCTCGCCCGCGCGGCGATGTTCGACGCGAACGTGCACACGCGGACGAAAGCCCCCAGCGGTGCAACGGCTATAAGAGTTTACTAAGTACGTCAAACACTGGCAGGTCCCCTAGACGTAACAATGGACATATACCGGCCGCGTTCCCCACAGCCCGCCCGCTCGACAGCCGCAGGGGCGCCTTCGGGCATAGACGCCCGCGACCGCCGCGCACAGGGACTCCGGCGCCCTGCGGGCGCTGGGCGCGCTCGGCCTCCTCGGCGTGGTCACGACGGTCTTCCTGCTGACGGCCGGCGCCGCGAGCCGCCCCTCCCAGTATGTCCCGGGGCGCTCGGGCGGCTGGCCGGGCTGGATGGCGGGTCCCCTGCAGGGACTCGGTCTCGGCATCAGCAACGACAGCTTCCAGACGCTCATGTTGATCATGTGCGCGAGCTATGTGCTCGTCCTGTGCGCAGCCCGGGCACTGCCCGCGCGCGCGCTCGCGGCGGCGATCGTGGCGGCCTACGTGATCCTCCTGCTCGGGCCGCCGCTGATCTCCCAGGATGTCTTCGGCTATCTGAGCTTCGCCCGGCTCGGGGCCCTCCACGGCCTCGACCCGTACACGCACGTGGCGGCCGAAGCGCCCACCGACCCGATCTTCCCGTTCATCGGCTGGCCCTTCCTGCACTCCCCCTATGGCCCGCTGTTCACGCTCGCAAGCTACGCCACCGCGCCGCTCGGGCTCGCGGGCGGGCTGTGGGCCTTCAAGGCGGTCGCGGTCACCTCGAGCCTCGGCGCGGTCGCGCTGATCGCGCGCGCCGCCGGGCGGCTCGGTCAATCACCGCTGTGGGCCGCCGCCTTCGTGGGCCTGAACCCGGTGCTGCTCGAGCTGGCCGTCGGCGGCGCGCACAACGACACGCTGATCCTCCTGTCGCTCGCTGCCGCGCTCGCGCTGAGCGCCGGGAGCAATCCGCGCTTTCGCGCCGCCGCCGTGGCGCTGGTCGCCGGAATCGGGATCAAGGTGACGGCGGGACTGGTGCTGCCCTTCCTCGTCCTCGCCCAGCCGGCGAAGGCGCGAGCGCCTGTCCGTCCTGGCGCACCGCGGGCCTCGGCCTGTTGGCGCTGGCCGCGCTCGGCCTGATCGGCTTCGGCGCGCACGCGCTTGGCTTTCTCAGCGCCGTGGGCGAGCAGCAACAGCTGGTGGCGACCCACAGCATCCCCGCCGAGACGGCGCGCCTGGTGGGGCTCAGCGGCACACCCACCTGGTGGCGCCATGTGTTCGTCGGCGTCTTCCTGGCAGTGCTCGCCGGCGCGCTGTGGCGGACGGCGCGCGGCGGGGACTGGCGTGTGGCCGCCGGATGGACGACGCTTGCGCTGCTCTTCTCGACCGCCTGGCTGTTGCCCTGGTATGTGATCTGGGCGCTGCCGCTAGCCGCGGTCAGCGGCAATCGGCGTCTGCGGGCCGCCACGCTCATCTTCTGCGCCTATGCGGTCCTCATCCATCTGCCGCTTGCCGCCCCCTGCTCAGCCCGAAGCGGGCCCATCGGCATCCCGTCGCCGGCCTGCACGGCGGGCATCGTCCCCGTCGCAGGACACGGCGTCGATCTCACCGGTTTCAAGATCCCTGGCTACACCGCTGTCGATCTCCGCTGGTGAGGCGTCCGGGCGCAGCCGCCGCAGGCGAATCGCGTCCAGGCGCCTGAACTTGAGGATCTCGAGCACGTAGACCAGGTACACGCTCGCCGCGATGACGAGCAGGCGCCAGCGCGACCATGACCAGTGTCCAGCCGGTGTGCAGGTGACCTTTGTGGTCTGATGTAGGGAACGAAGCGCAGCGCCAGCGCGTACCCGGCGAGCAGCAGCGTCCACGCGTACAGATAGGCGATCGTGCGGCGAGAGGAGAAGCCGATGCGGGCCATGCGGTGGTGAAAGTGCTCGCTGTCGGGCCGGTAGATCGGCTGTCTGTACTTCAGCCGCTTGAGCACCACGAAGGTCGTGTCCAGAAACGGCACGGCCAGCAGGATCAGCGGCAGCACGAAAGACACCACCGCCGCCGTCTTGACCGCCGCCTCCACGGTGATCACGCCCATCAGCAGGCCGAGCAGGTTGGCGCCGCAGTCGCCCATGAAGCTCGATGCCGGCGGGAAGTTGTAGATCAGAAACCCCAGCGCCGCCCCTGCCGTCAGCGCCGCAAGCACCCCCGGCTGCTGACGGCCCAGGTCGAATGCGATCACGGCCATCGCGGCGGCGATGATCGCGCAGACGCCCGCGGCCAGGCCGTCGACGCCGTCGGAGAAGTTGACGACGTTCATCATCGCCACCAGGCCGATCACGGTCAGCACCGGCCCGGCGTTCGTCACGCCCGCGTTCGGGAACGACAGACGGCCGACGAACGGCAGCGTGATCGCCTTGACGGCCACGCCGAAGTGAACGACGATCACGGCCGCGAGCACCTGACCGGCCAGCTTGACGATGGGCGGCAGGTCGAAACGGTCGTCGAGGGCGCCCACCACCGTGATCACGGCGGCGGCGAGCAGCACGCCGTGCCACAGCTCGTGTTCCTTGTAGTAGCCCGCGGGCAGCCAGATCAGGGCCGCCACGAGGGCGCCGGCGAAGATCGCCAGACCACCGAGCAGCGGCGTGGGGCGCTCGGACAGGCCTCGCTCGCGGGGTTGGTCGATCGCGCCCACCGCCCTCGCGATCCGCATCGTGACCGGCGTCAGCAGCGCGGTCACGGCCGCAGCGACCAGAAAGGCGTAAAGCGCGTCGAGCTCGTTCGGATGCGCCATCGACTCGCCCACAGCATCGCAGGCGGCGAGGTCGCAGGCGCCGCGGCGCCTGCCCTTCGCATGCCGCCGGGCGCGGCCCGGCCCGCCTAGACGCGCACTGGAGTGCCCGCTGAGAGCGTCTCATACAGCGGGTAGCGCTCGACGATCGCCTCCACCCGCTCGGCCAGCTCGGCGGCCCGGGACTCGTATTCCGGCGTCAGCGCGCTGGCCAGGATCCGCCCGACCTCGGTGAAGTCATCCGTGCTGCAGGCCGCGCGTGGCGAGCGCGGGCGTGCCGATGCGCAGACCGGAGGCCTCCATCGGCGGACGCGGGTCGAACGGCACCGCGTTGCGGTTGACCGTGATGTCGATCTCGGCCAGCCGGTCCTCCGCCTGCCTGCCGGTCAGCGCCGGCTCTGAGTCGCGCAGATCGACGAGGATCAGGTGCACATCGGTGCCGCCGGTGAGCACGTTGACGCCATGGCCCGCCTCGCAGGAGCTCCGCCGCCAGCGCCTGCGCGCCGTCGAGCGGTGCGCCGCTGGCGCTCGGCGAACAGCTCGCTGGCGGCGATCCTGAAGGCCACGGCCTTGGCCGCGATGACGTGCTCGAGCGGGCCGCCCTGCTGCCCGGGGAACACCGCCGAGTCGATCTTCTTCGCGTGCTCCTGCTTGCACAGGATCACCCCCGCGCGCGGACCGCCGAGCGTCTTGTGGGTGGTCGTCGTGACGACGTCGGCGCCGTGCTCGATGGGGCTGGGGTGAAGCCCGGCGGCGACCAGTCCGGCGAAGTGAGCCATGTCGACCATCAACAGCGCCCCGACCTCGTCGGCGATCTCGCGGAAGCGCGCCAGGTCGAGCTTGTCGCGAGTACGCCGACCAGCCCGCCAACAGCAGCCTGGGACGGCGCTCGCGCGCTATGCGCGCGACCTCGTCCATGTCGATCAGGCTGCTGTCGCGGTCCACCTCGTAGGCGGCGATCTCATACAGGCGGCCTGAGACGTTGATCTTCATGCCGTGCGTGAGATGGCCGCCGTGCGCGAGCGACAGTCCCATGATCGTCTCGCCGGGCTTGAGCAGGGCGTGATAGACGGCGGCGTTGGCCTGCGCGCCGGAGTGCGGCTGGACGTTGGCGTGCTCGGCCCCGAACAGCGCCTTGGCGCGGTCGATCGCCAGCTGCTCGGATATGTCCACCCACTCACAGCCCCCGTAGTAGCGACGGCCCGGATAGCCCTCGGCGTACTTGTTCGTGAGCACCGAGCCCTGGCATTCGAGCACGGCCCGCGGAACGAAGTTCTCCGAGGCGATCATCTCGAGCGTGCGCTGCTCGCGCTCGAGCTCTCCGCGCAGCACCTCCGCGATCTCGGGGTCGACGTCCGCGAGCGGGCGGTTGAAGTAGTCGGGACTCAGCTCGGACATGGCGCTCTCCTTGGCAGGCGGTGACGTCTTGAATGCCCAGGCGCGCGGCGGGTTCGCTGACCGCTTCCCGGTGGTCGCTTCCACCTTTAGCGCCAGTCGCGGCAGCTGTTGGGAGGCTAGCAGGGGCGGGCCCTCGCTTCGCGTCTCACCGCCCGGCGCGGTCAGCCAAGCGCCGATTCGATCGCGCTCCGCGCGAGAGCGCCCTCGCGCACCACGCTGAAGGCGCCGCTCTGCTCGTACTCGCGCAGGTCAAGGACGGTCGAGGCGGTGCCTCCCAGCTCGCCGCCGTCGAGCACCAGGTCGGCCCCGAGGAGCAGCTCGCGCGCGACATCGGAAAGGCGCCGCGCCTCGGGCCCTCCCGAGGGGTTGGCGCTCGACTGCATCATCGGCGCGGACATCGCCTGGAGCGCCGCCAGCGATTCACCGAGCAGCGGCACGCGCAGACCGAGAGTGTCGCCGCCGTCCCCGCCGGGCGCGCAGGCCAGCGGGAACCGCCGAGCGCGATTGGGCAAGAGCAGCGTGACCGGACCCGGGAGCAGCGCCTCGATCGCGCGGCGCTCGACACTGTGCAGCTCTGGAAGCGCCCTCAGGGCGCGGTCGCGGTCGAAGAACATCACCGCCGCGGGGCGATCCGCCGGGCGGCCCTTGAGCTCATACAACCGCCTTACGGCGCGCTCATCATCAGGGTCGCAGCCCAGCCCGTAGACGGTGTCGGCCGGAAACACGGCCACCCCCCCGCTCGCCAGACACCGCTGCAGGCTGATCGCGTCCTCGGCACGCAAGGTCACGGGGGCGCCCCCGGCCCGCCGCGCGGCCGCGCGGCGCACCCCGCCCGGCGGTGGCGCGAAGATCCGGCGGCGGCAGTCATCCGCCGCGCTCGCCGATGAGGACGCGCTCGATCCCCGCCAGGTCTCGCTCGCTGCGCACACGGGAAAAGCCCGCGGAAGCGAGCAGGCCGCTCACCTGTGCCGCATGGGAGGCCCCCACCTCGAGCGCGACGAGGCTCACCCGGCGACGCTCGCGCAGAAGCGCGAGCAGCGCGCGAATGGCCACGAGCCCGTCCGCTCCGGCGAACAGCGCCTCGGGCGGCTCGTGGCGCAGGATCTCGGGTGCGAGCGTCGCGCGTTCGGACTCCGCCACATACGGCAGGTTGGACAGAACCGCGTCGAACTCGTCGGGGATGTCATCGAGCAGGTCCGCCCTGCAGCCAGCGCACCGTCGAGCCCCAACCGCGCACCGTTGGCTCGAGCCAGCTGAAGCGAGCTCTCGCTCAGGTCGCTGCCCGTCACCTGCAGGTCGGGGCGCTCGTCCTTGAGCGCGAGCGCCACCGCGCCGCTGCCGGTGCCGACATCGAGCACGCTCGCTCCCCGCTTGAGCGTGAGCCCCACCTCGACCAGCAGCTCGGTCTCTCGCCCGCGGCACGAGCACTCGCGAATCGACGGCCAGATCCAGGCGGCGAAAGCCACGGTGCCCGACGATGTAGGCGACCGGCTCGCGCTCGACCGCACGCCGGCGCACGGCGTCCTGGTAGGCGCGCACGGCCGGCCCCTCGACCACCAGATCCCCGTCGATCAGCAGTCGCTCGCGGGCGACTCCGAGCACGTGCGCCAGCAGCACTTCGGCGTCCAGGCGCGGGGTTTCGCAGCCGGCCGCCGCGATCGCGGTGATCGCGCCGTCGAGCGCGTCGCGCGCGGGGGTACCCCTCATGCAGCCGCCTGCGCCTGCAGGCGCCGGCGCTTCTCATCCGCCTGCAACGCGGCGGTCAGCTCGTCGAGCTCTCCCTGGAGCACCTGATCGAGGTTGTGAACGGTGAGCTTGATGCGATGGTCGGTCACGCGTCGCTCGCCGTAGTTGTAGGTGCGGATCTTCTCCGCCCGATCGCCCGTGCCGACCTGCGAGCGACGGTCGGCCGCCAGCTCGGCCTGCTGCTCGGCCAGCGCGCGCTCGTAGAGGCGCGCGCGCAGCACGCGCAGCGCCTTCTCGCGGTTCTGCAGCTGGGACTTCTCATCCTGCATCGACACCATGATCCCCGACGGCCCGTGCGTGATGCGGACGGCCGAGTCCGTCGTGTTGACCGACTGCCCGCCCGGCCCCGAGGAGCGGTAGACGTCGATCTGCAGGTCGTTGGGATCGATCTGCACGTCGACGTCCTCGGCCTCCGGCAGCACCGCCACCGTCGCGGTCGAGGTGTGGATCCGCCCCTGCGACTCGGTCTGGGGGACGCGCTGCACGCGGTGGGTTCCACCCTCGAACTTGAACACCGAGTAGGCGCCGTCGCCCTTGATCGCGAACGTGTACTTGCCCTCGCCGATGTCCAGCTGCTCGGTCTGCCAGCCGCGCCGCTCGGCGTAGCTTGACGAGCATCCGGTAGAGATCGCCGGCCCACAGCCCGGCCTCGTCGCCGCCCGCGCCGCCCTGGATCTCGACGATCACGCTCTTCTCGTCGTTGGGGTCGCGCTCCACCATGGCCAGGCGGATCTCCTCCTCGATCGCCTCGATCCGCTCCTGGGCGCTCGCCGCAGTTCTGCGCGCAGCTCGGCGTCCTCGCCCTCCTCGGCGAGCAGTTCCTCGGCGCCGGCCGCATCGTCGCTGAGCGTGACGCCACTCCGCCGCGAGCTTTGCCGCGGGCTCGAGCTGGCTGTAGGCGCGACCGACCTCGGCGTAGCGTTCGCGGTCGGAGATCACCTCCGGGTCCGTCATCTGCGCGCCGAGCTCGGCGAAGCGCGTCTCGATCTGCTTGACCAGGTCTTCGATCATCGTGAGGTGAGTCTATGAGCCAGCCCCAGAACGCTACGCCACGACCTCCACGCCCACCAGATCGGCCGCCGACAGCTCGACCGGGCTTCTCGCAGCGCGAGCACCGCCTCAAGCGCCGAGATCGCCACCGCGAGCTGTTCGAGGTCCGGCTCGCGCGTCGTCAGCAGCTGCAGCTTCAGCCCCGGCCACATCACCATCTGCACCCAGCGCCGGCTCCGATTGCGACCGGCGAACTTGATCAGCTCGAAGGAGATCCCCGCGATCACCGGCACACCCAGCACCCGCGTGGCCAGCAGCCAGTACCACGCCGGCAGCCCGATCGGCGCGAACACGAAGATCGCGACGATCATCACGACCAGCAGGAAGCTGGTGCCGCAGCGCGGGTGAAGCCGCGAGAACCGCTTGGCAGTTGGCGGGCGTCAGCGGAAGGCCCGCCTCAAAGCAGGAGATCGTCTTGTGCTCGGCGCCGTGGTACTCGAACACGCGGCGCAGGTCCGCGCACCCGCGACAGCAGCAGCAGGTAGCCGAGGAAGATGGCGGTTCGCACGAGCCCCTCGACCACCCAGAACAGCACCGAGGAGCCGAGCTGATCCTTGACCAGGCTCGTCAGCCCAACCGGAATCAGGAAGAACAGCACGATCGCGAACACGACGGCCACGACGACGGTTCCGGCCCACAGGCCGCGCGGGATCTCCTCCGCGGTCTCCTGTTCCTCGCTCGGCGGGGGCCAGTCTGCGCGTTCGCCGAGACCTCGAGCGCACGGAAGCCGACCATCAACGACCCGCCCAGCGCGACCACCCCCCGCATGATCGGCAGACGCAGGACGCGGTGGCGCGCAAGCGCCGTCCTCAGCGGAGAGGTCGCTCACCTCGATCTCGCCCTCGCCGCCTCGACCGGCGAGTCGCCCGCCCTCGCTGAGCTGCTCGGCGGTCGGCTTGCGCACCGCCACCGCCCAGTTGGAGACGCCCCGCATCATCACGCCCTCGAGCACCGCCTGCCCGCCCACCGGCGCGTCGCGCTCGGCTTTCAGCTCGACCTCGGAATCATCGCCCCCGTCTGGAGCGGCTGCCGCGCGGTCTCCGTTCAACTCGACCGGCGACGTTGGCGCCCCGGCGGCGAGGCCCGGCGACATCGAGCTACTGGGCGGACCGGGTCTGCGCCGAGTGCAGGCGGCCCTTGGCCACCCTGCGCTGGAAGCGCTCCACGCGTCCGCCGGTGTCCATCAGCTTCTGCCGGCCCGTGTAGAACGGATGGCAGTTCGAGCAGACCTCGACGTGCAGCTCGTCGCGGGTCGCACGCGTGATGAACTCGTTGCCACAGGTGCAGCGCACGTGAGCCTGCTACGTAGCTCGGGTGGATCTTCGGCTTCATCGTCTCAGCATTCTAGCGAGCCGAGCCGGCAGTGCACTGTGCCGTCGGACCGGCGCGGCCGGCGCGGAAGCGGCGTGCCGGCGGTCTGCCTGCACCTGGGCGTGTGCCGCAGCGCTGCTCTTGATCAGGCGACCCTTGCGTTCAGCCAGCGGAAGCGCACCGTCGCCCGGTAGGACGCCGGCGCGGCAGGTTCGTGACCTGCCTGATGTACCTGTACGCCTTGACCCCGGGACCGGAGCCCCGCCAGACGCCCAGCCCGGAGGCGGTGATCGTGTGAAACAGGGCTTCGCCGGCCATCTGCTCCTGAGATTTCGATGCGGATCGCCATCCGCATGCTGCCCGGGCATCGCGGTCATTTCAGCCGCGAACATCGCCGAGCGTTCGCTCTGTGCCGCCCCCGTGACGCACTGCTCGACGCTCGCCGTGGCGCTCGGCTCCTGCGCGACCGGCGGGGCGTCCCCGTCTGCGCATCACCCGTGCTCGCGGCCTGGGCGATCGGCGCTCCCGCTGACCGGCCGGCCGGTCGCCCCTGGGCCGCCGCGCTCACGGCAGGGCAGACACACAGCAGCGCAACGGCGCTGAGCGCGGAAAGACCCAGGCGTCGTGAAGCCGGGCTCTTGGTGGGGGATGACAGGGACATCCTATCAAGGATCGTTAACACCCGTGTACGGCACATGTTTCGCAGCGACGCCGGGGCACCGCTCAGCGGAGGCCGCCAGCGCGGCCAGGGCACGCTCTCCGAGCCGTCAGGTGATCTGGTAGAGCGGCCCGTCGCCGCCCTCGGGCGTCGTCAGCCGACCGCCCTTGGCGGTGATCGCGCCGCACTGCACGCAGTTGGTGTAGTTGACGATCACGTCGACGTCGCCGTGCTCGGGCGCATCGTCGGGGATCTCGTACACCCCGGCCGGGCACATCCAGCGCCATGTCTCGGCGATCTCGCGCGGGACGTGCTTCTGCACGCGGATGTGGTTGGGCGCGTCATCGCGCGTGGCGTTGCCGGTGATGAACACCGAGGAGAGCTTGTCGAAGGTGTATTTGCCGTCGGGCTTGGGGTAGCTGTCCTTGCGTGTTGCCGATGAACATCGGCTCGTCGTCGTTGCGATGCCACGACCAGCGCCCGGCGGGAAGCGGCCCTTGGTCACGATCGATCAGGTTCACCAGCGGGCCGCCCTTCGAGAAAGCCCTTCTGGAACGGCTGGCGGGTGTTGCGCACCTGGTAGAGCTCCTTGCCCGATCGCGCGACTCCTCGATCGCGTCCTCGTAGGAGGCGAACGACGATTCGCCGCGCACGAGCGCGGCGTAGATCGACTCCGCGGCGAGCATGCCCGACTTGATGCGAGTGGTGCACGCCCTTCAGCGCCACCGTGTCGACCATGCCGCCGGCGTCGCCGACGAGCACCGCGCCGGGCATCGACAGCTTCGGCATCGACCAGTAGCCGCCGCCGGGAAGCGCCTTGGCGCCCCAGGCGACGCGCTCGCCGCCCTCGAGGATGCCCTTGACGAGCGGGTGCAGCTTGAACTGCTGCAGCAGATCGTGCGCGGAGGTCGTCGCGTCGCGCGTACTCGAGGTCGATCACGAAGCCGATCGCTGACGAGGTCCTCGCCGGTCTTCTCGTCCTTCATCGGGTACAGCCAGGTGCCGCCGATCTGCCCGTACTTGGCCGCGACAGCTTCAGCGGCCACGGCGCCGATCGTGTGGATCACGCGGTCGAGCGGCTTGGGCACCTTCCAGACCTCCTTGACGCCGAGCTCCCAGACCTGCGGCTCGCGCCCCTCGGCGAGGTCGAACTCCCTGATCGCGGCGCCCGTGAGAGAGCCCCAGCAGCCCTCGGCCAGCACCGTCGCCTGGGCCTTGATGTCGGTGCCGGGCTCGAAGTTGCCGAGCGGCTCGCCGTCCTTGCCGCGGCCCTTGTCGCCGGAGCGCACGCCGACGACGCGGCCGTCCTCGACGATCAGCTGCGTCGCCGAGGTCTCGGTCAGGACGTAGGCGCCGGCCTCCTCGGCCTGGCGCTGCTGGAAGCGCGCCAGCGCCGAGACCGAGATGACCTCGTTGCCGTGGTTCTTGAAGTTCGGCGGCGGCGGCGGGACCGCGCAGCTTGATCGCGCGCGGTGGGCAGCATGTACACCGCCTCCTTGGTGACCTCGCCGAAGGCGAAGCCCTCCTCGCGCCACTGCTCGCGCGTCATCTCGGGGAACAGCTCTTCAAGCGCGGCCGGGCGCATCACGGCGCCCGACAGGTTGTGCCCACCGCAGGTCTTGGCCTTCTCGACGACCGCCACCGGCACTTCGCCGAGGCGCTCCATCGTCTCCGGGATCGTCGGCGAGCAGCTGCAGCAGGCGGTTGGCGCAGGCCAGGCCCGCGGTGCCGCCGCCGACGATCACGACGCCGACCTCGATCAGCTCGTCCTCGGCGTCAAGGCCGCGCTTGACGAACTCCCTGGGCGAGTCAACCGGCGGCGGGAAGGCCGCGGGCGCGACCTTCCCGTTGTGGGCCGTGGGACATCGCTCAGCTTCCCTTCTTCGCCTTCACCGCCTCCGTGAGCTTCGGCAGGATCTTGTTGAGGTCGCCGACCACGCCCGAGGTCGGAGAATTCGAAGATCGGCGCGTTCGCATCCTTGTTGATCGCGACGATGTTCTCCGAGCCCTGCATCCCCACCTTGTGCTGGATCGCGCCGGAGATGCCGGCCGCCAGGTACAGCTTCGGCGCGACGGTCTTGCCCGTCTGGCCGATCTGCGCGGCGTAGGGGTACCAGCCGGCGTCGACGACGGCGCGCGTCGCCGCGACGGCGCTGTTGCCGCCGAACGCCTCCGCCAGCTCCTCGGCGAGCTCGAAGCCCTCGGCCTTGCCGAGCCCGCGGCCGCCGGCGATCAGGATGTCCGCGCCCTCGATGTCGACGTCGGCGCCGCGCTGTTCGCCGCGCGTGAGCATCGTCGCCTGCAGGGCGTGCGGCGCTCAGCTCGAAGTCGAGCTTCTCGACCGGCGCGTCGCCGCCGCCCGGTCTCGCTTGATCTCGAAGGCGTTCAGGCGGCCGATGATGATCCCGACCTCGGAGCGGTATTTGATCTCGGAGATCGCCGAGTCGCCGAGGATCGGGCGCTCGGCGATCAGCTCGCCGCCCTCGGCGCGCACGGCCGTGACCTCCATCACCACGCCCGCGCCCAGGCGCGCGGCGAGACCGGCGCCGATCTCGAAGCCGAGCAGGCCGCCGCCGAACAGCGCGTAGGAGTAGCCGCCCGCGGTGATCGCCGCGGCCATCGCGTCGACCAGCGGCTGCGCGAGCCCCTCGGGGCCCTCGGCGACGAGCACCTTCTTGGCGCCGTAGTTGCCGAGCGAGGCGGCCAGATCCTGCGGGGACGTCCTCGCCGAGCAGGATCGCGTGCGCCTCGCCGCCGAGCTCGGCGGCGAGCTTGGCGCCCTCGGAGACGGCGCCGAGGGAGTTCTTGTTGATCGCGCCGTCGTAGTGCAGCGCGTAAACCAGGATGTTCGCCATTTCAGTTCAGCTCCTATCTAGATGAGCTTGCGCTCGTCGAGCCAGGCGATGATCTTCTCGACCGTCTCGCCGGTGTCCTCGTCCTCGATGATCTCGTCCGGCGGCCTTTGCCGGCGGCGCCTTGGCGGCGACCCACTGGGCGGCCGAGTTATCGCCGCCGACCTTCGCGGCGTCGATCTCGACGTCGGCGAGCCGTGACCGTGTCGAGCGGCTTCTTCTTGGCGCCCATGATCGCCTTCAGCGACGGGTAGCGCGGCTCGTTGATCGCGTCGCCGACCGAGATCACGGCCGGCAGCTTGATCTGGACGGTGTCGTAGCCGTACTCGGCCTGGCGCTCGCAGCGCAGGGCCTCGGAGTCGACGTCCATCTTGATCACCTGCGTCAGCGACGGCATGCCCAGATGCTCGGCCACGACCGCGCCGATCGTGTAGCACTCGCCGTCGTCTGACTGCTGGCCCAGCAGCACCAGGTCGGGGCTCTCGCGCTGCAGCGTCTTGGCCAGCGCGTAGCCGGTCGCCGCCACGTCCGAGCCGGCGACCACCGCGGTCTCACGAGGTGGACCGAGCGGTCGGCGCCGAGCGAGACGGCCTTGTGCAGCGCGCGCACGGCGCTGTCCGGGCCCATCGTCACGGCCACGATCTCCTCGACCGGGACCGCGCCGCCCTCTTTGATCTGCATCGCCGCCTCGATGGCGTGCGTGTCATATGGGTTGAGGTTCTTCTCCCCGCTGCGGTCCATGCGCCCCGTCGAGGGGTCGAGCTTCTTCTCGACGGCGGCGTCCGGGACCTCCTTCACCAGGACGCATATCTTCATTCAGGCAACTCCTTGGGGTCTGTTGGGGGCGATCCTACCTGGTTCAGCGGTTGACTGACGCGTCAATCAGTGATTGCGGATTCCCGCGCGCCGGCGGCTCCGCGGATGAAATCGACGATCGCCTGCGTGGGGGCGCCCGGGGTGAAGACCTCGGCCACGCCCAGCTCCTTCAGCTCGGGGATGTCCTCGGCCGGGATCGTGCCGCCGACGGTGACCACCACGTCGTCGACGCCCTGCTGCGCGCAGCAGCTCGACCACGCGCGGGACGAGCGTCATGTGGGCGCCTGACAGGATCGACAGGCCGACCGCGTCGGCGTCCTCCTGGATGACGGTCTCGACGATCTGCTCGGGCGTCTGATGCAGGCCCGTGTAGATCACCTCCATGCCCGCGTCGCGCAGCGCGCGGGCGATGATCTTCGCGCCGCGGTCGTGGCCGTCCAGGCCGGGCTTCGCCACGACGACACGAATCTTGTTGTGGGTCGAGGCGTCGGCCATGCCGCTCAGGCAGATTATGCCCGCGGACCGGGCCGCGCTCCCAGACGGCCCCTGGCGAGACGGCCGACGCCGCCGAGCGCGGCCGCCAGAGCCACCGCCCCGAGCATCTTCAGGCGGCGGCCGAGACGGTCCAGGTGCAGCACCTCCCAGCCCTCCTGCAGCGCGATCCGCCTGAGGTGCGGATCGGGGTTGACGACCACCGCATGGCGCACCGCGCGCAGCATCGGCAGGTCCGACTCGGAGTCCGAGTAGGCGTAGGAGGCGTCAGATCGATGCCCTCGCGCTCGGCCAGATCGCGCATCGAGAGCACCTTGCCCTCGCGGTAGTTGAAGGGGCCGGCCGGCCTGCCCGTGTAGCGGCCGTCGACGATCTCCGAGCGCGAGCCGAGACCGCCGTCGAAGGCGAGCACGTGCGCCAGCAGATCGGCCATCTCCTGGGAGGCGGCGGTGAGGATGTACACGGGCATGCCCGCGTCCTGGTGGGCGTAGGCGCGGGCGAGCATCTGCGGGTACAGGCGCGGGAGCACGCCGGCCAGCACGCGCGGAGACAGCCGCTCGAGGTCGCGCACGCGCACGCCGGCGATCATCTCCCCCACGCGCCTGCGCACGTCGTCGGCGCGGTCGTCGGTCGACCCGAGCAGGCGGAAGCGGAGGTTCTCATAGGCGTCGCGGGCCAGGCGACCACGCGAGATCATCCCCGTCTCATACGCGGCACGGGCGAAGAAGATGCCCGAGGAGCCGGCCATCAGCGTCTTGTCCAGATCGAAGAACGCGGCCGCGCGCGGCCGGGCGCTGTGCCGTTGCTGCCGGCCGCCACTAGACCTTGAGGATCACAGCGTCGCCCTGGCCGCCGCCCGAGCAGATCGCCGCGCAGCCGAGACCGCCGCCGCGACGGCGCAGCTCGAGCACGAGGCTGCCCAGGATGCGTGCGCCGGAGGCGCCGATCGGGTGCCCGAGGGCGACCGCGCCGCCGTTGACGTTGACTCTGTCCTCGTCGATGTTGAGCATGCGGATCGAGTTCAGCGTGACCGACGCGAACGCCTCGTTGATCTCCCACAGGTCGATGTCGCCGGGCTGCAGACCGGCCTTCTCGAGGGCCTTGCGGCGGCGCTCGCGGGGGTGGTCGCGAGGTAGGCGAAGTCGTTGGCGCTCTGCGCATGGGCGACGATCTCGGCGAGCGCCTCCTTGCCGTTGGCGACGGCCCACTCCTCAGAGGACAGCACCAGCGCGCCGGCGCCGTCGTTCACGCCGGGCGAGTTGCCGGCCGTGTGCGAGCCCTCCTTGCCGACCAGCCCGGGAAGCGCCGCGAGCTTCTCGAGCGAGGTGTCGCGGCGCGGGCCCTCGTCGATCTCGACGACCGTGTCGCCCTTGCGCCCGGAGATCGTGACGGCGCACGATCTCCTCGGACAGGCGACCCTCGTCGATCGCCTTGCAGCGCGAGCTCGTGCGAGCGCAGCGCCCAGCGGTCCAGGTCGGCGCGCGTCATCTCGAGCTCGTCGCCGATCTCGGTGGCCTCGACGAACATCTGCTTGCCGGAGAAGGGGTTGGTGAGGCCGTCGTGGACCATCGCGTCGAGCATCTTGGCGTCGCCCATGCGATAGCCGAAGCGGGCCTGGGGGAGCAGATAGGGAGCCTTTGACATCGACTCCATGCCGCCGCCGACGCCGACCTGCAGATCGCCGGCGCGGATCGCCTGGTCGAGGATCACCGATGCGCGCAGCCCGGAGGCGCAGACCTTGTTGATCGTCTCCGAGGAGACCTCCTTCGGGATGCCCCCCTTGATCTGAGCCTGGCGCGAGGGGATCTGGCCCTGGCCGGCCTGCAGCACCTGACCCATCACGACGTGGTCGACCTGCTCGGGCTCCACCGCCGCGCGCTCGAGCGCCGCCCTGATCGCGACCCCGCCGAGCTCGGTCGCATCCAGCGACGACAGGCCGCCGCCCATCTTGCCGATGGGAGTGCGGGCTGCGCCGAGGATCACGGTCTTGGGCATGAAACAGCACTCTCCTGTGGAATCGGTTGACAGGGGACGGGCGAGGCCCATGGTAGTGGACCGCCTGCGCGATCCCACCGAGATCGCCCGGCGGACGCATCCGCCGCGCAAGCCGGATATCGTGCCGCGGCGCCATGCAGGTCTCGGCCACACACGCGAATCGCCGCCGCCGCCACCGCCGCCGACACTGTCGCCGTCGGCGTCTTCGACGGCGAGGACCCGCCGCCGCAGGTCGCCGGCAGAGCTCGCGCGAGCTGCTCGCCTCGGGCGAGGCCCGCCCGCTCGTTCAGGTCGCTTGCGCTGCGCACGCCGAGGGCAAGCGCTGGCTGCTCGTCGGGCTTGGGCGCGCGCGCCGATTTCACCCCCGAGCGCGCCCGTGTGGCGGCCGCGGTGACGTGCGAACGGGCGAGCGAGATCGCGACCCACACGCTCTGCTGGGAAGTGCCGCCGCGACAGCGATGCCGCGGTGGCCGAAGCGCTCGTGCAGGGCACGATGCTGCGCGACTATCGCTTCGAGCGCCACAAGTCCGCGCCGGCCGAGGAGACGGACTCCGCGGCCGGCGGCGCACCAAAGCGCCTCGAGCGGCCTGATCGTCGCCGCGCCCGACGCCTCCGAGACAGCGGTCGCCGAGGCAGCGCTCCTAGCAACCGCCGTCAACGACGCACGAGACCTGCAGAACCGGCCCGGCAACGACCTCACGCCCCAGCGCACTTGCCGAGCACGCCATCGCGCTCGGGCAGGAGATCGACGGGCTGTCGGTGCAGGTCGAGGGACGCGAGGGCATCATCGCGCGCGGGATGGGCGCCTTTGCCGCCGTCGCCCAGGGTTCCTATGCAGGAGCCCGCGCTGATCACGCTGCACTACGACGGCTCGGCCGCGGCCGCCGCCCCGGGCCCGACGCTGGGCTTCGTGGGCAAGGCCGTGACATTCGACAGCGGCGGCATCTCGCTGAAGCCCGGGGCCGAAAATGGCGGAGATGAAGTTCGACATGTCCGGCGGTGCAGCCGTGATCGAGGCGGTCGCAGCGATCGCGCGCCTGAAGCTGCCGGTGCGGCTCGTGGCGGTCGTCGGCGCGACCGAGAACCTGCCGAGCGGCCGCTCGGTCAAGCCCGGAGACATCGTCACCGCCGCCAACGGCAAAACGATCGAGGTCAACAACACCGACGCCGAGGGCCGGCTGGTGCTGGCCGACTGCCTGTGTCACGCAATCGCCGAGGGCGCCGAGCGGATCGTCGATCTGGCGACGCTCACCGGCGCGGTGATCGTCGCGCTCGGCTCGACCTACGCCGGGCTGATGAGCAACGACGAGAGCTCGCCGAGCGGATCGAGGGCGCCGGAGAGCGAACGGGCGAGATCGTCTGGCGGCTGCCCCTGCACCCCGAGTACAGCGAGCTGGTCAAGGGTACCTACGGCGACCTCGACAATGCCCCGGAAGCGCGCAAGGCGGGAACGATCGTGGGCGCGACCTTTCTGTCGAACTTCGTCGGCGAGGTGCCCTGGGCGCATCTCGATATCGCCGGTTCGGCCTGGGATCTGGATCGGGCCTACGTCGGCAAGGGCGCCTCGGGCTACGGCGTGCGCCTGCTGGTCGAGCTGGCGCGCTCCTACTGCGCCTAGCTCGCCCCAATCAGACGGGCTGTTCAAGCCACCGCGTGACCACCGCCCACGCCGGCTGGCGCGGATCGATGTGGGCGCGGTGGCGACCGGCCTCACCCTCGATCTCCACGAGCTCGACCTCGCCGCCGGCGGCAAGCGCCGCGGCCGCATAGTCGCAGCTTCGCCTCACCGACACGGTCTCGTCAAGGACGCCGTGGACGAGCAGCACGGGCACCTCGAGCGGGACGTTCGACAGCGGGTTGCCGACGGCATAGCGCTCGGGCAGCTCCTCGGGGGCGCCGCCCATCAGCGCCCCCACCGCGCCGCCATCCAATTCGCGGTAGGCCCCGACGAGATCGCACACGCCGGCCTGGGATATGACCCTCTGAAAGCGAACACGCGGCTGCCCGTCGATCGAGCCGGGCGCGCCCGCGGGCAGTCTCGCCCGGCCGGCCGCCCACAGCGCCAGGTGCCCACCGGCGGAGTGGCCGAGCATGCTCACGCGGGCCGGGTCCAGCGGGGCGTCGAGCTCGTCCAGGTGATCGATCGCCGCGGCAACGTCGGCGAACGTCGCCGGCCAGCCGCCGCCGTTGCCGACGCGGCGGTACTCGATGTTCCATACAGCCCAGCCGCGCCGGACGAGGTCGCCGGCCAGGGCGCGCATCACGATCTTGCCGTAGCGCTTTCGCCAGGAGCCTCCGTGGATCAGAATCATCACGGGGTGCGGGCCGCTCCCGGCAGACCCGCGCCGGTTCGCCGGCAGGTGCAACTCGGCGCGCTGAGAGCGATCGGGCCCATAGCGATAGGTCCGCCCGGGCGTCAGGACGTCGCGGATGATGCGCGCGCTGACCACGTGCGCCAATCCTAGATAATGGGCGCGATGGACTTCGACCTCTCCCCCGAGCACGAGCTGATCCGCAGCACCGTGCGGGAGTTCGCCGAGGGCGAGGTGGCGCCGGTCGCCGAGCAGCTCGACCGCACGAAGTCGTTCCCCTACGAGATCGTGGAGAAGCTCGGGAAGCTCAACCTGATGGGCATCCCCTTCCCCGAGGAGTACGGCGGCGGCGGCGGCGACACCCTCGCCTATGCGCTGGCGGTCGAGGAGCTCACGCGCGTTGACTCCTCGGTTGCGATCACGCTGTGCGCCCACACCTCGCTCGGCACCCAGCCGCTGTACCTGTTCGGCTCAGAGGAGCAGAAGCGCGAGTGGATGCCGCGGCTGTGCTCCGGCGAGCGCCTCGGCGCGTTCGGGCTGACCGAGCCCGAGGCGGGCTCGGATGCGGGCAACACGCGCACACGCGCACGCCTCGAGGATGGCGAGTGGGTCGTGACGGCGCCAAGCAGTTCATCACCAACGCCGGAACGGACATCTCCGGGATCGTCTGCATCACCGCCGTGACCGGCGAGGCCGGGGCGAGCAGCGGCGAACCCGCCAACGGCGGCGCTCACAAGGAGATCTCGAACGTGATCGTCGCCAACGGCACGGAGGGCTACGCCCAGGGCGAGCCCTACCGGAAGATGGGCTGGAATGCCTCGGACACGCGACCGCTCACCTTCAGCGACTGCCGCGTGCCGCAGGAGAACCTGCTCGGACCGCGCGGCGCGGGGCTCAAGCAGTTCCTGCACATCCTCGACATCGGGCGCATCGGCGTGGCCGCGATGGGCGTGGGACTCGCCCAGGGCGCGCTGGACGAGGCGCTGCGCTACGCCAAGGAGCGAATCGCGTTCGGCCAGCCGATCTCGAAGTTCCAGGCGATCCAGGGAAAGCTCGCCGACATGTCGAGCGAGATCGAGGCTGCGCGGCTGCTCGTCTACAAGGCGGCCCTCGAGAAGGACGCCAAGCGCAACTTCACGCTGACCGCCGCCCAGGCCAAGCTGAAGACCGGCCGCCTGGCGGTGCGCTGCGCCGAGGAGGCCGTGCAGATACACGGCGGCTACGGCTACATCGAGGAGTACCCCGTCTGCCGGTTCTACCGCGACGCCAAGATCCTCACCATCGGCGAGGGCACCGACGAGGTCCAGCAGATGGTGATCGCGCGGGCACTCGGCGCCTAGCGCGTCCGCGCGCCGCTCCAAGCAGGGCCGTCGCGGCGCTGGCCGGATCCAGGCGCCGCTGCACGACCTCCTCGAGCAGCCGCTGAAACTCGGGATCCTCGCGCAGCTCCTCCTCCAGGCGCCGGCGCATGCGGGCGGTCGCGATCGCGAGCATCTCGTTGCGCAGGTTGCGCCTGCGCCGCTCGGCGAGCTTGCCCTCGGCGAGGATGTAGGCGCGGTGCTCGTCCAGGCGCTCGACCAGCTCGTCGATGCCCTGTCCATGGATGGCCTCGGTCTTGACGATCGGCACCCGCCAGCTGCCGCGGGTCTCCTCCGGCGAGCGGTCGAGGTTGGCGAGCGACAGCACGCCACGGATCTCGCGGACCATCGTGTCCGTCAGAGGATGGTCGGCCTTGTTGATCACGATCACGTCCGGAATCTCCATCACGCCGGCCTTCAGCGCCTGGATCGAGTCGCCCGAGCCGGGCATCAGCACGAGCACGATCGTGTCGGCGTGGTCGATGATGTCGATCTCGGCCTGGCCGACGCCGACGGTCTCCACGAAGACGTCCTGGCGGCCGGCCGCGTCGAGCAGCAGCGCAGCCTGCAGCGCCGCCTCCGAGAGTCCGCCGAGCGCGCCGCGATTGGCCATCGAGCGGATGAACACGCCGCCGTCCAGGAAGTGCTCAGAGAGGCGGATGCGGTCGCCGAGCAGGGCGCCATGGGTGAACGGCGAGGAGGGGTCGATCGACAGCACGCCGACCGTCCTCCCGGCCTCGCGGCGCGCCTTCGTGAGCGCGCCGATCAGCGTCGACTTGCCGACGCCGGGCGGACCGGTGAAGCCGACGACGGCCGCCTCGCCGGTATACGGGTAGACCTCCTGGACGAGCTCCCATCCCTCCGGGCGATCGTCCTCGACGAGCGTGATCGCGCGCGCGAGAGCGCGGCGGTCGCCGTCGAGCAGCCGCTTGGCGAGTGTCGGATCAGCTCATCGCGGGCGCAATCATCGCAGGGCGCCCGCCGGGCAATACGATTCTGTCGATGGAGCCGCTGCTCGCCGACCCCGCCGCGATGACCCCCGCCGCAGGAGTCGGCGACGCCCTGCGCCGGGCACCGGCGCCGCTCCACGGCGGGCCGCTCGCGCTGATGCGGTTCATGCGCGCCAACCACATGCTCAACCTCTCCTACGCGCACCTGCTGGCGCGCTACGCGCTGTTGAAGCTCCGCTTCGGCCGGCGCCTGCAGACCGACGGCATCTGCTTCATCTGCCCGCGCGTGAAGCTCGAGATCGGCGCACACGCGACACTGCGGATCGGCCGCTGGGCGTGGATCGGGCACGGCTCGAAGATTCGCGTGCACGAGGGCGAGGTGGAGCATCGGCGCAAAGACGGTGATGGGCCAGGAGTGCACGATCTCGGCCTACCAGAGCGTCTCGATCGGGCGCGAGTGCATCATCGCCGACCGGGTGATGCTGATCGACTTCGACCACGGAGTCACCGAGGTCGAGCGGCCGATCCGCCTGCAGGGCATCTACAAGCGCGACGTGCGCGTCGGCCACAACGTCTGGATCGGCTACGGCGCGTGCGTGCTGCGGGGCGTCAGCATCGGCGAGAACAGCATCGTCGGCACCAGCGCGGTGGTCACCAGCGATGTCCCGGAGAACGCCGTCGTCGGCGGCGTGCCCGCGCGCATGATCCGCATGCGCGACGCACCGAGCACGATGCGCTGGGAGTGAGCGCTCACGACGCGAACAGCGCCGGCGATCGGCATACACGGCCAGATTGCGCGGCGCCGGCGTCCTCATCGGGCTGAGCCCCTGCCAGCGCCCGCGCGAGCGCCTGGCGGTGGCCGTCGAACCGCTCGCGCGCGTATGGGGCGCGCTCCCCCGCGGAGACCATGAAGGCCCAGTCGCTGGCCTGCAGCGCGAGCAGCTCGCGCACCGCCGCGGTGCCCGCGCGCGGGCCGGCGGCGAGCGACATCCAGCTCGGCCGCGCGCGCCACGAAGGCCATCTCGGCCACAGCCGGCCCCGACCAGGTCGAGAGGTCCCCGTCTCTGCCCCCAGCTGCTCGCCTGCCACTGCTCCGGGCGGTCGATCGCAACCGGCTCGCAGCGCTCCAGCGCGTCGTCCAGGCGCACCAGCTCGAGACCCTGGCGCGAGCACTCCTGCACCACCGCTCGCGCAGCCAGTCGACGCCCTCATACCACCAGTGGCCGAACAGCTCGGTGTCGACGGCGCAGCACCACCAGCCCGCCGCCGGGAAGGCCTGCGCCAGCGTCGTGCAGGCGAGCAATCGTGCGCGCCACGAAGTCGGCGGCGTGCTCGCGCGCGAGCGCCAGCGCGCGGACGTGGTCGTAGGCGCCGCCGTCGTTGTTCCACGGGTTGTGGTGATGGACGGTGTGGTGGTGGTAGTCGCGGTAGGCGCCGCTCGCGGGATAGCCCTCGTCGCTCCACACCAGCGAGATCGTGGCCCGGTCGATCGGCACCAGCACCACGCCCGCCTCGCTCACGAGCGGCTGCAGGTGCCCGCGGGCTCCCAGCCCGAAACGATCGGTCAGCTCGACGCATACCGAGCTCACGCCGGCGCTCGCCAGCGCACCCTCAAGCCACGGCGCGTAGGCGCACTCCGGCAGCCAGAAGCCGCCGCGCCAGCCGTCCCCGAAGCGGGCGCGGTGGGCGTCGATGCCCACCTGCACCTGCGCGCGCACGCCGGCGTCGGTGGCAAGCAGCGGCAGGATCGCGTGGGTGGCCGAGGAGGTCCACTGGGCGTGAGGCGAAAGCGCCCCGAGCAGGTCCCCGCCGCGGCTCCGCAGGCGCTCGAGCGCCCCGGAGTAGTCGCGCCAGGAGCGCTCGAGCTCGCCCGCCAGCGCCTCGTCGCCGCCCGCGCGCAGCCCGCCGGCGTCCCACTCGTGGGTTTCCCGGCGGACGCCCTCCACGAAGGCGGCGAAACGCTCGGGCATGCCCGGGCGCCTCGAGCTGGTCGCACAGCACGGGCGTCAGCGACAGCGTCAACGGCGCGCCGCCGTCGAGCAGCTCGAGCAGCGGCAGATAGCTGCCGACCATCGCCTCCCACAGCCACTCCTCCCCGAACGGCCAGGTACCGAAGCCCTCGACGTAGGGCATGTGCGTGTGCAGCACGATCGCGAGCGCGCCGCGCTCGCGGGCGCGCTGCTCACGGCCGGCACACCGCGACGAAGTCGAGCGCGCGATCGAGGTCGGCCTCGCCGATCGGCGCGCAGCGCGAAGTCCGAGGCGGCGATCGCCGGCGTGAAGCGGCCGTAGAAGCGCTCGCGTGAGGCCGAGACGCGGGTGCACCGCGTCCCAGCCGAGCCGCAGCGCCAGCTCGTGGGCGCGCAGCTTGCGCGCGTGGAACAGGCCGTACATCTGCACGCGCGCGAAGCGTGCTCGCGGCACAGCTCGCTCGAACTCCTCGGCGCGGTACTCGTGGACGTGCCAGGGGTTGTCCGAGCGCGCTGCCCCCTTCGGCGCGAGCGTCAGCACGTTGGGCGTCGAGACGAACACCGTCCCGCCGCTCGCCGACGAGCGAGCGGAAGTGCTCGAGCACCGCGCCCGGATCCTCGAGGTGCTCGATCGTCTGCAGGAACACGACCGCGTCGGCCGGCTCGGAGAACGCTTCGACCAGCTCGCGCGCGAAGCGCAGGTTGGCGCGGCGGTAGCGCAGGCGGGCGTGCTCGTGGGCCTCGGGGTTGGCGTCGACGCCGACGACGCTCGCGGCGCTGTGCGGCGAGCACGTCGGAGCCGTAGCCCTCGCCGCAGGCCATGTCGATGACGCGCATGCCGCCGCACGCGCGCGGCGATCCATTCGTAGACCGCCAGGTGGCGGCGGTACCAGTAGTTCTCCTCCGGCACGTCCGGCAGCGTCCGCTCGCCGGTCAGCGCCAGCGGCGGCACACCCTCGGGCTGGTCGCGCTGGAGGTAGAGCGGTGTCTGTCAAGGCGGCTGGCTGATCGGGAGGGTCAGGTCGCGAGGGCGCCGCGACCACGGCGCGCGAGTATATGGTGCCGCCCGTGCCGCCCGCCGCCGAGCGCCGAGCAGATCCGCGACGCCAACACCCGCTACCACGACGTGGCCGCCGACCACTACGACTCCAAGTGGGGCATCGACTTCGGCGAGCTCGGGCCGCGAGCAGGTCGCTCGCGAAGCTCGCCAAGGCGCTCGGCCGCGCGCCGGACGCGCTACGCCCGCTCGCTGGAGATCGGCGCCGGAACCGGCTACTTCACGCTCAACCTGCTGCGCGCCGGGCGTGATCGACGAGGCCACCTGCAGCGACATCTCCCCGGGCATGCTCGGGCGTCCTCGAGGCCAACGCGCGGCGCCTCGGACTCGAGGTCAGGACCGCGCCGGCCGACGCCGAGCGGCTGCCGTTCGCCGACGAGAGCTTCGACCTGGTGCTCGGCCACGCCGTGCTGCACCACATCCCCGACCTGGCACGCGCATTCGCCGAGTTCGAGCGCGTGCTCGCCCCCGGCGGCACGTTGCTGTTCGCCGGCGAGCCCTCCCGCTACGGCGACCGCCTGGCGGCCGTGCCCAAGCGCCTCGCCGGCTCGGTCGCGCCGCTGTGGCGCCGCGCGATCGGCGCCGCGCCCGGCACACGGCGCCAAGGACGCCGAGCCCGACGCCGCGCTGGAGCGCGTCGTGGACGTCCACGCCTTCGCGCCCGGCGAGCTCGCACGCCTGGCCGGTGACGCCGGCCTGATCGACGTGCGGGTCAGCGGCGAGGAGCTGCTGGCGAACTGGTTCGGCTGGACCAACCGCACGCTCGAGCCCATCGCCGAGCCCGACGAGGTGCCGTGGGCCTGGCGCCAGTACGCCTACCGCGGCTACCTGGTGCTGCAGCAGCTCGACCGCCGACTGCTCGAGTCGCGGCTGCCGGCGGCGCATCTTCTACAACCTGATGCTCGCGGCCCGCAAGCCGCCCGCCGGAGCCGCCTAGACAGGGCCGCGGGCGCCGTCACGGCGGGCTGTGCCCGGCCCACGGGAAGACCGCCCGGCGGCCGGCACGAGCCCACCTAGACTCCCCCATGCCCGACCAACTCAAGGGCTTTCCGCTGTTCCCGCTGGGCATCGTCGCGCTGCCCAGCGAGAGCGTGCCGCTGCACATCTTCGAGGATCGCTACCGGCATGATGATCGAGCGCTGCCTGCAGGCGAGCCGGCTCACCGAGGCGCCAGTTCGGCATCGTGTGGCTCCTCCGACGAGGAGCTCAAGCCGGTCGGCTGCGCATGCGAGGTCGAGCAGGTGCTCGAGCGCATGGAGGACGGCCGCCTGAACATCCTCGTCCGCGGCACGCGCCCGTTCCGGCTGCTCGAGCGCCAGGACGACCTCCCCTACCCGGCCGGCGTCATCGAGTTCCTCGGCGATCAGCCCGAGGAGGCCGACGAGCAGGCCGCGCAGGCGCGCGCGAGCTCTACCGCGAGCTGGTCGAGCAGGCCACCGACCGGGAGCTCGAGCGAGGACGAGCTCGAGGAGCTCGACGCCTACCGGATGGCGGCCACCGTCGAGTTCGGGTCGGAGGCCAAGCAGGAGCTGCTCGAGCTGCGCTCCGAGAACGCCCGCCTGCGCCTGCTCGCGCTGCTGCTCCGCGCGCGCCATCGAGCGGCTGGAGCTGGTCGAGCGCGCCCAGGCCCGCGCGCTCTCCAACGGCAAGGTCCGCTTCGGCTAGATGGATTCGCTGGGCGGAGAGCGCGAAGACGCCGCGCGCCGGCGGCTCACATCGGCAGCTCGCACACCTGCTGGGCGGTCTGCAGCACGAACAGCGCCAGGCTGCGGAACACTTGCGGCTGGCCGGCCGAGTTGTCGGCGAAGTGCACCGTTGCCGTTTTCGTCGCGCACGTAGTAGCTCAGCACCGATCCCGCCCGCGCCGGCAGGGTCAGGTGTCTGGAGGCGGGGCTATTCAGTGTCTTCCTGGATTGCCCGTGCCTGCACGAGTTGCCGGGTCGCTGAGCTTGCAGCACCGCGCCGCCGTTGCACTGGACGCCGCCTTCTTCGTCGACGAGCAGGGTCAGGCGCGCGCTGCGGAGCGGAGCCGCGTGCGCTTGACGATGAACAGGTCGGCCGCCTTGATGCCTCCGGCGCAGCCCGCCGCCCACGAGCGCCGCCAGCGAGCGCCGCGATGCAGCCGCCTCTCACGCCCTCACCGCCACGCCGCCGCGGCGCGGATCGCCGGCACCCTCGAGCCCGTCGGGCGCCTCTGCACCGCCTGGACGCCGCCGAAGAACAGGTTGAGCGCGCCGAAGCGCACGACCTGCAGGTCCTCGCGGCGCAGCCGCTCCAGGTCGATCCCCGGCTCGGCGAACAGAACGCCGTTCTCGAAGTGCACGCGCGGCGCCTCGACCGCCTCGCGTGCCCGAGGCCGTGATCGACGACGCCGACGATCGTCTGCAGCAGCGCCGAGCGGATGCGGTTCGAGCCGGCGCTGCCGAGCACCAGCTCGACCTCGCCGTCGCGCATCACGACCGACGGGGCCATCATGCTCGGCATGCGCCGGCCGGCCGGGTGGAGGTGGAAGCCGAGCGGGTTGAGGTCCTCCTCGCCCATCACGTTGTTCAGGTGCATCCCGGTGCCCGGCACGACCACGCCCGAGCCCTCGCCGTTGGTGCAGGTGCACGCTGCACGCGCAGCCCGTCGGCGTCGAGCACCGAGATGTGCGTGGTCGAGCCGAGCCGCGTGGCCAGGAAGCGCTCGAGGAAGCCCTCCTCGTCGAGCCCGTCGAGGAACTCCGGCGTGCGCTCGGACTGGGCGGCCGCCATCGCCTCGACGACTCGCCTCGAGCGCCGGCGGCTGCGGGCCGCGGTCGAGCAGCGCCAGCGCGTAGGCGAGCAGCGTGCCGCCCGCCGACGGCGGCGGGTTGGTGAGGATCTCGCGGTCGCGATAGCGCGACCTGCACTGGCTCGCGCTCGATCGCCCGGTAGCCGGCGAGGTCCTCGCCGTCAGCGAGCCGCCGCGGGCCCACACCCACTCGCAGACCGCGTCCGCCACGTCGCCCCGGTAGAAGGGCTCGGCGCCCTCGCTCGCCGAGCAGCAGCAGCGCGTCGGCGAGCTCGGGGTTGCGCAGCAGCTCGCCCTCGCGCAGCACGTGGCCGTCCGGCGCCCACAGCGCGGCGCACTCGGGCGTCGAGGTCAGCAGGTCGGCGAGGATCTCGCCACATAGGCCTGCCCGGCGTTGAGCGCCACGCCGTCGCGCGCGAGCGCGCGGCCGGCGCGGCGAGCTCCTCGAGCGGCATGCGTCCCCCAGCGGCTCACCGCCTCGCAGACGCCGGCCGGCGCCCCGTAGACGCCGCACGAGGCCGGGCCGACGTGGAACACCTGCGCGGCGTCGCCGAACGACACGTCGATCGCCTGCAGCTCGGCCGCCGACTCCGCCGGCGCCGGACGCGCTCCGGTCGCTGGGCGCCTCACGAAGAAGTCCAGCAGCGTCGCGCTCGATGCCGCCGCCCGCCACCAGCATGTAGCCGCCGGCCCCGAGTCCGGTCAGCAGCGGCTCGGCGACGAACGAGGTCAGCATCGCCGCCACGGCCGCATCGACCGCGTTGCCGCCTTCCCGCAGCACCCGCGCCCGGCCTCCGCGGTCAGCGGGTGCCCGGCCGCGACGACGCCCTTCTCAGGAGCGCTCATGTCAGAGCGATACGCACAGCGGACGCAGTTATGCGAAGCGCTGACGGCCCTACAGATTCGGGGATGAACTCCGGGACTTCGAGTTCATCCACCGCCAGGCCGCCGCGGCGCTGGCCGCCGCGCCGGCCGGTCGCGCGCACCGCGCCCCGGTGCGGACCGCTGTACCGTGAGCTCTCCCGCGGGCTCGCTGCATGCGGCCCGACGCGCCGGCGCGCGCCGTCCGTCGCCATAGCCCGTCGCCACGACCGTCACCCACACCTGGTCGTCGAGCTTCTCGTCGACCATCGCGCCGAAGATGATGTTGGCGTCCGGATGGGCGGCCTCGGAGACGGCCTTGGCGGCCTCGTTGACCTCCCACAGCGACAGGTTGTCGCCGCCGGTGATCGACAGCAGGATCGAGCGGGCGCCGTCCATCGAGGTCTCCAGCAGCGGCGAGGAGACGGCCTGCACGGCGGCCTCGGTCGCGCGGTTCTCGCCGACGCCCATGCCGATGCCGAGCAGCGCGTTGCCGGCGTCGCTCATGATCGTGCGCACGTCGGCGAAGTCGAGGTTGATCAGCCCGGGAAGCGTGACCAGGTCGGAGATGCCCTGGACGCCCTGGCGCAGCACGTCGTCGGCGACGCGGAAGGCCTCGACCATCGCCGTCTGCTTGTCCAGCACCGCCAGCAGGCGGTTGTTGGGGACCACGATCAGCGTGTCCACCTCATCGGCGAGCGCCGCGACGCCGTGCTCGGCCTGCTCGCAGCGTCGCGAGCCCTCGAAGCCGAACGGCTTGGTCACGATCGCGACGGTCAGCGCGCCGACTTCGCGCGAGATGCGCGCCACGATCGGGGCGGCGCCGGTGCCGGTGCCGCCGCCGGCGCCGGCGGTGATGAAGACCATGTCCGAGCCCTTCAGCATCGCCTTGACGCGGTCGTAGTCCTCCATCGCGGCCGCGCGCCCGACGTTGGCGTCCGAGCCGGAGCCCGAGTCCGCGTGGTCAGCTCGGCGCCGATGTGCAGGGTGATGTCGGCCGTCGACTGCTGCAGCGACTGCAGGTCGGTGTTGACGGCGAGGAACTCGACGCCCTCGACCTCCGCCTCGACCATGCGGTTGACGGCGTTCACGCCCGCGCCGCCGACGCCGACGACGCGGATCACCGGCTGCTCGACCGGTACCGGCGGCGCTCGCGCCGGCGGTCGGGTGCTCGCGGGCGTACCCGTCCATGACCGGGCGTGCCGACGGGCGGATCCATCACGTTCTCGGGGATCTCCGAGGAGAATGCGTGGCGCAGGCGCTCTCGCGCGGGGTCGGCACCTGACGGTGCGCGTCCCGCTGCGTCCTGCGCGGCTCACGCGCATCGGTGGGCAGCGCTTCAGGGCCGGGTGCGGCGGACGCCGGCCTCGTCGCGGCGCGGCTGGCGCTGCGCGGCCGGCGAGCGGCGGTCCTGCCGTGCCTCGGCGGCTTCGTCGGTCTTGCGGAACAGCGCCGCGAGCGGCCCTTCGCGCATGCTCGCGCGCTTAGCGTTTGCCATGGGTGAGAACCTCCTGCGCGAGTTGCCGGTAGGACTGGGCCGCGACCCCGTCGGGCTCGTACTTGAGCACCGACATGCCCTTGACCGGCGCCTCCGCGAAACGGACCGTCTTGCGGATGCGGGAGGCGAACACGCGATCGCCGAAGTTTTCCTCGAGGATCTCGATCGCCTCCTTGGCGTGGATGGTGCGCGAGTCCACCAACGTCGGGAGGATACCCTCGATGTCGACGCCGGGGTTGAGGTTCTCGCGGATCATCGCGAGCGTGTTCTGCAGCTGGATGAGCCCGCGCATCGACAGATACTCGCACTGCACGGGGACGATCACCTTGTCGGCGGCCGTCAGCGCGTTGATCGTCAGCAGCCCGAGGCTCGGCGGCGTGTCGATGCAGATGAAGTCGTAGTCCTCGAGGATCGGTTCGAACGCCTTCTGCAGCGAGCGCTCGCGGCCGATCATGGTCGACATCGCGATCTCCGCGCCGGCGAGGTCGATCGAGGCGCAGGCAATGTCGATCTCGCGCTTGCGGATCACCTCGCGGATCGAGACCTTGTGCACGAGCACGTCGTACATCGATTTCTCGAGCGTGTCCGGGTCGATCCCCTGGGACATCGTCAGGTTGCCCTGCGGGTCCATGTCGACGCACAGCACCCGGTGACCCTCCTCGGCGAACGCGGCGGCCAGGTTGAGTGTTGTCGTCGTCTTGGCCACGCCGCCCTTCTGGTTGGCGAACGCGATGACCTTGGCCTTTCCTTCCACGGGTGCTCCGATGCTCGATTGTGGGAAGCCGTCCGGTGGGTATTCGCATAGCGAACGGGCGATTCCTGCATGGGAACTACGATCCCGGGATGGCGGCGAGCAAGACGACGGGCCTGCGGGCCCGTCTGAGCGAGCACGCGCTTCTGCATCTGCCTAGGTGCGGGAGGCGTCGGCAAGACCACCACCTCGGCGGCGCTTGCGCTCGGTCTGGCCGCGCCAGGGACAGAAGGTCGCCGTGATCACGATCGACCCGGCCCGGCGGCTGGCCGCCGCGCTCGGCTTGGAGGAGCTATCCGGCGAGGGCTCCGAGTGGGCCAGCATCGAATCGACCCGGAGCTGTTCGCAGCGCAGGGTGTCGCGATGAAGGGCGAGCTGTGGGCGATGATGCTCGACCCCAAGCGCACGTTCGATGAGATCGTCACGCGGCTCGAGCCCGATGTGAATGCTCGCGAGGAAATCCTCACCAACCCCATCTACCGCGAGCTCTCCACGGCCGTCGCCGGCTCACAGGAGCTCAGCGCGATCGCGAAGCTGTACGAGCTCCACCACGAGCGCGACTTCGACGTGATCGTGCTGGACACGCCCCCATCGCGCAATGCCCTGGACTTCCTCGACGCGCCCACTCGCCTGTTGGGCTTCCTGGAAGGACGAGCGCTGAAGGTGTTCATCGCTCCCGGCGGGCTCACCGCGCGCGTGTTCGGCCGCTCAACCGCGCTGGTCTTCGCAATCTTCGCGCGGGTCACCGGCGTGGACATGCTCAGCGACCTGTCGAGGTTCTTCCGCTCGGTCTCAGGCGTGATCGACGGCTTCGCCGATCGCACGCGCAGCGTGGCCTCGCTCCTGCGCGACGAGCACACGACCTTCCTGATCGTCACCTCGCCCGAGCCCGAGCCGGCCGGCGAGGCCGTCTTCCTCGCCGACGGGCTGTCCGCGAGGGGCATGTCCCGTGGAGAGCTGATCGTCAACCGCGTCCATCACAACGGCCTCGGCAGCTACGACGCGGAGGAGGTCGGCGTGCTGCTCGCGCCGCAGCTCGGCGAGGGCCTCGCGGCGCGCGTCGCTCATAATCTGGCCGATTTCGACGTTCTCGTCCAGCGCGACCGCGACACCATCGCGAGCCTGGCGGCAAAGCTCGAGGAGCGCGATCCCATCCTCGTTCCCCACTTCGATGAGGACATCCAGGATCTCGCCGGTCTCGCCAGCGTGGCAGAGCACCTGTTCGCCTAAGGGGCCGGCTGCCCGCCGAGGCGGTCGGCTCGATACCCGACCGCCTGTTCAGGCCGGGACCGGCTCGGGAGCCCGCTCCTGCACCGGCTGTGCGGCCTCCTCGGCGGGCTCAGGGGCAGCCAGCAGTTCGTCTGCCAGGGCGGGAAGGTCGGATGCCAGGTGTCCGCAGATCACATCTCTGAGCAGTGCCCGCAGGTGATCGGCCACCTCCTCTGCCAGCGCCGGGCCACCGGCGCGCTTCAGGGAGCTGCCGGTTATCGCGGCACGTTCGAGCCCGACCGCCGCGACGATCCGCTCGGTCAGCTCGAGACGCTGCTCGGGGACCGCGCAGAGCGCGGCCAGCCGTCCCGCGAGCAGCCCGCTGGATGGGCCCTCGGGCTCCAGCAGAACGCGCAGCGCCAGCAGGTGGTCAGTCAACGCCTCATATGGGCTCTGGCGCTCGCACCCGAGCTCATAGCGCCTGAGCGCCCAGGCGAGCTCGTTGCCGTGCGGCGCGCGCCGGGAGACGAGGTTGCAGAATGCCCGCAGCTCGTCCTCCTGCTCGGCGGTCACTATCAGCATCCCGTGTGGCCTACCGCCGCCGCCGAGTGAGACGGGGTTCCACGGACCGTCGCCGATGCGCGACCAGGCGAGCGCGCCAAGCGCCACGCGCCCGTCGCCGAACAGCCTCAGGGACCGCAACAGATCGTTGAGCACATCGCACCCCTGGGCGACTGCATCGCGAGCGTCGCCGTCGGCGATGGTGCCCTCCTCATCGCGCACCGTGAGCGCGATGATCAAGTGATCGCTCCCATCGTCACCGTCGCGCTGGGAGCTCGCCGCGGCGGGCACTTCCTGCAGGGCGTCGGGGTGGGCGATCGTCAGGCCCTTCGCCAGCGAGAGCTCCGGCGAGGTGATCGTCAGCCCGTGCAGCGTCGCGACCAGCGTCATCGCGCTCGTGTTGGCGAGCTCTGAGCGTTCCAGCCTCTCGAGCGCCGCCCGCAGGCGGTCGGGGTGCAGCTCGAAGTCGGTCTGCCCGTCGAACACGTCGGCCAACAGCGTCGTGATCGCGGTCAGCGCGCGTGCCTGCTCCCTGTCGGCTCCGCGACGGGCGGGCGCCGAGGGCGTGCCCATGCTGGAGAGATAGCGGTCGAGCCCGTCGAAGCCTTCGAGCAATCTCGCCACCTCGGTGTAGCCGGCGAGGTGCTCGAGCTCGCTCTCGCGCTCGGCGATGAACGCGCCCGTGAGAGCCTGATAGCAGTACAGCGGAGTGCTCGCACGTCCCCTGCGCCCGCCACCGTGGGAGCCGAGCTCGAAGGAGACCTCAGCGCCGGCGTCGAGGTCCGCCTGCAGTCGACTCGAGGCCGCCGTTATGAACTTGTTGAGCGCTGTCTGAAGCCGCCGCGAATGCATGCTGCGCTCAGTTCGCGCTCGCCGCATGCGATCCTGCTCGGCGCACCGGCTGTTGCAGAGGCCGCTAGGCGATCAGAAGCGCGTCCGGAGCGATGCGCTCCGCACACTCGGCGTCGAGCCAGTCTTCGCCGTAGGCGCGCATGTCATCGATGATCGGCAGCAGGGCCCGTCCCTTCTCGGTCAGCGCGTACTCGACGCGGGGGGGCACCTCCGGGAAGGTATGGCGCTCGACGATCTCCTGCTCCTCGAGCGCGCGCAAGCGCAGCGACAGCGTGCGAGGGCTGATGCCCGCCAGCGAGCGTTCGAGCTCGCAGAAGCGCGATCGGCCCTCGGCCAGGTCGCGGACCAGCAGCAGCGTCCACTTCCCGCACACGATCTCCGCGGTTCTGCACACCGGACATGTCTCATCGACGGCCATTTCAACCTTTACTTTACCAACTGAAGTACCGCCCGCCGGCCGGCGGGCCCATCGCCGTCGCGCCCGCTCTGCTCGGCTCCTGCTAGGCGACGGTGAACGACGGAGTCGGCTCGGCCTCGCGGCGATCCTCGACCGAGGCCACGTCCTCCATGGTCGTGCCCTTGCGTCCGTCGGCCTGCATCAGCAGCTTGAAGTCGTGCGGACTCGATGCCACGCGCATCGCGTCTTCGAAGGTGACGCGCCCGGCCTTGACGTGGCCGAAGAGCGCCTGATCGAAGGTCTGCATGCCGTAATAGCTGCCCGAGGTGATCACCTCGACGAGCTTCCCCGTCTGGGTCGGGTCGGTGATCATGTCGCGGACCCGTCCGGTCATGCGCAGGATCTCGCACACGGCGACGCGTCCACCGTCGGCTCCCGGCACCAGTCGCTGGGAGATCACCCCCTTGATCGTGCCCGCGAGCATGCTGCGGGCCTGGATGTGCTGATGAGGGGGGAAGAAGTCAAGCATCCTGTTGATCGACTCGGTGGCGTCCACGGTGTGGATGGTCGACAGCACGAGGTGTCCCGTCTCGGCCGCCGACAGAGCCGTCTGGACGGTCTCTTCGTCGCGCATCTCTCCGACGAGGATGACGTCGGGGTCCTGGCGGAGCACCCTTCTCAGCGCGCGCTTGAAGGACGCCGTGTCCATGCCCACTTCGCGCTGGTTGATCGAGGAGCGTTTATCGGTGTGCACGAACTCGATGGGATCCTCGATCGTGACGATGTGCTTGGCCGAGGTGTGGTTCATGTGGTCGATCATCGCCGCGAGCGTTGTCGACTTGCCCGAGCCGGTCGTCCCGGTGAGCAGAACGATGCCCCGCTCCTCTTCGGCGAGTTCCTTGACGACAGCCGGCAGCGCGAGCTCTTCGATCGTGCTGATTCTGTGCGGGATCGCGCGACATACCATCGAGATCACGCCACGCTGCTGAAAGGCATTGATCCTGTAGCGGGCGACGTCGGGGATTTCGAAGGAGAAGTCGACCTCGTGCTCTGCGGCGAACTCCGAGAGCTTGATGTCGTCGGTGAGAAGGATCTTCAGCGCACCCTCGGTGTCCTCTGCCGTCAGCACCTCGGCGCTCTCATCGGTCGCCAGCGTTCCCTGCACGCGGTAGAGCGGGCGCGAGTTGACCTTCATGTGAAGATCCGAGCCCTCCTTCTCGACGAGCTTGTGCAGCGCCTCCTTGACGTCGAACATGGTCTGCTGATCGGCACGCGGCGCGCAGGGCTTGAGCGCCGGGGGGACCTCATGGACCAACTGCCGGTCGCGCCGGGCCCGCCCGGCGGGGCTATCTAAGCGACGTCCCTGAGCTTCTGCGCCTCTGCGAGGCTCTGGAGCTTCTTCAGCGACTGGTTCTCGATCTGGCGGATTCGCTCGCGGGTCACGTTGAAGGTACGTCCCACCTCGTCGAGTGTGCGCGGGTGCTCGCCACCGAGCCCATAGCGCAACTCGAGCACACGCCGTTCGCGATAGGAGAGGTTCTCGAGCGCCTCCCGCAGCGCCTCCTTGGTGAGGATCTCGGCAGCGCGCTCGTATGGCGACTCGGCACGCTCATCGGCGATGAACTGGCCGAACTCCGACTCCTCCTCGTCGCCAACCGGCTTCTCCAGCGACACCGGCGCCTGCGCGGATCGCTTGATCGAGTCGACCTCCTCGGGGTCGATGCCCGTCACGTCCGCGATCTCATCAGCGGTGGGCTCGCGCCCGAGCTCGGTAACGAGCTTGCGCTCGGCGCGGCCGATCTTGTTGAGCTTCTCGACGACATGAACCGGGATGCGGATGGTCCGTGCCTTGTCGGCCAGCGCACGCGCGATCGCCTGGCGAATCCACCAGGTCGCATACGTGGAGAACTTGAAGCCCTTTCGGTAGTCGAACTTCTCGGCCGCGCGCACCAACCCGAGCGTGCCCTCCTGGATCAGATCAAGAAACGGCAGTCCCTGGTTGCGGTAGTTCTTGGCGATCGACACCACCAGTCGCAGGTTCGACTCGACCATCTTCTGCTTGGCGTCGAGGTCGCCGCGCTCGATGCGCTTCGCCAGGTCGACCTCCTCCTGGGCCGTCAGCAGGCGCACCTTGCCGATGTCCTTCAGGAAAAGCTGAAGCGAATCGGTCGTCATGTCCGGCTTCAGGTCGAGCTGGGCTTTCGCTTTGCGGCGTCCGCGCTTGTCGGGCGCCCGCTCGACCTGGGAGGAGGCGGCTGTCGCCGGGTCGATGTCCTCGACGAGCTCAATCTCGGATTTCTCGAGGAAGCCGTGCAGTTCCTCGACGTCCGACTCGTCCAGGTCGAGCTCGGACATCGCCTTCGTTATCTCCGTGTAGGAGAGCACTCCGACCTGCTGTCCCTTGGCCAGCAGACCCTTGACCTCGTCCAGCTCCTGCAGCTCCACTACTGACATGTGTTTCCGTTTCTTCTGTCGATCGACAACCCGGGGGCGACCACTTGGGCCCTGCCGGATTCCGGCTGAGTGCATCCGCTCCTGCCAACATACGGCCAGAGCCTGCCCAACGTTACAATGTAAACGCAGCTTCTCAGACTCCCATGCTAACGCCTCGCCCGTCAAGAATGAGCCGGCTTGCCGATCCTCCTCCAACCGGTCCCAGCGCCATGGTGCTCTGAATGAGCGACGCCAAAGGCAACTCCCGATCGACCACCTCGCAGCCCGACCGGGAGGTGCTCGTCAACCTTCCGCACACTCGTCCACAGCGCT
The DNA here is from genome assembly GCA_963764185.1 of uncultured Solirubrobacteraceae bacterium. Lineage (GTDB taxonomy): Bacteria > Actinomycetota > Thermoleophilia > Solirubrobacterales > Solirubrobacteraceae > Palsa-744. Next base: position 621,961 of record CAVXRF010000007.1, on the reverse strand, counting down.
CGAGCCCACGGCGTGCCGCCGCGCGCGCGGCGGCGGCCGGGGCGAGCGCCGCGAGAGCGACGCCGGAACGCCCTGCAGCGCGTTCGCGGATCGGAGGCGGCACCGCGCAGGCCGGGCCTCGCAAGACGGCGACGGCGAGGGCTGGCGCCGGGAAGCCCAAGAGCGCACCCAACCGCGCGCCCAACCGAGCGTCGAGCTCCGCGCGGCGCCGTGACGCGGCTCCCCGGCAGGGATTCGAGTCCGACAGCGAGAACATGAACGGCTCGATTCAGCCCCCCGGCGGCGCCGAGCTTGTCGCGTCTGCCGCGGAGATCGTCGGTGAGCTCGCGAAAGTCGGGTTGTCCGCCGGCGAGCGCCTGCTGAAGGACGCATTCTCGCGTCTGCCGCGCTCCTGAGCGGCCCGTCTGCTCGCTGCGGCCGGGCCTTCCAGCGCCAATAGCGGGGCCTTAACGCTCTCGCGGGGCCGTCTGTATACTCACCCCACGCCGAACTCCCATGACCCAGGTCACGGGAGGCGGGGGACCCAATGCGGATCGAGTCGATCGGTCCGCTGGGGCGAATCGGCCTTTCAGGTCGTAGCGCTTCCGCTGGTTGCGCGAGCCCGTCAGCTCACCCCGTAGGCCGCGATTACGATGCGAACGACCTTCATGCAGAAGACACTGCTGGCCGTGCTTGCCGCGCTCCTCAGCGCCGGTCCTTTCGCCGTGGGCGCGCTTGCCGACACGGGCGGCGTCTCTGCGGCAAGCTCACCGGCGAGCGCCGGCGGGCCCAAAGCGCTCATCCACAAAACCGGGATCGCGACCTGGTTCGGCCCGGGCTTCTACGGCAAGAAGACGGCCTGCGGGCAGGTGATGACGCCTGAACTCGTGGGCGTCGCAAACCGCACGCTCCCGTGTGGAACGCTGGTGAAGGTCAGCTATCGGGGTCACCTGTTGACGCTGCCCGTGATCGATCGTGGGCCGTACAGCCACATCGGCGCCGACTGGGACCTGACGACAGGAGCCGCGCTGTCGCTCGGCATCGAAGACACGGTGCGCATCGGCACCCGCATCGTGGGCAGCTCCCCCAACACCCCCACGCTCGGGCTGCCGCCCGGCGCGCTGTCAGCTCCGCCCGCCGCGAGCGTCGCCACCGGCGGCGCGATCGCCGGCTGACAGCTCACACGGCTCCGGCGGAGCCGGGCTAGCGCCCGGACGGGCGCGGGGCGTAGAGACTCAGGTCCGCATGCGCCGCCAGAGCGGCGGCGTCGCGCCCGTCCTCGGGGCACATCGCGATGCCGACCATCACATCGAGCGGCGCCCACCGAGGGCCGGCCAGCGGCCCGATCGTCTGCACGACCCACTCGGCCAGCCTCCTGGCTGCCAATGCGTCCGCCCCGGGGGCGAGCAGCCAGTACCTGCCGGGACGCTCGCAGGCGAGCTCGCCTGCCGGCCGGCCCTGGCGCTGCGCCGGGTGTCCACCGATCCGCTGGAGCTCCTGCGTGAGCGTGCGCTCGATCCGGCCGGTGAGACTGGACATCGCCCCGGGCAGCGCCGCCCGGCGCAGACGCTCGGCGTCACCCAGTTCGACGAGCAGCACGGCGAACGGCAGCTGGTCCTGCTCAAAGCGCTCCAGCTGGCGTCCGATCGAGGCGATCCAGGCGGCCGGTCCGTCCTCGCCACGTTCGTCCCTGACTTCGATCTCCGGTCCTCTGGGCACATCGCCGCGGGCCGGCGGGTCGGGCGGCTTCTCGGGTGACTCCGCCTCTGCGGCGGGGCGGTCGAGCGGCCCTGGTCGCGGGGCGACCGGAGTCGCCGGCGGCGTGCGCGATTGCTCAGCGGGTGGCTCCGGATCCCAGGGAAGTGGACGTGGCTGCCTGCGCTCAGCCTCTGCCGAGCGGCGCTCGCTCGGCCAGGACTCTGCCGGGCGGGGCTCGCTCGGCCGGGACTCTGCAGGGCGGGGCTCGGCCGCGCGGGGCTCGGCTGGGCGGGGCTCCACCGGGCCGGGCTCGGCCGGGTGAGACTCGGAATACCCTGACCGAGCCGGCGCCGTCTGCTGCCCGCGTTCGTCTATCAGGATCGCTCCCCGCGGGCCGACGGGCGAGCTGCGGGGCTCGGGCGAGCTCCCGCCGGAGTCGGCGGCGGGGCTCTTGGCCTGCGGCGCCCCTGCCCGCGCATCCTCGTCGTCCACCGCAGCGACGGCCACAGCGAGAACCGTCGCGCAGACGTATGACAGCCGATCGGCGAGATCGGCCAGCTGGCGCGCAAGCGAGCGCTCGGAGATGGGCTGGCGCAACTCATCGAGCAGGGCCTCCCACAGGACCCCTCTCAGCGCCTCTACCGCCTCGACCATCTCGACCGCCGATCCGGCGCCGCCTGCGCCTGCGAGCACGACTAGCCTGTGCGCCGAAGCGGACTCTCCGCGGCCCTCGGCTGCGTCGGCCCCGGCCAGCCGCTCGAGCTCGGTGTCCGATTCGAGCGCGCGAATCATCTGCGCGCACAGCGCCGGCGCCTCGCGCGCGACCCTTTCCAGGTGGAGCTCGGCGATCCGCTCCAGCGGGCGCTCGAGGATCAGGGCGATCGCCCAGCGCCTTGCGAGCTCATCGACGCGCGCCAGCATGGCCTCGATGGGCGCCTCGGCGACCGCCCTCGCACGCGGGCTGGAATGGGTGCGAGGATTGGGGCTCATGGACGTTGAATATCAGCAACTGGGGACAGGAGCCTTCCCCGCGTGTCGCGGATAGGCTGAGGGCCGGTGCCAACCATTCAAGATCGACCGGGCAGGGCGGTCGTCGGCGAGGTGCGCGACTCGACCTCCCTGGACGGAGGCACCGGAGCCGTGCGTTCGGTGCAGACGGCCGAGCTGCTGGTCGAGGAGGCGGCGCTCAGAGAGATGTGGTCGCCCACCTACCTGGAGCGGCTGGCGCGGACCTACTGGCGCTTTCTCACCCGCGCCACCCTGGGCCTCGTCCGCGTTCACTACAGCGAGGGGGAGCGCTCGGTCGTGCTGCTCGCAAGCCCGTTGAAGCTGCTCACCTTCGACGCGCCCGAATATGAGATGGATGCCTCACGCGGCCTCGTGCGCTGGCGCATCGTGCGGGGTCTGCTCGTTGCCAGGCGCGGACGCGACGGCGGCGGCTACCTGCAGATCGAAGTCCGCCGCAGCCGCGGCGAGAGCCCCGCCCAGGTCCGTTTGCACGTCGAGGTCGAGGTGGCCAACTTCTACCCCTCGATCGCCTCGCGCCTCAGCCGCCGCCTGTACAACGCCACCCAGTCGCGTATCCACGTGATCGTCACCCGCGGCTTCTTGCGCTCGCTCGCGCGACTGGACCTCGCGGAGTCCCGGGTGGGCCGGTTCGCTCCCTGATCAGTCGTAGCTGTCGCCGGCGACCGCCCTGAGCTTCGCGCGGTCGTGCGTCGCCCTGATGCGCCTGATCGTCCCCGATCGCGAGCGCGTGACGAGCGATTCCGTCGTCGCGCCGCCTGCGCTCGGGTAGCGCACGCCCTCGAGCATGTCGCCGTCGGTGATGCCGGTGGCCGAGAAGAACACGTCCTCGCCGGCCACCAGATCGTCGCGCGTGAGCACCCGCTCGAGGTCATAGCCGGCCTCGAGCGCAGCCGTGCGCTCGGCCTCATCGCGCGGCCACAGCCGCCCCAGCAGCTGGCCACCGAGGCACTTCACGGCGGCCGCCGAGATGACCCCCTCGGGCGTGCCGCCGATGCCCCACAGCAGATCGACCGGCGAGCGCTCGGTGACGGCCAGCAGCGCCGCGGATACGTCGCCGTGTGAGATCAGCCGCACGCGCGCGCCGGCTGCGCTGATCGCCGCGATGCCCTGCTCGTGGCGCGGGCGGTCGAGCACCACCACCATCACGTCGCCGACCGGCGCAGCCCTTGCGCTCGGCCACCAGCTCGACCGTCTCGCCGAGCGGGCGGTCGAGGTCGAGCAGGTCGGCGATCTCGGGCGAGCCGGCCATCTTCTCCATGTACACGCAGGGCCCGGGTCGAACATCGTGCCGCGGCTCGACAGCGCGATCACCGCGAGCGCGCTCGGCATGCCGTGGGCCGCCAGCGTGGTGCCCTCGAGCGGGTCGACCGCGATGTCGACCTGCGGCGGCGAGCCGTCGCCGATCTGCTCGCCGTTGTAGAGCATCGGCGCCTCGTCCTTCTCGCCCTCCCCGATCACGACCACCCCATCCATCTGCACCGACTGGAGCATGAAACGCATGCCGTCGACCGCGGCCTGGTCGGCCGCCTCCTTGTCTCCCTTCCCGACCAGGGGCGCCGCCGCCAGCGCGGCGGCCTCGGTCACGCGAACGAGCTCGAGGGCCAGATTGCGGTCGGGCCGCTGTCGATTTCTCTCAGGTGTCAAGTTCTCGTGGTGAAGACGATTGGGCGGCCGTAACGTATAACAGCGGCTCTGCGACTACGATCGTGGCCATTGCGCGCCCCTGACCACGCGACTCAAGGAGATGCTGTGACTCAGATCGGTTTCGTCGGGCTGGGCAAGATGGGCGGGAACATGGTGCACCGCATCCGCCGCGACTCCGACCACGAGGTGGTCGCGTTCGACTTCGACAACAAGGCCGTCAAGCAGGCGGTCAAGAACGGCGCCGCCGGCGCGGACTCGCTGAAGGACCTCGTCAAGCAGCTGAAGGCGCCGCGGATGGTCTGGATCATGGTGCCGGCGGGCGAACCGACCCAGCAGACGGTCGACAAGCTCGCCAAGCTGCTCGATCGCGGCGACACGATCGTCGACGGCGGCAACTCGCAGCTGGACCGACGACAAGCGCCGGGCCAGGCGCTGAAAGGCAAGGGCATCGACTACGTCGACGTCGGCACCTCGGGCGGCGTGTGGGGCCTGGAAGTCGGCTACTGCATGATGGTCGGCGGCCCGCCCAAAGCGGTCAAGCGGCTCGCGCCGATCCTCGACGTGCTCGCGCCGGAGACCAACGAGCAGAGCCGCGCGGCGATCGGCCCGCGCGGCTGGCTGCGCTTCGGCCCGTCCGGCGCCGGCCACTACGTGAAGATGGTCCACAACGGCGTCGAGTACGGCCTGATGCAGGCCTACGCGGAGGGCTTCGACCTGTTCGACAAGTGCGAGTACGAGCTCGACAACGCCAAGATCGCGCACCTGTGGGGCCAGGGCTCGGTGGTGCGCTCGTGGCTGTGCGAACTGGCGGCGCGCGCGTTCGAAGCCGACGGCAACGACCTGCACGCGCTCGAGGGCTACACCGAGGACTCCGGCGAGGGCCGCTGGACGATCGCCGACGCCACCGCCCACGACGTGCCCACGCCGGTGATCACCGCCTCGCTGTACGCGCGCATGCGCTCGCGCGGCAACGGCGACTACGCCGACCGCGTGCTGGCGGCGCTGCGCAACCAGTTCGGCGGCCACGCGGTCAAGAGCGCGCCAGCTTCGAATGGCGCGAAGGCGGCCGGCAAGCCCGCCGCGAAGCCGGCGGGGGAAGCCGGCCCGATCGAAGCCGGCGGCCGCCTCGAAGGGCGCCAGACGCGGAGGCCGGTGAACGTGGCCGTCGCGGCCGGTCGCCCACCGATATCCCGGAAGCCGAGAACCCGCTGACGGCCGGGCTCGAGCGGCTGCCGGTCGCGCCCGACGACGCTCGTCATCTTCGGCGCCACCGGCGATCTCGCCAAGCGCAAACTGCTGCCCGCGCTGTACAACCTCGCGCACGACGGCGCGCTGCCCGAGCGCTTTCACCTCGTGGGCGTCTCGCGCGCGGAGAAAACGCGACGAGGACTTCCGCGCCGAGTGCGAGCAGGCGATCCGCCAGTTCTCCCGGCGCACGCCCGACGAGGACGTGCTGCGCGGGCCTGCTCGCCGAGCGTCCGCTACGTGCCCGGCATGTTCGACGACGCCGCGGTCTACACCGAGCTCGGCAAGGTGCTCGACGAGCTTCGAGACAGGCGGCCGGCGAGCCGCTGAACCGCGCCTTCTACCTGTCGACCGCGCCGAGCTTCTTCCCGGTGATCGTCGAGGCGCTCGGCAGCTCGAGCTCGCCGAGCCACGAGGACGCCGAGGTGCGGGTGATCATCGAGAAGCCCTTCGGCACGACGCTCGCAGGAGGCGCGCGAGCTGAACCGCGCGCGTGCTCGCGATCTTCGACGAGCCGCAGGTCTTCCGCATCGACCACTACCTGGGCAAGGAGACGGTCCAGAACATGCTGGCGTTCCGCTTCGCCAACGGCATGTTCGAGCCGCTGTGGAACCGCAACTACATCGACAGCGTCCAGATCACGGCGGCCGAGGACCTCGGCATCGGCAGCGCGCGCCGGCTACTACGACCAGCGCCGGCGCGCTGCGCGACCTGATCCAGAACCACATGCTGCAGCTGCTCTGCCACGTGGCGATGGAGCCGCCGGTGAACTTCACCGCCGAAGAGGTCCGCAACGAGAAGGTCAAGGTCCTGCAGGCGATCCCACACGCCCACCGCCGCCGACATCGCCGACGATGGCGGTGCGCGCGCAGTACGCCGCGCGGACACGCCGGGCGGCGAGGACGTGCCGGCTACCTGAAGAGGAGGGCGTGCCCGAGGACTCGACCACCGAGACCTACGCCGCGCTGCGCCTGGAGGTCGACAACTGGCGCTGGGCCGGCGTCCCCTTCTACCTGCGCACCGGCAAGCGCCTCGCGCGCAAGATCACCGAGATCGCCGTCACGCTGAAGCCGGTCCCGCACCTCGCCTTCAGCCAGGACGGCTCGCTGGGCGTGCAGCCCAACCAGCTCGTGCTCACGCTGCAGCCCAACGAGGGCGTGTCGCTGCGGCTCGGCGCCAAGATCCCGGGCACGCGCATGATCATCCGCCCGGTGAACATGGAGTTCCTGTACGGCACGTCGTTCCTCTCGCAGTCGCCGGAGGCCTACGAGCGCCTGATCACCGACGCGATGCGCGGCGACGCCACGCTGTTCACGCGCAACGACGAGGTCGAGGCGCAGTGGCGCATCTGCGACCCGATCGTCGAACGCTGGGCGCAGACCGCCCGGGCCCGCTGCCGCAGTACGAAGCCGGCTCGCAGGGACCCGAGGAGGCCGACGCCTGCTGCGTCGAGGGCGACCACTGGCGCGCGATCTGATGGACGCAGCGTCGTCAGCGACGCCGTCTGGAGCGAGCAGGGCACGACGCCGGACGCGATCGAAGCGGCGCTGCGCGAGCTGCTGCGTCGAGCGCCACGCCGAAAACGACGGCTTCGTGCCCGCGCGCGTGCTGAACATGATCGCGTTCGTCGACCGCGAGTGGAGCGGCGAGATCGCCAACCGCCTGCGCGGCGTCGGGCGCTACCACGCCTCGCGCATGCTCGTGCTCTCCTACGAGCCGCGCCGCGAGCGCATGGACGCGCGGGTGACGCATCGCCTCCGAAGGCGATCCCGCGCCGCGGCGAGCTCGCGCTGCTGCGCGAGACGGTGGTCGTCGACATCGGCGACCGCCATCTCGACGACCTGCTGACGATCGCCGACCCGCTGGTGGTGACCGACCTGCCGACGCTGCTGTGGTCCCCGCACGGCCACCACGAGGTCGTCGGACGAGCTGCTCGGCTCTCGCCCAGGCGGTGCTGCTCGACTCGGTCGACGAGCCCGACGCGCGCGAGGCGATCGATCGCGCCTGCGACGCTGAGCGAGCAGCGCCTACGTCGTCGATCTCGCGTGGCTGCGCTCGACGCCCTGGCGCGAGCGCGTCGCGGCCGCCTTCGACCCGCCCAGCGCTGCGGCGGCGAGCTGCGCGCGATCGCGAGCCGTCACGCGTCAGCCACCACCCCGACTCGACCGTCGCCGCGATGCTGCTCGTCGGCTGGCTGGCCTCGCGCCTGGGCTGGCAGCCGAGCCGCTCGCCGCCGAGCAGGACGCGCTCGTCGGGCAGCGCACGCGACGCCGACACAGGCACGTGGCGCTGCGCCTGGAGGCCGCTCCCGAGCTGCAGGTGCGCGGTCTGGAGGGCCTCACGCTGCGAGACGACGACCGGGCACGAGCTGAGCCTCGACCGCGGGCCGGGCGGCCTGCACGCACGCCGACCGCAGCGCGCGGGGCGAGGAGCGCGAGTGGACGATCCCCGGCGCCTCGCGCGGCGAGACGGGCATCCTCGGCGAGGGCATCCGCCAGGCGCTGCTGCGCGATCCCGACCTACGTGCCGGCGCTGAGGTCGGCCGCAGGCCGTGCTGGCGTGAGCGTCGCTGTGACCCGCCTGACGACCTGCGCCGACGCCGAGACGGTCGCCGGCGGGCGCGCCGCGCGAGATCGCGCGCGCAGCTCGAGCCGACGCGCGCCGAGCGCGGCGTCGCCCACCTCGCGCTCAGCGGCGGCAGCACGCCGCGAGCGCACCTACGAGCTGCTCGCCGGCGAGCCGCGTCGACTGGAGCGGCGTCGAGCTGTGGTTCGCCGACGAGCGCTGCGTGGCGCCCGATGACCCGGAGAGCAACTACCGGCTGGCCGCAGAGACGCTGCTCGGACCGGCCGCGATCCCGGCCGAGCGCGTCCATCGCATGCGAGGGCGAGCTCGGGCCCCGAGGAGGGCGCGCGCCGCTACGCGCTGGGCTCGCGCGAGCACGCTCGCGCCAGGGCACCGAGCCGGGCTGCCGGCTGCTCGACCTGATCGTGCTGGGCATCGGCCCGGACGGCCACGTCGCCTCGCTGTTCCCGGGCGCCGCCACGCTGGACGCCGGCGAGCACGCCCTGTGCCTGGGCGTGCACGACTCGCCCAAGCCGCCACCGGAGCGGATCACGCTGAGCCTCGCCGGTGCTGCGGGCCGCCCGCGCGCTGCATGCTGCTGGCCACGCGGCGCCGGCAAGGCCGACGCGATCAACGCGATGCTGGCCGAGCCGAGTCGCCACGTGCCCGCGAGCCTGCTGAGACGCGAGCGGCTGACGGTGATCGTCGACGACGCGCGCCTCGCCCAACTCCAAGCTGGTCCCATAGGGCCGCCGCGTCTCAGCGGATTGCCGCAATGACCGCGTCAAACGCCGGGGTGGAAGATGAGCCGGCGCTTCTGCGAGTTCGTACAGTAGGGGCAACATGGCCGCGACCGTCGCAAGCACGCTCGAGCGGAACCTCCCTCCGAGGCCGGGGCAGTTCCTCGAGGACCTCGACGAAGCCCGTCGCGGCACGCTCGCGCTGGTCGCCTCGCTGAGCCAGGAGGATCTCGAGCGCGTGCACTCGCCGATCATGAGCCCGCTCGTATGGGATCTGGGCCACATCGCGGCCTACGAGGACCTGTGGCTCGCGCACCGTCACGGTGGGATGCCGCTGCTGCGCCCGGATCTGGCCGACTGCTACGACGCGTTTGAGACGCCCCGCGCGGTGCGCGGGGACATCGAGGCACTCGGAGTGGCCGACGCGCACACATACCTGCAGCAGGTCCGCGCCCGCGCGACGGATGTCATCTCAGCTCGCGGGCTCGGCGACGGCGTGGTCTGCGAGATGGTCCTGCGTCACGAGCTACAGCACACCGAGACGATGCGCCAGACGCTCGCCATCGCGGGCCTCCTGTCCTCCGCCGATGAGCTCAGCGCCAGCCGGCCGCTGATCCCGGAGCGCGAGCGCGATGAGTGGGTGCTCATCCCGGCGGGGCCGTTCGCCATGGGCGCCGCCGATGAGGCGTTCGCCTACGACAACGAGCGCCCGCGCCACACCGTCGAGACGCCCGCCTTCCGCATCGCCCGTCACCCGGTGAGCGCCGCGAGCTTTATGAGCTTCGCAGAGGACGGCGGCTACGAGCGGCGCGAGTGGTGGTCGCCCGAGGGCTGGGCCTGGAAGGTCGAGAACGAGATCGCCCCCCACCCTGCGCTGGCGGCGAGCCACCCGCGGGCCGCCGCCTGCCACCTCAGCGCCCATGAGGCGGACGCCTTCGCCAGATCCCACGGCGCGCGCCTGCCCAGCGAGGCCGAGTGGGAGAAGGCGGCAACCTGGACCGCCCCCGAGCGAACCGGATCTCACGGCGGGGATGCCGGCGCACTCGCCGGCGTGGGTCAGGTGTGGGAATGGACGCAGACCCGCTTCGGCGGCTACCCCGGCTTCGTGGCCCATCCCTATCGCGAGTATTCCGAGGTCTTCTTCGGAGACGCCTACCACGTGCTGCGGGGCGCATCGTGGGCCACCAGCCCGCGCGTCGCGAGCCTCAGCTTCCGCAACTGGGACCTGCCCCAGCGCCGCCAGATCTTCGCCGGCCTGCGCCTCGCCGACGACGCGCGATGATCGCAGCCCGGCGCGCGCGCCCAGCAGAGCCCGGGAAAGCGGGCCGGTCGACGGGCAATGCGAGATAGCGATAGCGTTCGGCCGACGGGGACGTCTGATGAAGCCGCTCATGCCACCGGAGCCCGTCGCGGAGGCGGCGATCCGGATCGACTCGCATCTCGGAGGCGCGGAGGAACGCTCGCTCGCCGAGGACGTACTCGACGGCCTCACGCGCCCGTTCAAGGAACTCCCCCCGAAGCACTTCTACGACGCCCGCGGCGCGGAGCTGTTCGACCAGATCTGCGAGCTGCCCGAGTACTACCCCACGCGCGCCGAGCGCGCGATCCTCGAGGAGGCCGCGCCGGAACTCGCGGCGCTGACCGGCGCCGTCGAGCTGGTGGAGCTCGGTTCGGGCACGGCGGCCAAGACGCGCGTGCTGCTCGACGCGATGCACGCCGCCGGCACGCTCACGCGCTACGTCCCCGTCGACGTCACCGAGAGCATGGTTCGCGACTGCGCCGAGGAGCTCACCGACGAGTACCCGGGCCTTCAGGTTCATGGCGTCATCGGGGACTTCGAGCGCCATCTCGGCCGCGTGCCGGCGGCCGTGGGGCCGCGCATCGTGGCCTTCCTGGGCGGCACCATCGGCAACTTCCCGCCCGGCAGCCGCCGGCGCGTGCTGCGCGATATCGGCGGCCTGCTGGGCCCGCATGACCACCTGCTGATGGGCACCGACCTGGTCAAGGACCCGGAGGTTCTGGAGGTCGCCTACGACGATGCGCAGGGAGTCACCGCCGACTTCAACCGCAACGTGCTGCGCGTGCTCAACCGCGAGCTCGATGCGGACTTCGACCCCGAGGACTTCGACCATGTCGCCCTGTTCGACCCCGAACACGAGTGGATCGAGATGCGCCTGCGCGCAAGACGCGAGCACACCACGCACGTCCGTGCACTCGACCTGAATGTGCACTTCCGCGACGGCGAGGAGATGCGCACGGAGATCAGCGCGAAGTTCACGCCGCAGCGCCTGGAAGGCGACCTCTCAGCGGCTGGGCTCGAGCTCGTGCGCTGGCTGACCGACCCCGACGAGCTGTTCGCGCTGACGCTGTCCAAACGCAGCTCAGGCTAGGCTCTCAGACCTTGCAGATCGAGGGCTCTTCAGCAATCGTCTTCGGCGGGGCCTCGGGACTCGGCGAGGCCACCACTCGCCGCCTGCGCGACCAGGGCGCGGTCGTGGCCGTGGCCGACATCAACGCGGACAAGGGCGCCGCTCTGGCGTCCGAGCTGGGCGTCGAGTTCGTCAATCTGCGACGTGCGCGAGGAGACCCAGGTCCAGGCGGCCGTCGAGGCGGCCGCCAAGGCCGATGGCGGACTGCGCATCGCCGTGTGCTGCGCGGGGACCGGCTGGGCGCAGAAGGTGGCGAGCTCCAAGGGGCCCCACCCGCTGATGCCCTTCGAGACGATCATTCAGATCAACCTCATCGGCACCTTCAACGCGCTGCGCTTCGCCGCTCAGGCCATGATCGACTCACGAGCCACTGGAGGACGGCGAGCGCGGGGTGTGTGTCAACACGGCCTCGATCGCCGCCTTCGACGGGCAGGTCGGCCAGATCGCCTACTCCGCCTCCAAGGGAGGCATCGTCGCGATGACGCTGCCCGCCGCGCGCGACCTCGCCCAGTACGGGATCAGGGTGAACACGATCGCCCCGGGCCTGTTCGATACGCCGCTGCTGGCGGCCCTGCCCGAGGAGGCTCGCCAGAAACTGGGCGCCGGCGTCCCCTATCCGCAGCGGCTCGGCCAGCCCGCCGAGTATGCACAGCTAGCCTGCCACATCGTCGAGAACCGCATGCTCAACGGCGAGACGATCCGGCTCGACGGTGCGCTCAGGATGCCGCCCCGCTAGCGTCCTGCGCGAGGCCGGCACGCGGGCCGCCGGCGGCGGCCTCATCGAGATCGATCACGCGAGCCGTTCCACGAGCATCGCCATGCCCATGCCACCGGCCGCGCACATCGACTCGATCCCATAGGTCTTATCGAGCGTCTCGAGGTCGTTGAGAAGCGTCGTCATGATGCGCGCTCCCGTCATGCCGAAGGGGTGCCCCAGCGCGATCGCCCCGCCGAAGGGGTTGAGCTTCTCATCGTCGATCCCCAGATCTTCCTTGCACGGCACGATCTGCGCGGCGAATGCCTCGTTGATCTCGACCACGTCGATGTCGCTCATCGACATGCCGGTGCTCTTCAGCAGTTTCTCGATCGCGGGGATCGGGCCGAGGCCCATGATCTCCGGGCGGATCGCGGCCACCGCCGAGGCGACGATCCGCGCGCGCGGCCTCATGCCCAGCGAGCTCGCCTTCTCCTCGCTCATCACCAGCAGCGCCGCCGCGCCGTCGTTGAGTGGGCATGCGTTGCCCGCCGTCACCGTCCCGCCCTCCTTGAACACCGGCTGCAGCGCCGCGAGCTTCTCCATCGTCGTCCCCGGGCGCGGGCCGTCGTCGCGAGTCACGATCGTCTCGGGAAGGTCGATCTCGTTGCCCTCCTTGTCGGTCTCCGAATGCGCGGGCACGGTCACCGGCACGATCTCCCTCTCGAAGTGCCCCGACTCGACCGCCGCGACCGCGCGCGTCTGTGAGATGAGCGCCCACTCGTCCTGCGCCTCGCGGCTCACGCCACAGCGCTCGGCCACGTTCTCGGCCGTCAGGCCCATCGGGATGTAGACGTTGTAGACCGACCCCTCCGAGCCGTCGACGTGGTGGTTGAGCTCGCCGGGCGTGCGCCGCCCCACGCGGCTAACGGCCTCCACGCCGGCAGCGATGTAGGTGTCGCCCTCGCCGGTCCTGATCGCGTGGAAGGCCATCCGCGTCGTCTGCAGCGAGGACGCGCAGAAGCGATTCACGGTGCATGCCGGCACGTGGTGATCGATGCCGGCCAGCAGCGAGGCCACCCGCCCGACGTTGTAGCCGGACTCCCCCTCGCCGTAGCCGCAGCCCATCATCACGTCGCCGATCGACCCCTGGTCGAGGGCCGGGTTGCGCTCGATCAGCGCCTTCAGCGGGATGGCGCCGAGGTCGTCGCGCACGCACCGCCCTCAGCGATCCCTTGACGGCTCGGCCGATGGGCGTGCGAACGGCGTCGACGATCACTGCTTCAGGCATCCGCGCTCTTCTCCTTGGTCGTTGGACCGGTGACTATAGATCGAGGCGGCTGACGCCCAACTCGTCAAAGCCCACGTGGTGTGCGAGCTCATGGCGCACGGTGCGCGTGACCTGGTCGCGCAGCAGGTCCGGATCGTGTCCGAAGTCGCGGCGCAGCGTGTCGCGGAAGATCACGATGCGATCGTGATGGTCGTCGCGGGTCGCACCGTCCCCCTGATAGAGCCCGTAGGCGCCCCGGCGCCGCCCACCGTCGGAGATGACCACGGCGACGTGCGACAGCGCGTTGCGCAGAAGGTCCGGCAGGTCGTCGAGCGCGTCGCGCACGAGCTCCTCGAAGTCGCGGTCGTCGAGCGGATCGAGGTCCATGAACTCGTTTTCGTCAGGGTCGACGGCGAGGCCTTCGCGTGCGAGCTCCTCCGAATGGCGGACGATCTCTTCGAACTCCTTCTCGGACTCGGGGTCGCGCCAGCCGGCCAGACGCACGGCGACGAACGCCGCGCGCGCCCATCAGCACGGCCGCCACGATCACGCCCAGGGCCACGTCCTCGAGCGCCCGCACGGCGCCGATCGAGCTGAAGCCCTGCCCGACCACGATCGCGACAAGGCCCAGCGACAGGGCGATGAGTGCCGCGACGCCTACGCGCCGAAGCTGGCCGGAGGCGCCTTGTGGGGATGACCCGCGCATCCGGATGGCCCTATTTGAGCGTGCGGGCGATCACGAGCCGCTGGATCTCGTTCGTGCCCTCGTAGATCTGGGTGATCTTCGCGTCCCTCATCATGCGCTCCACCGGATACTCCTTGACGTAACCGTAGCCGCCCAGCACCTGAACCGCCTCGACGGTCACGGCCATCGCGGTGTCCGAGCAGAACACCTTCGCCATCGAGGAGTACTTCCCGCGCTGGGGATGGCCCTGGTCGGCCATCGCGCAGGCCTTGTAGAGCAGCTCGCGAGCGGCGGCCGTGCGCGTTTCCATGTCGGCCAGCTTGAACTGGATCGCCTGAAACTCGTTGATCGCCTTCCCGAACTGCCTGCGCTCGCGCGCGTAGGCCGACCGCATAGTCGGTCGCTCCCTGCGCGATCCCCACAGCCTGCGCGGCGGCCCCCAGACGCGTGCGTTCGAGCGTGCCGAGCGCGACCGACAGGCCCCTGCCGACCTCGCCGATCACGTTCTCCTGCGGGACCCGAACGTCGTCGAAGATCGGCTGACCGGTGGGCGATGCGCGGATCCCGAGCTTGTGCTCGAGCTTGCCCACGCTGAAGCCCGGGCGGTCGGCCTCGACCACGAACGCCGTTATCCGCCCGGCCGTCCGGTCGGTGACCGCGAAGTAGATGTAGAAGTCGGCCACGCCGAGGTTCGAGATCCAGTTCTTCGCGCCGTTGATCACCCACTCCTCGCCGTCCTTGACGGCGGTCGTCTTCATCCCGGCGGGATCCGAGCCGGCCTCGGGCTCTGACAGCGCGAACGCGGGCGACCACTCGCCGGTGGCGCACCTCGGCAGGAAGCGCTCCTTGAGCTCGTCGCTGCCGTACAGCTGGATCGGCAGCGTGCCCAGCTCCTGCACCATCAGGATCAGCGCGCAGGAGGCGTCCACCTTGGCGATCTCCTCGACCGCCATGTTCAGCATCAGCGTTCCGGTTCCCGTGCCCCCGTACTCGATCGGGAACGGCAGGCCGAGGATGTCCTGCTCGGCCAGCAGCTTGCGGACGTCCCACGGGTATTCGGCCCGCTCGTCGATCTCGGCCGAGCGCGGCGCGATCTTCTCGCGGGCGATCTGGGAGATCGTCTCGCAGAAGTCGATGTTCTCCTGCGGGACCGTGTAGCTGTCGCTGACCGCTCACGCGTGATCCTAGTGATGCAGCATACCCGCGGTCCTAGCCGCCGCTACGCTCATATCGGTGAGCGCCGACGACGAGACCTCCGAGATAGATGTCGACCCGCAGCGGGTCGCCGATTGGCTCGCGCAGGATCCAGACCTGCAGCTCGTCGACGTGCGCGAGCCCTACGAGCGCGAGGCGGGCCACATCCCGGACACGCTCCACATCGAGCTGGTCAAGCTCTCCTCGCTGGCCGACACGCTCCAGCGCGAGCATCCGCTTGTCTTCTACTGCCGCGTGGGCGCGCGCTCAGAGATGGCGGCACAGGCGTTCCGCACAGCGGGCTTCAAAGCCCACTCCATGAGCGGCGGCCTGCAACGATGGGCCCAAGAGGGCAGGCCGCTCGCTCCCGAGGGCGGATCCGTGGCCGACCACTGAGAAGGAGGCAGACATGGATGCATCCGATTACCCGAACGTCAAGAAGGCCCCGGGCTACGCGGTCGGCCACCTGGACGACCTCGGAGATGGCCCGGGCTTCCGCAAGGTCCGCAGGGGCCTGGACGTGACGGCGTTCGGCGTCAATGCGATCGTGATGCCGGCGGGCATCGAAAGCGGTTTCCACTACCACGAGACCCAGGAGGAGCTCTACTTCGTCCACCGCGGAACGATCGAGATGGAGTTCGGCGACGGCTCGGTGCAGCGCATGACCGAGGGCGCCTTCGCGCGCGTCGATGCGGCCACCCCCCGCAAGGTGCGCAACGTCGGCGACAGCGACGCGGTGTATCTGTGCGCCGGCGGCAAGGACGGCTACATTGGGCGCGACGCGCACGTGTATGAAGACGAGCCGCGCGTGAGGAGCACGAGCGGCGCGGAGCACCACCGGTTTCACGCTCACCGGCGGAGCCGGCGGCTCCGGTGACGCAGCTGAGGAGAGCCCGCGCGAAGGCCTGCGGGTCAACCGCGAGCTGCTCATCCCGCTGTCCGAGGTGACGGTGCGTGCGAGCCGCTCCTCCGGGCCCGGCGGACAGCACGCCAACGTCACCGCCTCCCGCGTCGAAGCGAGCTTCGACGTGCTCGCGTCGCGCTCCCTCACCGAGGCGCAGCGAAAGCGCGTGCTGGCGCGCGCCGGGCCGCGGCTCGTGGCGATCGCCCAGGACGAGCGCTCCCAGGCACGCAACCGCGAGCTGGCCCTGGCGCGCCTGGGCGAGCGGCTCGCCGCGGCGCTCGCTGTCCCCAAGCGCAGGCGCGCCACCCGCCCCACGGCGGCCTCGCGCGAGCGGCGACTGGCTGCGAAGCGCCGCGGAACCGAACGAAAGCGCGAGCGACGGCCGCCCGAGGAATCCTGAGGCCCGGAGCGCTCGGGCTCCTCTAGTTGAGGAGCTCCTTGACGTAGCGCTGGTGCAACCGCCCGAGGGCCGTCTTTTCCGGATGAAAGCCGATCGCATTCCAGAGGAACCCGGAGGCGGGCGCCCAGGCGATGATGAAGTAGACGCCCAGCGCGAGCGCCGCCGTTCGCAGCCTGCGCGAGCTCGACAGGGCGGCGAGCGGCAGCACCCACAGCACGTACCACGGCAGCACCCAGCTCAACGTCACCAGAAGCGCAACGTTGGCCCACCCTGAAGCTGTGATCGAGGACTGCCGGCGCCATGCCTGCACGCAGCAGAGGAGCACCGATATCCCCAGCGCGGCGCTCAGCAGCACGTGCAGCGACTGCGTCTCGCCACCCCTGCCGAGCGCCAGCCCGATCAGATTCGGCACGCTCACGTCGGTCACGAGCCGGCTCTGGGTGCTCAGGTCGGGAACGTGCAGGCCGAACGCCATCAGGCTGAGAACGGCCACGACGAGGCACGCGCCCGCCATCCCCAGCACGACCGCGATCAATCGCCTCGGCGTTCTGAGCAGGCCCGCGAGCACCACCGGGATGAGCACCGCCGCCGAGGCCTTGATCGCCGCCGCCGTCATGAATGCAACTCCGGCTGCGAGGTCTGCGGGCGCGAGCGAGAGCAGCCATTCGCGCGGCCGCGCGGTCAGATCGACCGGCGGCGGCTCATCCGCCGAGACCTCTCCGGCGCCGCCCGCCCCGGCCCTCAGCAGCAGGTAGAAGCCGAGCACGATCAGCAGGACCATCAGGAAGTCGTTGTGGTCGCCCCCCAGCCCCCACACCAGCACGATCGGGTTGAGCCCAACCAGCACGATCGCGGCCAGCGGGTCGCGCCCCAACAGCTTCGCGCACTTCCACACGAGAAATATCGTCGCCAGACTCGCCAGGGCCAGGATGCCCTTGATCACCCAGAAGGAGGCGACGACGCCGATCGGCACGACCGCGAACGTGAGGATCGTGAACAGCGGCCCATACGGGCTGAGCAGCTGATGCCAGTTGCTGAGGGCATAGCTCGGGTCGTTGTGCGGCTCGAGAATCGGGATCGAGGTGTACGGGTTGAGATGGTGCACGATCTCCATGCGCCCGTAGTTGATGTAGTTGAAGACGTCCGTCAGCGCCAAGGGCGGGGCGAGGAAGAAGATCACGTGCACCAGCGCGATGCCCGCGATCACCCAGCGTGCGCGCAGCCGCGGCAGGTAGGAGAGGCCGACCAGATAGGCGACGTACATCACGACGATCGCGCCCGAGAAGAGGTACTTCAGGGTGGAGCTGCTGCGGGTGAGGCCCGGCCACAGCCCGCCGAGCGGACCGGCCATCCAATGCGGGCAGGAAGCTCGTATGCGTCGTCGGCGAGAGGATGCTCGGCCGGTCCGCCGCCATCACAACGACGAACACGCTGCAAGCGACTATCGCGAGCAGCACGAGCGCGCCGATGCGCGCGTCGGTGCTCGTGCGGGCAAGGGCGGCTGCGCGCCCCGCTGAGAGACGGCGCCGGGCACCGGTCTGCTCCTCGCCGGGCGGCGTGTCGCGTAGGGGAAGTGCTGTCGCGTCGCTCGACATGAATGAGGGCCCGCCGAAGCGAGCCCTCAAAGGTTAAGCCTGTATCGCTGGGAAGCTAAAGCTGCGTCCCCACGCTCAGATGGCCTGGACGTTGACCGCCTTGGGGCCCTTGTCGCCCTGCTCGGGGTCGTAGGACACCTTGGCACCCTCCTGCAGAGAGCGGTAGCCCTCGCCGTTGATGCCGGTGTGATGGACAAAAAGGTCCTTGTCGCCGTCATCGGGGGTGATGAAACCGAACCCCTTGTCGTCGCTGAACCACTTTACTGTGCCAGTTGGCATGTGGGAACTCCTCCACGGTATGTGCGTGCTGCTACGCGGAGGATGCTGCTAGAGCTTCGACCTGCGAGCGCTTGCACTACTTTTCGCCGGTCTAATGTGCCGGCCAGACAGGACGACCGTAGCAGGTCCCCGCCGGCATATGTTGGCGAGATGTTGCATCGAGGCGAGCGGGCCGCCCGCGCTCCCGGCGGCCCGTGGGAAGGCTAGGGTGGATCGATGGGCGCGAAAGTGGACCCGAGCCCCCCGCCGCACGACGCCGAGCCGGCCACCGGGCCGCCCGTGTTCAGGCGGCTGCTGCCGGCCGGCACTCCGGCCGGCGTCGAGGAGATCATCGAGGATCTGCGGATCGGCGATCGCGCCGCGCGCGCCTCCGGGCGCCCCTACGTGATGCTCAACATGGTGAGCACCATCGATGGGCGGGTGACCATCGCCGGGCGCTCCGCGTCGCTCGGCAACCGCGCCGACCGGGCGCTGTTCCACGGGTTGAGGGGAGTCGTGGACGCCGTCATGGCCGGCGCCGGAACCGTCAAGGCCGAGCGCTACGGGCGGATAATCCGCGAGCGCTCGCAGCGGGCGCTTCGAGTGAAGCGGGGACTCAGCTCAGAACCGATCGCCTGCGTGGTGTCCGGAGGGCTGTCGCTCCCCGATGGCATCCCGCTGCTCGCCGAGCCCGCGGCCCACGTCGTGATCATGACCGCCTCACAGGCAAGCCTGCCGGCGAGCGGCGCGCGCATCGAGTACGTGCGCACCGAGCGCGCGGGCACGATCGACCTGTCCGCGGCACTCCGGCAGCTGCACGATCGCTTCGCGGTGAGGACGCTGCTCTGCGAGGGCGGGCCCCATCTGAACTCCCAGCTGCTCGGGGCCGGCCTCGTGGACGAGCTGTTCCTCTCGCTCTCGCCGAAACTGGCGGGCGATGAGGCGGGCGGCCTTCCTGCTCTGCGCGTCGTCGCGGGAGCGGGCTTCGACCCCCCGATCGAGCTCGAGCTGCTCGGCGCACGCGAGAGCGATTCGCAGCTGTTCCTGAGCTATGGCGTGCGCGCCTCAGCAGCCGAGCGCGTCTCGTGAGAGACGATGCTGAGGAGCTCCGAAGCGAGGTGACGTCCTTCTGAGGCCACCCGCGGGGTGGCCGAGATGCGCACCACCACCTCCTCCCCGTCCAGCTCCTCGAGTGTTATGCGGGGCACATCGCGAAGCGGCGTCTCGAGCGACTTTTCGAGCAGCTCCTGCAGGTCGACGGGGGTCATCCCGGGGCGAAGGCGCGCCCGCAGGTTCACCGCCTCCGGCTCGCGCAGGGGCAGCACCGCGACGTTCAGCACCACGCTGTTGGGGACCATGATCGAGTCCTCCCCCCGCGCGAAGGTCGTGTAGAGGAGGCCCAACGAGCTGACGGTGCCCTCGAGCTGCCCCGCGAGCGGGCCGCCCTGCAGGCGCACGCGGTCGCCCACCCGAAAGGGCTGGGCGCTCAGCAGGACCGTGCCGGCGATCACGTTTCCCAGCGTCTGCTGTGCCGCGAGGCCGAAGATCACCGCCGTGAAGGCGCCCCCCACGAGCAGCGTGCGTGCTTCAACGCCGGCCACATCCAGCGCGACGAGCAGGGCCAGAGCGACGGTCACAAGGCGTATCAGGAACCCCACGGTGCCGGCGGTGGCCGGGTCAAGGCGGCGGAAAAGCGGCGGGCCAAGGCCGCGACCGACATCGCGCGCGAACGCCCAGCCGAGGATCAGCAGCGCGACCACCGTGACCACCGTTATCGGTGTTTCAAGGCCCGCTTCGATGCGTCCCCGGATGGCCGTGCCGGCCGGGCGTCCCAATCAGGCTGACGCGGTGGTCGTAGAGGACCACGATCCCCACGAACAGCACCACCGCCACGAGCGCCTCGAGGCGGGCGCGCTTCACCACCTTGGGGTCGATCTGCCGCAGCAGGCCCACTTCCTTCCAGGCCTGGCTGCGCGTCTCGAACATTTTGGCCGGGGTTTTCGGCTTCGGTGGCGTACTCGGGACGGGCATAGTCACCGAAGATGGTTGCAGGTGGCGGTTGTCCTGCCTGCAGGAATCCCCACAGCCGACGGGCGCAGCGGCGACTCAGGTGGCCGTGTAGATGACCATCGCGAAACCGAACACGAGGCAGTAGATCGCGAACGGAACAAGCGTTTTCGTCTTGAACCAGGAGACCAGGAAGCGGACCGTGAAAACGGCGGTGATCGCCGCGGCTGCGGCCCCCACGAACGCCTGGCCGCGAACGCCGTTGCCGAGATGGCCGACAAGATCGGGGAGCTTGACCAGGCCGGCGGCGAGGATGATCGGCGTCGCGAGCAGAAACGCGAACCGAGCCGAATCGCTGTGATCCATGCCGCGCGCCAGGCCGGCTCCCATGGTGACGCCGTCGCGGCTGATCCCCGCGACCAGAGCTGTCGATTGCGCGGCGCCGATGACGAACGCCTCGCGGTACTCGAGCGTGTCGAGTTTGCGTGCGCCGTCGGGCTTCGCGCCCTCCCGGATCGCCAGTTCGCGCACCTGGGCACGGCGGCGGAACAGCTCAGCCCCGAACAGCAGGCAGCCGTTGACCATCAGAAAGATCGCCGCCACCTCGGGCTTGGCCGTGAGCGTCCGCAGCTGGTGCTCGAACACCAGCCCGATGATTCCCGCCGGGATGCTTGCGGTGATGATCAGCCAGGCCAGGCGCTCGTTGCTGGTCTCCACCTGCCGCCTGGACACCGTGTGGAAGAACGCGCCCACGATTTCGACCCAGTCGCGACGGTAGAAGTAGAGCAGCCCAAGCGCGCTGCCGACGTGGAGCATCACCACGAACGCCAGCCAGAAGGACTCCGGTTCGGACTGCGCGTCCACGAGATGGTTCCAGCCGAACAGCGTCGGAAAGAGCACGGTGTGCCCGAGGCTCGAGATCGGAAACAGCTCGGTCACGCCCTGCAGGATCCCCAGCACGATCGCCTGGAAATAGGTGATGGCCGACGCCATCGGAACCGCGAGGAGGCTCAACATGACCGCGTGAGACTACTCCGTCGGCTTTCGCCCCGAGAGCGCATACGCTCCACGGCGATGGCAGCGAGCGATCCCCCGGTTGGCCCGTCGTTCGCCGTCATCCTCCGGGAGTGGGGCCGGATCGGCTGCATCGGGTTCGGGGGCCCGCCTGCGCATATCGCCCTGCTGCGCGAGCTGTGCGTGGAGCGGCAGGGCTGGCTGAGCGCAGAGCAGTTCGAGCGCGCGATAGCCGCCACCAACCTGTTGCCTGGCCCGGCCTCGACCCAGCTCGCGATCTACTGCGCGTGGCGGCTGCGGGGGCCGCGCGGGGCGCTTCTGGGTGGGCTCTGCTTCATCCTGCCCGGCCTCATCCTGATGCTGGCGCTATCCGTGCTGTTCCTGTCGGGCTCGCCGCCCGCGTGGTTGCGGGGCGCCGGGATGGGAGCGGGTGCGGCGGTCGCGGCGGTCGCGGTGCGCGCCGGGCTGGCGGTCGCCACCCCCATGTGGCGGAACGCGGGCAGCGCCCGGCGCCCATGGTTGCTCGCCTACGCTCTCGCCGGCGGGGTCTCGGCGGCCCTCGCCGGGCCCTGGCTCGTGCTCGTCCTGCTCGCCTGTGGGGCATTTGAGCTGGGGCGCAGCCGGCTGGGCACAGACACGGGCCTGCACGCCTGGGTGCCGGCTCTGTGGGGCCTTGCTCGCGCCGGGGCGAACCTTCTCAACCGGCATCGCCCGGCCTGGCCGCTGCTCACCGCCACCGCCGATCCCGGTGGCACGGGCGCACTCGTGTGGACAGCCTTGAAGGTCGGCGCGCTTGCCTTCGGTGGCGGCTTTGTGATTGTCCCGCTGATGCAATCGGACGCAGTCGGCACCTATCACTGGATGACCCACGGGCAGTTCCTGAACGCGGTCGCGCTCGGACAGATCACCCCGGGGCCCATCGTCCTCACGGTGGTGGCCGTCGGTTACGCGGCCGCCGGCATCCCCGGCGGGCTGCTGGCCGCCGTGGTCGCCTTCGCGCCGTCGTTCTCCTTCATCCTGCTCGGCGCCGCCCGCTTTGAGCGCCTGCTCGTGAACGAGCGCGTGCTGGGATTCCTCGCCGGCGCCGCCCCGGCGGCCGCCGGGGCGATCATCGGAGCGGTCGTGCCGCTCACGACGGCGCTCGAGCGAGAACTGGCAGTACGCCGTCCTCGGCGCCTCGGCGGTCGCTCTTCTGCTCCTGCGCCGCCCCGTCGTCCCCACCCTGCTCGTGGCCGGTTGTGCGGGAGCGGGGGCCGTCCTGCTGGGGGCGCCGATCCCGCTCTGAGCGGGCCCGTCTTCACGAGCTCTTCACAAGATGGTCTCGGCATGGTCACAGAAATCGCCGCTTTGCAGGGAAATCTGTTTGCTATGGATGGTAAGCGCGCAACGTCAAGCGATGATCGATCAGGTCACTCCGCACGACATGTCCACACGCGCCGACATGCACTGTCACTCGACGGCATCAGCAGCATGTCGAGGCTCGGGGTTCAGCGGGCCGTCGGGCTGCCGGAGTGCGCGACCCCGCCACAGGAGGTCTACGAGCTCGCCAAGCGCCGCGGCATGGACTTCGTGACGATCACCGATCACGACACGATCGCGGGCGTGCTCGAGATCGCCGACCGCCCCGACGTGTTCGTCTCCGAGGAGCTGACGGCGCACTTCCGCGGCGAGCCGCAGGCCGTGCACGTCCTCTGCTACGGGATCACCCCCGAGGACCACGAATGGCTGCAGGCCCACCGCGGCGACGTCGAGCTGTGCGCCGCCTACATGTACGAGCGCGAGATCGTATGCGCGCTGGCCCACCCCTACTACACGGTCGGCGCGCCGCTGACGGCCGCCACCGCCGCCGCCTCGCGCAGCTGTTCGACGTCTGGGAGATGCGCAACGGCGCGCGCGCCCGCGAGCTGAACCGGCCCGCGGCCACATACATGACCACGCACGGCGGCGCCGGGATCGGCGGCTCAGACGATCACGCCGGCGTGGACATCGGGCGCACCTGGACGGAGGCGCCTCCCGCGCGCACGCCGGCGGAGTTCCTCGAGCACGTGCGCGCCGGAGCCGTCCTCGCGCGGCGGGGCTCAGGGCAGCGCCGCCAAGTGGGCCCATGCCGCGATCGCCCTGGCCGCAAGGGCGCTGGGCCGTGGCGTGGGCGGGGCGAGCGCGCGCCGGGCCCGGACCCGCGCACGGTGATCACGATGGTCCAGCGGCTGCTGCGCGAAGGCGACGCGCGCGCAGGGCGCCGTGAGCGCCGACATGAGCCTCTCGCCCGAGGACGCCCGCTGCCTGCTGCGCGCATGGCTGAGCGCCGTGGAGCTCGACCACCTCGACGAGCACGGCCTCATCGCCTACATGCAGGATGAGCACTTCAGCCACGCCGACCTGTACCGCCGGGCCTGTCGCGTGCATGAGCGCAAGCTGCGCGCCGCCGTCGGGCAGGCCGTGCGCGCCGCGAACGGTGCCGCGGATCTGATGAGTGCCGCGCAGCGGCCTGTTCGACGGCTGCATCGCCGGCGATCCCCTACGCACCGGCCAGGCCTTCCTGGCGAACGAGCAGGCCAAGCTCGATCCGCGCGCTGAAGAGCGGCGAAACACCGCGTGTCGCGATCCTCGCCGATGGCATCGGCAGCACCCATGGGGTCACGCGCGCGCTCGAGGAGATACGCAGCCGCGGCGTGCCGGGCTTCGAGATCGAGGTGGTCGGCACCGACGCGGACGTCGATCGGCGGCTGTCTGCGGTGGCGGAGTTCGACGTGCCCCACTATCCCGGGCCTGCGCATCGGCGTGCCCAGCCTCTCCGCCGCGGTGCAGACGCTCGCGGAGGGAACCTTCGATCTGATCCACGTGTGCTCGCCCGGCCCGGCGGGCGTGGCCGGCGCGCTCGTCAGCCGCGGTCTGGGAGTGCCGCTGGTGGGCAGCTACCACACCGAGCTGACCGCCTACGCGGGGCTGCGCTCGGGCGAGCAGCTTCTGGCCGACGCGATGGCGATGGGGGTCAGCGCCTTCTATGGCGCGTGTGATCTGGTGCTCTCGCCGAGCCCGGCATCTGATGATGCGCTCGAGCGCATCGGGGTGGCGCCGGAGAAGGTGGCACGCTGGGATCGAGGCGTCGACAGCGCCCGCTTCGATCCGGCGCTGCGCGGCTCGATGCCGATGCCGGACGCCGTCAATGTCCTTTACGCCGGGCGTATCACCCGCGAGAAGGGCGCCGACCTGCTCGCCGACGCCTTCCTTCAGGCGCGCGAGCGCAACCCGCGCCTGCAGCTCCTGCTCGCAGGCGGCGGCCCCGAGCAGGAGCACCTGCGCGACCGGGTCGGCGGCGCCGCCACCTTCCTCGGCTGGCTCGAGGGCGTCGAGCTGGCACGCGCCTACGCGAGCGCCGACATCTTCCTGTTCCCAAGCCGCACCGACACGTTCGGGCAGGTGATTCTCGAGGCGCAGGCCAGCGGCCTGGCTGTCGTGGCCATCGCCGAAGGCGGCCCGCGCTCGCTGATCGAGCACCGCGTCAGCGGGCTGCTGTGCGCGCCTTACGCCGGTGCGCTGGCGCAGGCCGTGCTCGAGCTCGCCGACTCGCCGCTGCTGCGCGAGCGTCTCGCCCAGGCGGGCCTTGCATCGATCAGGGAACGGACGTGGGAGCGGGCGCTCGATCGCCTGGCGGCGGGCTACCGGCGGGTGCTGCCCGCGAGCGGCTCGAAAGAAGTTGCGCATGCCGCGTGAGCGCGCCCGAATCGCCGTCGCCCTGCACGACATAGAGCCAGCCACGTTCGAGCGCTGTGCGCTGATCCGCGACTGGCTGGACGATCACGGTGTGGGCCGGGTGACGCTGCTCGTGATCCCCGCTCGCGACCTGCACCCGTTAGGCGAGCGCTCCCCGGAGATGGCCGGCTGGCTGGCCGAGCGCCGGCGCAGGCGGCGATTCGATCGCCCAGCACGGCTTTCAGCACGAGCAGTTGCGCCACGGCTCCTTCTCCCGTCGCACGCTCCTGTCCGCCCACAACCGGCGTGCCGCGGAGTTCGCGGGACTGGACGGCGGCGAGACCCGCAGGGCGGTCGACGCGGGCTGGCGGGTGCTCAAGCTCGCCGGCATAGAGCCCGACGGCTTCGTCGCGCCGGCCTATGCCTACACGCAGGCGCTGCGACGGGTGCTCCCGCAGAAGTTCCGCTGGTGGGCGGGCCTTCTGCGGCTGCACCGGACGTCCGCCAACCCCGACGGCGATCCGCAGCGGCTCCTCGAGCCGGCCTCCGGGCTCGCGCCCGCGTGGGGCATGGGGACCAGCAGCCCGCTGCAGCGCGCCCTCTCACCCTCGCTGATCCGTGCGGGCAGCCTGCTGTGCGGAGGCACTCTGCGTCTGGACCTGCATCCGGCTGACCTGCAGCACCCGCGACACATGATGGCGCTCGAGTGGGTGCTTGACCGCGCCGGCGGCCGGCGCGAGGCGATCACCTACGACGAACTCGCCGCTTCTCCCGCAGTTCGCCTGAGATGAGCCCCCGTGCGGCGAGCACCTGGAGCACGCGATCCGCCTCATCGTGGACCGTTTCCTGCACGGAGCCAACACCAGATCCGGCTGAGCGGGCGCCTCGTAGGGCGCCCCCACGCCGGTGAAACCACGGAGCTCACCGGCCCGAGCGCGCGCATACAGCCCCTTCGGGTCGCGCTGCTCGCACAACTCCACGGGAGCGTTCACGAAGACCTCGATGAAGTCCAGCTCGACGACGGCGTGGAGCGCCGCGGCCTCCTCGCGATCCGCCGTGTAGGGGCTGACGAGACCCACCAGCGCAATCGTCCCGGACTCCGCGAACAACCTCGCCACGTGCGCGGTGCGGCGCACGTTCTCGCTGCGCGCCTGCTCATCGAATCCCAGATCGCCGTTGAGACCGTGGCGCAGGTTGTCGCCGTCGAGCAGGAACGCTGAGCGCCCAACCGCGATCAGCCGCTCCTCGACGGCGCCTGCGATCGTCGACTTGCCGGCCCCGGGCAGGCCCGTGAACCAGACGGTCGCCCCGACCTGCCCGAGCGACTCCCACCGCCTCTGGCGGGTCGTCCTCGATCCCTGCCATCCCACGTTCGGACTGCAGGGAAGATCGGCCGGCTGCCCGGCCGGGCGCGGCAGCGCCTGCTTGGCGTTCTCGCGCAGCGAGGACCGAGGCTTCCCGGCGCGCGCCGGGACCTTGCCATTGCCGTTGGACAGCGTGCCGGGTGGTGAGTCGGAGAGCTTCACGGAAGGCCGCTCGGCGTGGTCCTGTTCGAGATCGAGAAGATCGGTGCGTGCACGCCCTTGCAGATGCGCCCATCATAGAGTCTCGAGATGTCTGGCTGACCGCTTTCTTACGCTACACACACAATTGCGCGCGGCAGCACATACCTCCTCCCTTCAACCCGCTGGCGCAGTTTCAACCTCAGGACCGCTCTTTCGCCCGATCGCAGACGCGGGAAGGGGCCGCGCGCATCGCGCGGCCCCTCCCGGTCGTTTTGCTCCTGCGATATCGAGACCTACGGCGCCCATTCCTCGATCCGGTTGTTACCGGTGTCGGCGACGAAGACCCGCCCGGAGGAGTTGACCGCCACTCCCTTCGGGCCCGAGAACTGCCCGTTGCCCGAGCCGGCCTGAGCCGAACGTGAGGACCGAGGCCCTCGCCGCCGTGAACTCCTGCACGCGGTTGTTGCCCACTTCTGTGACGTACAGGTTGCCCGTCGTCGGGTCGGTGGCAATGCCCCATGGCAGGCTGGAGCCGAGGCTTTTTCTGTTCCATCGACAGCCGAGGGAGCTGCCCGCCGCGGAGAACTCCTGCACCCTGTCGTTGAGCGCTTCGGTCACATACAGGTTCCCGCCGGAGATCGCCACGCCCTCGTTCCCTGCAAGGAATTGCGCGGTTCCGAACCCAGATAGGAAGGTGCCCGTGGCCGAGTACTCCTGCAGCAGGACGCCCGAGGTGTTGAGGACCCAGACATTTCCGCTTGCGTCAACCGCGATGCCCGTCGGCTCGATGAAGTGTTCGTTACCGCTTCCGAGCGAGCCGAACTGCCTCAGGAAGACGCCTTCCGGCGAGAACTCCTGGACGCGGGCGTTGCCGTAATCGGTCACGTACACATCGCCGGATGAGTTGGTCGCGATGCCCCGGATTCCCTTGAACTGGCCGGTCCCGGTGCCTTCTGAGCCGAACTGCCTGAGGTATTTGTGTGCCGAGTTGAACTCGATCACCCGGTCGTGGCCCGAGTCGGCGACCCAGATGTTTCCGCTCGGGTCAACAGCCGTGGCATCCGGTTCCTTGAAGCTGCCTTCGATTTTCTGCTGGGTGAAGCTCGTCACGTAGGTGGGAGGTGAGCCGGCCGCCCATTCCTCGATCCGGTTGTTACCGGTGTCGGCGACGTAGACGGTGCCGGAGTAGTTGACCGCCACTCCCTTCGGGCCCGAGAACTGCCCGTTGCCCGAGCCGGCCGAGCCGAACGTGAGGACCGAGGCCCTCGCCGCCGTGAACTCCTGCACGCGGTTGTTGCCCACTTCTGTGACGTACAGGTTGCCCGTCGTCGGGTCGGTGGCAATGCCCCATGGCAGGCTGGAGCCCGAGGCTTTTTCATCGAACAGCCCGAGGGAGCTGCCCGCCGTGGAGAACTCCTGCACCCTGTCGTTGAGCGCTTCGGTCACATACAGGTTCCCGCCGGAGATCGCCACGCCCTTGTTCCCGGCAGCTGACTGCGCGGTTCCGAACCCAGATAGGAAGGTGCCCGTGGCCGAGTACTCCTGCAGCAGGACGCCCGAGGTGTTGAGGACCCAGACATTTCCGCTTGCGTCAACCGCGATGCCCGTCGGCTCGATGAAGTGTTCGTTACCGCTTCCGAGCGAGCCGAACTGCCTCAGGAAGACGCCTTCCGGCGAGAACTCCTGGACGCGGGCGTTGCCGTAATCGGTCACGTACACATCGCCGGATGAGTTGGTCGCGATGCCCCGGATTCCCTTGAACTGGCCGGTCCCGGTGCCTTCTGAGCCGAACTGCCTGAGGTATTTGTGTGCCGAGTTGAACTCGATCACCCGGTCGTGGCCCGAGTCGGCGACCCAGATGTTTCCGCTCGGGTCAACAGCCGTGGCATCCGGTTCGCTGAGAGGTTCAATGCTTTCCGGGGGTGAAGCTCGTGCAGAAGCCTTCCAGGGTTTCCGGTTTGCAGCTGACAACCGTGACTTTGAAGGAGGCCGTAGCCGTATTTTCGTGGCCGTCCACGGCGGTGCACGTCACCGTCGTGGTGCCGATCGCGAAGGTCGAACCCGATTCTGGCGTGCAGCTGAAGGTACGGATCAAATCGTTCGAGCCGGTTGCTTCGGCCGTGTAGCTGACCGCCGCTCCCGACGGGCCGGTGGAGGACTCAGTGATGTTGGCCGGCACGGTGATCGTCGGCGGCGTGCTGCTGGACTCATCGGCGCCTATGGAGCACGGCTTTGCCCGAGGAGCGCCGCGCTGGTCGGTCGTCGTGCAGCGTCGCCGAGTCGCCGGCCCCGATCGCCGGACTGCCGGGTTTCAGCGAATGGATCGGCGTCGTGCCGCCGTCGTTTAGCAGCTGTTTCGCAGCAGCGGGTTCGTTTTGCCGAGCGCACCGACGCCGCAGCTGCCGTTCGAGTCGAGGCTGTGATCGCTCGTGCTGGCTGCCCCCACGCAGTCGCCCTCGCCGGTGTTCTCGGCGACGATCGTGTTCGTCAGGTTCAGCGTGCCCTTGTTTTCGAGCCCCGCCATCTTTGTTGAAGCGCGATCGTCGTGTTGAAGAAGCTCGCCGTGCCGTCATCGACGACACCGAATTCAGAGCCGTCCGAGATCGTCGTGTTGCGCGCCGTCAGCGTCGCCCCCGGCTCGACCAGTATGCCCGAGCCGCTGTTGCCCACGACCGCCGAGCTTTCAACGGAGATGGTTCCGAAATCTTCGATCTCCCCGACCCCGTTTCCGCCGGCTGTGCTTATCTGCACGTTCTTGAACGTCACCGAGACGCCTTCGTTGGCGACGAACAGCTGTGAGGGAAACGGTTCGACCGAAGAGCCGGCGAGTGTCGCCGTTTCACCCCTGACCGAGGGCGGGCCTGATGGTCCTTCGATCGTCAGCGGACCGCTGGTGTTTGTGAACGTGAGCGTTTTTGTCGGCGCGTAGGCGCCGCCGCTACTACGATCGTGTTCGCCCCCGAACTGGCGTTCGCTTCGCTGACCGCGGTTTCAAACTGCGCGGTGCTGCTCGCTTTGTAGGTTGCGGCGCTGGCGCCACCGGCAAGCACTGTCAACGACACTCCGACGACGGCAAGCGCCGCCGCACATGCTCGCAAACGCGCCACAAATCCATACCTCATGCTGTCCTCCAGTTCAGTGAGCAGGTATCCCAGTACGGTGAGCAGATCTCATGATGGAAGATCGAAGGCAGTGGCCGGATATCGTGTGAAGCTCCGCTGCCACTTCGAGCAACGGACCACTTGTATCAAGGCGTTGCCGGCCAAGGCAAGCCGTTTACCGCTTCGTCACGATCGGTAACGATATTGTCACGTTTGGCCGCCGCGATCACATTCCTTTCACAAGCGTCGCTGCAACCTCAGAAACGCTCGGGAACGCCTGGCGCGTAGCCGCGAAGCACGGACGCCGGTCCGGATGAGGTGGCACCCGCGGCGTCCGGACCGCTTGCACCCGCATCACGCAGCTTGTCGTGTCGAGCCCGAGAGGAGAGGCGCACGATCTCCGCAAATTGCGAATTCGCGTCAACCCGTGCACTCCGGCCGCAGGCCCACGGTGGACCTGCGGCAGGAGGCGCGGAAACTAGTAGCGGAACCTCACTCGCCACACCTTGTTGGCGCACTTGGAGCCGGTCGCCATCAACGTCAATTTGACCTCGATGTTGTCACCGGCCGCCGCAGTGCCACCTGTGGCGCTGTTTGAGCAGCTGCTCGCTGATTTTTCGACCGTGCAGGAGAGCAGCGTTTTGCCCGTCGTGTTGTCGAGGACCGAGACCACCGCTTTTGATTCGCCGGTCAGTACCGCGGTCGTGTCGACATACAGGCTGCTGACGGTCGCCCCGTTAGCGGGCGTCGGGCCTGCCAGCAGACCACTGGTGGAGGCGCCTTTCGTAGGTCCGGGGCAGATGCCGTTGCCCTGACCTGCGAGCTCCGTGTAGTTCAGGCAGTTTTCGTTCGGCACGTTGGAGAAGCTGACGAACGTCGCTATCGCGGCGTTGCCGGCCTGCCCGGTGGCACCCGTGCTGCCGGTGGCTCCGGTTGCTCCGGCTTTGCCCTGGGCACCGGCCGCACCCGTTGCTCCGGCGGCGCCCGTTGCTCCGGTTGCGCCCCCGGCTGCTCCGGTTGCTCCCGCGGCGCCGGTTGCGCCGGTTGCGCCGTTCCCCGGTTGCGCCTTTGGCTCCGGCTGACCCGGCCGACCCGGTCGGGCCGGTCGGGCCGGTCGGGCCGCTCCCGCCGTTACTTCCGTTGGCTCCGTTGGCTCCCGTCGCTCCGGTCGCTCCCTGGGCTCCCGTCGCTCCGGTCACTCCCTGGAGTCCGGTTGCGCCGGTTTCGCCTGTGGCTCCGGTTGCGCCTGTCGGTCCCGTTGCTCCGGTCGCGCCGTTGGTTCCGTTGGCTCCGTTTCCGCCGGTTGCGCCGGCTTCACCCGTCGGTCCCGTTGGGCCGGTCCCTCCGGTTGCGCCGGCTTCTCCGGTCGCTCCGGCGGGGCCCGTGGGCCCGGTCGGGCCGGTCGCTCCGGTCACTCCGGCGGGGCCGGTCGGACCGGTGGGGCCGGTGGCGCCTGTCACACCGGTCGCACCTTTGGCGGGATTGACCGTGACTTTGAAGGACGCAGTTGACGTATTTTCGTGACCGTCAACAGCCGTGCAGGTCACCGTCGTGGTGCCGATCGGGAAGGTCGAGCCCGATGCTGGGGTGCAGCTGAAGGTGCGGACCAGGTCGTTGACGCCGGACGCCGTAGCGGTGTAGGTGACCACCGCCCCTTCCGAGCTGGTCGCTTCCGTGGTGATGTTGGCCGGCACGGTGATCGTCGGCGGCGTGCTGCTGTACTCATCAGCGCCTATGGAGCACGGTTTTGCCCGAGGGGCGCCGCGCTGGTCGGTCGTCGTGCAGGTCGACGAGTCGCCGGCCCCGATCGCCGGGCTGCCGGGTTTCAGCGAATGGATCGGCGTTGTGCCGCCGTCGTTGAGCAGCATTTTCTGCAGCAGCGGGTTCGTTTTGCTGAGCGCACCGACACCGCAGCTGCCGTTCGAGTCGAGGCTGTGGTCGCTCGTGCTGGCCGCCCCCACGCAGTCGCCCTCGCCGGTGTTCTCGGCGACGATCGTGTTCGTCAGGTTCAGCGTGCCCCGGTTTTCGATGCCGCCGTTTTTGTTATACGCGACCGTCGCGTTGAAGAAGCTCGCCGTCCCGTCGTCGACGACGCCGAATTCAGCACCATCCGAGATCGTCGTGTTGCGCGCGGTCAGCGTTGCTTCAGGCTCGACGAGGATCCCCGAGCCGCTGTTGCCCACGACCGCCGAGCTTTCAACGGTGACATTTCCGAAATCTTCGATCGCCGCGACGCCGTTTCCGCCCGCGGTGCTCATCTGCACGTCCTTGAACGTCACCGATACGCCTTCATTGGTGACGAACAGTGGCGAGGGAAACGGTTCGACACCCGAGCCCGCAAGTGTGGCTGTTTCACCCCTGACCGAGGGCGAACCCGCAGGTCCTTCGATCGTCAGCGGGCCGCTGGTGTTTGTGAACGTCAGCGTTTTGGTCGGCGCGTAGGCGCCGCCCGCTACTACGATCGTGTTCGCCCCCGAACTGGCATTCGCTTCGCTGACAGCCTGTTCAAGCTGCGCGGTGCTGCTCGCTTTGTAGGTTGCGGCGCTGGCTCCACCGGCAAGCACAAGCATCGACGCTCCGACGACGGCAAGCGCAGCCGCACATGCCCGCAAACACTCCACAAATCCGTACCTCATGCTGCCTCCAGTTCAGTAAGCAGGCATCCCCCGTGTAGTGAGCAGATCCCATGGTGGAAGATCGAGGGCAGAGGCTGGATATCGTCCGAATCTCCAGGGACCACTGCCCACTTCGAACAACCAACCACTTGTATCAAGGCCTCGCCGCCCAAAGCAAGCCGTTTACGACATGGTCACGATCGGTCACGACATTGTCACGTTTGCTGCCATCACATATTTTTTACAACTGGTCATATGCATGACGCGACCATGACGCGACGAGTGGGAGTTCGGCCTGCCGCGAACCGGCTTGCGTTGCCCGCCGGCGAAGAAGCTCGGAGGGATGGCGACGTTCCGGACACTGCGCCGCCACGGTTCGCTTCGTTTGTTCACGAGTCGTTTACGTCTGGGGTCCTTCGATGGCACAGAATCCCCGGTCGCGGGGCGAAGGCCGGCGTCATCGCCGGACTGGCGCTCCGCCTGCGATCAGGCGTACGGCGTAAGCACCGCGCACCCAAGACCCCCACGTTGACCAAACTCAAGAAATCCCGCTTCTTCAGCCTGCCGCGCCAGGGCTTTGCGACGATCGTGGACATCGTCGTCGCCAGCCCGCTCCTGGCCGCCCTCGCCGCGATGGCCGCCATTCTGCTGGTGCTCTTCTTCGTCGGCCTGTCGATCATCGCGCCACACTCGCGCGGGAAAGAGACGCCGCTCACGCATGCAACCGAACTGATCTCGGGGGGTCAGGTGGCGCAGGCGACCCTGCTCGACCAGGACTCTCGTCTGGAGCTGGTCACCCGCAGCGGCGAACGGCTGTGGGCGGCCTACCCGCATTCGGACTCCTATACGGGGACGCTCATCGCGCTGCTTCAGCGAAAGGATGTGCCGGGCACGGTGAACGCGCAGGCGACCACGGCGAGCCTGCATTCGACGGTTCAGTTCCTGCTACCGATCCTGATCCTCGTAACGCTGTTCGCCTTCTTCATCACGCTGACCAAAGACCAGGGCGGGGCATTCGCCGCGTTCTCGAAGTGGACGGGGCAGGGGAAAAAACCCGGCGAAGGCGAATTCACGTTTGCCGACGTGGCAGGTGCGCCGGAGGCCCTGATCGAGCTGCGTGAGGTCTGCGACTACCTGGAGAACCCAGGACGCTATGCAAAGCTCGGCGCCAAAGCGCCGAAGGGCGTGATACTCGCGGTCCACCGGGCACGGGCAAGACACTGCTGGCACGTGCCGTCGCCGGCGAGGCGCAGGCGAACTTCTTTTCCATCTCGGGCTCAGAGTTCGTCGAGTCGCTCGTCGGAGTGGGCGCGGCGCGCGTTCGCGATCTGTTCCGCCAGGCGCGCGAAGCGGCGCCGGCCATCATCTTCATCGACGAGCTCGACGCCGTCGGGCGCCAGCGAGGAGCCGGCGATCGGTCAGGGCAACGACGAGCGCGAGCAGACGCTCAACCAGATGCTCGTCGAGCTGGACGGGTTCGGCGCCGAGAGCGGCGTCGTGGTCATGGCCGCCACCAACCGGCCGGACATCCTCGACAACGCGCTGCTGCGACCCGGTCGCTTCGACCGGCAGGTGGTCGTCGACTGTCCCGGACGTTCAGGGCCGCGCCGAGATCCTCGCACTGCACGCCAGCAGAAGTCCGATCTCACCCAACGCCGACGCTGATGCGCGATCGCCCACCAGACGCCGGGCTTCACGGGCGCCGATCTCGCCAACATCATCAACGAGGCGTCACTGCTGACTGTACGCGCGGGCAAGCAGCTGATCGAGCAGGAGGAGCTCGAAGAGGCCATCGACCGGGTTCTCTGGGGCCCGCGCGCAAGAGCCACCTGCTTTCACTCGCGAAGAGCTGTGGCGGATCGCGATCCACGAGTCCGGGCACGCGATCGTCGCCCGCGCGATCAACATTCCGGCGGCGCTGCAGAAGCTCTCGGTGGTGGCGCGCGGACGCGGACGCGGAGGCGCAACGGTGTATGCTCAGCGAAGACAAGCTGATGCTCACGCACCTCGACCTGATGAAGAACCTCGTCACGGCGATGGCCGGAGTGGCCGCCGAGGATTACGTGTTCGGCATGCTGTCCACAGGCGGGAGGACGATCTCAGCGAGGCAACGAGGACCGCGCATGCGATGGTGCGCCGTTTACGGGATGAGCCAGGCGATCGGACCCGTGACGGTCGGCGAGAAGCCCGGCCAGGTCTTCATCGGCCGCGAAATGGCGAACACCGCAACGTCGCCGCCGCCACGCACGAACTCGTGGACTCAGAGACGCGCCGGCTGGCGCACGAGGCCGAGGACACGGCCAAGCGGATCATCGAGATGAACAGGCAGGTCCTGGACGAGCTCGCCAACGCGCTCGTCGACGCCGAGACGCTGGCCGGGCCGGCTCTTGAAGTCTTCCTCGAGGCAATCCTGCCCTGGCCACACCCGCTCGTGCACGGCCTCAACGGCAACGCTCCCACGGTGGTCATGCGCGAGCCGGTCGGTAGCACCGTCGAGATGGAGGGGCTGACGGACGACATCGAGGGCCCCGACCCGTTGACCGGCGCATAGCGATCAACCGAACGCGCTCATTCGTGGGGCTGGCGGCGCTGCTGGTGGCCGCCGTCGCAGTAGGGGTTCTCGCGCTGTCCGGGAGCACGAAGAAAGGGCCGGACACCGTGCGAGCGGCTCCTGCGGGGAAGCTGATGGCAACGGTCAGCGCTTCCGGCCGGGTCACGCTGACCACGCCGAACGGCGATGCCGTCACGCATCTGCGCAACGGCCGCTACGAGGTGCTCGTCACGGTGAGCTCGCCCGAAGCGGGCTTTCGCCTGAGCGGGCCCGGCGTGCAGCATACGACCAGCGCAGGCTTCACGGGCCTCGCCATCTGGGGCGTCCGCTTCGTCAAGGGCACCTACCGCTACGAGAGTCGTCGCGGCGCCGTTGGGCGCGCCACGGCGCACGTCATCTCCGTCTACTGACCAGGCAACGCCTGGCGTCGTGGCCTCTCGGGGGGTCGGGCGGCTGCCCCGTCGTGGCGGCTTCCCCGGCGCCGGTCTCAGGGGCTCGACGGGGTGCTCGGCGTATCGGCGAACAGCGGCAGGAAGCTGCCTGCGGCGATCTTGGCGACGGCCACTTCGCCCATCGGGTTGTGATCGCCGTCAGCCTGGTAGCTTCGGTCCGCCAGCCCCACCCCCTGCAGGGCGATGCCGCCGGTCAGCGCCTGCTGGATGGCGCTGGGCTCCGCCGAGCGGGCCTTGCGCACGGCAGCCTCGAGCAGTCGGACCGTTTCGAGCCCGAGGCCGGGGAAGCTTCCCGTGGGTTCGCGACCGAAGCGTGCGCGGTAGTCGGAGGCGAAGTGACGCGCAGACGCGCTCATACGCTGAAAACCGTAGGAGGCGAAGGTGGCGTTTTCGACGGCCCTGCGACCGCTCGAGAGCGTGAGCGGCGTATCCATGGCGGTGCTGCCCAGCACGGTCAGATCGAGGCCCTGCGCCTGCAGGCCCGCCGCCATCCGGCTCACGAGCGGCGGAGGGAGCGCGGTGAAGATCGCCGATGGGATCGGATGGATCGCTTCGATGGCGTGCGCCAAGCCCGCGAAGTTTCGCGTCGTCAAAGCGACCGAAGCGCTTCCGGCGAGCTGGATACCGCTGGTCTGAGCGGCGCTGCGGAAGGCGCTGGTCACCAGTTCGCCATAGCTCGTGCCCGGGGCGCTGACGACGAACACGCGTCCGTAGCCCACCGTGTGCATGAACATCGTCAGTCCCGCCGCTTCGTCGGTCGCCGCCATCCCGACCGGCCAGTAGGTCGCATAGCGACCGCCGGCCGTGGCGTCCGGGTTGCACGGCGCCAGCATGAGCTGCCCGAATTGGGAAGCGTCTGCAGCGAGGCTGAGCTGCGAGTTCGTGTCGCACGGGAGGATCAGGACGGCAGCCGCCTCTGAGCGCAGCCGGCTCTGCACGGCTGCCGCTGACAGGCCGTCCAGGCTCTGGCTCACCAGCCTGACGCGGATATGTCCGGCAAGTCCGCCGGCAGCGTCGAGCTGCGCAACCCCAACGGCGGCCCCCTGCGCGATCGAGCGGTTCTGTTCTGAAAACATGCCTGGCGGCGGCTGGTCGATCACGACCGTCATCAGCCCGTGGCGCAGCGAGTTCGTCACCGCCGGGCCCCCCGCCACCGTGACTGCATGGGTGCCTGACGATCGCCCGCCGGCGGCGCTCGCGCTGCCGTGTGCCGATTCGCCAGCGTGCGCCGACGAGGCCTGGCCCGAGTGCGAGGTCGAGCCGTGGGAAGTGTGGCTGCTGTGCGAAAGTGACTCGACCAGCACAACCGCGGCGACGGCCACAGCCACGGCGACCGTCAGGCGTATTAGCTCAGGGCCTCGCAGCGAGCGCATGCCGAACAGCGAGCCGACGCGCGAGCCCCTCCCGCCGCTGCTCACCAGCCGTCAGAGTAGCCGTACTTGCCGACGGACCCGCAGGACAGCGACGCCGCGATGCTGCGGGCCGACTGACTCCAGGCGCTCGCGAGCCCTCTCGGGATCTGCGGCCTGCGTCTGCTCTGGTCACGGGCGATTACGGCGATGAACTGCTCGAGGTCCTCGAACGCCTGCCGCGTGCTGTAGCCACAGCGCGGCGTCGCGCTGTTTGCCTGAAGCGCATCAGACAGCTCCCGGTAGCTTCCGAACCCGCTGGGTCCGCCACCGAAGCCCCTCGGCGCCTTGAGGTTGCGCAGAGCATACTCCAGCAGACCCGACAGTTCGTTGCGGATGCCGCGCGAGATTCCCGCCGCGCTGACTTCGTTCAGAAGCTGGCGGATGTTCGCTTCTGGCGTGGGGGCGGATGTGCCTCCACCCGACGTTTTGAACGTTTCGTTTGAGCCTTTGGTCTGGCCGCCTGAGTTTTTGGCGACGAGCCTGTAGTCGTAGGTGGTGCCGGCGGAGAGGCCCGTGAGCGCTGCCGAGACCGATACGGCGCTCGAGCCCGATCCAGGCAGCGCCGAGCACGGCGCTGTTTTGCCGTAGCTCGTCGAGGTGCCGTATTCAAACTCGCATTCGGTCACTTCGAAGCCGTTCGGGTTGACGCTGCCGTTCAGCGTGGCCGCGGTTTCGCCGACGCTCGAGGCGGCGCTCGTGACGACCGCGGGAGCGACCGGGGTGACGACTTTCGCCGACGTTTTGAACGTTTCGTTTGAGCCTTTGGTCTGGCCGCCTGAGTTTTTGGCGACGAGCCTGTAGTCGTAGGTGGTGCCGGCGGAGAGGCCCGTGAGCGCTGCCGAGACCGATACGGCGCTCGAGCCCGATCCAGGCAGCGCCGAGCACGGCGCTGTTTTGCCGTAGCTCGTCGAGGTGCCGTATTCAAACTCGCATTCGGTCACTTCGAAGCCGTTCGGGTTGACGCTGCCGTTCAGCGTGGCCGCGGTTTCGCCGACGCTCGAGGCGGCGCTCGTGACGACCGCGGGAGCGACCGGGGTGACGACTTTCGCCGACGTTTTGAACGTTTCGTTTGAGCCTTTGGTCTGGCCGCCTGAGTTTTTGGCGACGAGCCTGTAGTCGTAGGTGGTGCCGGCGGAGAGGCCCGTGAGCGCTGCCGAGACCGATACGGCGCTCGAGCCCGATCCAGGCAGCGCCGAGCACGGCGCTGTTTTGCCGTAGCTCGTCGAGGTGCCGTATTCAAACTCGCATTCGGTCACTTCGAAGCCGTTCGGGTTGACGCTGCCGTTCAGCGTGGCCGCGGTTTCGCCGACGCTCGAGGCGGCGCTCGTGACGACCGCGGGAGCGACCGGGGTGACGACTTTCGCCGACGTTTTGAACGTTTCGTTTGAGCCTTTGGTCTGGCCGCCTGAGTTTTTGGCGACGAGCCTGTAGTCGTAGGTGGTGCCGGCGGAGAGGCCCGTGAGCGCTGCCGAGACCGATACGGCGCTCGAGCCCGATCCAGGCAGCGCCGAGCACGGCGCTGTTTTGCCGTAGCTCGTCGAGGTGCCGTATTCAAACTCGCATTCGGTCACTTCGAAGCCGTTCGGGTTGACGCTGCCGTTCAGCGTGGCCGCGGTTTCGCCGACGCTCGAGGCGGCGCTCGTGACGACCGCGGGAGCGACCGGGGTGACGACTTTCGCCGACGTTTTGAACGTTTCGTTTGAGCCTTTGGTCTGGCCGCCTGAGTTTTTGGCGACGAGCCTGTAGTCGTAGGTGGTGCCGGCGGAGAGGCCCGTGAGCGCTGCCGAGACCGATACGGCGCTCGAGCCCGATCCAGGCAGCGCCGAGCACGGCGCTGTTTTGCCGTAGCTCGTCGAGGTGCCGTATTCAAACTCGCATTCGGTCACTTCGAAGCCGTTCGGGTTGACGCTGCCGTTCAGCGTGGCCGCGGTTTCGCCGACGCTCGAGGCGGCGCTCGTGACGACCGCGGGAGCGACCGGGGTGACGACTTTCGCCGACGTTTTGAACGTTTCGTTTGAGCCTTTGGTCTGGCCGCCTGAGTTTTTGGCGACGAGCCTGTAGTCGTAGGTGGTGCCGGCGGAGAGGCCCGTGAGCGCTGCCGAGACCGATACCGCGCTCGAGCCCGATCCAGGCAGCGCCGAGCACGGCGCTGTTTTGCCGTAGCTCGTCGAGGTGCCGTATTCAAACTCGCATTCGGTCACTTCGAAGCCGTTCGGGTTGACGCTGCCGTTCAGCGTGGCCGCGGTTTCGCCGACGCTCGAGGCGGCGCTCGTGACGACCGCGGGAGCGACCGGGGTGACGACTTTCGCCGACGTTTTGAACGTTTCGTTTGAGCCTTTGGTCTGGCCGCCTGAGTTTTTGGCGACGAGCCTGTAGTCGTAGGTGGTGCCGGCGGAGAGGCCCGTGAGCGCTGCCGAGACCGATACGGCGCTCGAGCCCGATCCAGGCAGCGCCGAGCACGGCGCTGTTTTGCCGTAGCTCGTCGAGGTGCCGTATTCAAACTCGCATTCGGTCACTTCGAAGCCGTTCGGGTTGACGCTGCCGTTCAGCGTGGCCGCGGTTTCGCCGACGCTCGAGGCGGCGCTCGTGACGACCGCGGGAGCGACCGGGGTGACGACTTTCGCCGACGTTTTGAACGTTTCGTTTGAGCCTTTGGTCTGGCCGCCTGAGTTTTTGGCGACGAGCCTGTAGTCGTAGGTGGTGCCGGCGGAGAGGCCCGTGAGCGCTGCCGAGACCGATACGGCGCTCGAGCCCGATCCAGGCAGCGCCGAGCACGGCGCTGTTTTGCCGTAGCTCGTCGAGGTGCCGTATTCAAACTCGCATTCGGTCACTTCGAAGCCGTTCGGGTTGACGCTGCCGTTCAGCGTGGCCGCGGTTTCGCCGACGCTCGAGGCGGCGCTCGTGACGACCGCGGGAGCGACCGGGGTGACGACTTTCGCCGACGTTTTGAACGTTTCGTTTGAGCCTTTGGTCTGGCCGCCTGAGTTTTTGGCGACGAGCCTGTAGTCGTAGGTGGTGCCGGCGGAGAGGCCCGTGAGCGCTGCCGAGACCGATACGGCGCTCGAGCCCGATCCAGGCAGCGCCGAGCACGGCGCTGTTTTGCCGTAGCTCGTCGAGGTGCCGTATTCAAACTCGCATTCGGTCACTTCGAAGCCGTTCGGGTTGACGCTGCCGTTCAGCGTGGCCGCGGTTTCGCCGACGCTCGAGGCGGCGCTCGTGACGACCGCGGGAGCGACCGGGGTGACGACTTTCGCCGACGTTTTGAACGTTTCGTTTGAGCCTTTGGTCTGGCCGCCTGAGTTTTTGGCGACGAGCCTGTAGTCGTAGGTGGTGCCGGCGGAGAGGCCCGTGAGCGCTGCCGAGACCGATACGGCGCTCGAGCCCGATCCAGGCAGCGCCGAGCACGGCGCTGTTTTGCCGTAGCTCGTCGAGGTGCCGTATTCAAACTCGCATTCGGTCACTTCGAAGCCGTTCGGGTTGACGCTGCCGTTCAGCGTGGCCGCGGTTTCGCCGACGCTCGAGGCGGCGCTCGTGACGACCGCGGGAGCGACCGGGGTGACGACTTTCGCCGACGTTTTGAACGTTTCGTTTGAGCCTTTGGTCTGGCCGCCTGAGTTTTTGGCGACGAGCCTGTAGTCGTAGGTGGTGCCGGCGGAGAGGCCCGTGAGCGCTGCCGAGACCGATACGGCGCTCGAGCCCGATCCAGGCAGCGCCGAGCACGGCGCTGTTTTGCCGTAGCTCGTCGAGGTGCCGTATTCAAACTCGCATTCGGTCACTTCGAAGCCGTTCGGGTTGACGCTGCCGTTCAGCGTGGCCGCGGTTTCGCCGACGCTCGAGGCGGCGCTCGTGACGACCGCGGGAGCGACCGGGGTGACGACTTTCGCCGACGTTTTGAACGTTTCGTTTGAGCCTTTGGTCTGGCCGCCTGAGTTTTTGGCGACGAGCCTGTAGTCGTAGGTGGTGCCGGCGGAGAGGCCCGTGAGCGCTGCCGAGACCGATACGGCGCTCGAGCCCGATCCAGGCAGCGCCGAGCACGGCGCTGTTTTGCCGTAGCTCGTCGAGGTGCCGTATTCAAACTCGCATTCGGTCACTTCGAAGCCGTTCGGGTTGACGCTGCCGTTCAGCGTGGCCGCGGTTTCGCCGACGCTCGAGGCGGCGCTCGTGACGACCGCGGGAGCGACCGGTGCACCGCCTTTTTTAGTGACTTCGACCTCGAATTCGCCGGTCGCTTTATTTTCGTGGCCGTCCGTGGCAGTGCACGTCTCTTTGGTCGTGCCTACCGGGAAGGGCGAGCCGAGTTCAATGGGCGCGCAGGTGAGGGTCCGCACGATCGAGTTCACGCCTGTGGCGGTCACTTCGAGATTCGCGATTTCCGCGGCTTCTTCGCCGTCTTCCAGGATTACGTTCGCTTCCGCTTTGATCGGTGCCGCCGGCACTTTGATCACCGGCGGAGTGCTCGAGTATTCGTCGGCGCCGATCGAGCACGGTTTGGCTCGAGGCGCGCCCCGCTGGTCGGTCGTCAGGCAGGTCGCCGAGTCGCCCGCCCCGATCGCGGGGCTGCCGGGTTTCAGAGAGTGCACCGACGTCGGTGCCTCCGTCGTTCAGCAGCGATTTCTGCAGCAGCGGGTTCGTTTTGCTGAGCGCGCCCACACCGCAGCTGCCGTCGGAGTCCAGGCTGTGATCGCTCGCGGTCGCGGTGCCGACGCAGTCGCCCTCGCCGGTGTTCTCGGCGACGATCGTGTTCGTCAGGTTCAGCGTGCCCTTGTTTTCGAGCCCGCCGTCTTTGTTGTAGGCGACCGTGGCGTTGAAGAAGCTCGCCGTGCCGTCGTCGACGACGCCGAATTCCGCGCCGTCCGAGATCGTCGAGTTGTGCACCGTCAACGTTGCTTCAGGCTCGACGAGAACGCCATCGCCGCTGTTCCCCGTGATCGCCGAGCCTTCGACCCCCAGGGTTCCGAAGACTTCGATCGCCGCCACCCCGTTGCCGCCTGCGACGGAGACCTGCACGTTCTTGAGCGTCACCGACACGCCTTTTTCGACGATGAACAACTGCGAGGGAAACGGTTCGACCGAGGAGCCGCTGATCTCGGCGGTTTCACCTCTGACAGAGGGCCCGCTCACGGGCGACGCTTCGATCGTCTGCGGACCGCTCGTATCTGTGAATGTCAGCGTCTTGGTCGGAACGTAGTCGACGGCGCCCGCGACCACGATCGTGTTGGCCTGCCCATTCGTGTTGGCTTTGGCCACAGCCGCGACGAATTCAGCGGTGCTTTTCACCGAGATCGTTTCGGCGCTCGCCTCACTCGCGCCGAGCACGCATAGACTCGCCAGCGCGAGCGTCAGGCTCAGGGTCAACCGACCACGCAGGGCTGTCCTAACACTCCTCACCGCCCCCTTGTACCAGAACCGCGGCCGGGAATGAGCCGCCTCAGGAGGATGTTCACGGCTTGTACACAGCTCGCAGCCGCATATTTTTGGGCGCAGTGATGTTCACCAGTTAGACACAAGTCGCGTATTTGGAAGTGCGAATCATCACGCACCGACCCTTCGCGTAAACGCGATCGACCCGCGATGAGACGGCCACTGACGTAGTAGCCGCTTGAGAGCCGAATGCGGAGGCTCCGCTGGCCGGAATGGCTTACCAGCACGAGGTGACGCCCACTCGTCGCCTGCTGGAGGTCTCCAGCCGCTCCCGCGAAGCGTCGCGACGCCCCGCCGCCCGTCGATCGCCAACGATTTCAGGGTCAGCTTGCGCAGGAGAACGTGTCGAGCGCCGTCGGTGTAGAGGAACGTGGGCTCGAGCGCCCGACCTGCGCTCGCACGGTGAAGGTGATCCGCGAGCGCCGGGCTCCGCGCAGCGTGCCGTGCCCGCTCACGCCCACGAGGGCGCCGGCCGCGCCCGTCGACGAGGGATTGGACCCCGACCCCGCGCCCCCGCCGCCCCCGAGGCACCCCGCCTTGGACTGCACCCGTCTCGTAGGCGCCGATGTCACAGCGTCCGTCCGGGCGAGTGAAGTGACGCTGATCTTCGGCCGGGCACTTCGAGTCGTCGCCCGCAGCGATCGCAGGGCTGCCCGCTTCCAGCGCGTGCGTCTGGTGTCGGCCCACCGTTGTTTCGAAGCCCGCGTGCCAGCAGCGGGTTCGTCTTGCTCAGCGCGCCGACGCCACAGCTGCCGTCCGAGTCGAGACTGTGATCGCTCGCGCTGGCCGGCTTCGTGCAGTCGGAAGAGCCGTTCTCCGCGACGATGGTATTCGTCAGGCTCAGCGTGCCACCGTTGTCATCGACACCGGCGCCTTTGTTGAACGCAACGGTGGAGTTGATAAGGCTCGCCGTGCCGTCGTCGACCACGCCGGAGTCGAGACCGTCGCTCAGGGTCGAGTTGCGTATCGTCGCGCGGCGCCCACCTGCACCAGCAGTCCGGGGCCGCTGTTGCCCGCGACGGTCGAGCTCTCGAGGTCCACAGCGCCGAAATCATCGATCGCAGCAGAGCCCTCTCCCCCGCCCGTTGTCAGCTCGACGTTCCACAGCGTCACCTTGGCACCGGCTTCCACGAGGAGGAGATCCGAGGGGAACGGCTAACCGCGCCGCCGCCGAGCTTGGCTCCGGGAGCCGAGGACGGCCCGATGATCGTGATATCGCGGCTGATCGTCAGAGTGGACGTCGGCAGGAACTCGCCCCCGGTCAGCTCGATCGTGCTCGCACCGGAGCTCGCGTCGGCGCTCGCAAGCGCGGCCTGCAGCGACGCGGTGTCCCCGGCGTGGTAGGTGGCCGCCGACGCTGCGGTCGGTACAGCCACTGTCACCGCAGCCCATGAGCGCAATGAGGTGAATGCACCTGCGCCGCAGGCCGCGCCCGAGACACAGTGTCTTCCCGGCAAGAAGTGCCTTCCGGGCAAAACATGGAGGGAGCCGGCTGGGCCAGCCCCCTCCACTCAGCGCATCCATCGCTGACGCGTGTCTCCTAGCCATCGCGCATCTAGAAGTTGCCTGGAATCCTTCCGTCAAGGGGCCGAGCCACGCGGTGGGCAGCGGCGCATAGTTGATCGAGCTGAGCTTGCTCTGGGCGGTCGAGGACAGCACGAATGTGAAGTAGGAGTACGAGCGTCCTGCGTTGATCGGCCGTGAGCTGGTCCGATCGCGTTGGGCACCGCGCCGTTGTCAAGACCCGTGTATACCAAGTCGAACGTTATGCCGCAGATCGGGTATTTGCTGCCCAGATCCGTGGCGTTCTGGTGGTTTGGGGGTGAGCCCGGGTTTTCGTGGTTGTTGGTCGACCAGTTGTCTTCGGTGTCAAGACCGACGTAATCTTCCGGCGAGCCGCCGGGGAGGGTCAGAACGCTGTAGTTGCAGTTGGCCGCCTTGCCGATGTTGGGGCCCTGGTAGGAAGTAGCGGTCGCGTTCTGGACGGTCGGGGTGATCGGTACTTTGCCTGCCGCCGCGTCGGGTAGGTCGGCGTATCCGATCCCGTCGGGGGTTTCTTCGATCTTCTTGACCTCTTCCGGTCCTCCGCTTTTCGGGCCCGTCGTATTGTGCTGCAGGTGCCTTCGCTGCCCGGCTCTGTTTACCCGGCCATTCCGTGTTCGTTTCGGTGTAGTTGGACCATTTTTTCCCTGCCGCGCAGGTCGCGCTCTGATCGTTCGTTTTCCGCACGAACGAGATAGGCCT
The DNA here is from genome assembly GCA_963764185.1 of uncultured Solirubrobacteraceae bacterium. Lineage (GTDB taxonomy): Bacteria > Actinomycetota > Thermoleophilia > Solirubrobacterales > Solirubrobacteraceae > Palsa-744. Next base: position 577,617 of record CAVXRF010000007.1, on the reverse strand, counting down.
TGAAGATTTTCGTCGTCCCCGCGCTGTCAAAACGGACGACACGCGTGATCGCTCCTTCGCAGTTCGCCAGCGCCGGGTTGTTCGCCACGAGTTCCGGGTCGTTCCATTTCGCGGCATCCCCGCCAAAGATCCTCGAGACCTCTTTCGCGTGAAGTTCAGGCTGGTGGGTGCTTTACCGTCCCGCCGTGCAGGCCGCATTCGTCAGGTTCACGGGCAGCGCCACCGAGGAGCCTGCCACCGGGAACGACATGATGGGGGCCTGTCGTGTCCGCTTGGCCTGGGGTATTTGCTGCCGGTTCAGCCTGGGGGCTGGAAGGGCGGTGTCGAAGGCGAGCGTGCAGCCGCCCGTCTTCGAGTCCGGGTGCCCCGTCGAGTTCTGCCAGCTGTTTCTCGCTGTAGGGAAGGTCCAGTCGCCCGCGTACGCGTCCGTGCGGCAGCTCGCCGCCTTCAGTCCGGCGCCCGCTCCGGTGGCGCTGTCTGTTTCGGCTGCTGTGTAGTTGTAGGCCACCATCGTGTTGCCCGCGTCGTCTGCCGCCGATTCTTCGGGGGTGTGTTCCGCAGAAGTCCTGTCGCGTAGAGCTTCGGCGAAGTTCGCTTCGGCATGTGCCTGATAGCTCGAGCCGCGGCCGCTGATCTTTCCGTCGGATGCTACGCAGTTCTGCCCCGTCGACGGGACGGCCGCCGAGCTCGCCTCCGCAAGTACCAGGCTCGCGAGCAAACAGCATCCGAGCACGCCCAGCCCGACCAGCAGGGCACGCGGGCCGCAGGCCAAAGCGCTTCTGAAGTGACATGTCCATATTGGTTTCTCCCACCTTGCTCGAGTCGAGATAACGAGAATCGGCGCGACGCCCGCATTGAGTGATCGTCTCACCTGTTGCGAAGCTTTCTCAGCGCCGCCAGATTATTGGCTCCAGGGCGGGGGGCGTTGTCGCGTTTTGGTGAAGATACCTGTTCTTTCTTGGTGAACATTTAGCCCTGGCCTCGGTGAGCTGGTGAACGTCGTGTGAATGATGCGTGAAGACCCGCAGAAAGCACCTTGTGATGCGCCGTGAAGTTTCTGTGAACGGTGCGACTCGTGACTTGCCGGCCGACTAACATCCGCCGCATGTACCGCTTCCTCGGGCTGCTCTCGCTGTCCGCAGTCCTCAGCACGCTCGCGATGACGGCAGTCCCGGCGCCGAGCTTTGCCCAGGGCAGCTCGCCGGTCGCCTGCGCGGGTGCGACGACGACGACGACCACCGAAGAACACGGCGCGACGAAAACGAGTGCGACCACGCTCAAAGCCGGCTCCCCGCCGTCCCCCGGAGCGGCCTGCTGGGAGGAAGTCCAGCCATATCCCTTCGGAAGCGAAGGCGGGCCCGTCGAACCCTCCGACCCGCAGTGCGCTCCCAACGGCCCCGAAGGCTTGGGGTGCTATCTGACCGTGACCTCGATGGCCTTCAGAGCCTGGAACTGGGGCCTCGCCGTCACGGTCAACACCCCACCTGCGAGGTCGGAAAACACTTCGCGCGGCGTCTGGATCTTCAACGGCACGAGTTGGTATCCAGATCCCACGTTTCCCGGGAGCAAGACCTGCCCGGGGCACACGATCGTATGGGCGGGCAAGCTCGACTACTGGCTCGTCGGGGCCCCTTCCAGCAGCGCCAACTCGACCAAATGGGCCGACATCTGCCGCTTCGACGGCGCCACCCTCGAATGGGAGCCGCTCGAAATCCCCACCGCCACCAAGGAACACGTGACCGAAAAGATCGAATTCGTGAACGGCCAGGAAGTACGGACGTTGAAGCCCGGAACCATCACCTCGGCCGCCTGCTTTGCCTGGGACAACTGCTGGTTCTTCGGGACCTACGGCACGGTTCTTCACTGGAGCGGCGGCGAAACCCCCGGCCAACCCCCGCTGATCGACGCTTCCCCGGAACCCTCGCAGAGCTTGCTTCAGGGCGAATACACAGCGGCCGTGGCACGCGAGGGCCCGGCGGGCGAATCCTTCGGCGCGGCCGTGAGCGCGACCAGTGAAGATTCTGGGCAACTCGGGCCGCTGTCGACCAATCCGAGCAGCCCGCCGGCCCAAATGTACGCCTCGAGCGGGGAAGCCTTCTCGCCGCTGGCCTTCACCCCATTCACGATCCCCCAGACACTTGAAACGACCCCGCCCACGCCTGATCCCTACAGGACAGACCTCGTCGCCATCGACTACGACTCCGAAGGCCAGGGGTGGGTGGCCGGCAACCCAGCGGGGTTGCGCCTGACCGAACGCGAAGGGCAAGACCCCAGGGGAGAAGACGAAACCCCCGAGCAACCGCCGTCGCGGCAGCTCCCGTCGGCCTCGCAGCACCTCGAGCAGCCCGCGCCGCTTGAACCGGTGTCGACCTCGGGCACAGCCACGGCCTGCGACGATCCGCCATCGCCCTCCCGCTTCACCTACACCCCGTTCATCGAACCCCCCGAACAGCCGGGGACCGTCGAGGGGGCCTTCCTGTGGTCGTCGATCGGGGTCGTCCCCGGCGCCGATGAAGCGCTGGCGGGGGGACAGATGCGCGCGGCAAAGGCCGGGGTCGGCCCCAACGAAGACGTCGCCGTCGGTGAGCCCGTCATCGCCCGCGCCGGCTGCAACGGGACCACGACCGTGACGCGTTTTCGCATCCCGGACCCCACCGACGAACCTGTGCAAGCGCCCGCCGATCGCGAGGGTGGCGTAACCGCGATCGCCGCCAACGCCACCAACGACGCCTGGGCCGCCACGAGCAAGGGCCTATTGAAGTCGGGCTTCGAGCAGCCACCGCGGCTCTACCGGCTCACCAACGGAGAGCCGCCGGAAGCGCCTGAAGGCAACGACATCGAAGAACCGCCCCGCGTTCCGCACCTCAAAGTCGACGTTCCAATCACCGTGATCGAACCGCCTCAGCCGGAACCACCGCCGGAACAACTGGCGCCGGTGATCGAAAATCGCAAGGTCACGCTGCCGCCCGCGATCTACGACGTCAAGGCAAAGCTCCACACAATCAAGCGCCACGGCAAGCTCTACCTGGACCTCTACCTCACCTTTAAGCTACGCAGGGCCGTCACGATCGGGGCACATGCGCTCGAGCACGGCCGTGTCGTCAGCGTGGCCAAGCCAAAGCACTTCGCGGGCCGTACCGGGCTGCTGATCCTGAGCCTCAATCGCAAGCACTGGCCGACGAAGGTGAACTTCGTCTCGTAACAAGTCGTTTACCGCATTTCCGGGCTGGAGCTTCAGGATGGGGCTGATCCCGCGCGGTGCGGATCCGCGAGCCCCATGCATGCCGCCGACCATGGACCCGATACCCATCAGATCACAGACGATCGTGCCCCCCGGGCCCTCCACAGCGGCGCGTGCTCCCGCCGGGCTCGTGTTGCTTCCGTGAGAGGAGCACTCAAGTGAGGAGGCTCGCCCTGGTCGCGCTAGTGCTCGCGCTCACCGGCGCCACCGCGGCGAGCTGGCCACAGGCCAGTGGTGCTACGAACATCGCTGCGACGGAATCGGGGCAGGGAGCGACCTCGACGGTCGAAGGCGAAGTCTCCGCACCCGCACGCAGCGTCCCCGAAGTCTCAAGCTCAACCTCAGCTTCGGCTCCGAGGAAGTCCCCCACGCCGTTGCCGTCGACCCCGGGGAAATCGACCTCGAAGGGGTCGCCAGCCCCATCTGTCGCGTCGCCCTCGACGGCAGAACCGCCGGTGGTATCGCAGAGAGCGCAGCCGTCCGGGGAGCAGGTTCCGCATTCCCAGGCCGACGGCAGCACCGGCCCGGCAACCGCCCAGACAGGAACCGGCACTTCGGCGACGCCGGCGTCGCCGAACCCGGGTGAACCCTCGACGCTCCCGCCGAGCCCGAGCGCACTGCTCGGCTCTTCATTGGCGTTCCCGGGTAACAGCCCGGTGCTCGACTTCTTCCTCAACACCTACCGCACACCCCCGTTCCTGCTGCCCATCTACCTGGCGGCCGCGCAACGATACGGGGTACCCTGGGAGGTTCTGGCGGCGATCAACGAAGTCGAGAGCGACTACGGCTACGACCTCAGTGTCTTCGAGCGCCGGCGCGGAGGGCTGGATGCAGTTCCTGCCGGACGAGTGGCTCGCCTACGGTGTGGACGCGAACGGAGTCGGCTTGCGCGATCCCTACAACCCTGCCGACGCGATCTTCGCGGCCGCCCGCTACCTCGCGGCCGCGGGCGCCGCCACAGAACCTGCGCGGGGCGATCTACGCCTACAACCACTCCTCGAGCTATGTCGAATCGGTGATCCTGCGCAGCCGAGCTGATCGCGGCCACGCCGCAGTCGCTGATCAGCAGTCTCACGGCGCTCGTCAGTGGACGCTTCCCGGTGGAAGGTGGCGGACCGCATACGGCGACAGCGGTCTTCAGCAAGTCGGCGCAACCCGAGCGCCGCGGACTCGGCGCAGCGCGGGGCATTCCTCCGCGACCGGGGCGCTCGCACCGCCGCCGGCACCTGGCCGCCGCTGCGAGCACGAGCACCCCGGACGCCGGCGTGGCCGGCGCGAGCGTCACCGCGTCGCCGGGCGCACCGGTGGTCGCCGTCCAGAACGCCGAGGTCATCCGGATCGGGCACGACGCGACGCTGGGCCACTTCATCGAACTGCGCGATGCCTACGGAGACATCTACACCTACGCCCATCTGGGACGGGTTCTCACGCGTTATGCGCTGTCACCGCAGCCGGCCCGAGAGACCGCGTCTGAGCAGACCCATGACGCGCCGTCCGGGCACGGGGCGCTCGCGCCGCTGCGCAAGGGCACCTGGGTTGCGGCCGGGCACGGTGCTCGGCAGCGTGCCCAGCGCGACATCCGGCACGCAGGCCCACTTCCTGTTCGAGATCCGCCCGGCGGGCGCCGGGCCGATCGACCCGCGCCCGCTCCTTCAGAGCTGGCAGCTGCTCGGCGAAACCCAGGGGCAGCCCCAGAGCGACGGGCAACCGCTGTTCGGCCCCGACGCCGGGGACGCGCTGATCGGCGAGATCCAGCTGCTGAGCGAGCGCCAGCTGCGGGCACGCCTGCTGTCTGATTCACAGCTGCGCCTGGATACCTGCGGACAGCAGGACATCGCCGCCGGGCGGATCGACCGGCCCGTACTCGCCACGCTCGACTTCCTGCTCGCCTCCGGCCTTGATCCGACGGTGTCCGGGCTCGAGTGCGACCGCTCGGGAGCGGCGAGCTCCGCGGGCGCCTCCGAGCACGCGAGCGGCGACGCGGTCACCATCACGGCGCTGAACGGCGTCCCGATCCGCGGCCACGATGGTCCAGGCTCGCTCACGGAACTTGCGGCCCGCCGGCTGCTGAGCCTCCCGGCGGCGATGAGGCCGCAGCAGATCTCGGGCCCGCTGAGCCTGAAGGGCACGGCTGGAACACGGGTCCGGGCGGGCTCCCCCGATGCCGTCGAAATCGGCTTCAACCCGGCCGCAGCGACACACGCGACGAGCACGGCTCAAGGAAACAAACGGGCGCCAGACTCCACACAGACGGAGCCTGCGATCGGCTCGGCTGCAACCGTGGCCAAGGCCACGTCTGCCTCGAGCGCCGCCCGGCTCGATCCCGAACTGGGGACCGCCCAGTGGCGCAAGCTGATCACACGCATATCGCACCTTGCAGAGCCGCATGTCCCGAGCGTGCCGACAAGCGCCGCAGTCGCGGACAACCCCAGCTCCCCGCTGCCGACCGCTGAACCGCTGTCAGCTTCGCTGCCATTGCCGCCCGCCGGCTCACCTGCGCGCGCAGCGGGAGCAGGGGCCGCCACGGCGAGCGGACCACTCAAGACGAAGTCGGCCGGCGGCGAGCTCGGCTCGAACACCCCTCAGCTCGATCTGGCGGGCCCCTTGGAAACACCCCTCTCGACGCCGGAAGTCGTCCTCACGACTCCGGGAACGAGCAGCATCCTGACCGAAAAGACGGAATTCCCGACCCTGGAAGCAAGGACGACGGGACTGTCGGCATCATCGATCACGTCGTATGAATTCCAGTTCTCGCCGGCCGAATCAGAACCCGAATCCTGGAGCCTGATCGAAAAGACGACAAGCCCGAGCACCGAGGCCAAAATACCGTTCAACACAACCGCTGCCGGTAACGGCCTCTACAACCTGCGCGTGATCGTGACCACGGCGGAAGACGGCAAGAACGGCGAATATAGATCTGAGCTGCGCGACCGTCTCATCGCGAACGGCTCGCAGGTCGTGGCGCTCACTTCGAACCCGAGTGCGAACCTCAGGGGCAAGATCCAGCTGAAGGCCGAAGTGCCACAGCAGCCGCCACCCTCGGTCACCTCGGTCAGCTTCCAGTGGGCACCCTCCGCCAGTCCCCCCGGCGAAGGCAGGTGGACGACGATCGGCGAGCCGGTGCCCGTCGCGAACAGGAGCAGCAAGACCAGCGTGAGCACGAGCTTCGACACCACGGCCGTGCCGGACGGTTCCTACGACTTCCGCGTCGTCCCGGTCGATGAAGCTGAAGCCCTGACCTCGATCCCCGCTTCGCAAACTGCTCGTGGACAACACGCCGCCGACGATCTCGCTGGTCAACCCCGGATCGCAACTGAGCGGTGAGGCCACCGTCTCGGCGGAAGCGAAGGACTCAGGCTCAGGTGTGGCCTCGGTTCGCTTCCAGGCGCACTCCGTGAGCGGTTCGGGCGGTTGGAAGGACATCGGTGAGGCGACGCTTCCCGTGCAGCCCAATATCTACTCCCGTACGCTGAACACCGAGTCGCTCCAAAACGGACCCTACGAGCTCCGCGCGATCGCAGAGGACAAGGCCGGCAACGAAACGACCTCGCCGCTGGCCGACGTCACCATCGACAACCAGTCCTCGGCTCCCGCGGTTTCCGCGACCATCGCCGGCGTCGCTGCGCCCGCGCAGGGAATCAGGTTCCTGGGCTCGATTGCAGGCAGCTCGCAGCACGAAGCCTGGGCGTATGGCTTCACCAGCGCGCCACCGGCAGAAGTCGACGGGAGCCGGCTCCCCTACACGGCGCAGGGCGAACAGCTCGTGCTGCTGCGCTACACCGACGACGGCGGCTGGCAGATCGCCGACGTCCTGCGCGAACCGAACGGCAGCCCGTTCCCGCTGCTGCCTGCCGACAAGGTCTCGAGTGTGAACGGCGGGCCATATTTCCCGAACCAGGTGCATGTCGCAGGCGCGATGACGCCCTCCGGAGAAGCCTGGCTGTGGGTGGCCGAGTCCTCGACGGAAAAGGGGCGGCCGGCGGTCGTAGGCCTCTTCCACCGCTCTCCCGGCGGCGAGTTCCTGCTCGACTCCAAGGCGACCAAGAGCCTGTCGGAATCTTCCGGCGGCGTACCCGCTCTGCTCGGATCCCAGCCACAGAATCCGGGTGAACTGGACGTAAGCGTGCGGCTCGGGGAAAGCAACGGCCAGGCATATGGCATGCTCACCGCGCCCGGTCAGGCCGAACAGACGGAAACCGGTGAGAAACTCCAGTACGGGTTGCTGCAAGACGGCGAATGGAAGCTCGAGACCACCCCCACGCCACCCGGAGCCACCGCGGAACACAAGGTCACCCTCAAGCTCGCCGACGCCGAGGGCCCCGGTGAAGGCTGGGGCGCGTTTGAGGTCAGCGAACAGCCGGGGCTGGGACTGATCCTGGGTCATCTTGAAGGGGGCAAGTGGACATTTCCGGCGACCGGCTTGGATGCGCTCGACCTCACCGGCGCCGTCGGCGAAGCGAGCAAAGGCGAGGGAGGGGTCGAACCGGTAGCGCTCAAGGCAGACGGCAGCGCCGTCTGGATCGAAGCGGAGGTAAAGCTGCCCCCGAACCAATCCTTCCCCGTGGTGGCCCGCTACGAAGGCTCGGCCGGCGCCTCGGCCGGCCACGTGACCAACTCGTGGTGCACGCTGCCGGTGGCAAACTCCTGCGAAGAACCGCTCGATACCGAACATCCGGCGGCGGTGCCCGACGCGATCTTCCAGACGGGAGGCGAAGAGGTCGCGCTGGCGTTGAACAACGAATTCGTCGACGTCTTCTCCCACGACAAGTGGACGAGCGTTGCGGCACCCGGCTATGGACGCTCTCCCAGCCAGGCCGGCGAAGCTGTGTTCGCCGAACCCAACGAGGGCTGGGTGGGCGGCGCCACGGCACTCGGGCACTGGTCCGCCGAAGGCGCATCGGGACAGGTCGCCTCATGGCCACTGCCCGACCGCTCGCCGCTGACGAGCGTCGCGCTGCCTCCGGAAAGCCAGGGGGAAGTCGGCGACTCCGGTGCGCTGGCGGTCGGCTTCAATGGCACGACACTGAGCTACGACGCGTCCGCCGGCTGGCTGGTCCAACCAGCCCCGCCTCGCGCCCACCACATCAACCTGCTCGGCGTAGCATTCGCCGGGCCGTCGAGCGCCTTTGCCGTCGGCCAGTTCGGCGTGATCCTGCACTGGGACGGCACGGCCTGGTCAGAAGACCCGCAGTCGATCGCGCTGACTCAATCGCAGCTCAACGCGGTCGCCTTCGCGCCATCGGGAGAAGGCTGGGCCGTGGGCGTCAACGGGACGATCCTGCACTACGACGGGCAGAGCTGGAGCAAAGAGGAACCCCCGAAGGCGGATTCCGGCGTTGACATCACATCCGTGGCGGTGGCGGGCTCCGAAGCGTTTGCGGTCGCCAACGGCAATCTGATCGCGCTGTCGCCGGGCGGGCAGTGGCAGGAAGTCGGCGGATCGGAACTCCCGAGCAGCCCGGCGTTCACGCCCGGCAGCCTGCGTCTGGTCGCCGGCCTGCCCGATGGCGGCGTCGTCGCGGCGGGGCGCTCGGTCGTATTGGTCCGCGAAGGGGCCGGGCAGGGCTTCGCCTACGCGGCGCAGCCGCTCGAGGGAATCGCCGTCGCCCTGGCACCGTTCAGGGAAGCGGACGGCAAGCTGCGGGCATACGTGTCGGTCGCGCCACCGGCCTCCGGGCGCGGCGACGTCGCCGGCTACCCCCCAGGGGACGGCGAGCTGTTGCGCCAGACCGCCAGCGGATGGCAGGATCTGAGCCACGCGCAGTTCGCCGGGAGCGAAATCGCCGGGGACGGAGCGATCAAGAGCGATCCGGTGCTGGCCGTCGCCACCGGCCCGAGCGGCGACCACGCCTGGGCGGTCGGCGGCTATGACGGGACCGAGGACGCGGCCGGACAGGGAACCGAAGAATCGCTGTCGAGCCGCCCCGTCGGCTGGCAGACCGCATCGGTCTGGCGATACGACACGACGGGAAGCGCTCAACCTCCCGAGCTCTCGCCCGCGACGCCGAACCTTCCGGCGAACCAGGGAACGGTCTCCTTCGCGTTCTTCACGAGCCCGATGTGCAAGGAAGAGTGTGCGGCATCGCTGGATGCGCAACCCGCCGTGAACCTGACCTCGGCAGCCAAGCAGATAGCCAGCTACGCCGCGCAGCCGGGCGGTCCGGCATTCGCGATGCTCGGCGGGAATGCGGTTGGGCCACTTGAAGGTTCGGCGCGCCAGGCCGGGAAGGGCGCCGCCGACTTCGCCCACCTGCCCGAACTGCTCGCACCGCTCGGAGGCCTGCCAACCTTCGCTGCCCTCGGGATATTCGACAACGTGCCGGGCAGGGCCGATGAAACACAGCCGTGGGCGGAAGCGTTCTCTGGCGCACCTCCACCGTTCGGATCCGGCCCCGAAGCGCCCGGGATCACGCCGGTGTCCTCCGGGGCGCCCACCCCATCCGGCGAAGTGCACCGCTACTACGCCTTCGACGCGGCGCAGAACGGAGGCACGGCGCGAGTGATCGTGCTCGACAACTCCGAGGGCTCGCTTGAAAAGAGCGCCGAAGGGCAGCGGGCCTGGCTACAGCAGCAGCTCACAGGCGCGCAGGAAGCCGGCCTGCCAGTCGTGGTCGTCACCTCGCGCCCCCTGCGAAGCCTGCACACCGCCAACGGCGAAGACGGGGAAGAAGTCGCCTCGCTGCTCGCGAACTCCGGCGTGCTCGCGGTGTTCACCACCAACGGCGCCTCCCCAGGCAACGCCTCCGAAGTGCACGAACTCGACCAGCACTCACCTCGTTCCCGAAAACCCGGGCCCGGGCGTACCCCAGATCCCGGAGTACGAGGGCGCGTCGCTCGGCTACCAGCAGACGAAGAACAACGGCGTGATGTGGTATTTCGCCTCGATCGACACACAGGCGCGCGAAGTCCACGTATCCGCGGTGCCCGTCATCGAATCCCTCTCGCTGAAGGCGCTCGATGGACTGAGCGTCGCGCGCAGCCTCACGCTTCAGTTCGAAGCGGTGGGCCGGCGCCCGGCGGGGACTCTGGCAACGAAGGCCAACGAAGCCAAGCCGTTCGAAGGCTACGACGACTACGTCGAAATTCCGGCGCCGAGCTGCAGCGAATGCGTGCGCCCGAGCTACACGTTCGCGAGCTCGGAACCGACGATCGGCAACTTCGTTGAACCCAGCGGCCCCGGCTCATCGTTCCCCAAGCTAAGCGCTAGCGGCCACCCGATCGCGTCGAGCACATCGGGGCTCTTCTGCGCTTATAACTCGGGCACAACCGTCGTCTCGATCACGGCCGGTCTGTTGAGCTACTCCGAGCCGGTAACGGTCCAGCCCGGCGGTTACGGCTCGCCCTGCGGCACGGTCACACCGAAGGGCGGGTACCCGGTGAACGTCGTGCACTCTGCCCGAACGCAGAGACCGGCCAAGGGGGCCGCCGCGCCGCCTGCGCCGCCGCCGGCACTCGCGGGCGGCGTCGGGCCCTCGCTCGAACTTCGTCCCCCCGCCGCCGGCGGTTCAACCTCCGCCGGCCGTGCCCCCCGCACCGAAGCCCGCACCCCCGCCGGCAGCCCAGCCGGTGCCGGTCGAACCGCTGCCGACGCCGCTGGAACAGGCGCCCCCACTCCCCGCGATCCTGCCCGCGGCCACGCCACCGGTCGAGCCGATTCCCCCGGGGGGCACCGCCCAGGCTCCATCCACCGCCAAGCGCGAGGAAAAAGCGCGCAAGCACGCAAGCCAGTCGGCGTTCGTGATCCGGCCTGCCGGCGTCACGGGCGAAGAATGGTTCGCGGGCGGTGAACAGTGGTTCTACGCGGGCGTCGGATTCGTCACGCTGCTGACCCTCCTGCTGAGCGCGAAAGGAATGCGCGCCGGGCCTCGGCCCCGCCCCGCCCTGCTGTTCAATTCCACGCGCGGCGGAGCGAAGCGTCCCCGACGCCCGCGCTAGCCGGCGCTAGTGATAGGCGTTGTAGACGCTCGTGTCGAACACGAGCAGGCCCTGGGCGCCCGCGTAACCCAGGTGGCTGAGCCCGAACAGATTCTCGATCGAGCCGAGCAGCGAGTAGTGGTTGTATTCGCCGGTGACATTGACGCTGCCCGGCTTCGACGTACTTTGAGATCAGCAGCAGCCCGACTCGGCCGCCTCCGGTTGGGGTGGCGCGTGCCCGCGCCCGTTTCCCCGCTGGCGCCCGTGGCCCCGGTCGTTCCCGTTGTGCCTGTCGTGCCGGTCGCACCTGTCGCCGTCGTCAGGCCCGTTGTGCCGGTTGCGCCCGTCGCCACGGCAGGCAGATTGGGGAAGGCCGAGGTCATGCAGCACCCGCTCGAGTCGGCGTCGGGACCGCTCTGCGGCGCCTGATCTGAGGTGATGGCGATCAGCCCACCTTCCTTATAGGCGGCTGAGCTCTCGATCTGTGGCACGACTTCGCCGAGGAAGCCGGCGGCCGCGGCAAGTCCCGAGGCCTGCCCCGGCGCGCACGGTTGTTCGGAGCCGTCGTGGCAGCGGTCAGGGACGATGTAGGAAAGCGCCGGCGTCTTGCTGGCCGTCTTCAGGTCGGGCGTGAGTTCGCCGAGCCCGACGACGCTGCTCGCACAGCTCGTGCTACCGATCACGCCATCGAAGTAGACGAACGGGTTGCGCCACGTCACGTATGCGTCTCCCGGGCTCGGCGCTCTGATCGGGGTCCGCGCTGTCCGAGCGCCGGGTGGCGGCACGTCGCCGGCTGGCCGGGGCCACCGCTGCCGATGTCCTCGACGTAGGCCTTCCACGTCTTGCCGGCAGCCGTCAGCTGATCGCCGAGCGTGCAGGGTCTTCTCGGGATACACGCAACCGGCTGCCGAGAACCTGACCTAGCGCGCCCGCGGTTCCCGGCGTGATTTCCGTGTACTGAGGGCAGTTTTCCGCGGTTTGCGGGGTCGGCCCCTGGCCGCTCATCAGCGCCATCTCGTTGGCAAGCTCTCCGCGGTCACGGCGTAGTAGTTGTCGAGCAACTCGCCCTGGCCCGTCAGCGTCTTCGACAGATAGGTGGACCGGCGAGCCCGGCCCGAACGCCGCGTTGAAGCCCTGATCGGAGAGCGCGATCAGGAAGACGTGCTTGATCGGCGGCAGCGTGCCGGTGGTCGACCCGCCGCCGGGCTTTGGGTTCTTGGTCGTGCTCGGCTGCTTTGCGGTTGTCGGCGGCCGCCGCATTGCTCGAGGCCGCCGGAACGGGCGTCACTTCCGGCGGCGCCGGCGCAGGCGGCACCGAGGCCTGCGCCACGGGCGGCGTGCTCGAAGCGGTCGTCGCGGGTGACGACCGCAACGATGATCGGCGCCACCGCGGAGCTGTCCCTGATCGGGCTCGCGGCCGAGCCGACGAGCACGCCGAACGCGAGCACCGCCATCACCGCGGCCGCGGCCACCGCCGGCGAGGGCATCGTCACGCGGGAGCGCCAATCCAGCTGCGCGTCGCCGTCCGCCGCCCCCTCGGAGGCGGTTGACTCCTCCACACCCGGCTGCGCCGGACCAAGCCCGGGTCGCGGCCCGACGCCGATCAGCTCGGCGATCGCGGGCCGCAGCGGGCCCCGGCGCGCGCCGCACTCCACGCAATAGCGCTGGTCGTGCGCGAGCCGCTCGCCGCACTCGCCGCAGCAGGAGAGCGGAGAGGCGTCGGGACCGCCGCCGGAAGTTGACGAGATCGCCATGGTAATTAAGTACTCGCGCGTGGGCGGCTCCTCTCAGGTGACGATCGCGATGGCCGTAACAGGCTGTTCACATCGCCCAGCCGCAGACCGGCTGATACTGTGAAAGCGCTGTCGTGTGGCACTGCCGCCGGGACGGTCGAGGCAGCGCCGCGCCGGTACGCCAAAGCTATGGAATCGAGCACTCGCACTGGAGATTTCGAGCCCGCGAGCATCGAGCCCGCGAGCTTCGAACCGGCGAGCATCGAGCCGGCCGGCGCTGCGAGCCGGTGAGCCCGCCACCAGCGGCCCTGCCAACCACCGAGGTGCACCCCTCGATGGCCGCCGCGATCCGCGAGGGATGCCCAGCCTGTGGAGCCGCGATGGCAGCGGACCAGCGCTACTGCCTCGAGTGCGGCGAGCGCCGCGGAGCGCCGCGGGTGCCATTGGTGGACGGGCCTGCGCAGCGCGCTCAGGCGACGCCCGGCACCCAGCGCCCGGGGCGGCGCAGAAGCATGTCGGTCAACAGCACGCTGATCGCCGGCATAGGCCTTCTGCTGCTTGCGATGGGCATCGGGGTGCTGATCGGGCGCTCGGGCAACAACGCGAGCGTGAAGAGCCCTCCGGCCCAGATCGTGACCGTCGCCGGCGCCGGCGCCGGCGCGGCGGCATCGAGCACAACCGCGACCGCACCGGCGTCGACACCCAGCGCCACCCCGACGAGCAAATCCGCCGGCGTCAAAGCCGCTGCGACTCAGAAAGCGGCCAAGAAAGCGCCCACCACCCCCCTGCCCAAGACCGTCAAAGTCGGTACCCCTGGCCACGGTCCCGGCTACCAGAACGGTCATTTCACGGGTAACTTCTTTGGAGAATGAGCGACACCGCTTCATGACCGGGACCCGCCGCAATCCTGCTGAGAACGCCGAGCCGGCAACCCAGCCGCTTGTGCCGAGCGCGGCGGAGACCGCCTATCCGGACGCGGGGGCGTCCTTGCGGATCCCCCCGGCGGCCGCGAGCGAACCGCCGGCCGTTACGCAAGAGCCGAGCGTCGATCTGGCGCAGCGCCGGGATGAACTGACGGCACGCTTCGCAGAACTGCAGTGCGACCTGGGCGGACTCACCTACGAGATGGCGATCCGCAATCACATCCGCGTCGATGTGCTCGTGCGCAAGGCGGCGATCCTGCAGGACGTCGACGCCGAGCTCGGCGAGGTCGAGCGCATCCTGCGCCTCGAGGAAACCGGCACCGCCGGTTCATGCGCGTCATGCGGGGCGCCGCACAGCAGCGGCGCGGTCTACTGCTGGCAGTGCGGCCAGCCACTGCTCGAGCACGTCTCGAGCGACACCATCAGCACATAGCCGGCAGCTAGCCCGCGACCGCGCTCACAGCCCGCCGCGAGAGCGCGGGCAGCTGCTCATCCGAAGCGGCCGGTCACGTAATCGCTGGTTCGACGATCGGCCGGCTGGGTGAACATCAACTCGGTGTCGTCATACTCGACGAGGACTCCCGTACGCCTGCCGTTGCTCACATCGAGGCTGAAGAACGCGGTTCGCTCGGCAACGCGTGCCGCCTGTTGCATGTTATGCGTGACGATCACGATCGTATAGCGGTTCTTGAGCGTCTGCATGAGCTCCTCGATCAGCGTGGTGGCGATCGGGTCGAGTGCCGATGCCGGCTCGTCCAGGAGCAGCACGTCCGGCTCGATGGCGATCGCTCGCGCGATACACAGCCGCTGCTGCTGCCCGCCGGACAGACCCAATGCACTCTGCTTGAGCCGGTCCTTGACCTCATCCCAGAGAGCCGCGGAGCGCAGGGCGCGCTCGACCCGCTCATCGAGCCCCTCCCTCATCTTGAGGTTGCGCGGAGCCCACGCGACGTTGTCGTAGATCGACTTCGGAAAGGGGTTCGGGCGCTGGAAGACCATCCCTATGCGACGGCGTACCTCCACCCTGTCGACGCCACTGTCGTAGATGTCGTGGCCGTGGTAGCGGATGCTCCCGGTGATCCGGAAGCCCGGTATCGAGTCGTTCATGCGGTTGAGGCTGCGCAGAAAGGTCGTCTTGCCGCAGCCGGAGGGGCCGATTATGGCTGTGACCAGGTTGCGATGGATCTGCATGGTGACTCCGGCCACCGCTTCCGAGGACCCATAGAAGACCGACAGGTCCTGCACGTCGAATATGGCCTCGCGCCCGAACGTGCGGGCGCTGCGCCGCTGTGCAGCGCTCGCAATCCCGGACGAGACCGCGTCGGCCGGACCGCCGTTTGGGGCGGTCTGGTTCGCCTCCGGCCGTAGCGGAGCGGTCTGGATCCGTACGCGCCGGCGAACGTCTGACGCGCCCGGGTCGCCGCCGGTGTCGCTGGGGTCGGGCGGTCTCATCGGGATAGCGTCGAGCGGCTGCTCAGGGCCCTGCTCAGGATGTTCGCCAACAGGATAAACCCCAGCAGCAGGAAGGCTGCGCCCCAGGCGCGCGCGAAGCCGCTCGGGTCGGCAGCCTCGGACGCTTCAAATATGTACACCGGGATGTTCGGCAGCGCGTGACCAAAGGGATCCACCGAGACCGTGTTCCCATACACCGAGCTCAGGAAGATCAGCGGGGCGGTCTCGCCCGCCCCGCGTGCCACCGCGAGCACCGTGGCGGTCAGAATGCCCCCCCTCGCGGTCGGTAGAACGACCCCACGGACGGCCCGCCAGCGGCTCACCCCCAGCGCGTCAGCGGCTTCGCGTAGGCCTGAGGGCACGAGCAGGAGCACCTCCTGGGTTGCTCGTGCGATCAACGGCAGCATGATGATCGCGATTGCCACCGAGGCGGCGAAGCCGCTCTGATGGTGGCCGGCGACAAGCAGTCCAAACACGAACAGGCCGATCACGATCGACGGCACTCCGTTCAGCAGATCAAGCGTCAGCCTGAACGTGCGCGCCGTCCAGGGCCCGGCGAACTCGGTCAGATAGAGCGCGGAGAGGACTCCGATCGGCATCGCGATCGCGGTCGCCAGCGCGACGATCACGATGGTTCCGATGATCGCGGGGGCGATCCCGCCCGCCTGCAGAATCGCTGGTCAGGAAGCTGAAGCTGAGCACGCTCGCTCCGCGAGCCACGACCGAGTAGATGACGATCGCGAGCACGCCCACGGCGAGCACCGCCGACGTGGTCTCGGCCGCCTCGACGAGCCGGCTGATCAGCTGTCTGCGGCGCAGGTTGCCAGACGGGGTGAGCGGACCGGACAGGTCGGGAAGATCGCCGGTCGGTGGGCCCGGGCCGTCGAGCTCCTCGCTCGGCGGCTGCCCGGAGGCTGCGGGGAGATCGGTCGCCTGTGCCGAGCGGCCGAAGGGGTCGATGATCTCGCCGTCGGTCATCTCAAAGCAACCCGGTTGACATCAAAGCGATAGCTGATCCACTGTGCGGTGATGTTGGCCAAAAGCTCGATCACCAGGAGGATCATCCCCAGGTAGAACAGCGAAGCGAACTGGAGCTTCGTCGTGGCACCAAAGAATTGATCGGCGATGCGGCTCGCGAGCGTATCGCCGGTTTCGAACCAGTTGCCGTGGATGACGTTGGCAGCGCCGATCACCTGCGTGACGGCGATCGCCTCGCCGAGCGCGCGTCCGAGGCCGAGGCATGCGGCGGCGGCGACCCCCGATGCCGATGAGGGCAGTATCACGCCCCGGATGACCTCCCAGCGTGTCGCCCCGAGCGCAGCAGCGCCCTCCTGGAGCTCACGGGGAACCGACAGAAACAGGTCACGGCTCAGCGAGGCGACGATCGGGACCACCATGATCGTGAGGATCAGGCCGGCGATGAACAGCCCGGTGCCGGTTGTCGGGGTGGTCCCGAAGATCGGCAGGAAGCCGAGCACGCTGTGCAGGAACGGCTCGAGATGGCGCTGCAGGAACGGCGCGAGCACGAGAATCCCCCAGAACCCGAGGATGACGCTCGGAATCGCAGCCAGCATCTCCACCAGCGGCCCGATGATGCTGCGCACGCGGCGCGGGGCGACCATGCTCAGGTACAGCGCGATCGAGATCGCGAGCGGCACCCCGAGTAGCATCGCCAGGAACGACGTGACGGCGGTGCCGTATATCAGCGTGCCGGCGCCGAAGAGTCCGCGGTTGGGCGCCCATGTCGTATGGGTCAGGAAGCCCAGACCGAATTGCGAGACCGCTTCGCTTGCGCCGTCGACGACCTTGTAAACGATCGCCACGAGCGCGAGCAGCGCGAGCAGCGCGGCGAACAGACAGACGCCGTGCAGGACGACGTCACCGATGCGATCGGCCGTCCGGACGCGGGATCTCGCATTGCCGGGCAGAGCGCCCGCGAGTCTCATGCTCCCGCTCATCGCGCGCAGCCTAACGCCATGACACCACGGTCTCTCGGGCTTTCACGAAATCTCAACCCCGTGTTCACAACATTTACCCAATTGCCCGCAGGGCGGGGCGTGATGCTTCGTCTCGCCAAAACCCGACACCACATCGAGGAGGACCTTTTGAAGCTCAAACGACTGCCAATCATCGCCATCATCACGGCGATGACGTCCCTGTCAGCGATACTCGTGCCCGGCCCAGCCACGGCAGGCGCATACTCGCTCACCGGTGCGGGCTCGACGCTGATCGCGCCGCTTGAGACCCTCTGGGCTTCGGACTTCCAGAGCAAATACAGCGACACGATCACCTACTCCGCTGTCGGGTCAGGCGCCGGCATCGCCCAGATCACTGCTCGGACGGTCGATTTCGGAGCCTCAGACGCTCCGCTCACGTCCGCCCAGGCAGCCTCATGCAACCAATGCGTGCAGATCCCATGGGCCCTCACGGCGACCGGAATCGCCTACAACATCCCGGGCGTGGCCGGTCTGCACCTCACCGGGCCCGTGCTCGCCGACATCTATCTCGGAAAAATCACCAACTGGGATTCGAAGATCATCACGAAGCTGAACAAGGGCAAGACTCTGCCGAACCTGAAGATCACGCCCGTCTACCGCAGCGATGGCTCCGGTGACACCTATGCGTTCACGGACTACCTGTCGCGCATCAGCCCGACGTGGAAGTCCACGGTCGGTGGCGCCTCAACCGCGGTCAGCTTCCCCAGTGGAGTGGGCGGCAAGGGCAACGCCGGCGTGACCGCGGTCGTGTCCTCGACGAGCGGTTCGATCGGCTACATCTCGGCGTCCTACATCATCGCCCACGGCCTCCAGGCCGCCGCACTGCAGAACGCGGCGGGCAAGTACGAGTTCCCCAACCTGGCTCCGATCGAGGCGGCGGCGAAGGTCATCAAGCATGTGCCGGCAAACAATGAACTGCACATCGTCAACCCACCGAAGAGCGACAAGCTGGCTTACCCGCTGTCCACCTTCACCTACTGCATCGTGCCGAAGACGGCCAACCAGAAGGGGGCGCTCGCAAGCTGGGTCTACTACGCGATGACCGGCAGGCCAGCGCTTCGGGGCGACGCTCGACTTCGCTCCGATCCCGAAGGTCGTTCTCGAAGCCGGCGTCAAATCGGTGAGGGAACTCCAGCAGGGCTAGCGAAGAAGCAGACACGCCAGGTGCTTACGGGCCGGTGCAGCGCAATCCACGCTGCACCGGCCCTTTTCATGTGGCGCCGCGAATACGCGAGCCCGCTCTACGCCGCCAGCTGGATGCCGGTCGGCTCGCCGACACTGGGCGACTCGTCAACGAGCTCGCGCTCGAGCGGCGTTACCTCGGAGCCGTCGATGGGCTCGGCCGCCAGCCGGTAGCCGACGCCGAAGTGGGTGTGGATATAGCGCCAATTCGGCGAGGCACGGCGGAGCTTGCGACGCAGCTTGTGCACGAACACGTCCACCGAGCGGTCGTTGCGGGCCATCGGATAGCCCCACAGCCGTTCGTAGATGAGCTCACGCTCGACCGTGTCGGCACCGGCGCTCGCGAGCAGCTCGATCATTTCGAACTCGCGCCGGGTCAGCTTGAGGCTGCGTCCGTGAACGAATGCCTGGTACTGATCGGGGCGGATCTCAAGCTCTCCCACCGTTACGCGCTCGGGGTCCCGCGCCTCGGGCCGGCGCCGGTGGCCCACGACGGCCTCGATCCGGGCGACCAGCTCCTCCGGGTGGCACGGCTTGCTCAGCCAGTCGTCAACGCCCATACGCAGAGCGCGGACGCGCTGCGTGACCGTCGAGGAGCCCGTGCACACGACGATGCGGAATTTCGGCTGCGCGTGGCAGAGGCGCTCGAGCCAGTCCCAGCAGCGTGGGCCCAGGATCGCCGGGTCGAGGACGAGGGCGTCGATGTGCATCGAGGCGATGCTCTTCCTGGAAGCGGTTGAGGCCAGCACGCGGTGGCTCCATTCGAGACGCTCCAGGCGCTTGGCGAGCACAATCAGAAAGCCCGAGTCGCTGTCCAGGATGGCGATCCGCAGCGGCGCCGGATCGACCTGAGCCGACCGGGCACGCTCTGCCGCTGACGGTCTTTGCTGCCTTCGCCGGCGCTCCGGCCGTCGAGGAGCATGCGGCGAGCTCCTGTGCAGCCGCGCCGGGGCGTGCCTGACCCCCTTCGCTACTGCCACGCCGCCGTTGGGAAGAGCGGAAGTCTCCATACCTCATAACTCCGATCTGCAAAAGGACCAATTCGCGGGGATGGTTACACACAATTACTCATCTTGCAAGTGCGCAATGTGCGGATTGGGCTCAAGGCCAGCTCTCCTGGGCGTTCTCCACCCGGGTCGCTGCGCCCCGTCCGACCTCAGCGCCAGCGTCTGCGCTGCTTGAGCATGATCCCCTCGAGCACGTGCGCGACCCTCTCGCACGCATCGACCGCGGCCTCCAGCGACTCGAAGATGTCCTTCCAGCGGATCACGACCATCGGATCGATGCCCCCCGCGAACAGCGAGGCGACGCCGTCGCGCTGCAGACGGTCGCCCTCGTTCTCCAGGCGGTGGATCTCGACGAGGTGCGGGGCGAGGTCGGTACCCGTGCGCAGGCTGCGCAGCGCCTGGGCGATCTGCTCGCCGGCACCGACCAGCACCTCGGCGAACTCCACGGCCTGCTCCATCGGCGCTTCGACGCCATACAGGCCCAGTTGGGCCGCCGCCTGCTCGGAATGGTCGACGATGTCGTCGAGAGCGGTCGCCAGCACATAGCCATCGCTCGCATCGAAGGGGGCGCGGACCGACCCCCGTGCGGCCAGCCGGTGGATGATGTCGTGGGTGATGCGATCGCCTTCCTGCTCGCACACCTTCAGATCCTGCGCCAGCGTCGCGTGCTCGGGGTACTCGACCAGCAGATCGCGCAGCAAGAGTCCGCAGCGCTGAACGTTGCGCCCGGCCTCCTCGACGAGAGCCATCAACGTAGCGTCGACGCCACGGCGCAGGAATGCCATGCGGGCAGGATAGGCGGCCGCTCATTCGGCTGCCGCGCCGATCACCGCCTTCACGATTTCTTCACGCCTCGATTACGACTTTGCAACCCAGGCCCGCGCGGTCGCGCTGCATGCTAAGCAGCGTGGGAGGTCCACCGGAGAAAATTGGCACGCTGTATGCCGACGAGCTCGAGATCCGGATGGGCGAGGGGCTCGTGCTCGCCGCCGGGCGCGCGCTCACCCTGTCCGTGCGCGAGTTCGAGCTGCTCGTCGCGATGGCCAGGCGGGTCGGCGCGGTCATGACGCGCGAGGAGCTCTACGACAGCGTGTGGGGCGGCCAGCTGCGCCCCGGCGACCGCTCGGTTGACGTGTACGTGAGCAAACTCCGCGGCAAGCTCGAAGCGGCGATGCCGGACCGCCGCTTCATCCACACCCACCCGGGATTCGGCTACCGCTTCCAGCCGCAACCCTCGCGCGAGGCCGCCCCAAGAGGGTCGCGGCCGGCCCGCAAGGCCAAGCAGACCGCCGGGTCCGATGCGGACCTGCATTCACGAAATCTTCACATCGAGAGTGTCGGCGCTTAACAGACTTGGTGCCCCATCGCCCCTGCGGCGGTGGACGATCGGGTCTCATCAGCGCTGACAAGCAATCCATCCAGAGGAGATGCAGTGATCAAGAACAAGATTGGCGCGCTCGCGGGCGTCGCAGTGTTGGCGGTCGTGCTGGCCGCCTGCGGCAGCTCCAAATCGTCCACGTCCAGCAGCGCCTCAAGCTCGGTCTCGGGGACGATCTCCGGCGCCGGCTCAACGTTCGCGGCACCCGTTTATGAGCAGTGGGCCTCGTCGCTGTCCCCCCTGACCGTCAACTACCAGGCGGTCGGCTCGGGAGCCGGCATCACCTCACTGGAGACCAAAACGGTGGACTTCGGAGCGAGCGACCCGCCGCTGAAGCCCGCCGATGAAGAAGCGATCGCCAAGAACGGCAGCCCCGCCGTGCAGATCCCGATGTTCCTCGGCGCGATCACGGTCTCCTACAACCTGCCCGGCGTGGCGAGCGGCCTGAAGCTCGAAGGCAAGACGATCGCCGACATCTACCTCGGCACGATCAAGAGCTGGAATGACCCGGCGATCAAGGCACTGAACCCGGGTGTGAATCTGCCCAGCACCGCGATAACGGTCATCCACCGCTCGGACTCCTCCGGCACGACCTCGGGCTTCACCAGCTTCCTGGCCGCCGTCGATCCGGAATTCAAGAGCAAGGTCGGCGAAGGAAAGGACGTGCAGTGGCCGACCGGCACGGGCGCGAAGGGCAACGCCGGGGTGGCCGGCGCGGTCCAGCAGACGGTCGGCGCGGTCGGCTACGTCGAGCAGGCCTATGCGCTCGAGCACAAATTCACCTACGCCTCGGTCAAGAACAAATCGGGCAGCTTCGTCGCGCCGACTCTGGCGTCCACAAGCGCCGCCGGCGAAGGCGTCACGGTCCCCGCCAACCTGGGGATCAAAGTCATCAACTCGCCGACGCCGAGCGCCTACCCGATCACCTCGCAGACGTTCATCGTCGTCAACAAGGACCTCTGCAAAGCCGGTATCCCCGGCGGCGAAACCGCCGCCAAGGGCGTCGTGAAGTTCCTCGAATACGGGCTCGGTCAGGGGCAGTCGATCCTCTCCCAGGCCGACTACGCGGCGCTGCCGGCCTCGATCCTCGCCAAGTCCAAGGAAGCTGCAGCCGGGCTTCAGTGCAACGGCGCGAAGATCGGCGGCTGACGGGTTGGAGGCAGCATCCGTGCCAGGCGGTGACCGCGCGACCCTTGCGCGGTCACCGCTCGCACGCCTGCCGGATCGCCTGCTGAAGTACGGACTGACCGTTCTGGCGGCGCTGATCCTGGCGCTGATCGTCTTCTTCTTCTTCGAACTTTTCGGCGAAGCGCGCCCGGCGTTTGCGAAGGAAGGCGTGTTCGGCTTCGTCTTCGGCCAGCCGTGGAACGTGAGCGCCGAACACTTCGGCGCGCTGCCGCTGCTTGTGGGGACGCTCATCACCTCGGTGCTCGCGCTTCTGATCGGCGTTCCCATCGCGGTGGCCACCGCGATCTACGCCACCGAGCTGTGCCCGCTGCGCTTGCGCGCACCGCTGACGGTGCTGGTCGAGCTGCTCGCCGCGGTGCCCTCGGTCGTGTACGGGCTGTGGGGCATCTTCTTCCTGGCCCCCAAGCTCCGGCCGGCCGAGCAGTGGGTGGCCGACCGTCTGTCGTTCATCCCCTTCATCGGCGGGGGTACCGTGACGATCCCCAACTACTTCGTCACCGGGCTCGTGCTCGCGATCATGATCCTGCCGATCGTCAGCGCGATCAGCCGCGAGGTGATGGCCACCGTGCCCTCCGACCAGAAGGAGGCGGCGCTCGGGCTCGGGGCGACCCGCTGGGAGATGATCCGCACCGCGGTCCTGCCCTACTGCCGCTCCGGCATCGTCGGCGGCGCGATGCTCGGCCTGGGCCGGGCGATAGGCGAGACGATCGCGGTGACGATCCTGATCGGCGACTCGCCCGAGCTTGGCAAACACCTGTTCGGGCAGGGCTACAGCCTCGCCGCGGTGATCGCCAACGAGTTCGGCGAGGCCCAGGGACTGCACCGCTCGGCGCTGTTCGCGGCGGGGCTCGTCCTCTTCATCCTGACCCTGCTCGTCAACGGCGTGGCGCGGGTGTTCGTCCTGCGCGCCGCACGGCCCAGCCGCCCGCAGCGGACCGCCCGGAAGCTCGGCCGCGATGCGGATGACCTGCTCGCTGGAGTGTCGGCGGGCGCATGAGTACTCCCGGCGCACCAGCTCGGCGACTGGCCCGCTTTGAAGTCAGCCCGTCGCGCAGGCGCAAGGACAAGCTCGCTCGCGGTGCGGTCCTCACATGCACCGTGATCGCGCTGATCCCGCTCCTGTTGATCGTCTACTACCTGCTGGCCAAGGGCCTCAGCTCGTGGAGCTTGGACTTCTTCACGACCGATCCGACCGGCAACACCTTCTTCAAAAGCTCGAGCATCGGCGGGATCAAGAGCGCGATCCTCGGAACGATCGAGATGGTCGCGCTGGCCTCGCTGATCTCCGTCCCGATCGGGATCGCGATCGCGGTGTGGCTGGTCGAGTACGGAAGGAGCAGCTGGTTCGCCAACACGGTTCGCTTCTTCGTGGACGTGCTCACGGGCGTCCCGTCGATCCTGTTCGGCCTGTTCATCTACATCGTGCTGATCATCGGCACCGGCAGCACCTACGCCGCCTACAAGGGCTCGCTGGCGCTGTCGCTGCTGATGCTCCCGGTGGTGATCCGCTCCGCCGAGGTGATCCTGCTGCTGGTTCCGGGGGCGCTGCGCGAGTCGGCGCTCGCCCTGGGGGCACCGCGCTGGCGGGTCATCTTCAGCATCGTCCTGCCGACCGCGCTGCCGGGCATGGTCACCGGGGTGCTGCTCGCGATCGCGCGCGCGGCCGGGGAGACCGCTCCGCTGCTGTTCACGGCCGCCGCGACCCTGAAGACCAACTTCAATCTCGGCCAGTTCATGAACTCGCTGCCTGTGCAAATCTACAGCGACGTCACATCTCCGACCACGGCCGTGGTAAACCGTGCGTGGGGAGCGGCACTCACGCTTGTGGTCATGATCCTATTGCTCAACCTAATCGCTCGTCTCGTCTCGAGAAGGAGTCGCCTTGCATGACATCCGACGGACCGACCCCAGAGACCGTTGACATGGAGCCCGACGAGCTGCGTGAGCCCGACGCGGCCGCCCGCCCGACGGCTCCGATCACGGGCCCCGGGGCCAACTCGGCGAACAGCGAGACCCCCGCGGCCGACCCCGGCAAGCCCGCCCCCATCGCTCCTGCAAAGCCAGGGCTGAGCGTCAAACTCGACAAGCTGCGTGCCTTCTACGGCGACGCCGAGCAGGTCAAGGGCGTCGATCTGGACTTTCACGCCAACCAGGTCACGGCGATCATCGGGCCCTCCGGTTGCGGCAAGTCGACGATGGTGCGCTGCATAAACCGCATGCACGAGGAGATTCCCGGCGCGCGCGCCGAGGGCAGGGTGATGCTCGATGACCTCAACGTGTACGACTCCTCGGTGGATGTCGTGGCCGTGCGGCGCGCGATCGGCATGGTCTTCCAGAAGCCCAACCCGTTCCCGACGATGTCGATCTACGACAACGTCGCATCCGGCCTGAGGCTCAGCTCGCGCGGGCGCGGCGATCTACACCCCAAGGTCGAGGCCGCGCTGCGCAGCGCTGGGCTGTGGGATGAGGTCTCAGACCGCCTGACAGAGCCCGGAGCCGGGCTGTCCGGAGGCCAGCAGCAGCGGCTGTGCATCGCGCGCTCGCTCGCCGTGGAGCCTGAGGTGATCCTGATGGATGAGCCCTGCTCGGCCCTCGATCCGATCGCGACTCTCAAGATCGAGGAGCTGATCGAGCAGCTGAAGAGCCGGGTGACGATCGTGATCGTCACCCACAACATGCAGCAGGCCGCCCGCGTGGCCGACCGCACGGCCTTCATGCTCGGCGGCGAGCTCGTCGAGGTCGGCCCCACGCAGGAGATCTTCACGAAGCCCCGCGATTCGAGAACGGAGGAATATGTCACCGGAAAGTTCGGCTAGCGCCGACGGCAGGCGCCGGCAATTCCGCGTCGCGGGCAGCCCCGACGGGCCGGCGCGGCCCACGAGCAGCGGCGCCCAGGGGCGGGCGCACTTCCAGCAGCAGCTGCAGGAGCTCGAAGCCCACGCGCTGGGTGGGCTTGACCTGATCGTCGAGCAGCTCGACCGCGTGCTCGAGGCGCTCGAGCACCAGGACGTCGAGCTCGCTCAGATGGTGATCGCCGACGACGACCGCGTCGACGGACGCTACCTGGAGGTCCACCAGGGCATCCTCTCGCTGCTGGCCCTGCAGGCGCCCGTGGCCGGGGACCTGCGACTGGTCGCCGCCCTGCTGCACATGATCAAGCACATCGAGCGGATGGGCGACCAGTGCGTGAACATCGCGAAGCTGATCCCTCTGTCCGGGCACGAGCCCCCGGTGCGTCCGGAGGTGCTGCAGGCGCTTGCCAAGATGGGTGCGCACGCGCGCTCGGAGGTCGTCCAGTGCAAAGCCGCGTTCGCCGGGCGCGATGTGGGCCTGGCCGAGGACCTCGTTCGCCAGGATCGCGAGATCAACCGCCTCAATCGCGAGATCTTCCGCATGGCGATCGAGATCGGCGACGACCCGGACACGCGCGAGTGGGCGATGCACATGATCCTCGTCGCCCGTGCACTGGAGCGGATCGGCGACAACGCGGTGGACATCGGCGAGCAGGTGGCGTTCGTGGTGACCGGCCTGTTCCGCGAGTTCTCGGACTCCTCGCATCCCGCCGGCACGCGCCCGGACGCCGCCCCCGGGCCAAGCCCGGAAGTCATCTGAGCGTGCCATGCGCCGCCGTGGGCGTATCCCCAACCGGATCCCACTGTGAACATCCTGTGACCATTTTGCGGACGTCGGGCTTCTCGGCTGTCGGTGGCATACACTCTGCCCCGATGACGGAGAGCATCCGCGCCATGGAGGAGGCCGCGCCGTCGAGCCCGGGAAGCGCATCGTCAGCGCTGCGCATCGCGATGCTCGACCGCGACAGCGGGTTCATCCAGGTCCTCTCAAAGCGGCTGGACCGCCTGAGCTGGGAGCACCTCGTGCTCGAGGGCCCGGTCCCGATCGAGGCGGTCACCGCGATGCGACTGAGCGCCCTCGTTGTCGACCTTGCCGTGCTGGGACCGCAGGCCTGGGAGTGGCTCGAGCGACTTTGCGGGGCACTTCCCGAGCTGGGGATCATCGTGTGCACGGGCCCGTCGACGGTGGCCCAGAGGGTGCGCGGACTGCGGCTCGGGGCCGACGACTGGGTCACGAAGCCATGCCATCCCGAGGAGGTCATCGCACGCGTGCAGGGCGTCGTGAGGCGACGCCGTCGCAGCGCCTCAAGGCGCGAGGCCAAGCCGATTGCGGCCGGAGAGGTGGAGATTCGCTCCGATCGCTTCCAGGCGTTCGTGGGCGGAGCGAGCCTCGACCTGACGCGCCGTGAGTTCGAGCTGATCGAGCTGCTCGCCGCCGCCGAGGGACGCGTCCTCGAGCGCGAGGAGATCTATTCACGCCTGTGGGGCTACGCGATGGTGCGCGGCGACCGCTCCGTCGACGTGTTCGTGCGAAAGCTGCGCCAGAAGCTGGACAAGGCCTCGCCGAGCTGGCGCTACATCCACACCCACTTCGGCATCGGCTACCGCTTTGCGGCTGAATCGACCGACGTCGGCGTCGTCGAGGTGCCCTCGTCAATCCCCGTCGACTGGCAAGCGGGCGATCAGGGCGAGCTCGCGGGGACGCATCAGGACCACGAGTTCACCGCTGAGACCCTCTAGACGCACGACCGCCAGGCCGCCCTTCTTCATATCCACGCGAGCGCCCGTCAGCTCCCCGATCACGCCCGACAGGTCGGGCTCGTGGCCAACGAGCAGCAGACGCCCGTCAGGTTCCATCCCCTCGAGCTCGGCCAGCGCCTCCTGCGCGCCGAACCGTCCGGCCAGCGGCGGATGGGCCTGCAGGCGCCCGCGCTCGGCGCCATCCCACTGCTCGGCGGCGAGCTCAGCGGTCCGGCGGGCGCGCGTCTTTGGGCTGAACAGCACGACCTCGAAGCTGGCATCAAGCCGCGCAAGCGCGGCGCCCGCAACTCGCGACTGTGCCTCTCCCCGCGCGGTCAGCCTGCGCTCGGCATCTGAGCGCGTACCGTGGGGCTCGGCCTCGGCGTGACGTAGTAGCCAGAGCTGACGAGCCATTCCCCTCTGGCCCCAGCGTACCGGGTGGGGACGGTGCCGGGGGCCCCCATCCCGGAGTCGCAAGCTGTCAGATCCGTGACGAGACGGACCGCAGGGTGTAGCTTGAAAGCAGCATGAGCAGCGAAACCGAGCACTCCACCTACGACGGATCACAGCTCGACGGCCCTCAGATCGACCGGCATGGGCTGTTGCGCGACCCCTCGCTCTACCTGAACCGCGAGCTGTCCTGGCTCGACTTCAACGAGCGCGTCCTGCAGCTCGCCGAGGATGAGCGCGTGCCGCTGCTCGAGCGGGTCAAGTTCTGCGCCATCTACACCACCAACCTCGACGAGTTCTACATGGTGCGAGTCGCGGGCCTGCGCGACCAGATCGACGCGGGCGTTGAGAATCCGAGCCAGGACGGGCGCACGCCCTCGGAGACGATCGCCCTTATCCGCGAGCGCGTGCTCGGGCTCGGCCGGCGGCTGACGGACTGCTTCGAAGGCCAGCTGCGCCCGCAGCTGGCCGACCACGACATCCACCTGGTCGGCGTGCGTGAGCTGGACGATGAGCGCCGCTCGGAGCTCGCCAGG
Source organism: uncultured Solirubrobacteraceae bacterium (assembly GCA_963764185.1). Taxonomy (GTDB): domain Bacteria; phylum Actinomycetota; class Thermoleophilia; order Solirubrobacterales; family Solirubrobacteraceae; genus Palsa-744. The sequence continues at coordinate 550,024 of CAVXRF010000007.1, read as the reverse complement.
CACTTCCAGAAGACCATCTTCCCCGCCCTGACGCCGCTGGCGGTGGCGCCGGGGCGGCCCTTCCCCTACATCTCCAATCTGTCTCTCAGCCTGGCCGTGCTCGTCCGCGACCCGGTCACCGACCAGACGGTGTTCGCCCGGGTCAAGGTGCCAACCGAGATCCTGCCCCGCTTCGTGACCCTCTCCCCGCCCGCCCCGGCGCCGGTCCTGGTGGTGCCCCTGGAGGACGTCATCGCCCATCACCTGGATGCGCTCTTCCCCGGGATGGAAATCGCCGACTACGACGTCTTCCGCGTCACCCGCGACGCCGACCTCGAGGTCTCCGACGACGCCGCCGACCTGCTGCAGGCGGTCGAGGACGAGCTCCGCCGACGGCGCTTCGGCGAGATCGTGCGGGTGGAGATCGGCGCCCACTGCTCAGAGCGCCTGCGCGAGGAGCTGGCCGGGCTGCTGGGCGTCGAGGATGACGAGGTCTACCCGGTCGAGGGCCTGCTCGACATGGGCGCGCTGTGGCAGATCGTCAAACTGCCGGGTCACTCCGAGCTGCGCGAAGAGCCGATCATGGGTATCACCCATCCGCGCCTGTTACGCCACGAGGGCAAGCGGGCCGACGTGCTCGGCGCGATGCGCGAAGGCGACCTGCTCGTGCACCACCCCTATGTGTCCTTCGCGACGTCGGTGGAGCGCTTTGTCGAGCAGGCGGTGGCCGACCCCAACGTGCTGGCGATCAAGCAGACCGTATACCGCACGAGCGATGACTCGCCGCTCGTGCCGGCCCTGATCGACGCGACCGAACGGGGCAAGCAGGCGGTGGCGCTGGTCGAGCTGAAGGCCCGCTTCGACGAGCGCATGAACATCCACTGGGCCAAGGCGATGGAGGAGGCGGGCGTGCACGTCGTCTACGGCCAGCCGGCGCTGAAGACGCACGCCAAGTGCGTGCTCGTCGTCCGCCGCGAGGGCGACGGGGTGCGCAACTACGTGCACATCGGCACCGGCAACTACCACTCGGCCACGGCGCGCCTGTACACGGACTTCGGCCTGTTCACCACCGACGAGCAGATCGGGGCCGACGTGGCCGACATGTTCAACTACCTGACCGGCTATGGGCGCCCGCTGCACTACCGCAAGGTGCTGATGGCGCCGAACGACCTGCGCGACGGCATCATCTCCCAGATCGAGCAGACGATCGCCGCGCACTCCTCGCACGAACCGGCGTCGATCGCGATGAAGATGAACTCGCTCGTCGACGGGCCCTGCATCCGCGCCCTGTATGAAGCCTCGCAGGCGGGGGTGCGGGTCGACCTGAACGTGCGCGGCATCTGCTGTCTGAGACCGGGCGTGGAGGGCATCTCCGAGAACATTCGCGTCGTCTCGATCGTCGGGCGCCTGCTCGAGCACTCGCGCGTCTACTCCTTCGAACGGGGCGGCGAGCACACCGTCTACATCGCCTCGGCCGACCTGATGCCACGCAACCTCGACCACCGCGTCGAGCTCGCCGCGCCGATCGAGGCCCCGGAGCTGCGCGCCGAGCTGATCGACACGCTCGACCGCGCATTCGCCGACAACCAGAACTCGTGGGAGCTCGACGGCGACGGCATCTGGCACCGGCGCTCACCGGGGCCGGGCGAACGGCCGCGCAGCCTCCAGCTGGAGCTGGCGGAGATCTACGCCAGGCGCGCCGGGGAGGAGCGCACGAGTGGCGAGCGCGACGCCAAGTCCCCGCTGCTCAGCGCGGAGTCGCGATGGGCAGGTCCTGGAGCGCGGACCTGAGCTCGTCGACGGACTGAAAGTCAAGGCCGAGGAGGTGGTCGTGGCGGTGGCGCACGATCCCCTGCTCGTCGATCACGATGACGGCGCGCTTCGTGCCCAGGCGCGGGGAGAAGGCGCTGTAGGCCTGGGCGACCTGCCTGTCCACATCCGCGAGCAGCGGGACGTTGAGGCCGTGCTTGGCGGTGAACTGTTCGTGGGAGGCCAGATCCTGGGAGGAGATGCCCACCACGGTTGCCTCCAGCGAGGCGAAGTCGTCGGCCCGATCGCGGTAGGAGCAGAACTGTTTGGTGCACACCATCGTGTTGTCGCCGGGATAGAACAACAGCACCACCCGCTCGCCGCGATGATCTGAGAGCTTGAACGGGCCGTCGGTGCCGGGGAGCTCGAAGTCGGGCGCCTGCTCGCCCACCTGCGGTGTCTTGGCCATGCTCGCATCTCCCTGTTCGCTGGATCCGGCCTGTGGATCAGCATAACGAGCGCCGCCGAGCCGCGTGCGCCGGGCACCTCGACGAGCGACGATAATCAAGCCGTGGCACCAGCGAGCCTTGACAACGAGCCGCCCGGCGGCGGGCAGTTCGACGAGCACCGCGACGCCACGCGACGCACGGGCTCGCCAACGAGCGGACCTACCTGGCCTGGTGGCGCACGGGCTCACGGCGTTCGCCGTCAGCCTCGGCGCCGGGCGGCTCGTGCCGGCCATCGCCGGCGGCCCGCAGGGCTCTACAGCGTCGTGGGCGTGCTGTTCGGGGCGCTCGGCCTGCTCGTGATCGCCTACGGACGCCGGCGCGGGCGGGAGGTCGATGACGCGATATCTGAGGGCCGCTCTACCGGCGCGCCGACGAACGACTGCTGACGCTCATCGCCGTGCTGGCATCGATCGGCGGCCTGCTTCTGATTACTCCTGATCCTCATCGGCCGCTGAGCTCTGTGTGATGGATGATTCGCTCGCCGGCCAGCTGCTGCTCGCCTCCCCGTCGCTGCAGGACCCGAACTTCAGCCGCACGGTGGTGCTGATCGGCATGCACAGCGAGGAGGGCGCCATGGGCGTGGTGCTCAACCGCCCTTCGGCGGTCGACCGTGGCCGAGGCGGTGCCGCAGCTCGAGCAGGCGCGTCGGCGCGCAGGAGCCCGTGTACGTGGGCGGCCCGGTGCAGCCGAGCTCGATCGTGTTCCTGGCCGAGTTCCTGGAGCCCTCGCCGGCGGGGCTGCTGGTGCTCGGGCGCATCGGCTTCCCCGCGCCCGACGCCGGACATCGAGCAGCTCGCCGAGGCCGACCGAGCGCCGGCGGCGTGTTCGCGGGCTACGCCGGCTGGGGCGCGGGCAGCTCGACGCGGAGGTCGACCAGCGGCGACTGGATCGCGCACCCGGCCGAGCCGCGAGGACGTCTTCACCGACGTTCCCGAGGAGCTGTGGAGCGGCGGTGCTCACGCGCAAGGGCGGCAGCTACGCGCTGATCGCCCGCATGCCGCTGGACCCCAGCGTCAACTGAGAGGCGCCGGCCGCTGAGCCTGCACGCGCGTCGCCGCCGCGCGCCCGACCGGCGTCCCCGGACGTCGCGACTCCGGAGTCCGCCGTGCTCAAGCTCGCCCGCTGGTCGACCACCCATCGCAAGTACGTCGTGATCGGGTGGATCGTGCTGCTGCGTCGGCGTCAACGCGCTCGCCCAGTCGGCCGGCACCGACTACTCCAACAACTTCACGCTGCCCAACTCCGACGCGCAGCGCGCCGCCGACCTGCTGCAGCGCAGCTTCCCCGCGCAGGCCGGCGACCGCGACACGATCGTCTTCAAGGTCGAGCTCCGGCAGCGTCAGCGACCCCGCCGTGCGCTCGCACATGAGCGCGATGTTCGCGCGAGGTCGCAAAGCTGCCGCACGTCGACGGCCGTGATCAGCCCCTACGCGGGCGCGTCGCCGGGCAGGTCGATCTCGGCCGACGGCAAGATCGCGTTCGCGACGGTCGTGTTCGACGAGAAAGCCAACCTGCTGCCCACGAGCGCCACCGAACGCGTCGTGAGGTCGCGCGCGCGGCCGGCGCGGCCGGGCCTCGAGGTCGAGCTGGGCGGCCAGGCGATCGAGGCCGACCGAGCAGGCGGGCTTCGGCCTCTCCACCGCGGTCGGCCTGCTCGCGGCGATCGTCGTGCTGCTGCTGACGTTCGGCTCGCTCATCGCGATGGGACTGCCGATCGTCACGGCGCTGTTCGGCCTCGGCACCGGCCTCGGCGCGATCGCCCTGTTCACGCACGTCGTCGACACGCCCAACTTCTCCTCCGAGCTCGCGGCGATGATCGGGCTGGGCGTCGGCATCGACTACGCGCTGTTCATCCTCACGCGCTTCCGCGAGGCCTACGCGCACGCCCGGGCCCGACCTTCGGCGACGCGCGCGAGTCGGTCGTGCAGGCGATGGACACCGCCGGGCGCGCCGTGCTGTTCGCCGGCTCGACCGTCGTGATCGCGCTGCTCGGGATGATGCTGCTCGGCGTCGACTTCCTCTACGGGGTCGCGATCTCCGCCTCGATCGGCGTGCTGCTGGTGATGCTCGCCTCGCTGACGCTGCTGCCGGCGCTGCTCACGCTCGCCGGCGCCCGCGTCGCCACGGCGGCCGCGCGCGCGGCGCCGCGCCAGCGCGCGCCGCGAGCGCCGGCGCAGCGGCAACGGCCGGCCCACGGCGCCGCACGTCGGGCGCCGGCGGGCGGGCGGCACGTGGCTTCGCTGGAGCGCGTTCGTGCAGCGCCGCCCGTGGCCGATCGCGATCGCTCGCGGCGCTCGTCGATGCTCGCTGATCGCGGCGCCCGCGACCGCGCTGCGGCTGGGCTCCAGCGACGCGTCCAACGACCCCGCCAGCCAGACCACCCACCGCGCCTACGAGCTGCTCGCGCAGGGCTTCGGCCAGGGCTTCAACGGGCCGCTGCTGGTCGTCGCCAAGGTCCCCAACGCCAAGCACGAAGCTGCCGAGAACGGCGTGCTGCTGACGGCGCCGACCGGCGTCGGCAAAGCCTCGTGCGGACGCTGCGCGCGCGATCGCCGCCACGCCGGGCGTCGTCGCGGTGACGCCCGCCGAGGCTCAACCCGAGCGGGAGAAGTGGCGACGATCACCGTCTACCCGCGCTCCTCGCCGCAGGCCTACGCGACCACGCAGCTGGTCGCGCAGCTGCGCGAGCACGGTCGATCCCGCCGCTCGCCGCGCGCACCGGCATGACGGTCTACGTCGGCGGCGTGACCGCCGGCGCGGTCGACTTCGCCACCACGCTCGGCGCACAAGCTGCCGCTGTTCATCGGCGTGGTCGTGCTGCTGAGCGCGCTGCTGCTGATGATCGTGTTCCGCTCGCTGGTGATCCCGCTGCAGGCCGCGGTCATGAACCTGCTCAGCATCGGCGCCGCGCTCGGCGTGATCGTGGCGATCTTCCAGTGGGGCTGGCTCGGCGGCGCTGTTCGGCGTCCAGCCAGGGCCCGATCGAGTCGTTCATCCCGGTGATGCTGTTCGCGATCGTGTTCGGCCTGTCGATGGACTACGAGGTGTTCCTGATCTCGCGCATGCACGAGCGCTGGACGCAGACGCGCGATAACTCGCGCGCGGTCGCCGAGGGCCTCGCGCTGACCGGGCGCGTCGTGACGGCCGCGGCCGCGATCATGGTGTGCGTGTTCCTGTCGTTCATGCTCGGCGAAGAGCGCGTGATCAAGGAGTTCGGCCTGAGCCTCGCGAGCGCCGTGTTCCTCGACGCGCTCGTCGTGCGCTGCCTGCTGCTGCCGGCGGCGCTGCACCTGATCGGGCCGAGCCACGTGGTGGCTGCCGGGCTGGCTCGACCGGCTGCTGCCGCGCGTGAACATCGAGGGCACGCTGCCTGCCGGCGGCCCCCGGCCGGACAGGAGCGGCGGCTCGCCGCCACGCCCGCCCGGATCGCGCGCGCGCGCCAGCCGGCGTCGCGACCGAGGGAGCGGAGGGCTGAGCGCCACTCCGGCGGGGGGCGCGCTGGCGCCCTGGCCCTGCTGTGCGCCGCGGCGCTGGGCGCGCCTGCCCGCGCGCGGCCGCGCGGCGGCGCGCGGCGTGCTCGCGCGTCCGCGCGGCGGCGTGTCGTGTCATCCCGCGCCGGTGTCCCGTCGCGCGACGCGCGTTCGGCAGCTCGCGAGCGTGCGGCGGCCTGTCGGTCGGCATCATGTCCGCCACGCCAGGGGCATACTCGCACGCGCGCAGTTCCTGCTCGACATCACTCAGGGAGCGCGCGTCGCATCCTCCGCCTATCCGCACGCCGACGCCGCCGCGCGCTGTCGCTGCGGCCGGTCGGGCACCGGCGCCGTCGTCGACGGCTGGCGCGGCGGCGCGCAGGCGCGCCGAAGACGCGCCGCAGCTGCTGCGCCCCGGGCTGCTCGCCTCGCCAGATCGCCGGGCGGCGCCGGCTACGCCGGCATCGCCGGCAGCCAGCGACGCCGACGGCCGCGCTCGCGCGCCGACCGTGCACGCGAGCGATCGTCGGCCGACGGTGCTCGCTGCGGCCCCGCGCCGCCACGCTGCTCGCGCGCGTGGCGGCGCTCGGCCGCACGCAGGCGCTGCTCGTCGCCGACCTGCCCGGGCGGCGCCGCAGGGCTCGCGGACCTGCGCGCGCTCAGCGCGGACGCGGCGCCGGAGAGCTCCTGATCGTCGTGCAGCGCGGCGCGCTCGGCGCGCGGGCGCGAGCTGCTGTGGAGCGGCGCCGCGGGGCTCGCCGGGCGGCGGCGGCGGGAGCTCAGCTCGCAGAGCACCAACGAGCGCGGGCTGATCGCGGCTGTCGATCTCGCGCCCACGATCCTCGACCATCTCGGGCTGCGCCGATCCCGCGCCGACATGCGCGGCAAGCCGATCGACACCGACGGCGCGCTGCGACTCGGCGAGCCTGCGCGCGCTGATGGCGCGCCTGCGCGTGATCGGCGGGCGGCGCCTGAAGGCGCTCGGCCTGCCTGCTCGCCGCGTGGGCGCTGCTGCTCGCTGCTGCCGGCCGCCGTGGCCGCGGGCGCGCGCGTGGGCGATGCGCGCCGGCGGGCTGGGCGTGCTGTGGGCGCCCGTCGCCGTGCTGATCCCGGCCGCGCTCGAGCCGAGCGCGGCCGGTCGAGTACGCGATGATCGCGCTCGCGTGCCTGGCGCTCGGCGCGCTCACCGACGCGCTGCTGCGCGTGGCCGCGCGCGCCGCTCGCGCCGGCGATCGTCGCGATCGCGGCGCTCAGCGTCGACGCGCTCGCGGGCACGCAGCTGCTGATGCGCTCGCTGCTCGGCCCCGACCCGATCCTCGGCGCGCGCTTCTACGGCATCGGCAACGAGCTCAAGTCGGGGCTCGCCGTGCTCGTGCTCGCGGCCGTCGCCGCCGCGCTCTACCCGTGCCGCGCGCGGCCGCCGCGCGGCGCTCGCGATGGCCAGCGCGGGCGTGATGCTCGCGGTCGTCGAGGGCTCCGCGCGGATCGGCGCGGGCGTCGGCGGCGTGATCCTCGTGAGCTCCGGCTTCGCGGTCGCGACGGTCATGCTCGCTGCCGCGGCGCGCTCACCCGCAGGCGCGCGCTGATCGTGCTGTCAGCCCGATCGTCGGTCTCGTCGCGCTCGCGGCGCATCGACCTCGCGACCGCGCACGGCGCCGGGCACTTCACCGGCAGCGTCCTGCACGCGCGCTCGGCCGGCGACCTGCGCGACATCATCGTCCGCCGCTACGGCGCCGCCTGGGACGAGCTGCACAACCACGCGATGCCCGTCGCCACCGCCTCGCGCTGCTGGCTGGCGGCGGTCGGGCTGCGCGCGGCGCGAGCGCCTGCTCGCGCCCGTCGGCGGCGATCCCGGCTGGCTGCGGCGCTCGCCGGCGGCCTCGCCGCGGGTGTCGTCGGAGCGCTCGTCGAGGACTCCGGGCCGATGCTGCTGGTGGTCGCGGTGTTCGCGCTCGGCTGCGTGGCGAGCTATCTGTGGGGCCGCCCGGTGCGAGGAATCAGCGAGCGGGCGAGCCGCGGGCCGCGGGCGACTGACGGCCTCAGTCGATCCTCACGGGCTCGACCGGCGGGGCCGCTCGGCCTCGATCTGCTCGGGCTCCCCGCGCTCCTCTGCGCTCCGCCGGGGGCGAACATACGCCAGCCAGATGACCGCCCCGCGAGCAGCATCGCGCACAGCATCCAACCCAGCGCCGTCGTGCCCAGACCGATGTACTTCAAGCCCGAGGCGGCAATGACGAACGTGATCACCGGCCGGATGTAGCGGTCGGGGGCACTTGAGGAGAGCAGCGACCCGACGAACACCGCCGGTACGCTGCCGATGATCAGCGAGCGGTCACGGCGAACTCGACGTGGCCGAAGGCCAGCGCTCCGAGCGCCGCGGCCAGCGTCAGCGGCACCGCCTGGGTCAGGTCGGTGCCGACCAGCTGATTGGCGCCGATCATCGGGTAGAGGAACAGCAGCATCGACGATCATCAGCGAGCCCGAGCCGACCGAGGTCATCCCCACGATCAGGCCGCCGACCATCCCGATCACCACCGTCGGCAGCGGCCGCGGAGACCACGTCTCGATCACGCCGGTCGCGGCGCTCGCCGCGGCGGCGGTCGAGGACGAAGCGCAGCACCATCGCGGCGGCTCCGATCAGCAGCGCCGCGCCGAGGGACCTCTCGATCTTGTTCTTGAGCCGCTTTCGTGTGGCCGATGAGATGCAACAGGTATGCGCCCAAACGCCATCGGCACCGAGCCGAGCACCATCCAACCGCACCAGGCGCAGGTTGACGGTCCCGCTCTGAGGTGTACGGCGGCGCCGATCGGGCGCATCACGACCGCGGCCACGAGATCGCTGGAGATCGCCGCCGACGGGCGTCACGCCGAACAGCAGGATCAGCATCGGCGTCATCAGCGCACCGCCCCCCGCGCCGGTCATGCCGACCAGGAACCCGATCACCGCGCTTCCGAGAACGATGTACGGATCGATGTGCATGCCTAGGGAGCGCAGTCGCGGCAGACGCCGTGGAGGACGATCTCTTGCTCGAGACCGCCAGGGGCACGTTCTTTGAGAGCCTGTCGATGGCGCGCTCGAGGCCGGCGTCCGAGAACGGCATCACCAGCGCCGCACTCGTCGCAGACGAGATGGTGGTGGTGCTCGCGCTCGGCCACGCGCTCATAGCGAACCATCGCCTGCCCGGTCTCGACGCGCTGGACCAGGTGCAGGCGCTCGAGCTGATCGAGGATCCTGTACACGCTCGCGCGGCTGACGCGCCGGGCGGCGCCGCGGCGCCGCGGCACCAGCGTCCTCGATCTCGAGCGCGGTCAGCGCGCAGGTCTCCTCGTCGAGCAGCTCCAACAGCGCCCGGCGGGCACCACCGCGCTTGTAGCCGGCCGCGGCGAAGGTCGCCTCGGCGCGCTCTGTCCAGCTGTGGGTGGAGGTGTCCGGGCTCATAGTGCGATGGTAAGAGCGTAGAAGACCACCGCCACGCCGATCACCGCGCTGCCCGGCGGCAGCCCGACCGATCCAGTAGCTGAGCGCCAGCCCGATCCACATCGACAGGCAGCGCGATCAACATCGCCAGCGCCCATCCCGCGGTAGGGATTCGCCGTCAGCCTGATCGCCGCCCCTGCCGGGGCTGCGAGCAGGCCGAGCAGGAGCAGCGCGCCGACCGCCTGGGTCGCCTCCGCCGCGACGATCGCCGAGCAGGACGAGAAACGGCGAACCCGAGCGCGCGCACCGGCACCCCGCGCGCCGCGGCGGCCTGGGGTGTCGAGCGTCGGCGAACAGCAGCGGGCGCGCCGATCGCCAGGAGCGCCGCGCACGCGTCACAGCCGCGATCAGCGCCGCCGAGCTCACGCTTTGCCCTGCGGTGAGCCCGAAGATCGAGCCGAACAGGGTGCGCGACGGCGATGGCGCCGTTCGCGCCGCCCGAGCCGGCGTTGAACAGGTCGAGGAAGAGCACGCCGAGGCCGAGCACCCAGACGAAGACGATCCCGATCGTCACGTCGTCGGCCCGCGCGCGCCCGCCCAGCGCGCCGAGCAGCAGCGCCACGAGGACGGTCGCGACGAACAGGCCGACGCGCAGGTCGACGCCGGCGGCGGCGGCAGCAAGCGCGCCGGTGAACGCGACGTGGCCGAGCGCGTCGCCGGCGAAGACCTGCGCCGCGCAGCACGACGAACCAGCCGATCAGGCCGCAGGCCAGGGCGATGGCAGGAGCCCGCGAGCAGGGCGTTGCGAGATGAACCCGTGGGCGAACATCAGCCGCGCCTCCGGCGGTGCCGCGCGGGCGGAAAGCCGCGCCGCTCGCGCCAGCGCGAGCAGGAGCGAATCGCCGAAGCGATCGTCGACGAAGAAGCCCGACCGAATAGTTGGTGAAGTAGGACGAGCCCCAGGCCCGACCCAGGTGACCAGCGAGCGCGATCACGCACGCTCAGCACGAGGCCGAGACCGAATGCGCGGCGGTGAGCTCGCTGGGCCGCGGCCGGCGGGCGCGACGAGCAGCGCGAACACGAGCAGCACGCCGGTGAGCTGTGCCGTCGCGGCCACCGCAAGCCCGAGCACGAGCAGAAAGCGCGACGCGACAGGGCCCGCACGGGCACGCCCCGGCTCGCGCCGGCGAGCTCGTCGACCGAAGCGAAGAACAGCGGGCGCCCGGCCAGCGCCAGGAACGGCGAGCACGCACGGCGACCACGCAGCAGAGCGTCAGGACCTGGCCGCGGTGATGCCGAGGAACGAGCCGAAGAGCAGTGTCTCGAGGTCCTCGAGCACGCCGCCGTAGAGGCTCAGGAAGCAGAAAGCCGAGCGCCAGCGACGCCCGCCTCGCACGGTGCCGATCAGGGCCGAGCGCTCGATGCCTGGCGGGCCGGTGCCCGCGCCCTCGGGTCGGCGCCGCGCGATGATCACCGCCGCCGACGCCGCAGGCCACGTAGTAGCCCGAGCGCCAGCGGCAGCCCGGCGAGAGCGGCGCCGGTGGCGCCGGGGAAGGACATGACGGCAGGGTGTGCCCGGCGAAGGTCTCGCCGGCGCAGCACCATGAACCAGCCGACCACGCCGCCATGACGGCGACGATCGTCCCCGCCTCGCAGCGCGTTGACCATGAACTGGATAGGCGAGCAGCTGGTGGAGGTCGTCGACGGGTCAGATCGAGAGCTCGGGATCGTAGCGGCGCTCATCAGTAGCGCGTGGCGGTGGCCGTGGTGATGCGGGCGCCTCGGGCTGGCCGACCACGACGAGCCGCCCGTCGGCTGGTCGTGCAGCACCTCGACCGGGACGCCGTACAGCGCGGCTCAGCGTCTGCGCCGGTGATGACCTCCTCGGCCGAGCCCGCACGCCGCCGCCCGCCGGCCAGGTAGATCACCCGGTCCAGGTAGGCCGAGCAGCGGGTTGACGTCGTGGGCGACCAGCAGCACCGCGACGTCCTCGGAGCGGCAGATGCGCCTGAAGCAGCGCCGCGACCGCCGCCTGGTTGGGAAGGTCGAGGCTGTCCAGCGGCTCGTCGAGGATCAGCATCCGCGGGCGGCGGACGAGCGCCTGGGCGATCAGCAGCCGCTGCTGCTCGCCGCCCGAGCACTCGCCGATCGGCCGCTCGGCGTAGGCGCTCGCGCCGACCAGCTCGATCACCTGCCGACCCGTGCTCGCGAGCCGCGCGCGACGCTCGCGCTGAAGCGGGCCGCGGAGGGGCAGCGGCACGCCCCAGCGGTCGCCCGTCGAGGCCGAGGCGGACGAGGTCGACGCCGCGCATCCGCGTGGCCGAGTCGAAGCCGTGCGCTGCGGGAGGTAGCCGATCGCGCTCGTTGTGCGCGCCCGGCCGGCCGCCGAGCACCGCGACCGAGCCTTCAGCCGAGCGTCGGTCGAGGCCGAGCAGCACCTTCAGCAGCGTCGACTTGCCGGCGCCGTTGGGTCCGAGCACCGCGACGAACTCGCCGCTCCGACCGACGACGCACGTCGACGTCCGCTCCAGATCGTGCGGCCGCGACCGAGCGCTCGCCGAGCGGCAGCGCACTCGCAGCCGATGCTCCGAGCGCGCGTGGGCTCATCGCCCTAGCGTCCCGTCGCCTCGTGGAGCGCCCGCTCGAGGCCTTCGAGCTCTGCCACCTGCCACTGCTCGAAGGTGTCGCTCGCCGGCGAGAGCGTCTCGGTGACGGTGGCGATCGGGATGTGACTGCGCGCGCGCGATGCGCGTTGACCCGCTGGACGTCCGGCGTCACGTTCTGGCTGTTGAAGACCCAGACCTTGATCAGCCGATCCTCGGCCTGGCGGTCGACGGTCTCGCTTGTCCTGCGCGCTCACTTCGGTGCCCTCGGCGATCGCCTTGACGAAGCTGTAGGGCGTCAGCAGCTTCAGGCCGAGGCTCTCGCCGAGTGGCTGGAAGATGCTCTCGCTGTAGCCGACCGGCGACGCCCGCGTAGCGGCGGCGGATCTCGGCGCGCAGCGCGTTGTAGCGGGCGAGCGAGACGCGTTTCGAAGTGCGTGCTCGTTGCGCGGCGAAGTAGGCGCGCGTCGGCCGGGTCGACGCTGTCGTAGTCGGCGACGATCGCGCGCGATCACCTTGTGCACCGAGCTCGGGCGAGTACCACTGGTGCGGGTTGTCGCCCTCGCTGAGGCCGAGCAGCGTTGCCGACGTCGAGCACGACCCGGCCGCTCGAGGGGTCGGCGGCGAGCAGCTGCGAGGCCCACTTGTCGTAGCCGATGCCGTTGACGATCGCGATCTGCGACGCCGGCGAAGCGTGCGCGCGTCGGCGGCGGTCGGGCTCGTAGGAGTGCGGGTCGGTGTCGGGGTTGACGATGATGCTCTGCACGTCCACCTGCTGCCCGCCGAGCTGCGCGGCGATGCTGCCCCAGAAGTTCTCGGCGGCCACCACCTGCAGCCTTGAGCCTCAGCCGCCGCTGCTCGCCACCGGCGAGCCGGCCGAGCCGCAGCTCCGCCGCGAACGCGGCACGCCAGGATCGACACGGCGCCGATGCGCGCCCGTCGCCCGCCCCCTGCGCGCCCTGCTGAGCGGGAGCGACTCGTTGGCCTTCGCAGGCTCGTAGCGACTTTCGACCACCATATCAAGACTGAGTCTTGTTCTTAGGCCCTGGCCCAGTTCGAAGCTCAAGCGCCCTGCGCGGCTCTTCCGAGCCGATCCCCATCGACGCGCACGACCTTCTCGCGCGCCCCCGCTCCCGCGCACGACCGAGACTCGCTGCACTCCCTGATCCCTACGTCGTCTCGCCCGGAGGGGACGGAACCGAGGCGCTGTCCGCAACGCCATCGCCGCCGGCTTCGCCCAGCTTGCGACGGCGGTCGATGAGCAGCACCGCCGCGACCACGATTATCACCAGCACCAGAATCCCGGCGGCTATGTAGCGCAGTTTGTGGTGGGCGGCCGCCGTTTTTTTCGGTTTGGCTTTGGCGATCGCCACGGGCGTGCCGAATCCGCGCGCGATCGCGATCAGATGGGCCTCGTCAGACGAGGTGAAGGCGACCGTCATGTGACGGCCATCGTTCAGCGACACATGAATGTGCCCGACGCCCGCCGCCGGATGGATCGATATCGCGTGCACCTGACCGTGGTGGAGCTGGCCTTCAAGCGCCGACAGGGTCTCAGGTTCGAAGTGGATGTCGCTGGCGCCGAGCGCGGTGGCGCTCATGGCCAGGCAGCCGGCGAGCAGACATGCCACGGATACGGCCATGAGGAATGGGGCGGTGCTGCTGAGGAGGGGTGCTCTTCTCGGGGGGGTCATCCGCGGCAGACTACACCCGCCCGGTGTCCTTCCGGTACGCACGCGCGGCGAGCAGGCTGAGAATGGCGGTCCAGATCGACCATCACGGCCCATGCCCTCCCCGGCCAGGGATGACCGCCGAGGGCGACGTGGCTTGCCTGAACCAGCCAGTAGGACGGCAGGAACTGCGCGACATCGTGCAAAAAGCCGTGCGAGGGGATCGGGAACCAGGTTCCGCCGAGGAACGCCAGCAGGGAGACCCCGCCACCGAGCGCCGGGCCGATCGAGTCGGGGGTCAGCAGATGGCCGATCAGGATTCCGAGCGCCGCAAAAGGCACCAGCGAGACCAGGATCAGGCCCGTCATCTTCAGCCACTCATCGGCCGCGAGGCTCACCCCGAGCGTCGTCCCGGCCAGGCACAGGACGAACAGGCTCAGCAGCGCCATCATGTACGCGGTGAGAACCTTCGCGCGGAAGTACGTGCGCGGTGACAGCGGGGTGATCCGCAGCTGGCGGTTCCAGCCCACCGCGCGCTCGGCGGCGATGCGCGCGCCGCAGGAGAGCATCGCGGCCATCGTCCCGAACGATGCGAGACCGACCATGTAGTAGAGGGGGCGGACAGCCCCGTTCCACCGAGGTCGCTCACGTTGCGCTGGGAGCCCGCGATCAGGTAGTAGAGGATCAGCGGGAATCCGAGCGACAGCAGGAAGAAGCGCCGGTTGCGCAGCGTGCGCAGGAGCTCAAAGCGGGTGTAGGTGAGCGGTTTCACCGGCCGGCCACCTCGGGCCCATGCCCGGCCGGCGCGACGGCGCCGTCCCCGGTCAGCGCGAGGAACGCCTGCTCGAGACCGGCCGCCGTGATCTCGATGTCGCGCGCGTCCGGGTGATCGGCCAGCAGCGCCCTGATCGCGGCGTCGGAGTCCGCGCAGCTGAGGATCACGCTCTCGCCGTGGCGCTCGGCGCCGCTCACCCCGGCCAGCCCGGCCAGCGCATCGATGTCCGCATCCGGCAGCGTCGCGCGAATCGTGCGCGTGCCCACCATCGCCCTGATCTCCGTCGTGGGCCCGTCGGCCACGATGCTCCCGTGGGCCATCAGCACAGCCCGGTCGGCGTAGGCGTCGGCCTCCTCCAGGTAGTGGGTTGCGAACACGATCGTCTTGCCCCGAGCGGCGAACGCCCGCATGATCGTCCAGAAGGCGCGCCGTCCCTCGACGTCCATCGCCACCGTCGGCTCATCCAGCACGAGCAGCTCGGGGTTGCTCACGAGCGCCACCGCGAAGCGCACGCGCTGGGTCTGACCGCCTGAGAGCTTCTGCGTGCGCTGGCCGGCGATCTCGCCGACACCGCTCAGCTCGAGCACCTCCCCCACATCCAGCGGCGCCGGGTACAGCGAGGCCATCATCGCGATCAGCTCGCGCACCGACAGGTCCCTGATCAGTGCCCCCGTCTGCAGCATCGCCCCCACGGCCCCCTCGAGACGGCCTGTGACGGCGAGCGCCCGAACACGGACACCTCGCCGGCGTCGGGCGTGAGCAGGCCCAGCAGCATGTCTATCGTGGTCGACTTTCCGGCGCCGTTCGGACCGAGCAGGGCCACCGTCTCCCCCGCCGGAGATCTCGACATCGATCGAGCGCACCGCCTCGATCGGCCCGTCCGGGCCGGGGAAGGACTTCGAAAGCCCGCGCAACTCGATCCCGCCGCTCGCGTCCGGACGCCGGCGAGTGGCGACGCCGCCGCTCATCACCTCCGTGCCGCCCTCACCGCCTTCAGGCGCTCGACCTTCGGCAGAACCACCTTGCGCATGCGAACCGACAGCGGGGTCGCCTCGACGGCCTCGTCCTCGCGCACGAACTCGAGTGCCTCATCGAGCGTCAGTTTGCGGTGCGCGTCCAGGCGCACAAGCACATCGGAGGTTGAGGAGCGCATGTTCGTCAGATGCTTCTCCTTGACGGGGTTCACGTCGAGATCCTCAGAGCGTGCGTTCTCGCCGATGATCATCCCCTCATATACCTCCTCGCCGGGTCCCACAAACAGGCTGCCGCGCTCCTGCAGGGTGAACAGCGAGAAGGTGACCGTGGAGCCGCGGCGGTCGGCCACGAGAACGCCCGCTCTGGCGCGTGAGCAGCTCGCCGGCCCACGGCTCCCAGCGGTCGAAGACGTGGTGCATGATCCCCGTGCCGCGGGTCTCGGTGAGGAACTCGGTGCGGAAGCCGATCAGCCCGCGGGCGGGCACGAGATAGTCCATCCTGACCCAGCCCGTGCCGTGGTTGGTCATGTGGTCCATCCTCCCCTTACGCGCCGCCAGCAGCTGGGTCACTGTGCCGACGTGCTCCTCGGGCACGTCGACCGACAGCCGCTCGACGGGCTCATGGCGCTTGCCGTCGATCATGCGCTCGACGACATGGGGCTGTCCGACCGTCAGCTCGAACCCCTCGCGGCGCATCATCTCGACGAGGATCGCTAGCTGCAGCTCGCCGCGGCCCTGCACCTCATAGGTGTCCGGGCGCTCGGTCTCGGCCACGCGCAGGGACACGTTCCCGACCAGCTCCTGCTTCAGCCGCGCCTCGATCTGCCTGGCGGTCAGCTTGTCGCCGTCCTTACCGGCCAGTGGCGAGGTGTTCGCGCCGATCGTGATCGACATCGCCGGCTCATCGACGGTGATCACCGGCAGCGGCCGCGGGTCATCGGGGTCGGCGAGCGTCTCGCCGATCGTCACCTCGGCGATGCCGGCCACCGCGATGATCTCGCCGGGGCCGGCCTCGGGCGCATCGACGCGGTCGAGGGCGTCTGTGACATACAGCTCGGCCACCTGGGCGCGCTCGATCGAGCCGTCGGCGCGGCACCACGCGATCTGCTGCCCCTTGCGGATCGTGCCGTTGCGCACCCGGCAGATCGCCAGGCGCCCGACGTAGGGGGATGCGTCGAGGTTCGTCACGAGCGCCTGCAGCGGGAGCTCGGGGTCGTATGTCGGCGCCGGGATGCGCTCGAGCAGCAGGTCCAGCAGCGGCGCCAGGTCGCGCTCCTCGATCGGATGCGACGGGTCGTAGTGGAGCGATGCGCGCCCGGCCTTCGCGTTGCAGTAGACGATCGGGAAGTCGATCTGCTGCTCGTCGGCGTCGAGGTCCAGGAACAGCTCGTAGACCTCATCAACGACCTCCAGCACCCGCGCGTCCGGCCTGTCCACCTTGTTGATCACGAGGATCACCGGCAGATGCGCCTCGAGCGCCTTGCGCAGGACGAAGCGCGTCTGCGGAAGCGGCCCCTCGGAGGCGTCGACCAGCAGCAGGACGCCATCGACCATCGTCAGCCCCCGCTCCACCTCGCCCCCGAAATCCGCGTGCCCGGGCGTGTCGATGATGTTCAGCTTCACATCCCTGTAGCGCAGCGAGGTGTTCTTGGCGAGGATCGTGATCCCCTTCTCGCGCTCCAGGTCCATCGAGTCGAGCACCCGCGTGGCCACGTCCTGGCCGACGCGGAAGGCGCCCGACTGCCACAGCATCGCGTCCACCAGCGTGGTCTTGCCGTGGTCGACGTGCGCGACGATCGCCACGTTCCGTATGTCCTCTCTGGGTTCAAGCACAGCCCGACTAGGCTAGCGGCGCACGGTCGCGACCCCTGCTCGCGGCAGCATTCGCAGGCCAAACCGCGCCAGCGCCGACGGGTAGCGCTCGGCCGCGTCGATCGTCTCCTCCAGGGCGGAGGCGAAGCGCCTGACCTCCTCCTCCTCGATCACCAGAGCCGGCAGCGCCTTGATCGTGTTCATGCTGTGACCCGCCACCTGGCAGAGGATCCTGTGGTCGTGGAACAGCGGCACGGTGATGAGCTGGGAGAACAGGCCGGCCTGGCGACGCTCGACCGCGTCCCACAGCGAACGCCGCATGCGGCCCGCCGGAGGGCCGAGCTCGATCGCCCACATCAGCCCGAGACCGCGCACCTCGCGCACGACCTCGTAGCGCTCGACGAGCGGCGCCGTCAGCTCGAGCAACAATTCGCCCATCCTCTGCGAGTGGGCCACGAGGCCCTCTCGGTCGAGCACGCGCAACGTGGCCAGGGCGGCGGCAGCGGCGAGATCGTTGCCGCCGAACGTCGAGCCGTGCCGCACGGCCCGCTCCATGCCGTCGAACACCTTCTCGAAGGCCGCGCGCGAGACGAGCGCCGCGCCGATCGGCACGAGGCCGCCGGAGAGGGCCTTGGCGAGGCACACGATGTCGGGCTCGAGCTGTGAGTGCTCGAGCGCGAGAAACCGCCCCGTGCGCCCGAGGCCGGTCTGCACCTCATCGCAGACGAACAGCGTGCCGGCCTCGCGGCACAGGTGCTGGGCTCCTCCCAGATAGCCCTCGGGCGGCAGGTTGACGCCCTTGCCCTGCACCGGCTCGACCACGAAGGCCGCCACATCCTCGCGCGCGAGCTGACGCTCGAGATGCGTCGAGATCCCCGAAGGCGACGGGGTCGCAGCCGGGCAGAAGGGGGCCGAAGCCATCGCGGAACTCGGCATTGCCGTTCAGTGACAGCGAGCCGAGCGTCAGGCCGTGGAAGGCGTGCTCGGCATACAGCACGCGCGGTCGTCCGGTGGCGGCGCGGGCGACCTTGATCGCCGCCTCGACCGCCTCGGTGCCGGTGTTGGCGGGGATCATCGCGGCCACGCTGCCCGGGGCCCTGGCGAGCAGCTCTTCGGCGAGCACCCCGCTCAGCAGAGTCACGCCGAGCTGGGGAAGGTTACCGGTGCGCGCCGCCATCACCTCCTCGATCGCGGCGATCGCATCGGGGTGGTTGCGCCCGATCGCAAACACCCCGTAGCCGCCGAACATGTCCAGATAGCGATCGCCCTCGGAGTCGATCAGGTGGGCGCCCTCCCCGCCCGTCCACACCCTGTCAAAGCCCAGCGTCCGCAGGATCCGCCCCATCTGGGGGTTCAGGAAGCGGTCGTTCAGCGCCATCTCCTCGCCGCTGCGGGCGTCGATGATGTCCCTGATCGAGGCCGGAGTGGAGTCGGGCATCGACTAAGCGTACGCGGCCGCCCATGCGGCGCGAACGCCGGGAAGGCTCCGCTACCATCGCCCGACGGGGGCCAGATCACACGCGAGGCCAGTCTTGCGCACTTTCCGAGCAAACGGGCGAGGGGCGACAGCCGGCGGAGTCTCGCTCCGTCGCCATGCCGCAGGGATAGCGCTGCTCTCCTCGGTCCTCTGGCTTCTCGGCGCACCCGCCGCTCTGGCCGCGCCGGCTGCGCCCGCGGTCACGAGCATCGCCCCGAACAACGGCCCGGCGGGCGGCGGATCGCCGGTCACCATCGAGGGCTCGGGCTTCACCCCCGGCTCCACCGTCAGCTTCGGCGCGCTCGCCGCCACCTCGGTGAACGTGGAATCCGCGAACAGGATCACGGCGAGCAGCCCGGCCGGCGCTGAAACGGTCAACGTGACCGTCACGAACGCGGATGGGACCTCGCCCGCTGTGCCCGCGGGCCAGTTCGCCTATGACCCGCTCCCGCGCGGGCCATGGCTTGGACTCGACGGCAACAGCTTCGGATCCTGGACCGGGGCGATCGGCGATTTCACCTTCCACCACATCGTCTATGACCGCGGCGGCGACCCCGGGATCGGCTGGGAGGCCGGCGAGCTCCTCGAAATCGGCGGAAGGCCGACCGAGGGCGGCGTGGCCCTGGCCAGGTCGATCGCGGCCGGCATGATCCCCGACATCAACATCGAGTACGACGGCTACAGCGGGGACGGCGTGAGCGATCCGGACTTCCCGTCGAGCTACGCCCAGGTGTCCTTCTACGTCGAAGGCTTCATCGCCTCGGCACGCGCGATTTACGAACGTTATCCCAGCGCGATCTTCGAACCGATCAACGAGCCATGGTTCTACACGACCCCCAAATTCAACGGGGCCGAGTACGCGAACGTCATAGCCCGGCTGCTGCCCGCGGCGCGGGCCGCGGGCATTCCGCTGCAGAAGATCTACGTGGCAGCGTATGGAGCCGACCGCAGCTCGAGCGGCGGCCTGGCGGGCGGCTGGGTGCCCGCGATGTACAAAGCGCGGCCGCAGCTGCAGACGGAAATCGAAGGCTGGTACTTCCATCCCTACGGCCCGCCCAAGGGCAGCGAGCTCGAACACAGCGCTGGAATCCAGTCGGTGCCCGAAGTCCAGAGGCTGATGACCTCGGGCCAGAACAACATCATCGTCTCGGAGGTCGGCTACTGCGCACCCGATGTCAGCGAAAAGTCGGACTGCAGCGGCCCGGCAGCCGTCGAAAGCAGCGCCCAGGGGGCGTCATTCCTGACCGAGATGCTCGACAACGCGCTCCCCTACCGCGAAGCGGGCTGGCTGCGAGCGTTGATCGTCTACTCGCGCGACGATGACGGCTGGTCGATGGAGAGGCCGGGCGGGCACCTCACCGAGGAGGGTGAAGCGCTCGATGAATTCGCCGATCTTCACGGGTTGACCGCGGCGAGCACCCCGGCGCCCAAACCCGCCCCCGCGCCCGAGGTCGGCCTCGTGACGGCCTCGTGTCTGACGCCCAACGAACGCGACCCCTTCGCGGGACCGTGCGGGACCGTCGATTGAAGCCCGGCCGGCGGGTCGTTAGGCTGCTGCCTACCAAATGGATCGCTTCAGCAATGAGCCCTTCGGGGACGCGCTTCGCGCGCTGATGGCAGAGCGCGGACTCAGCTATCGCGGCCTGGCGGAGGCGACGCGCAAGCTCGATGGCAGGGGCATGACCCACGCCCACATCAACATGCTCGCCAACGGCCACGACAAGCCGTCGACGCGCGCGATGGAGCTGATCGCAGCGGCCTGCGAGGTGGAGCCGGACTACTTCGCCGAATACCGGCTGGCGGCGGCCATGCGCCTGCTCGACCCCGCCGAGGTCGGCCTCGAGCAGGCGCTCGAGAACCTCAACGCCCGACTCGGCGCGCGACGATCATCCGCCTCCAGAGAACAGCTGCCGCGAGCGCGGCGAGCAAAACCTCGTCCCACCGGCTAGTGATCGGATCGAACGGGCTGATCGCGAGTGCGAACAGCGCGATCCACACGAGCCAGGCCATCTGCACGCCGTGGCGCGTGACCTCCGGGTAGCGCCAGATCATCCGGTTCAGGCGCCCGGCGAAGAAGCCCAGCTCGTGCTCGTCGCCGAGCAGCCACGCGGCGGCTGAAAGCGCGCCGAGAGCGACGACGAACGCAAGGTAGCCGAGCGGCTGGACGCACGCACGAGCCGCCGCGCGCAGGACGCGAACCGCCTGCGCGCCGGTGCTCCTGAAGCTCAAGCCGATCATCTCGCCCTGCGCTCAGGCCGATCAGGAGCGGGTGAACTGCCCGTGGAAGCCGAACGGGATGTGGTGCGGCACCTCGGCTCTGGCCAGCTCGCCGAGCGTCTGGGCGTCCAGCACGAGCATGAACGACGTTCCCCGCCCGGCGTCGAAGACCACGCTCAGCAGCACCCCTTCGTTCTCCTGCTTGCGCCTCGGGCGCCGCGACGAACACGGGCTCGCCCGGGTAGCAACCCGGCTCGCTCCAGCGCGCCGCCGTGCGCTCCTGCACGTCGACCATGACGATCTCATCGAACCATCCGCTCGCGCCATCGAGGCCGGTGCCCCATGCGTAGCGATACGGGCGCTCGTTGCTGCGCGCATAGTTGATGCGCGGCAGATCGATCGACGCGTCGCTGATCCGCTCGCGCGTCACTGCGCCGGTCGCGATGTCGAGCTCGAAGCGCTCGAGGTACGGGCAGGCTCTCGACGCCCCCGCCGCTGCGCAGCCGCCCGAGATACAGCTCGGTGATGATGCTCGCATCCTCAAAGACGCACAGATCGACGATCACCTTCGTCGCCGAGCTCATAGGCGTTGACGTGATGAAAGGCGAAGCAGGCGTCGGTCTCGAACACGTGCACGAGCTCACCGCTGTCGCGATCGATGAGCTGGAATCTCGTCGGCCGCTCAGCGTGCCAGGTGTAGTTCTCGATGTATGGGCGACCGCTGGTCGCCAGCTTGAATGTGTTGACGGTGAACGGGAACTCGGCGAGCACGAAGAAGCGCTCGGTGAGGCCGAAGGAGTGCATGTACGCCGGTTCCCTCACGGGCAGCGAGCCCACCAGCTGCGGCTCGCGCGCACCGGGCGCGAGCACGAAGAACCTGTACTGGTTGCGCGGTCCCAGCCGGCCGCGTAGTTGAGCATGGCGCCGTCGCCGCGGCGACCGTGGGGTGGGCGGTCGAGAGCTGTCCGGGCGCCTTGTACGCGACGCCGGCCGTCTCGAGCGTGCGCGCATCGAACTGAACGGCGATCGGCGTCTCGGTCATGGCGATGTAGCGCTCGCCTAGCCGCGTGAGGTTGACGTTCGTGTTGTCGCTCACTTTGGGTGAGAACATCGACTGCACGCGCTTGAACATCGACCGGCACGGGTCGCAGGCGAACTCGCGAGAACTCGATCTTGCCGGCTTCGCGGGCGGCCCTGTAGGACTCGGTCTGCAGAAACCTGTTCGCGTAGGAGACCGTGCCGTCGCGATCTGGAATCAGGTGCAGCATCGCGAAGCCGTCGAACCAGTGATTTAGCGTGCGCTCGCCCACGTCCCACTGCGCCGGCGCGACGCGCACGAGCGAGCCCGTGAGCCAGGCCGGAAGCTGCCCGCTCAGCGGCAGGCTCGCGATATCGACCTCGTCGCGAAGGTCCGCAAAACCGGCGCTAGCCGGTGCGACGCTGGCGGCGACCGGGGCCGCTGGCGTACTCTCCATGGCGGGATTCATCACGCTCAGCCCCATGTCCAAACCGCGTTGCCGTGTGCCGAGGATTCCCGCCGATCCTACCCCGTCGCGCCGCGCCGTGCAGAGGGCTGACAGCTGCGAGGATCCCCCGATGCTCGCGAAGGTGTACGTGATCACGGGCTCACACGCCTGCAGGACCGCAACGCTGATGCTCGAGTACAAGCGCATCCCCTACCGGCAGGTCGCGCTGCCGACGGGCCCGCACCCACTGCTCGTCCGCGCTGCCGGGTTCCCGGGACACCGCGCGCCGATCCGCACGGTCGACGGCGCCACGCATCGCCTGCTCGGGCTCCTCGACCGGCTTGGAACCGTGCCCGCCCTGAAGCTCGGGGGCGAGCGCATCCAGACCAACCGCGCGATCGCGCGCTTTCTGGATCGCCTCCAGCCCGCGCCGGCCCTGTTTCCGGGCGAGCCCGAGCGCAGGCGGGCCGTCGAGGATGCCGAGCGCTGGGGAGATGAGGTCCTGCAGATGGCCGCCAGGCGCGTGGCGCTCGCGACGGACCTCAGCGACATGCACATGCGCGCCGGCGACGGCCGCCTGGGCCCGCTCCTCGCGAAGTCCGGATTGATGCGCGCGGCCCTTGCGCCGACGAGCGCGCTCACCTTCCGCGCGAGCTCCGGCAACCTGGACGCCCTGCTCGAAGCCATCCCGCCGCTGCTCGACAGGGTGGATGAGTGGGTGGGCGAGGGCGTTCTCTGCGCCGACCAGCTGAACGCGGCCGACTTCGCGATCGCCCCGAGCCTGGCACTGCTGTCGTATCGCGCAGAGCTCAGCCAGGACATATCCGCACGGCCGGCTGGTGTGCTGGTCGATCGCCTGCTGCCCGAGCCCTGAGCGGCGGGGATCGCGGGCGCCGTCAGCCGGACATGTCGATGGCGAAGACGCTGAGCGGCTCGATCGTGACCGCGACGCGCCGCTCGCCGGGGCCGTCGTGCTGGCGGAGGTCCGATTCGTACTTGGCGCCGACGCGGTCGGCGAGCAGGTACTCATCGTCGGGCGCGATGTGCGCGAGACCGCGAACGTCCATGTAGCGGTATGGGTTTGCGAGGTCGAGCAGAAACACGCTGCACTGCGGTCGCACCTGCAGTTGCCTGGTTTTGGCGCGCGAGTCGTTCAGCGAGAGCTTCAGCTCGCCGTCCTCGTAGAGGAACCAGACCTCGGTCAGGCGGGGCCCACCGTCGCGCGCAATCGTCGCGAGCGTTGCAAACTCGCCGTCGAGCAGATCCAGATGGGACTCGGGAAACTCCGCGATCGCCCGATTCTCGCAGACCGACTGGCCGCTCCCCCCCGTCCAGGGAGGCCGGGCCCCGCTGCTCAGACCAACGCATGCGCGCAGCGGCGCCCGCCTCCCCGGACACCTCCTGTCAGGAGCCGGCGACCTACAGGACGGCCTCGATCAGCGAGGTGAACTCCGCCTGGCCCGAGACGTTCGGGTGGTAGCTTTCAGACAGCGGAAGGGACTGGCCGTTCAGCCATTCCGAGGACGAGCAGACCTCGTGCGATTCGAACGCTTTGGTGGGGTTGACGAAGGTGAATTTCGCCGTTTCCGCACGCGCCTTGATCACGCTGTCCAGAAGTTCCGCCGATTCGTTCATTTTCTTCTCGTTGCCCGAGGTCAGGAAGTTGACGTTGCACGTCTTGCCTTCCGCCGTGAACAGCTTGGGGTAGCCGAGCACGATGACCTTTGCCGTGGTCGCCTTGGCGCGAATGTCTTTGTAGGTCGTTTCCAGGAGCCCCGGCAGGCTGTTTTTGATGAACGTGTTGGCTTCGCTGATCGCGCTCCCACACGTGAAGTAGTAGAGCGCGCAGTTGATGATCACGTTGCTGAAGCCCGCGTCGTTGCCGCCGATGGTGATCGTGACGAGGCTCGTGGAGCTGCTCAGCGTGCCGAGCTGTTTGCTGTTCACTTCTGTCGTCTTGGCGCCGCTGCAGGCCTGGAAGCTGAGCGTGTAGCCATCTGCCGCCGCGATCTTCGGCCCGTAGGCGTCCGGGCTGCGGTCGCATTCGCCTGATTCTTCATAGAAGACACGCGTGCCGACCCCCGAGGAATACGAATCCCCGAGAGCGACGTACTGCGACGCCGCGGCGGCGGAGGCCGCCGGTATGAGCACCCCGGCCACGAGCGCGGCCAGGCCGATGATGCGAGTTCGCTTGCCCACTGTTCCCCCTCGTTCGTCATGTGCCGCCCGGGGGACCCTGCGCACGTCCCCTCCTCCCCGGGCGCGGATGACCCCAACCTAACCGCCGGCGATCGCGATCGTCAACCACCCGCGCTGTATCGTCCGCCGGATGCGCCTCCTCCTCCTCCTGCGCGGGATCAACGTCGGCTCGCGCAACCGCATCCCGATGCCATCGCTGCGCGAGCGGCTGACCGCCGCCGGCTTCACGAACGTGAGCACCTACGTTCAGAGCGGCAACGTCGTGCTGTCGAGCGATGTCCCGGCGGATGAGCTGGCGCGTGAGTGCGAACGGCAGATCGCCGACGGCTACGGGCTGAGCATCGACGTTCTCGCTCGCACCCGCGACGAGCTCGCCGAGGTGGTGCGGTGCAACCCCCTGGCCGAGGTCGCACTCGACCCCAGGCGCTACCAGGTGAGCTTCTGCTCGACCGCGCCCGATCCTGAGCTCGTGCAGAGGCTGAGCTCTCTCGCCACGGCCTCGGAGCGGCTTGTCGCCGCCGGGCGCGAGCTGTACGCCTGGCATCCCGACGGCGTCGGGCGATCGCGCCTGGGTGCCGCGCTCGGCGCTCGCAGGCTGGGCGTGACCGCCACGTCGCGCAACTGGAAGACCGTGACGACCCTGCTTCAGATGGCAGAGGAGTGACCCTCACCGCGACCGGTCGACTCGATCGTTAGCGTGTTCGCCGGTGCCGAATCCCTTCGTCCACGAGCTGCGCGTGCGCTACGGCGAGTGCGACCCGCAGGGGATCGTCTTCAACGCGAACTACCTGCTGTATTTCGATGTCGCCTTCACCGAGCTGTGGAGGGCCGCGATCGGGCCGTGGCAGGAGATGGTCGAGCGCGGCATCGACGCCGTCGTCGCCGAGACGAACATCCGCTTTCGCGAGCCCGCGCGCTTCGACGATGAGCTGCGCCTGCGCGCGCAGATCGCGCGGCTGGGTGCGACGGCCATCACCACCGAGATCGATGTCCTGCGCGGCGATGAGCTGCTCGTCGAGGGATGGCTCCGCCATGTCTGCGTCGACACCGTCGGCTGGGGCAAGACCGAGCTCCCGGATTGGATTCGCTCGGGGCTGCGCCGCTTCGCGGCGAGCGACGCCGAGCTGTAGAGCGACTCGCCGCTCAGGCCGTCACGGGCCCGGGCTGGAGGATGTCCGGGTCATGGCCCGGTATCACGGTGAGGCCGGAGTCGCGCATCGCGCGCAGGCGCTCCGCGGAGCGTCCCTGCTGCTCGTGATCGTCGGCGAACACCGGGAAGCGGTGGTCGTCGAGACCCGACGCGAAGTGGGCGACATCGACGCCGAGCACGAGCTCGCCGATGCGAATCGACTGATGCCCGGGCGTGTGCCCGGGGGTGAGCAGCAGCTCGACGCTGCCGTCACCGAGCAGATCGCAGTCGCCGTCGATGAGCATCACCTCGCGGTCAGAGCCGGCATAGTCGCGCGGCAGAAAGAAGTTGCGCTGCACGAGCGCATCGTCATGGCCGGCCTCCCATTCTTTGCGCTGGACGACGACCGGCACCGACTCCGGGATGAGCTGAAGGCCGCCGACGTGATCCCAGTGGAAGTGCGTCAGCACGACCTTGGTCAGCGTCCCGACGTCGAGCAGCTCGGCAATGCTCCGCTCCTGCTCGAGCACGGACACCGCGAAGACGTCGGGCCGGTCGTAGTAGGCGGCCGGATCGGCGATCGCAGCCGGGTTCAGCCCCGTGTCGATCAGGATCCGCTCGCTCGCCGTCTCGATCAGGTAGGCCGGCACGGGAAAGCGAATCGTGCGGTCCATCTCATCGCCGGCACGGAAGATCCCGGCGGGCGCCGTGAACCATCCCGCGAGAAACCTCTCGATCCTCATCGCACTCTCCCGCACAAGTCCAGGAGGCGCTCGAATGCCGCCTCGGCATGAGCGAGCGCCCGTTCGTCTCCAAGCAGCTGGCGCTGCCAGTTGGTCGCAAGGCCGATCGCGTTGATCTCGAACGCGACCTGCTCCGGCGCGGCGCCGCAAACTCCCGCCTGGCGAGCCAGCTCTGAAAGCCATGCCAGCCACTCGCCCATCACCTCGAGGATGCTGTCGCGGACGGGACCGGGGCGCCCATCGAACTCCAGCGACGCCGCCTGGAAGAAACACCCTCCGGGGAACACGTCGCGGCGGAAATAGTCAAGCCAGGCCGCGAGCGTCGCGCGAAGCCGCGGCAGACCCTCCTCGGCTTCTGAGGCCGGATCGATCACCTCCCTGACGAAGATGACTCGCGCCGCGGCGATCGTCGCGAGCTGCAGCTCCTGCTTGTTCTCGAAATGAGCGAACAAACCGCTCTTGCTCACGCCGGCGGACGCTGCAAGACGCCCGATGGTGAGCGCCTCCAATCCCTCGCGCGAGCCGAGATCGACGGCCGTGCTGAGAATCTCGCGATGCGTTCGCCGTCCGCGCTCGCGACGTCCGTCGGGCGTTGAAGGGGTCTCGAGCGTGGCCATCGCCGTCAGAGCCTCTCGTCGGGATGCGGCGGGGCGAGTCCCCGCTGCGCCACAAGCTTATAGCACGATCGTGCTAATTGTGTGCGCGTCGGTCATCCGCTCGCGGGCTCCTCGGCGCCCGGCACGCGCTCGAGCAGCGTGATCTGCTCAATGCGCACGGTCACATGGAAGTGGCTGCAGGGTCCGGTGACCAAGATGGCGGTGGCTGGCGGCGCGACCCTCGCTGCGATTGCCCTCCCGTCATCCACGGCGGTCTCTGGCGGCGCGGTAGTGACCCTGGCCTTCGAGGGAAGAACGAGCAGTGCGAGTAGCAGCCCCAGGGCGAAGATTCCCGCGGCCCACGCGAACGCGACGGTGTAGCCGTGGATCGCAGCTGCGTCGGCGACTCCCGGCGTCCGCGCGTGGCTGGAAGCGTAGGCGGCGGTGGCGCTGGCGAAGATTGTGCTGAGCAGCGCGGTGCCCACCGAGCCGCCCACCTGCTGGGAGGTGTTGACCATCGCGGAGGCAACCCCGGCCTCGGAGCCGTCGATTCCGAGTGTGGCGGTGCTGAACGCGGGTGCGAAGATGCAGCCCATCCCGAGGCCGACGATCAGCAGTGAGGGCAGGACATTGCTCGTGTAGCTGGCGCCGGTGGAGAGACGGGTGAGCAGGAGCATCCCGATCACCCCGAGCGCCATCCCGACAGCGATCAACGGCTTCGCGCCTGTGCGATTGACCAGCTTGGTCTGCACCGTCGTGGAGGTGACGACGAGCACGGCCGTCAGCGGTAGGAACGAGAAGCCGGTCTTCACGGGAGAGAAGCCGAGGTTCTCCTGCATGTAGTAGGTCAAGAAGAGGAACACCGCGAACACCCCGGCGCCCGCCAGCAGGATCGACAGGTAGGCGCCGCCACGGGCTCGGTCCCGCACGATGTGCAGCGGGAGAAGCGGATCCGTCGTGCGGCCCTCGACCGCCACGAACGCGGCGAGCAGCACCACGCTCGTGGCGAGCGAGACGATCGTCAGCGGCGTCGTCCATGAGTGCGTCTCGGCGTTGGAGAACCCGTAGACCAGCGCGAACAGGCCCCCGCAGGCGAGTAGGACACCCGGGACATCGATACGGGGGCGTTCCTCAGGGGGGTGGTTCTCCAGGAGTCTCAGCGCCACCAGCACTGTCGGTAGCGCGATCAACACGTTGACGTACAGACACCACCGCCAGGACAGTGTCTGTGTGAGCACCCCGCCGAGAATCAGCCCGACCGACGCGCCGCCGCCGGCGATCGCGCCGAAGATGCCGAACGCCTTCGCGCGATCGGGCGAGCCGGCAAACGTGACCGTCAGCAGCGACAGCGCCGAGGGCGCGAGCAGGGCACCGAAGGCACCCTGCAGTGCCCGTGCGCCGACCAGCATCCCGAAGGACTGCGCCAAGCCCCCGATCCCAGAGGCCACCGCGAAGCCGATGAGCCCCACGACGAAGGTCCACTTGCGCCCGAACAGGTCGCCAAGCTTTCCCCCCAGCAGCAAGAGGCTCCCAAATGCCAGTGCGTATGCGGTGACGACCCACTGACGGCTATCGGTGGAGAAGCCCAACGACCGCTGCGCCGAGGGCAGCGCGATATTCACGATCGTCGAGTCGAGGACGACCATCAGCTGCGCGACCCCGAGCAGCGCCAGGACCGCCCAACGACCACCCCCGGATGTAGAGCTCGTATCTGGTGAAGCGTCCGTCGGCATTGCTCACTCCTTCGGTCTGGGGCCCGGCGGGAGTACTACTCCTTTCTCGGGTGCGCGGTGGACAGACTGCTCTAGGATGGGCCGACCCCGCCCGGCAAATGCCCTTGAAGACTGCAGACACCGCCCAAACGAGGGGCCGTCGGCGTTCGCGCAGGCGGCCGAGCTCGAGCTGCGCGACGTCAGCAAGCGCTATCCCGGGCAGCGCGAGCCGGCGATCGGCGACCTTCGCTTGACCGTGCCCGCCGGCGAGGTGTGCGTGCTGGTCGGGCCCTCCGGCTCGGGCAAGACGACCGCGATGCGGCTGATCAACCGGCATGATCCCGCTCAGCGGCGGCGACATCCTGCTCGGCGGGCGCAGCGTGCTCGAGCGCGAGCCGCGACGAGCTGCGCCGCGAGATCGGCTACGTGATCCAGCAGATCGGGCTGTTCCCGCACCAGACCGTCGCCGAGAACATCGCGACCGTGCCGCGGCTGCTCGGCTGGGCCAAGCAGCGCATCGCAGGCGCGCGTGCACGAGCTGCTCGAGCTGATCGGCGCTCGACCCCGCCGAGATGGCGCCGCGCTACCCGGCCCAGCTCTCCGGCGGCCAGCGCCAGCGCGTCGGCGTCGCGCGGGCGCTCGCCGCCGACCCGCCGCTGATGCTGATGGACGAGCCGTTCGGCGCGATCGACCCGATCAACCGCGCGCATCCTGCAGGACGAGTTCCTCGCGCTGCAGGCAGCAGGTGCGCAAGACGGTCGTGTTCGTCACGCACGACATCGACGAGGCGATCAAGATGGGCGACCGCATCGCGATCCTGCGCGAGGGCGGCGTGCTCGCGCAGTACGCACCCCCAGCCGAGATCCTCGACGCGCCCCGCCGACGACTTCGTCGCCGAGTTCGTCGGCGCCGACCGCGCGCTCAAGCGCCTGTCGCTGACGACGCTCGCCGAGCTGCCGAGCTGCTGGCCCCCGAACGGCGCAGACCGCGCCGCGGCCGACCGTCCGCGTCGACCACTGAGCGTGCGCGACGCCCTCGGGCTGCCGTGCACGACGCCCTCGGTCAGCTGCTGCTGAGCGCCGGACGGCGAGCCGCTGCAGGCTGGACGACGCTCGACGGCCATCGGCCTCGTGTCTGCTGACGGCTAGCTCCAGCGGGCTGCAGGCAGCGGCTCCCGCCGACGCACGCGCGCCAGCCGGCAGCACAGCGCGGGAAGCGTGAACCTGCCGCTCCTGTCGCCGGGCGGGCCGGTGATCCCCAACTTCGGCGCGTCGCCACAGCTCAGCTCGCGTGCGTCCACAACCGCCTGTTCTGCTGGGGCTGGGTCAAGGCAGAACTGGGGTCCGGTGCTGTGGCCGGCGCTGCGCCAGCACATCCTGCTGGTCGCTGCTCGCCGTCGCGATCGGCTTCGCGATCTCGATGGCGCTCGCGCTGCTCGCGCACCGCTACCGCGCGCTCGAGCGGCCGATGATCTGTCGCGACCTCGTTCCTCTACACGATCCCCTCGCTCGCGCTGTTCGAGCTGCTCGTCGGCGTCCCGGGCTGGCGCGAACGTCGCGACCGCCGAGGTCGCGCTCGTCTCCTACACGCTGCTGATCCTGTTTCGCAACACCCTCACGGGCCTGCGCTCGGTGCCCGCCGAGGTGCTCGACGCCGCGCGAGGGGATGGGCATGAGCCGCCGCCAGACGCTCGTGGCGCGTCGAGCTGCCGCTGGCGCTGCCCGGCGATCATCGCCGGCCTGCGGATCGCCACCGTGAGCATCGATCGCGCTGGCGACGATCGCGGCACTGATCGACAACGAGGGGCTCGGCGTGCCGATCCACAGCCGCGCATCGGCGACGGACCGTTCAAGACCGAGCTGATCGCCGCCGGCGGCCTGGCGGTCGCTGCTCGCGCTCGCCGCCGACGGGCTGCTCGTCGGCGTGCAGCGGCTGCTCACGCCCTGGACACGGGCGCGAGCGAGCGGAGCGGCGCGATGAACGAATTCGTCGAGGCCGTTCAAGTTCATCCTCCGCAACGGCGCAGTCCCGGGCCAGCCGCGAGCTGCCGACGCCTCGCCCACCTGGCGCTCGAGACGCTCAAGGTGGGCGCGATCGGCGTGGCGATCTCGGTCGCTGATCGCGCGTCCCGATCGGCGTCTGGCTCGGGCACATCCACCGCGGCTCGTTCGCCGCGATCAACCTCGGCAACATCGGCCGCGCGCTGCCCAGCCTGGCCGTGCTGGCGATCGGCGACGCGTTCCTCGGGCTCGGGCTTGAGACGTCGTCGAGCTCGCGCTGGTCGTGCTCGCGGTGCCGCCGATCATCACCAACGCCTACCTCGGCGTGGACGAGGTCGACGCCGACCTCGTCGACGCGGCGCGCGGCATGGGCATGAGCGCTGGCGAGATCCTCGCGCGCGTGGAGCTGCCGCTGGCCCTGCCGCTGATCTTCGCGGGCATTCGCACGGCGGCGCTGTTCGTGATCTCGACGGCCACGATCGCCTCGCTCGCCGGCTTCAGCGGCACGCTCGGCGACCTGATCGCAAACGAGACCAGCTACCACTTCTCCGGCGTGCTCGGCGCCGCCATCTGCGTGGCGGCGCTCGCGCTCGCGGTCGAGGGCGCGCTGGCGCTCCTGCAGCGCGCGCTCACACCGCGCGGCCTGCGGTCTGGCCGGTCCACGACACCGCCGGCGGCACGATCGGCCAGCCTGCGACGCTCTCGTCTCGATAGTGTATTCTACGATAATCATGATCGACAAACTAGGAATTGGCCCCGGGAGACAACCTTGATGATCAGCCGGTTGAGCAGACACAGGACGCTGTCGACGCGCGTCGGAGCGCTCGCCGCGGCGTGCGCGTTGAGCCTCGCGCTGGCGGCGTGCGGGAGCTCGAGCAAATCGTCGTCCAGCAGCTCCAGCACGAGCACCACCGCCGCCACGGTCGTCGTGATCAAACCGGCCACCAGCGGGCCTGGCGTCGGTAAGCCGGCGGTCACGATCGGCGACAAGAACTTCGCCGAGGAGTACATCCTCGGCCAGCTCTACACGCAGGCGCTGAAGGCCAAGGGCTTCACGTCAACCTCCACGAAAACATCGGCTCCTCGGAGATCATCTTCAAGGCGATGAAGTCCGGGCCCATCGAGATGTACCCCGAGTACACCGGCACGCTGCTCAGCGCCGTCGCCGGACAGACCAAGACACCGCCGAGCGCCGACCGCGGCCTACGACGGAAGCGAAGGCGTTCGTCCGAAAAATACGGCCTCACGCTGCTCGAACTACACGCCCTTCTACGACTCCGACGCGCTCGCCACGCTGCCCAGCTACGCGACCGCACACAACCTCACGAGCATCGCCGACCTGAAGCCGCTCGGCAAGTCGCGTGACGCTCGGCGGGCCGCCCGAATTTGCCACGCGCTTCCAGGGCCTCCTCGGACTCAAGCAGGTCTATGGCGTCATGCCGACGTTCAAGCCGATCGCCATCGAACTCTCCTACAAGGCGCTCGAAAGCGGGCAGGTCGGCGTGCAGCTCGTGTTCACCACCGACGGGCAGCTGCTCAGCGGCAAGTTCAAGGTGCTCAGCGACCCCAAGCACGTGTTCGGCTTCCAGAACGTCGCACCCGTCGTCAAGCAGAGCGTGCTCGCGGCCGAGGGCCCGGCGTTCGCCGAAACGCATCAACAAGGTCAGCGCGCTGCTCACCATCCCCGCCATCCAGCAGATGAACGCGGCCGTTTCGATCGACAAGAAATCCCCCTCGAACGTCGCGCACAGCTTCCTCGTCGCCAACGGGCTCGCGTAGGCGTCCCGCGCACACCGCCCCGGCCTCCCTGTCGGAGGCCGGGGCAGCACGTTCGTGAGGTGCGTGAGCGCCGCCCGGTCGGTGAGGCGTCCAGGACAGAGCATTCGTCCTCACATCGAAGCTGTCCGCGTCGATTAACCGGCTGTGACCCCCCGGTGGCTGTCCCTGCTCGCATGCGCTGCGGTCGCCTCGTGTGCGCTGCTCGTGCCCGCGGCAGGGTTTGGACTTGCGGCGCCGGCGGCATCCGCCGGGGCGGCATCCGCCCACGCACCGAGCGTGAAGCCGGCCGCCGCCGACTGGGACGCCACGGCGCAGCGCACGGTCGTCGGCGAAGGGTTGATGAGCGAAGAGGCCGGCTCAGGCTTCCTCGGCGCCGGACCGCTGAGCACGCAGGCGGAGACCCAGGCGCTGACCGCGCTGGCCGCGCGCGAGGGGACGGCGCCGGTGAGCGTCGGCGCCGGCGGCCCGATCACGGTGGTGCGCTTCGACGCGCTGCTGGTGGAGCAACTCGGTCTGGCCGAAGTCGCCGAGCACGTCCAGCAGGTTGCGCAGGCCGCCGGCCTCGAGCCGCCCGGCTACTTCGGCAGCGAGGTGGTCGCGCGCTATCTGGAACTGCGCTACGAGCACCCGACCGGCACGCAGTCGCTCGACCTATACCCGTGGAGCCCGATCACCCGCGCCGAAGCCGCGTACTCGTTCGCCGAGGTGCTCAGCTCGGCGCCGGCCGCGGGGCAATGGGCGATCGACTCGGCGCGCGAAACGCTGTCCGCCTTCGCGCTGCCGCGCTACGACGCCGACCAGCTCAGGGCGCTGCGCATCGCCGTGTCCAAGATCGGCATGCCCTACGTGTGGGGCGGGACGACCGACAATACCGCCGACGGCCTCGAACACGGCGGGTATGACTGCTCGGGCTTCATCTGGCGCGTGTACAAGGTCTCCGGGCTGTCGTGGGGCAAGCGAATCCTCGGGCGTACCGCCGCCGAACAGGCCGGCGAAATCCCCAAGGGCGCGCGCATCCCGCTCGAAGACGTCCAGCCAGGCGATCTCCTGTTCTTCGGCTCCGCCCACTTCGGCTCGAAGGCCACCGAGGCCAACGTCACCCACGAGGGGCTCGCGCTCTCGAGCCAGTGGGCCATCCACTCCTCCGGCCAGGGCGTGTACGTGCTGCCGCTCACCTCAGGCTGGCTCGCCCAGAGCTTCACCTGGGCGCGGCGTGTGCTGTAGGCACCGGCACAGCGCACGGTCCGGGAGCCTGCTCAGGAGCATGCCGCGACGAGTCGCCCCGCTCAGAGCTTGAGCTCGCCGTGCGGCGTCCCCGTCGAGCCGGTGATCGCCTGGCCGGTGAGTTCGCAGCAGGCGGCGAGCAGGCCGTCCTGGACGACGCGCTCGGCGACGGCCGGGTGCGTCTCGCATGGCCTTCGATGGTAGAAGTGGCCGCTCTGGCGCGCGAGTGGGTCGTTGCTCGTGGCGAGCCAGACCTGCGTCTCGGCCCCGGGGCCGATCTCGCCCGGCGCCCCCCGTCCCCCATCTTCGTCCGCACCCAGCCGGGCTCCACGGAGCTGCTGATCACATCTGGCCACCGACGAGCGACCGCGGCGGCGAGCACCGCGTCGAACAGCTTGGAGTCCGAGTACGCCTGATAGCCATTCCAGCTCCGGTGCTCCCACTGCAGGTCCGCGAGGCCTGGATCACCTGACCTGTGCAGGCCCGAGCTGAGGTAGATGAGCCGCGGCGGGCGGTTCACGAGCGCGGTGAGCAGGTAGGGCGCAAGGACGTTGGTCTGAAAGACATGCTCGAGGCCGTCCTCGGTCACGAGCCGGGCGGGCTCGCGGTAGCCGATAGCCGCGTTGTGGATGATCGCGTCGAAGACACCGGCGGCGTTGATCTCCTCGGCCAGCGCTCGGGTGCTCGTGATCGAGGAGAGGTCGCCTGGAAGCGCTGCGGACGCCCCCGGGACGCCGGCCAACGCCTGTTGTGCGCGCGCCTCATCGCGAGCGTGCAGGACCACCTCGTGGCCCCCGCGAACGAGCTGTTTGGCCGCCTCGCGGCCGAGCCCGTCGGCTGAGCCTGTGATCAGCACCTTGGACATCAGAGGAGAATCATCGGGGCGCCCGGATTCGAACCGGGGACCTCACCGACCCGAACGGTGCGCGCTACCAGGCTGCGCCACGCCCCGACGCGCCTGCCAGTATTCCACACGCCCGCGCCGCCCTCCTCGCCAATGCCCGCTCAGCTCGCAGACATCCTCACCGAGATCGACCGGCTGCTCGAGCCCGCGCGCTTTCAGGACTACGGTCCCAACGGCCTTCAGGTTCCCGGCCCGGCCGAGGTGAGCACCATCGCAACGGGCGTCTCGGCGCACGCCGAGCTGTTCGAGCTGGCCGCCCGCGAGCAGGCCGATCTGCTGGTCGTCCATCACGGGCTCTTCTGGGGCAGCGGCCCAGGTCCGATCGACGCCGCGCTCAAGCGCCGCCTGAAGATCCTGTTCGATGCGGACATCGGCCTTGCCGCCTATCACCTTCCGCTGGACGCGCACCCCGAGGTGGGCAACAACGCGCTGCTCGCCCGCGCACTCGACGCGGAGGCGACTCGAGCCGTTCGGGCTGCACGAGGGCGAGCCGATCGGCTTCATCGCGAGCCTTCCGGGGGATGGGCTCGCAGCCGCCGAGCTGTTTGCGCGTGTCGGCGAGGTCACTGCGCGCGAGCCGCTGGTGTTCGACTCAGGACCAGCCCGCGTTCGCCGCCTGGCGATCGTCTCAGGCGCGGGCGCCGACTTCCTCACCGACGCGGCGGCCGCCGGTGCGGACGCGCTGCTCACCGGCGAGGCCGAGGAGCGCACGATGGCGCAGGCGCGCGAGTCCGGCCTGCACCTCATCGCCGCCGGACACCACGCCACCGAGACGTTCGGCGTGAGACGACTGGGCGAGCATCTCGCGCAGCGCTTCGACGTGCGCGAGGTCTTTCTCGACGTTCCGAATCCCGTGTGAACGTTCTAAGATCAACGTGTCCATTAGCTTCATGATTTAGGAGGAGAACCCAGATGGAGGTCACCGCCGCGGCGTCGAGGACGGGGTCCAAGACCATGGCCGATCTGATCCCGGTCGCGGCCGCCGAGTACGCTCAGAACACAGCCGTGCGCTACAAGCGCGACGGTGCCTGGCAGGACGTGACATACGCCGAGCTCGCGAACATCGTGCAGGAGGTCGGCCTTGGGCTGATCGATCTCGGCATCCAGCCCGGCGAGCGCGTGTGCATCCTCGCCAACACCCGCCCGGAGTGGTCCTACATCGACATGGCCGCCAGCTCCGCAGGCGCCGTCGTCGTGCCCATCTACCCCACCAACTCTCCCGAGGAGTGCCTGTGGGTCATCTCCGACTCCGAGGCCGCCACGATCGTGTGCGAGAACGACGAACAGCTCGCCAAGGTCGAAGCCATCCGCGACCAGGTCCCGAACCTGCGCACGGTCATCATGATCGAGCCCGCGAGCGGCGAGATCACGACGAACGGAGCCTCGCCCGGCCAGGCGTCGCGGCCGACGATCTCACTCGATGAGCTGCGCAAGCGCGGAGCTGGGCACTCGGCGCAGGAGCTTGCAGGCCGCCGCGCCGGGGTCAAGCCCGACGATCCGTTCACGTTCATCTACACCTCGGGCACCACCGGGCCACCGAAGGGGTGCGTCCTCACGCACGGCAACTACCGCGCGATCATCGACATGATCACCGAGGCCGGCGAGATCGAACAGGACGAGGTCACCTACCTGTATCTGCCGCTTGCCCACTCCTACGCGCTGCTGGTTCAGCTCGCGGCATTCGACCTCGGCAGCACGCTCGCCTACTTCGGGGGCGACACCAAGCAGATCGTCGGCGAGCTCGGGGAAGTCAAGCCGACCTACCTGCCGTCGGTGCCGCGCATCTTCGAGAAGGTCTACACGATCGCCCACGGCGCGATCGAGGCCCAGCCGCCGCAGGAGCGCGCGCGCACCCACGCGATGCTCGAGGTCGGCATGCGCGTGAACGACCTGATGAGCCACGGCGAACCGATACCGGAGGAGCTGCAGAAGCCGTTCGAAGAAGCCGAGGAGGCGCTGTTCAAGAACGTGCGCGCCATCTTCGGAGGCCGCATCCGCCACGGGACGAGCGGCGCCGCGCCGATCGCGCGCGAGATCCTCGAGTTCTTCTGGGCCTGCGGCGTGCCCGTGCTCGAGGGTTACGGCATGACCGAGACCGCGACCGCCGCCACGATCTCGACGGTCGAGAACCATCGCTTCGGCACGGTCGGGCGGGCGCTGCCGGGCGTGGAGCTGAGGATCGCAGACGACGGTGAGATCCTCATCAAGGGCCCGAACATCTTCAAGGGCTACCACAACCAGGCCTCCTCGGCGGGCTTCGGCGCCGTCAGCGACGGCTGGCTGCACACCGGTGACCTCGGGTCGATCGACGAGGACGGCTATCTGTCGATCACCGGGCGCAAGAAGGACATCATCATCACGGCCGGCGGCAAGAACCTCACGCCGGCCAACATCGAGAACGACCTCAAACAGTGCCGCTGGATCTCCCAGGCGGTCATGCACGGCGACCAGCGGCCCTACCCGGTGATCCTGATCACGCTCGACGAGGAAGAGATCCCGATCTTCGCGCGCGAGCGCGAGCTGCCAGAAGACATCGCCGCGCTCGCCTCCGATGACACCGTTCGGGCGCTGATCCAGGAGGAGATCGACCGCGTCAACGCCAAATACGCCCAGGTCGAGCAGGTCAAGCGCTTCGTCATCCTCGACCACGACCTCTCCCAGGCCACGGGTGAGCTGACGCCGACGCTGAAGGTCAAGCGCAACGTCGTCAACGAGAGATATGCAGGGCTGTTCGACTCGCTGTATGCGAGCTAGCGTGCTCTCGCCCACTCAGCTGCGAACATAGGAAGGCATGCGCACCGATCCAACCGATAACGGCGGGCTGTTCGTCGGCCGGCGCCCCGGCACCGCTCCCGTCCGGTTCAGGTCCCTGCCCCAGCGCGGCAGCGAGCTGCGACAGCGACTCGACGGCTCGCTCGCCGGGACCCTGCTGACCGGCATGATCCTCCTCAGCCTGCTCTGCTGGGGACCGATTCCGCTCGCCTGCCTGTGGCTCGGATCACAGGCCGACTACCTCTCCGGCAGCGTGAGCCTCGGCATCCTCGTCTCCTTCGTGGGTCTGTTCACATTCCTGTTCGGCGCACTCTCGATCCTGAAACGCATGGATCAGGCCTGGATTCTCGTCCGTCGCGCGGCCGGGCACGACCAGCGCACCGGCGCGCTCGGCCGGGTGTTTGCGGCGACGGCGGTCGTGTGCGCCCTGGTGTTCGTGCTGTGGTTCCTCGTCCTGCACGGACCCGGCGCAAGCCTGGCCGGCCCCGGCGAAAACCAGGTGTGAGGCCACCGGGGGCGCTCCGGGCGCTCGCTTGCCGAGCCGCGCTCGGACATCGCTGCTAGAACAGGCCGTACCGTGGGGCTACTCGACTACTACCGTCAATTCGAAGGCATGTCCGAGGAGGAAGTCAACACGGGTCTGCGCGAGCAGGCCGCCGAGCGCCGGCGCAAGGCGCTGGCCCGCGTCGAGACGCTCGACCTCTCCCAGACGACGTGGCCCGAGCTCCCCCACCCGCGGATCGTCAACACGATCGCGTTCGTTGCCCTTCGCGGCCTGAATCGCTACCCGCACCTGCACGCCAGCGACCTGCGCAACGAGCTGGCCGAGCGCCACGACACCGACCCCGCACGCCTGATCCTCGGCAACGGAGCCGCCGAGCTCTTGAGCTCGGCCACACGTGCGCTGATCGAGCCCGGCCAGCAGCTGCTCACCTCCTGGCCCTCCTATCCGCTGTATCCGATCATGGCCCGCCGTGCCCACGGCCGGGCCGTGCCCGTCACGGGCGGAGTCGATGCCCTGCTCGCGGCCGCCCGCGAGCCGGGCACGCGCGTGGTGGCGCTGGCGAGCCCGAACGACCCCACCGGCGAGCTTCTGGCGGTCGCCGAGCTCCAGCGGCTGCTCGAGGGACTGCCCGACGGCGTCGCGGTCCTGCTCGATGAGTCCCTCGTCGAGTTCGCCGACTCACAGCCGACCAGGGCCTCGCTGAAGCTGCTCGAGAACCATTCCCGCCTGCTCGTCTTCCGCAGCTTCTCGAAGGCCTGGGGGCTGGCCGGTCTGCGCGTCGGCTATGCACTTGGCGGTCCCGGCTCGGAGGATCTGCTGGCCGAACTCGAGCCGGATCTCGGCGTCTCGGAGGTCTCGCAGGCCGGCGCCCTGGAGGCGCTTCGCAGCTGCTCTGATCTGCTCGCACAGCGCGTCGGCGAGGTCAGCCGCGAGCGCGCGCGGGTGACCGCGGCGCTGCGCGAGCGCGACTTTGAGGTGACCGACAGCCAGGCCAACTTCGTGTGGGCGGCGCACTCCTCGCTCGAGGGCGACGAGCTGGCCGCGCGCCTGGCCCGTGGTGGCGTCCTGATCGCCGGCGGCGGCGCCCTGGGCGAGCCCCGTCACGTGCGCATCGGCCTGCGCAACGCGGCCACCTCAGATCGCCTGCTCGGGGCGATCGACAAGGCTCTCGCCTAGCCCAGGTCGCTGGGCCTCGGCTCAGGGCAGCCGCGCCAACAGGCCCTGCGGTCGCGAACCGGGGGCCATATCAGCCGGCTGAGCCGGCCTGGCGCAGCAGCGCTCCGGTGGTTCCCTCGAGGATCTTGCGCCAGGCGCTGACCTCTTCTGGTTCATCGAAGTGCTCGACGACCTTGCGCACCCGCTTCGGGGAGATCTCGAGTTCATGGCGTTCGGCAATCTCCTGGTAGCGGTCGTACTGCCTCGCCAGATGCTCCGTCACCGACTCGAACCCGTGCCGCGCGATCTCGACGCGTGAGGCGAAGTTCATCATCGATGTCTGGAACATCAGCTCGTCGTTGGCCTCGGGCTCGATCAGCACGATGTCGACGCCCGGGTAGCGCTCCTCCCAGTGCTTTGCCAGCTCGTGCAGCCGCTGGTGGGCGACCAGCTTGAAGGCCTGGTAGCCGATCTGCGGGAAACCCATGTCCGAGACCCGCCGCGGGCGCTCTCCGTGCATCGTTTTGACAGTTCCCTCGAAGTCGTTCACGAACGGCACGATCGGATTGATCACGATGATCAGGTGCGCCCCGGCCTCCACCGCGATGTCGAGGTTCGTCGTCGAGACAATCCCGCCGTCGATGAGCTCGCGGTCGTTCACCCGCACCGGCGCGTACACCATCGGCAGGGCTCCTGAGGCGCGGACGGCGGTCGAGATCGGCACCTCTTCAGAGCCCTCGGCTCCGAACACGACCCGCTCGCAGGTGTCGAGGTCGGTGGCCGTCACATACAGCTCGCAGGCCAGCTCCCTGAAATCATCGGTGCGTCCCGGCTCTGAGAGCACCTGGTGCAGGTAGTTCTCGATCCCGGCGCCCGTGTACATGCCGGACGGCAATCCCTCGGCGAACCCCAGCAGCACGTCCATCGCCGAGACGGCTCCCCGCTGGGAGATCACCTGGCGGGCGAGCGACAGCGAGCGCAGCGGCAGCATCGACACCGTGCGCGCGAACTCGCGCAGGTTGGGCTGCAGAAGGTCTCCGATGTCGATGTCTTTGAACGGCGCCCTGCCCTGGCGGGTGACGACTTTCATCATCTCCTCGGGGGTCACGCCGTTGGCGCACAGCGACGCGATGAACGACCCGGCGGAGGTGCCCAGGTAGACGTCGAACTGATTGACCGTGCTGTTGACCGCCAGCAGGTCGAGCGCGCGCAGCGCGCCGATCTCATACACGCCGCCGGTGAAGCCGCCGCCACCCAGCACGAGCGCGGTCTTGTGGCGCCTCGGCCTTCGCCGGCGATCGACCGATCCAGCGCGTCCGACGCCGCGGGCAGCGAGGCGGCGAGCGCGCTTCTTCGCCGCAGCGTCACGCTTTTGGGTGGGTTCCAACTTGACAACCTTGCCCATGCTCGAAACATTTTAGGGTACGTGCCCCGCGACAGCCAGCCAATGCCCCCGCGATCGCTCCGCGGAACACTGGCCGGCGTCCTGTGCGCAGCGTGCCTGTGCGCCCTGGCTGCGCCCTGCGCGGCAGGCGCCGCAGGCAGCCTGGCCGGCCTGCAGGCCGACCTGACCGGCCAGCTCACGCTGGCCGGATCCGGCTCGGGCGCCTACGTCTATGACCTGACCGCCAAACAGCCCCTCTTCTCAGAACGCGCGAGCACCCTGCACCCGCCCGCATCTGTCGAGAAGCTCTACACGGCCGTGACGGCACTCGAGCGGATGGGCCCCACCGCGCGGCTGTCCACGAGCGTACTCGGGGTGGGGCATCTGGCCGCGGGCGGCGTGTGGGCCGGCAACCTTTACCTGCGCGGAGGCGGAGACCCCACCTTCGGCAGCACCTCCTTCATCCACGCCCACTACGGCGGCAAGGGCGCCAGCGTCTCGGCGCTCGTGCAGCAGCTCGTGAAGGTGGACGGCATCCGCCGCGTGACCGGCTCGATCGAGGGCGATGAGTCCTTCCTTGACTCATACCGCGGAGAGCCCTCGAGCGACTACGCCCCGGACCCGTTCCTGGAAGGAACCCTCAGCGGCCTGGCCTTCAACCGCGGCGCGGTCGGCGCAGAACGGGGGGCCCACGCACCGGCCGCCTACGCCGCCCACGAGCTGCTGATCGCGCTGAAGAGCGACGGCGTCTCAATCCACGGCTCAAGCGGCGCCGCGCACACCCCGGCCGGGGCGATGCAGCTCGCGAGCGTTCAGTCGCCCACGGTCGCCCAGCTGCTGGGGCTCACGCTGCCGCCGTCTGACAACTTCTTCGCCGAGACGCTCGTCAAGGATCTCGGCGCGGAGTTCGGCGGCGCGGGCACGACCGCCGCCGGGGCTTCTGTGGTCAGCCGCACGATCTCTTCGCTGCTCGGCATCCATCCACATGTCGTCGACGGCTCGGGGCTCTCAGCGTCAGACCGCACATCCCCCTATGAAATCGTCGACCTGCTGGTGGGGCTGGCCCCGACCTCCCTCGGAGCGGCCCCCACCTCGGTCGGAGCGGTGCTGCGCGGCGACCTCGCGGTCGCGGGGGAGACGGGCACGCTCTCAGAACGCATGCGCGACACGGGCGCTCAGGGCCGCTGTCAGGCCAAGACGGGGACGCTGACGGGCGTCTCGAACCTGGCGGGCTACTGCCAGGCCGCAGATGGGCATCTGCTCGCGTTCGCCATCTTCAACGACGGCATCTCAACCGCGGCGGCACACATCTACCAGGACCACATGACGATCACGATCGCCGACTACTGATCGAGCACCTCACGCAGACCGTCCTCATCGAGCACCGGCACGCCCAGCCGCTCGGCCTTCTGGAGCTTTGAACCGGGGCTGTCGCCGGCGACGAGGAAGTCGGTGCTTTTGGACACCGAGCCGGTCACCCGCCCGCCGGCCGCCGTGATGCGCTCGGTGGCCTGTTCGCGGGACAGATTCGGCAGGGTGCCGGTCAGCACGAGCGTCCTGCCGGCCAGCGGCCCGTCCGAGGGCGCGGGGCCCTCTTCGGCGAAGCGCAGGCCGGCCGCGCGCAGATCATCGATCAGAGCGCGCATGCGCTCGTCTGAGAGCTGATCGGCGATCGAGGCCGCCATCTTCTCGCCCACGCCCGGGGTCTCGGCGATCTCCTTCGGTGAGGCGCTCAGCAGCGCATCGATGTCGCGAAAGCGCTGGGCCAGGTTGCGCCCGGTCACCTCGCCGACCTCCTCGATCCCCAGCGCGAACAGCACGCGCGAGAACGGGCGGCCCTTCGAGGCCTCGATCGCCGCCAGGAGGTTCTTCACCGACAGCTCGCCGAAGCCCTCGAGCTCGATCAGCTGATCGCTCCGCAGGCGGTAGAAGTCGCCCGCGGTGCTGACGAGCCCGCGCTCCTGAAGCATCGCCACCTGCTTCTCCCCCAGCCCGTCGATGTCCATGGCGCCGCGCGAGACGAAATGCTTCAACAGCTGCCACAGGCGGGCCGGACAGACGGGGTTGGGGCACTTGGTGAACACCGCATCCGTCGGCTTCACAGTCTTTGTGTTGCAGAACGGACATCGCGCCGGCGGGTGCGGCCGCGGCGGGCGGCGCTTGTGCTCGGCCACATGGGGCGCCGGGGAGACGACCTGCGGGATCACGTCTCCGGCGCGCAGGACGATCACGTCCTCGCCCGCCCGGATGTCCTTGCGCGCGAGATCCTCCTCGTTGTGAAGGGTCGCAAGGCCGATCCTCACGCCGCCCACCTCGACGGGCGACAGCACCGCGTAGGGGCGCATGTCCCCGAACTTGCCGACGTTCCACATGACCTTCTGCAAGCGCGTCACCGCGGTCGTCGGGGGGAACTTCCACGCGATCGCCCAGCGGGGGTCGCGCCCGACCGACCCCAGCCTGCGCTGGAGCGCGAGCTCATCGACCTTCACGACCACGCCGTCGATCTCGAAATCGAGCTCGCCCCTGCGCCGCTCCCACTGAAGGCACTGCTCGACGACCTCATCCTCGCCGGCCAGGAGCCTTATGTCGGGATTGACCCTGAAGCCGTGCTCGCGCAGCCACTCGAGCGCCTCGGAGTGGCGCTCGAAGGACAGGCCCTCGGTCACGCCCACCTGATAGCACCAGATAGACAGCGGCCGCTCGGCCGCGTCGGCCGGGTCGAGCTGGCGGACCGTGCCGGCGGCCGAGTTCCTCGGGTTCATGAACGTCGACTGGCCGGCTTCGGCCCGGCGCTCGTTCAGGGCGGTGAAGTCCGCCAGCGACATGTAGATCTCGCCGCGCACCTCGACGAGCGGGGGGGCATCCGCGATCCGCAGCGGAATCGCGCCGATCGTGCGCAGGTTGTGTGTCACGTCCTCGCCGATCTCGCCGTTGCCGCGCGTGGCGCCCCGCTCGAGCACGCCCCCCCGATAGACGAGGCTGATCGCAAGGCCATCGATCTTGGGCTCCACCACGAAGCGGAAGTCCGGATTCGTCGATCCCCTCGCGCGCCAGGTGGTTGCGCATGCGCTCCACCCAGGCGCGAAGCTCCGGCTCAGAGCGCGCGTTCGAAAGCGACAGCATCG
Organism: uncultured Solirubrobacteraceae bacterium; assembly: GCA_963764185.1. GTDB lineage: Bacteria > Actinomycetota > Thermoleophilia > Solirubrobacterales > Solirubrobacteraceae > Palsa-744. Next base: position 506,678 of record CAVXRF010000007.1, on the reverse strand, counting down.
GCTCGAGGTGCTTGACCTTCTCAAGGCGCCCGACCGGCTCACCACCGACCCGCTGGGTGGGCGACTCCGGGGTGACGAGCTCCGGGTGCTGCTGCTCGATCCCCCTCAGCTCATCGAGCAGCGCGTCGTAGGCGTCATCGCCGATCTCGGGGTCGTCGAGCACGTAGTAGCGATGCGCATGGTGTTCGAGCGCGTCGCGCAGCTCGCGCACTCGCGAGCGGACCTGCGCCGGGGGCTTGGCCTGCGCGGCGCTCACGGCGCGTCGTGCGCGACGGGTGCGAGCAGCTGCTCGAGGTCAAAGCGCCTGAGCGCCTCGAGGCTCGGCCGGTCGGTGAGGTCGAAGTGGATGGGCGTCACCGCGACCCGGCCGGCCGCGATGGCGGCCAGGTCCGTGCCCGGCTCATCGTGAAATCCAGGGTCCGATCCGTAGATCCAGTAGCGCCGGCGATGCTCCTCCTCGCGCTCCAGCTTCAGTTCATCGCGGTAGATTCGTTTACCCAGGCTCGTCACCTCGACGCCGCTCGGAGTCCCGGCCGGTACGTTCACGTTGAGCAGCGTCCTCGCCGGCAGCGGCACGTCCTCGATGCGCGCCACCAGGCGCGCGACGAACCCGGCGGCAACGTCGAACCCGAAGCCGCCATCGAAGCGGTAGTCGAGCGCGCGCGCTCCGGATTGCTGGGAGACGGCGATCGCCGGCAGGCCCAGCACCACCCCCTCGAGCGCCGCCGCGACCGTGCCCGAATACGTGATGTCATCGCCGAGATTCGCCCCGTGGTTGATCCCCGCGACCACCAGGTCGGCCTCGAAGTCCTCGGCCAGCCCGAGGCTGGCAAGCCTCACGCAGTCGACCGGCGTGCCGTCGGTCGCATAGCCGACGGTGCCGTCTGAGAAGGGCACCTCGGCAACCCACAAGGGCCTGCGCGTGGTGATCGACCGGGCCATCGCCGAGCGGTTGCCGTCCGGCGCGACCACCTCCAGGCGCACGCCCTCGAGCGCCACCAGCGCACGCCTCATGTGCTGAAGGCCTTCGGCCTCGATCCCGTCGTCGTTTGTCAGAAGGACGTTCAGCATCGCGTTCGTCACCCAGCATAGGGGCCGTTTCGGTTCCCACGGCGGCTCGCGCGGTTCGCGCGCGGCGGCCGCGATTGGGCGGGAGACCGCGAACCGAACATGAGAATTTGCTTATTCTTCACAAATGTTTGGCGCCCGCCCTGTGAGCAGACTCCCGCGCGCTCCGCGGCTCACGAGGGACCGAGTGGTGGGCGCCCTCGGCGTGACGGCATTTCTCGCCGGATCGGTGATCATGCTCGCGCGCAAGGGCCTGTTCATCCAGACCGACACGATCTTCCTGTGGGTGATCGCGGGGCTGCTCGCGCTGTCGCTGACGGATCTGCGCCGCTTCGGCCCGCGGCTGATCGTGGACTGGCTGCCGCTCGCCCTGCTGTTTGTGCTGTATGACTATTCGCGCTCGCTGTCGCAATGGCTCGGAACCTCGACGCATTCCGCGCTTCAGATCCGCTTCGATGAGGTTCTGTTCGGCAAGCCGCTGTTGACGGTGAGGCTGCAGCACTGGCTGGGACAGACGACAGTGGTGCGGCCATGGGAGTACACGCTGTTCGGCGTGTACATGACGCACTTCTTCCTGGCGCTGTTCATCGCGGCGCTTCTGTGGCGCTTTGCCTACCCGCGCTTTCGCCAGTTCCGCGCGCAGCTCGTGGCGCTGTACACGCTCGGCTTCACGACCTACGTGCTCTACCCGGCGGACCCGCCGTGGCTCGTCAGCCAGAAGCTTCACCAGCTGCCGACGATCTACCGGACGGTCTTTGAGGTGTGGGGCAGCGTCGGGCTGCATGCCGCGGGCTCGATAGTCGAGCACGGCAACGAACTGGGAAACCAGGTGGCGGCGGTGCCCTCCATGCACGCCGCCACGTCGCTGTTCATCTGCCTGTTCTTCTGGCGCGGAGCCCGGCCGTGGCTGCGCGCCGTGATGGTCACCTACGTGCTGGCGATGGCGGTGACGCTCGTCTACAGCGGCGAGCATTACGTGTTTGACGTGGTCGTCGGCTGGCTGTACGCGGTCGCGGTGATCGTGGGTGCATCGGCGTTCGAACGCCTGCGCTCACGGGCGCCGGTGGCGGGTGGGCTGGCCCATCAGCCGGCCGTGCTGACGGCGCCGGTGGATGCTGCGAGCCTCTCCTCGGCGAGGCGCGACCGGACACGATGAGGTTCGCCCGGCGACGTCAACGCTCGTAGGAGACGTACGCGAGCGCCAGCCCGTGCGCCGGCGCGGTCCTGCCCGCCTGTGAGCGCTCTCCCCCATCGAGCAGCCCGCTGAAGTCCTCGAGCGCGCGCCGCCCGCTTGCGACCTCGAGCATGGTGCCGACGAGCGCGCGATTCATGTGGCGCAGGAACATGTCCGCCTCGATCCAGAACTCGAGCACGTCGCCCTCACTGCGCCAGTCGGCGGAGAGCACCTCGCAGCGGAAGCGCGAGTGCTCGGTCTCGGTCGGCGTGAAGGCCGTGAAGTCGTGGCTGCCGAGGAGCTCGGACGCGCACCGTGAGAGCGCCTCTGAATCGAGCTCGCCGGGCCACCAGAACGCACGCCCGCGCTCGAACGCGCTGCGAGCGCGCCGCGCGAGCACGCGATAGCAGTAGGTCCTGCTCGTGGCGTCGCGGCGGGCGTCGAACTGCGCCGGCGCGGGCTCGGCCGCGAGCACAGCCACGTCGTCGTCGAGCAGCCCGTTCAGGCGCAGCGGGTCGACCGCCTCGTGGCAGTAGCTCGCCACCTGCCCCCATGCGTGCACGCCGCGGTCGGTGCGCCCGGCGACGGTGAGCCTCAGGGGCTCGCCGTCCTGGCCAGAGTCGCCGAGAACCGTGCGCAGCGCCCGCTCGAGCTCCTCCTGCACGGTGCGCTCCCCGGGCTGGCGCGCCCAGCCGGTGAAGCCGGTCCCGTCGTACTCGATCGTGAGCTTGGTGACCATCCCGCGAGCATCAGCCGCGAGCGCGACGTCAGACGAGCTCTATGAAGACCATCTCGGTCGAGTCCGAGCGGCGCCGACCGAGCTTAAGGATGCGTGTGTAGCCACCCGGGCGATCGGCGTAGCGTGGCGCGACATCCTCGAACAGCTTGTGCACCGCGAACTTGTCCTGGGCGAGCGTCGAGAGAGCCTGGCGGCGTGCGTGCAGATCTCCCCGCTTGGCCAGCGTGATCAGCTTCTCGATCTCGGGCTTGACGGCCTTGGCCTTGGCCTCGGTCGTCTTGATCCGCTCGTGCTCGATGATCTCCTTGCTCAGGTTCATGAGCAGCGACTTGCGGTGCGCGCTGTCGCGGCTGAGCTTGTTTCGTGTCTTCTGGTGGCGCATGGCTCGCGGGAGTCTAGTTCGCCCTAGTCGGCGCGGAGACCGAGGCCGCGCGCGTGAAGCGTTTCGATCACCTCGTCGATCGACTTCTTGCCGAAGTTCGGGATCGCGTTGAGCTCCGCCTCTGACTTGGAGATGAGGTCGCCGACGGTCTGGATTCCAGCCCGCTTCAGGCAGTTGTAGGAGCGCACCCCGAGCTCGAGCTCCTCGATCAGGATGCCGTACTCCTCGCCCTGCAGCGCCGCCGGGGCGCCGCCGGGGACGGCCAGCCCATGACCGTCGAGCTGTCCCCCCGGAGCGGCCCTCAGCTCCTGGATGCGGTCCGCGTCGGTGAAGATCGCCAGCTGGGAGATCAACAGCTCGGCCGCCTCGCGCAGCGCGGCCTGGGAGTCGATCGAGCCGTCGGTCTCGATGTCGAGCGTCAGCTTGTCGAAGTCGGTCTTCTGTCCCACACGCGCCTGCTCGACCGCGTAGGCAACGCGACGGACCGGCGAGAAGATCGAATCGATCGGGATCACCCCGATCGGCTGGTCGGGGGACTTGTTCTCCTCGGCGGGCCGATACCCGCGGCCGCGGCCGATCGTCATGTACAGCTCGAGCTTCGTTTTTTTCTCGAGCGTGGCGATGTGTATGTCGGGGTTGAGGATCTCAACGCCGGCCGGCAGGTCGATGTCCTTGGCGGTGATCTCGCCCGGCCCGCTCACGACCAGCGGCGCCTCGACCTCGGTCGCGTCCGAGTGCATCCGGCAGACCACGCCCTTCAGGTTCAGCACTATGTCCGTGACGTCCTCCTTGACACCGTGGATGGTCGAGAACTCGTGCGCCACGCCCTCGATGCGCACGCTCGTGACCGCCGCCCCCGCGAGGGAGGAGAGCAGCACACGCCGCAGCGAGTTGCCGAACGTGTAGCCGAACCCGCGATCCAGCGGCTCGATGGTGAAGGTGCCACGGTTCTGCTCCGCGGACTCGCTTGTGATCCGGGGGATTTGGAAATCGAGCATCATGAGTCCTAACGTCGTTTTGGTGTCGCACCGGCGTCGAGGAGACGCCGGCTCGGGCCACAGCCCTGATTTGGGCGCGGCGCGGAAAAGCTCCTACTACTTCGAGTACAGCTCGACGATGAGCTGCTCCTGCACCGGCGCGGCGACCTCGCGCCGCTCCGGCTTGCGCAGCACCTTGGCCGTGAGCGACTCATGGTCGGCCTGCAGCCACGCTGGTATCTGTCCGGTGAGCTCGGTGGCATCTCTGACCACCTGCGTGGCCGGAGTGTCCGCCTTGATGGCGATCACCTCGCCCGGCCGCACCTGATAGCTGGGAATGTTCACCCGCCGGCCGTTGACCGTCCAATGGCCATGGCGGATGAGCTGGCGCGCCTGACGGCGCGAGGCCGCGAAGCCCAGGCGCACGAGCACGTTGTCCAGCCGGCACTCGAGCAGCGCGAGCAGGTTCTCGCCGGTGATCCCCGGCTGCCGCGACGCCTTTTCGTAGTAGCCGTGGAACTGTCTCTCCAGCACCCCGTAGTAACGGCGTGCCTTCTGCTTCTCGCGCAGCTGCACGCGGTACTCGCTCTGTTTCATGCGCCCACGTCCGTGCTCGCCCGGCGGGTAGGAGCGGCGCTCCACGCCGCACTTGTCGGTCAGGCATCGCTCACCCTTGAGGAACAGCTTCTGTCCCTCGCGGCGGCACTGCTTGCACTGTGGGCCTGTGTCTCTTGCCATTCGCTGGTGCTCTTCTTCGATCTCGTCGCTTGATGGAAGTCGCTAGACGCGCCGCCGCTTGCGCGGGCGGCAGCCGTTGTGGGCCTGTGGGGTGACGTCCTTGACGCCCGTGACCTCGAGACCGGCGGCCTGCAACGAGCGGATCGCGGTCTCGCGGCCCGGAGCCCGGGCCCTTGACGTAGACCTCGACCTTCTGCAGTCCCTGCTCGAGTCCCTTGCGAGCCGCCGCGTCGGCCGTCACCTGGGCGGCAAACGGGGTCGACTTGCGCGAGCCCTTGAAGCCGGCGCCTCCGGCTGACTCCCAGGCGACCACGTTGCCGCTGGTGTCGGTGAGGGAGACGATCGTGTTGTTGAACGACGTCTTGATGTGGGCCTGGCCGATCGGGATGTTCTTTTTGGGCTTGCGCCTGCCGCGGGCGCGTTTGGGAGCGGGAGGCACTACTTCTTGCCCGCTCTTTTTTTGCCGGCCACCTGCATGCGCTTGGGGCCCTTGCGCGTGCGCGCATTGGTCTTTGTCTTCTGCCCGCGCACCGGCAGTCCGCGCCGGTGGCGCAACCCGCGGTAGCAGGCGATCTCCTGCAGGCGTTTGATGTCCTGCGAGCGCTCGCGGCGCAGATCGCCCTCGACCGGCCTGCCCCTCGTCGATCGCGTCGCGAAGTTTCGCCACCTCGTCCTCGGTGAGGTCGCGCACATAGGTGTCGGGGCTGACCCCGACCTCCTTCAGAAGCTTGTTCGACGTGGCGCGCCCGATCCCGTAGATGTAGGTCAGGCCGATCTCCGAGCGCTTGTTCAAGGGCAGGTTGACTCCGGCGATGCGTGCCATTTAGACGATCACCCCTGGCGCTGCTTGTGGCGCTTGTTCTGGCAGATCACCAGCACCACCCCGTGGCGGCGGATGATCTTGCACTTCTCGCACATCGGCTTGACCGACGGTCTTACCTTCATGATCCCTTTCGGCGGCTGGATTCCGGCGACTCGGCTCTGGCTGCCGTTGCGGCCGCCGCTACCGGGTCGTGGAGACGCTCACGCGCGCGGAACGCCTCGCGCCAGAGCGGTCCACGAATAGTAGCAACTCCTCTGACCCCTCGGCCCGCAGCCGGCCGCGGACCGAGGCGGGCGTCTCAGCCCGCGCTCGCGGCCCCCTCGGGTACGACATCGGCAGTCGGCTCCTGCGCCGGCAGATGCCACGGCGTGAGAACCCTGGGCCCCGAGCCCGTGATCGCGACGGTGAACTCGAAGTGCGCCGCCGGAGAGGAATCCTCGGAGAAGATCGCCCAGCCGTCGCCTCCGACGCGCACCGCGGAGCCTCCGGAGGTCATCATCGGCTCGACGGCGATCACCATGCCCTCCTCCAGCAGCGGCCCCTTGCCGGGCTTGCCGTAGTTGGGCACCTGTGGATCCTCGTGCATGCTCCGCCCCACCCCGTGCCCGACGAGCGAGCGCACGACCGACAGCCCCGCGTCCTCGGCCACCGTCTGTATCGCGCTTGAGACATCGCCCATGCGATTGCCCACCCGGCACTGGGCGATGCCCGCATGCAGTGACTCCTCGGTCCCGCGCAGCAGGTTCTGAGACTGCTCGTGATCTGCTGCACGGGGAACGTTCTGCGCGGCGTCGGCGACCCACCCGTCCAGCGTCACGCCCACGTCGATCGACATGATGTCGCCGCCCTTCAGGCGGTAGGGCCCGGGGATGCCGTGAACGACCATCTCGTTGGGCGAGGCGCAGATCGAGCCGGGGAAACCGCGATAGCCCTTGAACGTCGGCACGCCGCCGCGCGAGCGGATGAAGCGCTCCGCCACGCGGTCGAGCTCGGCGGTGCTCACTCCCGGGCGGATCTTGCCCTCGAGCTGTGCGAGCGTCGCCACGAGAATCGCGCCCGCGCTGGCCATCTTGTCGATCTCCTGGGGCGACTTCTTGATGATCACCAGGGGAGCTTAGCTAGCGATCGCCCAGCAGGCGTCTACAGCCCCTCCGAGGCGAAGCGTCGCCACCGTGGCCCTGATGTGGGCATGCACGTCGTCGGGCTCGCGCCGGCCGTCGAAGCGGCGCAGGAGCCCGGCGCGATCGTAGTAGCCGATCAGCGGCTCGGTCTGGGCGTGGTAGACCTCCAGGCGACGGCGGATGACATCCTCGTGGTCGTCGTCGCGCTGGATCAGGCGCGAGCCGTCCTGGTCGCAGATGCCCTCGTGCTTGGGCGGGTCGAAGTCGACGTGGTAGATGTGGCTGGGGTTCTTCACGCACACCCGCCGCCCGGCCAGGCGGCGCACGACCTCCTCGTCGGGCACGTCGATCAACAGGACGGCCGTCAGCCGCCGGTCGAGCGCGGCGAGGGCCGCCTTCGAGGGCGTCGGCCTGCTGCTCGTTGCGCGGGAAGCCGTCCAGCAGGAAGCCGTCGCGGGCGTCGCCTTTGCTGATCCGGTCGGTGATCATGCCGACGATGACCTCGTCGGGCACCAGCTCGCCGGCGTCCATGAACTTCTTGGCCTTGCTCCCCAGCTCGGTGCCCTCGGCGACCTGCGCGCGAAGAATGTCGCCCGTTGAGATGTGGGGGATGCCAAAGTCCTCGCGCAGGCGCTCGGCCTGCGTGCCCTTTCCTGCGCCCGGTGGGCCGAGCAGGATCAGGTTCAACTCAGACACGTCGCAGGCAGCCTACATCGTGGGCTGATCGCGGCGGGCGGCGACTCGGCGTTCGGCGCCGTGGAGCCGATTGCGCCCGCGATCGCGGCGCTACTTCAGGAATCCCTCGTAACTTCGCATCATCAGCTGCGCCTCGAGCTGCTTCATCGTTTCGAGCGCCACGCCGATCACGATCAGGATCGAGGTGCCGCCGAGCGGGATGTTCTGGTGGGTGCGCGCGATCAGGATCGTCGGCAGCGCGGCCACGGCGGCGAGGAACAGGGCGCCTGGAAAGGTCAGGCGCGCGAGGATGCGGTCGAGGAATTCGGCCGTCGGGCGCCCGGGTCTCACGCCGGGGATGAAGCCGCCGTACTTCTTCAGGTTGTCCGCCTGGTCGACGGGGTTGAACGTGACGGCGGTGTAGAAGTAGGTGAAGATGATGATGAAGATCGACTGGCCGACCACGAAGTGCCAGCCGGTTGACGCGAAGAAGTCGGCGAGCTTCGTGCCCCAGTGGGTTTTGACCAGCTGCCCGATGGTGGGCAGGAAGGTCATGATGCTGACGGCGAAGATCACCGGGATGACGCCCGCCATGTTCACGCGCAGCGGAAGGTAGGTCTGGCCGCCCTCGCTCATGCGCCGCCCGATCACGCGCTTGGCGTACTGCACGGGGATGCGCCGCTGGCCCTCCTGCACGAACACGATGCCCGCCACGACGGCCAGCACGAGGAAGGGCATCATCACCTTGAAGACCTGATTCTGGCTCGTCCACCAGAGCTGGATGCCGGACGGCAGGCGCGAGACGATCGAGGCGAAGATCAACAGCGAGATGCCGTTGCCGATGCCCCGCTGGGTGATGAGCTCGCCGATCCACATCAACAGCACGCAGCCCGTGGTGAGGCAGATGACGATCAGGAAGATGTGCGGCGCGTCGAAGTGGCTGATCACCGATTCGCCTGCTTTGGCCTGCAGCGTGTGGAACAGGAACACGTAGCCGATCGACTGGGCGAACGCCAGACCCACCGTCAGGTAGCGGGTGTACTGGGTGATGCGCGCCTGCCCGACCTCGCCTTCCTTGGAGAGCTTCTCAAGCGACGGCACCGCCACCTGCAGCAGCTGCAGGATGATCGAGGAGGTGATGTACGGCATGATCCCCAGCGCGAATATCGCGATCCGCGACAGGCCGCCGCCGGAGAACAGGTTCAGGACGCCGAGGATGTTGGAGCCGCCGAACTCCTTCTGGATGTTGTTGACCGCGGTGAGGTTGACTCCCGGCACCGGGACGTGCGAGCCGAGGCGGTAGATCAGCAGCATGCCCGCCGTGAAGGCGATCTTCTTGCGGATCTCCGCAACCTGGAAGGCGTTGAGAATGGTCGAGAGCATGGGCTATCAGTTCCGAGCCGCAGCCAGGGGCGTCGCTCGCACGACTGCAGAACGGCCGATTCTAGTCGATGCGCCCGTGCGCATCAGCGGTTGCACGAGGCGAGGCTCCGTCAGCCGTCGATGATCTCGCAGCGGCCGCCGGCCGCCTCGATGCGCTCACGCGCGCCGGCACTGAAGGCATGGGCATGCACGGTCAGGGCCTTGCTCAACTCGCCCTTGGCGAGCACCTTCACCGGCACGTCCTTGCGGCTGCCGAGCCCGTTCGCCTTCATGAGCTCGAGCGTGACCTCGGTGCCGGCGTCGAAACGGCTCTCCAGGGCGGCGATGTTGACGGGCTGGGTGTGGGTGCGGAACGGCTCGAACGGCATCGACTTCTTCATGTGCGGCCCGCGCAGCTTTCGCATGCGCATGTGGATCGGCATCTGGCCACCCTCGAAGGCCGCCCTGCGCTTGGAGCCCGAGCGCGACCCCGCGCCCTTCTGCCCACGGCCTGAGGTCTTGCCGGTGCCCGAGCCTTCGCCGCGCCCTATGCGCTTGCGCGGACGGCGGCTGCCGGGCGCGGGCGCGAGGCTGTGCAGCCCGATGCGCTTCTGCTCTGAGTCCGCGGCCGGGCTCATCTGTGCTCCTTGACCTCGACCAGATGGCGCACGGCGTGCAGCATGCCCCGCGCCTGCTCTGAGTCCTTGACCTGCACGGTCTGCCCGATGCGGCGCAGGCCCAGCGAGCGCAGCGTGTCGAGCTGTTTGGCGTTCGTGCCGTTCTTCGATCGCCGCTGGGTGACGCTCAGCGTGCTCATCAGGCCGGCGCCTCCTCCTCGGCGGCCACGGCCGGCGCGGCGGGCTCTGCAACGCTGGCCGCCTCGGCGGTGGCCGGCTCTGCGCTCGCCGCCTCGCCGTTGATCGCCGGGTCGGCGCCCGGCGCTCCGCTGATCGTCTCGGCGGCGGCCGCCTCGTTGTTCGCGAGGCCGAGAACCTGGCTGATCGTCAGGCCGCGCAGCGTGGCCACCTCCTCGGGAGTGCGCAGTCCGCGCAGCCCGGCCACCGTGGCCTTGACGAGGTTGATCGGGTTCTGCGTGCCGAGGCTCTTGGAGAGGATGTCGTGGATGCCGGCGAGCTCGAGCACCGCGCGGACGCCTCCGCCGGCAATCACGCCGGTACCGGGCGATGCGGGCTTCAGCAGCACGCGCCCGGCGCCGAAGACGCCGGTGGTCTGGTGGGTGATCGTGCTGCCGTGCTTGGGCACGCGGAAGAGATCCTTCTTGGCCCGCTCGACCCCCTTCTGGATGGCCAGCGGAACCTCGTTGGCCTTGCCGTAGCCGACGCCCACGACTTCGCGTTCGTCGCCGACCACGACGAGGGCGGTGAATGAGAAGCGCCGCCCGCCCTTGACGACCTTGGCGACGCGGTTGATCTCGACCACGCGCTCCTGAAGGTCCAGGCCGGACTGGCTGACTGAGCGATCTACAGATATGGACATAAGAGGGAGAGAGGGTAGCGGTAGGAGGTCGGGGTGCCTATGACACTAGACGGTGATGCCCGTCTCGCGGATCGCCTCGGCGAAGGCGCGGACGTGGCCGTGGAAGCGATAGCCACCGCGATCGAAGACGGCCTCTGAGATGCCGGCCGCCTTGGCGCGCTCGCCGAGCGCTTCACCGGCGCGCTTCGTGCGATCGGGCTTGGGCAGCGAGCGCAGCTCGGGCTCGAACCAGTTGACCGCGGCGAGCGTGCGCCCGGCGGAGTCGTCGATCAGCTGCGCCGAGAGCCCGTGGTTTGAGCGGAAGACCGAGATGCGCGGTCGCGTGGCGGTGCCCGAGATCTTGGCGCGCACACGGCGCCTCCGTTTCAGCCGCCGCTCGCCCTTGGTCAGAGTGCTCATGCGCGCTTTCCGACCTTGCGCTGCACGTACTCGCCCTCGTAGCGGATGCCCTTGCCCTTGTAGGGCTCGGGCGGGCGCTGCTTGCGGATGATCGCTGCGGTCTCGCCGACGAGCTGCTTTGAGATGCCCTTGACGACCACGCGGGTCGGCTGGGGCACTTCGAACTCGATGCCGTCCGGCGCCGGAATCGGGACCGGATGGGAGTAGCCGACGGCGAGCTCGAGGTTCTTCCCCTTCAGCTGTGCGCGATATCCGACGCCCTGGATCTCGAGCCGCTTCTCATAGCCCGCCGTCACACCCTGGACCATGTTGGCGACCAGCGAGCGCGTGAGCCCGTGCAGCGCGCGGTGTTCGCCGCGATCGGTCGGCCGCGTGACAAGCAGCTGCTCGCCGTCCTGGGTGACCGCGATGTCCCTGTGGATGCGCTCTGAGAGTTCCCCCTTGGGCCCGTTCACGCGCACCGAGCCGGGCTCGATCGCGACCGTCACGCCGGACGGCACTGGAATGGGCTGTCTACCGATTCTCGACATCAGCCGCTCACCAGACCTGCGCGAGAACCTCGCCGCCGACGCCCGCCGCGCGCGCGTCGTGGCCGGTCATCACGCCATGCGAGGTCGAGACGATCGATGTGCCCATTCCCCCGAGCACCTTGGGGATGTGCTTGGCGTCGACGTAGGTGCGCCGGCCCGGGCGCGAGACGCGCCTCAGCCCGGAGATCGCCGAGCGGCGGTCCTCGGTGTACTTCAGGCGAATCTGGATCAGCTGCCCGGCGCCGCCGTCGGGTGCGGGGATCACAGACCATGACTCGATGTAGCCCTGCTCGGCCAGTATCCGCGCGAGCTCGCTCTTCACTTTGGACGCCGGGATGTCAACGGTCTCATGGGCAGCGTGGATCGCGTTGCGCACCCTCGTGAGGAAGTCGGCTATGGGGTCGGTCATGGACATGGCTCAGGTGGTCACTTGAAGGTCGTGGCGCGTCCTACCAGGAGGACTTCGTCATCCCGGGGATCTGGCCGTTGTGGGCGAGCTCGCGCAGGCAGATGCGGCACACCCCGAACTTGCGATACACCGCGCGCGGACGTCCGCAGCGGTTGCAGCGAGTATAGGCACGGGTTTTGTATTTCGGCGTGCGCGTCTGCTTGACGCGCAGCGATGTCTTGGCCATCAGTCGGTGCTCTCTTTCTCGGGCGGGGCGTCCTCGGCCTTCGCTTTCGGTTTTGCTTTCGGTTTCGCTTTGGCCCTCGGTTTGGCCGGTTTTTTCGCGGCTTTCGGTTTCTCGGGGGCCTTCTCTGCCTCGGCCGGAGCGGCGTCCGCCGGCTTCTCGGTGGCATCCTCGCTGGCAACGGCCTCCTGTGCCGGCGCGGCGCCCACGGGCTCAGCCACCACCGCCTCCGCGGGCTGCTCGGCATCGGCGACGATCTCAGCTTCGGCGACGGCCTCCGCCTCGACGGCGGCCTCATCCTCGACGACGGCCTCGGCCTCGGTCGGCGGCGCGTCCGTGGGCTCAACGACGGTGTCCTCGGTCCCGGCCGGCGCGGTCTCGACGACGGCCTGAGCCTCGGCGACGATCTCAGCTTCGGCGGCGGCCTCCGCCTCGACGGCGGCCTCAGCCTCGGCGGCAACCTCGGCCTCGGGGGCGTCCCCGGTCTGCACGGGTGCAGCGGGCGCGGTCTCGACAGCGGCCTCAGGCTCGGCGGGTGCGGCGGCCTCAGGCTCCCGCCGAGTGTCGTCCGTCGTCCCCTCGCCGGGCAGGTCGAAGCCGGCGGGCCTGCCCTGGGCGGCGAAGGGCATGCCCATCGCCGAGAGCAGCGCGAACGCCTCGACGTCGGTGGCGGCGGAGGTGGTGATCGTTATGTCGAGCCCTCGCACCTGGTCGATCGCGTCGTAGTCGATCTCGGGGAAGATGATCTGCTCGCGCACGCCGAGCGAGTAGTTCCCGCGACCGTCGAAGGAGCGAGGGTTCAGGCCGCGGAAGTCGCGGATCCGCGGAATGGCGATCGAGACCAGGCGATCGAGGAACTCATAGCCGCGCTCGGAGCGGAGCGTGACGGCCACGCCGACCGGCATGCCCTCGCGCAGTTTGAAGGCCGCGATCGACTTGCGAGCTCGGCGCACGCTCGGCTGCTGGCCGGCGATGGTGGCGAGTTGCTCGAGCGCCGCTTTCAGCACTTTGGAGTCCTGCTTACCGTCACCCACGCCCATGTTGACCGTGATCTTCTCTAGCTTGGGCGCCTGCATGACCGAGGAGTAGCCGAAGCGCCCGATCAGGGCCGGGCGGATCTCCTCCAGATAACGGGTCTTCAGGCGGGCTGGGGAGGCTGTGCTGTTCATGCTCTCGGGATCCGTCAGTCGAGCCGTGCGCCGGAGCTCTTTGCGACGCGGACGCGCGCGCCGTTTTCACGCTCTATGCGCACACGCGTCGGGTTGCCTTTCGGGTCCAGCAGCATCACGTTCGAGATGTGGATCGGGCCCTCGCGCTCGATCACGCCGCCGCCCACCGTCCCGCCGGCGCCGCCGAAGGCGCTCGAGTCGCGCACCTGTTCGGGACGGGTGTGCAGCTTGACCATGTTCAGGCCCTCGACGTACAGCCGCTGGCGCTTCGGCTCTGTGCGCAGCACGCGCCCGCTCTTGCCGCGATCCTTGCCCGCCATCACGCGGACGTGATCGCCCGAGCGGATGTTCAGCGTGCGCCGCTTTCTGATGACCTTCGCGCGCGCCATCACAGCACCTCCGGGGCAAGCGAGACGATCTTCATGAAGTTGCGGTCACGCAGTTCGCGGGCCACGGGCCCGAACACGCGCGTCCCGCGCGGGTTGTTCTGCTCGTCGATGATCACGGCAGCGTTCTCGTCGAAGGCGATGTAGGTGCCGTCGTCGCGACCGATCGGCTTTTTGGTGCGCACCACCACGGCCGTCACGACGTCGCCCTTTTTCACGGCCCCCTGGGGGTTGGCCTGCTTGACGGTCGCCGTGATGACGTCCCCCACGAAGGCGTAGCGGCGCCGTGAGCCGCCCTTCACGCGGATGCACAGAATCTCACGCGCGCCGGTGTTGTCGGCCACCCGCAGTCGTGTCTCGTTCTGGATCATCTCGCCCGCTCCACCACGTCGACGAGCTTCCAGCGCTTGCTCCGCGACAGCGGACGGCTCTCGATCACCCTCACGACGTCGCCCTCGTGGGCATCGTTGTTCTCGTCGTGCGCATGCAGAGTGCTCGAGCTGCGCACGATCTTCTCGTAGCGGCGGTGACGCCGCGCGATGTCGATGCGCACCGTGATCGTCTTCTCGGCCTTGTCGGAGACCACGATCCCCTGGCGCACCCTGCGCGTTCCTTCGACGGGGGCGTGCACCGGCGCGAGCGGCTCGGGCGCGGGAGCCGCCGCACGGCGCTCGGCTGCCTTGGCGCGTTCCTGCAGGCGGCGCGCACGGCGGCGCACGGCCTTGACGCGGCGCTCGGCGACACGCTCGGCGTGGCGCTCCTCGGGCGTTCGCGGCGGCCTCGGGCCCGCGGCGCGCTGTGATCGGGCCCTGCGACGGCGCTCCTTGGGGGAGACCTGCTCGACGTGCTCACCGGCGGTTGCCGTCGCGGCCGCCGGAGCCTCCGCCTCGGGGGCCGGCTGCGCCTCATCGGTCTCGGCCTCGGGAGCCGCTGCCTCAGGGGCCGCCTCTGCCTCAGGGGCCGCCTCTGCCTCAGGGGCCGCCTCTGCCTCAGGGGCCGACTCTGCCTCAGCGGCTGCCTCGGGCTCAGCGGGTGCCCCTGCCTGGGGAGCCTCCGCGTCAGGGGCCGCGTCCGTCTCAGGGGCCGCGGAAGCCTCCTCGGAGGGAGCCTGTGGTGCCTCGGCGTCGTCGACTTTGTCGTTGTCTGGTTCGTCAGCCATGTCTGTTCGCTTGGTCCTGTTCTGAAAGCTCAGTTGCTCTGCTCGCGCCGGGCGGATGCCCGCTCGCGCGTGACGGTCAGTGCGCGGGCGAGGTCGCGCCTGGCGCGACCCATCCCGGCGGTGTCATCAAGCTCCCCGGTGGCGTTGGCAAAGCGCAGGCCGAACACGTCTTTGCGCAGCGTCGCCACGTGCTTGGCCAGTTCTGCCTCCTCCATGTCCCGTATCTCCCTGGCCTTCATCTCCTCGCCGGCCCTCAGTCCTCGCGCAGGACGAACTTGGATTTCAACGGAAGCTTGTGCGCGGCGAGCCGGATCGCATCACGTGCGAGGGGCTCGGTGACGCCGGCCAGCTCGAACATCACGCGTCCGGGCTTGACAACGGCAACCCAGCCTTCGGGTGAGCCCTTGCCGGAGCCCATGCGGGTCTCGGCCGGCTTCTTGGTGATCGGCTTGTCGGGGAACACGTTGATCCACACCTTGCCGCCACGCTTGATCTTGCGCGTCATCGCGACTCGGGCTGCCTCGATCTGGCGGTTGGTCAGCCAGCCGCCCTCGAGCGCCTTCAGCCCGTACTCGCCGAACTGGACCTTCACCTGGCCGCGCGAGGTACCGCGGCGACGTCCGCGGTGCTGCTTGCGGTGCTTCACACGCTTGGGAGAAAGCATCAGCGTCCACCTCCGCCATTGGGAGGCCCGCCGCCACCGGGACGAGGGCCGCGTCCGCCGCCGCCTCCGCCGCCGGGTCCACGACCGCCGCCGCCTCGGCCACCACCGCCGCCGCCGCCGAACCCACCGGGTCCACCACGGCCACCGCCGCCTCCGCCGGGTCCGCGCCCGCCGCCTCCGCCGCCTCCGCCGCCCCCTCCGCCGCGTCCGCGGCCGCGACCATCGCGGCCCTCGCGGCCGCCTCTGCCGTCGCGCTCGGAGCTGGGCGCCGCCGGCGCCGTCATGTCGGTCAGATCCGTGCCGGTGTAGCCCTCCGGCATGATCTCGCCCTTGTTGACCCAGCACTTCACGCCGATCCGCCCGAAGGTCGTCCGCGCCTCATGGAAGCCGTAGTCGATGTCCGCGCGCATCGTGTGCAGCGGCACGCGGCCATCCGAGTAGCTTTCCGTGCGGGCCATCTCGGCGCCGCCCAGGCGCCCTGCAACCTGCACCTTCACGCCCTTGGCGCCCGAGCGCATTGCGCTGGTCAGCGCGCGCTTCATCGCACGGCGGAAGGCCACGCGGTTCTGCAGCTGCTCTGCGATCGACTGGGCCACCAGCCTGGCGTCGAGCTCGGGGCGCTTGATCTCGAGGATGTTCACCTTGATCTGCTTGCTGGTCATGCGGTGCAGATCGCGGCGCAGGGCATCCACTTCGGTGCCCGACTTGCCGATCACGATGCCCGGCCGGGCCGTGTGGATGTTGACCTCGAGTTCGTTGGCGTCCTTGCGGATCGTGATGTCCGAGAGGCCGGCATGGGAGAGCTTGCCGACGATGTGCTCGCGGATGCGCACGTCCTCGGCGAGGTACTCGGCGAAGTTCTTCTCGTTGAACCAGTTCGACTTCCAGTCGTGGATGTAGCCCACGCGCATGGCCTCTGGATGAACCTTCTGTCCCATATCTCAGCTCAGCTCTATTTCTTGGTTGTCCGCGGCTCGGGCCCCGGGGTCAGCGTGATCGTCAGGTGGCTCGTACGCTTGCGAATCGGCGCGGCGCGTCCCATTGCGCGCGGGCGAAAGCGCTTCAGCGTCGGCCCCTCGTCGGCGTATGCCTCACGCACGATGAGATCGTCCTCGAGCAACTCGTGGTTGCTCTCGGCGTTCGCCACCGCCGACTCGAGCAGCTTGCTCCAGTCGCGTGCCACATCACGAGGGGTGAAGGCGAGGATAGCGCGTGCCTCCTGCACGGACTTGCCGCGCAGATGTCCGCACACCATGCGGGCCTTGCGCGCGGAGGTGCGCACGTAGCGGGCGTGAGCGCGGACGACCCGGCGTCGCGGGCCCCGTTTTTTGCTGCCCCGTCCCGCGCGAGCAGCCGCTTTCGGCTCGGCTTTCGCCGGCGCTTTGGCTGGCGCTTTGCCGGCTTTCGACTCTTTTGCCGCCGCCGGCTCTTTGCCGGCCGCCTCCTCTTTGGCCGCGCTCGGCTGTTTGGCGGCCGCGGGCTCTTTCGCCTCTGCCTCCCCCTTGGCCTGCGCCGGTTTTTTGGCGGCTTTTTTCGCAGCCGGTTTTTTGGCAGCGGCGGCTTTCGCGGCCGCTTTTACTTTGGCACCCGGTTTTTTCGAAGCTTTTTTGGCGGGCGCTTTTGCCTGCTCCTCGCCCTCGCCGTCCGGCGGCGGCGGCCCGGTCGTCTCGTCATCGGCGCTCATCGGACCCTCCCCGAGCCGGCGTGACCGCGAAAGACGCGGGTGGGTGCGAACTCGCCGAGCTTGTGGCCGACCATCGACTCGCTGATGAACACCGGCACGTGTTTGCGCCCGTCGTGCACGGCGATCGTGTGTCCCACCATCTCCGGGAAGATCGTCGACGCGCGCGACCACGTGCGCAGCATTTTCTTGTTGTTCTCGGCATTGAGGGCTTCGATGCGGCCCATCAGCCGCTCTTCAACCCACGGTCCCTTCTTGCTCGAGCGACTCATCGCTGCTTGCCCTTTCCGCGCCTGCGCCCGCGCACGATGGCGGAGTCCGAGGCCTTGTTCTTCTTGCGCGTGCGGTAGCCGAGCGTTGGCACGCCCCAGGGGGTGACCGGATGGCGCCCGGCCGTCGTCGAGCCCTCGCCGCCTCCGTGCGGGTGGTCGACCGGGTTCATGGCAACGCCGCGCGTTTGCGGGCGCACGCCCATGTGGCGCTTGCGCCCGGCCTTGCCCACCTTCACGTTCTGGTGATCGGCGTTGCCGATCGTCCCCACGGTGGCCCGGCATTCGGCGCGCACGAGGCGCATCTCCCCGGAGGGCAGCCGCAGCGTCGCCATCTCGCCGTCCTTGGCCATCAGCTGCACCGAGGCGCCCGCGGAGCGCGCCATCTGGCCACCGCGGCCCGGCTGCAGCTCGACGTTGTGCACGACCGTGCCGACCGGCATGCGCGCGAGCTCCATGCAATTGCCCACCGCGATGTCGGCGTTCTCTCCGGAGGCGACCGTCATGCCCACCGTCAACCGCTGCGGCGCGAGGATGTAGCGCTTCTCGCCGTCCACGTAGTGCAGCAGGGCGATGTAGGAGGAGCGGTTGGGGTCGTACTCGATCGCGGCGACCCTGGCGTCGACGCCGTCCTTGCGCCGCTTGAAGTCGACCCGCCGGTAGGCGCGCTTGGCGCCGCCGCCGCGATGGCGGGAGGTCTTTCGCCCGTGGGCGTTTCGCCCGCCGCTCTTCTTGAGGCCTTCGACGAGCGTCTTCTCGGGCTCGGTCTTGGTGATCTCGGCGAAGTCCGGGTAGGAGACGAAGCGCCTTCCCGGGCTGGTGGGCTTGGGCTTGCGGATGGGCATGGCTCAGGCTCCTAGTCGAGGGCCGCCAGGCCCTGGAAGATCGGGATCTGTTCGCCGGCGCGCAGCTGCACGATGGCCTTCTTCCACGTGCGCGTCTGACCGCTCGTTATGCCTCGGCGCTTGGGCTTGGCCTTGACGCTCATCGTCCTCACCTCGACCACGTGAACGTCGAACAGCGCCTCGACGGCCTGGCGGATCTGCGTCTTGTGCGCGTCGGGGTGGACGCGGAAGGTGTAGCGATCGGCGGCCGACAGCACGTATGTCTTCTCGGACACCACCGGGCGGATGATCACCTGCGTGTGGTCCATCAGGCCTTCGCCTCCTCGGCGGCGCCCGCATCGGCCGGCTCGCCGCTCTTCGAGCGCTGGGCCGTGCGCGCGGTCAGCGCCGCGAGGGCCGGCTCTGAGACCAACAGCGAGGCGGCGCCCAGCAGATCGGTCACGCCGACGCTCTCTGATAGCAGCACGGCGACGCGGTCGAGGTTCCGGAAGGACAGAGCGGCGTGGGACTCCTCGGGGGCGAGCACCACGAGCGTCGGGCGGATCTGGTTCCAGTCTTCGAGCAGATCGAGCGCCTGGCGCGTCTTCGGCGCCTTGAACGCCCCCGCGTCGAGGATCGCGATCGTGCCGCGCTCGGCGTGCAGGGAGAGCGCACTGCGCAGTGCGGCGCGCTGCTCCTTGCGATTGACCTTGAAGGTGTAGGAGCGCGGTTTGGGCCCGAACGCCGTGCCGCCGCCGGTCCAGATGGGAGAGCGGTTCGAGCCCGCGCGCGCGCGCCCGGTGCCCTTCTGGCGCCAGGGCTTGGCACCGCCGCCGGAGACCATTCCACGCGTCTTGGTGGCCGCCGTTCCACGCCGGCGGGCGGCCTGCTCGGCGCGCACGCTCTGGTGCACGAGCGGACCGAGGAAGCGGGCGCCGAAGGCGTCATCGTCGAGCTTCACCTTCTTCGAAGCGGTGGCACCGCCGAGAATCGGGGCGTCAGGCATCGGTCCGCACCTCCACCACGCCGCCTTTGGGACCCGGCACCGAGCCGCGCACGAGCAGGAGGTTCTCCTTCTGATCGACGCCCACGATCTCAAGGCCCTTCTGGGTGACGCGCTTGTTGCCCATCTGCCCGGGGCCACGGATGCCCTTGAAGACGCGCGAGGGCGTTGCCGAGGCTCCGATCGAGCCGGGGGCGCGGACGTTGTGCGAACCGTGCGACTTGGGGCCCGAGACGAAGTTGTGGCGCTTGATCGTTCCCTGAAAGCCCTTGCCCTTGGAGGTGCCTGAGATCTTCACGCGCGCGCCCACCTCGAAGGACTCGACGGTCACGGTGCCGCCGAGCTGCAGCTCGCCCGCCTCGCCGCGAAACTCGGCCAGGTGGCGCATCGGCGGCGCGTCGGCCTTCTTCAGATGGCCGAGCTCGGGCTTTGAGATGTGCTTCTCCTTGGTCTGCCCGAAGGCCAGCTGCACCGCTTCATAGCCGTCGCGCTCAGGCGTGCGGATCGCCGTCACCGGGCACGGCCCGGCCTGCAGCACGGTCACGCGGGCGACGCTTCCATCCTCCTGGAAGACCTGGGTCATACCGAGCTTTGTGGCGAGGATGGCGGGCATATCGACGGTGGCAGGTCTCGGTTGAACAGTGCGAAGGAGGTCTCAGGGCGGCGGTCTGATCGAGCTCAGGTGGCCAGGCGAATCTCGATGTCCACGCCTGCCGGAAGGTGATCCAGGCGCTGCAGGGAGTCGACCGTCTTGGGCGTCGGCTGGTGGATGTCGATCAGGCGCTTGTGCGTGCGGATCTCGAAATGCTCGCGCGAGTCCTTGTCCTTGAAGGGCGAGCGGATCACGCAGTAGACGTTCTTCTCGGTCGGCAGCGGAACGGGGCCGGACACGGTCGCGCCGGTGCGTGTGGCCGTCTCCACGATCTCCTTCGCTGCCGACTCGATGGCGGAGGTGTCATAGGCCTTCAGGCGGATGCGTATCTTGTTTTGGGTGGCGGATGCCATGTGTGTCCGGTGTCTCTCTCTCGTCTTCTGTGATGCTGCGTTGTCTGGTCTTCCTGTGTCCTGTCCTGCCCTGCTCGCGCTGAGGCTCGGCGGGAGGCTCCCGCCGGACCCCTCCCGAGGACGGCGCCAGAAGGATCGGATCCCCTCGGGGGATCAGGCGCCTTCGCCACCGCCCACGCCTCATCGGCGGGGCTGTTTAGTCGTATCGGACTGCCAACAGTGTGCCGCCCCACGATCCCCCGGGGGCGGGTGCTACTGGATGATCTCTGTCACCACGCCTGAGCCGACCGTGCGGCCGCCCTCCCTGATGGCGAAGCGAAGGCCCTGGTCCATGGCGATCGGCTGGATCAGCTCGATCTCCATCTGGACGTTGTCGCCGGGCATGACCATCTCGACGCCGTCGGGCAGCTTCGCCACGCCGGTGACGTCGGTGGTACGGAAGTAGAACTGAGGCCGGTAGCCGGTGAAGAACGGGGTGTGACGTCCACCCTCCTCCTTCTTGAGCACGTAGACCTCCGCCTTGTACTTCGTGTGCGGTGTGATCGAGCCGGGCTTGCACAGCACCTGGCCGCGCTCGATCTCCTCGCGCTTGGTGCCACGCAAGAGGCAGCCGACGTTGTCGCCTGCCTGACCCTGGTCGAGGATCTTGCGGAACATCTCAACGCCCGTCACCACCGTGGAGGTGGTGTCGTGCACGCCGACGATCTCAACGGTGTCGCCGGTGTTGACGATGCCCTGCTCGACGCGGCCCGTGGCCACCGTCCCGCGCCCCGTGATCGAGAACACGTCCTCGACCGGCATCAGGAACGGCTTGTCCAGCTCGCGCACGGGCTCGGGGATGTAGGTATCGAGCGCCGCGGCCAGCTCGATGATCTTCTCCTTGTATTTCTCGTCGCCCTCGAGCGCCTTCAGCGCCGAGCCGGTGATGAACGGGATGTCGTCACCGGGGAAGTCGTATTCGCTGAGCAGCTCGCGGACCTCTACCTCGACCAGCTCCAGGAGCTCCTCGTCGTCGACCATGTCGGCCTTGTTGAGAAACACGACGATGTAGGGGACGCCGACCTGGCGGGCCAGCAGGATGTGCTCGCGCGTCTGGGGCATCGGGCCGTCGGCCGCCGAGACCACCAGGATCGCACCGTCCATCTGCGCGGCGCCGGTGATCATGTTCTTGACGTAGTCGGCGTGACCGGGACAGTCGACGTGCGCGTAGTGGCGGTTCTCGGTCTGGTACTCCACGTGCGAGGTGGCGATCGTGATTCCGCGTTCCTTCTCCTCGGGCGCGTTGTCGATCTCGGCGAAGGTGCGCGCTTCCGCTCCTCCGTGCTCTGCCAGGACTGTCGTGATGGCAGCGGTCAGCGTCGTCTTGCCATGGTCGATGTGACCGATGGTCCCGACGTTGACGTGCGGCTTGTCGCGCTCGAACTTCTCCTTCGCCACTTTTGGTTCGCTCCTGTATCGACTTGTATGTTCGCCTCTGTGAGGGCGAACCGGGGAAATCTATCTGAATGCAGCGCTCCGTGACTGCTGCCTGCTGCTCTCAGTACTGCTGTGCGTCTTCGACGCCCGGCCCGGCGGCCGTCTAGGCCGGGACCGGCTCCCCGGTCCGCTGCTCGACGATCTTCTCGGCGATGTTCGGGGGAACCTCCTCGTAGCCCTCGAACTGCATCGTGTGGGTGGCGCGCCCCTGCGTGTTCGGAGCGCAGGTCGGTGGCGTAGCCGAACATCTCTGACAGCGGCACCCGGGCCGTGACCGCCAGCGCGTTGCCGCGGCGCTCCTGACCCTCGACGCGGCCGCGGCGACGGCTGAGATCGCCGATCACCTCGCCGAGGAAGTCCTCGGGCGTGACGACCTCGACCGCGAAGATCGGCTCGAGCAGCACCGGCTTGGCGCGCCTGGCCGCCTCCTTGAAGGCGATCGAGCCGGCGACCTTGAAGGCGATCTCCGAGGAGTCGACGTCGTGGTACTTGCCGTCGGTCGAGCGTCACGCGCATGTCCACCATCGGGTAGCCGGCCTTGACGCCGTTCTCGAGCGCCTCTTCGACGCCCTTGCTTGCACCGCGGGGATGTACTCGGAGGGGATGTTGCCGCCCTTGATCTTGTTGACGAACTCAAAGCCCTCGCCGGGTGCCGGCTCGAGGTCGATGTAGACCACGCCGAACTGGCCCGAGCCACCGGTCTGGCGCACGAACTTGCCTTCGATCTTCTCGACCGAGCCGCGCACCGTCTCGCGGTAGGAGACCTGCGGGCGCCCGACGTTGGCTTCGACCCCGAACTCGCGCTTCATGCGGTCGACGAGCACCTCGAGGTGCAGCTCGCCCATGCCCGAGATCTCGGTCTGGCCGGTCTCTTCGTTGGTGCGCACCTGGAAGGTCGGGTCCTCCTCGGCGAGGCGGCCCAGCGCGATCGACATCTTCTCCTGGTCGATCTTCGTCTTGGGCTCGACCGCCACCTTGATGACGGGCTCGGGGAAGACGATGTTCTCGAGGTGGATCGGCGCGTCGGGGGCCGCCAGCGTGTCGCCGGTGATGACCTGCTTGATGCCCACCGCGGCGGCGATGTCGCCGGCGTAGACCTCGGAGACCTCCTCGCGCTCGTTGGCGTGCATCATCAGGATGCGCCCGATCCGCTCGGTCCGCCCGGTGCCGACGTTGAGCACGCGCGCGCCGGCCTCGAGGTGGCCGGAGTAGACGCGGAAGTAGGTCAGCTTGCCGACGTAGGGGTCGGCGGCGATCTTGAAGGCGAGCGCGGCGAACGGCTCGGAGTCGTCGGCGTGGCGGATGACCTCGCGCTCCTGCTCCTCGCCCTTGATCAGTTCGGTGCCGATCGACCGGCGGGACGTCGAGCGGCGAGGGCAGGTAGTCGATGACCGCGTCGAGCAGCGGCTGCACGCCCTTGTTCTTGAACGAGGAGCCGCACAGCACGGGGGTCAGCTTGGTCGACAGCGTCGCCTTGCGGATGGCGAGCCTTGAGCGCTCTCCTCGGGGACCTCGGCTTCTTCGAGAATCAGCTCGAGCAGGCCGTCGTCGTAGTGGGAGACCTCCTCGAGCAGGTGTTCGCGCGCGGCGGCGGCCGCTTCGGCGAGGTTCTCGGGGATGTCGAGCTCTTCCTGTTCGGTGCCGAGCTCGTCCTTGTAGACGATCGCCTTCATCGCGACCAGGTCGATGATGCCCTCGAAGTCGCCCTCGGCGCCGATCGGCAGCTGGATCGGCACCGGGTGCGCGCCGAGGCGGTCGATCATCGTCTGCACGCCCTTGTCGAAGTCGGCGCCGATGCGGTCCATCTTGTTGATGTAGGCGATGCGCGGGACGTGGTACTTGTCGGCCTGGCGCCAGACCGTCTCGGACTGGGGCTCGACGCCGGCGACGGAGTCGAACAGCGCGATCGCGCCGTCGAGCACGCGCAGCGAGCGCTCGACCTCGACCGTGAAGTCGACGTGGCCGGGCGTGTCGATGATGTTGATGCGGTGGTCCTTCCACTGCGCGGTGGTGGCGGCGGAGGTGATCGTGATGCCACGCTCCTGCTCCTGCTCCATCCAGTCCATCGTCGGCGGCCCCCTCGTGGACCTCGCCGATCTTGTAGGTGCGCCCGGTGTAGTAGAGGATGCGCTCGGTCGTCGTCGTCTTACCGGCGTCGATGTGGGCCATGATCCCGATGTTGCGGGTGTTTTCGAGGGTGAACTTACGTGGCATCGGTTGAGTGGGGTCGGGAGAGGGTTGTGTGAGAACGGCGCCTTTCAAGCAGGCTTGAGTCATGCAAGCGTTTTCGGGCAAAAAAATGGGCCCCCCGGGCCCACGCGCGCAGATGGTCTGCCCTGGACCGTTCCGCGTCGTTATCTGCTCGAGGTCTCCATCTTGGTTTGCTGCAACGCGGATAGACCCTGCTCACACGTCAGCGTCCACCCGCGACACAGGTCCGACTATAGCAGAGGAATTCGGGCATCCACCCCCTCAACGAAGGGGTTTCGAGCCGGATTCAGGGCCCGTCGCGGGGCCCTCGCAGGCCTCCTCGGGCGAGGCGTCCTCGAACATGTCGCCGAGCAGCGCGAGCACCTGGGTGGCGGCGCGCAGGTCCTCCGCGCCGACTCCCTGAAGGGCCTCATCCCAGCGGCTCTTCCAGGCCTCGCGCTTGGCCTCGATCTTTGAAGCGCCCTGGCGGGTCAGGCGCGAGACCACCACGCGGCGGTCGGTCGTCGGAGCGAACCCTTTCGACGTGGCCGCTCGCGGCCAGGTGATCGAGCATCTGGGTGACCGTCGCGGGCGTCAGGCGCGCGGCGGCGGCGAGATCCCCGCCGAGAGCTCGCCGCGCTCGTCGAGCTCGATCAGCAGCTCGAACTGGGCGTGGCTCAGCTCCGAGCCGGCCAGGTGCGTATCGCGCCCGCGCAGGCGGCTGAGGCTTCGGAACACCCGGCGAAACTGGAGGCCGAGCTCGGTCAGCTCGTCCGGGCGCTGGGTGGTGTCGGTCGTGTCGGTGCTGGCCATCGGAGGTTCTCTCTAGGCGCCGAGGGGCTCGACGGTCGACTCGGCGTTGGCGGCGGCGCGGCTGAGCCGCGCGCGAGGATTCTCGGCGCGCAGCAGCACGACGCATGGGACCAGCCCGATCGCGGCCGATCGCGAACGACCACCAGTAGGCGGTGTCGAAGGCGTGCGCGAGATGCGGTGACCGATGGCGCGTGCCCGCTCGCGCGCTGCAGCACGACCGCCAGCACCGCCGTTCCGATCGCGCCGCCGATGCGCTGCAGCACGTTCAGCTGCGGCGTCGCGTCTGAGAGCTGGTCGGGGCGCAGCGAGGCGAACGCGGTGGTCATCGCCGGCATGAACGAGAAGCCGATGCCGATCCCGCGCACGAGCAGGACCGCCGAGATCCCAACGATCGACGTGCTCGGGCCGATGAAGGCAAGGGGAATCGTGCTCGAGGCACAGGACCGAGACGCCGCCGAGGGCCACGCGCCCGCCGCCGAAGCGATCGGTCAGGCGACCGGCGATCGGCATCGCGACCAGCATGCCGAGGCCCTGCGGGCCCGACCAGCAGACCGGTCGCGATCAGGCTCTCGTGACGGACTTCCTGGTAGTAGAGGGGCACGAGGATCATCGCGCCGAACAGCGCGGCGCCGAGCGCGAAGGTCGTGAACGACGCGGCCGCGAAGATGCGGTTCTTGTACAGCCGGACGTCCAGCAGCGGGCGCTCGACGCGCAGGGCGTGCCAGCAGAAGGCGGCGGTGAGCACGAGGCCCGCGGCGATCGGCACGACGACGGCCGAGGCGAGCAGGTCGGTGCTGCGTGCCGAGCTGTGAGAGCCCGTAGACGACGGCTGTCGAGGCGGTCGAGAGCAGCGCCAGCCCGACCACGTCAAGCCTCCCCGCCTCACCTGATTCGGTGTGCGGGATGATCCGCCAGCCGAGGAAGAAGGCGATGAACCCGATCGGGACGTTGACGAGGAAGATCCACGACCAGTGAAGGCTCTCGAGGATCGTGCCGCCGACCACCGGCCCGAGGATCGGCGCCGAGCATCGCCGGCATCGCCACGATGCCCATCACGCGGCCCATCCGCTTGGGACCGGCGACCTGAGCCATGATCAGCTGGGCGATGGGCATGATCATGCCGCCGCCCGCTCCCTGAAGGACGCGGAACAGCACGAGCTCGGTCGTGCTCGTGGCAATCGCACACAGTGCCGAGCCCACCGTGAACAGGACCAGCGAGGTCATGTACACGCGCTTTGCGCCAAAGCGGCGCGCCGCCCAGCCGGTGATCGGGATGACGGCGGCCAGCGACAGCAGATAGCCGGTGATCACCCACTGGATCTGGGCGAGCGAGCTGTGCAGGTCGTGCCCCAGGGTGTGCAGCGCGACGTTGACGATCGTCGTGTCGAGGATCGACATGATCATCCCGAGGATCACCACGCCCGCGATCTTCCACACGTAGGGCTCTATGCGATCGCCGGCCTCGGGGTGGAAGGCGGGATCGGTTGTCGGAGCCGGAGAAGACATTCGGTACCGAAAGTTTAGGTACCAAACCTTTCTTCTTCAAGGGCTGTGTGCCCAGGATCACACAAACGTCCACGCATGCGCGCGACCCGCCGCCGCGCTAGGCTCGAGCCATGGCGGATGCACTGAAGATCGTGACCTCGGTCGCGAGCGAGCCGGAGGCCGAGCTGGTCCTCGAGCGGCTGTCGGCGGCGGGCATCAGCGCCATCGCCCAGCGCACGATCGGCGGCCCCCAGTGGGGTTACTCGGGCGCGCGCGACGTGTTCGTCGGCGAGGACGATCTGCAGCGGGCGCACGAGCTGCTCGCAAGCGAAGAGGGGAGCTTCAGCGACGATGAGCTCGGCCGCCTGAGTGAAGAAGCGGTCCGGAGAGACACCTCCGACGAGCCTCCGGCCAAGGACGACTGACGCTCTACCAGCGGTAGTGGGCGAAGGCCTTGTTGGCCTGGGCCATGCGGTAGATGTCGTCCTTGCGCTTGTAGGCCCCACCCTGCTGAGACTGCGCGTCGGTCAGCTCGTTGGCCAGACGCTGGGCCATCGACTTCTCGCGGCGGCCGCGCGCGAACTCGACGAGCCAGCGCACCGCCAGCGTGCGTGCGCGCCTTGAGGGCACCTCGACGGGAACCTGGTAGGTGGCGCCGCCAACGCGGCGCGAGCGAACCTCAAGCGACGGCGTCAGGGACCTGATCGACGCCTCGAGCGACTCCACCGGGTCTTTGTCGCTAGCGCTCGGCCACCAGCGCCAGCGCGTCGTAGACGATGCGCTCGGCCGTCGACTTCTTGCCGTCGAGCATCACCTTGTTGATGACCTGCTGAACGAGCTTCGAGCGGTGGATCGGGTCCGCCTCGACGGGGCGAATCTGGGCGGCTGCGCGTCTGGGCATGCCCTGCTACTTCTTCTTCACGCCGTACTGCGAGCGCGCCTTCTTGCGGTCGCTCACGCCGGCCGCGTCGAGCGTGCCGCGCACGACCTTGTAGCGGACGCCCGGCAGATCCTTGACGCGGCCGCCGCGCACGAGCACCACCGAGTGCTCCTGCAGGTTGTGCCCCTCGCCGGGGATGTAGGCGGTCACCTCGATCGAGCCCGAGATACGCACGCGCGCGACCTTGCGCAGCGCGGAGTTGGGCTTCTTCGGGGTCGTCGTGTACACGCGCGTGCACACGCCGCGGCGCTGCGGCGCGGCGACTTTCTTTTTGCGCCCGCTGCCGGACTTCAGGCCGGGGGTCGCCAGCTTCTTCTTCGGGGACACGCGTCCCTTGCGCACGAGCTGAGAGGTGGTGGGCATCGGGCGCTGATGCTAGCAGCGCTACGCCGTCGCCGGGACGCCGGCCGAGCGCACCGGCGCCGGCATCAGCGCCGAGGCGACGATCACGAGCACGAATGCGCATGCCTGCAGCACGACCCCCAGCGGGCTGGCCGCCATCGGATCGCCGAACACGAGGATGCCGCCGGCGATGCCGGCGATGTTCGCGGCCGTCCCCGTCACGGCGATCACCGGGACGGCGTCGCCGTCCTGCAGGGCGCGCGCGGAGGCGTAGAAGGCGATGATCGAGGCGATGATCGCAACGGCGAGCCAGGGGCTCAGCACGAGGCCGATGAAGCCGTGTGCGCCGGTGATGCCGGTGAGCGCCTTGATGGAGGTGTCAGAGACGCCGAACAGGATGCCCGCCGCGGCGGCGAGCATCACGCCGTGGTGCTCGACCGGCCCGCCCATGCGCGGTCCCATGATGAGCAGGCCGCCGATGCCGAACAGGCCGGCCTCGAAGGAGATCATCGCCGCCTGGGAGAACTGCGAGTGCGCGCCGTGGAAGGACGGCAGCGTGAGCCCGAGCGTGACGAGGCCGGCTGCGGTCAGCGATCAGCCCGATCCACTGGCGGCGGCCGACCTTGAATCCGAACATGCGGTCGGCCATCACGGCGATGAAGACGACGCCGGCGGCGAGCGAGACCTGGATCACCGACATCGGCGCGAGCGCGAGCGCGGCGACGTGCAGGCCCCAGCTGGCGGTCGCGATGATCATGCCGAGCGTGAACCACTTGGAGGAGTAGAGCAGCCGGACCGAGTGAAACGGGCGGCGCAGATCGACTCGCGGCACCGAGTTGGCGCCGCGGTACTTGAAGAAGAAGCCCAGGTTCGCGACGAAGGCGCAGGCGAGCGCCAGCAGGATGCCGATATCGAGGCTCATCGGCGCGCGCAGGGGTGGGCGGAGGGCAGGAGGGTAGGCGTCATCGGGGGAATGGGTGTCATGGGAGCTCTCGAGCGGGTCGGGGTTTATGTGTGTCGGGTCCTGGTGACCCCTCCGCTCCCACTGACGGGTCCATCGGCACGATCCTCGGCTGCTTTACTCACAGCCGCCGATGTCCGCACATTGCCCGTCCAACCTGTACGTAGCCTAAAGACCGTCTTCGAACACAAGATGACGAACGACACAAGCAAACCCCTGCTGATGGTCGACATCGACGGGGTCATCTCGCTGTTCGGCGCCCCCGGGCATGGGGCCACGTGGCCCACGCCGCCGCGTGGAAGGCGCGACGCGCCGGCCGCGGCCGGGAGCTTCCACTCGATCGACGGCATACCCCACTTCCTTTCGTCCACTGCGGCCGCACACCTGCTCGGCCTGGCCGAGGACTTCGACCTCGTCTGGGCGAGCGGCTGGGAGGAGCGCGCCGAGGAGTACCTGCCGCACCTGCTCGGGCTGCCCGAGGGGCTGCCGTTCCTGCGCTTCGAGCGCTCGCCGGGCAGGAGCAACGCCCATTGGAAGCTCGAGGCCATAGACGCATACGCGGGCGGGCGCGCGCTCGCGTGGATCGACGACGCCTTCAACGAGGCCTGCCACGAGTGGGCCGCCGAGCGCCCGGCGCCGACGCTGCTCGTGCGAACCGAGCCGCAGGACGGGCTCACGTCGCGGGAGGCGCGGCTGCTGGCGGACTGGGCGCGGGAGCGCTCTGCGGTGTGAGCGATAAGGCCGCCACGTGCAGCGGCAGCGACACCGCCGTCGGCACGCTCGCGCTGCCGGGGCACAGCGCGCGCAGCCAGATCCCTTCACCGCCGGCCGGCGCGATCGCCACCGGCACAGACCATTCGCCGTTGGCGGCGGTGACTGCCTGGGCGAGCGTCTGCTCGCTCACGACTTCGCCCTTCGCAGAGACGCTCCGCTGCTGGATCTCGACCGGCGCCCCGCCGATCGGGGTGCCGTCGAGGAACTCGACGGCCCCGCCGAGCACGCCGCTCTCGGGACTCGCTCCCGCGCCGAGCGCGAGTGTCGAGCGCGCGGGGCGCCCGGCCAGCTGGGCGACGATCCGGCGGATGCGGGGAAGCTCGCCGTAGAGAGCATCGCCCGGACATTCGGTCGAGTCGCCGTCGCGGTGGCCGGCGATGCGCGGAAGCGAGACATGCGCGCCGGCGGGAAAGCGGCTGTAGCGGGCGCCGGCCGGGTTGACGCGCACCGTCACCCTGCCGATCGTAGGGACGCCGTGCAGCGAGAGCTTCCAGGCCAGTAGCCGCTCGAGCGACTGCCTTGCGGCCGGCGAGATGGGAACTTCCGAGAAGCTCCCGAGCACAGCGATGCCGCTCGAGACGAGGTTGTAGCCGCCGGCCTGGGCGCCCACGACGGGCTGATCGATTCCTCCCGCGCGCGCCTCGAAGATGCGCCCGAACAGGTCGAGCACGAAGTTGTAGCCGATGTCGTTCCAGTCGTTCGTGTAGCGGTGAAAAGCGTAGATCGCCCTGAGCATCGCCGGCACCTCGGCGGCCGTGTAGCCGTTCGGATTCTCGGTGTGATGCACGAAGGCCATCTCGACAGCTCCGTATTCCGGCGCCACGCGCGGGTGGCAGACGCCCCGGGCCCAGGCCCGGCGGGCGATGATCGGCGGCTGACCCGAGCCGGCGGCGAGCACAGGTTCGGCCAGCGCCAGGGAGGCCTGCCCGGCCAGAGGGCCGGCCGCGAGCGCCTGGCTTCGTGCGCCACGCCCGAAGCTCACGTCCACGAGCTTCAGGCGCACCCGGCCCAGCTCCGCCCCTGCGCGCAGCTGAAGCGCCCGTGATCCCCCCGTCCACAGCGGATCGCCCGTCAGCCTCCCGGATGCGGGGCTCTCATCGGGGCCGTGGCTGTGGCCGCCCGCGAACACCCACGGGCTGAAGCTCCCGTCCTCCCTCTGCGCGCGCAGCTCGATGCGAGGCATCGCCGGCGCCGCCGCGGGCCATTCGACCCCCACGAGGTCGGCGTTTCGCCCGAGCTCCACTGTCCTCGGCGCGCGCGAGAGGGTCCCGACCCAGCGCTCGAAGCAGACCGGGCCGGCCACACTCTGCGGGGAGGCGGACTGCGAGAACGCCGCGATGGCGCCCGGTGGGCGCACGAGCCCACCTGCAGCTGCGCCAGCGGCCGCGGTGAGCAGGGAGCGGCGCGTCATGCCGCGCGGGGCGCTCATCTGGAGTCAGAACACGCGCGCTCGCCGTAGGTCGCGGCGAGCCGCAGGAGAACTGCTCGGCGGCCAGGTGGGCTTCCCCGCCTGACCGCCGCTCCTGCTAGTCCCCGCTCGGCTCCTCGGGGACCTCGAGCTCTGCGAGCTCCTCGACGAAGCCCGTGTCCGCGGTGCCCGCGCCGATCTTCTCGAGCGATGCGAGATCGGCGTCGAACTCCTGTCCGTAGCCGCCGTTGAACCCGTCGCCGCCGGTCAGGCCGAGCTCGGCCGCGATCTCGTCCTGGTCGAGCAGGCCGACATCGTCGATCGCGCGCGGCAGCGGCTCCGAGGGCTCGATCTCGATCCGCCGGTAGCGCTTCAGCCCGGTCGCAGCCGGGATCAGCTTGCCGATGATCACGTTCTCCTTCAGCCCGTTCAGCCGGTCGATCTTGCCCTCGAGGGCGGCGTCGGTCAGAACCTTCGTCGTCTCCTGGAAGGAGGCGGCCGAGAGGAAGGAGTCGGTGTTCAGCGACGCCTTGGTGATGCCGAGGATGATGTCCTCGAACTGCGCGGCCTCGTCGCCCTTCTCGATGACGGCGTCGTTGGCCTTGGCGAATTCGAAGCGATCCACGAACTGGCCGGGGAGGTAGTCGGTGTCGCCCTTCTGGTCGACCCGCACCTTCTTCAGCATCTGGCGCACGATCAGCTCGATGTGCTTGTCGTTGATGTCGACGCCCTGTGACTTGTAGACCTCCTGCACCTCTTTGACGAGGTACTGCTCGGTCTCGGTGCGACCGCGGATCGCCAGCAGCTCGTGCGGGTAGACCGATCCCTCGTTGAGCTGGCGCCCGGCAGTGATCTTCTCGCCGGCGCCCACGAACAGCCGCGTGCGCCGCGGGAAGGCGTGGCGGTGCTCCTCGCCGGCGTCGTCGGTGATGACGACCGTGAGCGCCTTGTCGGTCTCCTCGATCGACACCACGCCGTCCTGCTCTGCGATCTTGGCAAGGCCCTTGGGCTTGCGCGCCTCGAACAGCTCGACCACGCTCGGCAGGCCGTGCGTGATGTCCGCGCCGGCGACTCCGCCGGTGTGGAAGGTCCGCATCGTCAGCTGGGTGCCGGGCTCGCCGATCGACTGGGCCGCGATGATGCCGACCGCATCGCCGATCTGCGCGAGCGCGCCGGTGGCCATCGCCCGCCCGTAACAGGCCTGGCAGACGCCGCTGACGGCCTCGCACTTCAGCACCGAGCGCACGGGAACGGTGATCTCCGTTCCCTTCTCATGATCGTCGGCGAAGGCGGCAACCATGTCCGCCAGCTCGGCGCGGCCGATCTCCGCGCCCTGCTCGCCCAGCATGCGACCGCGCTTGGTCGTGATCGGCTTTGCGGCGATCCGCCCGACGAGCCCGTCGTTCGGTTCCCCGCCGTCCTTGAAGACGGGCATCTCGATGTGCTCCTCGGTGCCGCAATCGGGCTCGCGCATGATCACATCCTGGGCGACATCCACGAGGCGCCGCGTCAGATATCCCGAGTCGGCGGTGCGCAGGGCGGTGTCGGCCAGCCCCTTTCGCGCGCCGTGGGTTGAGATGAAGTACTCGAGCACCGACAGGCCCTCCATGAAGTTGGCCTTGATCGGGCGCTCGATGATTTCACCCTTCGGGTTGGCCATCAGGCCGCGCATGCCCGCCAGCTGGCGGATCTGCTTGAAGGACCCGCGGGCACCCGAGTTGGCCATCATGAAGATGGGGTTCAGCGTGGCCAGGTTGTCGACCATCGCGTCGGCCACCTCGTCGGTCGCCGCGTTCCACTTCTCCACCACGGCCTCGTGGCGCTCCTCCTGGGTGATCAGGCCCATGTCGTACTGGTCTGAGATCTCCGCCACGAGCTTCTCGTACTTTTCGATGATCGACTGCTTCTCCGGCGGGATCACCACGTCGTTCTTGGAGATCGTGATGCCGGCCTGGGTCGCGTACTTGAAGCCCAGGTCCTTGAACGCGTCGAGCACCAGCGAGATCGTCGTCGCGCCGTAGGTCTGCACGAGCATGTCGATCAGCCGGGTGGTGTCGCGCTTCTTCATCGACTGGTTGACGAACGTGTACTTGGTGGCGTCGAACTCGTCGCCCAGCGCCTCCGCCAGCGCCCGCTCGATGCGGTCGTTGTAGATGATCCGCCCGATCGTCGTGAGCACGTGGCCGCCCTCGCGCCCGTAGGGGCGGAACTCGGCGAGGTCGTGCAGCTTGACCACGCCTGCCCTCGTAGGAGAGCTCGGCCTCCTGCGCGGTGCGGAACACGTGCGGGCGCGGGTCGTGCGTCGCCCGGTCGATCTTCGAGAGCTCCTCGGCCTCGGGCCCGTAGGTCAGGTAGTAGGCCCCCAGGATCATGTCCTGGGTGGGGGTCGCAAGCGGCGCGCCGTGCGCCGGGCGAGAGGATGTTGTTGGAGGACAGCATGAGAATGCGCGCCTCCGCCTGAGCCTCGGCCGACAGCGGCAGATGAACGGCCATCTGGTCGCCGTCGAAGTCGGCGTTGAAGGCGTGGCAGACGAGCGGGTGGACCTGGATCGCCTTGCCCTCGACGAGCAGCGGCTCGAACGCCTGGATGCCCAGGCGGTGCAGCGTCGGCGCGCGGTTCAGCAGCACCGGGTGCTCGTGGATGACCTCCTCGAGCACGTCCCACACCTCGCCGATCATCGAGTCGACCATCTTCTTGGCGGCCTTGATGTTCTGCGCGGACTTGCGCTCGACCAGGCGCGCCATGATGAACGGCTTGAACAGCTCGAGCGCCATGATCTTCGGCAGGCCGCACTGGTGCAGCTTCAGGTACGGGCCGGCGACGATCACCGAGCGCCCGGAGTAGTCCACGCGCTTGCCGAGCAGGTTCTGGCGGAAGCGGCCCTGCTTGCCCTTGAGCATGTCTGACAGCGACTTCAGCGGGCGGTTGCCCGGCCCCGTGACGGGGCGGCCGCGGCGGCCGTTGTCGAACAGCGCGTCGACGGCCTCCTGCAGCATGCGCTTCTCGTTGTTGACGATGATCTCGGGCGCGCCGAGGTCGAGCAGCCGCTTGAGGCGGTTGTTGCGGTTGATCACCCGGCGGTAGAGGTCGTTGAGGTCGGAGGTGGCGAAGCGTCCGCCGTCGAGCTGCACCATCGGGCGCAGCTCCGGCGGGATCACCGGCACGGCGTCGAGCACCATCATCTCGGGCTTGTTGCCGGACTGGATGAAGGCCGAGACGACCTTCAGGCGCTTGACCGCGCGGGCCTGCTTCTGGCCTTTGCCGGTCTTGACCTGGTCCTCGAGCTCGACGCCGTTCGGCCTCCAGGTCGACCTGCTGGAGCAGGTCGCGGATCGGCCTCCGCGCCCATGCCGCCGCGGAAGTACTCGCCGAAGCCGTAGGAGGAGCCGAAGCGCTCCTTCAGCTCGCGGAAGGTCGTCTCGTCGTGCTCGATCTGCTTGGGCTCCATCGTCTTGAAGAGCTCCCACACGTTGCGCATCCGCTCGGCGGCGTCCTCGATGTAGGCCTCGGTGTCGGCGATGTCGGCCTCGAAGGCCTTGTTCAGCTCCTTGACGTAGCTTCTCGCGCTCCTCGTCGGAGATCTTCGCGAGGTTGATGTCGAGCGAGTCCGCCCACAGGTGGTCTTCGTCGTTGAAGTTGCGTCTGTTTGCCGTTCTGAGAGGTACTTCTCGCGGCGCTTGAGCGACTCGCGCAGTTCGAGCACGCGCTCCTCGCGCTCGGCGGCGTAGGCGTCGAGGACCTTGTTGACCTCCTTCTCGAGCGTGTCCAGGTCCTTCGCGCGCGCCTCGTCGTCGACCCAGGTGACGATCGAGGCGGCGAAGTAGAGGACCTTCTCGAGTTCCTTGGGCGCCATGTCGAGCAGGTAGCCGATGCGGCTGGGCACGCCCTTGAAGAACCAGATGTGGCTCACGGGCGCGGCCAGGTCGACGTGACCCATGCGCTCACGGCGGACCTTCGAGCGCGTCACCTCGACGCCGCAGCGCTCGCACACGATGCCCTTGTAGCGCACGCGCTTGTACTTGCCGCAGTAGCACTCCCAGTCCTTGGTGGGACCGAAGATGCGCTCGCAGAAGAGGCCGTCCTTCTCCGGCTTCAGCGTGCGGTAGTTGATCGTCTCGGGCTTGGTCACCTCGCCGGAGCTCCAGCTGCGGATCTGCTTGGAGGAGGCGAGGCTGATCTCGATGGCGTCGAAGTTGTTGATGTCGATCATCTGGTTGCTAGCTTTCGCTCGCGGGTGAATCAGGAATTGCTCAGGTGGATCCGGCGTGTGGCCCGACCCGGTGCTGCTCTCACCGCGCGCGGCGGCGATACCTCCTTGCTCGGCTGCTCGCATCCTCGCGACGTCGCGGCGTCTCGACTCGTCGGCCAGCTCCTCGGCTCTGCCCGGCCGCCCGTCGATCTCCTCGTGAGCTCCTCCTCGACAGCACCTCGTCGGCCGCCTCGGCGACCAGGTCCTCGGCACCGTCGCCACGTCGGGCTCGGCTCCGTTGGCCGCGCGTCGGCGAATCGGCCTCCTCGTCGCCGTCCTCGGCGGGCCGTCGCCCGCGAGCGCGCGCACGCCGGAGAGGTCGATGCCGAGCTCCTCGGCGGCACGCAGCAGGTCGTCGTCCTCGTCGCGCATCTCGGCGCGCTGGCCCTCCTCGGAGACGACGTTCACGTCGAGCGCCAGCGACTGCATCTCCTTGAGCAGCACCTTGAAGGACTCGGGGATCGAGGGCTCGGCGATGTTCTCGCCCTTGACGATCGCCTCGTAGGCCTTCACGCGCCCGACCGTGTCGTCGGACTTGATCGTGAGCATCTCCTGCAGCGTGTAGGCGGCGCCGAAGGCCTCCAGCGCCCAGACCTCCATCTCGCCGAAGCGCTGGCCGCCGAACTGCGCCTTGCCGCCCAGCGGCTGCTGGGTGACGAGCGAGTAGGGGCCGGTCGAGCGGGCGTGGATCTTGTCGTCGACGAGGTGCAGCAGCTTCAGGATGTACATGTAGCCGACCGTCACCTGTTCCTCGAACGGCTCGCCGGTGCGGCCGTTGAAGAGCGTCATCTTGCCGGAGGCCTGCTCGCCGGGCGCGGCGGCGCTTGTCGACGTCCATGCGGATGCGGCCCTGGTGTGCCGTCCTGCCAGCTTGACGAGCGCGTGGTCGACGTCTGCGACGGTCGCGCCGTCGAACACCGGCGTCGACACGTACACGCGCCGAGAGCCGGCCACGTTGCCGTGGCCGTTGCCGTTGCCGCCTCGTGCTGGGCGGCCTTGTAGGCCTCGGAGCCGTCGTCGTACCAGCCCTGCGCGGCGACCCACCCGAGGTGCGTCTCGAGGATCTGCCCGACGTTCATGCGCGAGGGCACGCCGAGCGGGTTGAGGATCACGTCGACGGGCGTGCCGTCCTCGAGGAACGGCATGTCCTGCTGGTCGACGATCTTCGAGATCACACCCTTGTTGCCGTGGCGGCCCGCGAGCTTGTCGCCCTCGGAGATCTTGCGCTTCTTGGCGACGAACACGCGCACGAGGTCGTTGACCCCCGGCGGCAGGTCGTCGCCGTCGTCGCGGCTGAAGGTCTTCACGTCGATCACCACGCCGCCCTCGCCGTGGGGGACCTTCAGCGAGGTGTCGCGGACCTCGCGCGCCTTCTCCTTGAAGATCGCGCGGATCAGCTTCTCCTCGGCGGTCAGCTCGGTCTCGCCCTTGGGCGTGACCTTGCCGACGAGCAGGTCGCCGGAGATGACCTCGGCGCCGACGCGCACGATGCCGCGGTCGTCGAGGTTGCGCAGCGACTCCTCCGAGCGGTTGGGGATGTCGCGGGTGATCTCCTCCTCGCCGAGCTTGGTCGTGCGGGCGTCGATCTCGTACTCCTCGATGTGGATCGAGGTGAGCTCGTCGTCCTGCACGAGGCGCTTGGAGAGGATGATCGCGTCCTCGAAGTTGTAGCCCTCCCAGGACATGAAGGCGACCATCAGGTTCTTGCCCAGCGCCATCTCGCCCTTGTCGGTCGAGGAGCCGTCGGCGAGCACGTCGCCGGCCTTGACCTTCTGGCCGGTGTTCACGCGCGGCTTGTGGTGGATCAGCGTGCCCTGGTTGGAGCGCATGAACTTCTGCAGCTCGTACTCCTCCTTCTTGCCGTCGTCGCCCTGCACGACGATCTGGTCGGCGTCGACGTAGTCGACGGTGCCGGCGCCCTTGGCGAGCAGCACGTCGCCGGTGTCGAGCGCCGCGCGGCGCTCCATGCCGGTGCCGACCAGCGGAGCGTCGGCCTTCAGCAGGGGCACCGCCTGGCGCTGCATGTTCGAGCCCATCAGCGCGCGGTTGGCGTCGTCGTGCTCGAGGAACGGGATCATCGCCGTGGCGACCGACCAGATCTGCTCGGGCGAGACGTCGACCAGGTCGACGTCCTTGGGGCCGACCGTCACGTACTGGCCGGCCTGCGTGCGGCAGAGGATCTCCGCGCCCTTCAGGCGTCCGGTCTTGGGGTCCACCGGCGTGTTCGCCTGGGCGATCAGCAGCTCCTCTTCCTGGGTGGCGTCGAGGCTGGCGGACCTCCTCGGTCACGACGCCGTCCTTGACGACCCGGTAGGGCGTCGTGACGAAGCCGTACTCGGAGACCTCCGCGAACGAGGACAGCGAGCCGATCAGGCCGATGTTCGGACCCTCGGGAGTCTCGATCGGGCACATGCGCCCGTAGTGGGTGGGGTGCACGTCGCGCACCTCGATCGGCGCGCGCTCGCGGGTCAGCCCGCCGGCGCCCAGCGCCGACAGGCGGCGGCGGTGGGTGAGCCCGGCCAGCGAGTTGGTCTGGTCCATGAACTGGCTCAGCTGCGAGGAGCCGAAGAACTCCTTCAGCGCCGCCACCACGGGGCGGATGTTGATGATCGTCTGCGGCGTGATCGTGTCGGCGTCCTCGGTCGTCAGGCGCTCGCGCACGACCCGCTCCATGCGGTAGAGGCCGATCCGGAAGGCCTCCTGGATCAGCTCGCCGACGGTGCGCAGGCGGCGGTTGCCGAAGTGCTCGTACTCGTCGAGGTGCTCGGCGACCGGCTCGCGCGGCATGCTCATCGGCCTCGGCCGCGTAGTCCTTGATCTCGACCTCGCCGTCCTCGGGCATGCCGAGGAGCTTCGGCAGCGCCACGAGCTCGCTGACCAGCGCGAGGATGTCGTCCTGCGTCAGCGTGCGGGTGTCGATGTCGATCGTCTGCTCCAGGCGGGAGTTCAGCTTGTAGCGGCCGACGCGCGTGAGGTCGTAGCGCTTGGGGTCGAAGAACAGCTGGTTCAGCAGCGCCTTGGCGTTGTCCACGCTCGGCGGCTCGCCGGGGCGCTGCTTCTTGAACAGCTCGATCAGCGCGCCCTCTTCGGTGCGCGTGGCCTCGGTGTCGGATTCGATCGTGTTGCGGATGTAGAGCGAGTTGTCGAACAGCCGCAGGATCTCCTCGTCGGTGGCGTAGCCCATCGCGCGCAGCAGCACCGTCACCGGCAGCTTGCGCTTGCGGTCGATGCGGACGAAGACCTTGCCCTTCTTGTCGATCTCGAGCTCCAGCCAGGAGCCACGGGCCGGCATCAGGTTGGCGATGAAGACCTGCTTCTCGCGGTCCTTCGGCTCCATCAGGTAGGCGCCGGGGGAGCGCACGAGCTGCGTCACGACGACGCGCTCGGTGCCGTTGATGACGAACGTGCCGCGCTCGGTCATCCACGGGAAGTCGCCCATGAAGACCGACTGCTCGCGGATCTCGCCGGTCTCGCGGTTGATGAAGGCGACCGTCACCGTCAGCGGTCGCGCGTAGGTCAGGTCCTTCTCGCGGCACTGGTCGAGCGAGGCGACGGGCTCGTCGAAGGTGAACTCGCCGAACTGCACGGCGAGGTTGCCGGTGTAGTCCTCGATCGGCGAGATGTCGTCGATCGTCTCGCGCAGGCCGCCCTTCTGCGGGTCGGTCAGCCACGCGAACGAGCGGCGCTGGATATCGATCAGGTTCGGGACGTCAACTGTCTTCTTGAGGCGCGCGAAGCTACGGCGCGTCCGGAGAGCATCTGCAGCAGCCAAGAAACGACTCCTTCGGAGGGCGAGACACGGGCAGAGGAGGGCGCCGAAGCGCGACTAGCAAAGATAGCACAGACTATCGACGCCCTGAAGGGCCAGCCAGCGCTCACGGACCCCGCCCTCGGACGTCGCGTATGTGGCGCGACGTCCTGCTGCGGGCGGCTGCGGCTATCGGCCAGCAGGTGCACTTTACCGGAAAATTCGGCCAATTGTTAGCGTTGGATAAAGAAGGGCCCCGCGACGGCGGGGCCCTCTCAAACCGGCGTCGCGATGGACGCGCGCTACTTCACCTCGACGGTGCCCCCGGCCTCCTCGAGTTCCTGCTTGAGCTTGTCGGCCTCCTCGCGCTCGATGCCCTCCTTGACCGGCTTGGGAGCCTCGTCGACGAGCGCCTTGGCCTCTTTCAGGCCGAGGCCCGTGGCGGCGCGCACGACCTTGATCACCTGGATCTTCTTGTCGCCGGCCTCGGCCAGCATCACGTCGACCGTGCTCGGCTCTTCGGCCTCCGCGCCACCACCGTCGCCGCCGCCGCCGGCCGGCGCCGCGGCCGGTGCCGCAACGGCGGCCGCCGAGACGCCGAACTCCTCCTCGAGCGCCTTGATCCGCTCGGCGAGCTCGAGCACCGAGATGCCCTTGAGCTCCTCGATCCAATCCTGTGTGCTGGTAGCCATCTGCGTCAGTCCTCCTTGGTGGGATTCGCGTCGGCGTCCTCGGGCTGGGTCTCAGCCGAAGCGTCCGCCTCGTTGTCGTCTTCTTGCGCCGGCTCCTCGTCGCCGGCTCAGCTTGTGTCCTCGGCGTGCGCCTCGGCCGCGGGCTCCTCGGTGGGAGGCTCCTCGGCGGGGGGCTCCTCGGCGGGAGGCTCCTCGGCTGGGGCTCCTCGGCGGCAGGCTGCCTCGGCCGCGGCTCCTCGGCGGGCGCCGCCTCGGCGGCCGGCTCCTCAGCCTCCTGCCTCCTCAGCGGCGGGGGCCTCAGCGGCCGGCTCCTCGGCCTTCGGGCGCCTCGGCAGCAGCGGGCGCCTCGGCGGCCGGGGGCCGCGCCGGCGGGGATCTCGCCGGACTCCTTCTTCTCGCGCACCTGGCCGAGCGCGGAGGCGAGGCCGCCGACGAGCGCGCGAGGCTGCGGACGAGCCCGCCGACGGGGAGGCGACGACGCCGACGAGCTGTCCGTAGAGGACTTCGCGGGAGGGCAGGCGCGAGAGCGAGCGGATCTGTTCGACGTCGAGCGGGGAGCCGTCCATGAGGCCGCCCTTGAAGGGCAGCAGCTGGGTGGCGCGGGCGTAGTCGGCGATCGCCTTGGCCGCCGTGGCGACGTCGCCGCGCACGAAGGTCAGGGCGGTGGGCCCGGCGAGGAATTCCTTCAGCGACCTCGGCCCCGACCTGGTCGGCGGCGCGTTCGGTGAGGGAGTTCTTGACCACCGTGAAGGTGGCGTCGGCGTCGCGCAGGTTGGTGCGCAGCTCGGCGACCTGGGCCACGGTGATGCCGCGGTAGTCGACGGCGAAGATCGCCTGGCTTCGTCGATGTGCTCGGCGATCTCGGCGATCGCCACGGCCTTCTGGTCTCTGTTCATGGGGCTCCTTCCCGGTCTGAAGTGCGCCGGCCGACGAAGATCGGCGACGATCGCCGGGGGTCTCGGGTGGCCTGTGAGATGGATGCGCTGAGGCGGCGATGCGCGGCGCCGGCGCGGCGCCTCCTCGATGATGTCGCGGGTGCGGCCCGGGTCGACCTTGACCCCCGGGCCCATCGTCGAGGCGAGCGTGATCGAGCGCAGGTAGCGGCCTTTGGCGGCGGACGGCTTGGCCCGCACGAGCTCTTCGATCACGGCCGCGTAGTTCTCGAGCAGCTTGCGGTCGTCGAAGCTCGCCTTGCCGATCACCAGATGGACGATGGCGCTGCGGTCGGTGCGGTACTCGATCTTGCCGGCCTTCGACTCCTCGACGGCTTTGGCGACGTCCATCGTGACGGTGCCGACTTTCGGGTTGGGCATCTTGCCGGAGGGCCCGAGGATGCGCCCGAGCCGGCCGACGATGGACATCATGTCGGGGGTCGCGATCGCCATGTCGAAGTCGTCGAAGCCCTCCTGGATCTGCTTGGCGAGGTCCTCGCCGCCGACGACGTCGGCGCCGGCCTCCTCGGCTTCGCGGGCCTTGTCGCCCTGGGCGAAGACGGCGATCTTGACGTCCTTGCCGAGGCCGTTGGGCAGCGCGATCGTGCCGCGCAGCTGCTCGTCGGCGTGGCGGACGTTGAGGCCGGTGCGGACGTGGACCTCGACCGTCTCGTCGAACTTCGCGCTGCGGCGAGCTGCGCACGAGCGCCACCGCCTCGGCGGGCGGGTACTCGCGCTCGCGGTCGACCTTGCGCGAGCCGCTCGGTGTAGCGCTTGCCGTGGCGCTCATCAGGCCACGTCCACGCCCATCGAGCGGGCAGTCCCGGCGATGATCTTGGCCGCCTGCTCGACGTCGTGGGCGTTGAGGTCGTCGAGCTTGCGCTCGGCGATCTCGCGCAGCTGCTGCTGGGTGATCGTGCCGACCTTCATGCGGTTGGGCTCGCCCGAGCCCTTGTTGATGTTGATCGCCTGGCGGATCAGCACGGCGGCCGGCGGGGTCTTGGTGATGAACGTGAACGAGCGGTCCTCGTAGACCGTGATCACGACCGGGATGACGGTGCCCGTTTCGCTCTGCGTCTGGGCGTTGAAGGCCTTGCAGAACTCCATGATGTTGATCCCGTGCTGGCCCAGCGCAGGACCGACCGGCGGGGCAGGGCTCGCCTGCCCGGCATTGGCCTGCAGCTTGATCGTCGTGAGTACCTTCTTGGCCATGTCTAGAGCTTCTTCACCTGGTCGAAGCCGACCTCGACGGGGGTCTCCCGGCCGAAGATAGATACCAGCACCTTGAGCCGGGCGGCGTCCTCGTTGATCTCGGAGATCTCGCCGGAGAAGTCCGACAGCGGCCCGGAGACGACCTTGACCGACTCGCCGATCGCGAACTGGGCGCGCGTGCGGGTGGCCGTTGCGACCTCCTTGTGCAGCAGCCGGTCGACCTCGACCTGGGTCAGCGGCACCGGCTCCTGGGAGGCGCCCACGAAGCCGGTCACGCCGGGGGTGCCCTTGACGACGCCCCAGGAGTCCTCGTTGAGCTCCATGTTGACGAGCACGTAGCCGGGCATCGTGCGCTTCTCGACGGTGATCTTCTGGTTGTCCTTCATCTCCGAGACGGCTTCGGTCGGAACGACGACGTTGCGCACGGCGCGCTGCTGGCCGAGCGAGACCAGGCGGTGCTCGAGGTTGTGCTTGACCTTGTTCTCGTGGCCTGAATAGGTGTTGACGACGTACCAGCGAAACATTCAGGCCCTAGAGGATGAATTCGACGATTTCCTTGGCCACGTAATCGGCCAAGCCCAGGTAGCGCCCGCGATCGCGACGAACCCGAGCACGACGGCCGTGGCCTGAAAGACCTGGCGGCGGTCGGGCCACTGGACCCGCTGAAGCTCGGCCCAGCTGGCGCGCAGGAAGCCGAGGGCGCGGTTGCCTTTGCGAATCGGCGCGCCGGAGGCCTGCTCGGGCGTGACGCCGCCGTTGGGGCCACCGCCGCCGGGCCGCCTGCGCACCGTGGTGCCGGCGGGTTCCTGAAGTTCGTCCGCGCTGATGTCGCCCTCGTCCAGCGCCTCGGCCTCGATTTCGGCCTCGGACAGCGTGTCGGGGCCGGCAGGCACGCCGTCGGCGCCGGCGACGAGCGCGGCGTCGAACTCGTCGACCTCGGCGGAGGCGTGGTCGAGCGCAGCGGGGACGTCGGCGCGCTCGAGATCGCCGTGAGCCGGCTCGGCCGGGGCGCCGTTGGGCACGGGAGCGGCCGGATCGGCGCCGGGCGCGCCATTGGCCTCGGGCTTTGCCGCGGGCGTGCCCGCGGCAGCCGAACGGCCCGCACCGGCGTTGCCCCGGCGTTCCCGGCGCTGCTTTGCGCGTTTTCGGTCACGGGCCACAGCAGCGCTCCCGCGCTAGCGGGTCTCCCGATGGCCGGTGTGCTTACGACACCAGCGGCAGTACTTGCGCAGCCTCACCCGGTCCGGGTTGTTGCGCTTGCTCTTATTGGTCTGGTAGTTGCGATGCTTGCACTCCTCGCAGGCGAGGGTGATCGCGATTCGAACATCTCCACGGGCCATGTGGGAAATCCCTGCGTAGTCGTGTGGACAGCGGCCTAGGGCGAAGAAAAACCCCGCCTAGGCGCGAGGTGCAAGCAGTCTAGCGCGCTTGCGCGGCGGGAGCTACTCATACAGCGTGAACGCCGCGAGGATCACGTACAGGGCGACGAGCGCCCAGCCCTCGAATTCGCCGGCCTCGCCGTCGCCGGTGATCTGCGCAGAGGGCGAGCGCGGTCAGCAGCAGGCGCGCCGATGTAGACGGGCGCCAGCGCGAACGTGAGCGTCGTCTTCAGCGCGAAGGAGACCAGCACCAGCAGCGGGAACAGGAACGCCGCGATCTGCGCGACCGAGTTCTTGACGACCGAGATCGCGAGGTCCGAGCGGCCCTTCGAGGCCAGCACCAGACCGGCGGTGTTCTCCACCGCGTTGCCCGCGATCGCGACGATCACGAGGCCGGCGAACGCCTGGGAGAAGTTCAGCTTGGCGATCGCCGGCTCGAGGCCGTTGATGAACCAGTCAGAGACGAACGCCGAGGCCACGCCGGCGATGAGCAGCA
This sequence comes from uncultured Solirubrobacteraceae bacterium, assembly GCA_963764185.1. Classification (GTDB taxonomy): domain Bacteria; phylum Actinomycetota; class Thermoleophilia; order Solirubrobacterales; family Solirubrobacteraceae; genus Palsa-744. The sequence continues at coordinate 463,303 of CAVXRF010000007.1, read as the reverse complement.
GCCCGAGCGTGAAACGCAGCGAGAGCCGCGGTCCGGTCCGGCCCACCCCGTCCTCGACACGGCCGGGCGGCCCCCCAGCCGCGCCAGCGGCTGCCTCATCAGCCGTGCCGGTGCGGTGTCGTCAGCGCAGGTAGGGCACCACCCAGGTCGCGTAGACGACCAGCAGGCAGATCGCCCCGACGATCGAGATCGACTTGACGTGGTGGCTCGCCGGGTCGTGTGCCGCCAGCGAGAGCCCGAGCAGCACGATGATGAAGACGGTCACCTGCAGCAGCGTCGCCGTGTCCCTCGGAAGGCGCGTCGAGAAGCGCATGATCCCGTCCGGCGCGCACGCGGGCGCCGACCACGATCACGAGGCCGAGCACCAGCAGTGCGTTGGCGAGGATCGAGCCGACGATCGCCGTCTGGGCGACCACGAGCTCGCCCTTCTGAAGCGCGAAGATCACGACGAACAGCTCCGGCAGGTTGCCGAGCGTCGACTGCAGCATGCCGGTCACGCCCGGCCCGAAGCGCTCGCCGAGCTGCTCGGTGGCGAACGACACGACCCACGCCAGCCCGGCCAGCGCGAGGGTGGCGATCGCAAAGCGGGGAACCGCGGGCCACGTCTGGTAGTTGGCCAGCCCGGCCAGCGCCGTCAGCACGGCGATCGAGAGGCAGTGCCGCGCGCTCCCGGTGCGTCAGGGCGGACATGCCCGTCCGCGAGGCCGCTCAGTGGGCGTCGAGCACCCGGTCGATCAGGCCGTACTCGAGCGCCTGCTCGGCGGTGAAGAAGCGGTCGCGCTCCATGTCCTGGCGCACCTCCTCCGTCGGCTTGCCGGTGTGCTCGGCGTAGATTTCGTCGATCCGCACGCGCACGTTCAGGATCTCGCGCGCGTGGATCTCGATGTCGGTCGACTGCCCTTCGAAGCCGGCCGAGGGCTGGTGGATGAGGATCCGCGAGTTCGGCAGCGCGGCGCGCTTGCCCTTCGTGCCGGCCGCCAGCAGCAGCGAGCCCATCGACATCGCCACGCCGACGCACATCGTCGCGATGTCGGGCTTGATGAACTTCATCGTGTCGTAGATCGCCAGGCCCGAGTAGATGCTCCCGCCCGGGCGAGTTGATGTAGATCGAGATGTCCTTTTCGGGATCCTCGCTCTCGAGGTGCAGCAGCTGCGCCACCACGAGGTTCGCCACCTGATCGTCGATCGGCGTGCCCAGGAAGATGATCCGCTCGTTGAGCAGCCGCGAGTAGATGTCGAACTCGCGCTCGCCGCGCGCGTGCGCTCGATGACCATGGGGATCAGCGGCATGGCCGCCCACCCTAGCGCTCGCGACGCGACACGTGGCCGCGTCGCCGCCGAGTTCACCGCTGGCCCGATGTCCGATCGGGCGTAGAGCGTGGCTAGCGTCCGCGACGATGCAACGAGCGATGTTACGCGAGAAGCCATGAGCGCACCGCCTGACGCATCGCGGCTGGTCGCCGTACTCGCGCGCGCTCGCGCTCGCCGTGCCCGCCGCGGCGATGACCAGCCACGCCGGCTGGCCGCGCGAACCAGCACCTGGTCATGGACCAGGGCCCGGCCGGCGCGCCAGCCACGTGCTCGTCGGCCAGCGCCGACACGCACAACTACCTGCTCGGCGGCTACGGCGACGACACGATCTACGGCGGCGACGTCGGCGATGTCATCTGGGGCGACTACCACCCGAGCGGCGAGTCGCCGCCAGACGGCGGTCATCCACGCCGGCAACGGCAAGAACTTCATCTACGCCAACGACACCCTCAACTACGTGTGGACGGGCACCAACCCGGCGACCGTCGTGCACGCGCACGAGAACGGCGGCGTCATCCACTGCGAAAACCCGGCCATCGTCGTCTTCACCAGCCACCACGCGCTGCCCCACTGGAAGCTCGACGGCTGCCGGCACATCAGCTTCTACTCGGTCGGCTACTGACGCCGCGCGCGGCGCACCCGAGCACGCCGCGCACGCACACGCCGCTCCTGCCGGGCTCAGATGTTGACGCTGCGCATGCCCCCTCGTCGTAGCGCTCGCCGGCCGCCGGCGGGACCGCCTCGGCGATCCGCTCGACCTCCTCTCGCTCAGCGACGACATCGGCGGCGGCGAGGTTCTCCTCCAGGTATGAGACCGCGCTTGGTGCCCGGGATCGGCACGATGTGCTCGCCGCGGTGCGAGCACCCAGGCCAGCGCCAGCTGCCCGGCGGTGATGCCCCTTCTCGGCCGCGAGCTCCTTGCACGCGCTCGGCGAGCTTGCAGGTTCGCGCGCAGGTTCTCGCCGGTGAAGCGCGGGCCGTAGCGGCGGAAGTCGCCCTCGTCGAGCTCCTCCGGCGAGCTGAAGCGCCCCGACAGGAAGCCCCGCCCGAGCGGCGAGTAGGCGACCAGCGCGATGCCCGAGCTCGTTCGAGCGTCGGCAGGATCTCCGGCTCGACGTCGCGCGTCCACAGCGAGTACTCGCTCTGCACGGCGGTGATCGGGTGCACGGCGTGGGCGCGGCGGATCGTCTCGGCGCTGGCCTCGGAGAGCCCGAGGTGGCGGACCTTGCCCTCGGCGACGAGCTCGGCCATCGCGCCGACGGTCTCCTCGATCGGCGTGTTCGGGTCGACGCGGTGCTGGTAGTAGAGGTCGATGTGGTCGACCCCGAGGCGCTGCAGCGAGGCCTCGCAGGCCGCGCGCACGTAGGCCGGGCTGCCGTCGATCGAGCGCCGCGGCGGCCGTCGCCGGGCTCGAGCTTGATGCCGAACTTGGTCGCCAGGAACACCTCGTCGCGGCGCCCGGCGATCGCGCGGCCGACGAGCTCGCTCGTTGGTGTGCGGCCCGTACATGTCGGAGGTGTCCAGGAAGTTGCAGCCGAGCTCCAGCGCGCGCTGGATCGTGCGCACGGACTCGCCTTCGTCGGTGGCGCCGTAGAAGGCCGACATGCCCATGCAGCCGAGGCCGATCGCCGAGACCTCGGGGCCGTCGGGTCCGAGCGTGCGCTTGCTTCATGGCGCTCCTCTCCGGTGATGTGGCTCGGCTGGATCAGTCCGGCGCGTCGGGCTCGGTATACCGGCACCGCAGCAATGGCGGCGGAATCGCGACATAATGTCCGCGCCGTGTTCCCGCTCAACCTGCCCAACGTCCTGACGGTCCTGCGGATCATGCTCGTGCCGGTGCTGGTCGTCGCGCTGCTCGGCAACACCCCCGACGGCGACGTGCTCGCGGCGATCGTGTTCGCGCTGGCCTCGCTGACGGACTTCGTCGACGGCTACCTCGCGCGCGCGCGCGCGACTCGATCACAACGTTCGGCAAGCTGATGGACCCGCTCGCCGACAAGCTGCTGATCGTCGCCGCGCTGATCTCGCTCGTCTCGCTGCACCGCCTGGCGGCGTGGGTGGCGATGGTGATCATCACCCGCGAGCTCGCCGTCACGGTGCTGCGCATGGGGGCCACGCCAGGCCGGGCGTGGTGATCGCCGCGAGCATGTTCGGCAAGGTCAAGACCTGCCTGCAGATCGCCACGATCCTCGTCGTCATCGCCGTGCACGGCCAACCGCTGTGGGTGTCGGCGCTGCTCTACGCGACGGTCGTCGTCACCGTCGCTCTCGGGCCTGGACTACTTCTTCGGCCTGCGCCGGCGCATGCAGCAGGCGCGAGCGCGCCACGCGCGGCTGCAGGCCGCCGGCGCGCCGCGCCCGGTGCGCCGGCGTCGAGCCACTCCTCGAGGCTCGTCTGATGGGCGCACGGGCGTGCCCGAGTCGATCTCCGCGCGCAGCTCCGAGAGCAGGCCGTGGCGCTCGGCGACGACGTTGTGCTGGTGGATCGTCTCGAGGTTCTCCTGGCGGGCCGAGACGAAGCTCGCGCCGTCGAGCTCGCCGGAAGCCGGCGACCACGCCGGCGATCATCTCGCGCACGCAGTCCTCGACGAAGCGCGGACGGCGGTGGGCCTTTTCCACGACCTCGACCTCGTCGGAGCGCTTCATCAGCTCGTAGATCTCCGAGGACATGCTCGCCTCGGCGATCGCCAGCAGCGTCGCGGCGTCGATCTCGGCGGTCGCAGTCCTCGATGCAGCCGATCTGCAGCGTGGCGAGCCCGCGCTGGTTGTGGGTGGCGACCGGGCACGCTGCTCGAGGATCGCGCTCGATCTGCTCCGCGCGAGAAGTCCTCGCCGGCAGGCGCTCGCGCGCGCGCGCGGCGACCAGCTCCTGGGCGCACGGGCAGGCGGTCATGCCGGTCGCCGAGACGCCGACCATGCGCCGCGTGCCGTGCTCGAAGGCCACCGCCCGCCCGTGCAGCGTGTAGATCTCCTGCGTCTGCACGCCCGACACCGGCGCCGGCTTGTGCTCGGGGTAGCGCGCCGCGATCGTCACCTCGGCGCGCTCGGCGCCCTGGCGCTCGCGGACGAGCTCGGCGATGTGCTGGGCGAGCGTCTCGGCGCGGAACGGCGACTCGCTCAGGACGACCTCGCCGATCGCCTCGTTGACGACCTCCTCGAAGCGCGACATGTGCGCGCCCTTCTGGTCGCGGCTCGAGATCGACGAAGCAGTCGAGGCGCGCGAAGAACAGCTCGTCGCGGATCCGGACGACCTTCTCGACGCCCGTCACGCCGACGCGCGAGAGCCCGACCGGCGACGCTCGGCGAGCGCGCCTGGACATCGTCGCCGGCGCCCAGCGTCGGTGAGAGCGTGGGGTCGGCCGTGTCGCCTGCACCGTGGCCAAGCCTAGCGCGCGGCTCGCGGCGCCGTCGAGGCGTCCGCCGGCGCGCGATACCGCGACCGCGATTCTGGTATCACTCGCGCACTGCCAACTCGATCAAGCGAATCAGCGCGCACAGGAGGCTTAGCGTAGGGCGGGGAGCGTCGGAGCGGATCGACCGCTGCGAGGGGAGTCGAGATGGTCCTTGGGAGTGCGAGTTGAGCGACAAGCTTGAGGGTCTGCTGGTCGCCACGGACACGGCCGTGCCGTGTTGAGATCGAGGAGCTGCAGGCGATCATCGCCGAGGGCCAGGAGCGGGGGTTCGTGACGGCCGAGGCGCTCGCCGCCGCGCTCGAGGAGGCCGAGCTCTCGCGCGCAGCAGACGCAGGATCTGCTGAGCTACCTCGAGGAGCACGGCATCGAGGTGCTCGGCGCCGGCGAGGCGGCGCCGAGCTGCACCGCAGCGCCGGCGACGGGACTCGCACGCCGCCGTCGAGGACCCGCTGGCCGCGGCAACGCCGTGCGCGAGCTCGAGGAGCGCCGACGCGAGGAGCACGACGCAGGCGACGCGTTCAGCCGCTCGGCAGCGACGCTCGAGGAGCTAAGGCGGCCCGATGTCGACCTGACGGTCGAGCCGAGCCTCGACTCGCTGCGCCTGTACCTGCGCGCGATCGGCCGCGTGCCGCTGCTGAGCGCCGAGGAGGAGGTCGCTGCTGGCCAAGCGCATCGAGCGCGGCGACATGGCCGCCAAGCAGCACATGGTCGAGGCCAACCTGCGCCTCGTCGTCTCGATCGCCAAGGGCTACGTCGGCCGCGGCCTGACGTTCCTCGACCTGATCCAGGAGGGCTCGCTCGGGCTGATCCGGGCGGTCGAGAAGTTCGACTACCGCCGCGGCTACAAGTTCTCGACCTACGCGACCTGGTGGATCCGCCAGGCGGTCACCCGCGCGCTCGCCGACAAGGGCCGCACGATCCGCATCCCGGTGCACATGGTCGAGCGGCTGAACAAGCTGTCCACGCCGAGCGGCAGCTGATCCAGCAGCTCGGGCGCGAGCCGACGCCCGAGGAGATCGCCGCGCGAGCTCGACTGCGCCGGTGCGCGAGGTGCGCGAGATCATGCGCATCACCCAGCAGCCGATCTCGCTCGAGAAGCCGGTCGGCGAGGAGGACGACTCGGCGCTGGCCGACTTCGTCGAGGACGTCTCCGCGGAGTCGCCCTTCGAGATCGCCTCCGAGGCGCTGCGCCGCGAGAACGTCACGCGCGTGCTCGCCTCGCTGCCGCGCGCGCGAGCGCGAGGTGATCGAGCTGCGCTACGGCATCGTCGGCGGGCGCCCGCGCACGCTCGAGGAGGTCGGCCGGGCGTTCAACATCACGCGCGAGCGCGTCCGCCAGATCGAGAACCGCACGCTGAAGAAGCTGCAGACGCTGCCCGACGCCCAGCAGCTGCGCGAGGCCTCCTAGCTCCCGACGCCTAGACTGACGCGCCCCCGGCGGGGTTCCCGAGCGGTCAAAGGGGACGCGCTGTAAACGCGTTGGCTCTGCCTTCGCAGGTTCGAATCCTGCCCCCGCCATGCCGGTCGACGGTCGCCCCCCACCGGGAGCGGCCCGAGGCGCGATTTGGGGGCTACGCTTGCGTGATGGCGCCGAGCCGTGGCGGGCACGAAACGGGGATCAGGAGATCCGATCGTGCCGAGGCAGGTGTACGGAATACGCCGGTGCTCACCTCGATCGCGGTCGGGAGCACCGCGCGAGGCCATCGCAGCCTCGATGAGCAGATGATGGTCCGTTTCCCAGGCATGTATCGGGCATGGGCGGGACTGGTCCTTCGGTTCCTCCGGCCCGACATGCGACTGCGAAGGTGGTTCGTGCGTCGCGCTGTCGCGTCCGGCTGGGCGGCAGCGCAACGCCGCGATTTCGAGTTGATGCTTCTGCGCTACGCGCCCGATGTCCTGTACGACGCGGACGCCGGATTCCAGGCGCTCGGGGTGCCCGGCGCGGCGCGGGGGCGAGCAGAGATGGCCAACGTATTGGTGGAGCTACTGGATGTATGGGATCGCCAAGAGCTTGCCCCGGTGCTCGTGGTCGACCTCGCCAGGTCTCTTATCGTGCTCGGGAGGACCCGAGTGCACGGTCCGGCGAGCGGTATCGAACTGGATCTCGAGATCGCCCAGCTGCTGACCCTCGAACGTGGGCTCGTCACCCGCGAGCGTGACTTCAATCACTGGGACGATGCGCTGCGCGCGGCATCACTCGACCCCGCTACGCTCGACCTGCCTAGCCGGCGGTAGCGATCGCTCTGCCCGAGACCGGAAGGTCCCCACAAGCGCAACGGGCCACAGACCGGCTCGACGCCGATCTGTTCGGGAGCAATTCGGGAGCAGGAGTCGTGATCGGACCCGCAAACACGCACGGTTGCGCCCGAATGGAACCTGCCCCCGCCATGCCCTGCCCTGCGTCGGTCAATGTCATCTGACGCCGGGGGTCTATTTGACGGTGAGGATTTCCTGCCCGTTGTAGCCCATGTACTTGACCATACCTGAGCTCGTGGCTTCTCCGCCGAGCTGGGCGTGGAGCGCGCCGCTCGAGGACCCCGCATAGCGGATCCCGGCCGGTTTCGAGGCGGAGGTGCCGTTCAGGGTTCCAGCCGCGGCGGCACCGATTTCCGGTTCGAGCTGTCCCTCGAGCGTTTCGCTGAATAGCACGATGCTCGGTTCATAGCCCGGCGGGGTTTCGCAGCTGACCGTGCGGACCATCTCCCCCGGTTCTGGTGAGCCGAACATGCTGAAGGGCACACCGATCTTCTCCCTGATCGAGTTCGGGGAGCCTCCTTCGGTCAGTTCGTCCTTCCAGGGGAAGTTCGAAGAGGTGATCCGCCCGATCGCGGGGATCCCTTTTTCGGCGCCCGCCGCTTCGCATTGCGGCGCTGAGCATTCAAAGAAGCCGGACGCCTGCGTCTGGCCCACGCCGGGACCGCCACCGACCGGGTTTTCGATCGTGCCTGCTCCTACCGTCCTGCAGCTGATCTGCCCCGAGCCGCTGGTCTGGGCGACGTCTTCAGCGCCACCCCAGGAGATGACCGGCAGCCTCAGGCTCTGCTGAAGCTCGACCCCGCTTCTGTACCAGTAACGCGTACGCGGGGGCCCGACCGCCAGGCTGTGGTAACGGCCGGCTGCAACGGCTATCGCCCCGGTCAATCCGGAGACCGTCACCGGTACGGTCGAGTCGGTTCTGTTGCCATCGCCCAACTGCCCCGTGTCGTTGGCGCCCCACGCCATAACGGTTCCGTTGCTGAGCAGGGCCAAGCGATGTTCCAAGCCGGAAGCGATCGCCGTGACCCCGCTGAGCCCGCTGACCGCCACCGGCACGTCGCTGCTTTCAGTGCTGTCGTCGCCCAGCTGGCCGGACTCGCCGACGCCCCAGTCCATGACCGTGCCGTTGCCCAGGAGGGCGGTGCCTCGTGCCACAGCTGTCACCCCGCTCAGCCCCGTGACCGCAACCGGCACGTTGCTGCTGGTGGTGTTGCCGTTTCCCAGCTGGCCCTGCCCGTTGTCGCCCCAATCCATGACCGTGCCGTCGTCCAGCAGGGCGGTGCTGGTGCTGTAGCCGGCCGCGAAGGCCTTGACTTCACTCAAGCCTGGCACGGCCACCGGAACGTCGCTGCTGGTCGTGGTGCCGTTGCCGAACACCCCGGATTCGTTATCCCCCCAGACCATGACCGTTCCGTTGCTCAACAGGGCCGAGCTGTAGTTATTTCCGGCTGAGACGGCTATGACCCCGCTCAGTCCGCTGACCGGCAGCGGAACGTCGCTGCTGGTCGTGGTGCCGTTACCGAGCTGTCCGAGCGCGTTGTAGCCCCAGGCCACGACGGTACCGTTCCCCAGTAGCGCAAGGGCGTGGTCACTGCCGGCTGAGATGGCCGTAACTCCCGTCAATCCGCTCACCGCGACCGGCACGTCACTGCTGGTGGTGGTGCCGTCGCCGAGTTCTCCAGCATCGTTGTCGCCCCAGGCCACTACGGTCCCGTTGCTCAGCAACGCCATGCTGAAGGCGTCACCGCCCGAGGCGGCTGTCATGCCGCCGAGTTCACCCGCCGACACGGGCACGTCACTGCTGATCATGGTGCCGTCGCCCAGCTGTCCGCGGTTGTTGTCGCCCCATGCCAGGGGGGCTCCCGACGACAGCTCCGGCGAGGTCGCGGCCCGGTCCTCGGCCGAACCTCGGCCCAACGATGCGGCCGATGGCGTAGTGCGGAGGGGGACGGCCGCGGCGCTTCGGATCGTGCCGTAGCTGACATGCGCCACGCCGGTTCCCCCCCGCTGCACCAGCACCGTCAGGTGCGACAGCGATGGGAATGCCTCGCTGCAGGCGGACACGGATCGATACCCGTGGACCAAGACGACCGGTGAGACTTGGACGTGGTAGACGCCCGCGGTGACCCCGGAGAATTCCTTGGATCCGCGCAGCTGTCGCGTGAAGCCTTGGGGTCCCCGGACGCGGACGCTTGCGGACGCGTTCGGGGGCAGGCCGGCGACGACGACCTCCAGACGAGCCGAGCCGGACCTCGCGAACGCCGGACCGGCAACCGATACCGACGAGCCAAGCACCACCACCAAGGCCCAGACGAGCCTCCAAGCCAGTCGACGCTTGCGAACGGAATGGACCGCAACCGCCCGACAAGGCTGTTCGAATGTGGCCGACGTGCGAATCCTTCACCCCCTGGCTTGGCCCGAAGATTGGATCGCCCCGACCCACGAGAACTCCTATCAGACGGCTCAGTCAACCGGAGCCATCGCGCGCAGCACAGCCGATGCCCGCCGGCGATAGTCCAGCTGGTGACGGTGCGGGCGAGCCTCGCGCTCGCCCGCTGATCATCGGTCCGCGGTCACGGCCCTCAGCTCATCCAGAGACTCCCGCATGACTTCCGGCAGATCCTGCTCGCTCGGTCGCGTCGATCCAGCGTTCGAAGGCGATTCTGAAGACGGCGATGCCCGCCTCGGCGGCGAGGCTCGCGGCGGGCTCTGTGACACCGCGCCCGCGCAATGCGTCGGCGAGCGCCGAGGCGAGTGACGCGAGCTTGATCAGCTCGCGCTCCTGGAGCTCTGCGCTCGCGGCGATGATCGCCTGGCGCTGTCGCGGGAGCTCTCCTCCCTCCTGGATGGCGGCGCCGGCGGCTTCGATACCAGCTGCCGCCGCCTCGATCGGCGCAAGGCCGTCGGGCGCCTTGGCAACGGTGCTGACGAGCAGGTCCTGCAGTGCGCCGGCGCCCGCGAACAGAACCTCGCGCTTGTCGGCGAAGTGCCGGAAGAACGTTCGCTCGGTGAGTCCTGCTCGCGCTGCGATCTCCGCGACCGTGGTCTGCTCGAACCCGCGCTCGCCGTAGAGCTCGATCGCCGCCTTCAGAAGGCGGCCGCGTGCGTCTGGCTCCCATCGGCCCATGTCCTCCGATTCTACCTGACGACAGCGACTGACATCGCGTGCTACGCTGATGACAGCAACTGACATCACGCCCTGTGAGCAGAGGATCTGCGCTCAGGACGGCCAACCACCTGGAGGTTTTCTCATGCGCGTATTCGTCACCGGTGCATCGGGCTGGATCGGCTCGGCCGTCGTCCCCGAGCTGATCGGCGCGGGCCATCAGGTCGTCGGGCTCGCTCGCTCGGATGCCTCGGCCGATGCCCTCACCGCGGCCGGAGCAGAGGTGCACCGCGGCACGCTCGATGATCTCGACATCCTGCGCAGCGGCGGCCGACGCCTCAGACGGCGTGATCCACCTCGCGTTCAAGCACGACCTCGCGTTCTCGCGGAGACTTCCAGGGCGCCGCCGACGCGGATCGCCGCGCCGTCGAGGCATTCGGCGAGGCGCTCGCGGGCTCTGATCGGCCGCTCGCTGATCGCCTCCGGCCTGCTCGGGCTCGCACCCGGGCATGTGGCGACCGAGCAGGACGGGCATGGTCCCCGACGCGGCCGTCGGCCGCCTTCGGCGGCGGTCCGCAGGCCCGCTGGGAAACCGCCGAGTTCGCGCTCTCCCTCGCCTCCCGGGGCGTCCGCTCCTCGGTCGTGCGGCTTCCTCCGACGAACCACGGCGACGGCGACAACGGCTTCATGGCGACCCTGGTCGGCATCGCCCGCGAGAAGGGCGTCTCCGGCTACGTCGGCGACGGCACCAACCGCTGGCCCGCCGTGCATCGGCTCGATTCGGCGCGCCTGTTCCGTCTCGCGACTGGAACAGGCCCCGGCGGGATCGACGCTGCACGCGGTCGCCGAGGAGGGCGTTCCGTTCCGCGACATCGCCGAGGTCATCGGACGGCATCTCGACATCCCGGTCGTCTCCGTCGCCCCCGAGGACGCGGGCGAGCACTTCGCCTGGCTGGCGGGCTTCGTCGCGCTCGACGCCCGGCCTCCAGCGCGCTGACGCGCGAGCTGCTCGGCTGGCAGCCAACCCAGCCCGGGCTGATCGCCGACCTCGACGAAGGGCACTATTTCGCCGAGGTGCACACTGCTGCCGCCTGAGCCGCGCGACCCCCCGGCCGGTCCCAATGTGTGCGCGTTCGGTAAGTTGCCGACCAATCGCGTAACAGCACCGACCGGGGGGACATGTGAGAAAAGAGTGGATCGTCGCGGGACTCATCGCACTCACCGTGGCTGGTTGTGGATCGTCGAACAGCAGCACGTCCGAAGGGTCAACGCCCAGCCAGACGACCGGGGCATCGTCTGGAACCCAGACGTCCGGCGGATCAACGGCGGGCCACGCCTCCGAATGGACTCAGTCGGAGACGAAGGAAGCTGAAGACGCCCTGACGAAGGAAAGCCAGGGAGAGGGCCTCTCAGCGGCGTTCAAGTCGTGTCTCATAAAGGGCGTCGAGGCGACCTTCTCGCCCGCTGAATACAAGAAGGACAACGCCGAAGACAAGGAAGCGAACAGGGCCAAGGGCGTGGCTGAAGCCTGCGCAAAGAAATACCCGCCGACGGGCAAGGAATAGGCGGCTACTCCTCCTCGGCAAGGGCGGCGTGCGCAGCCGGGCCTTCGGGCAGGCCGAGCTGCGCACCGACCCGCTGCAGCAGGCCGAGCAGCTGGTCGCGCTCGCTGTCGTCAAGCCCTGAGATCAGATCGAACTCGAAGCCGGCAGCGAGCGAAAACGCACGCCCGAGCAGGTCGCGCCCGGCGTCGGTGAGATGCAGCTCCCGCGTGCGCCGGTCGTCGGGATTGTGCCGGCGTTCGAGCAGTGATCGCTCCTCGAGCGCGTCGACGAACGCGACCATGCGGCTGGGCGGGATCTGCAGCCGCTCACCGATAGCCTGCTGGGACTGGCCCTCCAGCGCACCGACCGCCCGCAGCAGGGCGAACTCGCGTGGCTCGAGCTCGAGCGGTGCGAGAGTCCGGCGAAAGCGCTTGGCGACGGCGTAGCCAATGGAGGACAGCGTGACGGCGACGCCGCTGAACGGAACGGTCGTCTCGGGTGACGGCGCCGTCTCCTCGCGACCCTCGATCCCCATGACAGGATCATAACGGAGCGGAACGACTTTTGATATACATCGTTCTGCACGGAACCATTTGCGCCTTCGAACCACTCACAGTGGCCAGGGAAAGGACGATGAGAATGGCACCGCTCACCCGCTGGGTTCTCGCGCACAAGCGCATCGTGGTCATCTTCTGGGTCGTCCTGACCCTCGTCGGCATGGCCTCCGCCGGATCGGCCACCAAAGCGCTCAAACAGAAGTTCTCGGTGCCCGGCAAGGAAGGCTGGGTCACCAACGAGCAGATCCAGCGCAGACTTCCACGGCACCGGTGGCAACGCCTCCCCGCTGCTGGCCGTGGTGACGCTGCCCGCCGGAGCATCGGTCGACTCGCCCCGCCGCACAGCAGGATCTGCGGACGGTCGAATCGCGCCTGCAGAACGCCCTGCCCGGCACGCGTCTGGCGGGCTACGCGAGCACCAGGAGCCCCGCCTTCCTCTCGAGCGACCGGCACACGACCTTCGTCGTCGCCTACCCGCCGCCCGACCGCGCCCAGCCCTTTGAAGACAACCCGAAGGCCGCGAAACGAGCGAGCGCCGCACTCGCCGGCGCACGACGGTGGCCGGCGCACCGCGTTCATCTGACCGGCTTTGATGCGCTGTCCGTGCAGAGCGGCGGCGGCAACGGGCCCGGGCGTGCTGGTCGAGGCGCTGCTCGGCGGTTTCGGAGCCCTGCTCGTGCTCGCCTTCGTGTTCGGATCGTTCCTCGCGATCGTGCCGATCATGATGGCCGTCGTCTCGATCCTCACGACGTTCCTGGTGGTCTGGGGCCTGACCACGATCACCGAAGTCTCGCCCGATCGTGCAGTTCCTGATCGCGCTGATCGGCCTCGGCGTGTCGATCGATTACTCGCTGCTGATCGTGGTGCGCTGGCGCGAGGAGCGCGCCCACGGGCTGAGCGGCGACGCGGCCATCGAACGTGCGATGCAGACGGCCGGCCGGGCCGTGGTGTTCAGCGGCACGACCGTCGCGATCGGGCTGCTCGCGCTCGTCGCGCTGCCGCTTCCGTTCCTGCGCTCGGTCGGCTACGGCGGCATGCTGATCCCGCTGATCAGCGTGCTCGTCGCGATGACGCTGCTGCCGATCGTGCTGGCGAAGCTCGGCCCTCGCCTTGACTGGCCGCACATGCGCAACGACGACAAGGCCAGCCGCTCGTGGACCCGCTGGGCGAAGCTCGTCGTGCGCAGGCGCTGGTTTGCGGCGCTCGGCGCGTCGCTAGTGCTGGCTGCGCTCGTGCTGGCCGCCACCAACCTGCAGCTCGGCATCTCGAACGTGAACACGCTCGCCAAGCAGGGCGATGCCAAGCAGGGCCTCGCCGCGCTCGAGAGCTCGGGCATCGGCTCCGGAGTGTTCGCGCCGTATGAGGTGCTCGTGAACGGCCCCTCCTCGCCCGACGCGCGTTGCCGCCGAGCTGGCCGCCGTGCCCGGCGTCCACGGCGCGGTGGCGCCCGTCTCGGCGCAGTGGCAGCGTCCGGGCGTCGCGGTGCTCGATGCCTACCCGACCGCCGACGCCTCCACAGACGCCGGTCGCGCGACGCTCGCCAGCGTGGTCTCGGCGGCCCACGCGGCCGGCCCGGACGTGCACGTCGGCGGGTCGACCGGCCCAGGACAGGGACTTCATCGAAGCGGTGTATGGCAACTTCCCGCTGATGATCGCGCTGATCGCCGTGATCACCTTCGTGCTGCTGGCGCGCGCGTTCCGCTCGCTGCTGTTGCCGCTGAAGGCGGTGGTGCTGAACGTGATCAGCGTGGCCGCCGCGTGGGGCGTGCTCGAGCTCGTGTGGCAGCAGGGCCACGGCTCGAACCTGATCTGGGGCATCCCCGCAACCGGTTCGATCACCGCCTGGATCCCGCTGATGGTGTTCGCCTTCCTGTTCGGCCTCTCGATGGACTACGAGGTGTTCATCCTGGCTCGCATGCGCGAGGAGTACGACGAGACCGGCTCGACCGACACCGCCGTGGTGCGCGGGATCGGACGCACCGGGCGCCTCGTCACGAGCGCGGCGCTGATCCTGTTCCTGGCATTCGTGTCGCTCGCCTCCGGGCCGGAGACGGAAATCAAAGTGCTCGCGACCGGCCTCGCGGCCGGAATCATCCTGGACGCCACGCTCATCCGCGCGCTGCTCGTGCCGGCCGTGGTGTCGCTGTTCGGCCGCTGGAACTGGTGGCTTCCGCCGATGCCTGCGCGCCTGTTGCGGGTCGAGCCCTCGCCCCCAGCGCGGCTGGCGACCGAGCTCGAGCTGATCGCCGTGAGCGGGGGCGAGGAGAACAGCCGGGCCGACCGGAACGGCATCGAGGTCGAGGGGCTCGTGCGCGACTTCAAGGGCGGCGTGCGGGCCGTCGACGGGATCGATCTGCAGGTCGCGCCGGGCGAGATCTACGGCTTCCTCGGACCCAACGGCGCGGGCAAGTCAACGACGGTGCTCGTGCTCACGACGCTCCTGCCCCCCACGGCCGGCACGGCTCGCGTGGCGGGGCTCGACGTCGTTCACCAGGGCGCCGCGGTCCGCCGAGCGATCGGCGCCTCGCTGCAGGAGTCGGCGCTCGATCCGTTCCTCACCGGCCGCGAGCACATGCGCCTGCAGAGCGCCCTGCACGGGCTGGGCAAGACCGAGCGCGAGAAGCGGGCGACGGAGCTGCTCGAGCGGGTCGGGCTGACCGACGCCGCGGATCGCAAGGTCGGGGGCTACTCGGGCGGCATGAAGCGCCGTCTCGACCTGGGCCTCGCGCTCGTCCACGGCCCGCGGCTCTTGTTCCTGGATGAGCCGACAACTGGATTGGACGTGCAGAGCCGCACCGCCCTGTGGGATGAGGTGCGCAGGCTGGCGGCCGACGGGGTGACGGTGTTCCTGACGACGCAGTATCTGGAGGAGGCCGACGTGCTGGCGCACCGCGTCGGCATCATTGACCATGGCAGGATCGTGGCCGAGGGCACGCCGGCGGAGCTGAAGGCGGCGATCGGGCGCCCGAGCGTTGAAGCTGTCCCCGCGGACCCGGGCGACCGCGACCGCCTCGTCGCGGTGTTGTCCCGCTTCGGAGAGGAGGCGGCGGCGGCGCCCAACGCGGTCGCCACGCAGCTGCCGGAGGGCGTGAGCGACCTCGCCGAGATCGTGCGCACGCTCGACGCCGAGGGCATCCCGATCGCCGATCTGCGCCTGCATGCCCCCACGCTCGACGACGTGTTCCTCGCGAAGACCGGGCGCTCGCTCGAGGGCGCGGGCGACGGGGAGGGCGAGACGGAGGACCGGGCGAGCTCCGCCCCGGTCGCCTCATGAACAGCATCCACGGAATCCAGGTCGGCGTCCTGGCCCGCCGCGCGATGCTGAAGACGCTGCGCCAGCCCTTTCAGCTGTTCCCGATCGTGTTCTTCCCGCTGATCCTGCTGGCCGTGAACGCCAGCGGCCTGAAGGCGGCCACGCGCCTGCCGGGCTTTCCGACGCACTCCTACATATCCTTCGCGATCGCGGTGGCGTTCATCCAGGGAGGGATGTTCTCGCTGATCAACACGGGCACGAACCTGGCCGAGGACATCGAGAGCGGCTTCTTCAACCGGCTCGCGCTGACGCCGCTTCGGCGGGTGTCGCTGATCGCGGGCCTGCTCGTGGGCGTCGCGGCGCTGGGCGTGCTGCAGTCGGCCGTGTACATGCTGATGGGCGCGGTCGCGGGCGCGCATCTGGATGCGGGCTTCGGCGGCGTGCTCGTGATCCTCGTGCTGGGCTCGCTCACCGCGCTCGGCTTCGGCGCGCTCGGCTGCGCGGTTGCGCTCCGCACGGGATCGGGCGAGGCGGTGCAGGGCCTGTTCCCGCTGTTCTTCGTGTTCATCTTCCTGTCGTCGAGCAACCTGCCGCGGAACCTGCTGCACACCGGCTGGTTTCACACGGTGGCGACCTGGAACCCGATCTCCTACCTGATCGAGGCCTTCCGCAGCCTGTACATCTACGGGTGGGACGCGACGGCGCTGTGGCGCGGCTTCGCCGTGGCGGGCGGCCTGACGATCATCGCCCTGTTCGCGGTGGCGGGCGCGCTGCGCGTGAGGCTTCAGCGCACATGACGGGCACTTCCGCAACCGGCCCCTCAGCAACGGGCACCTCTGCGACCGGCGCCTCTTTGCCCGGGGCGAGCATCTGGCGCGTGGCCTATGCGATCGCCTGGCGGAGCCTTCACACCTACGTGCGACGGCCCGACCTGTTCGTCCCCTCGCTGATCTTCCCGCTCGTGTTCCTGGCGAGCTTCGCCGGCGGCCTCTCAGCCCTCGGCGAGGTGCCCGGCTTTCACTTCCCCGCCGGCTACACGGCCTTCCAGTTCGTGTTCGTGCTGTGCCAGTCGGCCATATTCGCGGGACTGTTCACGGGCTTCTCGCTGGCGTTCGACTTCGAAACGGGCTTCGCGCGGCGGCTGATGCTGGCCGCCGAGGACCGGCGCGGGATCGCGCTCGGCTATGCGCTGGTGGCACTGACGCGCGCGACGATCACGCTGAGCGTGGTCACGGCGGTCGCGCTGGCGGCCGGGATGCGGATAACCGGCGACGGCGTGGACGTGTTCGGGTTGTATGGGCTTGCGGCGCTGCTCGTGCTCGTGGGCTACGGCTGGGCGGCCGGCGTGGCGTTCCGCTTCCGCTCGATACAGGCCGGGCCGCTGATGCAGACGCCGCTGTTTCTGATCCTGTTCCTCGCGCCCGTGTATGTGCCGCTGACGTTGCTCAAGGGCTGGATCCACTCCGTGGCGAGCGTCAACCCGGCGACCGCCTTCCTCGATGCGGGCCGCGGCCTGATCTCCGGGGTGCACAACCACACGGGACTGGCGTTCGCCTGCGCGCTGGCGCTGATCGCGGTGGCGCTGGTGTGGACGCTGCGCGGGCTGCGCAACGCGGAAGCCTCGCCGTAGAGACACAACGCAGAAGCCGCGCCGCAGAGACGCCCTCCTCGCCGCATGCACGGCGTCAGGAGCCGCGCAGCCGCCGCGCGAGCTCCTGGGCATCGGGCGTGCTCACGAGCACCCTTCTGAGAGTCCCCTCGTTGCTTACGGCGAAGGACAGCGCCGGGACACCTCGGCGCACGACGAATGCCTGGTCGAGGCGGATGGTGCGGGCCACGTAGTAGAGCCAGGGCAGACGCAGGCCGACCTTGATGCCGACATCCATGGCCGCACGCACGGGATCCTCGACGACCTGGACATCGCTGATGTCGGCGCGGACGACCCTGATGTTGCCGAGCAGGCCGAGCAGCTTCTGCCAGAAAGACAGGCGAACTTCGAGCGTCTCCTCGGTCAGCTCCACGCGCATGAGCGACAGCGTAGGGCTGACCCGCAAGCAATGGCTGGCGCCGACGGGTAATGGGGACTACGACGCCCGGCATCGTTGACCCGAGGCAATGCCTGGCGTCGTTGACACGCAAGTATCATTAGAGACAATCCACCGCCAGAAGGGAGTTGCGAGTATGGAGTCGTCTGAGACCCCCATCCGTGTGCTCGTGGTGGCGCACAAGACCGCCGCCACGCAACCGCTGCTCGACGCCGTGCGGGAGCGGGCAGAACGCGGGCCGGCCACGTTCACGCTGCTGGTGCCGAACGCGGCCCATGGCCTGCACAAGGTCGTCGACCCCGAGGACCAGGACGCCGGCGAGGCCCAGGCCGTGATCGCTCAGGCCGTGCCGCTGCTGACGGAGGCCGCCGGGAGCCCCGTCGAGGGAATCGTGGGCGCGCCGGACCCGAACACGGCGATCCACGATGCGGTCAACCTGCGCGGCTTCGACGAGGTCATCATCTCGACGCTGCCGGCACGGCTGTCGCGCTGGCTGAGGCTCGACCTTCCCCACAAGGCGTCGGGGACGGGTTTGCCCGTGACGACTGTGACCCCGGTTGAGGTGGCCGCTTCGTAGGGCTCGTCTGGCGTTGAGATCGGATTGATTTGAATGTGGGCGGCTCCGCCGCCGGGAGCGTTCCCGCTTGTGGACGGGGCGCACCGCACGCTACAGTCCAGCCTCCGCCCAGCTAGCTCAGTTGGTAGAGCACTTCCATGGTAAGGAAGAGGCCGCCGGTTCGAGTCCGGCGCTGGGCTTAAAATCCCTGCAAAGCAGCGGCTTTGGCTGCACTGCGGCGTCATCTTGAATAGACAGTGGTGCTCCGTCTAAGTCCGCCACAGACGTCGAACTGTCCTGCAAATGGGTCCTTTTGGCAGGTGACGACCCATTACGCAGCGGAAGGGGTCGTGAGTCGCTCGAACCCGTCCCGCGCTAACGCTCGCTTTCACGCAAAGCAGTGGCGCGATGTTGGTCGAACACGATGCCTCCATACTCGTCGATGCCATGCGTCTCGCTGAGCGGGGTCGCACTACTGCTTAGTGGATATTGGCCCCTCGATCCCGTCAGCCGATGCGGGTGTCACGATGACCCCGCGGTCCGCGTACGGGATGCGCCTACCTTTGAGGAGGCCCCAGATAGTCGCGAGCCTTTTGGTGATTCTCGTCTGAAAGCCGTACTTCGCGATCACGTGTTTGCGGATCGCCTCGAGCTCCTCGCCGCTGACCACGCGCGCCGTGGCCTCGACCGGCTCGGTGCCGGGCTTCACGCCTCCGCGGGCATCGGACGGCTGCACCGTCACGCGCTGCGTGTGCGCGAGGCGCTTGGCCTTCCCGGAGCCACTGCTCGTCCAGAAGGCGACGCTGTGTTCGTCATAGGAGGTGACCCAGACGGGCGTCGCCACCGGCGTGCCGTCGCGCCGGAACGTCGTGAGCAACATGTATCGCTCGTCCGCGAGGGCCATCGCGGTTTAGCGTACCGGCCGAGCGGGGCGTGCGGTCCTAATCCCCATCGGCAAATGCCCGTGAGACCGCGTGCGAGTCCTCGTATAGCCGGAAGCGGGTGATGAGCCCGTCGTCGCCAACGGTGATGTGAAGCGCGACATGAGTCGCGAATCGACGACCGCTCGCGCGGATGGTCTGCGTGAAGATACCCAGCACTACCGCGTCGGCGCCGTCGAAGAAGACGTGACTCACGGCGGTGTCGGCCTGCGAGGTGTCGAGCACGGACCAGAGCAACTGGAAGTACGCCGCGATCTCCTCACGTGTCGATCGGGCGCCTGTCCAGGGAACGAGCTCGTCTCCTGGCACGTCCCATTCAACGGACTCGGCGAACAGTTCAGCTACGGGATCGGGCTCGAATTGAGCGAGCCTTCCGAGGAGCTCCTGGAGGGTGGTCTGCGTGGTTGCGGTCGTGGTCATCGTGATCCTTTCTCAGCGCGCGGTGGGGGCGAACTGGGGGAGCCGGGCCATGATGCGCTGCATCTCGGCGTCGTCTGAGATGCCCTGGAGGTCCTGGCGGGGGGTGTAAGGGCGCTCGAGCTCGGCGATCTCCTCGTCTGTGAGCTGAACCTCAAGCGAGGCGACGGCGTCGTCGATCTGGGCAGTGCTGCTGGCGCCCACGAGCGGTGCGACAACCACGGGGTTGGCGCGTAGCCAGGCGAGCGCGATCTGGGCGCGACTGACACCCCGCGCCTGTGCGATCACGCCGACGGCGTCGACGATTGCGCGATCGCTGTCCTCGTCGACGTAGAGCATGTCGGCGAACGGGTCATTGGCCGAACGCGCCGTCGCCTTTGACTGCTCGGAGGGTCGGGCGAGGCGGCCGCGCGCAAGCGGGCTCCACACGATCGTGCCGACGCCCTCGTCGGCGCACAGCGGCAGCATCTCGCGCTCCTCCTCGCGAGCGAGCAGGTTGTAGTGGTCCTGCATCGAGACGAATCGCGCCCAGCCGTGGCGCTCCTGGAGATGAAGTGCCTTGGCGAACTGCCAGGCATGCATCGAGGATGCGCCGATGTAGCGGGCCTTGCCCGCCTTCACCACGTCGTGCAGCGCCTCGAGCGTCTCCTCTAGCGGCGTCGCGGGATCCAAGCGATGGACCTGATAGAGGTCGACGTACTCGACCTCTAGCCGGCGCAGGCTGTGATCGATCTCGCTCATCACGGCCTTGCGCGAGAGCCCCTTTCCGTTGGGCCCCGGCCGCATCGGGTGGCGCAGCTTGGTGGCGATTACGAGGTCGTCGCGGTCGCCGTAGTCCTTCAGGGCTCGCCCGAGGATCTCCTCGCTCGTGCCCTGGGAGTAGACGTTGGCGGTGTCGAAGAAGCTGATGCCGGCGTCGAGCGCGTGCTTGATCAGCGGGCGGCTGTCCGCCTCGTCCAGCGACCAGGCGGGGTGGCCGCGATCGGGCTCGCCGTAGGTCATGGCGCCGATCGCGATCGGGGAGACGTCCAGGCCGGTGCTGCCGAGCTTGATGTATTCCATGAGGCCACCTAGAGTTCGCGTTATCGGAGAGCTCTCCGCTTCACCAGCAAACTAGCGGACAACTCTCCGCTTATCAAGCCGACCGCCCATCTGGAGGCGCCGTGCCCGCGAGCAGGACCGAGTCCAAACGCGCCGACGCGCAGCAGAACCGCGAGCGGATCCTCGAGGCCGCCCACCACGCATTCCGGGAGTCGGCCGACGCCTCGCTGAACTCAATCGCGAAGCGCGCCGGCGTCGGCGCGGGCACGCTTTACCGTCACTTCCCGAACCGCGAGGCACTGATCCTCGCGGTCTACCAGCACGACATCGAGCGGCTCGCAGCCACCGTGCCCGACGTGCTCGCCGAGCACGAGCCGCTCGAGGCGTTCCGGATCTGGTTCGAGCAACTCGCCGAGTACGTCCGCATCAAGCACGGCCTCGGCGAGGCACTCAACACCCCAGCAGCCCAGAAGATCATCAACGACACCTACCCGCCGGTCACGGCCGCCGTCGCCGAACTGCTGGCCGCATGCCAGGCCGCCGGCACCGTGCGAGCGGGCCTGGATCCTTCCGACGTCCTACTCATGATGGGGTTTCTTTGGCGTGTCCCCGACGACGACGATGGTCGCGCCCAGGCCGCCCGAACCCTCGACCTTGTCCTCGACGGATTGCGAGCAACTTGACAACGTCACCCGAAGGCCGCCGATCAGCTTCGCCGACTTCGCCCGGCAAACCGCACAGACCTGGGCGTAGACGGACGGCGTCATGAGCACCATCAGCGACCTCGACGACTTCAAGGCACTGGAGCCGTTCTTCCGGATCATCGAGCAGGGACTCGACGGCCTCGCCGATGGCAGGCACTTCTTCGACCTACTGGCCGACGACGTCGTCTTTGACTACATCATCACCACTCCCGGCTACCCGCGGCACGTCGAGGGCCGCCACGCCGTCGCAGAGCTATACCGGCCCTACGGCAACACGATCGTCTTGGACCGCTGCCACGATCTCGCTGTCCACCACGACCCCGACACCGGCGTCATTGTGCTCGAGTACGCCTCGGAAGGTCGGGTCGTTGCGACCGGAACTCCGTACGCCAACCGCTACATCTCCGTACTCACGATCGCGGATCGCAAGGTCAGCCGCTGGCGCGACTACCTCGACCCGGTCGCGGTCTTCGACGCTCTTGGGTGGCCCTCGCACTAGAGGGATGTCGTGAGCCGGACTGGCCTCCCGCCGCGAGCAGCTTCAGCAGCACCGATCCTGCGTCCGGCCTATCCTGCGTTCCTGTCGCGGCTGGACTGTCGCGAGCGCCGGCGCAGAGAACAGGTCCGGGACGAACGGCAGCCGGCAGGCGCCCACATCGCACCCTGCGGCCAGCCTTGATTCGCGCGGCCTGGCTTCCCGGTCGTCATAAGATCTGCTGCAGACCCCGTCGTAGGCGGGACCGAACCAGCGGAGGTGTCAGATGGCCGAGCTCCCAGCGCGCCCAGAGGGAATTGTGCTGGCCCACTTCATCGTCTCGGACGACGTCGAGCGCTCTCGTCGCTTTTACACCGAAGTACTCGGCGGGAGGGTGGTCTTCTCAGGGCCCGGGGGGCTGACCTACGTCGCGCTATCCAACTGCTGGATCATCATCAACGTCGGCGGAGCTCCGACTGACGACAAGCCCGAGGTCACGCTGGAGACGCCAGGCGATCCCGACCGGGTCAGCAGCTTCCTCAACATCCGGGTCAAGGACATCGCGGCCGTGTACGCCGAGTGGAGCGCAAGGGGTGCTGAATTCCTGACAGAGCCGAAGCAGCACCAGTACGAGATCCGCTGCTATATCCGCGATCCCGACGGTCATCTGATCGAGGTCGGACAAACCACGGACCTAGACGGCGACTGGGCGCCCGCTCAATGGCCCTCGAGCACGTCCGCCGAGGAGTTCGGGCGAGCGGCGGCGGGCTAGTGCCGACGCCGACGATGTCTCGGCCATGACCACCGCGATCATCGGCACGGGAGGCATCGGGTCGGCCATCGCCTCCCGGCTCGCTTCGGGCGGCGAGACCCTGCGCCTCTCGAGCGCCGACCGTGAGTCGGCGCGAAAGCTGGCTGCAGAGATCGGTGACGCTGCGCTCGTCGCCGTCGACAACCGCGACGCCTTGCAGGGCGCCGATGCCACCGTCCTCGCCCTGCGGTTTACCGTGCTTGAGAGCGTCATCGACGAGATGGCCGACTCACTCACAGACAAGGTCGTGGTCGTTCCGAGCAACCCGGTCGGCCTCGACGCAAACGGCAACGTCGTACGTCTGCTATCGGAGGGGCAATCCTCCGGCGCGGTCGTAGCCGGGTGGCTGCCCACGAGCGCACGCTTGGCGATGGCGTTCGGAACGATGTCCGCCGATCTTTTCGAGTCCTCCAGCAACCGCTCACCGGAGCCAGCGGTCCTCTTCTACGTGAGCAACGACGACCGTGCGGGCGAGGAGGTCGAACGGCTAATCCGAACGGCCGGCTTCGAGCCGGTGAAGGCCGGCGGAATCGAACAGTCGAGTCGACTCGAGGTGGGCGGCGACCTTCACGATCTCGTCGTCGGCTCCGCAGAGGCGCGATCGCTGCTCGGCAGGGCCAGCTGAGCTGACCCAGACCTCGACCTCAGTCTCAGGGCAGCATGGGAAGGCCCCAGCGCGAGTGGTAGCGAGAGTTCGGTTCGCGTGCGGCTTCGCCGATTGACGCAGCAGTCGACGACAGCATGAACTGCGACGCCCGCCCTCCCTGGCCGGCCCTGTCGGGCTGCCTCGCCCCGGCGGTGCGCGAGTCCGCTGCACGTCGACGCGGCCGCCGCGTAGGACTGGGTGTCGCTCCGCTTGACCTGGGTGGGGCTACAAGCGCGAGACGAGTTCGGCCACGATTTCCGCAGCGGGCTGTGGCTGTTTGGCGAGCGCAACGCTCTGTCCCGCCCACAGCGATAGCGCCTCGATCTCGCCGGTTGTTCCAACCATCGGGGGCGCAGGGGAATATCGAACGATGGCTTCGCCCGAAGCGAAGTGCGCTATCACCTCCCCTTCTCCCGGTCGACTACCCGGTGGCGGCCGGCCCGCGGCCTCCCACCTCTCGGCCGTTGAGTTGTGGATCGCGCGGTGGGGGGCGTCCGGCCATCCCACCTCATAGAGGTTGGCGTACCACTCTGCATCGGTCTCGGTCGCGGCTATCAGGCGGCGCCGATACTCCTCGTGGATCGGCATCTCGTCGGCCAAGAGAAACCGGGTGCCCAGCAAGGCGGCCTGCGCGCCGAGGGCGAGCACGGCCGCGACTCCTCGAGCGTCGCCAATCCCACCGGCCGCGATCGACCGGCACCGGTGCCACCGCGTCGACCACCGCTGGCACCAGTGGGAGCGTCGCCACGCCACCCCATACGTGCCCGCCAGCCTCCCAGCCCTGCGCAACGACGATGTCCACTCCACATCCGACTGCGCGCCGCGCTTCCTCGGCACTCCCGACCGTGTGCATCACAAGCCCTCCGGCGTCGTGCACCGGGTCGACATAGCCGTCGGGATCGCCTGCGAAGAGCAACACGATCCGCAGACCAGCGGAAAGCGCCTGATCGAGTCGGTGGCGCTGATCGGAGCGGCTGAGAACGAAATTGCCGGCAAAGGGCCGGTCGGTGAGCGCTGCCGTTTCGCGAACCAGGTCTCCGGCGTCATCGGCCCACGCCAGCGCCACGCTGCCGAGAGCGCCGGCATTGGAGACCGCGGCGGGCAGGCGGGGATCCGCAGTTATCGGCGCCTGGACGATCGGGTGCTCGATCCCCAGCAACTCGCACACCGGCGTGTGGGTACTCATTGGGATGGCCCCCTTTCTGGCGCCCGCGGCGCCGGTTGACTAGGCTCAATGTCGACCCGAAAGGCTCCGATGGCGCCCAGGTTACCGCTGGTCCACGCCCGTGCCGCGGACCGAGGGTCCGGACCCGCGGCCCACCGGGCGTGAGTGGGCGGAACGGCGGCCCTCGTTCTCGTCATTCCTCGACCATGGACAGGAGCAGATCATGCGCAGCGACATCGTCCCAGGCGGCAAGTTCCCCGACTACGAGTTGCCCGATCACACCAAAACCGCGCGCCGGCTCAGCGAGATCCAAGGCGACGATCCCCTGATCCTGACGCTCGCGCGCGGGAACTACTGCCCGAAGGAGCACCAGCAGCACCTCGAGCTCGCCGCCAACTACCCCAAGATCGCTGTCGCCTACACGCACGTGGCCACGATCTCGACCGACGACCGACCACGTAGCTCAAAGAGTTCAGGGCGTCTCTGGGCGCGGAGTGGACGTTCCTGTCCGACCCCGGGCGGATCGTCCAGAAGGACCTCGACATCCAGGAGTACACGGACCCCGAGCACGACCCGATGATCCCCCACACCCTCGTGCTCAAGCCCGGGCTGGTCATCCACAGCGTCTACAACGGCTACTGGTTCTGGGGACGTCCCTCGTTCGTCGATCTCTCGCACGACCTACGGACCGTGAGCAGCGAGATCCGCCCCGACTGGGATCTAAGCAAGCCCGGGCTGCGCGAAGCGTGGGATGCGGGCGACTACTCGCCATTTCACGGATGGAACAAGCGCTCCCCGCAGTCAACTCCCTCGTCTTACTCTTCTTGACACCGCGGTCACGATGCCCGGCCGCGGGGCACCAGGCGATGCCCTGGGGCGTGCGCGTGCCGGGCCGCCCGTGGTGCGGTCCCGAGTGCGGCGGGAGGGGTGCTGACGGCCCCAGGTCGGGGCGGCCGCACACGCCGGACAAAGGAGCCCGCTGTTCTCCGCGCCTGCCCCTTTGGTGCCGCGGTGGTCATTCCTGCGGTGATGATGTCGCCGGGTCGCCCGATCGGCGTCAGGGTTCAGGGTGAGCGACTCGCTGCCGGTTAGCACCGCCAAACCGAGGGCTTAGAACGGAGGATCAAACCGACCCTCCGTGCCCGCGATGGCTCGGCGGCGCTTCAGCGTCGAGGGCGACGTCATCCTCGCGGTCGCACCGCATAAACAGCGCTCTTTGCGGCAATTTTCGTGCCGCCGGCGCTTGCCGACCTCGGAACTTGGGCGTAGCTTCTACGCGGGACCGTTATCGGCCGCTTCTGCTCGGATCTCTCGCGCAGGCTGCTTGGGGGCGCCACCTCCCGCCGACCTCACGGGCTGCTTCGTCGGCAGCGACAGAAACGCCATCCAGCCAGCAGGGCTCGTCCTGATCCCGGGGGTCTTGCGCCACTGACAGATCCTCCTGTCCCGACTGCGTTGCCGGGCAGGTCGGGTGCTCCCCCTCGCCACAGCAAAGGAGCCCAGGCAATGAGCACGACCGCCACTCAACACGATGCTGTAGGGCAACAGACGGGCAGCGACCCGACCGCGGTTCGTCCGTTTCAGGTGAGCTTTCCCGAGGCGGAGCTCACCGAGTTGCGCAGGCGAATACTCGCAACACGGTGGCCCGAGCGGGAGACGGTTAGGACGATTCGCAGGGCGTGCCTCTCGCGACGATTCAGGAGCTCGCTCGCTACTGGGGCACGGACTACGACTGGTCCAAGTGCCGAGGCCAGGCTGAACGCCCTCCCGCAGTTCATCACCGAGATCGATGGGCTGGACATTCACTTCATTCACGTTCGCTCAAAGCACGAGGACGCGTTGCCGCTGATCGTCACGCACGGGTGGCCCGGCTCGATCATCGAGCAGCTGAAGATCATCGATCGGCTCACCGACCCGACGGCACACGGCGCGAGCGCATCAGACGCCTTCGATGTGGTGATTCCCTCGCTGCCGGGCTACGGGTTCTCCGGCAAGCCCACCTCCACCGGATGGGGTCCACCCCGCATCGCAGGCGCATGGGTCGAGCTGATGAAGCGCCTTGGATACACGCGGTTTGTCGCGCAGGGCGGCGACTGGGGCGCGGCCGTCACGCAGGCGATGGGAGAACAGGCAGCTCCCGAGTTGCTCGGCATTCACTCCAACATGGCCGGTACCGCTCCGCCCGAGCTCGACAAGCGGGTTCGTGCACGGCGAACCAGCGCCATCCGGTCTCTCGAGCGAGGAGGGACGCGCGTATGAGCAGTTGAGCACCTTCTACGCCAAGCACGTCGCCTACGCGCTGATCATGACGACGCGCCCGCAAACGCTGTACGGGCTGGCGGATTCGCCCATCGACCTGGCGTCGTTCATTCTCGACCACGGTGACGGTACCGGGCAGCCCGGGCTCGTGGAACAGGTCGTTCAGGGCAACCCCCCGGGCGACGTGACCCTGGACGACCTGCTCGACAACATCACGCTCTACTGGCTGACGAACACGGGGGTCTCCTCGGCTCGGCTGTACTGGGAGAACAAGGCGGGCTTCTTCGAGGCCAAGAACGTCTCCATCCCGTTTGCCATAAGCGTCTTTCCCGACGAGCTCTATCAGGCGCCTCGGAGCTGGGCGGAACGGGCGTATCCCAACAACCTGATCTATTTCAACGAACTCGACCGGGGCGGCCACTTCGCGGCCTGGGAACAGCCGCAGCTCTTCTCCGAAGAGATGCGAGCGGCGTTCAGGTCGCTGCGCTGACGGACCCTGTTGAAACCGACCTAAGGAGGACAAATGTCTGCGGCAACTGATAACGGTAAGGCGCCGACGGTGGTGCTGGTTCACGGCGCGTTCGCCGACGGGTCGAGTTGGAACGGGGTGATCGAGCGACTGCAAGCGAAGGGTGTCGCGGTCACGGCTCCCGCGAATCCTCTGCGTGGGGTTTCCATCGACTCCGCTTACATCGCTGGCGTGTTCGGGGAGACGGCGGGACCGGTTCTTGCCGTAGCGCACTCCTACGGTGGGGTCGTGATCACGAATGCCGCCACGCAGGCGAAGAACGTCGTGGGTCTCGTGTATGTGGCAGCGTTCGCGACCGAGGAGGGCGAGGGGCTGGGCGAGGCCGATGGGAAGTCCAAGGACAGCATCCTGGGCAGTGCGCTCGTCACGCTGCACTACCCAGGGGCAGACGGCGGGGATGGAGGCTGTCGAGTTCGCGGTCGATCCCGCGAAGTTTCGCGAGGCCTTGGCGGCCGACCTTCCGGCCGAGCAGACTGCGCTGATGGCCGCCACCCAGCGGCCACTCGCCGAGTTGGGCTTCTCCGAGCCAACGGGAGCGCCGGCTTGGAAGAGACTGCCCTCGTGGACCGTCGTCGCCACAGGCGACAAGGCGGCCGGCGCCGACGTCATCCGCTCGATGGCCGAGCGAGCTGGCTCTACGATCACCGAAGTCGACGGCTCACACGTGATCATGATCTCTCAGCCCGACGCCGTCACCGAGGTGATCTTGAAGGCACTCTCTGCGGTCGGTTCGGTCGCAGCCGCTGCGTAGCGCCGTTATCGGGCCCGGAAGGTCGTCCGTCGAGTGGCGGTTCACGGTGTTGCGCAACCAACGAAAAGGGGCAAACTCATGGCACAACCAACTACCGAGCCACCGATCACCTCGTTCGGTCCGGTCAAGCAGGTCGAGGCCGGGGTCCTGGACGTCGGCTATGTCGAGGCAGGCCCAGCTGACGGCCCGGCGGTGCTTCTCCTCCATGGCTGGCCCTACGACATTCACAGCTACGAGGAGGTGACTCCGCTCCTGGCCCGGTCGGGCCACCGGGTGATCGTGCCCTACCTGCGGGGTTACGGCACAACGCGCTTTCTGTCTGAGGAGACGGTCCGCAATGGGGAGCAGGCGGCGCTCGCGCTCGACGCGGTCGCCTTGATGGATGCCCTCGGGATCGGGAGGGCGGTCGTCGCCGGGTTCGACTGGGGAGCGCGAAGCGCCGACATCGTTGCCGCCATGTGGCCGGAACGCGTCAGCGGCTTGGTTTCTGTCAGCGGCTACCTCATCGGCAGCCAAGCGGGCGCCAAGGTGCCGTTGCCCCCAGAGGCCGAGCTTCAGTGGTGGTACCAGTATTACTTCGCCACCGAGAAAGGCCGTGCCGGATACGACAAGTACCGCCGCGAGTTCGCAAAGCTCATCTGGCGGCTGGCGTCTCCACGGTGGGATTTCGATGACGCGACCTTCAATCGCAGTGCGGCGTCCTTCGAGAATCCCGATCACGTCGCGATCGTGATCGACAACTACCGTTGGCGGCTGGGGCTCTCCACGGGTGAGTCAGGGTGCGGCGAAATAGAGGCGCGACTCGCTGAAGGGCCGGCGATCGCCGTGCCTACGATCACACTTGAGGGCGATGCCAATGGTGCGCCCCATCCCGAGCCGAGCACTTACGCGACGAAGTTCTCGGGGGCGTATGAGCACCGGACCGCAGATGGTGGAATCGGGCACAACCTCCCGCAGGAGGCGCCGAGCGTGTTCGTCGAGGCCGTCGAAGAGGTCGTCTCTCTGTGACGTGGTCGTGACATCAGGCGGTCTCACACAAAGCGCTCTGTCGGCGATTGACACCGCGAACGTTTGGATCAACTCCGAGCGGCTCACGGCCGAGCGACTGCGCGGGCGCGTCGTGCTCGTCGACTTCTGGACGTACTCGTGCGTCAACTGGCTGCGGACCCTGCCGTACATCAGGGCCTGGGAGGAGCGCTACCGCGACCGTGGGCTCGTGGTCGTTGGCGCGCACGCGCCGGAGTTCGGGTTCGAGCACGACGTGGAAAACGTGCAGCGCGCGACACGCGAGCTGGGCGTCGGCTACCCGGTGGTTCTCGACAACGAGTTCACGATCTGGCGGTCGTTCGAGAACCATTACTGGCCGGCCGTCTACCTCGTCGATCGCGAAGGGAACGTCCGCTTTCACCATTTCGGCGAGGAGGCCTACGAGGAGACCGAGCGGGCGATCCAGCAACTGCTGGGCGTCGAGGAAGCGACTGTCCGCGTCGACACCGACGGCCTCTTTCAGGCTGCCGACTGGGACACACTCGGATCGCCGGAGACCTACCTGGGCTCGGCCCGCAGCGAGCGCCGCAGCGACCCGGATGCTGGTCGCCTAGCGCTCAACCACTGGTCGCTCACGGGCGCGTGGTCGGTCGGCAGCGAGGCCGCCGTACTCGACGCGGCTGTGGGCTCGGTTCGGTACCGCTTCCAGGCCCGCGACGTCAACCAAGTGATCGACACGATCTTGTCCCGACTGACCCCCTTGAGCGTCTTCTCCATGTACAAAGCCATCTTCGCAAGATCACCGTTGACAACGTAGCCCGTCCAGTAGCTGTCGGTCACAGGTTGACACTGACGCCAGCCTAGCTCTAACCGGTCGATGCTGGGACCCAACGACGCAGCGCCGAGATCGACGGCCAACGGGCCCGATCGGATGCCGCAGGCTTCCTAGCAGCGCGGTATCCGCAGCTCCAGCCAGTTGACAATAACGAATCGCTTTGCCCAGGCCTGATAGGGCCATTAGAAGGCGGCTGGAAGGGCGGTCGGGCTCCCGTCCGGGATACTGGCTGGGAGATGCCCGAGGAGCCCACGACACCCGACCCGGTCGAGCTTGTGCGCATGCAGTTCGAGGCATTGAATCGCCGTGATCTCGACGGGGTGATGAGCAGCGTCGCCGAGGATGCAGTCATGGTTGGGCGCGTGGAGGTCCTTGAGGGTCGAGCGGCGATACGTCGCTTCCTTCCCGAATGGTTCGCGGCCTACGAGGAATTGGACTACGAGCTTGAGGAGGTCAGTCACCTCGGCGGTGGGGTTGTGTTTGCAGTGGTGTCTCAGGGCGGGCGTCTGGTCGGTAGCCCCGGTCGTATTCGACAACGCGAGGGATGGATCTACCTCTGTGAGGGGGGCGCGATCGCTCGCCTCACGACCCTCGAGGTCGACGAGGGCCGCGCTGCCGCCGAACGCCTCGCCGAGGAACGGGAGTAGGCGGTGGCAGAGGAGCCCACGACCCCCGACCTGGTTGAGCTTGTGCGCAAGCAGGCTGAGGCTGCGAATCGCCGCGATCTCGACGCGTTCGCGAACGCCTTCGCTGAGGACGCGACCATTGACGGGCAGGCCGTGGGAGGGTTTTTGTATCAGGGCCGCGCGGCGATCAATAGATTCGTTGAGGATTGGTTCGACGCCTTCGAGGAATTGCACGTCGAGCTTGAGGAGGTGAGCCACCTCGGCAATGGCGTTGTGTTCGCCGTGGTGATCCAGGACGGGCGTCTGGTCGGCAGCGCCGGTCACATTCGACAACGCGAGGGGTGGGTCTGCGTCTGGGCGAGAGACTTGATGGCTCGCGTCACGACATACCGCGTCGATGAAGGCCGCGTAGCCGCCGAACGGCTCGCGGAGGAACGGGGATAGGCGATGTCGCAGGGGATCTCATGACGCCGTTGGCGTCACCCGCGACGGATGAAATGGGCGAGACTCTGTGGCGTCGTCCAACTGAGGCCGTCCACGTTCTGGTACCACGAGTCCGCCAGGAGAAGGGCTGGGGAGCCCACGGAACCCGGAACTGTTGCCAAGCGCACGTCAAGCAGAATCTTTGAGCTCGAGGGCTCGCCGAGTACCAGGACCTCCAGGGCGCATTCGGCCGACGTGCGCTTACCGAGCGCGCCAAGGGGATCCTGATGGAGCGCCACGGCATCGACGAGGCGAGCGCCTTTGAGATGCTGCGCGAGCAGGCCCGGGTCGATAACCGCAAGCTGATCGACCTCGCCACTGCGGTGGTCGACGGTCACCGGCTCTTGGCCAGAGAGCCCCAGCCTACGTCTCAGGCTTGACGCTCACACATAGCGCGATGGAGGGAGTCCAGGGAGCCCGTTCGGGCTGTCTCGCCGGCGGGTCGGCGAGACACGAGCGACGTCATCCTCGGCACGCCTCGGGGCGCCGGCGGGTCAACACGTGCCTTGCCGTCCGAGCTGCGCACGGTCGGTGTCAGCCCGGCCCACCGCGGGTTGGCCGGTTTGCGCGCGGCGCGAACGAGGTACGCGAGCAGTAGCGTGGCCGCGACGACGTCGACGATCGCGACCCACGTCTTCGGTGTGCCGGCTTGGGCGAGGCTGCGGCGTGTCCGAGCAGGAACGCGGCGGCGACACCGATGAGGAGCGTCACACCGAGGGCGCCCGTGTAGAACCAGAACCCGGTCCGGAGCGGGCGCTCAGCGACAACCAGCGCGAGGACCGACCATGACAGCGTTGTGGGCGATAGCATCGCGCCGAGGGCGACCCGCGCGAGCTCGATCTCGATCGAGCTCATCGGTGCTGGCCGGTCTGGGAGTGGTTGGCGTCCCTGGCGTCTGCCGGGCGGCGGTGCGGGGTGCGTGCCGCTCTGGTACGTTTTTGTGAGGGATCGTCATCGGTGGCCCTTCTCGGATGGAAGGGCTCTCAGCGCGAGAGCACCCTTGACAACGGGAGGGGGCGTTGGATGGCAAGGACGGCTGGGCACACCGCGGCGATAGGTGCTGCTAGCCGAGGCACAGCGACGTCCCCAAGCCCGGTGGACGGAGCGCCTGGCACCGGCGTCTTACAGACGGTCTCTTGGACGGTGTGCAGCCCGCAAGGCCACGCACGGTCAATCTCGCGGGCGGCACTCGGGTTCGCCTGCACTCTAAGGCAAGGGAGATCATGATGAGTGCGTTCAAGGCCTTGCGGGGCCAAGGCACCCCCACGGGTGCGTGGGTGGCGATGAGCATGCGAGCGATGAGGCGAGGAGGCCTCCTCGCCGGCACGCTTGGGCTGCTCCTGTTCTTCAGCAGCGCCCAGGCGGCATCGGCGCACTCGCAGCCGCCGCCGGAACCAAATCCGGTGCTTGAACAGGTCAACCCGGGCTCTGGCTGCCCGGAAGCGAAGATCACATTGAGCGGAAAGAAGTTCGGACCCTCGGGGACCGGGAAGGCATGGTTCTCAGACTTCGGTGCTGTCCCGTTCGGCTTTTCCGAGCCGGCGACGATAAGCAGCGAAACCTCGGCGACGTCGATGGTTCCGATCTTCCTCGTCGAGATGAACAACGAAAATAGCGCCGTCTATCTGGAAACGACGAAGGGCAAGGTCAGCAACTCTCTCCCCTTCAAGCTCACCAACCTCAACAGCTGTTTCAAGGGGTCGACCGGACCGACGGGTCCGACCGGCCCGACCGGAGCGGCCGGAAGCAATGGAGCCGAAGGAGCGACCGGCGCGACCGGACCCGAAGGCCCGGCAGGCAAAGAAGGCAAAGAAGGCCCGGCAGGCAACGAAGGCAAAGAAGGCCCGGCAGGCAACGAAGGCAAAGCGGGCGCAGAAGGCAACGAAGGCAAAGCGGGCGCAGAAGGCAAAGAAGGCCCGGCTGG
Organism: uncultured Solirubrobacteraceae bacterium; assembly: GCA_963764185.1. Lineage (GTDB taxonomy): Bacteria > Actinomycetota > Thermoleophilia > Solirubrobacterales > Solirubrobacteraceae > Palsa-744. The sequence continues at coordinate 430,669 of CAVXRF010000007.1, read as the reverse complement.
ACCGACGCACGTGGCCTCGGGGGTCGTCTTCACCCCCCCCGTCGGCGAAACCACCATCCTCGATGCCAACTCCTCTCCAGGAGTGGAAGTTACGGTGAAATCGATCGATGGCGGGGAATGGGTGCTCGAAGCCAAGGGTTTGGGTGCCGGTTGTCCGATACCTGCTCTGACGGACGTCGGTGGAACAGGGTTCAGCGTTGGGATTGTGAGCAGGGGCTGCACTCCGGGGACCAAGATCGGTATCACCGTGCAGACGAGCGACAAAGACAACCACGAATGGTCATTTCTCTGGGTCGGCATCTAGGCGGCGCGGATACCGAGGGCCGCAGCGAATGTCGTTGCTGCGGAACCTACGACCTAACCGTCGGCGCCCCGGTGGCCCGGTCCTCGTGGCCGGGTCGCCGGGGCGCGGTGCCAGCGGCAGATCGAGCCGCGGTGCGGCACCACTCGAGCACGCCCCGCCCGATCAAGTGCCCGCAACGTCGACAATGCGAGCGTCTCGGCGGTCGTCCTCGGCGTGCCCGCTCCGGACGACGAGGAGCAGTCTCGGGTAACTCCTCTGAGACGCCTCCTTCACCACGGCAAAGCAGCAGTCTGAGCGTTGTCTGCCGAGCTATCGAGATTCGTCCTTTGCGCTCGTCTGCTCGGAGGTCGCTCGGGCGTTCGCTCCTGCCCGAAGGGAGCAGTCTCGCGATGGCGGCCAGGTGGATGACCAAGCGCCGTCGGGACGCTACATCGCGGTAACCCGAGCGATCGTCCTTCATGTCACCCGCCATGATCCTTCTTGGGTCGCTCCGAGGAGCCCGCGTTAGAGTCACGTGGCGATGGCACCGCCTGAGACGCTTTACGCCACGCGCACGGACGGCGTCAGCATCGCCTATCAGGTGCTCGGGGAAGGGCCGCTCGATCTGGTTGTCGCGCCGGGGATCGTCTCTCACCTGGACTTCCAGTGGACGGACCCGTCCTTGTCCGGGTTCCTGCGCCGCTTGGGGTCGTTCTCGCGTGTGATCATGTTCGACAAGCCCGGGACGGGATGCTCGGACCCGATCGCCCACCTACCTCCCATCGAGGAGCGTGCAGAGGACATCGCAGTGGTAATGGACGCGGCCGGATCCCGCACGGCCGCGCTCATGGGTGTCTCCGAAGGTGGACCAGCGGCGGCGCTACTGGCAGCCACGCGGCCAGATCGAGTCAGCGCGTTGCTTCTGTGTGGAACCTTTGCGACGACGGGATCTCGGATGTCCGACGAGGAGCTCGCACAGATCGGCCTCACCCGCGCCGAGCTAACGGCACACACGGCGACGATCCAGCAGGCGCTGGAGCACTGGGGGGAAGGACTTCTTGCACCGGTTGCGGCCCCGAGCATCGACAGCAAGGTCGTGCGGCGCTTCTACGGGCTGTTCGAACGTGCATGTGCGAGTCCCGGCATGGCGCGAGCCCTCGTCCAGGCGGTTGAGACGATCGACGTGCGCAGGGCACTGCCGATGATCAGCCAGCCCACCTTGGTCCTGCACCAGAAGGGCGATCTGGTGGTGCATGTCCTAATGGGCCGTGCGATGGCCGACGGCATCCCCGGGGCGACGTTCAAGCAGTTGGAGGGGAACGACCACGCCTTCTGGCTTGGCGACTACGACCCGATCGTCGACGAGATAGAGCAGTTCCTGACAGGTGAGCGGCGGCACGTCGAGCCGGAGCGGGTACTGACGACGGTCCTGTTCACCGACATCGTTGGCTCGACCGAGCTGGCCGCAAGGCTGGGAGACCGGGAGTGGCGACAGCTGCTAGACCGCCACGACGAGCTCTCCGCCGCCGAGGTCCGGGCGGCTGGAGGACGGATGATCAAGCACACTGGCGATGGCCTGCTCGCGAGCTTTGACGGTCCGGCGCGTGCCGTGCGGTGCGCGGCGCGGCTCGTCGAGCTGCTGCGCGAGCAGGGCATCGACATCCGCGCCGGCGTGCACACGGGCGAGTGCGAGCTGCGGGGTGATGACATCGGCGGGATGGCCGTCCACATCGGGGCCCGCGTCGCCGCGAAGGCGCAGACGGGGGAGATCCTGGTATCGAGCACCGTCCGTGACCTCGTCGTCGGCTCGGAGCTCCGTTTCTCAGAGCGTGGGCAGCACGAGCTGAAGGGCGTGCCCGGCACGTGGGCGATCTTCGCGCTCGGCGAGGATGCGCCGCGCCCGGCACCGCTTCCGCCGCAGGGTGAGATCTTGCGTCGCGGCGACCGAGCGATGCTGCGTGTGGTGCGACGTGCGCCGGCCGCGTTCCGGCTCGGTGCGCGCCTGGCGAGTCGAAACGCCTAACGTCGAGGCCGCCCGCCCCTCCCTGAGCGTCTTGGTCTCACTCGCGTCTAACTGCTGCTTTGTCTCGCGAGCAAGCAGACCAGCTTGAAGCGCGCCGCTTGCGCTCCGGACGAGCTGCGACAGCCTGTGTCGAGCGCGCTCGGACTACTGCGTTGTCATGGTGATGGAGGCGTCCTTGGCGAGTCACCTGGGACTGCCGGTGTTCGTCCGATCCGAAAGCGCGACCCGCCGTCACGACGACGCCTCCTCTTACACGAAAGCACAGGTCTGGAGACGTGTTACTCCCAAGGGATCGCAGGGCCATTAGCCGGCTCGCCTACCCCGCGACTCGGCGAGTCGCTGCGCAGCGTCGGGCGTCAGGCGTTGACAGCCTCCAGGGCCTCTTGGGCGTCGTCAGCCTCGTTGTAGGTGTCGATCCGCATGATCCGTCCGTCCTCGGCGAAGCGCAGGATGGTCGTGCCGAGAATGTCGATCTCGATACCGGTTTTCCCCGCGACGACGAAGACACGCCCCGTCGCGAGCAGGCGATCGCCGGCCCCGGTGAAACTCACGAGCTCAAAGCGCGCTCGATCCCAGATCTCGTAGAAGGTCTCGATCCAGCGCTCCATCCCCTCGATGCCCGCGTAGATGCCTTCCGTGGATCCGAAGTGCTGCACGTACTCGAAGTCGGGCGTCACTAGCGACGAGTCTGGGGTGCGGTCAAGCACGCTCTGCCACCAGCGTTCCGCTACGTGAGCACGCTCGCCGGCCAGATCAGACGCGTTCATCGACGGAGCATATGCCAAGGATCGACGGTCGATGGCGAAAGTCGCGCGGGACTCACAGCTCCGGGAAATCCACAGCACCTAGTCGCTTTGCCCAGGCGAAGCGAGCGCGTGGCTAGCCTTCGCCGCTACGACTGGAACTCGTCCTGAGCGCAAGCCAAGCCGAGACTTGGCAAGACGCTCGCATCGCCATGAAAGCACTCGTCATGGGCGCCTGGCAACGCGGCCTCACACCGGACACCACCCTACTCGGCCAGGCCCGCGGCCCGCACCGCCTCGCCGTGATCGAGGAAGCTGCGGAGGCGCGAAATCTTGCCGTCTCGAAACTCGTAGAGAGAGGCTGCAGGCGAGATGACCGTCGCGCCGCTACCGCGCTCTCGGCCTTCCATCTGTCCAAGCCACAGCACACGGTCACCGAGATCGCGGACGACCCCTCCAAACACGCGCACCGATTCCCAGGGATCCTCGAGGCTCGCGTAGTACTTCTCGACACCCTCCCGCCCCAGCATGATCTCGTCGTCGACCCCTGCTATCGCAGTGATCCACTCGAAATCTGGGGTCATGAGGGCGTCATATTCGAGGAGGGCCACGGCTTTGTTGTAGGTGGCCATGGCGCGCTTGGCGACCTCCACGTTCTCCCATGACATCGCCTACCCCAGTTCCTCCGCAAGCTGTTCGGCGGCGGTACTGGCCTGGTCGAGGTCGAGGTAGTTCTTCGCGCGAGCGATCCGCCCGTCCCTCCAGGTCGCAACGAACCCGTAGCGTCTTTCGAGGACGCTGCTGCTCCCGTGGGGCCTGGCGCGCTCGACCATCACGGCGAAGGTCACGCCTCCGACCGCGTGGGCCTCCTCAATGGTGGTCTGGAAGTCGTCAAACGCGCCGGTGTACTCTTCCACGACCTTGCGTATCGCCGCGCGGCTGGTAGGTGGGCTCATCTCAAACACGCCCATCCTGACCTGAGACAACTCCCAGACCGCGTCCTCTGCCCACGCAGCGAGGAAGGTATCGAAGTCGCGGCGGTTGAAGGCCTCGACGCCCCCTCGAAGTGTCTCCAGCGGATCGGGCGTCGTGGGCTCCTCGGGCATCGCGCAGGCAAGTATCCCGACTGCCCATCGGCGCTGCTTTGCGAAGCCGAGCGCGCGTCCACGTCGGGCGCGAGCAGGCGCTCGCCTTGGACTGCCATGAAGAAGGGCCTCCTCGCTGGCAAGCTCCGCTTGTCATCGAGAACCAACCTCGAGGAGGCCCGCTTACATGTTGCACGCTGGACTCGATCTAAGTCGAAAGAAGCTTGACGTTTGCCTGCTCTCCGACCAGGGGGAGCATCTCGAGCAGCTCGTCGTCCCGCCCGACGTCGACTCGCTGAGAACGCTCGCTCGCCGCATCGAGGAAGTCCATTGTGAGCCGGTGTGCGCGGTGATCGAGTCGATGACCGGAGCGAGGATCGTGCACGACACGCTCGAGCAAGAGGGCTGGTATGTCGAGATCGCCGATGCCCAGAAGGTCAAGGGTCTCGCGCCGCTGGCATGCAAGACCGACAAGATCGACTCGCAGGTTCTCGCGGTGCTCTCCCACCGCGACCTGGTGCCCGCGATCTGGCTACCCGATCCGAGCGTCCGCGAGGAGCGTGAGCTCGCCCGCTTCCGGTTGCACCTCGTTAAGCACAAGTCGGCGCTCAAGAACCGCATCCACTCAACGCTGATCAACTTCGGAAAGCCGTGCCCAGTCACCGACCTGTTCGGTCTCGAGGGCCGCCGGCTGTTGAAGCGACTCCAGGTGCCCGAGCCCTGGCGGGGCAACATCACCGCCTCGATCGAGCTGATCGACGACCTCGAATGTCAGATCTCAGAGATCAACCGCCGCCTGAAGGACAGCCACGCCGAGCACCCCTACGTGCCGCTGCTCTTGACGGTACCCGGGATCGGCTGGGTCCTCGCCTTCACTATCGCCGCCGAGATCGGTGAGATCGAGCGCTTCCCATCACCAGAGAAGCTCACCGGCTACACCGGCCTTTGTCCACGCGTGAACCAGTCCGGAGAGAAGGATCGTCGCGGCCCGTTGACCAAGCACGGGCCCACTTATCTGCGCTGGGCGCTGCTCGAGGCAACGATGCACGCGCTAAGGCACCCCGCCTACGCCGAGCGCTATGAGCGAACCAAGCGCCGGCTGGGCAAGCAGCGCGGTGCCAAGGTCGCCCAGGTCGACATCGCGCGCAGACTCTCCCACGCGATCTGGCACATGCTTTCCCGCAAGGAGAAGTTCGCTCCCCGAGGCGCCGCTCTTCGTCTGGCGGCCTGACCGCCCTTTTTGGACTTGCGCCCGAGCGAACATCCAATTTCGCCTGATCCTCCCAACGAGGAGGCCATAGAGACGTGAGCGTCGCTCCAAACCGAATCCCGAGGGGAGGACGAACCGAACTACAGAGCGCCACTTGACAACCGGCCCTTCTTCATAGAGACGAATAGCACTCGTCAGGCCGGCCACTCGGCTGGCTTCTGCTTTCGAGCGAAGCGACAGTCTCTGACTGTACCTTCCGTCGGACCTAACGGCGCAAATCGTCTGCCTCGTGGGCTGCGATTTTCAATTGGCAGTCGTGCCAATTGCGACGATTACTTACCGCAATTTGCGACGATCTAGATTGTCAGGTGGTGACGACACAAAGGGCCCAAAAACCCAGTATTCATGCGGGATTCCGCCCAAAAGTTCACCTCCAAAACGCGCCCATGGTAAGGAAGAGGCCGCCGGTTCGAGTCCGGCGCTGGGCTTAAAGTCCCTGCAAAGCATCGGCTTTGGGTGCACTGCGGCGTCATCGTTGAATGGGCAGTGGTGCTCCGTCTTAGTCCGCCACGCACATCCAACTGTCCTGCAAATGGGCTCTTTTCGCGGGCGACACCCCGTTACGCGGCGGTAGGGGTCTTGAGTCATTTCGAACCCGTCCCACGCTGGCCGCGCTGGCGCTCGCTTTCATGCAAAGCAATAGCGCGGCGTTGGTCGAACACGACACCTCCTACTCGTCCAAGCGAGCGCGAGCGCGATTCTTGTTCGGACGCTCGCTCGGCCCGGGAAGCACCGCGCGCCGAGTGGTGGCCCAAGCTGTGAGGCACAGGCCACCACCCCGGCTGCTACCGGTGTATTGGTTCAGTAGCGGAACCTCACCCGCCACGATGCCCTGTTGTTGCAGCGCGAGCCGGGCGCCGTCACCTTGACCTCGATGTTCTCACCGGGCGACACAGAACCCGATTCTTTGGTGTTCGAGCAACTGCTCTTGCCGGCCGTGACCGTGCACGACAGGAGCGTCGCACCGGTCGTGTTGTCGATCACCGTGACGGTCGCGGTTTCTGTGCCGCTCAGGGTCGTGCTCGTGTCGGCATACAGGTTGGTCACCGTCGCCCCGTTGGCGGGCGTCGGACCTGCCAGCAGGTTGCTGGGCGAGTAGCCGCTCGTCTTTGGCGGGCAGGGGCCGTTGCCCTGACCGGCGAGCTCTGCATAGTTCAGGCAGTAGCCGCTCGCCACAGCCTGAGGCTTGCGAACATGGCGATCGCGGCGTTGCCCGCGAGCCCTGTGGCTCCGGTTGCGCCGGCTGAGCCGCTCGCTCCCGTTGCGCCCTTGACTCCTTCTTTGCCCGTCGGGCCGGTCGCTCCGGTCGCGCCCGTGACTCCGGTCGCCCCGCTTGCTCCGCTCGGACCGGTCGCTCCGTTCCTACCCGTGGCTCCTTCCTTGCCGCTTGGGCCTGCGGCTCCGGTCGCTCCGGTCGGGCCGGTTGATCCAGCGGCCCCCGTCGCGCCGTTGGCTCCGTTGGCTCCAGCCGCTCCGGTCGCTCCCTGGGCTCCTGTCGCTCCGGTCACTCCCTCCGGTCCGGTCGCTCCGGTTTCGCCGGTGCTTCCGGTCGGGCCGGTTGCGCCCGTCGCACCGCTCGCCCCCGTGGCTCCAGTTGCGCCGGTCACACCCTGCGGTCCGCTCGCTCCCGTCGCACCGGTAGCTCCGGTGGGTCCCGTCGGGCCGGCCGGTGCGAGCGTGGTGATCACGACCTCCTGCGGTTCGCCTTTGCCTGAGGCGAATTTCCCTTCCTTCGCGCTTTCAGCGATGTAGCTGGAGCCCGCCCCGCCGCCACCGCCGGCGATATTGCTGGAACCACCGCCGCCGCCGCCGTAGTAGCCACCACCGCCGCCGCCACCCCCGAGGCCTACGCCGGTCCCACCACCACCGCCGCCGGTGCCCAGACCACCTTTTGACCCCGCAACGAAGGGGGCGCCTTCACCAGCGGAGCCGCCTTTCCCTCCGGAGTTTTCACCGCCACCTTCACCCCCGCCACCCACTTCACCTGGCACGGAGGTGCTCGATCCTTCCGTGCCGTCACCGCCAACCGGACCGGCGGCGCTCCCGCCCGCACCTCCAGTGCCATTTCTGCCACGGTCTTCACCAAACCCCTCGCCGCCGCCACCACCACCACCGGCCACAACCAGCCGGGAGGCGAGCGAGCCGGAGACGGTGCGCACATCAGAGGCGCCGCCCCCGCTGCCAGCGGGACTGACCGGGCAACCTGATGCCCCACCACTGGCCCCTTCGCCGAAATCGATGTAGACCGTTTCGCCTTCACTCACTGGGAGCGTCGCTGTGACCTTGGCGCCCGCGCCGCCGGGGCCAGACCCTCCCGGTGTGCATTCGTCGCCTGGCTGACCGGCGCCACCGATGGCGGTCACGTGGATCTGCGTCACGCCCGCGGGGACTTTGAATTCCTGCTCAGAGCCTTTGCCAGGTTCGAACGTTTGGCTTTCGGCGAAAGCGCTCGCACTTAAGCCGAGCACCCCGGCGACCACCAGCACCAGACCGACGCCGGAACGCAAGCAACCGCTTCGCGGTCTCGTTCACACTCCCCCCATCACAAACCTCCCTGTTCTCCCGGCAGTCATTCGATATTGCAAAGCTAACTTGGTACTGTCGTATAGTAACCGCGTGCGGCAGGTATTGCAAATCCCCGAGGGCCGTCAGTAAGGAGCCATGGCTCGTCCCGCCCTATCTGCGACCCGCGCCATCGCTGTCCTGAACCACCTCGCCTCACATCCCCAGGAAGGGTTCACCCTGACCGAGCTCGCGGATGAGCTTCAGACGAACGCGGCATCGATGCACGCGGTGCTCGCGACGCTGTCCGTCAATGGCTACGTCGTGCGCGAGGAGCGGCGAAAGACCTATCGCCTCGGGCACAGCGCGATCGCGATCGGGCAGGCGGCGCTCGAGCAGCACCCCGCGATCGAGCTCGCCCGCGAGCAGACCGAAGTGCTGGCCGAGGAGCTCGGCATCGAGTGCCTGGCGGGGACGCCCACCGGGCGAGAGCTTCTCACCGTCGCTGCGGCAGGGCGAGCCGATCGCCTGCATACGCGCCCGCGCGCCGGGCAGCGCTTTCCCTTCGTTCCGCCCCTTGGCATTCTTGCGGCCGCCTACGCTGAGCCCACAGAGCTCGAGGCCTGGCTCATGGGCCTCGGCCCGGAGGCCAGCTCTGCTGACCGCGATCGCTACCGGCAGGCTGCCGCCGACGTGCGCGCGCTCGGCTATGAGATCGACCTGCAGACGCCCACCCGCCAGCAGATCGGGCTGGTGCTGTATGAGCTCGGACGCTCAGCGCATGAGCCGGCGCTGTTGGCCAAGCTCAGCCAGCTCGTCAAACAGCTGGCCCGCGAGCCCCATCAGCTGCTCGAGCCTGACCCGGACCCCGATCGGCTCTATGCGATCGACAACATCCAGGCCCCCATCTTCGATGGCAACGGCCGGCTCGTTGCCGGGTTGACGCTGCTCGGATTCGATGACCCTCTCTCGGCCCGAGGCCTCGAGCGCTATGTCAAGGCCATCACGGACGCCGCCAGCCACGTGACGAGCGTGACCGGAGGCAGGGCACCGCTCCCGCTGTAACCGCACCGAGTTGCAAAGCTTCCTAATGCACGCAGCGTGCGCGGAGACAGGCGCACCTGCAGCCACTTCTCGTAGTCGGGGAGACAGGATTTGAACCTGCGACCACCCGGCCCCCAGCGCGACGGATCTGGGGTTTGTGGGGCATTTGACTTGCGCTCAGCTGCGCTCAGTCGGTCTGAGTTTCGTTCAGTTTTGGACCCAGAATTGGACCCGTAGCTGTTCAGCCGATCCCCGACGAGGCAGGAGACCTGGCCGCTGCTCTTGCCTTGAAGCAGTAGCGCGTCAAGCTCGGCACCGAACGCCTGCTATTCGTCCGCAGCGATCGTCTCCTCGGCCCTCAGTCCGACGCCCGCTCGGCCCCGGAACGCGGCAGTCGCCGAGTAGTGGCCCACGCCGTGAGGCACAGGCCACCACTCGGGCGGTTATCAGTAGCGGAACCTCACAGACCACTGCTTGTTGTTGCAGGACCAGGACTTCCTGGGGCTTGTGTTGGTCACCTGCACCTCGAGCCTGTCGCCGGGCGCCGCCGCAGTTGTCGCTGTGGCCGCGTTCGAGCACACCCCTTTGCTCGTAGATGTGACCATGCATGACAGCAGTAAGGCGCCGCTCGTGTTGTCTATGACGGTGACCGTGGCTGTGTCACTCCCGCTCACCGCCGCGTTCGTTTCGGCATACAGGTTCGATACATGCCCGCCGTTCTCAGGCATACCTGCCAGCAGTGGGCTGAGCGAGAAGCCCGGCGTCTTGGCCGGGCAGCTCCCGTTGCCCTGACCCGCCAGCATCGTGTAGTAAAGGCAGTTGCCGTTGGGCACGCTCTGGGCGCTTGCGAACGTAGCAACCGCGGCGCTGCCGGCCGGGCCGGTCGGTCCTGTGGGGCCGGTTGCTCCGGTGGCCCCTGTTGCTCCGGTTACGCCCTGGGCTCCGGTCGGCCCTGTCGCACCAGCCGGCCCTGTCGCACCAGCCAGCCCTGTCGCACCAGCCGGTCCGGTCGCACCAGCCGGTCCGGTCGCCCCGGCAACGCCTTCGGCACCATGTGGTCCTTCGGGTCCGGTCGGTCCCGTGGCGCCTATGACCGATGCCGTGTAGGTGATGGTGACGCTTCCGGTGCCCGTGCCCGCGCCGGCGCTGGTCGCGCCGCAGGTGACGTCCGTACCGCCGCAGAAGTCGGTGCCGCCGGCGCCGCCGCCACCCCCAGTGCCGCCACCGCCACCGCCGACGTAGCCTCCGCCCCCTCCTCCGCCGGCGCCAACGATCGCGGGTTCCGGGTCATTTACGCTCTCCGAATTGCTTCCGCTGCCTCCTTGTCCCGGCCCTCCGGCGCCGGATGGGGAGCCGCCTTCAACGATGCCGCCTTTGCCTTCCGAGTCATCCCCCGGCTTGCCGGCCGATCCTCCATTGCCCCCAGGATTGCTGCCCAGTCCGTGGGACCACCCACCACCGCCGCCGCCGCCGCCGGCGACGAGCACCGGCGAGGAGAAGTCTTTACTGCGCGCCACGCCCGAGGCACCCCCTCCAGCGCCACCGTTTTCGATGCCCCCACCGCCTCTGCCCCCACCCTGGGCCACGCAGACATCGAACACTTCTTTCGGCGCCACACCGATGGTCGCTGCCACTTCGTCGCCGCTGCCGCCGGTGCCCCCTTGGGAGCCACCCGCGCCCGTTCCACCGGCCCCGCCGACGGCCGTCACGCTCAGCTCGCTGACGCCCGTGGGGACTTCCCACGTTTCGCAACCCGCTGAGGTGAACATCTTCGTTTCCGCGAAAGCATTGGCGCTCCACGCGAGCGAGGCAATAACGCTCAACAGCACTCCGGCGCCTACGCGCAAACAACGTGACCGTCCCATCGCAGGACTCCCTTCCTCCGTCTCAGGGCGCCAGATGAGGGCTCCCCCCAATGGCGAGGATCATACTCCGATGCCGCGTTGAGGGTACGGCAATCGGCTCGATTGGCACTCCACCCGCCGTCCCGCGGTAGCGCGCCCACGAGATTTGCTCCGCTCGGTAGGCAGATGTGTCGGCGACCGAGTACCGCGCGCCTTCTCGGGACGACGAGGAGGCGTGATCGCGGCGGATCGGATCACGGCTGCTCTTCGCCGAGCTACTGTCTTCGCTACCGGCCCGCTGCCCGGCAGCCCGAAGCGATTGACACCTCGACCAGCCACATCAGCTTCCGCTGCGTCATCCGCGAAGCAGGCTGAGCAACCGCCACGCTTTCTCGCGTTCCGAAAGCTTCATCTCGCTCGACGAAGGTGGACCGACTGCCGCTCGCGCCTGGATGCGAGCGTCCCACGCGCCGAGAGGCAGGAGGTCGCTCCGGACGAGGTGCAGCGGTCCCGACCTCCGCCCACGAGAGCCTCCTTTCCCATGGGCTAAGCGAGCGCGTCATGCGTCCGAGCACGGACGCTCGGACCTCGTCTCTATGAAGAAGGGCCGGCCCCTCGGCGGGCTTCTGCTTTCAAGCCAAGCGGCAGTCTGTAACCGTGTCTTCGGTCGGACCTAGCGGCACAAATCGGCGGCCCCATGTGCCGCTATTTTCAATTGGCAGTCGTGCCAATTGCGACGATTACTTACCGCAATTTGCGACGATCTAGATTGTCAGGTGGTGACGACACAAAGGGCCCAAAAACCCAGTATTCATGCGGGATTCCGCCCAAAAGTTCACCTCCAAAACGCGCCCATGGTAAGGAAGAGGCCGCCGGTTCGAGTCCGGCGCTGGGCTTAGAGTCCCTGCAAAGCAGCGACTTTGGGTGTACTGCGACGTCATCTTGAATGGGCAGATGCGCTCCGTCGAGGTCCGCCCCAGACGCCAAACTGTCCTGCAAATGGGTTCTTTTCGCGGGTGAGGACCCATTGCGCGGCAGAAGGGGTCGCTGCTCAACAGCGTTCAGCCGACCTGGTACTTGATGTGTGTGACGCCGGGTGCGTCGACGGCCCGGATCTGCGTCAGCTCGAGAGCTCCGCGCTCGAGACCCTCGAACAGACGCTCGCCGCTGGCCATGATCACGGGCGCGATCGAGATATCAACCTCATCGACCAGGCCTGCCGCCAGGTATTGGTTTACGACCGACGCGCCGCCGGCGAGCCAGATGTCTTGCCCCTGAGCGGCCTCCTTGGCCTGCGCAAGTGCCGACGCGATCCCGTCGGTGACGAAGTGGAAGGTCGTGCCGCCCTCCATCTCAAGCGACTCGCGCGCGTGGTGCGTGAGCACGAACACCGGATGGTGGTAGGGCGGGTCCTCACCCCACCAGCCTGGCCACGGATCGGCGCCCCAGGGTCCCGTGCCGCCGCCAAACATGTTGCGTCCCATGATCGTGGCGCCGATATGTGCGCGGCGCTCCTTGACCACCGAGGAGCTGGCGTTGGTCTCGCCGCCCTGCTCGCCGTGCATCTCCCTGAACTCCTTGAGCGGGAAGAACCATTTGTGTAGCTCCATCCCGCCTGCTCCGATTGGGTTCTTCTCGTTCTGGTCTGGGCCTGCGACATAACCGTCCAGCGACATCGTGATGCTGAGTCTGAGATTGCTCATGTCTACTCCCGCCTGGGTTTTCGAATTGTGTCTACATAGACCGCCTGCGCGGGGTGAAGCCGGTTCCCGTGACCTAGACTCGCAGCAAAGCCTGTATCGACCTGCGACAGCGAGCTGCAGCCACGGTATCCACTGGGATAGCCTGCGCAACCACGATGCCCGCATCCCCGCCGATCCCACCCCCCGGCACGTTTCGTGCCACGGTCGTGAACGCGTTCACGAATGCGAATGTGGTCCTGTACCGGCGCTCTGGTGGCCGACTGGGCAACACTGTCAAGGGCGCTCCCGTGTTGCTGCTCGACCACATCGGCCGCAAGTCGGGACGGCCGCGGACTGCGCCCGTGCTGTACATGCGCGACGGCGAGAACCTCGTGATCGTGGCCTCGCGCGGGGGCTCGGATGCGATGCCGGCTTGGTGGCTGAACCTGCAGGCGAACCCAACCACCACCGTGCAGATCGGGACCGAGCGCCGGCGGGTGGTGGCGCGCGAAGCGAGCGCCGAGGAGAAGGCCGAGCTGTGGCCACGCCTGGTCGAGATGTACGGTGACTACGACACATATCAGCGCCGCACCGAGCGCGAGATCCCGGTCGTGCTCCTGAGCCCGGCCGCGTAGCGGTCCCTGCGAGCGTCGAGCCGACGTGCGTCCTACGAGCGTTGGCTAGCGACACGCTCGCTTACGCAGACGAAGCAGTCGCGATCGTGTCGTCGTCCTCGGCGCTCGCGGCGCGTCCGCAGCAGGCGTCTCGTTGGCGTCGACCCACATGACCGCTTTCAGACGAAACCAAAACTGTCGCATCATGCTCGCGCAGCTCTGGCTGTGGGTCGCGCTTCGATAGACGCGTCGCGAGAGCATTGAGGATTGCGAGCGCGACTACAAGGAGGCCGATGCCTATCAGGATCTCAGAGCCGCGCTCCTTTGCCTCTGTGGCCACCTGGGCGGGGGCGGCAAGAGCGAGCACGATCGCGAACGTGTACAGGCTGTAGTAGAGCCAGTATCTCTTTAGCTGCGTCAACGCCAGTAGGAACGCGACGGTCACGATCACGGCCGTCAATTCCGGTGACGGCGCGAGGATCGCCACGGGCACGGTGGCCATGGCACCGACCGCTGTGCCGATCGCCTTCTCGCGTATTCGTTCCCGTTTTCCGAGGAGGATGTACACAGTCAGAAGGAGGATGGGCTCGGGGACCCAGTAGGGCTGGCTCCATTCGAACGCCACGCCGATCGCAGCGGCTCCACCCACCGCGATGCCAGACACGACCGCCAGTGCCGTGGTTTGTCCGAGGGAGCGGCGTTCTCCTTCGACTACCTGCGGAGCGCCGAAACGACGGGCGAGGACAACGCCGTAGAGCGTCCCGATCGCCGCGATGATGCCGTAGATCACCGCGTCTTCCGCCGAAGACAGCGCGGTGGCAAACGTGGCGGCAATCGGCAGCATCAGTAGCGGCGGGAACCACCCAACCCCGATCCCGCCGCCGGTAATGACGGCCAAGACGGTGAGCAGCGCAGCCCACCACCAGCCGTAGGCGGTGCCTGCTCCAAGTCCCGCCGCTACGCCCAGCGCCGGGGCGAGATACAGCATCCGGCGAGTGCCGCCGAGCTTCGAGCCGAGGACGCCGAGCAAGAGCCCCAGGAACATCGCTGAGGCGCCGAAGTGCCCGACAAGCGCGCCGACCGCCACCACGGGCAGAACGACGCCCACAAGAACGGCGCCGAGGATATTGACGATCCGCCGCGTCCCTGACGGCTTGGTTTCGACTCCGGCTGTGTCTGCTTCAGCGGTCATCGGGCTCGTCGACACGTCAGGGGGCGGGGACTCCGCGGGCATCAGTTGGCAGTATCCCGGAGCGGCGGAGCGGCCGAGCTCCGCACGTCTCGCTCGACTCATCCGAGACGCCTCCTTCCCCATGGCGCAGCAGTAGTCTCGGAACAATTGCCCCGGGCTATCGAGAATCGTCCTGAGCAGTAGTCCGAGGCGAGGCTCGCCAGACGCTCGCTTAGCTCTGAAGGGAACGGTCCGGGATACTGCCCTGCATGACGCCCGAGGAGTCCAGGACCGCCGACTTGGTGGAGCTGCAGAGGCGGCTCACGGACGCTATTAGCGGCCGCAACGTGGATGCGATGATCGCCTTCTGGGCGCCGGACGGCGTGTATGACGTGTCGCCGATTGGTATGGGCGTCTTTGTGGGGCAGGCGGCAGCTCGTGGCTTCATCGAGGACTGGTGGGGCCCCTACGAGGAGTACGAGTTCGAGGCGGAGGAGACTCTCGACCTCGGCAATGGCGCTGACTTTCGCGTGCTCATTACGAAGGGCCGTCCTGTCGGCAGCAGCGGTGAAGTTGAACTGCGCTACGCAGCCGTCGGCGTGTGGGAGGACGGCAAGATCGTGCGCATGACGAACTACAACGACATCGACCAGGCCCGTGCTGCCGGCGAACGCCTCGCCGAGGAACGGGCATAGGCGATGTCGGAGAAGAACGTGGAGAGCCTTCGAGCCGTCCTGCGGACATGGGGTGAGGCTCGCCATATGGAGGATGTGGCTCGCGGTGAGGGAGACCTGTCTCTCTACGATCCAGACTTCACTTTTGAGAGCCCCGTCTTACCCGACCAGGCTGGCGAGACGTATCACGGCCGCGACGGCCTGGTCAGGGCAACGCAAGGCTGGATCGAGGCTTACGAGTGGCTGCGCGTCGAGCTGGAGCAAATCATCGACGCTGGTGACCGCCTCGTCTCAATCCACCAAGTCAGGGCAAAGGCGAGACACACCGGGATCGAGTTGGACACCGACGTGGCCTATGTCTGGACCTTCCAAGATGGCAAGGTCATTCACTGCCGGGCGTTTCCGAATCGGAAGCGCGCCCTCGAAGCTGTTGGGCTCGAGGAGTAGTCGATGTCACAGCGGAACGTCGAGATCGTCGCTCGAGCAATCGACCGCTTCAACCAGCGCGATGTCGCAGCGCTCGCTGACCTTGTGACCCCGGACCTCGAGTTGTTCCCGGCGGTGATCGGCGTAGTCGAGGGCGGCAGCTACCGAGGACGCAACGGCCTCGCAACATACTTCGACACGCTCGCCGACGCCTGGGAGGACGCGCGAATACTCCCCGACGAACTTCGCGATCTTGGCGACCGTGTGCTCGTGCTCGGCCGGCTCGAGGGACTTGGACGAGGCAGCGGCGTCCCAGTCCAGGCGCCACAAGGGATCATCTTCGTTTTTCGCGGCGGCAGCGTCTCGTGTGTCCGCGCCTACCTCGATCACGGCGAGGCGTTGCGGGCGGCGGGCCTCACCGGGTAGGAGCCAGACGCCGGTGTCCGGTGAGGCCGAGGTCGGCGAGGCCCCGACACGAGTGCTTCCGCGCGGATTCGAGCGTACCGCCACGGCTCGGTCTGGCTTGCGCTACGGACGACGAACAGGCGCGTAGGCTGAGGACGGCGAGACGATCGCTTTGTCGGCCCATTGCAGGCGCGTGGGCGTCATCGGCGCAGACGCTCGAAGATCGTCCATAGCGGGAACCTGGCGCTGGTATCGAGGTGCGCGTGCTCTAGCTCGTGGCTGTTGCACAAAGCCATCCGCGAAAACCTGGCTGTGACGATCGCTGAGAGGGCTAGCGGCAACGAGGCCGGACACGGCGCACCGCGCGCGGGCAAGGACTTGGGGCTTTTTCGATCGCGGTCTTAGAAAGGCTCCAGTGAGCTCGCCGACGGTTTGTGCAACAGCCACGCTACAAAGCAGGCGTGCGGGTCGCCTCGCTAGCGATCCTCGATGACGTCTGATGTGTCGCGCAGTCTGTTGGGGTAGAACTCGTTTTCTCAAGCGGAGGGGTGGTTGCTGATGGCCAGCGTTCTCGCAGGGATCACCACCTCGATTGATGGGTACATCACCGGACCCGACGACGGCCCAGGAAAAGGCCTCGGCGAGAACGGGGAGCGCCTGCACTACTGGGTCTTCGGCGGCCCGTGGACCTACGCCGAGAGTGAGCGCCGCGCGCCGTCGGGCGAGGACGCCGCCTGGCTGACCGACACCTGAGAGCCTGCGCGCGGACGGAGCGTTGATGGGCATCGCCTGCCAGCCCGTGCAGGTGCGCAATCACGACGCGGCGGGCGTGGACACCAAAGAAAGACCGGTCGTGCGCTCGGACCTTCCAGTCGCAGGGTTCGGGGTCATCGAGGCCGCGACTCTCGAAGAGGAGATCAGCCTCGTCTCCAAGACCCCCTGTGCGGTCGCACACGGTGTGGTCGAGGTATGGCCACTGAAATCGACTCCGTAGGTTTCCGCGCTCGCCGGTCGAAACGACGCGTTGCGACCTTTCCAGACGACTTCTACACCAACAGTCGCTCCCGCGTGAATGCGAGCGTCCCGCCGGACACGGCCCCGGCTCCCGGGTTGGACGAAAGGACCGGTCTCGTTCCGGTGCGCGCCAGCGACCGCTTCCGAGCATTCCGGCGGTTTGCCGACGCGCCGAGTCTCAGCAGCAGCCAGCTTCGCTAACTGCCAGGCGCAGCGGAGCAACGTTCTCGGCGGTCGGGCTACGGCCGCCGGTGAGGAGATGATTAGAGTCGTCGGATGCCTCATGTCCTGATCGAGACGCGCCGTGAATACGCCGAGGCAGAAGAGGTGGCGCTGATAGACGCTATTCACGGGGCACTGCGAAGCGCCTTCCGAATCCCGCCCGAGGACCCGCATGTGCGGCTGCTGGTTCACCGGCCGCAACGGTTTGCGGTCCCCCCGGTATGGCACAGCCCGACCGGTTTACGCTGGTCACCATCGACGCCTTTGAGGGACGCTCGACAGACGCCAAGCGAGCCCTGTATCAGCAGATCGTCAATAGCCTCGAGCCGCTTGGCATCCCCAGGGACCACGTTTCGATCGTCGTGCGCGACATCCCTCGTGCGAATTGGGGAATTCGCGGCGGCCTTGTCGCCTCCGACATCGACCTCGGGTTCGACGTCAACGTCTGACGTCGTCTGTCACCGGAACCGGCGCGAACAAGACGCGCCGCTCGTCGCCAAAGCGAGTGTGCGACCGGGCGCCACACAGACGACCGAATAGCACGCGTTGGACCGGCCCCTCGGCCGGCTTCCGCTTTCTAGTCAAGCGGCGGTCTCTAACTGTGTCTTCGGTAGCACCGTCTAAGTCCGCCACAGACGTCGAACCGTCCTGCAAATAGGCGCTTTTCGGGGGCGACGACCCCGTTAGCGGCGGTAGGGGTCTTGAGTCGTCTCGAACCCGTCCCCACGCTGGCCGCGCTGACGCTCAGCTTCACGCAAACCAGTAGCACGGGCCATTGCCGCCATAGTCCGCGGGCACACCGAGATGGAGGAACAGTCTTCCTAGCTGGGCTTCATCCTCGCGGTTCCGGACGGCGGTGGTGCCTCACCGGTTGGCGACGAGCAGCGAAAGGGTGGCCGCCGAGAGCGGCCACCCTTTGCTAGTCGCTGCTAGTCGTGTCTGCTGCTATTCGGCACAGGCAATCGGGGCCGAGATGCCGGCGGGCGGGAAAGCGGGAGTCGATCCGCTCGCCGTGCAGGGAAGAACCGTCGGCGGCTTCCAAGTGCTGCTGTTGAGGATGCCTTCGATGTCTTCCGCCGGGGGGCCGTAGATGCGCGTGATCAGGCTGAACAGCTGGCTCGGGTTTTCTTCTTCGCCGGCGGGTGGCGATGGCAGCCAGTTCTCTGCCTGTTCGGCGTTTTTCGGATCCGTCGGCTGCACGTAGATGTTCAGCGAGCCATCGGCTTCGTAGTGCAGCGGGGTGCGGTTGTTGAGCACGTAGCGGTTGATTGCGTTGGGCACGAAGAACTGGTGGTTGTTGTAAAGCGTCATCGACCAGAATGCGTCGGGCCCGAACGGAATCGGCAACTGCGAGAACAGCGAACCAGGCGCGTTGAAGTGGATCACGTAACGCTTGGTGCCTGTAAGTGCCGCACCGGTGCGGTCGGTCAGCGCTGCGGGATAGATCGCCTGGTTGGGTTTCGGCGCCCCCAGGCCGATCTTGTCGACCACGGCCCGCAGGGCATAGTTCGTCCCGTAGTTACCGGTGGGCTCCACGAGCCAGCCGTTGTGCGGTCCGAACCCTTCTTTGAATAGCGTCTGCTCATCCGCGCCCACCTGCGTAGGTCCACTGACCTGGACGGCGTGGCGCAGACCTTCGAGCGTCGCCGTGCTGAGCGCGGGGTTCGACGCGAGCGGCCCAGCGCCGGGAGCAATCCCGACGCTCGCCAGCTCTTCCAGGAGCGGCTTGTCAGCAGCCGGCGGCGGGAATGCATGCATCTGCTTGTCCAGCGCATTGAAGAACGCGAGCGCGTCTTCGCCGCTCTGGGTACCGGGGATTGTCGCGTCGGTGGGCGTCGTCACCGCTTTGTGCGGCGGCGGCGGAGTGTAGTTCCAACCGAACAGGAGGTTGTCGATCAGCGGCGCGAGCTTCGTTTCCTTCTGGATCGCGTTGACGTTGGCGGTGTCGGCTTCGTTGTACACCTCCACCCTGTCGATGATCCATGCCCGGCTGTAGGGCAGTTCGAGCAGTTTGTAGCCCTCGAACTGGGTCAGGACGCTGATCAGGGGGTGCCAGATGGCTTCCAAGCCGTGCTCGGAGCTGTATCCGGGCGGCACGATGATGTAGTTCCCGGGTTCGCTGAAGCCCGAGCCTCCGACGCCGATCAGGCTGAAGTTCTCAGTCCACGGGGACAGGAACTCGGCCACCTCGAAGCGTGTGCCCGTGTTGGGAATGTGCAGCGCGAGCGGTTCATACGCTGTCGGCTGCACCCACGCGTTGTCATACAGCGTGTCGTGGTTGGGCGCCACGACAGTGTGCTCGCTGGCTTCCGCGAGCTTCGGGAAGGCGCAGAACTGGTTGACTGGGCCGTCGCCCGCTTGGTCGCACACGTTCGTGCTCGTGTTCGTTTCAAACACGCGGTTGGTGTCGAGCAGCGGGTATCCGTAGACGTAGGCCTGGGTTCCCAGCGCGACACCGTTTTCGTATTCAGATTCATAGCTGGCCGAGGCCACGCTTGCGAAGACTCCGAGCGCGGCGAAGGCCAGCGCGAACGCGACGCAAAGCCGCGCTCGCAGGGCGATGGAATGCATGGCTAGCTTGTTCCTCCTGTTGCTGTGAGCTGGGCCCACAGACGCATGCCGAGGCCCTCCTCCTGATTTTTGGGTTCAGTCGAGACTAGGTGAGGGTCGCCGGGTGGCGCATGGCATATTGCTCCAAGCGAGCAGCGGGGATTTGTGGGTATACAACAGATGCCCTCAGCAGTTCGGCCGCCGTTTCGAGCTTTCCTCCCTGGTTGGCTCTGACCCCTCGGCATATGCCCTGTGCTCGCAGCTGACGCGGCCCGTCCGGCGAACTGCTCGCGCAGCCCCGTCTTCTTCAACTTACCCGTGGCACTGCGCGGGATGGCATCTGCGACCTCGATAGGCTCGGGGAGTTGCCACTTGGCGAAAGCTCCGGCCAGCGGCCCGCGCAGTTCATTCGCGCTCGTCTGTGCGTCCGAGAAAGCTTGAAGCCCGCGAGGACGACTCCGATCTCGGTGCGGTGGTGGAAGAGACTCTGCGACCGGTGATCGACGCGGGGGGTGCGTACGTTATGAGGGCGCGGCTCGAAGCAACTCACCTACTCTGATGTCTTCTTCGACTAGGCGTTCTCCCGATGGGGACGGTCACGAGACAACTCCAGGTACCCCACGCGGGTATGCGCGGTCGAACTCTTCGGCAACGCCCTGCGCAAGCAGGCGTGAGCCGAGCCGCGTCTGAGAAGCTTCAGCGAAAGGTGCCGGCGTCTCAATCGCGGTCGACGACGTTCAGGAGCGCAAGCGCGACGCGCAGCTCGAGCGTGCGCTCCTCGACACTCCGTCCCAGCAACTCCTCGGCCTGTTTGATCCTGTAGCGCACCGTGTTCTCATGGATGCCGAGCCGTCTTGATGCGCGGCTGTGGCTTGAACCTTCCTCCAGAAAGATCTGCAGGGTGGCGATGAGGCGGGCCGACGCGTCATCTGAACCGATAAGCCCGGCCAACTCGCGCTCCACAAACGCGCGCGCTTGCTCCATATCCGATGTCGCCATCGCACTCAGTGCAACCCGGCGGTAGCGCGTGACGGTGCCGGGCGGGCGTGCGGCCAGTGTGGCCACACGCCGCGCCTGAAGCGCCTGGCGGTGGCTGTCGCGGAAGCCGGAGATGCCGCGTGCCGGCTCGCCGAGCGCGAGCCGTGCCCCCGGTCCGAGGCTCGTGTCGAGGCGCAGGCCGTCCAGTGCGCCGGCGTCGAACCCAGAGCGGCTTGCGACCCACGCGGCGACCGCCAGCAGGCCGATCGGCTCGCTCAGCGGCCGCTCGCAGCCCAGTCGCCTGGCAAGCTCGCCGATTGTCGCCTCGAGCGCGGCGATCGTGTCGCGTCCCTCCTCTGCAGCGTCATACCAACCCACGATCCCGACGTGCTCGCGTTCGAGCTCGTAGCCCAACCGGCGCGAGGCAGCGGCAACGTCGACGTCGCGCTCACCGAGGATCGCGTCGATCGTGTCCCTCTGGAGCGCCGCCGACGTTCGCAGCCAGCGCTCGCGCTCCTGCGTGTAGGTCTCCTCGGCGAAGCTCGAGAGGACGTCGACGTACGCAAACATCCAAGCGGAGGCCAGATCGGCGGCTGCAGCCAGCTGATCGCGGTCGTCGCTGCGCTGCTCGAGCTGCGCGAGGATCGCCTTCCACGCCGCTGCATGACCGAGCCGCAAGCTGCGCAGGAACGCGGCCAGCGGGGTGCCGCGGCGCACACCCTCGCGCACATATGCGATGCCGACGGCGGGCACCTCGGCCTCGCGCGGCTCGCGGCCGTCCTCTATCAACTCCGCGAACTGTGCGATGACCGCCTCGCTGCTGGCACGATTCTCCTCGAAGTCGTCCTCGGTCGGGAATAGCTCCGGAAACCGCACTCGGATGTCGCTGACCACGGCGGTGGACAGCTCCGGCGCACTGACGCGCAGCTCAGCGGCGAGCGGCCTGAGGATCTCCGACCACGCGCGCCGCGCCTTGGGCGCGCGTGCGGGCTCGAACTCTGGGTCCATCGCGCGCAACCCTATCGTCACCCCAAAGATGACCTGTCGGGGTCCGCGAGCAGGCCACGCTCGGCCCCAAGCCTCGGAGCCGGTGCGACCGCTGCCGGGTGCGCACGGGTATGCGCGTCAGCCGCTGAAACTCGTCAGGTCCTGCGCCTGCAGACCGTTGGCCTCGCAGTAAGCCTCATAGCGCGCTATCGAAGTCTTGGCGTTCTCGCGAGCCAGCAGGTCGCCGCTCTCGTCCACGAACTCGAGCTCACCGATGAGGTAGAAGAACACCTCGGCGTCCTCGTCGCCGACGCTCCGTGGCGTGTGTGAGGACGCGGCGGTCTCATACACCGTGTCGCCCGGCCCCGAAACCCAGTCGTGCTCGATGTAGCGCCAGGCGCCGCGCACGGTGTGGGCGACCACGATCCCGGTGTGGTAATGGGTCGGAAGCTCGACCCCCGGCGGAAAGCGCATCGAGACGACGATCTCGCCGCGCACCGGGTCGACCTTCCAGTACTTCAGCAGAACCTCGTCGCTGTAGGGCGTGAATGGCACCCACGGCATCGACTCCCCACCGATGTAGCTGGTCTCGATCTGCTCGTGAAGCTTGGGCATGACGCGCTCCTTTCTGGATTGGGCCCGACACTACGCCTCCGAGCAAGGCGTGAGCTTGGGGTTTCCCCCAAACCGCGACGGCGCGCTTGTGGGTCACCGACAGGAAAGCGGCGGCGATGGCCCGTTACGGTCACCGTCATCGACGTAGACCGTGCATGCCAGCACGAAGGGAGCCATCGTGAGCACGCCTGTAGACACCGCCACGCGACCCGTCAGCGTGACGCGCATCCCGAATCCTCAAGAGCCGATACCCCGCCTTTCGCTGCCCGCCTTCGCGCTCTTCCTCGGCGCCCTGGCGGTCTGGGCAGGCTCAAGCGCCCTTGCGCTCAGCCATGTGTGGCCACTACCCATCTCCGTGCTGTTCAACGCGCTTGCGACCTACATGCTCTTCACCGTATTGCATGATGCGAGCCACAACTCGCTCTCCTCGATTGGGTCGGTCAACCTCTGGATCGGGCGGATCGCGACCATGTTCTTCTCCTCGCTAGCGAGCTTCCGCACGTTCCGCTTCATCCACATGCAGCACCACCGCTTCACCAACGACGCGCAGCAGGACCCCGACGACTACGCCAGCCGCGGACCGCGCTGGCAGAGGCTGGCGCGCTGGATGACGACCGACCTCTACTACATGGTCTTCTACATTCCCAGGCTGCCCGGCCGCCCGCGTGCAGAGCGAGTCGAACTCGCCGCCGTCTGGGTCATCGTCATCGCGCTCTTCACCGCCGCCGGCCTGACCGGCCATCTGCTGGCGCTGTTCGTGCTGCTCCTGCTCCCGGCCCGGCTTGCGACCTTATGGCTGGGATTCGCATTTGACTACCTTCCCCACAACGGCCTGAAGCTCACGGCGAGCGAGGATCGCTTCAAGGCCACGCGCAACCGCATCGGGCTCGAGCGCCTGCTCTCGCCGCTTATGCTCTACCAGAACTACCACCTCGTCCACCACCTACACCCGGTGGTGCCGTTCCACAAGTACATCGCCGTGTGGCTGCGCCACGAGAAGGACTACCTTGAGCACGAGCCGGCGCTCAGCACCGTCCGCGGACGGGCCATCACGACCGACGAGTACATGCGCATGCGCGAACTGACACACCACCACCACTAGCGCCGCGCTCGGGCGGTCCGTCGCGGACCATCATCTTGCGTGGGCCGACTCGGAGCCGCGATCGGCCAGGCATTCGTAACCCCCAGCTAGCGGACTCCCGGTCTCCGATGCCTACCGAAGCGAGCGTCTCATCTGGATAGCTGGCGCTACCACTCCGGACGACCAGCGCCCGTAGCACTCTCGAACTTCTCCTTCGCCATGGCGAAGCGAGCGTCTGGCACTTCGGAGCACGGACGACTGCACGTCGTGCAATCCAACAGCGCGCGCAATCCCCGCTCGCACGCTCGCATCCGCAGAGAAAGCGTCAGTAGCGGAACCTCACCCGCCAAGCTTTGTTGTTGCAGTTCGAGCCGCTGCCCGTCACCTTGACCTCGATGTTCTCGCCCGGCGCAGTAGAGCCCGATTCTTTGGCGTTCGAGCAGCTGTGATTGCTCGTGGAAGTGACCGTGCAGGAGAGCAGCGTCGCCCCCGTGGTGTTGTCCATGACCGACACGAGCACGCTTTCTTTGCTGGTCAGGCTCGCGTTCGTGTCCGCGTACAGGTTCGTCACCGTCGCCCCGTTGGCGGGCGTTGGACCCGGCAGCAGGTTGCTGGCCGAGTAGCCGCTCGTCTTGGCTGGGCAGGGGCCGTTACCGTCTCGCGGTCCTCAGCCCACGCGCCTGGTCATCGTCCTGAGCGGTAGCGCGGGGCTAGGCATCCGACACGCTCGCCTAGCTCCGAAAGCTAGCGGTTCGGGATACTAAGCGGACGATGCCCGAGGAGTCCAGCACCCCCGACCTGGTGGAGCTGACGCGGCAAGCCATCGAGGCCGCTGGCCGCCGGGACTTCGATGTGGCCATGAGTCGGTACACAGAGGGTTCGGTGTGCGACATGTCGTCGATTGGAGCCGGGACTTACCAGGGTGCGGACACGATTCGGCGCGAAATGGAAGCGTGGACCGGGGCGTTCGAGGATTTCGAGATCGAGATCAAAGAGATCCGCGACATGGGCAACGGCGTGATTCTCTCCCTGACCAGACAGAGCGGTCGCCCTCCGGGTGTGAGCGGCGATGTTCACATGCCGGTCATCGGCGTGACTCAATGGAGCGCCGGGAACATCGTCAGCGCGATCTTCTTTATGGACGTCGACGAGGCGCGCGCAGCCGCCGAACGGCTCGCGCAGGAACGGGGGTAGGCGGTGTCGCACGAGGGCGTGGGGGCTGGTCGCTCGGTCGAGGAGCGCGTTATGTTGCGCCTGCCGACCCCGGTCGCGCAACTCGTGATGAGGGGCTTTGGGCGGCTGCCGCCCGGATCGCATCTGCGGCGGCGGATGCTGAAGCGATCCTTTGCGCGCGGTTTTGAGGCCGCCAGACGAGAGGATTACGCGGTCGACCTGCTCTTCTACGAGCCGGACGTTGAGCTGCGGGCACCGGGGGAGGTTGCTGGCGCTCTCGGTCTGCCCGAGAGCTACTACGGCCACCAAGGCTTCATCGACGTATGGACCGACATGAAACGGGACATGGATGACTTCCGCTTCCAGCCCGAACAGATCATCGACCTCGGAGATCGCGTCGCCCTGCGCGGAACGCTCGTCGGGCGTGGCCGAGCCAGCGGCGTGCTCACACGTCAGACGGCGGGCTTCATCTACCACTTCTCACCGCGCGGCTTGATCGCGCTTCAGGAGCTTCACTGGACGTGGGAGAACGTCCTCGACGCGCTGAACGATCACGACGAGGCGTCGTCGCCGGCGGCGGGCCTGTAAGGTCAGTGCCGGTGTCCGGCGTGAGGCCGAGGTCGGGGACGCCCGACGCGAGTGCTTCCGCACGGATACGAGCGTCCGACGGACACCCCGCCCCGGCTCCCGAATTGGACGAGCCGGAGCGTCTCGCGGGGCACCCAGGGACGCCTGCTTTGCGGCCAAGCAGTGTGTCGCGTCTTGGTAGGCGCCAGCGAGATGAGCCTCAAAGCGCTCGGATCCGGCTGCTGGTAGAGCGCCGCTAACTATCCGCTGCGCTAATGGGAGGAGAACCGATGACCGTCTCGTCCATGCTCGATTCTGCTGGGCGCCGGCGCTCCCCGGCGACGCTACCCGGCTTTCACTCAGGGCGTGCCCCCCGCAACAAGGGCCTGCTCTACCCAGCCGACCCGCCGACTGTTGAGGAGATCGTCTGCGTGATGCGCCACGCCAGCGACGACCCGCACGGGTTCAGGCTGCGCGCCATGATTGTGATGCTCTGGCGAGGTGGGCTCCGTGTCACAGAGGCGCTTGTGCTGAGCGAGCAGGACCTTGACCCGCGGCGCGGGTCGGTGCTCGTGCGCCGGGGCGGACGGCGAGCACCAATGATGTCGGCGACGGCCGGTCTTCAGCTCTGACGAACCCGGACGCCCAGAGCGCGAGCCCGAACCTCGGGGCTCGCGTCTCGGGCGCCGATCGTTGGCTGCCGCTTTGCTCCGCCAAGCGGTCGTCAACCACATTCATCTGGGACTACCCGACACGCTCGGTGTTCATCCGCAGCGGTCGTCTCGCGGAGGCTCGGCGAGAGTGCTGCTTGTCGCGCTTTGCGACACTCCGAGAGGACCCGCGAGCGAGCGGAGCGTGGCGACTCCCGATCCAGCTTCGTCACCAACGTCAAGAGAGGAGGGGGGCATGGAAACGATCACCCTCAACAACGGCGTCGAGATGCCGGCACTTGGTCTGGGGGTTTTCCAGACACCACCCGACGAGACTCGGGACGCAGTCCGTAGTGCACTTGGCGCCGGCTACCGGCTCGTCGACACGGCGGCGGCCTACGGCAACGAGCGCCAGGTCGGAGAGGCGGTCCACAGCTCTGAGCTGCCCCGATCGGAGGTGTTCCTCGAGACGAAGGTCTGGATCAGCGACTACGGCTACGAGGAGACGTTGCACGCCTTCGAGAAGAGCGCCCGAAAGCTCGGCGTCGAACAGATCGACCTTCTGATCCTGCATCAGCCACTGCCGTCGGCGTTCGACCGCACCGTGGAGGCCTACCGTGCCTTGGAGACCCTGCTCGCTGACGGCAAGGTCCGCGCGATCGGGGTTAGCAACTTCATGGTCGTGCACTTAACGACGCTGCTTGACCGCGCCACGGTCGTGCCGCGGTCAACCAGATCGAGTGTCACCCCTACTTCCAGCAGCGTGAGGTCCAGGACTTCAATGCCGAGCACGACATCCTCACGCAGGCGTGGTCACCGATCGGCGGTATCACGTTCTATCGCGACGGTAGCCACGGCAGCGCTCTCGAGGACCCTGTCATCGGGGATACCGCACGGGCCCACGGCAAGAGCCCGGCACAGGCGATGCTCCGCTGGGGCTTGCAGCACGGTCGCTTCGTCATTCCGAAGTCCACCAAGCCCAGCCGCATCGCAGAGAACATCAACGTGTTCGACTTCGAGCTGTCCGCCGAGGAGATGGCCGCAATCGATTCCTTGGACACCAGCGATCGCGGCGGGCCCGAGCCCGACGCGATCACGCTGGAGGCGTTCGGCCGCGCGATCCCGGAGGCCTGAGAGCCGTCGCCTCACCGTAAGCGCAACACGCGTGCTTTCCGGGCGCAGGGAAGGTGAGCCGAGCCTTCGCTCGAGCGACTGCGTTTCGTCCATAGCGCAAGCGGGATGCGGAGATGCGAGACGCCCACACCGCTCTGAAACCAGGAGTCTCGCGGACTATCGCCGGGGGCGACTCCCGACGAGATTGCGAGAAGCCGACCAAGGCCTCGCCAGGCAGCGGTCGCGGGCGGGTAGGATCGCGCTTGACCGGACGGGGCACCGCGGCGCCCGTCGACCGAAGAAAGGAGAACCGAGTGCGACTCGAGAAGAAGCGTTTTTCCTCGCCAGATGAGGTGCGGCCAATGAGCGGCAAGGGCCAGGTCGAGATCCTGAAGGTCGGGGACGGTGTGGTCGGCAAGGCGACCTTCGAGCCGGGGTGGCGCTGGTCGGAGCATGTCAAGCCTCTGGCCGGAACCGACAGCTGCCAGGCAGCGCACGTCGGCTATGTGCTCTCTGGGCATCAGAAGGTGATCATGGATGACGGCACCGAGCTCGAATTCGGCCCTGGCGACGTGGTCGCGATTCCACCCGGGCACGACGGCGAGGTAGTCGGCGACGAGTCGTGTGTCGTGCTCGACTTTGCGGGCATGGAGCACTACGCCGAGGGCTGAGGAGGGGCACGAGCGACGGCTACCAGCCGACCGGTATGTCCTCGCCAGGGGGACGCTGAAGCGCCAAGGCGGACGCGGGCCGACCAGTCGCAGACCTTCTTTCTCGGTATGCCGCGCACCTCGGACGCGCCAGCCCCCCCGCAACGCACGGAAAGGAGGCGCGCCCCGCGTAGCCAGCGAGACGCCTGAGTTGGAGGACGAGCTGACTCGGGCGCGCGAGACGGCCGCTTTGCGATGGCGATGCAGAAGTCAGCCGAGCCGCCGTCGAGACGCCTGGTGCTCGTCCGTTGCGGGCGTCTGCTCGGCCGTAGGGCGAACGCTCGCTCGGCTCTCAACGCCGGTAGCCAGAGGCGTGCGTGATACTGAATGTCATGAAGGAGGGCCTCCTCGGTGGCACGCTCTGTGTGTCATCGAAGAGCGACCGCGAAGGAGGCCCGCTTCAATGTTGCATGCTGGATTGGATTCGAGTCGTAAGCGTCTTGACTTCTGCCTGCTCGCCGAGAACGGCGAGCGTGTTGAGATCGGGGCGGCACCGCCAGATCGCGATGGTTTGGGCGCTCTCGCTGACCGGGTGCAGCGCGAGCACGGACCGGTTGCGGTGTCCGCGGCGATCGAGTCGATGAACGGCGCGCGGTTCGTGCATGACACGCTCGAGCGCTGCGGCTGGGAGGTCGAGGTCGCCGATGCGCAGAAGGTCAAGGGCCTGGCGCCTCTGGCCTGCAAGACCGACAAGATCGACGCGTGGGTGCTGGCCGAGCTTTCACGGCGTGAGCTTGTGCCGGCGATCTGGCTGCCGAGCTTCGAGCTGCGCGCCGAGCGCGAGCGGGCCCGGTGGCGTCTGTTCTTGGTGCGCAAGCGCTCCTCGCTGAAGCACCGCGTGCACGCACAGCTGCTCGCCTTCGGCCACGCCTGCCCGGCCTC
Source organism: uncultured Solirubrobacteraceae bacterium (assembly GCA_963764185.1). Taxonomy (GTDB): domain Bacteria; phylum Actinomycetota; class Thermoleophilia; order Solirubrobacterales; family Solirubrobacteraceae; genus Palsa-744. Next base: position 402,361 of record CAVXRF010000007.1, on the reverse strand, counting down.
TGATCTGTTCGGCCGTTCGGGGCGAGAACTGCTCGCACACTTGGAGTTCCCCGAACCGTGGCGTTCGGGTGTCCTCGCCGCCGTCGAGATGATCGAAGATCTCGACGCGCAGATCACCCGCGATCGACCGCGAGTTGCGGGGGCTCGGCGCTGATCATCGCTACGTCCCTCTGCTGAGGAGCGTGCCGGGGATCGCATGGGTGCTCGGCTACACGATCGCCTCGGAGATCGGCGACATTCACCGCTTCGCCTCACCGAAGAAGCTATGCGGCTACAGCGGCTTGTGCCCAAAGGTCTACCAGTCCGGCGCAAGAGACCGCCGCGGCCAGCTCACCCACGCAGGGCCTAAGTACCTGCGCTGGGCGCTGATGGAGGCCGCCGTCCACGCAGCTCACCACCCGGTCTACCGCGAGCGCTACCAGGCCAACAAGCGCCGCCTGGGCAAGCAGCGCGGCGCCAGGGTCGCCCAGGTCGATATCGCCCGCCGCCTAGCCGAGGCGATCTGGCACATGCTCACCCGCAACCAACCCTTCGCTCCGGCAGGCGCCACGTTGGCTCTGGCCGCATAGACGGCCCTTACTGAGATGCGCCACCGGAGCGATGCCCCAATAGAACCTGGTCCTCCCACGAGGAGGCGATAGAGAGTTGAGCCCTGCTCCAAACCCACGACTCAGCCGAGCACCATGACCGACCACCTCGACCCACTTGATAACCAGCCCTCCTTCATAGAGAGCCGTCTAATGACCGAGGAGTCACGACCGCTGACCTGGTTGAGCTGTTTCGTCAAGGTTTCGAGGCTTTGGACTTCGACGCGGTCATGAGCAGCTACGCGCGGGAAGCAGTTTTCGATGTATCGGCCTTGGGAATCGGCAGCTTCGAGGGCAGGGAGACAATCCGCCGCCACTTTGAAGATTGGAGGGCCCCATACGAGGAGTACGAGACCGATTTAGAGGAGTGCCGGGACATGGGCAACGGCGTCGTTTTTGCTGTGGCCCGCCAGACCGGCCGCGCCCCTGACGGTGCTGGTCGTATTCAACAGCGGCCAGCATTTGTCTCCGAGTGGGTTGAGGGGTTGATCGTGCGTGTCGCCGTCTACACCGACGTCGACGAGGCCCGTGCTGCCGCCGAACGCCTCGCACAAGAGCGGGGGTAGATGGTGTCGCAGCAGAACGTGGAACTCGCCAAGCGGGGGATTGACGTGTTCAACCAGCGCGACCTCGACGTCTTTGACGAACTTTTGACCCTGGACTTCGAGTGGTTCCCGGCGATGCCGGGCGCATTGGGGGGCGATAGCTACCGGGGACGCGAGGGAGTCGAACGGTTCCTCGAGGCGCTCGACGATACCTGGGAGGAGATGCGTTTGGTCGGCGAGGAGTTTCGTGATCTCGGCGACCGCGTGCTCCTCCTCGCGCGGCTTGAGGGACGTGGCAAAAGCAGCGGCGTCCCGGTCACTCAGGCGCAGTCAATAGTCATCGATTTTCGCGGCGGCAGGATTGCTCGCATCCGTGGCTACCTCGATCACGGCGAGGCGTTGCGGGCGGCGGGCGTCACGGAGTAGCCGTCACGTGACGGCGTGCGGCGACCGCTGCTTCGATGCGCAAGGCGGACGTCTGCGCAAGGCGGACGTCTGAGTACAGGCCACCGTGCTAGCGCAATGGACGACGAGGAGCAGTCTTGGGCTCGAACGCGCACGCCTTCAGGCGAGCAGGCCAAAGGCGCGGTCGACTCCGGCGCCGTGCGACCGCCTCTGCGGTCGGTCACGAGGCTGCAAGCGCGGGACGGTAGACGTGCAGCGCCGCGCCGGTGGGGTACGTCTGCGCGTCGACGAGCTCGAGCCGCAGCGGTGCGGTGAGATCTTTGAACAGAGGAAGCCCCTGCCCCAGCGCGACGGGCTGCAGGATGAGGCGGTACTCATCGACGAGCCCGAGTCTGCTGAGCGATTGGGCGAACGCGGCGCCGCCCCAGGCGAGCATATCCTCGCCCGGCTCGCGCTTGAGCGCCGCGATCTCCTCAGCCAGGTCGCCGCGTGCGATCCGTGAGTCCGCCCACTCGGCACGCTCAAGCGTCCGGGAAAACACGACCTTGGGGATCTCGTTCATCGGTGTCGCATAGGCGTCATCGGAGGTTGGCCAGAACTCGGACATCTCTTCGTACGTTTTGCGCCCCATAAGGTGCAGACCGACATCGTGCATCCACCCGAGCTTGCGCTGCTTGAGCGCCGGATCGTCGGGCGGGAGACCCCAGCCGCCGGCGCCGAGCCGCCCGGTCCGGGCAACCAGTCCGTCGAGCGACACACCCATCGACAACACAAGCTTCCGCATGACATCTCCTGTACGTTGGATACGGACTAAAGGCGATTGGCTGTTGCCTCTTGCTCACACGTCGAACGAGGTCGTACGAAATCGACACGTTCCGCCAGAGATTCTGAGCGCGCCAGCTAGCGGACAAGGCGGCGCCCGCAGCCGAGGTATCGCTCGGCGCGACCACGCCTGGATCCACGCCCTTTCCAGCGTCGAGGATCTCACTTGAATGGGCGCCATGCTTCGCGCGTTCGCACGGAGGCTGACTTCGCACTGTTGCCGGTCCTGGATGAGCGCGGCGCTCTCACGCGACCGCGTGCGAGAGCAGCAGCCTGGAGCGCCACGTCCGACCAGCTGCCGCGTGAGCGTGCCACCGAAGACGCCCGCTGGCCATAACGCCCACGAGATTCCCGCTCTCCTGAAACGGCGAGCAGCTGACTGCCGGTCACAAGCGTCCCGCTTTGCGCGGACAGGAGGACGATCGCTTACGCGGCGAAGGAGGCGCCGGGTCCAAAGTCGCCGAGACGATCGGGCTGGACGATGCGCGAGCGCGTCCGCTGAGTACGGGCAGACGACTGCTTGCAACGCGGATGCGGCACTCTGTGGACCATGGAATCGCGCATCCATGTGATCACGCTCGCTGTGTCTGATCTCGATCGCGCGCTCGCGTTTTACCGCGAGGGCCTCGGCCTGGACTCGTCAGGAATCACCGGGACGGACTTCGCCGGCGACAACGAGAGCCCGGCCGGCGACGTTGCGATGTTCCACCTCGAGGGAGACCTCACACTTGCTCTGTACCCGCGCACGGAGCTGGCGAAGGACGCGGGGATACCGTTTGGGCCACCGAACTCGGGCGAGTTCAGCATCGGGCAGCTCGTCGCCACCAAGCAGGACGTGGATGCGGTGCTCGCCCAGGCCGAGGCCGGCGGCGCCACGCTCCTCGGGCCGGCGCACGACCGGCCGTGGGGGATCTACTCAGGGTATTTCCGCGACCCCGACGGACATCTCTGGGAGATCATCTGGAACCCGCGCGGCTAGGTGCCAAGCCGGCAGCGCCACTCGCGCCCACGCGGCCGCCGTCGCGTTGCGCGACGTCTGCCACAAATCGGCATAGCCAAGTACTCCGGCGCCGAGAACCTCCACGCGCACTCTCAGATGGGCTCACTCCCCTGCTGCGGGACGCTCGCAACGCGGGCCAAGGAGGCGTCTGCGGCAGACCAGGCGACGCGATCGGATCGGACTGCCATGAAGGAGGGCCTCCTCGCTGGCAAGCTCCGCTTGTCATCGAGAACCAACCTCGAGGAGGCCCGCTTACATGTTGCACGCTGGACTCGATCTAAGTCGAAAGAAGCTTGACGTTTGCCTGCTCTCCGACCAGGGGGAGCATCTCGAGCAGCTCGTCGTCCCGCCCGACGTCGACTCGCTGAGAACGCTCGCTCGCCGCATCGAGGAAGTCCATTGTGAGCCGGTGTGCGCGGTGATCGAGTCGATGACCGGAGCGAGGATCGTGCACGACACGCTCGAGCAAGAGGGCTGGTATGTCGAGATCGCCGATGCCCAGAAGGTCAAGGGTCTCGCGCCGCTGGCATGCAAGACCGACAAGATCGACTCGCAGGTTCTCGCGGTGCTCTCCCACCGCGACCTGGTGCCCGCGATCTGGCTACCCGATCCGAGCGTCCGCGAGGAGCGTGAGCTCGCCCGCTTCCGGTTGCACCTCGTTAAGCACAAGTCGGCGCTCAAGAACCGCATCCACTCAACGCTGATCAACTTCGGAAAGCCGTGCCCAGTCACCGACCTGTTCGGTCTCGAGGGCCGCCGGCTGTTGAAGCGACTCCAGGTGCCCGAGCCCTGGCGGGGCAACATCACCGCCTCGATCGAGCTGATCGACGACCTCGAATGTCAGATCTCAGAGATCAACCGCCGCCTGAAGGACAGCCACGCCGAGCACCCCTACGTGCCGCTGCTCTTGACGGTACCCGGGATCGGCTGGGTCCTCGCCTTCACTATCGCCGCCGAGATCGGTGAGATCGAGCGCTTCCCATCACCAGAGAAGCTCACCGGCTACACCGGCCTTTGTCCACGCGTGAACCAGTCCGGAGAGAAGGATCGTCGCGGCCCGTTGACCAAGCACGGGCCCACTTATCTGCGCTGGGCGCTGCTCGAGGCAACGATGCACGCGCTAAGGCACCCCGCCTACGCCGAGCGCTATGAGCGAACCAAGCGCCGGCTGGGCAAGCAGCGCGGTGCCAAGGTCGCCCAGGTCGACATCGCGCGCAGACTCTCCCACGCGATCTGGCACATGCTTTCCCGCAAGGAGAAGTTCGCTCCCCGAGGCGCCGCTCTTCGTCTGGCGGCCTGACCGCCCTTTTTGGACTTGCGCCCGAGCGAACATCCAATTTCGCCTGATCCTCCCAACGAGGAGGCCATAGAGACGTGAGCGTCGCTCCAAACCGAATCCCGAGGGGAGGACGAACCGAACTACAGAGCGCCACTTGACAACCGGCCCTTCTTCATAGAGACGAGGAGCAGGTGCGCACGGCGCCGACGGCGAGCGCTGTCGCATCGCCAGCGCGAGCGAGCGTGATCTGACGGTCACGTGGCGCACCTGAAAATCGTCTATCGCGCTGGCCTCAAACAGAGCATCGCCACTATGATCGCCAGGTGAGCGCTGCCCAGCTCCTAGCAGTGCCGGAGAGCGAGCAAGCTGGAGCGATCGCCACCCTCGTCTCGGCCTTTAGCGATGATCCCGTCGAGCGTTGGCTCTTTCCCGAGACCCAGGCGTATCTGATGCATTTCCCGAACTTCGTGGCAGCGTTTGGGGGCCAGGCGTTCCGAGACGGAACCGTGTGGATGCTCGGGAAGTTCTCGGCGGTCGCCCTCTGGCTCGCGCCAGGATCCGAACCGGACGGAGAGGCAATCGTCAATGCCCTCAGCGATGGCGTTTCACCAGAGAAGCATCCGGATTCGTTCGCGGTCCTTGAGCAGATGGACAGGTGCCACCCTGACTATCCGCACTGGTATCTGCCCTGGCTTGGCGTCAACCACGCCATGCAAGGCCGCGGCCTCGGGGGCGAATTGCTCAAGGGTTGTCTGACGATAGTGGACGAGAGTCATCTGCCCACGTACCTTGAGACTCCCAACCCACGCACCGTGCCGCTTTACGAGCGTCACGGGTTCCAGATCATCGACGTTGCGCAAGCCGGAGCGTGCCCGCCCATCACCCTCATGCTCCGAGCCGCGCAGTAATCCTCAGACGTGATACGGCACGCTGTCCGGACGCCCCCAGACGAGTGCTTTCACCGCGAAGCGGTCGCCCCATGCGATGCACCCGAGCCTACCGCTCCGGACGAAAAGCACTCGTCGGGCCGGCCGCTGGGCTGGCTTCTGCTTTCGAGCGAAGCGACAGTCTCTGACTGTACCTTTCGTCGGACCTAACGGCACAAATCGTCTGCCTGATATGCCGCGATTTTCAATTGGCAGTCGTGCCAATTGCGGCAATTACTTACCGCAATTTGCGGCGATCTAGGGCGTAAGGTAGTGACGACACGGAGGGCCAGTCCAGTGTCCATGCGGGATTCCGCCCAAAAATTCACCTTCAGAACGCGGCCATGGTAACGAAGGGGTCTCCGGTTCGATAAGCGAAGGGGTCAAGTCATGGCCGTTACCGATGTCCTCGGATCACCTCTCGAGCTCTGCGAGCGTTGTGGCAAACACGCCGTACGCGTCCTGGTCGAACAGCCAGAATCGCGCTTCGGTGACGGGGTGCGTCTGTAAGGCCCCGCGAGTTGCGCTGAGGGCGACTTCCGCGGCCTGCTCAAGCGGATATCCATACACGCCGGTGGAGATGGCCGGAAACGCGATGCGGCGACAGTCGTGCGCGGAGGCCAACTCCACCGCGCGTTCATAGCACGACGCGAGCAACTCAGCCTCACCGGCCATGCCGCCCCGCCATTTCGGTCCCACGGCGTGAATGATGTGCTTGGCCGGACGTAGCCGCCCCGCGGTGGTTATCTTCACGTCGCCAGCCTGGCAGCCGCCGAGCAGGCGGCACTCTTCGAGGATCTCGGGTCCCCCAGCGCGGTGAATCGCACCATCGACGCCACCCCCTCCCAGAAGGCTCGAGTTGGCCGCATTGACAATGACGTCTGCTTTCGAGTCCGTCGTGATGTCACCGAGATGCAGCGTGATGCGAGACACGCCGGCCAACGTAGCGACGCGAGCATCACGATCGGGCTTGGAAGCGGATCGTCTAGCGTGCGCATGCGATGCCCGTAGCGTTCGTGACCGGAGGAAGCCGTGGGATCGGCAGAGCCATTGCGCTGCGCCTAGCCGATGACGGCCACGACATCGCGGTCGGCTACGCCGTGCAGGCTCAGGCTGCCGGCGAGGTGGCCGAGGAAGTGAGAGGCACCGGGCGGAGTGCGATCACCGTGGCGGGGGACCTGGCCAGCCCCGACGTGGCCGGGGAGCTTGTCGCGCGAGTCGAGAGCGAGCTCGGCGCTGTCGATGTGCTCATCGCGAACGCCGGTATCGTCACTCCACCAACCGGAGTTCTGGACATCCGGATCGAGGATTGGGACCGGATGCTCGCTGTCAACCTGACCGCACCCTTCGTCCTTGCGCAGAGCGCCTTCGAGGGCATGTGCGAACGCGGCTTTGGGCGCATCGTGTTCATCTCGTCGGTGGCTGCTTACACCGGGGGCCTCGTGGGCGCACATTACGCCGCGTCGAAGGCCGGGCTGCACGGCCTCGCCCATAGCCTCGCGCGACAGGGAGCGTCCGCGGGCGTGACGGTCAACGTCGTCGCGCCAGCGCTGGTGGATAGCGACATGATCCCCGACGACCCCGAGGTCCGACGGCAGCTGGGCGCATCCCGAGCCGTCGGGCGCCTTGGCAGCGCCGAGGAGGTCGCCGACCTCGTCGCTGCAGTCGTTCGCAACGGCTACCTGAGCAACCAGTCGATCCTGATCGATGGCGGATCGCTCCCGACCTAGGGATCTAAGCCCTGCCCTCGCCGAGCCGAGAGATCCGTTCGATGAGCAGCGCGAGGAAACGCTCGGAGTCGATATCGACCGCGACGTGGCAGTTGGGCTGCCAGCCCGCGCTGCCCCAACGATCGACATAGGTGCGCCCACGCGAGAGCTCCGGCCCCGTGTCGACGGTCACGCCGCAATCCGTGATCTCAAGCAGAGTCCCATCGATCACTTGCGCGACCGCGACGGCATCGTGCACGGGTGCGCCATCCCAGCCATACCGCCGCCTGTGATGCTCGACGTAGAAGCCGTACAGGTCGGCGACCAGCTTGCCAGCGACGCCGCTCCGGGCGAGCCGGTCGACGTGCGGCTCTCTCAGCATTGCCTTGTGTGTGACGTCGAGCCCGACCATCGTCAAGTCGAGTCCGCTGGAGAACACACGGTGCGCCGCCTCCGGGTCGGCCCAGACGTTGAACTCGGCGGCCGGCGTCACGTTGCCCTCGGCGATCGCGCCGCCCATCAGCACAATCCGCGCCACCTTCGACTCAAGCTCTGGGTAGCGCGCGAGAAAGAGGGCGATGTTCGTCAACGGACCGGTCGGGACCAGCGTGACAGGGTGTGCCTCCGCTGAGAGGGTCTCGGCGATCCAATCGATTGCGTGTGCCGCCTCAGGCGCCCGGGCGGCGGCCGGCAGTTCGGGGCCGTCCAGGCCCGTGTCACCATGGACATCGGCGGCGACGTAAGGCTCTCGCACGAGCGGACGGCGCGCGCCCGCGGCCACGGAAATGTCGTCGCGACCAAGATGGTCGAGCACGCGGATCGCGTTTGCGGTCGTCTTCTCCACCGTCTGGTTCCCCGCGACGGTGGTCACGCCCAACAGCTCGACCTCGGGGCTCGCAAGCGCGAGCATCAACGCGATCACGTCGTCGTGGCCCGGGTCGCAGTCAAGGATGATCCGGGTCACGTGGCGAGTATTTCATCGAGCTCGCCAGCCAACGGCAGCGAGGGTTGCGCGCCCATCCGCGAGGCCGCAAGGGCACCTGCGGCGCATGCGCGGCTCAGCGATTCTCCACGTTCCCGGCCCTCCAGCAGCGAGACAACCAGCGCCGCGCAGAAAGCGTCGCCCGCCGCCGTGCCGTCGACAGCGTCGACTGAAGGCGGCGTCGCGTGAGCTACCTCTCGCCCATCCTCGAGCAGCATCGCACCCTCCGCCCCGAGCGTGAGCGCGACGAGCTTCACGCGACGGCCGATCGCTTCGTACTCGTAGCGGTTGACCACGAGCAGATCGGGCTCCAGCTCGAGCGCACCACGTGCCGGGGCCGCGTTCAAGCAGAAGAACGGCGCGTTCGCGGCGGCGGCCACGACCGCCTCGGTCGGGATCTCCAGCTGACACATCACCGCATCCGCCTCCCCCACGTCGACGTCGCTCGGGGCAAGACGTGCATTTGCGCCGGGCGCAACGACGATCACGTTCTCGCCACTGTCCTCGACCAGGATCAGCGCCACGCCGCTCTCCCCCTCCTCGCGCACCACGCCGCTCGTGTCGATTCCCTCGCATTCGAGTGACCGCAGCACCAGATCGTCCGCTCCGATTCGCCCGACGAAGCGCGTGCGGGCGCCAAGACGGGCCGCTGCGACAGCCTGATTTGCGCCCTTCCCGCCAGGCATGCGTGTGAGGTCAGCATCGGTAACCGTCTCGCCCGGCCGCGGCAGCCGCTCACAGCGGGCCACGAGGTCAACGTTCGCCGAGCCGACGACAGTAATCCGGGGCGCCGAGCTCACGGCAGCCCGACCCTACATCCCGCTGCTGGCGGCGCGCCTCGCGCGACGCGGCGTACCTCCCGCGGGGGTTCCAGCGCTCGCACGCTCATCGACCACGCAGCATGGCTACGGAGCCGGCCGCAACACTCTCGCCTCGCTGAACCCAGGCACGTTGGGCGGAACCCAGCCGCCGAACACGCGCTCGAGCTCCATCGCCACCGCGACCGAGACGTGATCGCGCCCGGGCGCAGCCGCGACCTGGACGCCGAGCGGGAGACCGCGGGAGCCGAGGCCGAGGGGCACCTGCGTGACCGGGACGGCCGCGAGGTTGAAGGCGGCCATCGGCTGAAGCGCATAGAAGCGACCGTATGTGTGTCCGTGCCGTGGCGCCACGTTTGCCAGCGGCGGGTGCAACAGAACGCCGTCGCCAATAGTCTCGGCGATCTCGCGCGCGTACTCCTGGCCCCAGGCGATCGCCCGCCTGGCGCGTCTCGACGGGGACAGGCTGTTCACCCGCTCGAGCAGCACAAGCGCCTTCAGCGGCACGGTGTGCGGACCGCCGCGGCGCAGAGCACTCCTGATCGTCAGTGGCTCCGCTCCCCCCTCCCGTAGGACCCCCGCCACCGTGTCGCCGTCGCCGAGCGTCGCCAAGTAGGGCTCGACGACGTGGCGCATCTGCGGCAGGCGCACGCGCTCCAGCCGTGCCCCGGCCGCCGCCAGCGCCCCCGCAGCGCGCTCCCGCGCCGCCAGCAGCTCACGCCTGATCGGCTGAAGGAACGCCGACTCGCTTATCAGTACACGAAGCCCCTCGAGCGAGACGCTCGCAGGATCGCCGAGCTGGGGCACGCCTGTGACCAGCGGGTCGGCACCGTCCGGCCCGGACAGGATCCTCAGCACCGGCATCAGATCCTCGCTGCGCCGCGCCAGCGGTCCGGCGGCGAGCAGGCGCCTGGCCTCACCGTGCGCAGCCGGGTAGGAACCCGTGTGCGGCACCAGCCCGTTCGAGGGCTTATGCCCGAACACGCCGCAGAAGAAGGCCGGGATGCGGATCGAGCCGCCGATGTCCGAGCCGAGCCCGAACGGAGACGCCCCGCTGCCGACCGCCGCACCCTCGCCGCCCGAGGAGCCGCCGGCCGCGCGCGAGGAGTCGTAGGGGTTGCTGGTGCGCCCGTACACGCGATTGTCGGACTCCACCCACAGCGTGAGCTCGGAGACGTTGGTGAGCGCCAGCGGGATCGCGCCGGCATCGATCAGCCGCTGCACGGTCGGCGCGGTCGTCTCGGCACGGTGCTCGCGCCGCGCGACCAGCCCCGCGCAGTTGGGCATGCCCGCCAGGGCAAACGACTCCTTGATCGTGCACGGCACCCCCAGCAGCAGCGGCAGCTCGCTCTCGCCGGCGCTCGCGATACGGGCGTCGGCGGCGTCGGCCTCGCCTCGGGCGGCGTCGAAACGCTCAACGGCGATCGCGCCGGTGCGGGGCTGGTTGCGCTCGCACATCTCGATGTGCGCCTCGACAACCTCGCGCGAGGAGACCTCGCCCTCGCGAATCGCGCGGGCGAGAGCCGTGGCCGAGCGCCGTGTGAGTGGCGGGTCGTGCACGATTCGACCGTACACCAGCCCGACAAGCACAGTCTCATGAAGGGCATGGCGACGCTCAGCGAAACCGGGTCCCGGCGGGGCTATGGTCGGTATGCGAGCATCAGCGGCTCGCGATGGTCCCCGTTCGATGAGATCGCTTCCCCTGACCGCGTCCGAGCGGGGCGCTCAGACCTCGCCGCTGATCGCAGCGCGCACGTTCCAGTTCTCGCCGAGGTCCGCCTGAGCGTGCACCCATTCCTCGACGCGCCAGGACCGATCGCGTCCGCTCACCGCGGGGGGGCCGGCGAGGCGCCCGAGAACACGCTCGCGGCATTCCAGATCGCCGTGGCGCTTGGATACGGATACCTGGAGACCGATGCCCATCTCACGCGCGACGGCGTGCTGGTCGCCTTCCATGACGACCGCCTCGACCGGGTCACGGACCGCAAGGGCGCGATCGCCGAACTCGGGATCGCCGAGGTCGAAGCGGCCGATGCCGGTTATGCGTTCTCGCCCGACGGTGGGAGCAGCTTCCCGTTCCGTGGTCGTGGGATCCGCGTCCCCCGCCTCGAAGAGATCCTCATGCGATGGCCTGAGGTCCGAGTCAACATCGACCCCAAGTCCGATCCATCAGTCGAGCCACTCGCCGCACTGCTCGATCGCCTCGGCGCCTGGAGCCGCGTATGCATCGGATCGTTCTCAGATCGCCGCCTGCGCCGGATCCGGTCGCTGAGCCGCGGAGCGGCGTGTACGTCGATGGGACCACGCTCGGTCGCGCTCGCTCGCCTCGCCGCAACGTCCGGCACGATGGCGCGCCTCGGCGCCGACTGCATTCAGGTGCCGATGCGCCGCGGGCCTTTTGCGATCGTCACCGGGCGATTCGTCCGCGCGGCGCACCGCGCCGGCCTGCCCGTCCACGTCTGGACGATCAACGACGAGCCGACGATGAGCGATCTTCTCGACCTCGGCGTGGACGGCATCATGAGCGACCGTCTACGGCTTCTAAAAGACGTCTTCGCCCGCCGCCGCCTCCCGCTCGCCGGGACACCGGGCACTCAGAGCTAGCGCGGCCCGGCATCGAATCGAGATGAGCACCGCCTATGAGATCTACGCGACCTGGACCCCGCCGGGCTGCGTCTACGACCATCAGGTCGCGGACCTGCACAGGCTCCATCAGCTCAGCCGCCAGCGATCGGCGGGCTCCACGAGCTTGGCGAGCTCATGCTGGCGTGCGATGCCGTCAAAAGCCTCAGTCGCCACGACATGGCGCGCGCCACGGGCCTCAGCGAAGCCCAGATGGAGCGGATCATCGCCGAGCATCGCGACCACCACAGCGAGGCGCCGGGGCTACGCTGACACCGATGCGTCCATTCCGCCGACGGGGAGCTTCCGCCAAGGAACCGCCGGTGGCGATCGGCGATCCGCGCTTTGACGGCTGGGAGACCGTCAGCACCTTCGAGGACCAGACGACCGCTGTGGCGTGGCGCGACCAGTTGGGAGCGCTCGGCGTCGATGCCGCGTGCGTCGCCGATCATCCGTTGGATCCGCGTGGGCGCGGCGACATCTACCTTGTCGTGGAGCCCAGCCAGTGGTCGCGTGCGAACGAGATTCTCGACAACCTCGACTGACCCTCGCCGCGTGCCTGCGGCTGTCGGGCGTCAGCTGCGCACGCCCTTCACGCGACGCCCCTCCTCAAGATAGACGCAGCGCTTGCGCCCGGCGGCCGCAAGAACGCGACGTCGTACCGGGCCGCTGAGGAGCGAGGAGGCCTCGGCCAGCTCGGCAAAGCGATGCTCGTCGATCTCGCTGCCATCGACGGCGATCGCGCCCAGCCGCTTGTCGGGGAACCGGCCGCAGTCGAACAGGAAGCGCACCCCGCCCGGCCGGCCGGGGCGCGGGCGCAGGAAGTCGACGCAGGCAAGCCGGCCACGCTTGATCTCAAGGCCGCACTCCTCGAGCGTCTCGCGCCGGCAGCCCTGCCACGGCGACTCACCCGTCTCCTCGAGCTGCCCTCCGGGGATGGTCCACCCCGCCTTGTAGGTGGGGTTCAGAATCAGCAGCCTGCCGGCCCTGTCGAAGATCAGCGCCCCGGCCGAGGCCGGGATCCGCGGAATCTCCCAGGGAGACTCCTCGTCGCTCGGCACGCTCATGTGTGCTTTCTGAGCAGCTCGACGACCGCGCCGATGTCGGCATCCGCCCATCCCTGGGCGACCGCTTCCTCGAAGCGCTGCCTGACGGCGTCGGCGAGCGGCAGCTCCACGCCGTGCGACCGGGCGAGGTCCTCCGCGAGCCGGACGTCCTTCGCCCCGAGGGTCGTCGAGAACCAGCCGTCATGGTCGCCCGAGACGATGTCGTCGAGCCGGTTGCGCAGCGCAGGGGCGACGAGAGGCAGCTGGCCGAGGTAGTCGCGGATCAGCTCGTCGGACAATCCGACCGCCTGGGCTGTGGCCACGGCCTCGGCGAGGGCGGCGATACCGGACATGAGCAGGTAGTTGGAGAGCAGCTTGAGCGTCGTAGCCACCCCTGCGCTCTCGCCGACATAGACGCGCCGTCCGGCCTCGACGAGGACGTCGTAGGCCGGCGCCAGCCGGTCATAGAGCTCGCGGGGACCCCCGATGAGATACCCGGCGTCGCCCGAGAGGACAGCTGTCGGAGAGCCGAGGATCGGCGACGCGAGCAGGCGGCCCCCCACCGCCTCGGCCAGGTCGGCCGTGGTGGCTGGCGACACCGTGCTCGTGTCGATGAGAACGCCGTCGCCCAGGCCGGCGGCCACTCCGTCGCGCCCGGCCACGACGGCGCGCACCGCGGCGTCATCCGCGAGCGAGGTGAACGTCGCCTCGCTCTCCTCGGCCGCCGCTGCGGGAGTGGCCGCTTCGCGGGCCCCCCTGGTGAGGAGATCGTCGCACCTGCCGGCCGTCCGGTTCCACACGGCGACCTCGTGCCCGCCGCCGAGCAGGCGGTCGGCGACTGCGCGGCCCATCCTCCCCATCCCGAGAACGGCAAGGCGCATGGTCAGGCTCCCTCACCACCGAGCACGCGATCGAGGAACCAGTTCGCGAAGACGCGCCCGGGGTCGAGCTCGTCGCGCAGCTCGCCAAAGCGCGACGCCAGAGGCCACAGCGTGCGGACCTCGCCGGCGTCGTGATCCATCTCCTTACCCCAATGGGGGCGTGCGCCCAGCTCACGCATCTGCCGCCAGAACTCCGCGAAGTAGCGATCGACCTCCGGCGTCTCACCGGCGTATGCGCCGAGCTGCACGACATCGCCGCCCTGCGCGGGGCTCATCCAGCCGTCGTCGCCGCGCACGAAGCGGAGCTCGACGATCACGTTGACGCGCACCGCCTCCGCGTCGATCAGGCGAACCACGCGATCGAACGCCTCGCCCGCCGAGGCGAGCGCCACAACGGCCTCCGTCTCGCGGTGTCTGACGGGCATCGCCGTCGTCAGCATCGCCTCGCTGCCGCCGACTCGCCTGGGCTTCTCGAGAAACGTGCGCACCATCGCGCGGTTCCACGCCGGAATCGTCGCGGGGCGCCATCGGTGCGCGGCGAAGGCGAGTGGCAGGACCACGCCGTGCATGACCCGATCTTCAAACCAGCGTTCGGCCTCGGGCGTGGGACGACGCGACGGCGGCTCATTGGTGCGCTCGTACCGGTAGATGTAGGCGAGCGGGGTATGAGGAAGCCACCACACCTTCACGAACTCGGCGCTGCGCCCGATCGTCTCCAACCGGCGGGAGACCTCACCAACCGGAACGCCCTCGATCACCTGTGCGAGCCGAAACTCGGGTACCACCTTCAGGGTGAGGTGCGTAACCGCGCCGAGGGCCCCGAGGTGAACTCGCGCACCGTCCAGGCGCTCGTCACCGCGGTCGAGGTCGAGCACCTCGCCGGTCCCGGTGATGAGCCTCATGCCCTCCACGAGGCTCGCGAGATTGCCGTGCGCGAGGCTCGATCCATGGGTGCCGGTGGCGATCGCGCCGGCGATCGACTGCCGCGTGATCGACCCGAGGATGGGCAGGGCAAGGCCGCGGTGGGCGAGCTCCGCGTTGAGATCGCGCAGGCGGGTACCGGCGCGTACCATCACGGTGCCGGGTGCCTCGCCGGCGATGCCCGACCATCGATCGAGCGACACCGCGATCTCCTCGGGCGCGGCGATGGCGCTCCAGGAATGCCCCGCTCCGACCACGCGCAGGCGCTGTTTGGCGGCGAACGCGTCTCGCACGATGGCTGCGATCTCCTGCTCGCTGCTCGGCTCGTGCCAGACGACAGGTCGCGAGGTGACCGTGCGTGACCAGTTGGCGAAGCGCCCCTCGCGGTCGTGCGGCGGCCGCAGGCGATCCTGGCCCTCGATCATGACGCGCAATCGTATCCGCCACCGCTTGCTAGCTTCCCCGGCGATGACCGAGAACTCCACTCCGCCAAACCTGATCCTGCTGATCACCGACCAGCAGCGCCAGCCCCAGCACTGGCCCGAGAACCCCGCGTGGCTCGAAGAGCTCGCCCCGAACGACGCCGAGCTCAGGCGAACAGGCATGACCTTCACGCGAGCGTTCACCGCAACGGCGATGTGCTCGCCGAGCCGAGCCAGCCTTCTCACCGGCAAACGCCCGTCGCGACACGGCGTGACGCTCACCATGACCGAGGGCGACCTGTGGCCGGACCCCCGGAACGCTCCGGCCGCGCTGCGCGCCGCAGCGCACATGGCGCGCAGCGGCGAGGCCCCTCGCCGGAGGCTGGCAGCGGGCGTCGTGCGCAATGCCCTGCGATTGGGACCCAAGAGCGGCAACGAGCCCGAGCTGCCGCCGGGGATTGACACCCTGGCAACCCTGCTGCGCCGCTGCGGCTACCACGTCGCGTTGAAGGGCAAGTGGCACCTCAGCAAGCCCGTGAACGGCGCGAGCTGGGGCGCCGCCGACCCCGCACGGATCGAGCGCGACTACGGCTTTGCCGAATGGGAGCCACCGGATTCCGGTGGCGACACCAAGGCCGAGAACTTCGGGGGCGGGAGCGCGGGCGCGGCCCGCCGGGGATGGGATGAGGACTACACCCGTGAGGTGGAGGCGTGGCTTGCACGCAAGCATCTGCCGGAGCCCTTCTGCCTCATCTTCTCGCTCGTCAACCCCCACGACGTGCTCGGCTATCCGGCCTCCTACACGCAGGGCGGCTACTCGCCGGGCGAGTTCCGCGGCCTTGGCGTGCCGCTGCCGCCCACACTCGAAGAGGACCTGAGCGAGAAGCCGACCGTGCAGGCGCTGTCAAAGCTCGGAATGGACAGCTATCTCGGAGCACTGTCCGACCGCCAGGCTCAGCAGGACTACGTGGACTTCTACGCCCATCTCCAGCGGGTGGTTGACGAGAAGATCGGCCGCCTGCTCACGGCGCTCGGACCGGCCGATGACCCTGAATCGCTTCGCTCGCGGTCGGTGATCGTGCGCACATCCGACCACGGCGAGCTGGGCCTCTCCCACGGAGGCTTGCGCCAGAAGATCTTCAACGCCTACGAGGAGGCGATCCGTGTGCCGCTCGTCGTCTCGAGCCCGCGGCTGTTCCCGCAGGCGCGCGAGAGCGCTGCGCTCGCATCGCTGCTGGACATCGTCCCCACCTTGCTGGGCCTCGCAGGTGCCTCGCCCGAGTGGGAGCGCTTCGACGGACATGACCTGGGCCCACTCCTGCGCGCCGAGGAGCCGTCGGTCCGCGACGCGGTGCTGTTCACCTACGACGACCACCAGGCCGGCACAGCTCTCCAAGAGGCAGCCGGCCAGCCGAACCGCATTCGCTGCGTGCGCGACACGCGCTGGAAGTACGCCGTCTACCTCGATCCAGCCCGGCGCGCCGCGCCGGAATATGAGATGTACGACCTCGAGAGCGACCCGAACGAGACACGCAACCTTCTCGAGAAGAACTCGGGGCGGGCACGCAGCCCGTCGCATGAGTCCGAGCGCCGGCGCCTTCAGATGCGACTCTCCGAGCTGTGCATCGACAGCGGCACGCTGACGCCCACCCTGCCGACATGCGCGTGACGGCGGGCTTCAGGCACCCGCCCACGGAGGCCCGCTGCAGCCCCGGCTAGGCGCTCCCGGCACCGCTGGTAGCGGGGGGCGGGGTGCTGCCGTGGGGAGCGCCGGCGCCTTCTTCTTCGCTGGCCCCGGCGCCTTCTCCTTCGAACAGTTCAGTGACCGAGGTCGCTTCCGCTTCGCTCTGTGCCTTGCTTTCCGCCTTCTTGCTGAGGGTGACGTCGCGGCACATCGCGATGCCGAACACATGGATCGCGTACTGCTGTACGTCCTGGGCGTCGTCGCATCCGCCGAAGTAGTAGCCGGCTGCGAGCGGCCTTCCGAATCCGAACCCCAGCGCGATGATCACGAACACGATCGCCAGGTCTCTCACGAGCCGGCGGCTCACGCGCCCGGGCCCCGCAGCATGGCGGTCGCTCGCGGGGTTCTGCTCAGGCTCACTCATCGCAGACTCCGCGCCTCGGGGGTCGTCTCACATGTTCGATCGTAGAAGCGCCCGCTGGTGCGTGCGTCAGGTCGGGCTCGCCGGCGAGACGCCAGGTACCAGTCCGCCGATCAGTCGCGACCGCCGCGGTGGCCAGGCGCTCGCTCGGAGACCCGTCGCTCGGCTGGCGCCTGCGACACCTGCTCTGAGCGGGAGGGGGTCACGCAGCCGAAACGGTCGACGGCGCGGCTGCCAGCGCCTCGAGCCCGGCAAAGAACACCGTGAGCATGGTCCCGTAGAGCTCGTCCGGAACGGCGTCGCCCTCGAGCAGCTTCTCAAGGGCAAACCCATTGGCCATGACCGACACCATCAGCGCCACCTGATCGGATGGAAGCGTCGCCTCCTTGCCAGGCCCCTCGGAATGAGCCTCAAGCGCAGCGGCCATTCGGTCGCGCATCGTGCGATAGCGGGTGACCAGCTCTTCGCGGAAATCGTCGTCACGCGCGGCGTATGCGCTGAACTCGAAGAACAGCCGCTCCCACTCGCGGTCCGCGCTCAGCATCTGCACGAAGTTATCGCCGGCGCGCCGGGCCTTCTCGGCCGTGCTCCCCTCACTGGCTATCACCTGTTCGATGGCCTCGATGCGCTGCGTGAAGCGCTCGTCGAGCATCGCCAGGAAGAGCTCCTCCTTGCTCTTGAAGTTCGCATAGAACGCACCCTTGGTGAAGCCAGCATCTTCAGCCACCTCGTCGATCGAGGCCTGCTGCAGCCCCCGGCGAGCGAAGACCCTCGCGGCCGACTGCATCAGGCATGCGCGTGTGTGCGCCTGCTTCTCCTTGCGCGTGAGTCTCGACATCAGCTGGTCACCTCGGATTGTCGTCGTCGGAAGCCGGAAACGTGACTATGAACGATGTGCTTTGCGCCCCCGCGCAGAGACCTCCGCGAGGTAGGTCGCTCGAGTCGTGCCGCCGACCTGGCGCCAACGGGCTCGGGAACGTTCTTCAGCCAGTGCAACTTGCGCGCTCCGAAGCCGACGTGACGGGACGCCCCGGAGGCCTCGCGGGTTGAATCGCTGACCAGCAGTTCGCCGCCGCCCGCCGCCGAGCACAGGCGCGCGGCCACGTTGACGGCGCTGCCATACCAGTCGCCGTCCCGGCAGACCGCCGAGCCGGAGTGCACCGCGACCCGCAGCGGAGGCAGGTCGGGCTCGTCATCGATCTGCTCGCAGATCCGCAGGCCGAGTTCGACGCCGTCGCGCGGATCATCGCAGCGGATCATCATCGCGTCGCCGATCGTCTTGATCTCCTCCGCGCAATGCTCCGGCAGCAGGCGCCTCACGGTTGCAAAGAGCCGCAGCGCCACCTCGGCCGCCGTGTCGTCTCCCCGTTCGGCGGTGAGCGCCGTGAAGCCGACGAGATCCATGAAGAGGAACGTATGCGTGCTGTCAGCCAAGGGGACCTCGCATACCGCTGGGTATTCAGATACTGGTGAGTATATCAACCCTGAGTTCCGACCGCGGCTCGTCGACAGACCGCACCAAGTGGCAGGCGTCGTGGCAAGCTGGACGGGTGAGGGGCGCCGCCGACCAAGGAGGACACTCGGCCGTGACGCTCGCGAGCGCTGTCCTTGCGCGGCGCATGCACCTTCCTCGCGCCCAAACGCAGGACCTCGTCTGCGAGCGCGACCTGCGCGTCACGATGGACGACGGCGCGGTGCTGCTGGCCGACCGGTACGTCGCGCGTGCGACGCGTGAGCAGCGCCAGCCGACGGTGCTCGTGCGCTCGCCGTATGGACGTCGCCAGCTCGTGGGCCTGATCTTCGGGCGGCTGCTGGCCGAGCGCGGCCTTCAGGTCGTCGTCCAGAGCGTGCGCGGCACGTTCGGCTCGGAAGGGACGTTCAGCCCGTTCGAGGAGCGCGCCGACGGCCTGGCGACGCTGCGCTGGATCCGGGCACAGCCCTGGCACGCCGAGCGAATCGGCATGATCGGCCCGAGCTACCTCGGGCTGGTGCAGTGGGCGGTCGCGCCCGGGGCGGGAGATGACCTGGCTGCGCTGGCGATCCAGGTCAGCGCCTCACAGTTCCACGGCCAGGCCTACGCGGGCGGAAGCCTCGCGCTGGAGAGCGCGGCCTCGTGGCTGGTACTCGTCGCCGCCCAGGAGCGCAGGCTCGCCCCGCTGGCGATGGGGCGCCGCCTGCGCCGCCTACCCACGCTCTTTGCGCAGCTGCCGATCACCGATCTCGACGTGCGCGCCACCGGCGCCGAGGTCGCGTGGTTTCGCGAGGCGCTGGCCAGCTCGGGCCGCGAGGACCCCTACTGGGTTGCGCGCGACTACGCTTCCGGCGTCGGCCAGGTCGCCGCGCAGGTCCAGCTGATCGGTGGCTGGCAGGACATCTTCCTGCCATGGCTGCTGGAGGACTTCGCCGCGCTGCAGGCCGCCGGGCGCGCGCCGCAACTGGTCATCGGGCCGTGGACGCATACCGCACCCGGGCTGCTCACGGCCGGGATCCGCGAGGGTCTGGGATGGCTGCGCGCCCACCTGCTCGACGATCGCCGGCTCCTGCGAACGTCCACCGTGCGGGCGTTCATCACCGGCGAGCGCACCGGCGGCGGCTGGCGCGAGCTGGGCAGCTGGCCGCCGCCCGGCACCGGCGAGCGCAGGCTGTGGCTCGCGGGTGGAGGGGGCCTGCAGGACTTCGAGCCCGCCGATGGCCCTGAGAGCGGGGATCGCTACCGCTACGACCCCGCCGCCCCCACGCCGTCACTCGGCGGACCCGTGCTGCTTGCGCGCGAGCCGGTGATCGACAACCGTGTGCTCGAGGCGCGGCCCGACGTCCTCACCTACACGACCGCGCCGCTGCCCAAGGCTGTGGAGGCGATCGGCCCGGTGCGTGTCGAGCTCTGCGTGCGGACCAGCTCGCCGCATTTCGACCTGTTCGCGCGGGTCTGCGACGTCGATGCTCAGGGCGCATCGTGGAACATATGCGATGCACTGACCCGCGTCCTACCGGGGCGTTTCGCGCCGGCCGCGGACGACACCGTCCGCGTCACCTTCGACCTGTGGCCCATGGGCCACCGCTTCGCAGCCGGCCATCGCATCCGCCTGCAGGTCTCCTCCGGCGCCCATCCCCGCTACGCGCGCAACCCGGGCACCGGCGAGGACCTCGCAACCGCCACCACTCTGCGCCCGGTCGACATCGAGCTGCTCCACGACGTCCAGCATCCCTCGCTCCTGGTGCTGCCCGCGGAGCCGTTGGATAGCTAACCCGTGAGCCCGGCCACTCCGTCGTCATAGGGCGAAGCCACGTAGATGCTCCCTCCGCCCGGGGAGAGCGCGAGCGCGATCGGGCCGCTGAGCGGGTCCATCGTCGTTGAGCTCTCGCTGGCCGGCGTGAGGGCTCCGTCGGAGGCGTTGCGCAGCAGTTCCACCAGGCTGTTGCCGCCCTCGCTGACCACGTAGACGGCGCGGCCGTCCGGCCCGATCGCCAGCGCTGCCGCGCCACGCAGGAAGGGAAGTCCCACCGGGCAGCTCGCGTCGGATGCCGCCTGCAGGCAGTTGGGCGGAGGCGCGACGAGCCGCCCGCTCTTGGGATTGCGCTCCAGCACGACCACCGCACCCGGATCGAACGCGGCCACATACAGCTCGCGGCCGTCGGGGCTGAGGGCGATCGAGCGGGCGCCCGCGAGCTGGGGCACCGACACCGCGCAGGGCGCGTCGCCCTCGCCGCGCGTGCTGGAGGAGATGCATCCGCCGCGACGGTACAGAGGGGTCAGGGCTCCCGTTGAGCTATTGCGAAGGAATCCCCTTATTGCGCCGCTCAGCTCCGACGCGACATACACGAAACGGCCGTCCTGGGAGATCGTGATCGCGCTTGCCCCCTCGAGGTCGGGGAGGGCACGACAGCCGCTTCCAGGCAGGCTCTGCAGGCAGCCGCGCGTTCCGGGGAGCGGCCGCAGAGCACCGCTTCGGGGGTCGCGCTGCAGGGTCACCACCGAGTCCGTGCCGGGCTCGAGCCCGTAGGAGACGGCGTACAGGTTGCGCCCATCCGGGCTGATGGCCAGGGCGGCAACTCCATTCAGCGCCCGGACGTGAGCTCCGCATCGGGGCGGCGGAGTACCTTCCAGCAGCGTGCCGGCGACGCAGCCGAAATACCGGCCGCGGACACGTTGGGCCACCGGCAGGAGCACGCCGCGGCGTCCACGGACGAACGCGCTCACCGTCGCCGAATTGGACGCACCGACGTACACGAAGCGACCGTCAGCACTGACCGCCAGCGCATCGGCGCCGTCCAGTGCAGCGTCCATCGCGGCGCACGGGCTACTCGCGCTCGAGCCGATGCACGCGCGCGTGGACGGCGACAGTGCGGGGTACAGCGAGCCGGTGGCGCGGTCGCGCGCCAGGGTTACGACTGCGCCTTCGCCTGCCACGTACACGCTCCTGGCGTCGGGACTGACGGCCACGGCCTGGGCGCCGGCCAGCCCCGCCGCGAGGCCGGGGCAAACCTGTTCGGTGGCCGGCTCTTCGTGCGGGTCGCGAAGACACCCGCCGGCACCGGGCACGGCGCGCAGCGGGCCGTAGACGACGAGCGCCGCCGCGCCGCCGGGCCCGAGCAGCCATGCGGCGGCCGCGAGCAGAACGAGGAGCGTGAGCAACCGCGCGCAACGCGATGGGCGGGCCGCACCTGTCCACCGTTGCATCTCTCCACCGTTGCATATCGTTAGTGCGTGCGCTCCGGCTGCGTCGGCAACGGTCTGCTCGCGGTGGTTCTTGCGGTCCTTGCCGTGTCCGCCGCGCAGCTCCTCTCAGCAGCTCCGGGCGCTGCCCAGGAAGTGGCCAGCCCCTGCCAGCAGGCGCCCACGCCAGGCGAAAGCGAGATCACCGTGCTCAGCGGCGGCGTGGAGCGCACGGCGATCGTGAACGTGCCGCCGGCCGCCGCCGGTGAGCGCCTGCCGCTGCTCCTCGGCCTGCACAGCGCCGGAGGCAACTCGTTCCAGTCCTACTCGGGCTTCTCGGTGCTCGCCGACTCCGAGGGCTTCATCGCGGTCTACCCGAACTCGCTTGAAGAACCGGACGGGCGCACCTTCTGGAACATCGACCAGGCGCCCGCGGGTCCCGACGACGTGCAGTTCATCTCTGAGGTGCTCGACTACGTTGAGAGCAACCTGTGCGTGAACACCGGCCGTGTATACGCGGCGGGGGTGTCGAACGGTGGGGGCATGGCCGCCCTCCTGGCTTGCCAGCTGAGCGGCCGCTTCGCGGCGGTCGCGTCGATCGCCGGCGGGTACTCGAGCCTGCCCCCGTGTCAGCCTGCGAACCCGGTGTCGATAATCGAGGTGCACGGAACGGCCGACGGCGTTGTTCCCTACAACGGCTCGCCGCCCGCCCGTGCGGGCGCCGTCCGACCGTGGCTCACAGCCTGGCGCGCCCGCGACGGCTGCCACGGCCCCGCGTCGGTCAGTCGCATCGCGCCGCGGGTCGAGCGCTACGACTGGGCCGACTGCGCCGATGGCACGGCCGTCCAGCACATCGAGATCTTCGGCGGCGGGCACCAGCTGCCGGGCGGACTGCCGCCCGACCCCGGGCAGACGAGCACCGTCTCGGCTCCCTGGCTTGTGTGGAGCTTCCTGCGCCAACACAGCCAGGCCGCGCCCTGAGGCGCCTTGACGTGTCGCTCATTCGGCGCTCGTCCGAGCTCCATCCTGCGCGAAGGCGAAGCAGTCCCGGTAGGTTCCGGTGATGCTGCGCAAGCTGCTCATACCGGTCGCGCTTCCACTGCTGGTCGCGCTCGCACTC
Organism: uncultured Solirubrobacteraceae bacterium; assembly: GCA_963764185.1. Lineage (GTDB taxonomy): Bacteria > Actinomycetota > Thermoleophilia > Solirubrobacterales > Solirubrobacteraceae > Palsa-744. Next base: position 379,517 of record CAVXRF010000007.1, on the reverse strand, counting down.
CTTCCCACCGCCGCCGAGGCCGTCAGCAGCGGGCCGGGCGTTGAGGTCACGATGCCACCCGTCGGCCTGTCTATCGAGTACCCGCTGCTGGCACAGGATCTCGGCACGGGCGCCTGCCCTCCCCCGGCCCTCGCCTCACAGTTGCTTCAGTTGGGATCCCCGCCGCTGGCCCTGGCCGGGGCAAGCCAGGACATGACGTTGCCCAGCGGAGTGTCGGCGAGTCCCTCCCCTTCCTGGGAAGCGGCCACCCTGTACCCACTGCCCGCCAGCTTCTGGAGTCAGCTGCACTGCCTGTTGAGTGCCGCGAAAGATCCCCTCACCGCCGGCCTCAATCTGAAGACCGGTGATCTTTCCTGGGCAACGCAGATGGTCGCCGGTGCGCAGAGCGCGGCCACCAACGGCCTGGAATTCTCCCTGGGGAATGAGCCGGACCTCTACGAACTGCCCAACTATGCTTCGCTGGGCAACAAACTGAGCCAGCAGGAAGATCTCGCGGCAATAAATCTGTATCTGCGACTGGCGAGCGACCTGCGACCGGCGATCGGCAGCTCAGCTCTGCTTGGGCCTGAATTGGCCGCGGCCAAACACTGGCAGAATCAACTTCCAGGGGTCATCGCGCAGCTCCATGACCAGACGGTGGGTGTCCACCTGTATCCGTTCAGCGCGTGTAAAGATCCGCGCGCGGCCACGATCCCGGGGCTGCTCTCGGCGGGCGCCGGCGAATCACCTCGCAGCCTCGCGTGGGTCGTCGCCGATGCAACCGCGGCAGGCGTGCCGGCGATCATCTCCGAGGCCAACTCCGTTTCCTGCGGTGGCATCGCGGGGGTGTCGAACAGCCCGGCCTCGGCGGTCTGGGCCGTGCGCTTCGTTCTCAACGCATTGAAGACCGGCTTTCGGGAGGTGCGCTTCCACCTCAGCGGCGGCTCGTATGACCCGTTCGTCGTTGAGGGCGAAGAGATCGTCGATCGGCCGCTCGAGAGCGCGTTGGTCGCGCTCAATCAGTGGCTACCCGTTGGCTCCTCGCTGAGGACGGTCAGCGCTGTGAAGGGACTCGTCACCACCGCTGTGAGCGGTGACCCGGGCGGTCCCGGAGTCATTCTCGACAATGAGCGGGTGCGAGCGCAAAACGTTGTGCTTGCCGCCGCGCATACGCTGGCGGTAGCCGTGCTCAGTGCCAAGCAGGCGGGACTGGTGAGGGAGACGCTCCCCGCACGTCACGGCCGCGTAAAGCTCCGCGTGGCGGGAAACAGCGTCGTGGCCGTCCTGTCCTGATCAATTCGGAGGACCTGGCCCGGTGGTTGCCAAGCGGGTTTTTAGCCCCAACGGCGTGGGTTCGACTCCCACCAGGTCCATTCGGCTGGCCCTGTCCCAGCCGCCCCGCCTCAGGCCTCGACCTTGCTGAAGTCGGGCGCCTCATACGCGGCGCCGGGCACCGCCCCGAGCGCCAGAATCCGCACCCCCTCGGGACCCGGGAAGATGCGCCGGCTCACGCCCGGGCCGACGCGCGCCATCGTCTCGTTGTCGAGCGGGAACCGCTCGCCCTCGATCTCGATCTCGGCGCTCCCTCCGAGCACGATGTAGACCTCCTCCTGCCCGTCCTCGCTGTGGCTGTGCTCGGGGTATTTGTCGAAGTTCGGCGGGAACTCCTCGATCTGCATGCCGAAGGACTCGACTCCGAGCGAGGCCCGCGCGAGGCGCATGCCGCCACCGAACGCCGTCTGCATGTCGTCGATCCTCATCACGGTGTAGCTGGACATCCGCATCCCCTCCTCGAGTTTGGCGGCAAGTCTACGCCGCGACCCCGGGCGCGGCGAGCGCGCGGCCGTAGAGCAAGCGTCCATGCTCCTTTGCAAATCCGGGGGTATTCCCCGTAAACTCGGCCTCGGGGCGGTGGGAGCCTGTCAGGGATGGACAAATCCAAGGAGAGCTGGATGCAGCAGGGTGAGCCACGCATGTTCGCTGGCGTCCGCCAGGGGCGCAGGCTGGCATGCGCGCGCCGCGGGGGCACGTCGGCCCGCGCCCGCCCCCGGGCGGGGCTGCTCCTCTCGCTGCTGCTCGCCTGCACGATGCTCGGGACGGCCCTTCCCCAGGCGGCCGGCGCGGCCGGCGTCTTCTCGGGCGGGCTCGGCTTCTCCTTCACGCCGTCCAAGACCGAACCCTACGCCGTCTGTGGTCGTGCGACGCCCGGACATTCCGCCTGCCTGGCCATACTCGTTCCCACCGCGGCGGCGGAGTCGAGCGCCGCGGCGCGGTCCCTGACCTTCGCTCCGCAGACCGCCAGCCCACAGCTTCTCAGCCCGTCCTTCACCGGCAGCGGCGTCGGCGGGGGCTACGACCCCGCCGACCTGCGCTCCGCCTATGACCTTTCCTCGGAATCGGCGGGCTCCGGGCAGACGGTTGCCGTCGTCGACGCATTCGACGACCCCGACGCCGAATCGGATCTGGGCGTGTATCGCTCCCGCTACGGGCTCCCGGCGTGCACCAGCGCCAACGGCTGCTTCAAGAAGGTCAACCAGCTGGGGGAAACAAAAAACTATCCAGCGGGGGAACCCGGCTGGGCGGTCGAGATCTCACTCGACCTGGACATGGTCTCGGCGGCGTGCTCGAACTGCCACATCCTGCTCGTGGAGGCGGAAAGCAACAGCGACGCCAACCTCTACAAATCCGAGGACGAGGCCGCGACCCTCGGCGCCACGGAGATCAGCAACAGCTGGGGAGGCGAAGAGACCTCCAGCGAGACCTCATATGACACCTACTTTCATCACACGGGGGTGCTGGTGACGGCATCGGCCGGCGACTCCGGCTATCGGGTCAGCTATCCGGCGGCGTCGCAGTACGTCATCTCCGTCGGCGGCACGGCCCTGACCCAGGCGTCCAACTCGCGCGGGTGGACGGAGAGCGTGTGGGGCGAAACGACAAAAAAGGGGACCGGCAGCGGCTGCAGCGCCTATGAGACCAAGCCGGCCTGGCAGACCGACTCGGGCTGCACCCGGCGGACCGACAACGATATCGCCGCGGTCGCGAGCCCCGCAACGCCGGTGTCCCTCGCCGACTCATACGAACTTCCCAAAGAATTCTCGAAACCGGAAGCGGGATGGACGCTCGCGGGCGGCACGAGCGCGAGCAGCCCGTTCATCGCCGGGACGATGGCCCTGGCCAACGCCTACACGAAATCGTTCTCGGGCGCCGACGCCCTGTATCTGGAGGCGGCCCAGAACGGCACCGGGGTCCTCGACGATGTCACCTCCGGACTCAACGGCACCTGCGGGAACTATCTCTGCGAAGGCCTTCCCGGCTATGACGGGCCCAGCGGGCTGGGCAGCCCCTACGGAGCCCCCATCGTGCTGCCGAGCCCAACCGTCGTCACCAAAGCGGCCACATCCGTCACCCAGACCACGGCAACCCTGAACGCGACGGTCAACCCCAACGGCGGTGAAGTGACCGAATGCAGGTTCGAATACGGCGCCACGACCTCCTATGGATCGACCGCTCCGTGCACCTCGCTGCCGGGATCGGGCAGCAGCCCGGTGGCCGTCTCCGCCGCGCTCACGGGCCTCGTCCCCAACACCACCTACCACCTCCGGATCTCGGCGACCAGCGCCGGCGGCACGAGCAAAGGCTCTGATGAAACGTTCAAAGCGCTCCCCGAACCCACCTACGCCACCTCCATCACCCACTATGAAAACCCCGAAATCAAGTTCTCCGAACCGAGCTCGGTGGCGGTCGATCCGAGCGGCGACATCTTCGCTGCCGACCCCGGCCATGAGCGCATCGTCGAGTTCAACTCAGAACGCAAATATCTGAGGCAGTTCGGCGAAGAAGGCTCGGGCTCCGGCCAGTTCAAGGGCATCGGCGGCATCGCCGCCAATGCATCAGGGGACCTCTACGTGAGCGATGCCGGCAACAACCGGGTGGAGGAGTTCGGCCCGTCCGGGGAATACCTGCGCAGCTTCGGATCATCGGTCGTCACCGGCGGGCAGCTGCTGTATCCGGGCGCGATCGCGATCGACTCCGAAGGCAACGTCTGGGTGCTCAACCCCTACGGGGCCTCCGAAGGCGGGCGCATCGTCGAGTTCTCATCGACCGGCACCCTCATCTCGAAGTTCGGATCGACCGGGACCAGCGAAGGGACGCTCGGCATCGCCTATGGGCTCGCCTTCTCCGGCGGGCATCTGTATGTCTCGGAATTCCAGAACTCGAGGGTCCAGGAGTTCTCGACCAAAGGCGAATACCTCGGCCAGTTCGACCCGCTCGGCTCGGGCACCGGCAAATCGAACGAGCCCTGGGGTCTCGCCTCAGAACCCACGAGCGGCAACCTGTACGTGTCAGAAGTCGGATCAGACCGCGTGCAGGAGTTCAGCCCCGCGGGCGCCTTCATCGCGACCTTCGGCTCGGCGGGCTCCGGTAGCGGGCAGCTTCAGAACCCGAGGGGCGTCGCCGTCGGGCCCACGGGCAAGATCTTCATCGCCGACACCGGGAACAACCGCATCGAGGAATGGGCGCATGGCTCACCCCCCACCTACGCCACCTCCATCACCCACTATGAAAACCCCGAAATCAAGTTCTCCGAACCGAGCTCGGTGGCGGTCGATCCGAGCGGCGACATCTTCGCTGCCGACCCCGGCCATGAGCGCATCGTCGAGTTCAACTCAGAACGCAAATATCTGAGGCAGTTCGGCGAAGAAGGCTCGGGCTCCGGCCAGTTCAAGGGCATCGGCGGCATCGCCGCCAATGCATCAGGGGACCTCTACGTGAGCGATGCCGGCAACAACCGGGTGGAGGAGTTCGGCCCGTCCGGGGAATACCTGCGCAGCTTCGGATCATCGGTCGTCACCGGCGGGCAGCTGCTGTATCCGGGCGCGATCGCGATCGACTCCGAAGGCAACGTCTGGGTGCTCAACCCCTACGGGGCCTCCGAAGGCGGGCGCATCGTCGAGTTCTCATCGACCGGCACCCTCATCTCGAAGTTCGGATCGACCGGGACCAGCGAAGGGACGCTCGGCATCGCCTATGGGCTCGCCTTCTCCGGCGGGCATCTGTATGTCTCGGAATTCCAGAACTCGAGGGTCCAGGAGTTCTCGACCAAAGGCGAATACCTCGGCCAGTTCGACCCGCTCGGCTCGGGCACCGGCAAATCGAACGAGCCCTGGGGTCTCGCCTCAGAACCCACGAGCGGCAACCTGTACGTGTCAGAAGTCGGATCAGACCGCGTGCAGGAGTTCAGCCCCGCGGGCGCCTTCATCGCGACCTTCGGCTCGGCGGGCTCCGGTAGCGGGCAGCTTCAGAACCCGAGGGGCGTCGCCGTCGGGCCCACGGGCAAGATCTTCATCGCCGACACCGGGAACAACCGCATCGAGGAATGGGCGCCGTAGGGACACGGGGTCGTAGGCTTCGCGCGGGATCCCGAAAGGAGCCGTGAATGACCGACCAGACCGTGAAGTTCCTTCTGCCCGAGGCGGACATACCGACCCAGTGGGTGAACCTGCTCGTCGACCTCCCCGGTGAGCCGCTGCCGCCGCTCAGCCCGCAGACGCTCGAGCCCGCCGGCCCGCCCGACCTCACGCCGATCTTCCCGATGGGGCTGATCGAACAGGAGGTCTCGGCCGAGCCCGAGATCCCGATCCCCGAGCCCGTGCTCGACGCCTACAGGCTGTGGCGCCCCACGCCGCTGTACCGCGCCCGGCGCCTCGAGCGCGAGCTCGACACCCCGGCGCACATCTACTACAAGTACGAGGGCGTCTCGCCGGCCGGCTCACACAAGCCGAACACGGCCGTCCCTCAGGCCTATGAGAATGCGCAGGCGGGCATCAAACGCCTCACGACGGAGACGGGAGCGGGACAGTGGGGATCTGCGCTCGCCTTCGCCTGCACCCTTTTCGGCCTCGAGTGCGAGGTGTTCATGGTCGGCTCCTCCTATGACCAGAAGCCCTACCGGCGCTCGATGATGCAGACCTGGGGCGCGAGCGTCCACCGCTCGCCCAGCATGCTCACCGACTCCGGCCGGGCACAGCAGGCCCATCCCACCGGATCGCTCGGCATCGCCATCTCCGAGGCGGTCGAGGTGGCCGCCTCGCGCGAGGACACCAACTACGCGCTCGGCTCGGTGCTCAATCACGTCCTGCTCCACCAGACGGTGATCGGCCAGGAGGCGATCGCGCAGATGGAGATGGCCGGCGAGGAGCCCGACGTCGTGATCGCCTGCGTGGGCGGGGGCTCGAACTTCGGCGGGCTCGCATTCCCGTTCGTGCGCCGCGTGCTGCACGGGCGGGCGAGCACGCGCTTTCTCGCCGCCGAGCCCTCGGCCTGTCCGACGCTCACGCGCGGCGCCTATCGCTACGACTACGGCGACACCCTCGGCCTCACCCCGCTGATGCCCATGTACACGCTGGGCCACGACTTCGTGCCCGCGCCCGTGCACGCGGGCGGGCTCCGCTACCACGGCGACTCGCCGATCGTGTCGGGGCTCGTCAACGCGGGTGTCGTTGAGGCGCGCGCCTACCACCAGAACGAGACCTTCGCCGCGGCGGTGCGCTTCGCGCGCTGCGAGGGCATCATCCCCGCGCCCGAGCCGGCGCATGCGATCCGCGCCGTGATCGAGGAGGCCGAGGCGGCGCGCGAGGCGGACGAGGAGCGCGTGATCCTGTTCGGCCTGTGCGGCCATGGCCACTTCGACCTGTCCGCCTACGACGCCTACCTGGCGGGCACCCTTGAGGATCCCGAGTTCTCAGAGGAGGACATGGAGCGGGCCCTGGCGAGCCTGCCGCAGACGCCGTCGATAGCCTAGGCTGGTCCGTAGGTTCGCTCATTCTCAACAGCTTGGATGGCGCGGGATGTCGCTCGAACACGTTGATGTGCTGATCGTCGGTGCCGGGCTGTCGGGAATCGGCGCCGGCTACCACCTCAACGCCAACTGCCCCGGGAAGAGCTACGCGATCCTCGAGGCGCGCGACTGCATCGGCGGCACCTGGGACCTGTTCCGCTACCCGGGCATCCGCTCTGACTCGGACATGTACACCCTCGGCTACGCCTTCAAGCCGTGGAAGGCGGCCAAGTCGATCGCCGACGGGCCGTCCATCCTCAGCTACGTCCGCCAGACGGCCGAGGACAACGGCATCGAGCGGCACATCCGCTTCAACCACCGCGTGCTGCGCGCCGAGTGGTCGACCGAGGACGCCCGCTGGACGGTCGAAGCCGAGCGCACCGACACGCTCCAGACCGTTCGCCTGAGCTGCGGCTTTCTGTTCATGTGCAGCGGCTACTACGACTACGCGGGTGGCTACACGCCGGAGTTCAACGGCACCCAGCGCTTCGCCGGGCGCATCGTTCACCCGCAGCTGTGGACCGAGGACATCGACTACGCCGGCAAGCGCGTCGTCGTGGTCGGAAGCGGCGCGACGGCAGTCACGCTCGTCCCCGCGCTCGCCGAGAGCGCCGAGCACGTGACGATGCTCCAGCGCTCGCCGAGCTACGTAGTCTCGGTGCCCGGTGAAGACCCGATCGCCAAGGTCTTCCGACGCGTGCTGCCGCCCCGTCTCGCCTACGCGGTCACGCGCTGGAAGAACGTCCTTCTGACGATGCTGATCTTCCAGCTCAGCCGCCGCAGGCCCGGCTGGATCAAGAGCATGCTGCGCAAGGGCGCGGAGAAGCGGCTGCCTCCCGGCTACGACATCGACACCCACTTCAAGCCCAGCTACAACCCGTGGGACCAGCGCATGTGCCTCGTGCCCGACGGCGACCTGTTCGAGGCAATCTGCGACGGGCGCGCCTCGGTGGTGACCGATCACATCGACACGTTCACCGAGACGGGCATCCGCCTTCGGTCAGGGGCCGAGCTCCAGGCCGACCTGATAGTCACAGCGACGGGCCTCAACCTGCTCGCGGTGGGCGGAATGCAGATCGCCGTCGACGGCCGCGAGGTGACCCCCGCCGAGTCGATGAGCTACAAGGGGATGATGCTGGGCGGAGTGCCCAACCTGGCGTTCGCCTTCGGCTACACGAACGCCTCCTGGACGCTCAAGGCCGACCTGACCTGCGGCTTCGTCTGCCGCCTGCTGAACCACATGGACGAGCACGGTTACGCGCAGTGCACGCCGCTCAGGAGCGACCCCTCGATCACCGAGGAGCCGTTCATCGACTTCTCCTCGAGCTACGTGCTGCGCGCGATCGAGCACTTTCCCAAGCAGGGGTCGAAGGCCCCCTGGCGGCTCTACCAGAACTACGCCCTGGACATCCTCACGCTCAGGTTCGGCGCGATCGAGGACGGCACGATGCGGTTCTCGCGCTCGCCGGCGCCGGCGAGCGCCCCCGAGCCGGTAGCCGCGTAGGGGCACAGCGGGCATGGGCGAGATCTCTAAAGCCCTGTACCGCGCCGGCTCCGGCGAGCCGCTCGTGCTGCTGCACGGCTTCACAGGCAGCTGGCCGCACTGGCGCCCCGTGCTCGGCGAGCTCGCCGCCCGCTTCGAGGTCATCGCGCCCACGATCGCAGGCCACGACGGCGGCCCGCCGTTCCCGGCGGACATCCCGCTCACGCTCGGCGCGGGCGCCGACCTGCTCGAAGCCCAGCTCGACGAGCTCGGCGTGGACACCGCGCACGTCGTCGGCAACTCGATGGGCGGCACGCTCGCGCTCGAACTGGCCAAGCGCGGCCGTGCGCGCTCGGTCGTCGCGCTCGCACCCAGCGGTGGATGGAGCGACGGCGACGGCGAGACCCGCCGCCTCGCCCGACTGTTCGCCCGCCAGCTCCGCGCGACACGCCTGAGCGCACCGCGCATTCCGGCGATCATGCGCCGGCCCGCGCTCCGCCACGCGGCCCTGCGCGAAGTCATGCACCATGGCGAGCTCGTGGCCCCGGCAGACGCAGTCGACATGGCGTACGCGTCGCTTCGCTGCACGGTCGCCCCCAGGGTGCTCGCCGCACTGCGCGCCGGTCACGGCCTCGCGATGACTGACCTCGATCGCATCGCCTGCCCGGTGCTGCTCGCCTCCCCGCAGTTCGATCGCATCCTGCCGATGGCGCGCAATGCGCCGCGCTTCCGGCGTGAGATACCCGGCGTCGAGTGGCGCGTGCTGCCCGACTGCGGCCACGTGCCGATGTGGGATGACACGCGGCTCATCCTCAGCACGATCGACGAGTTCGTGAACCGCCACGTGACGGGCTCGCCGCTCGCAGCGGCGCCCGCGGCGCTGTCGCCCGCCGCGGCCTGACGGCTCCCACCCGCACGAGCGCGCCAGTCGAGCCCGGGGGGTAATAGGCTCACGGCATCTCAAGGCCGAGATGCAGGAGGAAGGAATGAACGGGCGACGCGTCTCGCGAGCGCCGGTGCTGCGGCGCGCGCTCCTTCTCGCCCTCTCGCTCGCCGCCTTCGCGGCCACTTCAGCTCACGCGGCCACCCCGTTCAGCTACGGCCTGCCGGCGCACGTGTCGGTCCCGCGCTGGGCCCTCGCGCGCGGCGGGGAGGTGCACTTCTATCCGACTATGCGCTCGGCCGCGCAGCCCACCGACGACGACGAGCCCGGCGAACCGCCCGGCCAGAACGGCGGCCAGGGGCTCGAGGGCGACCTCGGCAGGCGCTGCGGCGGCTGCTTGGGCGTGCCCGTCCGCTACTACGGCGGCCCCGTCCAGCACGAACCCGAAGTGCACGTCATCTTCTGGGGCAGCAACTGGAGCGAGGCGGGCGGCCCCGGCCCCGGGCTGCGCGCCGAACTGCTGAGGTTCTACGAAGGCCTCTCAGACTCGACGGCCGGTGAGGCCTTCGAGGGCGTCCTCACCCAGTACTTCGATGAATCCGGCCGCGTCGCCCCCACGCTCGCGCCGCAGCGGCTCACCACCTTCACCGATGAAAGCGTGCCGGCCCCCGCCGCCGTGAGCGACGCGAAGCTCATACAGGAGGCCAGGGCGGTCGCCGCGAACCCGACGAACCGCTGGACGCTCGGGCCCGATGCGCAGTTCGTCATCGTGCCCGCGCCCGGCGCCAGCTATGAAGCGAGCTTCGATGACGACTTCTGCGCCTACCACAGCGTCGTGCGCGAACCCGCCACCTACTGGACCTACACCTTCCTCTCATACAACGGCGAAGAACCGTTCGAAAGCGGCTGCCTGGACTATGACAGCGACGCAGCCACCTCCCACGCCGAAAAAGCCCGTCGCGTACTGTCGATGGACGCCTCTCACGAGTACGCCGAGAGCGCGACCGACCCGGCGTTCACCGCGTGGCTTGACTCGGAAGGCAACGAGATCGCCGACATCTGCAGCTCGGGCGATGACGAGCTGGCGAACGACACGTGGGTGCAGGGACTGTGGGACGACCACCTGAGCGCCTGTTCGCTCGGAGACGAAAAACCGCCCCACGTCCTCGCCCTGACCGAAGGCGCATCGGGCGTGGGCCCGCGCGAAGCCAGCCTGAACGCGACCGTCAATCCCGAGAACGAAGGCCGCGAAGCCAGGTACCGCTTCGAATACGGCCCGACGAAGGCCTACGGCCAGGATGCCCCGACCGCGGGCCTGCTGAGCGCGGGCAGCGCGCTTGCCAACCGGCAGGTGAGCCAGCCGCTCTCGGGCCTTGAAGAGGGAACCACCTACCACTACCGCGTCGCCGCCACCGATGCCAATGCGGGGGGCGGCGAAGAAACGACCTTCGGTGAAGATCACACCTTCGTCCCCTCGCCCTGGTCCACGGGCGATGCGCTGCGGCTGCCAGGCGCGGGGCAGGCCTCGTTCGGCAGCGCCCTCGTCTCCTGCTCGTTTCTGCCGTGGTCCTGCGGCGGCGTCTCCTGCGCGGCGCGCAGCTCGTGCGTCGCGGTCGGGACGTATGAACTCGATGGCCGCGAAGTTCCCATGGCCGACACCTGGGACGCGGGGCAGTGGACCCTCGAAGCGCTGCCGTTCCCGGCCCAGACCGGCGAACAGGTCGCGCTGACGGGCATCTCCTGCGCCTCGCCCACGGCCTGCCTGGGCGTCGGATATGAGAAGAACACCGTCGGCGTCCGCGTGCCGGTGGCCGACCGCCTCAGCGAGGCGGGAGGATGGTCGGCGTCCGCCGTACCGCTGCCGAGCGGAGCCGCCGAAGCCGGCCTTGAGGGTGTGTCCTGCGCCTCATCGAGCGAATGCATCGCCGTCGGGCTGAGCGAGAGCGCCGCGGGAGCGGAGAGGCCATACGCGGCGCTGTGGAGCAACGGCAGCTGGAGCGTCCAGGCGGTCAGGATCCCTGAAGGCGCCAACTCCGTCCTCGAGGGCGTCTCCTGCCCGTCGGCGGGAACCTGCGTCGCCGCCGGCTTCAGCGAAGCGCCTGCGGGGGTGAAGACGGCCCTCGCCGAGAGCTGGAACGGCGCCACCTGGTCGCTCGCCTCGCCGAAGGCCCCGAGCGGGGTGACGAGCTCCGTGTTGAGCGCCGTCTCCTGTCCCTCGCCCGGCACGTGCACCGCCGTCGGCGGCTACACGACGAGCAGGGGCTCCTCGAGCCTCGCCGAGCACTGGAACGGGACGGCGTGGTCGGCGCAGACGACCGCGAACACCGGCTTCCAGGAAGAACTGCTCGGGGTCTCCTGCCCCACGTCTGATGAATGCACGGCCGTCGGGAACTACGCCCCGGGGGCGCACTCGGTCGCGATGGTGCAGACGTGGAACGGCGCCGGCTGGAGCGCCCAGCCCTCGAACGTCGATGAAGCGCAGGCGAGCGAACTGCACGCCGTCTCCTGCGCGACCGGCGCGACGTGCGCGGCGGCGGGCATCACCGGCTGGTCGGCCGCGGGGCGCTCGCGCTCGGGCTACGTCGAAGCGCTGGCCGAGATCCGCTACAGCGGGCCGCCCCTGACGCCGGTCAACCCGACCCCCTCTCCCCAGCCGCCTCCGCTCGAACCTCCCCCCGAAGGCCTCACGTCGCAGGCCCTCCTGACCCCACTGGGCTCTGCGGCGCCCGGCCCGGCGACCACACACACGCTGCCCGCGCCGGCGCTGCGCTGCCGCGTGCCCCGCCTCAGCGGCTCGACGCTGAAACGCGCCCGGGAGCGCTTAAGGCAGGCACACTGCGGGCTCGGCCGGGTCAAGCGCCCGCGGCACTCCAGAGGGACCCTCGTCGTGCGCGGCCAGAGCCATTCCGCCGGAGTGAGCCTCGCGGCGGACGCGAAGGTGAACCTCACACTCGGCACTCCCCCACGCGCCCCGGCCAGGCGGCGCTGACCCGATCCAAGGAGGCTCGATGTCCCTGCAGACGCTTCTGTATGACACGCGCGACGCCGTCGCCACTATTACGCTCAACCGCCCCGAGCGGCTCAACACGATCGTGCCGCCGATGCCGGATGAGCTCGAGGCGGTCGTCCACCGCGCGGTCGCCGACCCCGCCGTGAAGGTGATCATCCTGCGCGGCGCGGGGCGCGCGTTCTGCGCCGGCTTCGACTTCGGCGGCGGCTTTCACCACTGGGATGAGGGCATCACCACCGACGGGGCGTGGGACCCCGGCAAGGACTTCATCGCCCAGACCTCCCAGAGCCTCGGCCCGGTGCCCAAGTTCATGAGCCTGTGGCGCTCGCCCAAGCCGGTCATCGCCCAGGTCCACGGCTGGTGCGTGGGCGGGGGCTCCGACATGGCGCTGTGCGCCGACCTCGTGATCGCAAGCGAGGACGCCCGCATCGGCACCTCCTACTCGCGCATGTGGGGCTGCTACCTGAGCGGGATGTGGCTGTACCGTCTGGGCCTGACCAGGGCCAAGGAGTACGCGCTGACAGGCAAGCCGCTGTCCGGAGCGCAGGCGGCCGACGCGGGGCTGATCAACGCCGCCGTGCCGTTCGAGCGCCTCGAGCAGGAGGTCCGCGAGCGCGCGGAGCTGCTCAGCACCATCCCGCTGTCCCAGCTCGCCGCCATGAAGCTGATCGTCAACCAGGCCTACGAGAACATGGGCCTCGCCTCCACGCAGCTGCTCGGCCCGATCCTCGACGGGCTGATGCGCAACACGCCCGACGCCCATGAGTTCATCGGGCTCGCCGAGAGCGAGGGAGTGAACGCGGCCGTCGCGCGCCGCGACGGCCCCTTCGGCGACTACAGCCAGGCCCCGCCTGAGGGCAAGCCGGACCCCGGCAACGTCATCGTCCCCGACGGCCCCGCGACCCAGGGGTGATTCAGGCCGCCTCGCGAAGGTCGCGCGCGGCGATCCGCCGCCCCTGCGCGAGCCCGGCCGCGATCACGTCCTCGCGCCGCGCGGGGTTCATCAGGTTCTGTCCCATCACGGCGCTCGTGGCCTCGTCGGGGTTGATCGCGGTGACGAGCGCTCCGCGGTGCTTCAGCACGAGCGCCTCGGCCCCCGCGAGCCCGCGCGAGACCGGCCCGAACGCTCCCGCGAGCGCCCCGATCCCCGGGCGAAGCGAGCCTGTCGGGTTCAGGCACAGCACCCGGTCGCCCCTCTCGACCTCGGCGGTGTCCATGTTGGTCGGGCTCCACGCCCCGCCGTCGACGTAGGTGCGCCCGCCGGAGCGCACCGGGCGGAAGACGCCCGGTATGGCACACGACGCCCGCACCGCGGCGGCCGCCGAGAGCTGAGGAGCCACGGGCGCTCCGAACATCACGCGGCGGCCGCTCTCGAGCTCCACCGCGGCCACGCGCAGGCGGCCGTCGAAGCGCGCGCCCGTGCGCTCGATCATGCTGCCCAGCTCGCCGAGGGAGCGCCGGCCCTGCGGAACCCTGCGCAGGGCCGCGCGCCGCAGCAGCGCCCCGCCGGCGGCGGTCGAGCTGAAGGCCAGCGAGGCCAGCGGCGCCACCGCGGCGCCACCGAGATCGGCCACCGCGTCGAACGCCTGGCGCAGGGGCGTCGAGCCGTCCTCGGCTTCCGCGAGGTGCACGGCGGGCCGCTCGGCCAGGCGACCGAGGCCCGTCGCCGGGGAGATGCCCGCGACGAGCGATGCCGCCACGATCGACCCCGCAGAGGTGCCGATGAATTCGCCGGGCTCGCGGGCGTCGAAGCCACCGCCCTCCTCGATGCCGGCCAGCACCGCGCTCATCCACGCGAGGCCCAGGATTCCTCCCCCGCCGAGGACAAGGACCTCGGGAGCCTCGGCGAGTTTCATAGGTCGAGGATAGCGGCGCTCCCAGCCCTCCGGCGCCGCCCGGACGACCGCGCTTGCAGGCGCGAGTAGCATCAGAGTGGCTATGGAGGAGGTCGATGTCGTGGTGGTGGGTGCCCGCCTCGCCGGCTGTGCGGTGGCGGCGCCGCTCGCCCGCGCCGGGCGCCGCGTGCTCGTGCTGGACAGGATGCGCTTCCCGTCCGATCAGCTCTCGACCCACGTGCTGATGCCGGCGGGGACGAGCGAGCTGTCGAAGATGGGGGCGCTGCCGAGGATCCTCGCCCTGAATCCCTCGCGCGTCCGCTGGGTCCACCTCGAGGCGGAAGGGGTCGTCGTGCCGCGAGCGGGTGCGCCCGGCGGCCGACGGGATCGACTACGGCGTCTGCGTGCCGCGCGACCTGCAGGACGTGCAGCTCGTCGAGGCGGCGCGCGAACAGGGCGCGGAGGTCCGCGAGCGCTGCACCTTCGAGGCCCTCAGCTGGCGCGCGGGCCGCGTCGACGGGCGTGCGCTACCGCGACGCCGAGGGCGAGCAGCGGGAGGTCCGCTCGACGCTCGTCGTCGGCGCCGACGGCCGGCGATCGACCGTCGCCTCGCTCGTCGGCGCGTGGAGCCCCTACCGCATCTCGCGCAACGGCCGCGGCCTGGTCTTCCGCTACCTCGAGGACCCGCGCGCGGGGACCGCCGACGCCGAGACCTACTACCAGTGGCGCGAGGGCAACATGTTCGCGTTCGCCTTTCCCACCACCCCCGCCGGCAAGCTCCTGATCCTGCTGATGGGCCACCGCGACGAGGCCGGCGAGGCCCGGCGCGACCCCGAGGGCTACTGGCAGCGCAAGCTCGCCGAGCATCCCGGGCTCGCCGCGCGGGTGGCCGGCGCGCCGCCCGGGTCGAAGCTCCGCTCGACCGGTGAGACGCCCGCCTTCTTCCGCGCCTCATCGGGCCCCGGATGGGCGCTCGCCGGCGACGCCGGGCACTTCAAGGACCCGGTCACCGGCCAGGGCATGCGCGACGCCATGTTCGCCGGGCGCACGCTCGCCGAACAGGTCCTTGCGGTGCTCGACGAGCCCGCCGCCGTCGACCGCGCCACCCGCGGCTGGGAGGCCGACCGCGACCGCGAGTGCCTGCCGGCCTACCACTTCGCCAACTCCGACACGCGCACCGGGCGCCCCTCCCCCGCCCTCTGCGAGGTCGTGCGCGAGGCCGGAAGGACGGCGGGCCCGGACCTCAGCGACTTCTTCGGCCGCGCCCGCACGCCCCAGCAGATCACGCCCCCGGCCCGCCTCGTGCGAGCACTGTTCGCGGCCCTCTGGCGCGGCGAGCGCCCGCGCTCGGAAACGCATGATCAGCGCCGTCGCGGACCTGCGCACGGAGATCGCGATCCGCCGCGAGCTGCAGCGCCGATCGCTTCCGCTCGAGGAGCCTCATCCCGGGCTCGGAGCACCCCGGCGCCTCCTGGCCCGAGCCGCCCTCCGGGTCCGGGCGAAGCATCGCCACCCCGCCGCCGGAGGCGGCCGCATCATCACGGCCTGCCCCCACCCCGGAGCCGCCCGCCGCCGTCGCCGATGAGGTCTCGGCGTGACCCGCATCGCCGTCGTCCAGCCCGCGCTCGAGCTCGGGGAGGTCGAGCGCAATCTCCAACACGTCGAGGATCTCGTTCGCGACGCCCACCGCGAGCACGGCGCCGAGGTGATCATCGTTCCCGAGGCATTCACGACGCCGAACGTCTACGCCAAGGTGCTGCGCGGCACCGCGCGCCCGGTGGACGGCCAGCCGCTTCAGATGCTCATCCGCCTGGCGCGCGAGCTCGACTGCGTGCTCGGCGGCGGCTTCGTCGCCGTGCGCGGCTCCAACACGTTCGGGACGTTCGTGCTCGCCGAGCCCGACGGCGCCGTGCACCTGCACGACAAGGACATTCCCACCGCCTGGGAGCAGAACTTCTATCTCGGCGGTGACGATCAGGGTGTCGTCGGGTGCGGCACGCTCGGCTGCACCGTCGGGTTGATGTCCGGCTGGGAGTGGGCGCGCTTTCGCACCGCCGCGCGCGTGCGCGCAGCCGGCGCGAGGCTCGTGCTGGGCGGCATGTGCTGGCCGTCGATGCCGCTCAACTGGCCGGGACCGCTGCGCCTGTGGGCGAACCGCGAGCATGCGATCTGGCGCCGCCAGGCGTCCGAGCTGCCCGGCCAGGTCGCGCGCCTGTGCGGGGCGCCCGTCGCCCACGCCTCGCACGTCGGCCCGGTGCGGGGCGAAACCCCGCTCGGCCCCGGCATCCCCTGGCAGACGCAGATGATCGGCGAGTCCCAGATCTGCGATCGCGACGGCACGGCCCTCGCCCGCCTGACGCTCGAGGACGGCGAGGGTCACGCGGCGGCCGATGTCACCCTGCAGGCGCCTGAGCCGCTCGATGCGATCGAGGATCGCTTCTGGATCCCCAGGATGACGCTCACTACCCACGCCGCCTGGCACGGCATGAACGCGCAGGGCGCCGTCAGCTACCGGCTCCGGCATGCACGCAGGGGCTTCGACTGGCAGCACTGGCCCGCGGGCGATCTGCCCGACGAGATCGCCGCAACCGGCGCCCACGACGCGCCGGCCGCCACGAGCGCCAACCGGTAGCGGGCCGGATACGCCGGCGGAACGCCCGCCGGTGGACACCTCGTATGACCGTCCAGAAGCGTCCGGAGCCCCGTCATACGCTCGTCTAAAAGGGGTTTGCGGACAGTCGCTGGCGCTCGGAGTGCCGATAGAGATATGGGGCAATCCGATGCGACGAGCACAACTACTCAGACAGCTGGTGCTCGACTCGCAATACGTGATCGACGAGGAGCTGGTGGCCGCCGCGATCCTCGCGCGAAGCACCACCCGCAGCCTCGTCTCCGAGGCCGTGTTCCGCAACGACGCCCGCGACCCGCAGGTGCGCTCCTTCCGCCCGAGCAGGCAGGCCCGATCGTTCCGGCCCTGCAACCTGCAGCCGCCGCGCGGTCCTCGCCGGCTGAACACGCACTGGCACAGGGGCTGAGCGGAACGATGCTCCGACTCCCCCGCCCCACGGTTGCAGAGCTGCTCGCCAAGAGCGTCGGGGAGGGCGAGGCCCTGCTCGAGCGGGCCAGCCTGATCGGCGATGTCAGCGACTACGAAAGCTGGAAGGCGACGCGCAAACTGTGGGCCGAGCGAACCGCCGAGACGCTCGTCCGCATCTACGAGGGCCCCGAGGAGACCGACCGCTTCAGGGACGCGGCGTCGACCGTCGCCGACGGACAGCCGTGGCAGGTCGAATACAGGCGCGACTCCAACTGCGTGCGGGACGGCATCGACGTCCTGATCTCCTTCCGCGATCGCCTCGAGGCGGAGCCCACCGCCGGGCCGGACATCGAGGAGCAGCCCATCGCCGGCTCAGGGGTCGAAGAGGAGCCGACCGCCGACCCGGAGGTCGAGGAGGAGCCCGTCGCCTCCGAGCCCGAACAGGAGTCCACCGACGCCGGACTCGAACAGGCGTCCACCGATCGCAGCGACGCCGGGCAGCCGCCCGCCGATACCCCCGAGCACGACCACGAGCACGACCACGAGCTCGAGCCCGCCGCGGAGCCAGAGCCGGAGGACGAGCTCGAGCCCGCCAACGACCAGGAGCCCGCCATTCACATAGACCTTCACCGGGAGCCCGCCGCCGGGACCGAGCTCGAGCCGGAATTCGCCTTCAGCAATGGCTCCGCGTCAGCACGCTCCGCGTCAGCGCTCCCCGTCCCGGCCTCCGGAGCCGGTCCGATGCGGGCCGGGCAGGTGTTCGTCGTGCACGGACGCGACGAGAAACTGAAGGAGGCGGTCGCCGAGCTGCTCGAGCGCGCGGGCTCACATGAGGTCACGATCGTCAACGAGCGGCCGAGCGACCGCAGGATGCTGGTCGAGCACTTCGACGAGCTGGCCTCCGAGTCGCGCTATGCGGTCGTCCTGCTCACCGCCGACGACGTCGGTGCACCGCGCCTGGATTCAGAGCGCGAGCCCTATTACTCGCCCCGTGCGCGACAGGGCGTCGTCTTCGAGATGGGCATCCTCGTCGCGGCGCTCACACCGCGCTGCATGTGCGTGCTCTACGAGGATGGCGTCGAACTGCCCTTCGACATGGACGGCATCGCCTACGTGCGCCTCGACCTGGCCGGCACGTGGCAATCGAAGCTCCTGCTGCACATGCGAAACGCCGGCTTCGACTATGACCTGAACCGCCTCGCGCCCATCTGAGCGCCCCGCGTTTGACACACTGCTGTGCCCATGGCGCAGACCAATCCAGCCATCACGCCGGAGTTGAGCGTCGAGCGCCTGGGCGGCACGTTTCCGGGAAGTCTCGGAATCGAGCTCACCGAGATCACCGACGAGCACGTGCTCGGGCGCATGGCTGTCGATCAGCGTCACCTGCACCCGATGGGCTATGTGCACGGAGGCGCGTGGGTCGCCTTCGCCGATACCGTCGCCGCCTGGGGGACGCTGCGGCACCTGCCCGTCGGGCGCGACTTCACCACCGTCGAGCTGAAGATCAACGTCCTCGCCTCGGCGGCCGCCGGCGATGAGCTGACCGCGATCGGCCGCCCGCTTCACGTCGGCTCGCGCACCCACGTGTGGGAGGTGCAGGTGTCTCGCGGCGAGCGACTTGCCGCAAACTTCATCTGCACCCAGATAGTGCTGTAGGTGGGGGCGCCCCGGATGGGTTATCGTCGGCGCGTGCGGAGGAAGACTTGGGTGCGGGCCATGGTGGCGGCCGTCGGTTGTGTGATGGCGGGAGCGTCGTGCTCCTATGCGCAGGCATCGCCGGCCGCGAGCGCACGTGTTCCCGGCGCGAGCTCCTCGGGCAGCCCGGGCTACGGGGTGCAGCTTGTCGTTCCGGTGCAGGGTGGCCTCGTGGGTTGGTGCATGACCTATCAGACCCCCAACCGCTCGGGCGGGAAGTGTCCCGTAGTCCCCACCTCGAGCAGACCGATCGTCACCGAATCCTGGAGCTATGACGCACGCCCGGACGTGACCGAAGCTGTGGCGCTCACGACCGCCGCGGTCAGCGCGGTGTCACCGCCGGGAGGCGGAGCCTCTGTCGCGACCCGCACCGAGGCGGGGCTGCCCTACGGCCTGCGCGCCGCCTTCGTGGAAATCCCGGGAGATGAGCCGCCGGGTGAACGCCGCACGCTCACGCCGCTCACCGCCGGCGGGCAGACGGTCGCGGGGCTCCCGACGTCATCGACGCCGGCCGGCTACGGGCTTCAGAGCCAGCGCCTGGCGGCGTCCCGCGCAGCCGCCGCGCGGGGCCTGCGGGCTGAGCGCAACCTCGCTGCCGGGGCTGACCGCCGAGTCAGGGCGCGTCGTGCTGCGCCTCGAGGCCTTCACGGGCCTGATCGGCCGGCCGTTCCTCTCCTGCGCGGACACCGAGTACGACCTCGACAGCTCGCCGCTCGACGCCGGCGTGGTGCTCGACGCCACGCACCCCGGCACGGCTCCGGCGCCGCTGCCCGGCATGACGGGGGTGCAGGGTCATTCAGGGATCTTCCGGGCGCCGGGCTGGGACGGTCCGATCACCGGGCGGCGCATTCACGGTGCCTGGCTGTTGGTCGAAGGCGGCAGCTCAGCGCAACAGCGGCTGACCGTGCTGGAGCACCTGCGCGCCAGCGTCCACGGCTGAGATCGGCGGGCCGGCGCCGTCAGGCGCCCAACTCCAACACCGAGCGGATGCCGTCCTGGGCCTCCATCAGCTCGAAGGCCCGGTTGACCTCATCCAGCGGCATGCGATGCGAGATGAAGGGGTCCACGTCGATGTCGCCGCGCAGGTAGCGCTCGACGAGCTCGGGGACCTGGTCGCGTCCCTTGACCCCGCCGAAGGAGGATCCGCACACGCGGCGCCCGGTGATCAAGCAGGCGCGGCACCACGTCGAGCGTCTCCCCCTTCCCCGCCACCCCGCAGACCGTGCAGAGGCCCCAGCCCATGCGCGCGCTCTCGACAGCTTCGCGCATGACCGAGACGAGGCCTGTCGCCTCGAAGGTGTTGTCAGCGCCGAAGCCGCCCGTCTCCGAGACGACGCGCTCGACCACGTGCCCGTCGGCGGCCCAGCAGTCGGTCGCGCCCTGGCCGCGGGCGAGCTCCAGCCGATCCGCTGACCTATCGACGCAGATGATCCGCTCGGCTCCGCGCAGCCGGCATCCGGCGACGGCGCCGAGGCCGACCATGCCCGCTCCGAACACCACGCACGTCGCGCCCGCCTGCACCTGGGCGGTGAACATCGCCGCCCCGAGCCCGGTCGACAGGCCGCAGGCGAACAGGCAGGCCCGATCCGCCGGCGCCTCCGGATTGACCTTCGCCAGCGCAATCTCGGGAATGACGGCGTGATCGGCGAACACCGAGGTGCCCATGAAGTGGCGGATCGGCTCGCCCTCGCGCGACAGCCGCGTGGTGCCGTCCGGCAGGTAGCCCAGGTTCTGCTGCTCGCGGATCGCCAGGCACAGGTTGGTGCGCGGGCTGAGGCAGTGGATGCACTCCCGGCACTGCGGCGAGAACAGCGTGACGACGTGATCGCCCGGCGCGAGCGAGCCGACGCCCTCGCCGACGGCCTCGACGACGCCCGCGCCCTCGTGCCCGAGCACCGTCGGGGCGTAACCCGACGGGTCGACTCCGGAAGCCGTGTACATGTCGGTGTGGCAGACGCCGCAGGCGAGCAGCCGCACGAGCGCCTCACCCGGTGCGGGGTCGGCCAGGTCGAGCTCCTGCACGACGAGCGGGCGACCGAACTCCTCGAGCACCGCGGCGCGCACCTTCACGACAGCCACCTACCCACGCGCGTGCCCGGCGTTCTCGAAGATGGCGCTCATCCCCTGCCCGCCACCGATGCACATGGTCTCAAGGGCATAGCGCCCGCCACGGCGGCGCAGCTCCCGCAGCATCGTGGCGAGGATCCTCGCGCCGGTCGCTCCCACCGGATGGCCGAGGGAGATGCCCGACCCGTTCACATTGACGCGCTCGAGGCCGTCGGGCAGATCCCACTCGCGCAGCACCGCCAGCACCTGCGCCGCGAAGGCCTCGTTCAGCTCGACGAGGTCCATGTCCGACATCTCGAGGCCCGCCCGTGCGAGCGCCCTGAGCGTCGAGGGGACCGGCCCGATGCCCATCGTCGCGGGCGCCACACCCGCGACCGCCCACGACACGGGCCGCGCGAACGGCTCGAGGCCCAGCTCGGCCGCCTTCTCGGAATGGGTCACGATGCACACCGACGCCGCGTCGTTCTGTCCGCTCGCGTTGCCGGCCGTCACCGTCGCCTGCGGGTCGCTGCCGGCCATCAGCGCGCGCAGCCCGCCGAGCCGCTCGAGCGTCGTGTCCGCGCGCGGGTGCTCGTCGCGGTCGATCGTCAGCTCCTCCCCGCGCTTCGTCACGGTCACCGGGACGATCTCCTCGGCGAACGTGCCGCTCTCCTGCGCGGCGAGCGCGAGGTGGTGCGAGCGCAGCGCGAGCTCGTCCTGCTCCTCGCGCGAGATCCCGTACTGGCGGCGCAGGTTCTCGGCGGTTTCGATCATGCCGCCTGGCACCGGATGGTGAATGCCCCCTGCCGTCACCCGCGGGCGCGCCAGCCGGTCCTCCAGTCTTGTACCGCCGCCCCTGATCCCCCAGCGCAGCCCCAGCGCATAGAACTCGGCCTGGCTCATGCTCTCGGCGCCGCCCGCGAGAACGAGGTCCGCCGCGCCGGTCTGGACCTGCATGCAGGCGAGCATCACCGCCTGCAGCCCCGAGCCGCAGCGGCGGTCGAGCTGAAGCCCCGGCACCTCGACCGGCAGACCGGCGTCGAGTGCGGCCACGCGGCCGATCGCGGGAGCCTCGCCGCTCGGATAGCACTGGCCGAGGATCACGTCGTCGATCTCGTGTGCGGGCAGCGACGTGCGCCTGACGAGCTCTGCGATCACCGTCGCCGCGAGCTCGGGGGCGGGCACATCGCGAAAGACGCCCCCGAAGCCGCCGACGGCTGTTCTCAGTGGTTCACAGATGACCGCGTCGCGCACGGCCGAGAGCCTACTTCGGCTTGGCTATGTAGATGCCGCCCGTCACCAGCTCGAGGTGACGGTGGCGCACGAGATCGCTGACTTCCAGCCGTTCGCGCGTGGCGAGGATGAGGGTGCCCTGGCACATGTCCTCGGTCAGCCACTGCGCGCCCTTCACGATCCCGCCGGCATAGCGGCCCTTCGTCGAGAAATCGCCGCGCGCTTCCGCCCACAGCCTGCGCACGAGATGCGTGCTGGCCGCGTATTTGGCGTGAGCCTTGCGGGCGGCCTTCGCCGTGGGCGGGCAGACGCCGAAGTTGCCGCCGCTCAGCGTCGCGAGAACCCTGCCGTCGGTGCCCTGGCTGACGACGAACTCGCCGTCGAAGAACTCGCCTTTCTGGGTGCCCGTGCCGGTCGTGGCGGCGGTGATGCTCACCTCGCCGTGCGTCGCTTCGATGACCGTGCCGTAGGGGATCTGCCGCGGGCTCGAGAGCGTCACGAAGGCGCGCGTTCCCGGCAGGCGCAGAAGAACCTGGCCGGCGGCGCGGGCGACATTGGCGGTCTTCGTCAGCGCGGGAGCCGGCAGGCCCGTGGTTGGCGGCGTTATCACCGGGCCCGTCGAGCCGGTCGGAGGCGGTGGTGGCGGCGCGGGTTCGGCCGTCGTCATCAGCTCTTCGTCTGCGCCCGTGCCGGTTCCGCCGGCGGTGGTCGCCGAGATCCTGAAGTGGTAGGCGGTATTAGGGGTCAGGCCGCTAAGTGACGCGGACACGGACACGGCGCTCGTCCCGGATCCCGGCGCCGGGGAGCACGACGCCGTCGATCCGTAGGAGGTGGTCGTGCCGTATTCGAACTCGCAGCTCGTGACTTCGGCGCCGTTGGGGTTCACCGTCGCGTTGAGCGTCGCCGTGGTCTGCGCCACAGACGCCGCCGCGCCGGTCACGACAACCGGCGGCGGCGGGCCCTGAAGAGTTGTGAACGTCGCGTCCGCGTCCGTCTTGGTTCCTCCCGCGTTCGTCGCCGAGATCCTGAAGTGATAGGTGGTGTCCGGCATGAGGCCGGTCAGGTGGGCGGACACCGGGACCGCACTGTTGCCGGGTGCAGGCAGGGTTGAGCACGGCGCGTGAGAGCCGTAGGAGGTGGTCGTGCCATATTCGAATTCGCATGCACTGAGCACCGCGCCGTTGGGGTTCACCGTCGCATTCAGCGTCGCCGTGCTCGGCGTCTCTTCCGAGGCCGTGCCCGTGACGACCACCGGCGGTTCCGGAAGCGTCTTGAATAATTCTTTGGTGCCGGTGCCCGTGCCGCCCGCGCTCGTCGCGACAATACGAAAGTGGTATTCGATGTTCGGAGTGAGAGGCGTCGTGATCGAAGCCGACACTTTGACCGGGCTGCTCCCCGATATCGGCGACTGCGTGCACGCCACGCTTTTGCCGGCGGGGTAGGTGCTGGCGCCCCCCACTTCCCATTCAAACTTGCACGCGGTGATCGTTTCTCCGTTCGGATTAACGCTGCCGTTCAGCGTGACCGACGACTTCGTGATCGGCGAGGCGGCTTCCGTTACGACCGTCGGAGGGTTGGTCGTCTTGAACGTCGCATCCGAGCCCGGGCTGGTTCCACCCGGGTTGGTCGCCGAGATCCTGAAGTGGTAGCTGGTGCCAGCCTTGAGGCCGGTGGCCGAACCTGTCACCGCCACCGTGCTGCTGCCCGATCCCGGCGCGGGCGAGCAGGGGGCTTTCGATCCGTAGGAGGTCGTCGTGCCATATTCGAATTCGCATTTCATGACTTCGCCGCCGTTGGGGTTCACCGTGGCGTTGAGCGTGGCCGAGGTCGTCCCCAGCGAGGACGCGGCCCCCGTGACGACCACCGGTGGATTGGGGAGTGTCTTGAAGGTCACGTCGGCGCCCTTGTTCGCGACTTTCACGCCCGCGCTCATGGTTGCCTCGGAGATCCTGAAGTGGTAGGTGGTGTTCGCGGTCAGACCGCTGACCGCCACCGACACGGGGACCGGGTTGAGGGCCGCGTCCAGCGAGCCCAGCGACTGCGCGCATGGGACACTCGTTGCATAGGGCGTCGTGCTTGTGCCGTATTCGAACTGGCATTCGGTGACTTCGGCGCCGGCGGGGTTTACGGTTGCATTGAGCGTCGCCGAGGTCTGCGTCACCGCCGTGGCCGGTTCCGTCTCGGCCGGTTCTTCAGCGGACGCAAGCTGCGTGCTGAGCGGGATGCTGCCGGGGCCGGGCGTGAACGCCGAGATTTCCGCGCCCGCGGTTTCCCCTGCGGCGGCCTGCGCGCGCCCGGGCAGGCCGAGCAACAGAACCGCGAAGAGCAGCGCGATAAACAGCAGCACAACCGCCTGGGGCGTCGCCCAGCTGTTTCGGTTCAGGTCGTGCGTAGAGGAGGATTTCTCGTAAATCAAGTGCATATCCATTGCAGACGTCAACGGACGCCACCGCCAAGTTCGGCCACCCTGCCTGGCCCAAACTGTACAGGTAGCCGTCTGGCCTGTGTCGCAATTGCGTTATTGAGTTGTAACCGCGTTTCCCCGAGCGTCAGCGCTGCTGTGTGCCCGCGAGTGCGGCCGTGGCAGCCACGTAGAGGACGGCCTGGGCGCGGGCGACCGCCCCGACGGCGGCGTCCGGCGGCAGGAACTCCGGATGGTGAAGCGGCCTCACGCTGAAGCCCTCGGCGCCCTCGAGCCCCACGAACGCCATCGCGATCGGCGCGAGCGCGCCGAAGAAGGCGAAGTCGTCGGTGCCGCAGGAGCGCCACGCCGGGGCCGACTGAAGGCCCGCGACCCCGAGCAGCTCGCGGGCGCGCGAAACGATGCCGGGGTCGTTCTCGAGCGCGGGCTCGCCGGGGATGAGCGTGACGCTCCCCTCGCAGCCGTGGGCGGCGGCGATCCCGGCCACGACCTCCTCGACCAGCACCCGCAGAGCGAGACGGTCCGCGGGCCGGTGCGCGCGCAGCGAGGCGCGCGCGCGGGCGCTCGGCGGGATGACGTTCTCGGTGCGCCCACCCTCGAGCACGCCTACCGTCAGCACCGCCGGTGAGTGCGGGTCGATGCGCCTGCCCACCTGCGCGTGGAGGGCGACGACGATCTGCGAGATCGCGAGGATCGGGTCGCGGCCGAGGTGCGGGTAGCCGGCGTGCGAGGGCTGACCGGTGACGGTGATCTCCACCGAGTCGCTCGATGCGTTGACGGCGCCCGGATCGAGCGCCACTGCACCCCAGCGGAGCTCCGGGTGGACGTGCGCCGCCACGACCGTCGCCGGCTCGAACGCGGCCAGCTCCCCACGTGCGAGCTCCTCGGCGCCGGAGGGATAGGCCTCCTCGCTCGGCTGGAAGACGGCCAGAAGCGGCGCGGGCAGCTGCTCGCCGAGCGCGTGCGCCGCGCGGGTCAGCGCGACGAGCGCGGCCATGTGGACGTCGTGCCCGCAGGCGTGCATGACATCCCCGGGGGCGGCGAAGAAGGCGCCCGTGCGCTCGGCCACCGGCAGGCCGTCGAGCTCCGCGCGCACCGCGACGGCGCCGGCTCCGGCCGGGCCCGCGCGGGCGATCAGACCGGTGCCCGCGACGGTGGCGCCCCCGACGGGAAGCTCCTGCGCGACGGCGGCGGCCGTGCGGAGCTCCGCGTGGGCGAGCTCGGGCTCATGGTGAAGCCGGCGGCGCAGCGCCACGGCCATGGGCAGCTCGCGCTCGAGGCCCGCGAGAAGGCGCCCGAGGAGATCGTCAGTAGACGGCGGCATAGCGCCTGCACACCTCGGCCAGGTCGAGTGCCGCGACCGTCTCGAGCTCTGAGCACTTGACGGCGAGGTAGGCGTCGTACAGCAGCGGCGGCATCCACCCCCGCACGGTCTCATCGACCGAGAGCGCCTCGAGCGCCTCCCCGAGCGACGCCGGCAGCGCTCCGATCCCGTAGCGGGAGGCCTCGCCCTCGGACAGCTCCGCCGGGTCGCGGTCGAGGATCGGCGGGGCCGGCAGGCCCCTGCGCACCCCGTCCACCCCGGCCCGCACGATCGCCCCGAGCGCCAGGTAGGGATTCGCGGCGGCGTCCGCGCCGCGGTACTCGAGCCGCAACTGGGGCTCCGGCTCTGCGCCCGCGAGCTCGACCAGCGGCGGGATGCGCAGGAGAGCTTCACGGTTTCGCTGCGCCAGGCACATTGCGCCGGCGCTCCAGCGGTGGGGCTCAAGGCGCGCCGCCGAGGACGGGCTCGAGGCGGTCAGGGCGATCAGCGCCGGCGCGTGCAGCAGGATGCCCGCGGCGAAGCGCTCGCCGAGCTCTGAGAGGAAGGCCGGGCGCCCTGAGTCATACAGCGCGGGCCGCCCGTCGCCGTCGAGCAGGCTGAGGTGGATGTGCACGCCGTTGCCCGCCTGGGCGGGGTCGAGCAGCGGGGTGAAGGTGGCGCGCATGTCGTGCAGGCGCGCGGTCTCGCGCACGACCTCCTTCAGGATGACGCTGCGATCCGCGCTCGCGAGCCCCTCGGCGGGCGCGACGGGAACCTCGAACTGGTGCGGCGCGTACTCCGAGGTGATGAACTCCGGCTGCAGGGCGGCCTCCGCCAGCGCGTCCATCAGGTGCGCTCCGAAGGGTTCCGCGCGGCGCTGTGCCTCGATGGAGAACGACGGAGGCGCCGGCGCGCCGGTGAGGAGCTGGAACTCGTGCTCGAAGCTCGCCAGCAGGCGCAGGCCGAGCTCATCCTCGAGCTCTCCCAGAGCCTCGCGCAGGAACCGGCGCGGGCAGCACGGCCACGGCTCGCCGTCGGTCTCGGTGATGTCGCACAGCACGATCTCGAGGGCGCTCTCGCCCGGGCCGGCCTCGACACGCACGCGCGTGCCGGGGTCGCCGAGCAGGCGCACGTCGCCGAGCGAGCCGAACGGGTTGTGCTCGGCGAGCTCACCGAGCGGCGTGAGCGCCTGGTTGGCGGGCGTCCAGCCGACGCCCGACTCGAGCCGCTCGCCGAGCTGTGCGGCGGGCAGCGAGCGCCCGCGCACGATCGAGCCGAGGTCGCAGCAGGCGAACGCGACCAGCTCGGCCGCGCTCACCTCCCGGCCCCTGCGGTGACGGTGCCGTTGTCCCAGACACCCTCGGACAGGCCGAGCTCCGCCGCGGGCGCGCGCACCGCGGGCGCATCCGCCGCGTCGACGATCACGATCATCCCGCCGGCCGGCATGTCCCTGCGCTCGAGCGCCACGGCCAGTCGCTCGGCGGGCTGCAGGTGAAGGCCGCGGCTGCCCAGCGAGGGATAGGTATCGGCGACGCCGTAGAGGCTTCCGCGGGGACCCCGGATGCGGCCGACCACGCAGGCGAAGTGCCCGACGTCCCAGTCGGGCGGCGGGCCCTCCTGCACGCCGTCGAACAGATAGTCAAGGAGCTGCGCGGGCGTCGCGTGCCCGCCCCACAGATGGCGGGTCGCGAAGTTGCTGACCAGCGTCGCCGGTCGCTCGAGCTCTGAGACGAAGTCGAACAGCCCACCGAGGGTGGCGGCGTTCCACGGCCCGCTGTAGGGGATCGCCTCGAGTGCGCTGCCCGAGAGCTTCACGATCGCGCTGATCAGCCCGGCCGCCGTCGTGCCGGACAGCGAGGAATCCTCGATCGAGGGCAGCTCCAGGCGATAGTCGCGCCGGCCGCCTTCGCCGTGGGGCAGCGAGCTGACGTCGCCCAGCGCCGAGACGATGCTCCCGGCGGCCTGCGCCACGGCGTCCTGGTCGAGCGGCTGCCCGGCGTGCTGTGAGATGCCGGCGGCGCGCAGCGCGAGGGCTCCGCAGAACGCTCCGCACAGGTCGTCTCGCTGGGGCAGCTCCTCGGCGTGGAGGCTGAGTAGCTCGCGGGCCCCCGGGAGCAGCTGGATATCGAGTTGGGTGCGATCGCTCATCACCCCGAGATCCTACGGCGCGGCCGCCGCCCGCCGGGTCCGTCGCGGCGGTCGAAGATAATGCGCGGATCGAGAAGTCCTCCGCTCACGAGGTCTCCGGACCGCCGCCGGGCAGCCACCGGGCCGGGTGGGGCGCCCGCGCGGCCAGGTGGATCGTGCCGGAGAGGAACCCGGCACGCGTGGTCTACGGGGTGATCACGGTCGGCGCGCTGATGGCCGCCGAGAGCGGGCATCACGAGAGCTACGCCGACCTGGTCGGCTCGGCCTTCATCGCGACGGGCCTGTACTGGCTGTTGCACGCCTACTCGGCCGTGCTCGGGCATCGTCTGGCGACGCGCGAGCGCCTGACGGCGGCGACGCTCGCGCACGGGCTCGCCGAGGAGTCGGCGATCCTCAGGGGAGCCGCGATCCCACTGCTCGCGCTGCTGATCGCCTGGGCGACCGGGGCCGCCCAGGAAACGGGCGTGACGGCGGCGCTGTGGAGCGCGGTCGTGAGCCTCGTCGTGCTGGAGCTCGTCGCCGGGCTGCGCACGAAGGCCAGCGCCCGCGAGCTGGTGCTCGAGGTGGGCGTCGGGATCGCGATGGGAGTGGCGATCCTCGGGCTGAGGGTCGTGCTGCATTGATGAACGCCGGCTGATCGGAAAATCAACACAAACAGGCGGCCAGGGGGTAAAATTCAACCCAGCCGATCAGTGCGATGGATTCGCTCGCGACCAGGAGGGGGTCGTTGGACAACGGTCGTCGGCACGGGGCGTTCTGTCCGCAGGGTCCCGTGGCTGCGCCCGGCCGGGAGATCGATTGGGGGAGGTCGCATGTCATCGTCAGAGGGCGGCGGGAGGAGGCCGAGCGCCGCGGCAGTCGCCCCGCTGTATGCGCGCCTGCCACACGGCCCCCACCGTCTCGGTCATGACCAGGTCATCCACCATCAGCGCTCGCGCATCCACGGAGCGATGATCGAGGCGGTCGCGGCGAACGGCTACGCGGGCACGAGCGTCAGGCAGGTGGTCGCCCTCGCGGGCGTCTCGCGGCGCTCGTTCTATGAGCAGTTCGCGAACAAGGAGGAGTGCTTCCTTGCGACCTACGACGTCATCGCCGGCCACGGCGAAAAGCGCATCCGTCGCGCCTACCAGGCGAGCGAAGGCCGCCTCGAGGACCGGCTGAGGGTCGGCTTCCACGAGCTCGTCGAAGGCATCCGGGCCAACTGGAAGGGCGCGCGCCTGGTGATCGTCGAGGCGCAGACGGTCGGTGCGGCGGGGCTCGCGCGCCTGCGCCGCACGACGGCGGCCTTCGAGCGGATGCTGTCGGTCAGCTTCGCCCTCCAGCCCGAGCAGGGGCGCGTGGCGATGCCGGTCATCAGGGCGATAATCGGCGGGCTGCACTGGATAACGTCGCTGCGGCTGCGCGAGGGCGATCAGCGCGAGCTGTCCGCGCTCGGCGAGGAGATGCTCAGCTGGACGATGCTGTTCCCGTCCGGGCGCGCCGCCTCGATTCTCGCGCGCCCGGGCCAAGCCGTGCCGGACAGCCCGTTGGGCGAGCGCCACCCGGCCGGCGCTCGGGCCCCTGGCGCCGGCGAGCGCGAGCGCGTGCTTCACCACGCCCTGCGCCTGGCCCTGCTCGACGACTACCGCGAGCTCAGCGCGCCGCAGATCGCCGAGGAGTCGAACGTCTCGATCGACGTCTTCCTCGAGCTGTTCGCGGGCAAGGACGAGTGCTTCCTCGCGGCCCTTGAGATGCTGGCCGAGGAGCTCCTCGGCCTCGCCGCCGATCCCGGTCTGCAGGGCGGTGAGAGCTGGCCGCTAGCCGTGCGGCGGGTGATGGCCGAGCTCATGCGCTACCTGGCCGAGCGCCCCCTGTACGCCCGTACGATCGCCGCCGGGGCGTTCGCCGCGGGGCCGGCGGCAGCCGAACGGAACCGCGAGCTCGTGCGCGGGCTGAGCGCGCTGCTCGTCGCCGGAGCGCCCCAGCCCGCCGCCAGCCCGATCGCCGTGGACGCGATCGCCGGAGCGATCGGGCACACGATCCGCTGCCAGGTGGCCTGCGGGGAGATCCGGCTGCTCGGCGGGCTCTCGGACCCGCTGACCTACGTCGCGCTTGCGCCGTTCATCGGGGCCGACGCGGCGGCGCAGATCGTGGCCTGAGATCAGCCGCCCCGCGAGCCGCGGCGCGAGGCGAAGTAGCCGAACGCCATGCCGACGAGCAGCGAGGCGACGATCACGATGATCAACGGCACCTCGCTGGTATGGAATATCCAGTCGACCCTGACCTTGTGGAGATTGAGGACGGCGAACAGCGTGATGAGGACGGCCAGGATGAGGAGCACCACCGTGCGCCCCTGCTCTCGCCGGCCTCGCCGCGGCGTCTTCGCCTGTGACTGCCCGGGGATCTTTGCGGGCGCGGACATCGCTCAAGCGATGCTAGCGCTCTGAGCAGGCGGCCTCGCGGCCGCCGTTCTCGCGCAGGCGCTCCCGGTGCCGGGCGCCTCCCGGCGAACGACGGCGCGGCCGTCAACCGAGGAGTGCGCGGCGCTTCGGCGAATAGGATGGGCACGATGAAGCCGAGCGTCAGAGCGGCGGCTGCGCTGCTGCTGGGAGTGTCCGCGGCGGTGCTCATCGCCGCCTGCGGCTCATCCACGAAGACGGTGTCGGTGGCCGGGACTCCGCCGGTCACGCAGACGACCAGCAGCGGTGCCCACTCGGCGGGCAGCACATCAACACCCACCACCAGCACCGCCACGAGCACGACCGGAAGTGGCGGCGGCACGCCCGCGCCGAGCACCACCCGCACGGCGCCCGAGCCCGCGTTCACCGAAAAGACGAGCTCGGCAGAAGGCCTCAGCGCCGCCACCGCCGTGGTGCGTGCGAAGGGCTACATGCCCACCGATACCTCGGTCTATCACCAGAATCAGGTCCTGCGCGTGCTGATCGGCACCCGCAGCGGCTCGAGCGACGGCTACGGCCAGCAGGCGTTCTTCTTCGTCGACGGGCGCTACATCGGCACCGACTCGAAGGAACCGAGCGCCACGGTGAGCGTGGTGAGCCAGGGCGAAACCGAAGTCACGCTGTCCTATCCGCTGTATCGCAGGGGCGATCCGCTGAGCGACCCGAGCGGCGGCCAGGCGCTGGTGCGCTTCCAGCTGAACAACGGCAAACTGACCCCGCTCGACCCCATCCCACCGGCGAGCAGCACGAGTGGCCGGCTCACCCGCCAGTAGGTCATAAGGTGGTGCTTTCCAAGCACTACCACGAGAAAGGGCCGGTTTGATGAGCGCAACGATCGAGGGTCGCCCCGAGGAGCTTCTGAAGGGCAAGAACTTCTGCACGGTCGCCACCCTGCGCGCCGATGGGACGGTGCAGGGAGCGCCGGTGTGGATCGACTCCCAGGACGGCCTGGCGGTGCTGAACACCGCCGAGGGACGCGCCTGGCCGAGCAACCTCCAGCGCGACCCGCATGTGACGCTGACGGTGCAGAACTCCGAGAACCCCTACGAATACGTGGAGATCCGCGGACGTGTCGCCGAGCGCACGCACGACGGCGCCGACGAGCACATCGACGCGATGGCGAAGAAGTATCTCGACCAGGACTCCTACCCCTTCCGACAGCCCGGTGAAGAACGCGTGATCATCCGCGTGGCGCCCGAGCACGTGTACGTCAATTCGGCCTGAGGGCCCTGCGCCGGGCGTGGGCGGCGCCTCCTCAGGTCCGCCCGAGCAGCCGTCTCCACAGCGACGGCGCGCGCGGCTGCGTGCGCAGCCACTCATCGCGCAGCACGAGCTGGCCGCGCGCGCGGGCGGCGAGCACGCAGTCGGTGTGCGCGTGCCGGCGCCTCCGCGTGTCACCTTCGGGCGCGATCAGCATATGCTCGGTGAGGGCGCCCAGGAAATGATCACAAAACGGACAGCGATACGTGGCCGGCTTGCGGTTCGCCGCGCGGCGAACCGTCCACCATGGAGCCGGCGCAAGCTTGGACATGGCGCCATTGTCGCGCCGCTGGCGACAACCGTCGCCGCGACCCTGGCAGCGACGGTCGCCATCGGGGTGACGGTCGCCCTGGCGAGAGCCGAGCGCGACCGCCGCTCGGCCCGGGTGGGGCGGGCGCGCGAGCGCCAGTTCGCGCTGCTTGAAGGAGAGCCGCTGACGGACGGGCTGAGGCGCATGGCGCTCAGCCAGCTCGACCTGGCGATCGACCTGCTGGCGGGCGCGGGCGGAACGCTCGCGGCGGCGACCTCGGTGCACGAGACGCGCAAGGCGCTGAAGCGCCTGCGCGCGCTGATCGGGCTGCTCAGGGCCGAGCTCGGCGAGCGCGAATTCGCCCGCGAGGATGCGCTCCTGCGCGACGCGGGCCTGCGCCTGGCGGGGGCGCGCGACGCGGAGGTGCTCGTGGCGACGCTCGATGAGCTGGTGCGCAACAACCCGAAGAAGCTCGCGCACCGCGGCGGCGTTGCCAGGCTGCGCCGCCAGCTGGTGGCCGAGCGCGACCGGGCGACAGAGCGCACGCGCGACGACGCCTGGGCGCGCGCCCAGGTCGTCGGTGAGCTGCGCGCGCTGCGAGGCCGCGTCGAGGCCTGGAGCTTTCCCCACCGCGAAGGCATCGAAAGCGTCGAGGACGGGCTGCGGCGCATCTACCGCCAGGGTCGCCGCCGCCGTCGCCGGGCGGCCCGCGGGAAGGGCGCCAACAGCCTCGCCATGCACCACTGGCGCAAACGCGTCAAGGACCTGCGCTACGCCGCGGCGATGCTCGACCGGCGCGACCCAGGCGCCCGCGGCATCGCCCTGGCGAGCGCTCGGTCCGGGCACGGGCACCACCACGGACATGGCGAAGCCGCATACATCCGCCGGCTGGCCCGCCGGGCCGACGAGCTCGGGGAACTGCTCGGCGAGGAGCACGACCTGGCGCTCCTGGCCGGACGGCTGAGAGCGGGAGCCAAGGGCGGCGGTGGCCCCCGGCTGAAGCTCGGCGCCTCGAGCAGGAAGGCGCTTCTGAAGGTCATCGCCAAAAGGCGCAGACGGCTGCGCCGCAGTGCGCTCGAGCAGGGCATGCTTCTGTACCGGCGCACGCCGGACGCGTTCATGCGTCGCGTCAGCGATGCCTACGTGCGCTCCTCCTACGCCTACTGAGTCAGGCGCGCCCGGCCGGGTGCGTGTGAACGAGGGCGGGCGGCCCCTCAGCCGACGGTGAGGACCGTCAGCTCGCGCCTGCCCTTGGGCAGCGACACGGACACCTGGTCACCGGGCGCCCGTCCGAGCAGCGCCATGGCGACCGGCGATTCGGCCGACAGGCGGCCCTCGCCCGGGGCTGCGTCGTGTGAGCTCACGATCCGCCAGGTCTGCTCGGCGCCCTCCTGGTCTCGCACGACGACGGTCGAGCCGAGGCCGACCATCCCGCCGGGGACCGCCGGTGCCTCCTCGACGACGACCGCCGCGGCGATCTTCTCGCGCAGCCGCGCGATCTTGGTCTCGAGGTGCGCCTGATCGTTCTTGGCGTCGTGGTACTCGCTGTTCTCCTTCAGATCACCCCACTCGCGCGCCGTCTTGATGCGGTCGGCGATCTCCCTGCGACCCTCCCCCTCGAGCTCGGCCAGCTCGGCGTTGAGCGTCGCAAGACCCTCGGCAGTCGTGAGGTTGGTTGCGTCGGGCACCTCTCCGAAGCCTACTCGCACGCGCTCAGAAGTAGCTCGCCGGCGGCGAGGACAGCAGAGCGTAGATCTGCGTGATCGCCGCCTGCACCAGGAGTTCGGGCTCCGGCGGCTGCCCGCCGACGAACAGGTCGTTCTTCAGACGCAGGTGCCCCCAGGCGTAGTCGACGTAGGCCTGGGCGATCTTCGGGCCGGGCGCTTCGTGGGTGATCGAGTCGAGATACAGCAGGTTGCGGAAGTAGATCGACGGGAAGAAGGGGATCTCAGAGCCGAGTCGTGCGGGCGTGAAGTAGGCGAGCGCCGCGGCGGCGGTCTGGCGGGCCTGATTGAGGTAGGCGCCGTTGTGGGTGACCTGATAGAGCAGCGCGCCGGCGCCGATCATCGTGCCCTGGTTGTAGCTCCACAGCATCGGTTCGACGATGCCCTTGCGATTGACGTGGTCGGCGTAGAGATCGCTCGGCTGCAGCAGGCACTGGCGCACCCATGCGTATGCCATCTCGGCGAACTGCAGGTACTGGACGCTGTGGGTGATCCGGTAGAGCTGCGCCGCAAGCTCCGCCGCCGGGGCCGTCGTGACGGTGTTGCGCTGGGTGTTTTCGGGTTCGTTTGAGAACGGGACGCCGCCCGGGCAGCCGAGTTCCGGGCCCGTCTGCCAGCCGGCCATCTCGAAGGCCATGATCGTCTCTGCGCCCGCGAGCAGCGAGGGGCTTCGGCTGAGCTCGTACAGGCGCGCCAGCTCGATCCCGACCCAGTCGTTGTCGTCGTAGTACTTCGCCCCGCCGGGACCGGCGGGAGGGGCGACGGTGGCGTCGAAGGCCGTGAGCGTGCTCGTGAAGGTCCCTTCCGGTGCCCCGGAATTGGAGGTGTCCAGGTAGTCGTGCAGGCCGACGAGCCGCACGTGCAGTTCGTGGGTCAGCGAGATCCCCAGGTGGGGGATGCTGGCCATGCTCACCGTCGCCGCGAGCGCCTGGGAGAACGGCCACAGAGCGGAGAACGGTTCCCCTTCATACAGCCCCGAGCCGGCGATGTAGTAGTGCGCCTGCATCTCCTGAAAGGCGAGCTCGGCGCGCAGCGGGTCACCGCGCAGGGCCGGCTTGCGGGGCTTCTTGTGGTGGCTCGATGCCGCCGGCGCGCCCGGCGCCAGCACAGCGCAGCCGAGGGCAATGGGGAGCAGCGAGAGCAGCACGCGGCGGAGCGCCCGCCTGCACGGATGGTCGGGGCGAGTGGTCATCGGCTTCAGGGGAGCAGAACAGCCTCGGAGTCGATTTGATTTGGTATACCAGCGTGCAATTCGATTACACGACCGTCGGGCATGTGACGGCCGACGTGCTGAGCGATGGCTCCCGGCGTCCCGGCGGAACCGCCTTCTACAGCGCGCTGCAGGCAGCCCGGCTGGGGCAGCGCTCCCTGATCCTGACGCAGGGCGAGCCGAGCGAGATCGAGGAGCTGCTGGGGCCCTACCGCCCAGAGCTCGAGCTCGAGATCATCGCGGCCGAGCAGACGACGACGCTTGCCACCTCCGGGACGGGCCTCGCGCGCTCCCAGCGCGTGCTGGCATGGGCCGGTGCGATCGGCGAGTCGGTGGCGATCGACAGCTCGATCCTGCATCTGGCGCCCGTCGCGCGCGAGACGCCGCGCCGCTGGCGCGGGCGCGCCGGCTTCGTCGGGCTGACCCCGCAGGGGCTGGTGCGCGGGTGGGACGCCGAGAGCCGCCGGATCCGCAACGAGCTGCCGGACCCCGAGCGGATACCGGACAGCTGCGATGCGATCGTGTTGAGCGAGGCCGAGCGGACGAGCTCTCAGACGCTGATCGCCGAGGCCGCGGCGGCGGGCACGATCGTGGCCGTGACGGCCGGGGCCTCCCCGACGACGATCATGCTCGCGGGCGATCGCGCGCTGAGGGTGGAGGTGCCAGCCCTCGAGGGCCCGGGCGAGGACATCGGCGCGGGAGACGTGTTCGCGGCGGCCTTCTTCGTCGCGCTGCGGGAGGGGCGGGCCCCGGCAGAGGCCGCGGGCTTCGCAAACGCCGCCGCGGCGGTCCGCATGGGCGGCGCCGGCGCGCAGGCGATCGGCGACCGCGCCGCGATCGAGGCGCGGCTGCGGGCGGTGGCACAGGCGCCGTGAAGCAGCTCGCGGCTCAGGCGCCGGCGAGGAGGGCGTCCTCGATCAGCTGACAGAGCTCCCCGGGGTCGAGTCGCTCATGGCAGCCGCAGGCCCGTGCGGCGAGCAGCAGGCTGCCGCCGACCGGAGCCATGGCCACGACCGACACGAGCGCCTGCGGGGCCGACTGGTGGATCACCCGCGAGAGGGGCTCGACGAAGACGGCGCCCGCCTTGAAGGCGCTGCCGATGAGGCCCACGGGAAACGCAGCCAGGCCCTGGCCGCTCGCCAGGCCGGTTTCGCGGATGACGGCCGTGAGCTGGTGGCCGAGCTCCCTGGCCCCGCGCTCATAGAGCTCGAGCGCGACGGCGTCTCCACCGTCGGCGAGCCTGCCTGTCTCGGTCGCGAACGCGGCAATGTCGCCCTTGGTGAGCGGCTTTGAGTAGACGTGCGCCGCGAGCGCCTCGACGCTCGGCTGCCCGAAGAACACCTGCACCGCGTCGCTGAGCGCGGTCTCGGGCCCCGAGCCGTCGCGATCGCGCAGCGCGGCCCTGATCGACTCGATCCCGAGCCAGTAGCCGCTCCCCTCATCGCCCAGCAGATGACCCCAGCCGCCCGCTTTCCACGTGCGCCCGTCCGGGCCGACGCCGAAGACGTTCGAGCCCGTGCCCGAGATCGCCGCCACACCGGGTCCCCCGCCCGTGGCGGTGGCCCATGCTCCGACCACGTCGTTGACGACGAGCCAGTCGCCCCTGCGGGCCGAATCGACGTGCCCGACGACCGCGGCGGTGTCGACGCCGGCGATCGCGAGCACCGCGCCGCCCAGCTCCTCCGGGGCGATCTCGGCCCGCTCGATCGCCTCATCGGCCGTCTGCAGCAGGGTCGCGACGGCAGCCGCAGGACCGACGGCGTCCTGGTTGGAGGGCCCTCCGTGGGCGAGATGAAGCGCCCTGCGGTCCAGGTCCAGAACGGCGGCAAGCGTCTTCGTCGCGCCACCGTCCACCCCCAGCAGGAAGCGGGCATCCGTGCCTGCCCGCGGTTGCCTCAGGGCAAACGGGAGCTGAACGAGCGAGTCTCGCTTCATCCCGGCATCCTGCCAGGATTCAGGCGACGGTCTAGCATCGTCGCGATGCCGACGAGCGCGGTCTTCCCGAATGCGCCCGCGCGGGCGGGGATGTACGAGTCCTTCTACCTGCGCGCGGTCTCGCCCGAGGAGCCGGTCGGGGTGTGGATCCGCCACACGGTCTCAAAGCCGCCCGGACAGCCCCCCACGGGGTCGCTCTGGTGCACCGTCTTCGATGCCCGGAGGGGGCGCCCGTTCATGCACAAGCTGAGCGGCGGCGAGCTCAGCGTGCCCGCGGGCGGATGGATCGAGGTGGACGGTGCGCGCATGACGCCCGCCACGGCCGAGGGCGAATGCGGGCCGGCGCGCTGGTCGCTGCGGTTCGCCTCAGATGAGCCCGAGTTGCGCCACCTTGCGCGGGAGTGGCTCTACCGCGGCCCGCTGCCGCGCACGAAGCTCACGAGCCCTCTGCCGGCCGCGAGCTTCGACGGCGTCCTGCAACTGCCCGGCCGCGGCGAGGTCGAGTTGCGCGACTGGCCCGGGATGGTCGGTCACAACTGGGGCTCCGAGCACGCCGAGCGCTGGATCTGGCTGCACGGGATCTGCTTCTCCGAGGAACCGCGGGCGTGGATCGATGTCGCGGTCGGGCGCGTGAGGGTCGCCGGGCGGATGACCCCCTGGGTGGCGAACGGGGCGCTGTCGCTCGGGGGCCGGCGATACCGGATCGCGGCGATCGGCAGGCGGGAGCTCCGCGTCTCAGAGACGGCCGGGGGGTGCGTCATGCAGCTCAGCGGCAGGCGCGGGCTGTGGATGCGGGCGAGCGTCGAGGTGCCCCGGCTCGCGGCGGCGGGCTGGCGCTACTGCGACCCCGCCGGCGGGCGCTCCGGCGCACACGACGTGATCAACTGCTCGGTCGCCGCGCTCGAGCTGACCGTTCGGCTGCCCGGTCAGAACGCGTCGCGGACGCTGCGCACGGCACACGGCGCGGCCTACGAGCTGGGCCTGCGAGAGCAGGACCACGGCATCCCGCTCGCCCCCTTCCCGGACGGCTGAAAAAGACGGCTGGGCCAGCGGGGGGGATGCTGGCCCAGCCGTTGAGGGGTGTCCGAGAAGCGCACCAGCTCTCCCCGAACGAGGAGGAGACGAAACGTCAATGTCGCGTCTGCATCACCCGGTCTCCCAGGCAATGTTCATCTAGTGTATCAGGAAACTGACGAAAACGGTTCGGGAACTCGGCAAAGGCCTCTCGCGGGCGCCTCCGCGCCGAGTGCGCCGACATCTGGGCGCACGGGCGCACTGCCGGCACCGGCGCCTGACAGAGCCGGCGCCCGCCGCGAGCATCGAGCTCAGCCGGCGTTGATGGTCACCGGCGTGCCGTCGTCGATGCGCGCGGCCAGCCACCCGATGGCCGCCGTGGCGAGACGGACGCAGCCATGCGATTCGGCGTGGCCCAGGGTCCCGCCCAGGTTGTCGCGTCCATGTATGCCGATCTGGCCGGGTCCGCCTTCGAATTCCTGCAGGACATTCGAGCGGGCGCTCAGCGCCAGCGCGTAGGGGCCACCGGGCTCACCCTTCGCCATCTGCACGACCTCCTGCACGAAGAACTTGCCCGTAGGCGTCGGTGTCGAGGGCTTGCCGACCACCGCGCTGAAGACCCTCACCCTGCTGCCGTCGTTGTAGACCGTCACGCGCCGGGCGGCGAGGTTGAGCACGATGCGCCACGGCGTGAGCGCTTCGCGGGTGCCCGGCTGGGTGATCCAGCCGGTCAATCCGTCGGGGCGGCCGGGGAGCATCACCTGCAGCCACATCACCCCGCCCGCACCGATCGAGCGAGCGAGCACGGGCAGGGCCGTCCGCTCGCCGGTGATCGGCGTGAGCGCCGGCACCGCCGCGACCTGCGCGGAGCCGGCTTCGGGTGCCTGATGCGCGGTGTGCGCGGACAGCAGGTCCACGAGTTCCTGCGTCGCCTGGACACGCGCCGGCCTGCCCGCGGCGGCCGCCGAGGCGCTCATCACGCCGAGCAGGCTCATGGCTGCGAGCGCCGCGATCAGATGGTGTCCCAGCCGATGGGAGCTCATCCGGTGAATGAGCTCTTGTGGTGGGGCCGCGCTTTGCGGGCAGCCGGGTGCCGTTTGGCAGCCAGGCGTTTGGCGGCCGCGCGTTTAGCGGCACGTTTGGCGGCAGCACGCCGCGCCGCGAGCACCGACGGCGGGACGACGGTTTTCGAGGCGACCGGCGACAGTTCGCCCGTCACAGCGCCGACCAGGCCGGGAGGTCTCACGCCGTTGGGTGTTTCTTCACCGCCGCCACCTCCGCTGACGCTCGAGGCGCAGTTGGACGTGGTGATCGTGTTCGTGTCCAGGGTCACGGCGCCGGTCCGCGCGAACAGCCGGCCGTGGATGGTGGCTGCCGTGTTCGCGGTGATGCTTTCAAGAGCCATGACGGTGCCGACGAAGCTCGTGCCCGTCCCGATCGTGGCCGAGGAGCCGACCTGCCAGAACACGTTGCACGCCTGCGCGCCGTTGACGAGCGAGACTGTGGTGTTCGAGCCGGTGATCAGCGTCGAGCCGATCTGGAAGATGAACACCGCGGCGGGGTTGCCCTGTGCGTCGAGCGTGACGCTGCCCGATGAGAGCAGCAGCGAGCTGCTCGCGGTGCGGACGCCCGGAAGGAAGACCTGGCCGGCGAGATCCGTTCCGGCCGAGCCGTTGCTTGGCCGGGAGGCGGCGTCGTTGTAGGCGGTGGTCAGGTCGTTCTTGGCGGCGATCGAGACGGCGTCGTCGACGTGCGTCTGGCCAAGCACCTGCGGAGCGCCAGTGACCGACGAGCCCGGGCTGAGGCCCAGGTCGCCGAACATCGTCGTCGGGCCGGTGTTCGTGACGGTCGAGCCCGCCAGCACGGAGAAGGGAGCCGCCGTTCCCAGGCCGACCGAAGCCGCGGCGGCGAGGGCGCTGCTCGTGAAGATGAGCGTCGAGAGGATCCCGAGCAGGAACAGTCCTACCCGGAACGTGTTGCCGGGGGTCCGAATAACAGGACGCCGGCCTACTGCGAGGCGGTCGCTCAGAGACGAGCCGCACTTCGATGGGACGCCACTTTTCATTGGCGTCTCCTGACTGCGGCGCAACCACCGCTGTGAAAGGGGATGGCTCCCCGGTCTGCTTCGACCTGCTCTTATAACGACGGCTGACCCGCTCAGGTTTAATCAAGCATGAGCAACTCGACGTTCGTTGGAGCATGGTTTGAGAAGTCGGCATATCTCGGCCAAACGTGCGCAGGCCGGCACCCGTCGCGTCCGCGCAGACCTTCACAACGCTGCACTTCGCTCGCCAGAGCTGGGGCCCCAAGCGCCCCCCGCTCTCTCTCGCTGCGACAACCTGAATCTCGCTAGGGGTGAGGGTCGTCTCACCCCCGTTTCCCCCGCCGATCCACCCGAGAATCCCCCTTTCCGGAGGATGAGCCGCTCGGCGGCAGGCCGCAGCATTCGGGCATGGCTCCTCCGCTATCACAAAAACCACTGGCTCTTGGCCGGATCGTGTCGCGCCGTCTCACGGGTATCTCCGATCGCGTGCTTACGCCGTCCAAGGATGCGGCTCGCTATGCAGAGCTCCACCTGCCGGCGCCCCCCAAGGACGATCAGGTCTACCGCTTCTTCGATACCGCATTCTGGCGGTTCGTCTGGATTCTCGTCACACAGCTGGCAATCCTGTTCGGGTTCATCATGGTGATGCGCCACAGCGTGTACACGACCGTATTCGGTCTTGTCTGCCTGGCGTTCATGATTCCGCACCTCGTCGACAGCGCCTATCTGCGCCTGCGGCGTCGCAGCATCAGCCTGGATGCACACCTCGCTCTCAAGCGGGCGTTCGTCGAGACCGCCGAGCACGACGCGAGCGTGGACGTCTTTCTCCCGGTCTGCGGTGAGGAGATAGCCGTGCTCCAGAACACGTTTCACTACGTGAGGAAACTCGATTGGCCGGGTCGCCTGACGGTCTATGTATTGGACGACGCCGACAGCGCCGAGGTCGCGACGCTTGCCGCGTACTACGAATTCGAGTACGTAGTACGCGAGAACCGCGGTTGGATGAAGAAGGCCGGCAACCTGATAAACGCGTTCGACCATTCCACGAGCGCGTTCATCGCCGTCTTCGACGCCGATTTTGCTCCACGATCGGACTTCCTCTGGGAGACCCTCCCATACATGGAGGACCGGCGGGTCGGCGTCGTTCAGACATCCCAGTTCTTCAACGTGGACAAGCGCTACAACTTCGTCTCACGATCTGCCGGGGCACTGCAGGAGTTCTTCTTCCGCTGGGTGCAGTGCCAGCGGCAGCTGGATGACGCCGCGATCGTCGCCGGAACGAACCTGGTCTACCGCCGAGCCGCAGTGGCCGCCGCGGGCGGCTTTGCACAGACCCCGATCGGCGAGGACGTGCACTCGGGCATCAAGCTGTGGTGGGCCGGATACAAGACGAGGTATGTTCCGCTGGCGCTTGCGACCGGACTCGCGCCCGAATCGTTCAACGCACTCGCAAATCAGCAGTACCGCTGGTGCAGAAGCTCCATGCTTCTGATGATCAACACGCACTTCCGCGATGCTGCGCTGACGAGGAAGCAGCGGCTGTGCTTCTGGGCCGCCTTCCTGTTTTACATGACGTCGGCGCTGATACCGATCACCGCATCGACAACGGGGCTGTTGATGATCTGGCTATATCCCTCAAAAGTACACCCCATCAACTACCTGCCACTGCTGCCCGGCGCCGTAAGCACCTGTCTGATCTTCCGCACGCTGGCAAAGGGATGGTGGCTCGGAATCTACCGCGTCTGCATGATCAACAGCTTCTGCCACATGCTGGCCTGCGTGCACGCGCTGCGCGGACACGTGGAGCCGTGGGCCCCGACGGGCGACAAGACTATCAAGGCCAACACGCCGCGAACGGTGGCGCGCATGTTCAGAACGTGGTTCGTGATCGTGCAGGCTCTGATCTGGACGGGGATCGCGAGAGATCTGCAGACACACCCGATCATCCCCTTTCTACCGGTCATTTCACTCGCCTGCCTGCAGCTCTACCTGCTGTTTCCGTCCGTCATGAGGCTGCCCTACAATCATGTTTTCGACAGGCGAATCGTGTGGCCTCACCACCCAGACCGGGGGCTGTTCATGCAGCCGGATGATCTAGTTGTGCTCGCGGATGCTTAGGCGGGCATTGTCGGCCGCCGTTGTAACCGTACTCATGGCCCCGTCGGCTGCGAGCGCTGTGCAGCTCGGGATCATCGGCACTCCTGCGCAATACGCAGCGCTCAAGGCCGATGGACTCCCGCTGGACAGCCTGGCCTCGTGGACATCGTTTCAGACGTCGAGTGCCAAACTAGGGGCGATCCTGGCCGAAACACCCGCCGGGGCCGAGCCAATGGTGAACTGGGAGCCGAACGGAGTATCGATCCCAGGTATAGCCGAAGGGGACAACGACGCATATCTTGAATCCTGGGCCCGCGAGATCGCGGCGTACAAAAGGCCGGTCTCGGTACGGTTTGCACATGAGATGAATGGAACGTGGTATTCGTGGCACGCGACCGGCCCGGCCGCGTATGTCGCGGCCTGGCGTCATGTGGTCAGCGTGTTCCGGCGTGTCGGAGCGACGAATGCGGCGTTCGTATGGTCGCCCGATGGGCTCATCGGAGAACATCAGGGACCGTGGGAACGAGGCGTGGCGCAGTGGTATCCGGGCGCCGAATATGTAAACGAGATCGGAATGACGACCTATGCATTTTCGTCGAATATCAGGTTTGGGCTGGGCGCGTGGATGAGCAGGGTCGACTGGCTGCACGCGAAGTACCACAAGCCAATGGTGCTGCCGGAGATGAAGGTTGTATTCAGCAGCCGCTATCGGTGGCTCCGCGAGCTTGCCCCGGCGCTCGCGGCGCGACCCTGGATACAGGCAGTGCTCTGGTCTGAGTCCCAGACAAACCAGTCCGGTACCCCGGGCTTCGGAAACCTCAACTGGCTGCTTGAAAATGATCCCAAAGCCCGCAAGCTGCTCAAGAAGGCAGTTGCACGATAGTCAGACGGCGAGGGGGCCGCTACTGGGAGTAGACCCGCACCCAGTCGACAAGCATGGTCGCCGGGAGCGGTGTCGAGGCCTGGGGCGCACCCGGCCAATTTCCCCCCACGGCCAGGTTGAGGAGCAGGAAGAACGGCTTGTCGAATACCCACTGCTGAGCGCCTGACAGCGAAGCCGGGGTCCGGGTGCTGTAGGGAGCCCCGTCGAAGGTGAAGATGATCGCCGAGGGACTCCATTCCACTCCGAAGACGTGAAAGCGGCTCGCGAGCGAGACTGCCGAGTGCTCTCGAGCGGTCAGATGGTAGCCCTTGGCACTGCCCGGTTCAGGACCATGGATGCTCCCGTACAGCGTGAACGGATCGTTGCCGAGCGACTCCATCACATCGATCTCGCCCGAGTCAGGCCAACCGACTTCTTCGATGTCGCTTCCGAGCGCCCAGAATGCCGGCCACAGCCCGCTGCCGGCGGGCAGCTTGATCCTCGCTTCGATCCGCCCGTAGGCCGTGGCGAACAGGCCCTTGGTCTGCAGCCGCGCCGAGGTGTATTCGCGGGTGAGACCGTCACCAGTGTAGTTTTCGCGACGAGCGGTGATCGCCAGATGCCCTTTTCCGTCAAGTGCGACATTGCTTGGGCTGTCGGTGTAGTACTCGAGCTCGTTGTTCCCCCACCCGCCGCCGCCTGTCTGAATGCTCCACTTCGCGGGGTCGGGGCTGGCGCCAGCCGGCCCGTTGAATGAGTCCGACCAGATCAGAGTGCCGATCGCCGAGGCGGACCGTGCGCGCGTGTGGCGACGCGCAGATCCGCGTGCCGCATGAGCGTTTACTCGAGCCTGGGATCCGGACCGCGGCTTGGGCGAGAGGCTGGTCGCCTGTGCCAGCAGCGGTGTCGATGCTGCCAAGCCGCCGAGCACGCACATGCACAGCATGAGCCGCGTGACCATGGGACTATCATCGCCGCGCTCCGGCGCCTCTTGAGCTCGCCCTTCGTGGCTGGCCGTCTGTCCTCGCAGACCATCCCGCTGCACACTCAGTAATCCTACTCCGAGTGCGACAAACCTGACCATTGCTGACCGGGGATGACCCCAGGGTCAGACGTTGCCCGACGGCGTGCCTCAGCGATGTCTCAAGCCGTGCCCGCGCCGGGCCGAGACGGACATGCTCGCCCGGCGCAGAGGAGGACGAGCGGGCGCGCTCGGCTCCTGCTTTCGCTCGGGCGTGGGCGCGGCGAGCTCACGGCGAGAGGAGACGCCGAGCTTGCGGTAGATATTGCGGGCGTGGGTGCGAAC
The DNA here is from genome assembly GCA_963764185.1 of uncultured Solirubrobacteraceae bacterium. Classification (GTDB taxonomy): domain Bacteria; phylum Actinomycetota; class Thermoleophilia; order Solirubrobacterales; family Solirubrobacteraceae; genus Palsa-744. The sequence goes on along the minus strand of CAVXRF010000007.1, from coordinate 335,462 downwards.
CGTCTCGACACCCACCTGCAGCGCAAGGGCTATCTGGGCGTTCGAGCGGCCCTGCTGCAGGAGCGGAAGCACTTCGGCCTCGCGCCCGGTCAGCAGGTGTCGTGTTCCCATCGATCCGCCGCCCGGGTCCGAGGCGGCCCGCGGCATCACCTGAAGCCCCCTCGAGGCCAGATGAATTGCGTTAAGGATGTCGCGCGACTGCGTGTTCCTCGCGAGGCAGGCGCTCGCTCCGAAGGCGATCAGCTGGGCGCACTCCTCCATCGACGGGTCATCCCCGAGCAGAACCAGTCGCGTGTCCGGATGGCCGGCGCTCAGCTCTCGGACCTCGGCCAGCTTGTCGAGGGCACCGAGGTCGAGGATCACGACGGCGGGCCGGTGGGCCCGCAGCACGACGGGAATCCGTGCGTACTCGACCTCCGCTGCGGCGATTGTCAGGCTCGAATCGCTCTCGATCAGCTCGCGCAGTCCCCTGGCGAGGAGGTCGTCGAAGCGGGCAAGGACAACGGTGATGGGGGTTTGTGGCGGCATTGACGGTCCTCGTGAGTGACTGTGTAGGGCACATATCGGCACCTGAGAGCCGAAAGGTGAGCGCCACCTCCCCCCTGCCGTTCCGCAGATCAGCTGGCCTCGAGGAGCACGCTCGAGCTCCCGAGGCGTGCACCACCGGCATCGAGCGCCTGCGCAGCGAAATACGGGCCGGCTGATGAGGTATGCAGTGCGCTCTCAAACCCGCGCGATCGCGTGCTCGATACAACTCGCATGGCGCTGATCTGCCCGCCGGCGAGCAACTGCCAACTGTGCACCTCCGTCGCTCCGTTCCAGCTTGCATACGCCGTTCGGTCGCGGCCCTGGCCCGCGATCGCGATTGCCGGGGCCTCGGCGGGGAGGCCCGTCCATGGCAGGCGAAAGGCTCGGTAGGACTGGTAGCGCTCTCCGAGCACGGCGTCGAACAGCATGCGCCCTGAACCATGAAACTCCGAGACGCGGGGCACTTCTCCCCAGCCGACGAAGATGTTGCCGTTTGCCAGCGGCTGCACGCTGCCCTGGCTGCCGGAGAGGATTCCCGGATGGGTGTATTGACGCAGCAGGGTGGCGGTCATCGCCTGCTCGTCGACGTCGATGATCAGGCCGCGCGACAACCTCTCGACCGCCGGCGTGGCTCCGTTGTCGAAGATGCTCATCGTGCCGTCGGGCCGGCGGCGCGCATCGTGCTGCCATGCGAAGTTGCTGCCTGCGCCCATGGTGAAATCGCTGTGCTTCCCGCCAAGGCGCCAGATGATGTTCCCCGTGCGGTCGATCTTGTAGATGGTGTGCGTGCTGCGCGCGGAGATGAGCAGGTTGCCATCGCCGTCGCGGTCAACCGAATTGATGTGAAAGAAGTCCCAGTCCGCGCCAACCGGCGCGTAGGACTCCTCCAGCGCGATGTGATCGCGGCTGCGCCACTCGAGCAGTAGCCTGCCGCTGGCGAGGTCGATCTCCTGGAAGATCGCGTCCTGGATGGTCCCGCTCCGTGAGCCGCCGACCGCGGAGAGATCGGCCCCCGTCACCACGTAGCTCGTGAGCAGGGCGGTGTTGTAGGGGGTGATGACGAACTCGTGCAGGTCGCCGCGCAGTCCGCGAGCGGCCTGCACGCGGCGAACCGTGCGATAGCTGGAATCGGCGATCACATATTCACCGACCCCATGACCGAGCTCGATGCTCCCCTCCCACCATGTCAGAACAGGGCTGCCGCGATAGAGCTGCACGCGAAAGTTGGTCGTCACCTTTCCGGCCAGCGGGTTCTCCCAGATCGGCTGCCCGCTGTTCTCGACGATCACCGCGCCGGCCTGAGCGTCGGGGGCGTTGTACGGCGCGATGAATATCGGATCGGTTGAGGTTCCTTCCTCGCTGCGGATGACCGTCAGAGGTGCGATGCGCAGATCCGGGCGCGTATGCCAGCGCGGTGGTAGGGGTAGAGCGTGGCTCCGCGAGCCCCCCAGGACGCTCGAGACGATCTCGCCCGCGACGCCTGTGAGTGCGAGTCCGGTTGCGCCGATCCCGGCGGAGCGAAGCAACTGTCTTCGCGTCATCCTCCGGCTTGCGTCCGCCATCTCCCGCGTTCAGAAGGCGGCGCTCAGTCCGAGCGCCTCCTCCAGACGACCCCCGTGAAGGAGCTCGAGCACCGCGTTCGCGGCGGCCGCCACCGTCAGGTCGGGCGCGAGCTTGAGATCGGGGCACCTCGGTCGCTCATACGGGTCGTCGATTCCCGTGAGCCCCGTCAGACCGCCGGCGAGCGCGCGCGCGTAGAGCCCCTTCGAGTCGCGTTCGGCACAGATGGCGAGCGGCGTGTCCACGAGCACCTCGAAGAACGGCAGGCCGTCGCGCTCGTGGCGCTCGCGAACCTCGCGGCGGGAGCGTTCGTAGGGAGAGACGAGGGCAACGATCGTGATCGTGCCGGAGTCGGCGAACAGCCGCGCGAGCTCCCCCACGCGGCGTACGTTCGTTTCGCGATCGGCTCTGCTGAAGGCGAGGTCGCCGCAGATACCCTGTCTCAGCTCGTCGCCATCGAGAAGATACGCCGGCAGGCCCTGCTCCACCAGGCATTCCTCGATCGCCGCGCCAATCGTGGACTTGCCCGAGGAGGGGAGTCCGGTGAGCCAGACCGTCGCTCCACTGACATCCAGTGCCCGCCAGCGCCGGGCGCGGGAGATCGTGTCGTCATAGCGTGTCACGTTTGGGCTGCAGTTCATGGGCTGGCTCGAGGGGGTATCGGCCTTTTGGACAATTGAAGCGGCCGAGCTTGAGCACGACCTAAGACCGCGCGAAGACGCCCATAAGAGTTGGCGTGGCAGATCCTTTAACCACGAGAGCCCCCGCTTCGACGGGGGCTCCCTGCTGCTCTCGGTTACCCACCAACGGCTACGGCGGAGCCGAGCTGCCCGCCGATGCGAGCGCATGGGCTGACGCCGCCCTCGGTGTAGTTGCCGTGGGTGATGATCTGTCCACCCACGTTCAGGGTGTGCCACTGGGCCTGTGAGACGGCGGGTGCGACTGCCGCGCCGGCAAAGCCGACAGATGCGACCAGCGCGATGAGGGTGGTCCGGATCTTGGTGTGTGCATTGCTTGCCTCCTATGTAGGGCGGGTTGGTTTGTAAGACCATGCTCGCCTTGGGAGGCCCGGCGCGAAAGACACCCGAGGGGTAGAAATCCCTTACCAACGAGAGCGCAGCGCGGGACGTTGCGACAGAGGAGGGCTGCGGCTGGCCCTCGGCAGCGCTCTCCAAAACCGTGAAGTTGCCGGTGACGGTCATCGAGCCGATCGCGCTGAAGAATCGTTAGTTTGATGGGAGCGTGATGTCGTGGCATTCGATCGGGGCCGCCCTGGCGGCGGTCGCCGTACTCGTGGCGTCGGCGGCCGCCCGCGCCGCGCCGACGGTGGTCACGGCGGCGGCACATCCAGCGGTCGCCGCGGCCCGTTTCTCGATCCCGGCGAAGGCGGATCAGCTGATCGTCGTCTCCAGCCCGACCGACGATCCACCGCCGCCGGGGTATCTCGCGACGCTGCGCACCTATCAGCGCGCCACCGGCAGCTCGCCGTGGCGCGCCGTGTTTCCCGCGTGGCGGGCGGAGACGGGCTCGGGGCACCTGCTCGCGGCGTCCGAGCGGCGAGAGGGCGACCACGCCACCCCAATCGGGGTGTTCGGCGTCGGCGCCACGATGTATGGCAACGCGCCGAACCCCGGGGGCCTGAGCTACCCCTACCACCACCTGGTGTGTGGCGACTGGTGGGACGAGGATCCGTACTCCTCTCGGTACAACGACTTCGTGCACGTCTCGTGCGACGCCACGCCGGCGTTCGCCGAATGGTCCGAGGCGCTGTGGACCGAGACCGTCGCGTACCCGTACTTCGCCGTCATCCAGTTCAACGAGAGCCCGATCGTCTCCGGGCCGAACGCATCCGGCGCCGGGATCTTCCTGCACAGCTGGGTGGGCACCGCGACGGAGGGATGCGTGGCGCTGCCGGAGTCCGAGCTGCTCCACGTCCTGCGCTGGCTGAAGCCCGCAGAGCACCCGTTGATCGAGATCGGGACGAACCGCCAGATCGATCCCGTGGCGTAGCCGCGTCCGTACGCCCAGCCTGAGGCGTCACGGCGTGTGGCTCGCGTGGGCGAGCAGCCTGCCCATCGGTTCCGCGACGCGCCCGAGAGGATTCGAACCTCTGACCTTCGGTTCCGTAGACCGACGCTCTATCCAGCTGAGCTACGGGCGCACAGCGGCGAGTCTATCGACGGCGGTCCGGCTCAAGCGCGGACGACCCGACGCTCAGCTACACTTTTGGAAGGGACCGGTACGGCGTTTGTGCGCCGGACGGGGACGGGCCCAGAAATGAGACCTGTTGCCGATCCCGGTTCAACCGCTGCTTGACGACGGCCCACGCGAGGTTCGTGACGAGGGCGGTCACCAGGCCATGCCCGAGCCGACTGCCGGGCGGCGGCGGGAGCGTCCGTTCTGGAGCGATGCCCTGGATCCGTACGCCGAGCCCCGGGTCAGTCGCAGCCTGCTCAACCTGGCGACGTCGGTCGTGCCCTATCTGGCGCTTTCGGCCGCGATGTATCTGGCGCTGGGTGTGTCCTACCTGCTCGTGTTGGTGCTAGCGATCCCCGCCGCAGGCTTTCTGGTACGGACGTTCATCATCTTTCACGACTGCTCTCACGGCTCGTTCCTGCCGTCAAGGCGCGCCAACGCCTGGCTCGGCACCGTCCTCGGCCTGCTCGTCTACTCCCCGTTTCTGCGCTGGCGCCACGACCATGCGATCCACCATGCGACCTCCGGGGACCTCGATCGACGCGGAGGCGGAGACATTCGCACGCTGACCGTTGCCGAATACGATGCCCTGTCACCCCGCGCGCGCCTGGCCTATCGCCTGTTTCGCAACCCGCTCATCATGTTCGGGATCGGGCCGATCGTCTCCCTGCTGATCGGGCCGCGCCTGGTTGCCCGCGATGCACGCCCACGCATGCGCCGCAGCGTGATCGGCACGAACATCGCCCTCGCCATCGGCGTAGGCACGCTCTGCTGGCTGCTGGGGTGGAGCGACTTTCTGCTCATACAGGCGCCGACGATCATGCTCGCGGGTTCGGCCGGCATCTGGCTGTTCTACGTGCAGCACCAGTTCGAGGACGCCTACTGGGAGGACACGAAGGATTGGAGCTACGCCGACGCTGCGCTTCGCGGCAGCTCATACCTGAAGCTGCCGAAGGTTCTGCAGTTCTTCTCGGGCAACATCGGCCTGCACCACGTCCACCATCTGAACGCCCGCATCCCCAACTACAACCTGCAGCGGGCACACGATGAGAACGCGATCTTCGAAAGCGTGCCGACGCTCTCGTTCAGAGACGGCCTGCATTCGGTCCGCCTGAAGCTGTGGGACGAGGACAGCGGGCGCCTTGTCACCTTCGCGCAGGCGCGTATGCCGGACGCGACGGCCACACGCTAACTCGCGAAGGGTGCCATGCGCACCGCCAGCGGCAGGCCGCAGCGGATCAGAAGCGCGAACCGGCCCTTCGGCACCGCCGCCGCCTCGGCGCGCATCATCTCGACGAGCTGGCGCTTGAAGTCCGCGCGTGGATAGCGGCGCAGGACCTCATCGACGTTTGCCGGAGCCACATCCCACACGCGCAGCCCGGCGCCATCGACCATCGCGCCCCACTGCAGATAGCAGCCGAGCGCCCCATCGCGCTCCGGCGCCACGCCGGGGGTGGTGTGAACGCAGATCGCATCCGCGAGCGCCTCGGCGCGGTCAACCGGCACCTCGGCGTCGGCGGCGCAGGAAAGCGTGCGCTCAGCGCTGGCCAGCGTGAAGTCGCGCCCGGGGGTCTGCTGGGCGATGCCGTAGTCGTGCAGGAGCGATCCGCAATAGAAGAGCTCGACATCGAGCTCACGCCGATCGACCGCCGCCAGGGCGCGCCCGAACAGCCAGGTTCGGTAGGAGTGCCCGACGATCGCCGCCGGCTGCTCGGCGCAGGCCTGCTCGGCCTCCCGCGCAAACGACGAATCGGGAGCCTCGAACGTGCTCAGGTCGACGGCCCCGGCGCCGTCCGGCAGGCGCCCGAGCGCGAGCTTGGCCCGCCCGAGTGCGTTCTCCCACTGGCCGAGCGCCACCGCTGCGAGAAGCCGCCGGCGCTCGGCGGATGTCAGGCTTCCGCCGGTCCGGCGAGCCCAGCCGATGCCGCCCAGACGCTGCGGATCGGGGGCCGTCGAGTGGTTGCTCTGCGGGTCAGGGTTCATCGCTCGTGATCCTGCCCGAGCATCATGACCGACGGCGGAGCGAGCTGCAGGGCACAAAAATGACGGAGAGGGAGGGATTCGAACCCTCGAACGAGGTCACCCCCGTTACGCGATTTCCAGTCGCGCCCGTTCAGCCGCTCCGGCACCTCTCCCGACGCTTGACCACCGCCTCAGGCGGCGCGCCACGATCTGCGATCGGCGTGCGGTCGCTGAAGGCTACGACACCGAGGCCTCCGCCGTTGCTAGGGTCCCGCGCATGGTTCTCGCAGCCAGTGAGGCGTTCAGCAAGACCGTCGGCCTCGTCGCCGTCTTCGGGGGGATCGGGCTGATCGTCGGCCTGATCAGCGTCTACATCGCCATCCAGATCCGCGGCGAGCGCCGCCAGAACCAGGAATACCACGAGCGCCTGCGCGAACTCTGACGGTGCCGGCCCGGGCGCGAAGCGCTACACGGGCCGCTGATCTGAGCCGAGTGCCCTGTGCCGGCCCGCGAGCGGCCGCCGCGCGATGCCTATGAGACCGCGCTCGGCTCGTTCGGCTCTTCCACGTGGGCGGGAACCCCGGCCGCCGCGTAGGCGTCCGGGGCATCGAGCGTCTCCGCCTTCAAGAGCGCATGGGCGAGGCTCTCGAGCTGGTCGCGGTGATCGGCGAGCAGATGCGTCACCTCCTCGTGTGCGTTCTCGATCATGCGATGCACCTCCTCATCGAGTAGATGCTGCGTCGACTCCGAGGTGGTGCTGGCCCCGGGCAGGAGCGGCCCTTCGCCCTCGGCCGGCAGCACAGTGATCGGGCCGACCGCATCGCTCATGCCCCAGCGCCCTACCATCTGGCGCGCGATCTGCGTGAGCTGCTGGAGGTCTGACTCGGCGCCCGAGGTGATCGTGCCGTAGACCACCTCCTCGGCCACCCGCCCGCCGAGCGCCACGCGGATCTTCGCCTCGAGGTCTTCGCGCGTGTATGACACGCGGTCTGAGTCGGGCGTTGACACCGTCACCCCGAGCGCCATGCCGCGCGGGATAATCGACACCTTGCGCACCGGGTCCGCGCCCTCGGTGAGCATGCCCACGAGCGCGTGGCCTGACTCGTGGTAGGCGGTTCGCTCGCGGTCTGACTTGGACAGGACGATGCCGCGCGGGGAGCCCAGCAGGATCTTCTCGAGGGAGTCCGTGAAGTCGGACATCTCGACCTTGTCATGGCCGAGGCGCGCGGCCGTCAGAGCCGCCTCGTTGGCGAGGTTCGCGAGATCCGCGCCCACCATCCCCGGCGTGCTGGCCGCCAGCGCGTCGAGGTCCACGCTGTCGGCCAGCGGGATCGAGCGCGTGTGCACTTCGAGGATCTGCTTGCGCCCGGTGCGGTCCGGTGCCTGCACGGACACCCGGCGATCGAAGCGCCCAGGCCGCAACAGGGCCGAGTCAAGGACGTCGGGGCGGTTGGTGGCGGCGAGCACGATGACGGCCTCGGCCGGTTCGAAGCCGTCGAGTTCGGTGAGGATCTGATCGAGCGTCTGCTCGCGCTCGTCGTTGGCACCCGTGACGGAAACCGAGCCCTGGCGCGAGCGACCGATCGCGTCGAGCTCGTCGATGAAGATGATCGCCGGAGCCGCCTCCTTGGCCTTGGCGAACAGGTCGCGCACGCGCGAGGCGCCCACGCCCACGATCGCCTCGATGAACTCCGAGGCGGAGATCGAGAAGAAGGCAGCGTGCGCCTCCCCCGCCACGGCCCGCGCGAGCAGCGTCTTGCCGGTGCCGGGCGCTCCCGACAGGAGCACCCCGTGGGGAATGCGTCCCCCCAGGCGCCCATAGCGGTCCGGTTCTCGAAGGAAATCGACGATCTCCGAAAGTTCTTTCTTGGCTTCGTCGATCCCGGCCACGTCGGCGAAGGTCACCCTGATCTTTTCCGGATCGACCCGCCTCGCCTGCGAGCGCCCGAAGTTCCCCAGCGCGCCCATCGCGCCACCGGCCTTGGCCGCGCGCCGGGCGATCAACACGAACAGCCCCACGATCAGGAGCGTCGGTCCGAACCCGAGCAACAGCTCGGCGAGCACCGACTGGCTGGTGGTCGTCGACTTGGCGTTTATTTCGACGTGCTTTTCCTTCAGCAGGGCTGAGAGCTCGGTGTCGTTCCAGAAGCTCGGCACCTGTGTCGCGAACAGCTTCGTCGGCGTCGCCTTGGCGTCCGTGTGCGGAAAGCGCACCTTGATCGTGAACGTCCCCTGGACCGAGTCGCCCTTGGAGGAGATCGACTTCACATGGCCCGCCTGCACATCGGCGAGGAAGGATGGATTGAATGGGATCGTCACCCGCGGTTCTTCGGATTTGCCCGGGTGGAAGAACAGCACCGACAGCCAGTTGATGGCGATCAGGGCCAGGACGAACCACAGGAAGCTGGGCCTGCGATGCACCGGCGGCCCGCTCGGAGCCTGCTCGGGCATCCCCCGCCCATCCGGGGCCGGAGCGACGTGCCAACCGCGCTTGTCGCGGGGCATCGGCGGATGCGCATCGCGGCGTTTGCTGCTCGCCCGCTGGGGCTCGTTCTGCGATTCCTGCGCCATTGGCATAGGACTCTACAAACGCCACGCAACAAGCGCGCACGCCGTCAGCACGACGGCCAGCGACAGCGCCGCGAGCGCTCCGTCGAGCGGAGCGAGCAGGCCGGCCAGCGACAGCTCCTCGGCGCGGCCCTCGGAGCTGATGCGCACCCCGCGGATCGCCTGGGTGCGCCGGCGCAGCTCGCGGGCCGGTGCGCTCAGCCGCCGCTGCGCGACGCTCAGCATCAGGCATCCGCAGGCCATCAGGACCCCCGGAAGCGCGATCCTCCCGGCGTTGGCGACGTAGCCGGTGAAGGCCGGGAACGCTCCCCAGCCGATGGCAAACCACAGATCGCTGTGAAACCGCCCCCCGGCCAGCTCGAGGTTGTAGGCCGGCAGGAACAGGCCGCCGGCGAGCACCAGCGGCGCAAGCCAGACCGACACCGTCACGACACCGGCGACGCCGATCGCAAGCGCGCCGATCAGGCTCGTGGCGGCCAGCAGGATGAGCGTCCGCTCGGACAGGCTCGTGCCGAGCGGCCGGTCGTGGAGCTCATCGAGCGCGTGCGCCGCCACGCCCACAGCCAGTCCGAAGGCGGCGAGTCCCCACAGCAGGCGGTTCAGATACAGGTGCGGAGCCACCGCTGCGCCGAGCGCGAAGTAGCTCAGGTGCCAGGCCGTGTAGGGCGGGTGAAGCAGGGCGAGCAGATCACCCCGCCGGCCGCTGCCGAGCGCATAGAAGGCGGGGCGCAGAGTCCGTGGCGGAGCGTCGTGGATGTCATGCCGCGCCGAGGCGGCAGGCCGCTCGGTGCGTGCCGCCGGCCTACTCGCCAGCGCCATGCTCCGGGCTCCCCGCTGCGAGCTTCCTGGCAGACATCACGATGCCCCCGCCGAGGCTCATCCGTCGCACCACCACATCCCCGAGGCCCGCCTCATGCCAGTAGCCGACGATCCGCTCGAGTGGATGGCGCTCGTAGAAGCCCCTGATGCTCGGCCCGAGGAAGCGGCCCACCTCAGCCCACTCCCGCGAGGCCAGACGCCCGAGCGCAGGCAGGCCCACCGCCGTATACAGACGCCACGCCCAGCGCGCCCGAGCGCGAGGCGGCACTCCGAACTCGAGCGAGCCGACCCGGCCACCCGGCCTGAGGACGCGGGCGAGCTCTCGCACCGTGGCCCGCGGGTCATCGACGTAGCGCAGCAGATAGGTGAACGTCAGTGCATCGAAACTCGCGTCCTCGAACGGCAGCGCCTCGGCCTGCGCCTCGATCAGCTCCACCCGAGGGCGCTCGACCGGCGCGGCGCGCGGCGATCGCCCGTTCGCTCCGCGTCCATCGAAGCGAGCTCGCGCCGCGGCCAGCATCTCGGCACTCTGATCGACTCCCACGACCGAGCAGCCGCTGCGCGCGATCAGCTCGGCCGCGACCATCCCCGTGCCGGTCGCCACGTCGAGCACCCGCTCGCCCGGCCCAGGCGCCACCGCGCTCACCAGGGCACGCCGCCAGCGCGGGTCCTGGCCGAAGCTGAGCGCCGCAGACAGCAGGTCGTAGTGGCGGGGAAGACCGCGAAACAGCTCAAGCGCCTCGCGCTTCCTCGCCGATCCGCGGCCACTCGCGGTGATCTCCTCTACGTCGCTGGGAGTGTTCGCGCTCATGGTCTCGCCGATCTGAAAGGCTAACCGTCGGACGCCTGAAGCGGCACCGGCCCCGACGAGCCACGGCGAGGACCTCATCATCAACAGCACACACACCCCTGGGAAGCCCTTCGTCGCGCTGATAACGGGCGCCTCGAGCGGCATCGGAGAGGCGACCGCGCGCCGTCTCGCGCGCGACCCCGACGCGGCGCTGGTGCTAGTCGCGCGTCGCCAGGAGCGCCTCAGCTCGCTGGCTGCGCAGCTCGGCGAGGGGAGGGTCAGCTGGGTTGCCGCCGACCTCCTAGACGTGCGCGCGCCGGCACGCATACGCGAGCACATCATCGATCGCCATGGGCGGCTGGACCTGCTCGTCAACAATGCCGGCGCGGCCTGGCGCGCGCGCTTTGCCGATGGAGGCTATGAGAACGTCAGGCGCACGATGGCCATCAACTTCGACGCGCAGGTGCGACTCACCGATGAGCTCCTGGATCTGCTGCGCGCCTCGGCGCCGAGCGCGATCGTCAACGTGGCGTCCACCGCCGGCAGGGTGGCTCGCGCCGGCACGGGCGCCTACAGCGCGTCCAAGTTCGCCCTCGCAGGCTGGTCGGACGCGCTGTGGGCCGAGGAGCGCCCGTATGGCGTGCACGTCGGGCTCGTGCTGCCCGGGTTCATCTCGACCGAGGGCTTCCCTCAGTCCGAGCTCACCGCCAAGCCCGCGACCCGCTGGCTCGTCTCGACGCCCGAGAAAGCGGCCGAGGCGATCTACGAAGCCGGCGTCGGGCGCCGTCCGGAGCGCTACGTGCCGCGAGCCTACGCGCTCGCCGCGGCACTGCGAACCGTGGCCCCGGGACTGGTCCGGCGCGTGCTCGGCGGAAGCGCCGCAGCCGTGATGACCACCACCACCGGCGCCGATCTGGACGATCGGCGCGATCAGCCGACCTCAGTGAGTGACTGAGCCCGGCGCCAAAGCCCCTGCGCTGCGGCTCGGCGGCTCTGAGGGGATTGCGTCGGCCGTCCGCCGGGCGCTCCTGCTACTCGCCCTGGCCGGCTGCGCCACGCTTCTGGCGGCCTGCGGAAAGAGCTCCTACAGCGCGCGCAGCACCGGCTCGGCGGCGGTCGCGCGACCCGCCACGAAGGTCTCCACGCTCAACAGGCCGCAGGCGCTCGCCTACGCCCATGCTGTCAACCTGACGGCCGCGGACGTGCCCGGCTTCACTGTTTCCTCCAGCAAGGAAACTGGCACGGCCAAGGAAAAGCGACTCGAACGCGAACTGTTGCGCTGCGTTGGGCCCGCGGGTTCGGCCGGCAAGCTGGCCCAGGCGGGCTCGAAGGAGTTCGAACTCAGCCACGGCATCCTGCAACTGAGCGTGAGCTCCGAAGTCAGCGTCTCGGAGACGCCGGCCATGGCTGCCCGCGAACTCACCGCGATCCGCAGCGCGCACGTCCGCGACTGCTTCGCGCACTACCTCGGCCTGATCCTCAAAGGCCAGCACTACGGGGGAGCCACCGTCGGCCCGGTATCGGTCCTATCGGGAACCCCTCCGGCACCCGGCACGACGGGAAGCTTCGGCTGGCGGCTCACGGCGACGCTCACCATACGGGGCCTAATGGTGCCGTTCTACTTGGATATTCTCGGCTTCGTGTATGGCCAGGCCACCGTCTCGCTGTTCAGCTCCGGTGCCGTGCAACCCTTCCCGGCCACAGCCGAGCAGCACCTGTTCATGCAGCTTCTGCACCGCGCCAAGGTGCACCACCAGTGAGCCCGTTCTGTGACCTGCCCGCCGGGGGAGGCCGGAATCCGTGAGCGCCGATCGGTGGGCCGCGGTCGACCGCTACATATCCGAGAGGCTCGTCGGTGCGGACCCCGCGCTGGACGCAGCCCTCGAGGCCAGCGCCGCGGCCGGTCTTCCGGCCATCGCCGTCTCCCCGCCCCAGGGCAAGCTGCTCAACCTGCTCGCCCGCACGATGCGGAGCGCGCAGGATCCTCGAGCTGGGCACCCTCGGCGGCTACAGCACCATCTGGCTGGCGCGGGCGCTCCCGAGCTCCGGCGGCCGCGTGTCACCTCGAGGTCAACCCCGAGTACGCCGAGGTCGCGCGCGCCAACGTCGCTCGCGCCGGCCTCGCAGATCGTCGTCGAGCTGCGCGTGGGGCCGGCGCTTGAGACGCTTCCCGAGCTCGCCGCCGAGGGTGGCGAGCCGTTCGATCTCGATCTTCATCGACGCCGACAAGAAGAACAAGCCCAGCTACTTCACCTGGGCGCTCGAGCTCTCCCGTCCGGGCAGCCTGATCATCGCCGACAACGTCATCCGCGACGGCGCGATCGCCGACCCCGACAGCGACGATCCCACCGTCCAGGGATCGCGGCGCTTCCACGAGATGCTCGCCTCTGATGAAGCCGCCGGCGCGCGCGTCAGCGCGACGACCATCCAGACCGTCGGCGTCAAGGGCTACGACGGCTTTACGCTCGCGCTCGTGGGTTGATCGGCGGCCGCGGGAAGCCCGGCGTTGATCCGCGCGGGCGGCTGCTGCGTAATCTGAATCGATGGCCCGTCTCCACCGCTCGACGGCAGACTCCAAGGAGAAGCTGCGCCGGCTCGCCGATGAGGAGCTCATGCCGCTCGTCGCCGGAGCTGACGCCGATGCATTCGAGGTCATCCTCGAACGACATGCCGATGCCGCCTTCTCGCTCGCCTATCGGATGTGCGGCCGGCGCTCGCTCGCCGAGGATGTCGCCCAGGAGTCGTTCCTGTCGCTGTGGCGCAGCGCGGCGCGCTACGACCGCGCGCGCGGCAGCGTGCGCACGTGGACCCTGGGAATCGTGCACAACCGCGCGATCGATGCGCTGCGCCGCAGCAGCGTGCACGACCGCCGGCGCGCCAACGACGACGGGCTCGAGCAGGAGCTCGAGGCGCCCGAGCGGACCGATGTGCAGGCCATGAGCAACGCCGCCTCAGAGGAGATCCGCGTCGCGCTCGGGGAGCTGCCCAGCGAGCAGAGGCACGTCATCGAGCTGGCCTACTTCGGCGGCTTCACCCACACGGAGATCGCCTCGATGCTCGACACGCCGATCGGGACGATCAAGGGCCGCATGCGCCTGGGGCTGGAGAAGCTTCGCGGCCATCTCGGTGGCTGGCAGGCGGTGGGCGCGTGAGCTCGCGCGAGGAGAGCCTCGGCTGTGAGCGGAGCGTCGATGCCGCCCCCTATGTCCTAGGTGCTCTCGCGGACGCCGACAGCTACCGCGAGCACCTCGGCCAATGCGCGAGCTGCCGCGCGGAGGTCGCCGAGCTGCAGCTCGTCGCCGACACGCTGCCCGCGAGCGTCCCGCCGATCCGCGCCCCGGAGACCCTGCTCGAAGGCGTGCTCGCCACGGTCAGATCCGAGGCGGAGCTGCTCAAGGCCGCCGGCAGCCGCAGCGAGGAGCCGCGCGCCCGCGCCACCGGACGGCGATCGCTGCGCGTCTCGCTCCTTGGCGCCGGCCTCGCGATCGCCGCGACCGCCGCGGTGGCCGTCGCGATCACCGTCGGCCTGCGCTCGACCACGCACGAGAGCGTGAGGACCGCCCAGATAGCCGCGAGCATCCGTGGTGCGCACGCGTCGCTTCACCAGAGCGGCAGTCGCGCCGAACTCGTTGTCTCGGGCATGCCACAACCGCCCGTCGGCCAGATCTACGAGGTGTGGCTTGCCCGCAGCTCGGCCTCACCACAGCCGACCGACGCGCTGTTCGGGGTCACGAGCTCGGGCAGCGGCTCGGTCAGCGTCCCCGGCGACCTGCACGGCGTCCATGAAGTGATGGTCACCCGCGAGCCGCTCGGGGGCACCTCACGCCCGACCACCGCACCGCTGCTGCGCGTCGCCCTGTGAGCGAATCTCAGCGCCGGCGCACGTGCGTCAGCGCGACGGTGTGCTCATTGCCGGAGTGCAAGGAGCGCACGCGCAGCTTGAAGCCGCTCGTGCCGAGCACCCTGCCGGTGGCCGATCCGCGGCCGATGCGAAAGTCCACCTGGCGCCCGCGCCGGTAGACGAGCTGCAGACCGGCGTAGATGACCAGCGGCGTGATCACCAACGCGGCGAGGAGACAGGCGAGGTCGGTCAACATCATTGCCCTCCAGTCGGCTCTGGCCGAGGACGGGTTTAGATAACGGTCCATGGACCCAACGGAATGTCGAGGATCCCAGGTCGGGCGGACACTACACTCATCAGCCGTCATGAGCCGCGAGCCGGCAGAGCTCACCGTCGCCGATGCGGCCGCCTGGCGGGGGTGGCTGTCAGCACATCACGACGATCCGAGCGGCGTGTGGCTGGTTCTGGCGAAGAAGGGCACGAGCAGCCCGCCGTGGGCGGAGCAAATGGTCGGCCAGCAACGTGGCGAGGGTCGAGCGCCTGGCCGCCGAGGGGCGGATGCACCCGGCGGGGGCCGCCGCGGTCGCCGAGGCGAAGTCCGACGGGCGCTGGACAGCGGCCTGAGCCGAGCGCGGAGCGCCGGCGGGCCTACCGACCCAGCGTGCGCACGAGCTCGCGCGCTCGCGCCCGCAGCTCGCCGATCAGCCTGCGCACGTCGCCAAGGCCCGCTCTGAGCTCCGCATCGCCGACCTCCACCGGCAGCATCGAATCCTGCAACTCCGACAGCACGCCATCGGCCCGCTCGGCCGCCTCAACCGCCGCGTCGAGCAGGCCCTTGACCCCACGTGACGGCGCCCCCGGGGCGGCGGGCTCGAACGCGCGGCGCGGCAGCCCGTAGCGGTCGGCGAACTCGGCGTGAGTCCGCTGCGCTCGGCCATAGGCAAGCTGAATGGGACGGAAGAGCGCGAACTCGAGCTCCTCGGCTGTGTGCTCGTCGAGAAGCTCATATGCCTCCCCCAGGGATGCGAGCGCGACCCCTATCTCATCGGTCGCCCGCGCGAGGGTATCGAGCAGCTGCTGGCGGGCCTGGGCATTGGTATACGCCACGAGCTGATTACACCACGCTCCCCAGAGCCTCAAGGACACGGGCGCCGCCGGGGTCCTCGGCGGTGGCCGGGACTATGCCGATGTGCGTCGCTCCGGCCGTCCGGTATTCCTCTAGCCGCGCGAGAACCTGCGCCCGCGAGCCGATCGCGCACAGCGCCCGCAGGAACTCGACCGGCACCGCGGCCGCGAGCTCGGAGCGTCGCGTCCCGGCGCGTGCGCTCAGCACGAGCTCCTCGAAGCCGAGCTCGATGAAGCTCTCGCCGTATCCGGGTGCAGCGAGGTAGGCGGCGATCTGAGCGGCGAGCTGGAGAGCGTCGCCTCGCCCGGCTCCAGTGCGACCGACACCCACACGGCGATCGCCGGGGGAGCGCGGCCCTGTGCCCGCGCCTGCTCCTCCACCACGGCGCGGGCCCGGGCGACGTGCTCGGGTGTCACCAGGTTGAACACGACCTCGTCGGCGGCGGTGGCCGCGACACGGGTCATCTGCGGGCCGTAGGCGGCGACGGTGATGGCGGTGTCGGGCAGCGGCCGGCGCAGGCGGAACCCGTGGACATGCACGTGCTCGCCGTCGAAATCCGCACGATCGCCCGCGAGTATCGCGCGCAGCGCCTGCACGCTCTCGCGCATGCGCGGCGCCAGCTGGGTCCACGGACGGTCATGCCAGCCGGCGACGATCACGGGGCTTGATGCTCCCAGCGCGATGTCGGCGTGGGCGCCCGTGAGCGTGGTCACAGACGACAGCCCGAGCGCCAGCGCGGCTGGACTGCGCACGCCGACGGCGAGGGGGCCGATCTTGAGGCGAAGGCCCGGCGCCCGCAGGCCCACGGCGGTGGCCAGCGCGAAGGCATCGAACGTCGCCATCTCGCCGAGCCACATCGTCTCAAAGCCGAAGCGCCTCGCCTCGATCGCGATGTCGATCACCTCGGCATCCGGGCGATCCAGCCAGAACGGCGCCACCACCTCGAGCCCTGGGACGCTCACGCCGCAGTCGCCGCTCACCGCTCGTAGTGAAGCTGGGGCCACCAGTCCTGCCCGCGGCCCTGCGGGGTCAGGTCAAGGACATTCCACAGCGGCCACATCGGATCGATGTGGCGCGGGCTCTGCGCGCCGTCCACCGGGGCGAACAGCAGCTCGGTGGTGTAGGAGTGGCGCACGACGCCGTCGCGGCGAACGAACACGTGCGCGAGCGGATACTGCTCGCCGTCGGCGCCTTCGGCGTGATAGTCGGCGTTGAAGCTGTTGGCCGCCGAGGACAGCAAGCGCGCGCGCCGCCAGCCGCGGCCGCGGGCATGGGCGCGAAGTCGCTCGATCGGCGAGCGGGCGACCACCGCGAAGGCGAGGCGCTGGTCGAGATGCTCGAGCTCGCCGTCGATCGCGTCGATGAACGACGTGCACAGCGGGCATGGGCTCTCGGCCTGCGGGCCGTACATGAAGCTGTACAGCAGCAACGTGTCGCGCTCACCGCCGAGGAGCTCAGACAGCCGCACCGGGCGGACCTCGTCCTCGCCGCTCGAGCCCTGCTGGAACAGATAGTCGCTGGGAACCGCTCCTCCGAGGGGCAGCGCCCGCCGCTGTGCGGCCACCTGCTCGGTGTGCCGTCGCAGCTCGATCTCGGCGCGCAGCAGCTCGTCGCGAGCGGCGCGGTACTGCTCTGACTCGCCCGGGAATCGGATCTCGTGCACAACAACGTACGCTACGGCAATCCCACCGGAGGGAGAGGCGCTGATGACAACGGTCCGCGAGGCGACCTTCGAGCTGCTCCGCGAGCACGGGATGACGACGATCTTCGGCAACCCCGGCTCCACCGAGCTGCCGATGCTCGGCGCATTCCCGGACGACTTCCGCTACGTGCTCGGCCTGCAGGAGGCTGGTCGTGGTGGGGATGGCCGACGGCTTCGCCCAGGCGAGCGGCCGAGTCACCCACGTCAACCTGCACACCGCGCCCGGACGTCGGCAATGCGCGTCGGCGGCGATCTTCAACGCCCAGGCCAACAAGTCGCCGCTGCTGATCACCGCGGGCCAGCAGGCGCGCCCGCAGATCACGATGCGAGGCCAACCTCACCAACCGCGACGCCATCGAGGCGCCGAAGCCGTACGTCAAGTCCGGTCCCACGAGCCGCCGCGGGCCGCCAGGACGTGCCCCTGGCGCTCGCCCGGGCGATCCACCACGCGACGCTGCCCCCGGCGGGCCCGGCGTTCGTGTCGATCCCCATGGACGACTGGCACGAGCGAGATCGACGGGTCGACTTCTCACGCCAGCTCGCGCGCAGCGTCGACGGGCGGGCGCGGCCCGACCCGGCGCCGCTCGGCGGACCTCGCCGGCGCGCTGCAGGCCGCGCGCAGCCCCGTGCTCGATCGCCGGCCCGGACATCGACGCCTCAGGCGGCTGGGATGCCGCGATCGAGCTGGTCGAGCAAGCAGCGCCTGCCCGTGTGGGCCACGCCCGCGACCGGCGGCGGTCGGCTCGGCTTCCCCGAGGACCACCCCAACTTCCTGGGCAGTCCTGCCACCGGCGATCGGCCCGCTGGCCGAGCCGCTGAGCCGACCACGACCTGGTGCTCGTGGTGGGCTCCTCGGTGTTCCCCTACTACCCCTACATCCCCGGGCCGCTGCTGCCGGCGGGGACGCGCGCTCGTCGCGATCACCAGCGACCCCGCCGAGGCCGCCCGGGCGCCGATGGGCGACGGCGATCGTCGGCGACGTCGCGCTGGCGCTGCGAGCGGCTGCTGGATCGCTGCTCGGGACCGATCCGAAGCGCGAGCCCCCGCCCCGCGCGAGGCGCCCCGGGGAGCCAGCAGCAGAGCGACCCGCTCAGCGGCTCGGCGGCGATGCCGCTCGCTCGCGGAGGTGTGGCCGCAGGACGGGATCGCGGTGCGTCGAGTCCCCCTCGAGCACGGTCGCGCTGCGCAACCGCTGCGCCTGTCGCAGCCCGGGCAGCTACTACTTCTCCGCCAGCGGCGGGCTCGGCTTCGGGATCGCCGCCTCGGTCGGCGTCCAGCTCGCCCAACCCGAGCGTCAGGTCGTGTGCGTCCTCGGCGAGGGCTCGGCCCAGTACGGGATCACGGCGCTGTGGACGGCCAGCCGCCTACGCGCGTCCCGGTCACCTTCCTGGTGCTGCGCAACGAGGAGTACATGATCCTCAAGTGGTTCGCCGAGCTCGAGCAGCGTCACGCGGCGCGCCGGGCTCGACCTCACGGGCCTCGACGTGGCCGCGTCGGCGCGAGGCCTACGGGGTCCCCGCCGAGCAGGTCTCCGAGCGCGCGAGGAGCTGGCCGACGGCGCTGCGCGAGGCGATCGCCGTGCGAGGACGGCCCGCGGCTCGTCGCAGGTGCCGGTCGCGACCGGCATGTGGCTCGACTAGAGCGTCGTGACCGGGGGTCTCGCGTGAGCGCGCTCGGGACCGACACGCAGGCCGGATCGAGTCGCCCGCGCGGCAGCGCCGTCAGCGACCGCGCCCCCGACTGGGTCGCCCGGGCACGCCCGAGCCGCTGCGCGGCGAGCTGCGACGGCGCGCTCGGCGCAGGGCGCCGCTCACGCGCGCGCTCGACCTCGTCCGCTACGCCTCCGACGCCAGCCCGTACCGCACGATCCCGCGCGGCGGTCGCGATCCCGCGCGACCTCGCCGACGTGGCGAACGGTGCTCGCGCTGGCGCGCCGCAGCGGGACCCCGATCGACTTCCGCGCCGGCGGCACGAGCCTCAACGGCCAGGCCCAGACCGACGGCATCCTGATCGACGTCCGCCGCTGGCTTCCAGGGCGCCCGCGTGGAGGACGGCGGCGCGCGCGTACGGCCCAAGCCGGGCGTCGCTGCTCGGGCGCCTCGAACCGCATGCTCGCTCCGCCACGGCGTCGCGTCGGGCCCGACCCCGCCAGCACCGACATCGCCTGCGTGGGCGGCGTGGTCGCCAACAACTCCGGCGGGATGCGCTGCGGCGTGCACGCCGACTCCTACAGCACGGTCAGCGTCGATGACGTTCGTGCTCGCCGACGGCACGGTGATCGACACCGCCGCGCCCGGACGCGGAGCGAGGCCTTCGCCGCGGCCGCCCCCGAGCTCGCCGCGGGGCTGCTGCAGATCCGCGACGAGCTGCTGCGCCGACGACGAGCTGCGCGGCGCGCGTCGGCGACAAGTTCGAGATCAAGAACACGACCGGCTACCGCCTGTGCGCGTTCCTCGACGCCGACGACCCCGCTGGAGATCTTCCGGCGGCTGCGTCGATCGGCTCGGAGGGAACGCTCGCGTTCCTCGCCGAGGCCGTGTTCGAGACGCGTCCCGCTGCAGCCCCGCACGACGCTCGTCGCTGGCTGCCACTTCGCGGACATCGACGCGGCCGTCGGAGGTCGTCCCGGCGCTGGTCGCGGCCGGCGCGAGCGCCACCGAGCTGATGGTCGCCCCGACGCTGATCGCGGCCGCCTGGAACATGCCGGGCACCCCCGAGGCGTGGAAGGAGCTGCCCGCCCGAGTCCGCCGCGCTGCTGGTCGAGTTCCGCGCCGACCACGAGCCACGAGCTCGACGAACCCGAGGCGCAGGCGCTGCGATCCTGGCCGGCGGGCGCGGCTGCTGGAGGCCGCTCCGCTTCACCCGCGAGCGGGCGCGAGATCGGCATGCTGTGGCACGTCCGCGAGGGGATGCAGGGCCTGTCTGGCGGCGATGCGGGCCGCCGGGCGTGCAGCTGATCATCGAGGACGTGTGCGTGCCCCCCGCGCGCGTCGCCGAGGCGGCCAAGGACCTGCAGGCGCTGCTCGGCCGCCACGGCTTCCTGCCGGGCGTCGCCGGCCACGCCTCCGCCGGCAACCTGCACTTCCTGCTGACGCCGAACTTCGGCGAGCCGGCCGACCTCGAGCGCTACGACGCCTTCATGCACGAGCTGGTCGAGCTGATCGTCGGACACCTACGACGGCTCCCTGAAGGCCGAGCACGGGACCGGGCTGAACATGGCGCCGTACGTCGAGCGGGAGTGGGGCGCGAAGGCGACCGAGATGATGTGGCGGGTCAAGCGGCTCGCCGACCCGGACGGCGATCCTCGCGCCCGGGGTGCTGCTCAACCGCGAGCCGGGAGTCCATCTGCGCACCTGAAGTCCACCGCCGGAGATCGAGCAGGTCGCCGACCCACTGCATCGAGTGCGGCTTCTGCGAGCCGGTCTGCCCGAGCCGCGACCTCGACCACCACGCCGCGCCAGCGGATCGCGCTGCGGCGCGAGATGGCCCGCCAGCCGGAGGGCTCGCCGGTGCTCGGGCGCTGATCGAGCAGATACGACTACGACGCGATCTGCAGACGTGCGCCGCCGACGGCAGCTGCAAGCGCGCTGTCCGGTCGGGATCGACACGGGCGCGCTGATGAAGGAGCTGCGCGCGGCGCGAGCACAGCGACCGCGGGCCGAGCGCTGGCGCTGGCGCTGGCCCGCCGCTGGAGCGCCGGTCGAGCGCGCCGCCCGCGGCGGGCTGCGGGCGTGGGCGCGGCGGCGAGCCGTGGGCGGCGATCGGCGCGCTTGCGGGGCTCGCCGGGCGCCGGACGGCGGGTCTGAGCGAGCGACCTGATCCCAGCGCTGGCCCGGCGAACGATGCCACCCGCCGGCCCCGGCGCGCGCCTGCCGCGGACCGAGCGCGCGGGGGCGGCCGCCGTCTACCTCCCGGCCTGCATCAACCGCATCTTCGGCAACCCCCGCGCGCCGAGCCCGAGCCGTCGCTGGCCGAGGCGCTGCTCGCCGTCTCCGCGCGCGCCGGCCTGCCGCTGTGGATCCCGCCCGACGCTCGCCGGGCACTGCTGCGCGACGCCGTGGAGCTCGAAGGGCTACCGTCGCGGCCAGGATCACATGGCCGCGAGGACGGCCTCGGCGATGTGGCGCTGGAGCGCCGGCGGCACCCTCCCCGTGGTCATCGACGCGACCTCCTGCGCGCACGGGCTGCGCGAGGACGTCGCTCCCCGCCTGCAACCGGCAGAGCTCTCGCGGTTCGAACAGATCGAGGTGCTGGACTCGATCGCGTGGGTGCATGACAGGCTGCTGGGAAGACTCGAGACGCAGGGGAAGGTGAGGACGGCCGCCATCCATCCGGTCTGTTCGGCGAGCCACATGGGCCTGACCGAAAAGCTCGAGGCGATCGCCGCAGAGCTGGCGGATGAGGTCCTCACCCCGGCTGGCGCCGGCTGCTGCGGCATGGCCGGCGACCGCGGCCTGCTCCACCCCGAGCTCCCGGCTTCGGCGCTCCGCGACGAGGCCGCGGCCCTGGCCGAGCATCGGATCGATGAGCACCTGTGCAGCAACCGGACGTGTGAGATCGCGCTGCAGCAGATCACCGGCGCGCCCTACGCCTCGTTTGTGCTGCTGCTCGAGCGGCTCACGCGAGCAAGCCGGCCGGCACGCCCTACGCTCGCATCGTGACGCCGGAGGAGCTCGCCAACCTCGCGCACCTGCGCCGCGCCCGCGATCTGATGGACCGCGAGTACGCGCGCCCGCTCGACGTCGCCGCGCTCGCCCGCGCGGCGCTGATGTCGACCGCGCACTTCTCGCGGCAGTTCCGCGCGGCGTACGGGGAGACGCCCTACGCCTACCTGATGACGCGGCGAATCGAGCGGGCGAAGGCGCTGCTGCGCCGCGGCGACCTGTCGGTCACCGAGGTCTGCATGGCGGTCGGGTGCTACGTCGCTCGGCTCGTTCAGCGCGCGCTTCACCGAGCTGGTGGGCGAGACGCCGACGGCCTACCGGGCCCGTGACCACAGCGCGCTCGCGAGCGTGCCGGGCTGCGTCGCCAAGGACCTCACCCGCCCGAGCCGCAAGCCGAGCAGGATCGGAGAAGCGCGCGCGGCGCCGGCTCCCTAGCGTTGGCGGGCATGAACCTCACCCTCTCCACACTGCTTCGTCCTAGTCCACGACCCCGACCTCGCGCTGGCCTTCTACCGCGACACGCTCGGCCTCGAGCTGCGCAACGACGTCGCCCGCGAGGACTTCCGCTGGATCACCGTCGGCGCCGCCTCCCAGCCCGGCGTCGCGATCGTCCTCACGAACTACCTGAACGGCAGCCCCGCCGACGGCGACGCGCTCGCCGCGCTGGTCGCCAAGGGCGCCCTGAACGGCGTCCACTTCCACACCGACGACCTCGACGCCACCTTCGAGAAGCTGCGCGCCTCGGGCGCCGAGATCGTGCAGGAGCCGACCGACCAGCCGTGGGGCACGCGCGACTGCGCCGTGCGCGACCCGTCCGGCAACCTGGTGCGCATCGACCAGCCGCCCGCCGCGTAGTCTCTGCTAGCCGCGCGCCGCGCGCCGTACCGACAATGCAAGCAGCCCGATCACCGCGGGCGGCATGACCCACCAGGCCACCACGGCGGCGTCGGCGAGCAGCGCTGTAACAGCCAGCGCCACCACCACGCCGACGGCCGTCCGCCAGTCATCGCCGACCACGAACTCCCACACGCCGAGGAGGAATGCGCGCACTTCTCTCACGCGCTCTTCAGCGGATCGACCGTCCCGGTCGACGGATCGGGCTGCTCGAGCAGCGCGCGCTGAAGCGACGCGCGCACGGCGCTCCCGCCATCGCGAGCGACGCGAGCAGCATCAGCGCGATGATCGCCGGCAGAGCCCCGTCACCTGCGGGCCAGTGCGCGCCGGCCCCCTCGGCGCCCCAGAACATCCCGAACGAACTCAGCATCACGCCGACCGCGAACTTCATCGAGTTCTCGGGCACCCTCGCCAGCGGCGCCCGCGCAGCGACGCCCGCCGCGGCGACGAGCAGCACCGCGAGCCCGGCCGCGGCGGCGGCCAGGGGGATGCGATGCTGGTTTGATCCGAAGGTGAGCACGATGAACGCCACCTCAAGGCCCTCCAGGAGCACCCCCTTGAAGGAGATCGTGAACGAGTAGCCGTCAAAGCCGCCGTGCAGCCCGCCGGCGCTCACAGCCGCCCGGGTCTCCTCGGCGTAGGCCGCCAGCTCGTCGTGCCTGGCCTTCACCCCAGCTGAGCGCAGGATCGCCTTGCGCAGCCACTGCAGGCCGAAGATCAGCAGCACGCCGCCCACGAGCACCCGCAGCACGTCGATCGGCAGCGAGGTGAGCGCCGGACCGAGCGCGAGCACGATCGCCGCGAGCGCCACCGCCGCCGCGCCCACCCCGAACAGCGCCGAGGACCAGCTGCGCGTGGTCGCCCACGGCGAGTACGATCGTGAGGGCCTCGACCGCCTCGACCGCACAGGCGAGGAAGACCGACACGGCGAGGCCTATGTCCGTGCCGCTCATGAACGTGATTGTGCCGCTATGCAATCGGTTCTGCGCT
The DNA here is from genome assembly GCA_963764185.1 of uncultured Solirubrobacteraceae bacterium. Taxonomy (GTDB): domain Bacteria; phylum Actinomycetota; class Thermoleophilia; order Solirubrobacterales; family Solirubrobacteraceae; genus Palsa-744. Next base: position 311,822 of record CAVXRF010000007.1, on the reverse strand, counting down.
CGGCACGGGGCCAGAGTTTCAAACACGACGAATAGGAGGTCCGGATGGCCGAGACATCGACCAGCACCCACATCACCCAGGTGGGGACCGTCATCGTCCCCGTCGCAGACCAGGACAGGGCGCTCGAGTTCTACCTCGACACGCTCGGATTCGAGAAGCGCATGGACGTGCCCTTCGGCAGGGGCGATCGCTGGGTGGAAGTCGGGCCGGCCGGCGCGGCCACGACGATCGCGCTGATCCCGCCGCAGGAGGGGGAACCCACCGGCGTCGACACCCGCGTGGCCCTCAGCACCGCGGACATCGACTCAGATCACGCGACCCTGAAGGCGAGGGGAGTCGATGTCGATGAGGAGGTCATGCGCATGGGAGACCCTGTGCCGCCGATGTTCTTCTTCCGCGACCAGGACGGCAATAGGCTCCTGATCGTCGAAACGGGCTGATCATTGAGCGGGGCCTCTCCGAGCCGAGCCGCGGCGGGGACCCTCGCGGCGGCTCGTGCCCCGGCATGCCCTGAGCCGGGAACCCGCGGCCGGCGTGGCAAACTCAGCCAAATCAAGCGGAGGTTCTGAGATGAAGATCGGGCGATTGCTCTTGAGGCTGGTGGTCGGTGGACTGTTCATTGGGCACGGAACGCAGAAGCTGTTCGGCTGGTTCGGCGGTTATGGCCTCGACGCGACGGCCAACGCGTTCGAGCAGATGGGGATGCGCCCCGGCCGGCGTAACGCGATCGCCGCCGGTGCGGCGGAGGCGGGCGGCGGCGCCCTGCTGGCACTGGGGCTCGAGACACCACTCGCCGCGTCGGTCCTGACCGCGACAATGATGACCGCCATCCACCGCGTGCACGCCAGCAAGGGCCCCTGGGCCACGAACGGCGGCTATGAGTACAACCTCGTCCTGATCGCCGCAGTGCTCGCTCTCGCCGAGGCCGGCCCCGGAGGGCTGTCGCTCGATGCGGCGCGCGGGAAGGAGCGTTCCGGATCCCACTGGGCCGTTGCCGCTCTGCTCACCGGAGCCGCGGGCTCCATCGGGGCGTACCTCGCGGCCGCCGCCCAGCCAGAGCTGCCCGCGCAGGCGGACGCGACGGCGAGCGCACAGGAGGGCTCGTGAATCTCCGCCGCCTGGGAGCAGGCGGTCCCGTGGTGTCTGCTCTGAGTCTCGGCTGCATGGGCATGTCGGGCATGTACGGGCCCGCCGATCGCGGCGAGTCCATCGCCACCATCCACGCCGCGCTCGACAGCGGCATCAACCTGCTGGACACCGGCGACTTCTACGGGATGGGTCACAACGAGCTGTTGATCGGCGAGGCCCTGCGCGAGCGCCCGCGCGATGACTACATGCTGAGCGTCAAGTTCGGCGCGCAGCGCGGCCCGGACGGCGTCTGGCTCGGCTACAACGCGAGTCCACCCGCGGTGAAGACCGCCCTGGCACACTCGCTGACGCGCCTCGGCGTCGAGTACATCGACGTCTACCGGCCCGCGCGCCTCGATCCGAAGGTGCCGATCGAGGAGACCGTCGGCGCGATCTCAGAGCTCGTCCAGGCCGGTTACGTCCGCTACATAGGGCTCTCTGAGATCGGCCCCGAGACGATGCGCCGGGCAGCGGCGATTCATCCCATCTGCGACCTGCAGATCGAGTACTCGCTGATCTCTCGCGGGGTCGAGTCGGCGATCCTGCCGGCGTGCCGCGAGCTGGGCATCGCGGTGACGGCCTACGGCGTTCTCAGCCGCGGCCTGATCAGTGGCCACTTCTCCGCCGAGCGCGAGCTCGCGCCGACCGACTTTCGCTCACACGCCCCGCGCTTTGATCCCGTGAACCGGGCGCACAACCTGGCGCTGGTCGATGCGCTGCGCACGCTTGCCGAGGCCAGGGGAGCGACGGTCGCGCAGGTTGCCATCGCCTGGGTGCTTGCCCAGGGTGAGGACATTGTGGCGCTCGTCGGCGCCCGTACGAGAGCCAGGTTGGAGGAGGCCCTCGGGGCACAGCAGCTCGAGCTCAGCGCCGATGAGCAGGCCGATCTCGAGCGCGCAATCCCGCCCGACGCCGCCGCGGGTGAGCGCTACCCCTCCCAGCAGATGGCCGTTCTCGACAGCGAGCGCGGATAACCCGCACAGGCGAGCTCCGCATGCCGTGTGCGGCTATGGCCGCAGTCGCACCGGGAGGGTCTTCAGCTGGTTGGCGAACGCGGACTCGACGTGCCGGGGGGTACCGTCGATCTGAATGTCGGGGAAGCGCGCGAGCGTCTCCTCGATGAGGATGCGCAGCTCGAGGCGCGCGAGCGCCGTGCCGAGGCAGAAGTGCCTTCCGCCTGCGCCGAAGGCCTGGTGCTCGGGATTGCGCGTCACGTCGAAGCGGTCGGGGTCCTGGAAACGAGTCTCGTCGCGATTGGAGGACGGGTACCACATGACCACCTTCTCGCCCTCGCGAATGCTCTGCCCGTGGAGCTCGGTGTCATGCGTGGCGGTGCGCGCGAAGTGGGCGAAGGCGGGAAACATGCGCAGCGACTCCTCGACGGCGCCCGGCACGAGCGAGGGGTCCTCGATCACTTTGCGCTGCTGCTCGGGATTCTCCATCAGCGCGCGCATGCCCGAGCAGTAGGTCGCCTTGGTGCTGTCGTTGCCGGCGGCCATCAGCAGCAGGAAGCCCATCACGATCTCGTGGTCCTCGAGCCGCTCGCCGTCGACCTCGGCGTGGACGAGCACGCTCGTCAGGTCGTCGGTCGGAGTCTCGCGACGCTCGGCGATCAGCTTCGAGCAGCGCTCGAACAGCTCCGGCACGAGGCGCTCCATCACGACCTGCGTCCCCTCGGGCGTCGCATCGGGGTCCCCCGCCCCGACGATCGCGTTCATGAGGTTCGCCCACGACCTCGTCATCCTCGGGCGGCAGCCCCATGAAGCTGCCGATCACCCGCGCCACGACCGGCTGGGCGACGTCGGTGACCAGGTCGCAGGTGTCCCGCCCCTGCAGCCGGTCGAGCACGTCGCGAGCGATCGCCCTGATCGCGTCCTCGTGCTCGGCTATCCGCTTCGGCGTGAAACCCCGCTGGAAGAGCGCCTTCAGGCGGTCGTGCTTGGGTGGGTCCATGCCGATGAACATCGCCTGCTGCATCTCGAGCGAGAGCCCCGCGTTCTTCGTAGCCGGTGAACCCGCCGAGTTCGGAGGAGAAGGTCTGCCAGTCGCGGCTGACCTCGTGGACATCCTCCGCCGTCGTCACCGACCAGAAGCCGTCCTCATCGGGGTAGTCGGTGATGCCATCTGACCAGTGCACCGGACACTCGCCGCGCAGCCGCCGGAAGAGCTCGTGCGGCGGGCCCTCCAGAAAGTTCTCGCGGTCCCCGACGCGCAGATCATCGAACGGCGCCTGATCCTGGCCGGTCTGGCCCTGGCTGGTGGTGCTCACGAGTGTTCTCCCTCCCTCCGCCGGCTGTCGCGTTGCGGAGCTTCTCATCGGAGGGTACTCCACAACTGTGACAATGCGCACACGGCCGGGGAGCCGTCGGGTGCATGCTTGGAGCATGGATGTTGTGCGGCTTCACAGCGGTGGGCGAGCACAGATCCGGCCGATCCGCGCCGACGACGCTTCGCGAATCCAGGCTGCCTACGGGCGCCTATCCCCCGAAGCCCGGTACCAGCGGTTCCTGACGATCAAATCACGTCTCAGCGGCGAGGAGCTGCGCTACCTCACCGACCTGGACGGCCAGCGGCACTTCGCGCTCGTGGCCACCCCGGCCTGTGAACCAGAGCGCATCGTGGCGGTCGCGAGGTTCGTTCAGGTGGGCGAGGATCCCGGCGCGGCCGAGTTCGCGATCGTGGTCGGCGACGAGTTCCAGGGAGAGGGCCTCGGCAGCATCCTGCTCGAGCGCCTCGCCAAAGCCGCCCGCGAACGGGGCTTCGACCGATTCACGGCGCTCATGCTGGCCGAAAACGGCCCTGCGCACCATCTCGTCGAGCGGCTCGCCGGATCGGTCGCCCACGCATACCACCACGGGTCCGTCGACGAGCTCGAGATCGACCTGGTCGCGTAGCGCCGCTAGATTGAGATTGATGGCAAAGACATGGATCCTCGACACCGAGACCAAGGGCACAGGGGCACACGTCGTGCCGCTCGAGAAGGCGCTTGCGAAGCCGTCCTCGCAGGAGGACCTGGCGCTGGTCAGGTTGGCGGGGCCGCCCGCCCCACCCCGCCCGGCGGGGCCGATTGAGCCGCCGGCCCCCCTCAGCTTCAAGGTCGTCGATATCAGAAGCTCACAAGTGCTGGCCGAGGGCATCAGCGCGCGAGCGACCGTCGATCTGCTCGAGGACGTGGGCAGCGTGGTCGACATTCGCATCTATGTGTGGGCGCGGATGGCCCGGCGCTGGCGCCTCTTGACGCTCGATGAGCAGAAGGCGCTGTGGGGATTTCGCGGGCAGCAGACGGACAGCCCCGAGACGCTCACCGCTCAGCGATAGCGCGCGCCGGCCCGACTATCACCTGCTGCAGCCGGCGGACCGCATCCAGGTGATCGCCCGTCCAGATCATCCGAACTGCGGTCGCGCTCGCGTTGCCGTCCTCGCCGCGCAGGTCGTGACGCACCGCATCGACGAGCCGCCCGTCGGCCACCGTGTCGTGAGACAGCGGGCGATCGGGCTCGTGCCGGTTCAGGAGGCTTCCTGCGAGATCGTCGTACCAGCTCTCCAGGCGCGCGCTCGCTTTCAGGAGCTCCTCGCGGACCGCGGTCCGGTCGCCGCCATCTGAGCCCCGCTCGGCCTGCCATAGAGCGAGGATGGCGTCAGCGGCGAGGCGAACACCTCCGATGCCGCTGACGAGGCTTGTCACCTCTGCCAGCGCGAGCGGCTTTGAGCCGCGCTCGGCCAGGTAGCTGCGGAAGGTGTCGTCCAATCGGTTCGCCGCCGCGGCCGCTCGAGCGCGGTCGTCCATCGGCGCCGCCGCAGAAGTCTCGTTGCGGTCGCAGCGAAGCATCCCGAAATCCACCGCGCTCGTGAGGTATGCAGCGCTGTAGGTGTAGCCGTCGGCGAGCGCCCGGCGAAGCGCGGCACTCGCGCCGCGAGGCCAGAAGAGCAACCCCACGATGAGGCTGACCGCGGCGCCGAGGGCGATGTCCTCCACGCGCAGCAGCCCGACCCGCCAGCCCGCGGGCTGGATGATGTTGTAGAGGAACACGAGGGTCAGCGTGAACGCGGCCTGCCCCGCGGCGAAGGAGATCGCTGCCGGAGCGATCCCGGCCAGCAGGACCGCGACGGGCAGCAGAAGCCACAGGAGGGTGGTGTTCGTTCCGATGGCGAGGAGCAGCACCGCACCGAGGAGGAAGCCGACCGCCGTTCCCAGCAGTCCGCGAAGCGCGTTCTGTCCCGTGTTCAGCGCGTTCGATCGAAGCACCGACAGGGTGCCCAGCACGACCCAGAAGGAGTGCTGCACGCCCGTCCGGTTCGCCACGTACACGGCTATCCCCAGCGCGATGGCGCCGCGCACGCTGTTGTGCAGCCACACCGAGTGTCGGTCGAGGTGGGCGCTGGCGCGCGCCTGCGCTGCACTCAGCGCCCCGGCCACGCCCTCGGGCTGCCGGCCGAGCAGCCGCTCAAGCCAGCTGCGCCGCTCGGCGGCCGCGGTCAGGTCGATGTTGTGGGCGATGCTCGAGACCGCCCAGCCGAGCTCCTGCGCGCGGAAGCTCGGGTCGAGGGAGGTGATGAACTCGCTGAGCTCTTCCCTCGTGTCAGCGCCGGGCCCGGGCGAAAGGCGCCGGACGGGAAGCTCGGCGGTCGCGTCCTGCTCCACTCTCCTGAGCCGCTCGCCCAGCTCCGCCGTGGCCATCTGCAGCTCGGCGCAATCGCCGCCGATCTGCTCAAGCAGATCGGCCCCTCGTTCGAGCACTGTCGCGGCGGCGATCTTGACGGCGCACGCCGGATGGCTGACCGGAGCACCCTCAGCGGCCAGAGCGGACTCGGCGACGATCGCGCCGAGCCAGCCCAGCTCGTCCACGAGTCGAACGACGGTCCGTGCGGAGGTGCTCAGGCCTGTCGGCCTGTAGGGCATGGCGAGAAACACCCGGCGCAGTCCGCTGAGCGCGTCCTCGGCCTGCGCGACGGTGAGATCACGATCGCGCGCGAGCGACTCCTGGCGATCGCTGAGCAGGTAGGCGACCTCCGAGCGAAGCCTGCCCGCCAGCGCCCGGCAGGCGCTCGTGGCGGCCGCGCGCAGTGGGCTGCGTGCCGGCGCCGGCCACAGCACCGCCACGGCAATCAGAGAGGCGGCCGCTGCCATCCCCCAGCCGGCCAGGCGGTCGGGCACCGATGACGGTGGGCCCGCAACCGTCACCGACAGGATGAAGGCCAGCAGCAGTGACGTAGTCGCTCCTGCAAGCACGGAGCTCACGACCCCCGCGAAGATCACGAGGAAGCCCACCAGCACCATCGACAGGCTCGCCAGCCACGCGCTTTCTGAGGCCAGCGTGCCAAGGCAGACCAACCCGCCCGCGACGATCGCGAGCGCCGCCTGCGCCTGCAGCCGCTCTCTCATCGGGCCGCCGAAGTCGACGAGCAGCAGCATCGCGAAGGAACCGAATGCCGCGAAGGTGGCCACCGCCGCGTTCGCGATCACCTCCTCGCCCAGCGCGAACATGGCCGGCATGACGATCGCAGCGCGTCCGGCGCGGCGCAGCGCGGCAAGGTCGGGGTCGTGCTCGCGAAGCCACGGCAGCGGGTGCGCGATCTGTCGTGCGCCTGTCGATGGGTGGAGCGCCGTAGCCATGGTGAGCCGGAGTGCGCCGAGCGCTTGCTGATGAGCTCGTGCGCGATCTCAGGTTAATCCCCGGCGGGGTACAGTGAGAGCGTGCCTGCACCCCGCGCGACGGACACGAGCGAGCGGGCGGCGAGCTCCCCCGCGGCGAGAGGGGTTCCGCTGAGAGCCGCCGTCCTCAGCGAGTACGGGATACCGCGCGCAGATGACTTCGGGGAGCCCCGGGCCGGCCCCGCTCAGGCCGTCGTCGAGGTCCTCGCCGCCGGCCTGAACCCGGTCGACGTGGCGATCTGCTCGGGCCGCTTCCACGCCGGTCGCCCGCCGTTGCCGCTGGTCGCAGGCCGTGAGGGTGTCGGGCTGCTGGACGGCAAGCGCATCTACTTCGACGCGCCGGTCGCGCCCTTCGGCTCGATGGCAGAGCTCGCATTGATCGAGCGGCTCTCGACATACGAGGTCCTCGAGGAGCTGCAGGACGGGGTGGCCGTGGCGCTTGGGGTTTCGGGGATGACGGCCTGGCTGGCGCTCACCTGGAGGGCCGCGCTGCAACCCGGCGAGCACGTCCTCGTGCTGGGGGCGAGCGGCGTGCTCGGGCAGATCGCCGTGCAGTCGGCGAAGCTGCTCGGCGCCGCCCACGTGGTCGCCGCGGCGCGCTCACAGGAGGGTCTCGAGCGCTGTCTCTCAGTGGGGGCCGACGCGGCCGTGCTGCTCAGCGGATCTGATGATCTGCCCGCCGCGCTAAGCGATGCGGCGGACGGCAAAATCGACGTGGTCGTCGACCCGCTGTTCGGCGAGCCGTTCGTGGGCGCCATCAACGCGGCGAGCTTTGGCGCGCGGATCGTGCAGCTCGGAGCGGGCGCAGGCGCCGAGGCAACTGCCTCCTCGGCGGCCATCCGGGGAAAGCAGCTCGTGATCCTGGGGCTCACCTACCTGCTCGCTCCAGCGGAGATCAGGCGCGAGGCCTACCGCCGCCTCAGCCAGGCGGCGATCGCAGGCGACGTGCGGGTCGAGAGCGAGCCGGTCGCGCTCGAGCGGGTCGCACGAGCGTGGGAGCTCCTGGCCGCGGGCCCGCACCGAAAGATCGTGCTCGTGCCGTGAGAGCGCCGTCGCCGGCGTTTCAGTAGAGGGCCGCGGCAAGGCGGCTGCGCGCATCGCGAGCGAGCGGATGCTCGGCGCCGAGCGCGTCGAGCTCGCCGACGATCACGCGCCGGATATCGTCGCGGCGCCCGTCCGGGAGGGACAGCGCCGCGAGCAGCTGCTCGAGCGCCTCCTCGAGCTCGCCGCGGTCGAGCGCGGCGAAGGCCTCCGGCAGCTCGCCATCCTGTTCCAGGCGCAGACGTGCAGCGAGGCCGTCCGCCTGGAAGCTGCCGCTGACCGGCGCAAGCACCGCGAGCGCCCCATCGCTCTCACCGCGCGCGATCAGCATCCGCGCCAGCCCCAGCGCAGCGTCCGGCCGGCCTGGCTCGAGCTCCAGCGCTCGCCGCAGATCCTCCTCCGTGCCGCTCGCGACGAGCTGCGTCGGCCTCGGACGGCAGCAGCGACTCGAAGAAGCGCTCGACGACCTCGCGACCCTGCGCGCCCACGAACTCGTCGATGAGGCGCCGGTCGCTGAATGCCTTCACAGCCGGGATGCCGCGAATCTGAAAGGCCTCGGCCAGGTTGGGGTTCGCATCGGTGTCGAGCTTGGCCAGCAGCACCTTCCCCTCGCGCTCGGCGGCGGCCTGCTCGAGCAGCGGCCCGAGCTGCCTGCACGGACCGCACCACTCGGCCCAGAAGTCGACGACCACCGGAAGCGCCGTCGAGCGCTCGATCACCTCGCTCTCGAAATCCGCTTCGCTCACGTCGATCACGGTCATGCGCACAGATTAGGACGCCGGTCACGGTGGGCGCTCGGCGGTCGGCGGTTATGCTCGCAACATGCAGCGAGCCGCGGGCGAGCGTCCGGACCCCTCCGCGCGCGTTGTCACTGGATCAGAGCTTCCTCGCGTCGCCGAGACGCTGGGGGCCGCGTTCGCCGGCGATCCGCTGTGGAGCTGGGCGTTTCCCGACCAGGACACGCTCACCGTGTGGTGGCGCTTTCTGATCGCGGGCGCGCTGCCTTATCGGCGTGTGTTCGTGGCGGGTGACTACGCCGCGGTGTCCGTCTGGATCCCGCCGGGCGCAAGAGAGCTCACCGACGAGGAGGAGCAGCGGGTCGAGCCGTTGCTCGAGGAGCTCATCGGCGCCCGCGCCTCGATCGTCATGGAACTGCTCGAGCGATTCGCGGCCGCCCACCCGAAAGGCCGGCCGCACTACTACCTGAGCCTGCTCGGCACACATCCCGACCACCGCGGAGCCGGGCTCGGGATGGCGCTGCTCGGCGAGAATCTCGCCGGCATCGACGCCGAGGGGGCGCCGGCCTACCTGGAGTCGAGCAATCCCGAGAACGTCCCCCGATACGAACGCCTGGGATTCGAGCGCACGGCCGAGTTCTCGACACCGGACGGCCGGCACACGGTCACCGCGATGTGGCGCGAGGGCTAGCGGCGCATACGCGGATCGATGAAGACGTCGTCGATGACGGCGCTGCCGCTGAGCGTGGTGAATCGAAGTGCGAGGTGGGCGCTTTCACCGGTGATGGCGGTCACGAGCAGTGCGCCCGTGTACAGGATCGGCGACGGTTCCCAGCTGTGCTTGAGCGTGACCTGTTTGCCGAGGATGGTGTGCGTTCCCAGCGAGGTTTCGTAGACGAGTTCGGGGCGTATCGTCGCTTCGGTTCCCTGGCTGTGCGCCATGAACCTGTACGTGCGTTCGGTCGCTTCAACGCACATGACCGGCGACTGAGCCGAGGCGCCCGCGGGGAGCCCGAGTGACCACAGGCCGACCATGCCCGTGATCGGGTAGGGGTCGCTGCCGAGGACGCGCGAGGCGCCGCCTGAGAACGTCCATCCGGTCGGTGAGGTCTCAAAGCTCCCGCCCGGCACCAGGGAGTAGGAGCTCGTATCGCCCCACAGGGCGAAGGGCATCGAGGTGATGGTGGCCGGACAGCTCGTGCTCGCGGCCTGTGCGGAGGAGGTCAGCAGACCGCCCATCGCTGAGAGCGTGAGGATGGCGAGAGTACCGGCCAGGAAAAGTGAGATGCGGCGAGACGTCAGGTGGGTGTTGAGGCGAGACGAGTAAGGGAACATGAGGGCCTCCATGCGCTTACTGGCGACCGAGCTATCTCGTGTTCGAGACCTCTGGCTTTGCGTCCTCGCCTCGCGACGAGTTTGCCTTTTCAGTTATTTGGTTTGTAATCCTTTAGGGGCAGTATCGACCCAGATTTCTGCCCCTTTAGGGCAGTTGGACGTTTGTTCGGGCGCCCGGGTGTGCGGCTGGGGAGCGCCTGTGACCGGCTTGGCAGCTTGCCCTCGACGTCAACGTCCACCAGCTTGAGCGTGGCCTTGAGTCGAATGGGAAAGCCGATGCCGCCCGGCAGCGGCGCAGTGTTAGATTGCGAGCGTTGGCGATCACAGCGGCGCGTGCCCGCGCGTGGCCCCAGCAACCGCACTTCGAGATCGGAGCTTTTCGATGGCACCCATTTCTCGTGGCTTTCAGGGGCGCCGCAGGCGCGACGTGGACCCGGCTCGCATCCCGCCCGGACAGTACGTAGTCGAGGACTTCCCGGTGCTGTCGGCCGGACCCACACCAAGGACTCCGCTCGATCAATGGAGCTTCACGATCGGCGGCGAGGTCGGCGAGCAGGTCTCATGGCCGTGGGAGCAGTTCCTCGCGCTCCCAACGGAGACGTTCACGGTCGACATCCACTGCGTCACGAAGTGGTCCAAGCTCGGCACACACTGGACGGGGGTCTCGATCGACACGCTGCTCGAAAACGTGGAGACCGAGGCCGACTACGTGACCGCCTGGTGCGACGGTGGCTACACGACGAACCTGTCGCTCAAGGACCTGACCGCCGGCCGCGCGTGGATCGTCTACAGCTTCGACGGGGAGCCGCTCGAACCCGAGCACGGCGGACCGGCCAGGCTGCTGGTCCCGCATCTGTACTTCTGGAAGAGCGCGAAGTGGGTACGCGGTCTGACGCTCACCGCCGAGGATGAGCCGGGCTTCTGGGAGGCGGCGGGCTACCACAATCACGGCGACCCATGGAAAGAGCAGCGCTATTGGAGCGACTGAGCCCGCCGCGAGCGCCGATCGTCTGGCGCGAGCTGATGGTCCTCGAGATCCTCGAGGAGACCACCCATGCAAAGACCATCCTGCTCGACGGCGGTGACTGGCCCGGGCACCTCGCCGGCCAGCACGTCGACGTGCGCCTCACGGCCGAGGACGGCTACCAGGCCGAGCGCTCATACTCGATCGCCTCCGCGCCGGAGAATCCCCAACTCGCACTGACGGTCGAGCGGATCGATGACGGCGAGGTGTCTCCCTACCTGGCCGACGAGCTGCGCCCCGGCGACCAGCTGGAGCTGCGCGGCCCGATCGGCGGACACTTCACCTGGCGTGTCGAGGACGGCGGCCCGTTGCTCCTCGTCGCAGGCGGCTCGGGGCTCGTGCCGCTGATGGCGATGATTCGCCACCGCGCGGCGCGAGGCGCGATGATCGACACGCGGCTGCTCGCCTCGAGCCGCAGCTGGGAGGACCTGCTCTACCGTGACGAGCTGATGAAGCTGTCCGCCGACGATGGGCTGGACGCCCAGTTCACCCTGACCCGGGTGAGGCCACCGGGCTGGACCGGCTTCGAGCGCCGCGTGGACGCCGACATGCTCACGGAGATCGGACCGCGAGTGAGCGAACGGCCGAGGATCTTCGTCTGCGGCCCGACCGCGTTCGTTGAGACCGCCGCCGACGCGCTCGTCGCGATCGGCCATCCTCCGGCTTCGATCCACGCCGAGCGCTTCGGACCGACCTGAGCGTTGGATGGACTCGGCCGGGCTTGACGCGTTCGCAGTCCCGGTGGGACACTGAGGAGCGATGGCAGCCGACGGCACGATCACCGCCTGTCCGAACTGCGGCACGAAGAACCGCGTCCGTGCCACCTCCACGGGCGTGCCTCGCTGCAGCGTCTGTCACACCAACCTGCCGTGGATCGTCGACGCGACAGCCGCCAGCTTCGGCGCCGAGATCACATCCTCCGTGCCCGTGCTCGTCGACTTCTGGGCGCCCTGGTGCGGCCCGTGCCGGATGGTCTCGCCACTGGTCGAGAAGCTGGGCCACGATCATGCGGGGGAGCTGAAGGTCGTCAAGCTTAACGTCGATGACGCCCAGGCGATCGCTGCCCGCTACCAGGTTCAGGGCATTCCGCTGCTCGTGCTGATCGAAGACGGCAGGGAGGCAGACCGGATCGTGGGCGCCGTGCCCGAGGGCCAGCTGCGGCAGTGGCTCGAGCCGCATATCGAGCGGACGCATGGCGATGCGGCAGCAGCGGAGGCCTTTGGCGCCTAGCTGGGACTGAACGCGGGCCCGGACCTGTTAGGGCTTCAGCACCACGGCGGCCTCGGGCGTCGCGACGTGGAAGCTGAAGCTCTCCTCCAGATACAGCCGCACCACATCGCCATCGTGTGAGTCGTAGCCGATCGACAGATCCTGGCCTGACTCGAATATGAAGTCGCCGCCGCGCAGGCTGAGCACGACCGCCCCCTTGACGCCGGGCGCCCACACGATTGGGCCCTCGAGGATCTTGTGAAGGTGATCGAGCAGCGGATAGCCGCCGTGCTCGGCGGTCTCGACCACCGTGCGGTACTGCTCGCGTCCGAGCGCAAGGCCGTAGGGACCGGTGATGCCGCTGCACAGAAGCTCCTCGACGGCGCCGGCCACCTGACCCGGATAGCCCTCGGTGGACTCGCCGAGCTTCACCTGCTTATGCGGGGAGGCCTCGCCGATGCCGGTGATCGCTCCCTCCCAGCCGTGGAACACGGCGACGTTCTCGGCCACAGCGACCTCGTGGGCCGCCCTGTCGAGGGCCCCGAGGTCGGTGTCGTCGGCGCCGCGATCGGCGTCCAAGAGCTCTGCGCGTGAGAGCTCGAAGCTGGCACGCAGCTCGATCAGCGGCAGGACGCGTCGCTTGAGCCCGGAGACCCCCTGGCTGGGCGCTTTTGCGAGCGATTCGGTGCGTCCGAGGTTCGTCGCCGAGTAGTCCCAGCCGTGGGGACCCTGGAAGTCGATCAGCTTCCGCGCGGCGAGCGCCGAGGTGAGGCGCTGGCGCGCCTCTGAGTCAAGGAGCTCCCAGCCTGCGTCGCTGATCGGAGCGTGTGAGCGAAGCAGGTGGTTCATCGCGGCGCCCCCCTCAGGCTTCCGATTCCAAGCGAGCCGTCCTCGTATGAACCCTGGGAGCCTGGGCCACCGCCGTCGAACGCCTCGGCCTCGGCCTCCTCGCCGCGCTCGACGATGGCGCCCTCCTGAAAGAGGATGCCCTGCGCGACCTCGCGCCAGGGCGGCGTGCGCCGAAGCAGGAACTCGAGATCCATGCTGAAGTGCTTGAACTCCTCTCCCTGCGCGTCGCGCATGATCGCGAGCGCTTCGGGATCGCTCTCCACCGCGATGCGCTGCTCATACCAGCCCAGTGCTTCGGCCTCCTCGGTCAACGAGGCGCACAGACGCGCGAACGTGCGAGTGGCGGCCGACAGCTCCTCGGGTGGCTCGTGGTACTGGTCGAAGCCCATCGGATCTCCTTGTCAGGTCGGTGTCGGGGTAGGCGGACGCACTGCGATCTAATCACGCCGCGCCCGCGGGCGATGTCTCCCGGGGGCGTTCAATCCCCCGGCGGACCTGGGAGGTCAGTCGGCGTGACCGACGAGCACAACGACGCGCGCAACCGACCGGAACATCTGCAGCGCTCCGCCGGCGAGAGCGCTCGGCGCCTGTGCGTGGAGGGCCCGTGCGACACGCGCTGCGAGCCCGCGCTGGCCGGGCCCATAGAGCACCTCGTCACGTGGCCGGTGGCCTGTGACGGCGGTGCCGAGCAGCAGGGCTCCGACGGACGGTATGTGCTCGTGAATAACGCTCGCCGCGCTCTTCAGGCGCGGCGTACTCGCCAGAGGCCCCTCGCTCGAGGAATACAGCCCGGTCTGGTCGACGAGCACGACGGCGGTCGGCTTGCGCGCCAGCACCGCCGGCATGTCGCCGGCGCTGACGGCCTTGCCCAGACTCGAGCTCACGCCCCCGCCGTAGACACCCCCGACGGAGGCGAAGGTGGCGGTGCCGCGTTGAAAGCGCACCCTGACCGATCCGCTGCCCGGCGGTGCGAAGCCCGCCACGAGCGACTGCCCGCCGCGCTCGACCGACACCGGCAGGCTCGGGCGCGCGAGTTCTTTCGGGTCCAGGCAGTCGAAGCTGACGAGCGCGAGCTGTGCGTAGACGACGACGCAGACCTGCGGGTCATAACGATTGCCTTCCAGCGCGTACGCGTCTTCGGCGTCTTCGGGCGCGTCCGTTCCCGCGCAGGCGAGCCCCGGTATCACCCACCAGGCGGCCGTGCTCGTCGCATCCCATAGCGTGGCGTCCGGGTACCAGGCGTAGGCCAGTTGATCGCCCCATGCACCGGAGGCGAGCGTTTCAGACCACTGCGGTAGAACCTCTTTCGACCAGCGGGGGCTGTGCAGGAAAGGCACCGCGCCGAGCCCGCGCAGCGCGGACACCGACCCGGACGGCTCGTAGGGAGCGCCGCCCGTACAGACATCGGCCGACGCCGGCGGCGTCCGCGCGACGCCGACGATCAGCAGCGCGAGCGCCACAGCCAACATGTGCACCCAGCCCGGGTGTGAGCAGCGCAGCGGCACAGCACGTCCAATCTAACGCACACATCACCGGCGATAATGCGGCGGCGATGAGCACGTCCACCGACGATGCCAAGCCGCCGGGCGACGTGACAGCAGCAACGCGCGCCTCGGCGTGGGCGCCGTTTCGTTCTCCCGATTTCGCGAGGATGGCATCGGCGCAGTTCGTGAGCAACGTCGGCAGCTGGATGCAAACGGTCGGCGCGCAGGAGCTGATGCTGACACTGACGACGTCGACCACGCTGGTGGCGTTGATTCAGACCGCAGCGGGACTTCCGGTCGTGCTGCTCGCCGTGCCGGCGGGCGCCATCGGCGATCTGGTTGATCGCCGCCGGCTGCTCCTCGCCTCGCAGTCGTTCATGCTGCTCGCTGCCAGCGCGCTTGCCGTGCTGGCGCTCGCGGGGCTCGTGACGCCGTGGGTTCTGCTCGCGCTGATCTTCGCCGTCGGTGCCGGGCAGACGCTGACCTCGCCGACGTGGCAGACGCTGCAGCCTGAACTCGTAGCCCCACAGGACCGGACGCAGGCGATCTCGCTGGGCGCGGTCAACCAGAACCTCAGCCGGGCGATAGGCCCGGCGATAGGTGGCGCGCTGTATGCGGCGAGCAGCGCCGCCGCACTGTTCTTTGTCAATGCGCTGAGCTTCGTGCCGATCATCGGCGTGGTCGCCCGCTGGCACGGTGGTGCGCGCCGGGCCAGCGCCACCGCTCCCGAGCACGTCGGCGAGGCGATCCGCGCGGGAGGCCGCTACATCGTCGCGAGCCCGGCGCTGCGCGTGATCCTGCTGCGCGCCGGGTTGTTCACGTTCTTTGCCAGCGCGATCTGGGCGCTGCTGCCTGTCGTCGCGCGTACGCGCCTGGGTCTCGGATCGGGAGGCTACGGGCTGCTGCTCGGAGGCGTCGGCATCGGAGCGGTCGCAGGCGCGGCGTGCCTGCCGCGCCTGCGCGGGCGCGTGACGGCCGGGACTCTCATGAACGGCGGCACCGTCGTCTTCGCAGGTGTGACCCTTGCGCTGGCCTACGTGCGGGTCAGTGCGCTTGCCGGACTGGCGCTCGTGATCGCCGGCATCGCCTGGATCCTCGTCCTGTCGACGCTGAACTCCCAGTACCAGACGACACTGCCCGGCTGGGCGAAGGCCCGCGGCATGTCCTACTACCTCGTGATCTTCCAGGGCGGCGGAGCGCTCGGCAGCGCCGCGTTCGGTGTCGTGGCACAGAATGCCGGGCTGACCGCGGCCCTGCTCGTGGCCGCCGGCGGACTCGCGCTTGTCGCCCTCGTCGGCCTGCGCCTGCGGTTCAGGCCGATCTCAGCCCACGATCTGCTGCCGGCCGGTGACTGGCCGGACCCGAAGCTCGTCAGCGCACCGCCACCCGGCGGGCCGGTCCTCGTGAGCGTCGAGTACTGGCCGAGAACCGGGCTCGAGCTGGACCTCGTCGAGGCGCTCCGCGTTGCACGCCACGCGCGACGCCGCACGGGCGCCACGAGCTGGCGGCTGTGGCGCGACGCGGCCAATCCGGGGCGGATCCTCGAGCAGTTCGTGGTCGGCTCCTGGGATGAACATCTGCGCCAGCACGAACGCGTGAGCCTGCGCGATCAGCAGCGCTTCGACGAGATCAGGGCGATGACGGATCCGAGCCACCCCACCACCGTCACCCACTGGCTCGCTCCGCAGTTCGACGGGAGCCTGCTCCGCCACGTCCGGCCTCAGTGACGCTTGATGCGAAGCTGAAGCTCAACCGCGAGGTCGCTGGCCACCTCGTGGAGCACGTCGGCGAAGGCGCGGGCATGCGCTGACTCCTCGCCGCTCGAGCGGGTTGCGAGCGCGATCGTTCGCGTCGCGGGCTGCTCGCCGTGGACGCGCACGAGCGCTATGTCCTCGCGCACCGCCGTCGCAGCGAGTCCGGGAACCACGGTGACGCCCAGGCCGGCCGCAACCAGCCCCAGCTTGGCTGTCCACTCCCGCGCGATGAAGGCGACCCGGGGCTGCCACGCAAGCGAGGGCCAGACGCCCAGGAGTGTCTCGCCTGAGTCACTGCTCGCGGCAATCCACCGCTCGCGAGCAAGGTCGTTCACGTCAACGACGCGCTCCCGCGCGAGCGGATGGGTCCGTGGCAGGGCGAGCAGAAGCGGATCCTCGAGCAGGGGCTCGAAGGAAACCTCCCCATGATTCAGTGCATGGGTCGCCGACGCCGCGACGACTGCGAGCTGCGTCGCTCCGGAGGAGAGCCGGCGCAGTTGGGACGGAGTGGTTCCCTCGCGCAGCGAGACCTCGATGCCTCCGTGGCGAGATTGGAAGGCCACCAGGGCGCGCGGCAGCAGCGCTGCGATCGCCGTCGGAAAGGCCCCCACCCGCAGGCGGCCGCTCGCGAGCTCGCTGATGCCGGTGAGCTCACGTTTGGCGACGTCGAGTTGCTCGAGGGCGCTCACGGCATGGCGCAACAGCGTGCCGCCTGCATGGGTGAGCCGGACGCCGCGGGGCGCTCGCTCGAAGAGCTGGGCGCCGGCCGCGCTCTCCAGGCCCGCGATCTGTCGAGACACCGCCGATTGGGTGTAGCCGAGCGATTCCGAGGCGGCGGTGAACGACCCCGCGCCGCCACCTCGCAGAGAACCCGTAGACCAACGACAGAGAACTCAGACATGCCGAATAAGCATGATAACCATGCGTGATCATCGCTTGTCGCATGCCTCGTGCTTGCGTAGCCTCGAGGGATGGCCTTCACAAAGACGAGCGGGCGCCGATGAGCAGGGTCGCCCTCGTGACGGGCGCAAACCAGGGCCTGGGCTTCGCGCTGGTGGAGGGTCTCTCCAGGCAGCTCGAGCAAGGAGATGTCGTCTATCTGACCGGCCGGGACCCCGGGCGCGTCGCGGCCGCGGGCAGACGGATCAGCGGCGCATGCGCGGACGTGCGGACCCGCCTCGTGGATGTCCGCGACGCCGCGTCGATAGACGCAGTCGCGGACGAGATCCGCACGGTCCATGGCGGCGCCGACATCGTCTTCTCAAACCACTACGCCCGAGCGATGCCGTCGGACTCGCCGGCCGAGGTCGTGAGCGAATACCTCGATACCAACAACCTCGGAACCTCGCGTGTGCTGCGAGCGTTCTCTCCGCTCCTGCGAGCGAGCGGGCGGCTATTCGTCGTGGCGAGCACCCTGGGCTCGCTGCGTGAGCTCCCGCCGCAGCTGCACGCGCGCTTCGATACAGCGATGACGCTGGACGACGTCGACGCCACGATGCTCGGGTGGCGAGATGCCGTCCTTGACGGCCGAGCCGGCGGGGAAGGCTGGCCGGCCTTCATCAACATCCCCTCGAAGGTCGGCCAGGTCGCAGCGATGCGAGTGCTGGCGCGCGAACGTCGCGCAGCCGAGCAAGAGACCGAGGCGTTCGTCGCCGCGGTGTGTCCCGGCATGATCGACACGGGCGCCTCGCGACCGTGGTTCGACATGAGCAATGCGCAGACACCGGCAGAGGCCGCGGTCGCGCTCCTGCATCTCGCACTCGACCCCGATCTCGATACGCGCTTCCACGGCGAGCTCATCCGGTTCGGCAAGGTCATCCCCTGGCGCTGAGCACTGCGAGCGCCCTCCTGCCGGCCGGATCAGTCGGTGGTGCGACCCCGGTACAGATGGCTGGCCAGGGGAGCAAAGACCGCGACGAGCACGGCTGACCACAGCAGCGAGGCGAGGATCGCATGTTGCATCGGCCATACGTGGATCGACGCGGACGGGTTGGGATTCCCGAACAGCTGGCGGCAGGCGGTGGTGACGGCGCTCACCGGGTTCCAGTTGGCGAGGTCCTGTAGTAGTGCGGGCATGTGCTCGGTGGGGACCAGGGCGTTCGAGACGATGGCGAGCGGGAACAGGATGACGAGGCCTATGCCCTGCGCCGACTCGGGGCTCTTGCTCAGCATCCCCAGGCATGCGCAGCCCCACGAGAGGCCGTAGCTGAAGAGCAGGAAGATGCCGAAGCCGGCGGCGACCGACGCGATGTCGGCGTCGGGCCGCCATCCGATCGCCAGGCCGGTGACGCCGACGAATGCGGCGCAGATCGCGGCTGTCATGAGGTCGGCAAGTGAGCGCCCGACGAGAACGGCCGGCCGCCACATCGGGAGGGTTCTGAAGCGGTCGATCACGCCGCTGCCGAGGTCGGTGCTGAGGCCGACGGCGGTCCCCATCGCCGAGGTGGTGAGGTTCATGGCGAGCAGGCCGGCGATCGCGAAGTCCTTGTAGCTCCCGCCGCCGGGGAGCACGACCCCGGAGCCGAACACGTAGACGAACAGGAGCGTGAACAGCACCGGCTGGACCGTCACGTCGGATAGCTGTAGCGGCTCGCGCTTGATGTGCAGGAGGTTGCGAGCGGTGAGTGCGGCGACGTCGCGGACACGTTGCGCCAGGCCGCGCGATCTCAGCGGTCGTGCGAGTGGCGCCGGGGCGGTGGCGGTGGCGGAGCTCATACGCGTGCGACCTCGCGGGCGGCGTCCAGCCCTTGGTGCTGAGAGCGATCCTCGGACTCATAGGCGCCGTCGCTGCCGCGCCCGGTCAGCGCGAAGAAGACGTCGTCGAGCGACGGCTGATGGACCTCCACGTCGTCCACGCTGACCCCCGCGCGATCGAGCGCCCGCACGACGGTGCTCGCCAGGCCCGTGGCACTGTCAACGGGGGCACGCAGACGGCGCCCGTCGTGGCTGACGTGCACGGGACCGGTGACGAAGGGACCGAGTGCCGTCGACGCTGAGGCGTCCGCGGCGCTGAGGGTGAGCTCTAGTCGCGCTCCGCCCACCTGCTTCTTCAGCTCGGCCGCGGTACCCCCCGCGATCACGCGGCCGTGGTCGATCACGACGATGCGGTCGGCGAGCTCGTCGGCCTCGTCCAGATACTGGGTTGTGAGCAGGAGCGTGACGCCGTCCGCGACCAGGTCTCTGATGACGCCCCACATCCGCACCCTGCTCGTGGGGTCGAGACCCGTGGTCGGCTCGTCAAGAAACAGCACCGGTGGCCTGGTCACGAGGCCGGCGGCCAGATCCAGGCGCCGTCGCATGCCGCCGGAGTAGCCCTTGAGGACTCGGTCGGCCGCGTCCGTCAGGTCAAACTGCTCGAGCAGCTCGCCCGCCCTGGCTCGCACCTCGCTGCGACGCAGGCCGCTGAGGCGTCCGACCATCACGAGATTCTCACGCCCCGTGAGCACCTCATCGAGGGTCGCGTCCTGGGCGGTCACCCCGATGTTGCGCTGAACCTCGGTCGGCTCTTTGACGACGTCGTGGCCGGCGACCCGCGCGGTCCCCTCGTCCGGGAGTGCGAGCGTGGTGAGGATGCGAACCGCGGTGGTCTTGCCGGCGCCGTTCGGTCCGAGCACGCCGAGGATGGCGCCGGCCGGCACCTGCAGGTCGATGCCGTCGAGCGCGACCGTCGAGCCGAATCGCTTCCTGAGGCCGTGGGCCTCGATCATCGGGGTGTTCGCCATTACAATCTCCTTACCGGTCGGCTAGTAAGGAGAGGATACACACTACTTACCGGTCGTCAAGTAGAATAGCCGTATGGCGCGATCGGCAGCCGAGCAAAACGAGAAGCACAAGAGTTCCCGCGACGGCGTCCGATCCGCCGCGGAGCCGGCCACCTCGACGCGCGAGCGCATCCTCGACATCGCGCTCGAGCTGTTCACCGAGCAGGGCTATGACAAGACCTCGCTGCGCGACATCGCAGAGCAGCTGGGGACCACCAAGGCCGCGCTCTACTACCACTTCGAGCGCAAGGAAGACATCCTGATGGAGCTCCATCTGCGCCTGCACGAGCTCGGCCGCGAAGCGTTGGAGCAACTAGGCGAGCTCGAGGATGCGCAGGCGCGCGCCGACGCATGGCCCGGCCTGATCGACCACTTCATCGACCAGGTGATCGACAACCGCGAGCTCATCCTCCTGCACCAGCGAAACCACCGTGCGCTCGAGCAGCTCACCGACAACGAGCGCCACCGGGCTGACAACGATGACATCGAGCAGCAGTTTCGCCGCATCCTGCAGGACCCCGCCATCCCACTCGACCGCCGAGTGCGCATGGCCTGCTCGATCAGCGCGATCGTCGGCGTGCTGGCAACGGGCGAGGCGGTATTCGGCGAGGTGCCGATGGCCGAGCTCGCCGAGCTCGTCCGCGGGGCCGTGCATGACCTGCTGGGATCGGCCGTTCCCGCGGCGTAGCGGCTCAGATCGAGTCAGCCGACCCTGCGGGCAGCTCGATCCCCGCGACACATCCCCATCCCCTACGCCGACGTCGGGCTGGCCAGGCGCTCGTGAACGGAGCGGACGGCGCTTGAGCCCTCACCGACCGCCGCGGCGACGCGCTTCATCGAGCCGTGGCGCACATCGCCGGCGGCGAACACCCCCGGCGCGGAGGTCTCGAACGGCAATGAACTGGAGGTGTCCGCGCTCTGCGGCCCGGTGAGCTGACGGTCGGTGAGGATGAAACCGTTAAGGTCGAGCAGCACGCTGTCTCCGAGCCACGAGGTCGCGGGGCTCGCACCGATGAAACAGAACAGACCCGAGCACCCGATGTCCTGCCTGCGGCCGTTCTGGCGGTCCGCGAGCGACACCTGCTCGAGATGATCCTCGCCTGCGAGCGCCTGAACTTCGACACCGCCGATGACATCGATCTTTGGATCGGCCTCGATCCGCTCGATCAGATAATGCGACATTGTCTCAGTGAGATCGTCGCGCCGGACGGCGATCGTCACGCGGCAATTGTTCTGGGCGAGATAGATCGCGGCCTGTCCGGCGGAGTTTCCGCCGCCGATCACGACGACCGGCGCTCCAGCACACACGCGGGCCTCGAGATCGGTCGCCGCGTAGTAAACGCCCGCGCCCTCGAAGCGCTCGAGGTTCTCGACGGGCAGCCGGCGATAGCGCGCTCCGGAAGCGACGATGACCGCCCGCGCGGGGATCTCACTGCCATCCTTCAGGGTGATCACGTGGAAGGTCCCCTCGGCTCGCAAGCCCACCACCTCGCATGGCGCGTTGAGCCGAGCCCCCAGCCGCAGCGCCTGGACGGCGGCCCTGGAGGTGAGATCCTCTCCGGAGATGCCGTTGGGAAAGCCCGCGTAGTTCTCGATGCGCGAACTGGACCCGGCCTGGCCACCGACTGCTGTGCCATCCAGGCAGACCGTGCTCAAACCCTCCGAGGCGCCGTAGACGGCAGCAGCGAGGCCGGCGGGACCGCTGCCGACCACCACGAGATCGAAGATGAAGCCGGGGACCGGGTGGAAGGTCAGCCCGAGGGACTCCGCGAACGTCGCGGCGGTCGCACGACGAATCATTCCCGTCGGCGTGATCACCACGGGAGTGTCCTCGGGCCCGACACCCATGCTGGTGAGCAGGGCGTCGACATCCTCGGCCTCCTCGAGGTCGATCCACGTGTGGGGGAGGCGCGAATGCTCGGCGAACGAACGCAGGCTCATTGCCGCGGGCGAGTACCGCGACCCGATGATCCGAATCGCACCGGCCCCCGGCCCGGATCGCAGGATCTGCCGCCGCGCGACGAGTGCACCGAAGATGATTTCGGCGAGCGCCGGGCGCACGCTCATCAGCCGGCGGAACTCGCTCTGCTCGATCACCAACACCCTTCCCGGCCGGGTGACACGACCGGTCAGGAAACGGCGCTGGCCGGTGAGCAGCGCCAGCTCGCCGGCGAAGCCGCCGGGGCCGTATGCGGCGACAACCGCCTCATCGGTTTCGTCGGGTCGGACAACCTCGATTTCGCCCTCGAGGACGACGAACATCTCGGATGTCGGCTCTCCGGCCTGGAAGAGCAGTTCGCCTGCCTGTGTGGCCCGCTCGGTCCCGAACGTCGCCATGTCGGCGAGCTGTAAGGCGTCCAGCACCGGCCAGGCAGCGGGGTCGCGATCGGTGCTGTCGGTCATCGTTGCCCCGGATTTTCCAGGATGAGCGCCACGCCCTGACCCGAGCCAACGCACACGCCGAGGACCCCGTAGCGGACCCCGCGCAGTCGAAGCTCGGTAGCGAGCGTGAGGACGTAGCGGGTGCCGGAGGATCCGAAGGGGTGCCCAATGGCGACCGCTCCGCCGTTCGGGTTGAGGCGATCATCGGGGACCTCGAAGCCGTCGAGCCGGCGTGGCAGCTCCCGCAGGACTCCCAGCGCCTGCGCGGAGAACGCCTCGTGGACCTCCCATACGTCGATGTCCGCCGGAGCGAGTCCGGCGCGCCCCAGAGCGGTCGCGATCGCAAACGCCGGCGCTATCCCCATGAACTGAGGGTCCAGCGCGTGAGTGGCAGAGGCGACGATGCGCGCCAGGGGATCGACCCCCAGCCGCTCGGCAGCGTCCGCGCCGGCGATTACGACCGCGCTCGCGCCGTCGCTCAACGGCGAGGAGTTCCCGGCAGTCATCTGCGTCGTGTTGGGTTGCGCAGGAAGCGCAGCCAGCGCCTCGGCGCTCGTCTCGCGGATATGCTCATCATGCTCGAACGTCCGCGCCGGCTGCCTGCGCGTGGCAGCTATCTCGACCGGCTGGATCTCGGCAGCGAGCCTGCCGGAATCCCGGGCCGCGGCAGCCCTCTGCTGCGAGCGCAGCGCGAACGCATCGATCTCCTCGCGCGTCAGCTCGTAGCGGTCGGCGACGTTCTGCGCGGTCTTGATCATCTCGACATAGGCATCTATTGCGAGAAGCGCCGGATTCGGCGGGCCGCCCGCGCCGGCCCACATCGTGTCGAGCATGAACACCGGTCCGCGCGGAGCAAACGCCTCCTCGCCCTTCATCAACGCCCAGCCGGAGCGTGACATCGACTCGACGCCGGCGGCCAGGCCGACCGAAAGCTCGCCGCTGTGGATCGCATGACCGATCGAAATCGCGGCAGACAGCGAAGACGCACAGAACCGGTTGAAGGTGATCGCGGGTACCGAGTCCGGGAAGCCCGCAGCCAGTGCCCCCCAGCGCGCGACGTCGCCCATCCCCTCGTGCGCCGGATTCACACATCCCGCGGCGATGTCCTCAACGGCGCCGAGCTCGACTCCGACGCGCTCACACGCCGCAACCATCGTCTGGCCCAGGAGCACATCGAGCCGGATGTGAGACAGCGAGCCCCCATAGCGCCCCACGGGCGTGCGCACCCCGCCGAGGACAAAAGCGTCAGTCATGGATACCTCCTGCTCGATGGTGCTGCGATCGGGGATCGCGAAGATCCCCCGATAGTAGGGGCGCTTCGCGAGATCCGCCCTGGCGATGCGGCTGCGCGTCTCATCGAGTCCGCTGCAGGCTCGACGCGCCGATCACGAGGCGCTTCGTTGCCGTGATCTTCCTCGGTCGGCCGATGGCGGGGGGTCGCCGATCCAGTAGCGGGGCCCGGGACCGAGGCCTGCTGCCCGGTCGTGTGGGTTTGCGAGCTCGCAGCGATCAAGCGACAGGCAGCCGCATCCGATGCACTCGGTGAGCCCCAGCTTGAGACGCTCGAGCTCGGCGATGCGGTGGTCGATTCGCGAAGCCCACTGGCTCGTGAGGCGTGACCAGTCGTGGCGGGTGGGTGCGTGACGGGCGGGGAGCTTGGCCAACTCGATGCCGATCTCCTCGAGCGTCAGCCCGATCCGCTGGGCGAACACGATGAACGCGATCCGGCGCAACACGGGCCGCCGATAACGGCGATGACCGGAGCCTGCTCGCTCCGAGGTGATCAGCCCTCGCTGTTCATAGAAACGCAGCGCCGACGCGGCGACGCCGCTGCGCCACGAGACCTCGCCGATCGTCAGCAGGTCGGCCACATGGTGAGCAAATCACATCAGGGCCTTGACTTCAAGCTAACTTGAACTTCTAGTATGCGGCCCATCGACAACCAGGCTGAAGGAGCAACCATGACCGAGACACGAACCGCCAGCGCCCAGATCACCGAGGAGGTCACCTCCTGGCCGGGCGTGGAGGCTGGTCCGGGCCGTCGAGGCGAGTTCGCGTTCAGGCTTGGCCGCCGGGAGATCGGGCACCTGCACGGCGATCACTCCGCGCACCTGTTCTTCCCGCGACAGATCTGGAATGAGCTCAAAGCGCAGGGCCGGATCGTGGCGCACCCGGTGTTCCCCGAAAAGCAGGGGCCGGCCGCGCGCAGGATCGAGAGCGAGGATGACATCCACGACGTGATCGCGTTGCTTCGGCTGAACTACGACCGCGCAGTGGCGGCTCAGCCATGGGCGGCCGTTAGTGCGCCGCGACCCGAGCGTTAGCTGACTCAGCCCAGCGTCCCCGGATCCGGCGGATTGGGATCGCTGGCATGGACAGTCGCTGCGAGGTGATGGACGACGACGTCGCTTGGCCTTGCCAGCAGCGGCCCGACCTGTTCGCGATAATGGCGGTAGTGGGGTGTGTCGTAGTGCGTGCGCAGCGCGTCCTCGCTGGCCCAGGAGGAGAGCAGCACGAACTCGCCCGGATCATCCGCTACTAGGACCCGAAAGCTCAAGCAACCAGTCTCGCCGTGGGCGCCACCTGCCAGCTCGGCAAGCAGGTCACGCAACTCGCTGAGAAGACCGGTGCGCCCGTGAACTTCAGCGACGAGCATCAGGTCGGGATCGCTCACGTCAGGAAGTCTGGCGCATGAAGCTCATTGCGGTCCGGTGGGCAGCGGTGGCTGAGGATGCTCGGTGCGGTCCTCGTGAGCTTCTTCGGTCGAGCTGGCTTGCGGTTCATCAGACACGCTGAAGAAGCGTCCCGGTGCCGGTCCCGCCGGCGGTGCACATCGTGACCAGGCCCAGCTCCCCATCGGAGCGCTCGAGCTCGTGCAGGAGGGTGGTGATGAGCCGCGCGCCCGAGGAGCCGAGCGGATGACCGAGCGCGAGCCCGCCACCGTTGACGTTCACCCGGTCCATGTCGGGGTGCAGCTCATGACGCCAGGCGCCGACGACCGATGCAAACGCCTCGTTGACCTCGATCAGGTCGAGGTCCCCGATCGTCATGCCGTTGCGCTCGAGCAGCGTGCGCGTGGCCGGGATCGGGCCCGTGAGCATGATCACCGGGTCGACCCCGACGGTCGTCGCGTCGTATATCCGGGCGCGCGGTGTGAGACCGAGCGCATCGGCCTTCTCGCGGGCCATCAACAGCACCGCTGCCGCGCCGTCTGAGATCTGTGAGGAGTTCCCGGCGGTCACGCTGCCCCCCTCCTTGAAGGCCGGCTTGAGGGCCGCGAGCGCCTCAATGCTCGTATCACGGCGGATGCCCTGGTCTGAGTTGATGATCTGCCCATCGACATCCATCGGGATCATCTCGCGCTCAAAGCGGCCCTCGTCGGTGGCGCGGGCGGCGAGCTGGTGAGAACGCAGGCCGAGCTCGTCCTGCTCGGCGCGCGAGACCTCCCAACGTTCTGCGATCAGCTCTGCCGAGAGGCCCTGGGGAATGAGGCCATAGCGCTCCATCAGCTCCGGCGGGTAGGGCGTTCCGAACTCCTCGGGGTGAGCGACGTTTGATCCCATCGGCACGCGGCCCATGTGCTCCACGCCGGCCCCGATCATCACGTCGTGCACTCCGAGGGCGATCAGCCCAGCTGCAAAGGAGACGGCCTGCTGACCGGAGCCACACTGGCGGTCGACGGTGCTGGCCGGCGTGGTGACGGGCAGTCCCGCCTGAAGCCATGCGTTGCGGGCGATGTTGTTGGACTGCTCGCCGACCTGCGAGACGGCGCCGGCGACGACGTCCTCCACGAGCTCCGGCGCAATGCCCGAGCGCTCGATCACGGCGCTGTAGGCGGCACCGAGCAACTCGTTCGGGTGGGTGTCGCGGAACCAGCCCTTGGTTGGGTGTCCTCGGCCGATCGGGGTCCGCGCTGCCTCGATGATCACGACCTCCCGGCCCTGCAGGCGGGACTTCTGCTCGGACATCAGCTGCCTTCCCTTCTTTCGTTGCCGGCTCAGCCACGTCAGAGTTTACCAAGCTGACTTAGGTTTTCCATAGTCAGCTACACTGCCCGTATGGATCCGACAGTGCGCATGACGGGACCGCTGGACCCGCGCGGCGGCTGGGTGGCAGACGGCTGCTCGATCGCACGAGCGCTCAACGTCCTCAGCGCGCGTTCGACCCTGCTCATTCTGCGCGAGGCGTTCTACGGAACGACGCGCTTCGGCGATTTCGCCGAGCGGGCGGGACTCAGCGAGCCCGTTGCCGCCGAGCGGCTGCGCGAGCTTGTCGGTGACGGGCTGCTGGAGCTACAGGACTATCAGGAGCCGGGAAAGCGCACTCGCCAGAGCTACCGTCTCACGCCGAAGGGAGCCGAGCTCTTTCCCGTCCTCGCCGCGCTCATGCAATGGGGCGATCGCTGGCTTTCCCAGAGCGGCGGACCGGTCGAGCTGCGCCACCGAGCTTGCGGCCGGCGCGTAGAGGTTCAGCTGCGCTGTGCGGGTGATCACGACGTGGCAAGCGGAGAGCTCGACCTGGCCCCGCGCTGACAGCGTCCGATCCGCCGCAGTCAGAAGCGCTCGCCGTAGGTGTCACCTCGTGACGGCCGGCGGTGCGCGCGCAGGTACTCCTCCCCCGCCGGGGACACAGAGACGAGCGAGCCCAGTCCCTGCTCATGATGACGCGCGATGAAGCCTCGATCGTTGGCGTCCTCCCACACTGGAAGGCGCGGACACGACGTCCGCCACGCCTCGAGCACCTCGGCATAGGGGCGCGGCTTGGGGGCCATCCACTCCAGCAGGTCGAGGATCAGGGCCTCGACGGTGTCGAGCACAGGGGGGCCCGTGGACTGGTGAAGGCCGGTCAATGCATCGCCTCCTGGTTGACGAGGAACGGTAGAGCAAGAGACAGCCTGCAGGCCGTCTCGCCTCGGCCTCCCGTCAGCTCGACATCGGCGGTGGGGCGCCGAGCGCCTTGGACGCTGCCGCGATCTCGCCGCGCAGCGCCTTCAGCGCGGCGACGTAGATCTCCGAGAACGTCGGGAATGGCTGGATCGTGTCGGCCAGGACGTCGAGTGGGATGTGGGCGCGGATCGCGAGCGTGGCCTGCTGCAGCCACTCGCCCGCCTCGGGGCCGAGCGCGTAGGCGCCGGTCAGCCGCTCGCCGTCGCTGAGCAGCGTCAGGAAGCCGTTGCTGTCGGCGTACGCGCGCGTGTAGGTGGCGGTCTTCGCCACCTCCGACACCGGGACCATGGCGCTGAAACGGCCGGCGGAAGCGCCCACCGCCGCGGCCTGGGGGTCGGTGTAGACGACGCGGGGAACGGCCTCGTAGTTGGCCTTTCGCGGCTCGCCGAGGATGTTCGCGGCGACCACCTCGCCCTGGTACTTGCCGACGTGGGTCAGCGGCCAGAGGCCGTTGACGTCGCCGATCGCCCACAGATTCTCCGCCGCACGCAGGTGCGCGTCGACCGGAACTCCGTGCGCGTCGGGCTCGACGCCGACGGTCTCGAGGCCGAGCCCGAGCACCCGCGGACGCCGGCCGGTGGCGACGAGCAGCCGGTCACCGCGCAGCTCGCGCCCGTCGTCGATCTCGAGGACGTAGTCCTCGCCGTCGCGTCGCGCGGCGGTCGCGTTCGCGGACAGGACGAGCTCGATGCCCTCGCGGCCCAGAACCTCTCCGAGCGCCTCACCCAGCGGCGCCGGCTCGCGCGCGAGCACGTGCTCGGACATCTCGATGACCGCCACCTCGCCGCCGAGCCGACGAACGGCCTGCGCCATCTCCACGCCGACCGGCCCGCCACCGAGGATCAGCAGGCGGCGCGGAACGGCCTTCATCGACGTCACCTCGCGGTTGCTCCAGACGCCGTCGAGCTCGCGCAAGCCCGGCACGGGCGGCACGACCGGATCGGCGCCGTTCGCGAGGACCACGTGGTCGGCGGTGTGCCGCACGCCGTCGACCTCGACGACGCCCGGGCCGGCGAGCCGGCCGCTGCCGCGCAGCAGGTCGATGCCGTGATCGGCCAGCCAGCGCTCCTGTCCGGCGTCGGAGTAGTCGGAGACCATGAAGTCACGCCAGGCGAGCGCCGCCTCGACATCGACCTCGGCGCTCGCGGCGGCCTCGCGCGCCCCATGGACCGCCTCGCCCGGCCGCAGCAGCGTCTTCGACGGGATGCAAGCCCAGTAGGAGCACTCCCCTCCCACGAGCTCGCGCTCCACGACGGCCACGCGCAGGCCGCCCTCCGCCAGCGCGCCCGCGCAGTGCTCGCCCGGTGAGCCGCCACCGAGCACGATCACGTCATAGTCGCTGCTCATGTCGGCAGCTCCTCGCCGGCGCGCTCGCGCACCATGTAGAGCGCGTACCAGTCCGGCCAGTCCGCGTCCGCCTGGCCGGTTCGCTCCTCGTGTTTGCCGTGTGCCGCCTCCGCGCGCCTGAGCGCGTCCGCGAGATCCTCCACCGACTCATACATCGTGCTCATCAGCCTCTCCTTTCAGCGACCGGGCAGCCGCGTCGTGATCTCCTGGAGCAGCCAGCCGTTGCCATCCGGATCGCTGAAGGTCGCGAACGAGCCGTAGGTCCTGCCGTCGGCCGCCGGTCCGGGAACACGGCCGGTGTCGTGGAAGCGGGCGCCCGGCGCCCCCTCGTGGAACACCTCGCTCACGTCCGCGCCGCGGGCGAGCAGCTCCTCACGCGCAGCGTCGATGTCGGGGACGATCAGATACAGGCTCTGGGCCGACCCCGGCGGGTCTGAGGCGATATTCGTGCCGAATTGGATCGAGCACGCCGGAGCCCGGGGGCGTGAACTGGACGATGCGGAAGTCCTCACCGTGAGCGATGTCGGCGTCGAGCCTCCAGCCGAGGCGTCCGTAGAACTCCTTCGCCCGATCGACATCCGACACCGGCACGAGCACGACCTCGAGCCTGAACTCCCCGGCTCTCACCGGCGGCGTGCCCGCCGCCCTCTCGCCGCTCACGTCGACGCTGCTCATCTCGACCTCCGTCTGTTGGTGCACCGTAATCCGGCGACGCGGCCTCGCCGATCCGTCTCTGGGCCGTGATTCGACCGCGGGCGTTTCCTTTTGGGGCGGCGCGAACTTTTCCCTACATTCGAGGGGAAGTCAAGGGTCGCGCTCGCTTCGTCGCGAACGGTCACGTGGCACCCACACGGGACCGGGGGCAGCGCACACTGACGTCGGTGTCCGGGCCGGCTACCCAGGCGGACCGAGTGGAGGATCGGTGTCGTCGTAGATGCGGGCCGCAGCGAGCTTGCCGCGCTCACCCCGGACGTAGACCGCGATCCCGGCCTCGGGCGGCAGCTCCGTCTTGCCCCATCGCACGACGTTGTACTCGAGCGCGCACACGCGCTTGTCATCGATGACCGCGCAGTGCTCGAGCGGGATGCCGCCGTCGTTTGAGAACAGCCGCTCGTAGAAGGCGCGCAGGCCGTCTGGACCTCTGTGGAGGTAGCTGCCCCCCGCAGGCTCGCGCGCGTAACCGTCCGGTTCGAACGTCGCCAGGATCGCATCCGTATCGCCCGCCGCGAGCGCGCGTTGGTAGTCGGCCACGACGTCCGACTCGCGCAGCTGCGGGTCGGGCTGCAGAAGGGGTGGGCGGTTCGCGTGGCGGCCGGTCAGCGGCCAGCTGCTGGAGTAGATCCGGAGTTCGTCGATCCGTCCGTCGGATTGGCGGTCGGCGACGATCGCGACCGGAAGCTCGACTCGCCCAGACTCACCGTCGAGATGCAGAACCACCTCCTCAAGGCCGCCCCGCTCGGTAACGACCTTCTCGACGTCCTCGACCGAGACGTTGCGCTGGGCGAGCCACGCGTTCGTCTCGCTGACGAACTCCTCGAACGCCCGGACGCCCCTGATGCGACCGCGCACGGGGTCGTGTACCTCTGGCTCACCGGCGAACGACCTGACCAGCGCGTCGGGCTCTCCGGCGATCAACCCGGCGAAGTAGGACACGGCAGCCGGCTCGTCACGGCGCCGCTCCTCCTTCAGTCCCGCGATCATCGGCGCAGAGAACAGCTCGGGCATCCACGGCATGGGGCAAGCGTTTCATATCCCACCCAGCCCAAGCTGCTCGCGCACGTGCCAACGAGGGTCGAAGGCAGCTACGTCGCCCTGAGAGCCGGTCGAGGTCCTCGTCGTGAAAGAACGCCGACCGGTCGCCGGCCTCCCAGGCTGCGCGCAGAGCGGGTGTGCTCGGGTCCCAGTCCGGGCGGATCTCCCGCGTCACCTGCCGCAGGTCGTGACGGAGGTCGTCGATCGAGGGCCTGCCCCAGAACCAGTAGCCGTTGTAGACACTGTGGATGACGAGTCCCGGCTTGAGCACCAGCGTGTGCGGAACCATCGGGTCGTGGTGGGGGTCGGTGTACTCCTGGATGTCGAGATCCTTCTGCACCTTGCGCCCGGCGTCGGACAGGAAGGTCCACTGGGCGCCGACCGACGCGCGGAACTCGCGAGACTCGACGATGTTGTCGGTCGAGATGGTGACGAGCTGGGTGTAGGCGACGGCGATCTTGGGGTAGGCGGCTGCCAGCTCGAGGTGTTGCTGATGGTCCTTCGGGCAGTAGTGGCCCCGTGAGAGCACAAGGACCATCGGGTCGCTCCACTGCAGCTCGCTCAGCTTGCGCCGGGTCTTGGTGTGGTCGGTCAGCTCGTAGTCGGGAAACGTCCCGCCAGGTGCAATGTCAGCGCGCACGTTGTGCTCCTTGTTCGTTTTGAGGTGGTGTTCAAGTTGGCAAGGGCGCCCCCTCAGGCCCGGCAGCTGGCGCTGATCAGGACTTCCGGGCCGGCATCGGCCACCGGCGATTGATCGACCTTGCACCAGCTGAGCCGTTGCCGGCTCTCGTCGACGACGGCCATGAACGGATAGGCGATGCCGGCGCTGTGGACGGTGCAGCGATACGGGTCCCGTCCGGCGCTGCCCGTCCCGCCCGCGCTGCAGGTGACGCCCTGCAGCGGCCCGGTCAGCTGGCCGCCCGCGATCCGCTGACGGACGTCGCGCGCGATTGCTCGCTCGAGCGCCGCGGCGGGCGCGGAGCCTGGGGGCAGGCTGGCAGAGCGGGGCGCCTCATCTTCGGTGATCGCGACGTCGGCCAACCGGTTCGCTTCGGCTTCCACCGCGGCTTCGGAGGTGCCGGCTTCGGGACCGGCCCGATCGACAGCGATCACTATGGCTGCGATCACGGCCACGGCAACGGCTGTCGCCAGCAACCAGCGCACCCACATGGGCGGCAGTTGTACCACCCGTCGCCGTGAGGTCATCGCCAGAAGGGTAGTCCCGCGAACGTCAAGGGTGCGCCTGCTGCGTCCGCTGAGCGGCACCCTTCTATAGCCTGACCTTGGAGCATGCTCGCGTCGATCCCCAGCCCGTCGACGAACGGCTTCTCCGTGGGCCCGCTGTTCGTGCACTTCTACGGGCTCTGCTACGTGGTCGGCATCACGGCCGCGATCCTGCTCACACGCAGGCTCTGGCGAGAGAAGGGCGGCGACGCCGACCTCGTATACACCGTCGCGATGTGGGGCGTGCCGGCCGGGATCCTCGGCGCACGGCTCTACCACGACGTGACGAGCTGGAACGAAGTTCCGCATAACTGGTGGGGCTGGCTGGCGATCTGGCAGGGCGGGCTCGGGATCTGGGGTGGGATCGCCGGAGGATTCCTCGGCGGTCTCATCCCGCTGCGCCGCGCAAGGGTGAGCGTCACGAAGTTCATGGACGCGGCCGCCCCGGGGATCCTCGTTGCCCAGGCGATCGGACGCGTCGGCAACTACTTCAACCAGGAGCTGTTCGGCGGGCCCACGAGCCTCCCCTGGGGGCTTCAAATAAGCCCGGCGCACCGCCCCTCCGCGTACCTGGCCTACGGGACCTTCCAGCCGACGTTCCTGTATGAGCTGATCTGGGACCTGTTGCTCGCGGCCGCGCTCGTGTGGCTCATCCACCACGGCGGATCCGCGCACCCGGCATCTTTGCGCTGTACGTCACGGGCTACTCGGCGTTTCGGATCTTCGAGGAGCCCCTGCGCGTCGACCCGGCCCACCACATCCTTGGCGAGCGTCTGAACTTCTGGGTGGCGAGCCTGCTCACGCTGACGGGGATCACCTGGTTTGCCTACACCCAGCGAGCCGGCCCCGAGCTTCGGGGCGGGCGAGGGAGCACTTCGGCCGGCATCGAGCAGACCGGGGCCAGAACTCGGGGCGCCGATGAGATGTGACCCACCCCGCCTCCCCCTGCGCTAGCGTCTGCAAGCTGTGGCGAACAGCGGTCGGCCAGGGGTCGGACACCGATCCCTTCCAGGTCGGCGATGGGGAGTCATCGGCGCCCTTCTGCTTCTCCTCGTGGCGGTGGCGCTGGTGCGACGGATTGCGACCGAGAACCCGCCGCCGCTCATCGTGCACCGGACTTTGGCTGCGTATGTCCGCTCCCCGGGGAGCTCGCCGGTACTCGCCTGGCCAAGCGAGGGCCAAGCGGCAGTGGAGGTGGAGGGTGTGGGCAGTTTCGGAACCTCGGGGGGCACCGCCCCAGTTCCGATCGCGAGCGTGGCCAAGGTGATGACGGCCTACCTCACCCTGCTCGAGCATCCACTGCTCGTCGGCGAGCCGGGATTTGTGATGACGATCAGCGCGGCGGACGTGCAGGAAGAGCAGCAGCGAGCGGCGCTCGGAGAGTCAACGATGGCCGTGAGGACCGGCGAGCGGATCACCGAGCGCGAGGCACTTCAGGCGCTGCTGCTGCCCTCGGCGAACAACATCGCCGAGCTGCTGGGCGCCTACGACGCGGGGAATACGACGGCGTTCGTGATCCGCATGAACACCACCGCGCGGAAGCTGGGCATGTACTCGACGACCTACACCGACCCGAGTGGCTTCAACGATGACACCGTGTCCACAGCGGCCGATCAGTTGAAGCTCGCCCGGGCGGCCATGCGCCTGCCGGCGTTTGCAGCGATAGTCGATGAGCCATCGGCGCGGTTGCCGCTCGTCGGCTGGGTCGCCAACTTCAACGGCCTGGTCGGACGGGACGGGTACGTTGGAGTGAAGACCGGGTCAGACCGGGCAGCCGGCGGCTGCCTGATATTCGCCAAGCGGGTCACCGTGGGTGGCCGACGGGCGACCGTCCTCGGTGTGGTGCTCGGACAACGAGAAGGCTCGCTGATCGAAGCCGCGCTCACGAGCGCACAGCGGCTCGGCGACTCGGCAGCGGCCGCCCTGCGCGTGGTGAGCGTCCTGCCCGCCGGCACGCGCGTGCTCACCGCGAGCGCGCCCGGTAGCCGACAAACCAGCGCCGTGACCGCGGGCGCCCTGCGGGAGATCGGCTGGGGCGGGCTCGTGCTTCCTGTCCAGGTGGTCATGCGCCCGGCCATGACCCGGCTGCAGATGGGCGAGCGGATGGCAACGGTGGCGGTTCGCGGCCTGAGCGCTGCAGCCACGAGCGCAGTGGCCACGCGCTCGATCGGAGCCCCGTCGCTCGGCTGGCGGCTGGGACATCTGCTCTAACTCGGCGACGGAGTCGCGCAGCGTCAGGCAGGCAGGCCGGCGAGGAATGCGAGCAGGCGATCACGGAACGGCTCGAAGCGCTCGCGATGCGGCCAGTGGCCCGCGCCGTCGGCGATCAGCACCTCGCAGGGAGAATCGAAGAACTCGCTGGAGCGGGAGAAGAGCTCCGCGGGCACGATGTCAGTCGTGCCCCCCACCACAAGCCCGGGCACAGAGATGCGTCCGAGGCGATCGCCCGTCGAGACGTCGCGGTAGTAGCTGATCGCACCCTCCAGCACCCGCGGGTCGGCGAAAGCCCGCTTGACATCGGCCAGCGTCGCCTCGCGGGCAGGCCCGGACCAATTCGGCGCCCAGCGGCGCATCAGCACGTCCAGGTATGAGAAGTCGCGGCGCCGGGCGAGCCATGGGCCGCTCGGCAGGCGCAACGTTATGAGGTGCCGCCCGCCCCAAACGAGCGCCAGCGATCGCTCGAGCAGGTCCAGATGCGGTATCGCGACCGGGCAGATGGCACGCACCCGCTCAGGCGCCATCGCGGCCGCCCGGTAAACGACCGAGGCGCCCCAGTCATGGCCGACGAGCACGGCGCGCTCGAGCTCGAGGGCGTCGAGCAGCCTGATCGCATCCTCGCCGATCTCGTTTCCTCCGTAGGAGCGACCGGCGACGATCGTGTCCGGGTGATAGCCGCGCAGGTAGGGGACGATCGTGCGAAAGCCGGCCGCGTTGAGCGCAAGACGCGTGTCGTCCCAGCCCATCGGCGTGTCGGGGAAGCCGTGGATGAGAACCACGGGCGGACCCTCGCCGGAGTCGCAGAAGCGGAAGGTCTGGCCGTGTGCGCTGGCGCTCTCGAAGTCCATCGACGAATCTCACTCCCCTGTCGCTGCACCCGGCGGGCGCGCGCCGGACTATAGACGCGCCCCTACCCGCGCGCGGCCCGCGCGATGGTGGGACGAGGAGCTCGCCCACCCCGGTGGGCGCTCAACGCTCGACAGCTCCCGATCGCGCCGGTGCTCG
Source organism: uncultured Solirubrobacteraceae bacterium (assembly GCA_963764185.1). Classification (GTDB taxonomy): domain Bacteria; phylum Actinomycetota; class Thermoleophilia; order Solirubrobacterales; family Solirubrobacteraceae; genus Palsa-744. The sequence goes on along the minus strand of CAVXRF010000007.1, from coordinate 276,974 downwards.
AAGCGCCGTGCGCATCCCGGTGAGGGCGGCGATGCCGAGCACCGATCGCGGCTGGTAGGCGGCTCGCCACAATCCGCCGTGCGCCGCACCCTCGCTGAAGAGCATCTCGGGATGGCGCGCTTCAGGGGATGGCTCGTGCAGGTCGTGCACCAGCAGCGCGGCCATCAGGACCCGCGAGGTGGCGGGCGCAAAGATCTCTATGCCGAAGTGGCGCGCTCCGGTGTAGGCGGCCGCAAGGACACGGTTCCTGGTCACAGACCGTGTCCACGTGGCCGGGGCCACGTTGAAGGTCACCGCGAACCCGCTCGCGCTCGCGGTGACGCCTCGCCAGCGCTGAATTCGCTTGGCGAGCGCATAGTTGGGGCCCTGCTGGGCCACCAGCACGTCCGCGACCGTGCTCGCGCCGGGATATGCCGGAGCGAACAGCCGGCCGCGTGAAACGGCGCGGAGCGGCGCCTGCAGGATGCGACGCAGACCACGGCCGGCATAGGCAGCGCGCGCCTCGGCGACCGCGTCCTCGGGGACCACGAACGCGTCAGTCGGCGTCGCGAGGTAGGCCAGCGCCGTCCCTTCCCGGCGCTCGAGAAGATCGACGGCAAGTGCATCGACGGCTGCCGTCACACACACGTGAGCGCCGCCGTCCGCGTAGGCATACATGCCCACGACGAGCTGATCCCCGCCGGCGGCTTCATCCAGCCAGGTGAGCGTCTCCGGCAGCGACCGTGCGACGTCGATGCCCGGCGTCCCGTCCGGAGCGAGCGGAATCGTCGCTCGGCCCGCCCCCTGGCGGATCACGTCGGTAATGCGGCTCCATATCTGCTCGGTCGGGAGATCGATCGCGATCACGTGCGCGCCCCAGCGGCTCAGCGGTTCCAGGGGTCCCATCTCGGCGCCGGCGCCGATGATGGCGACTCGCCGGCCGGGAAGGGCGAGCCACTCGGGGTGCTCGATCACTCTCCCGATCGCGACCGCGAATGATGGCTCGACCACGCTTGAGCGGACCCAGCTTTCGAGCTGTGCCTCGAGCTCGGGGCCCCGCAGCTCGCGCCCGCGGTAGGGCACGCTCAGCTCGGTTACGGGCTCGGCCGTGCCGGGGATCTCGCCAATCTGAAAGCTCTCACCGCCACCGGCACGGAGCGCGCGCTCGAGCTCGAGGGTCTCACCCCCGCGCTCGAACACCATTCGCGCGCGCATCGATGCGAGACCCGCCTCGGAGATCGCCAGCGAGGACTCGGGCGTCACAGCAGAGGCTTCGGTCAGCTCGCGAACGAGCCACAGGTAGTCACCGCGCCAGTTGCTCGTCGACTCGATGCGCCCGGCGAGTCCGGCGTCGACCACGCGCGCGGCGTCAGCGAAGATCGCACGCCCCGTGGCCGTCGTCGATCGAGACCCGTCGATCGCCGGGAAGCGCACGCCGTCCCCACTGGAGCCCGACCGGCTCGCGACGGTTCGCTCGCCCTCGCGCCGATGGGTGATGCGACCGCCACCGGGCGCCGGCGCATCGCCCTGGGCTCTCGACGTCGGGGAGTCGGGCCCAGTCGCGCTCATTGGCGACACGCTATCCCCTCGCGGCAACACCCGGCGAGTGGAAACGTCCACTTTGGGCCCTCGAGTCGTGCGATGAAGCGGCCCTCAGCGCCGAGGCCGCGTGGACACCAATCGGCTTCGAGCCGCCGCCATCAGGCCGACGATGAGCGCCCGCAGGTCGCCGCGTGGACCTGTTCGGTCAAGGAGTGCAGCTGCTTTGTGAGGGTGTGGATCTGTTCGGTGAGATCGGTGTTCTTCTGCAACAGGTCGTCCTGAGACTGGGCGAGTTCGTCGCGGTGCGTGGCGGCCGCCCGCTCGTTCGCCTTGTCCGTCCTCGTCTGCGCCTTCTGAGCGATGATGACCAGCGCGCCGGTGAAAAACGCCACGGCCGAGAACACGAGGTTCAGGAGGATGAATGGAGCGGGGTCGAAACCATTTCCGTTCAGGAGCCCCGTCCACGAGTTGCTGAGGAAATGGATGACGTGGTTTGCGAGCACCCACGCGAGAATCACAGCCGTGCTGACAAGCAGGAACCCAACGGTTCCCATTCCACTTGCGACGCTCTCTGAGAGGCGCTCCATGAAGCTGCTCCCCCCAGCGTAGGGGGATCCCTGATTGCCGTCCTGGTAGTGCTCGTAGTGTCGCAGCGGATCTTTCTCGGACGGCTGTGGAGCGGGTCCTGTGGTTGCCATGCCCTTCTCCTTTCAATCGAAGCCGTCGTCGAGGACGGCGTTGATGGTGCCGATCTGATCCGCTTGGATCTCATCGACGCAGAGTGCATGCTCGCGTCTACTCCTTGCTCCAGGAGGGACGGTCGCGTTGCACACGCCGACAGCAGCCGAAGCGCGACGGCGAGAAGCCGGGTGGTTGCTAGTGAGTAAGTGAATTGCGAGAAGCGCGAGAATCACCGCGATGATCACGCAGAGCGCCGCCAGCACGCCCCTACGCCAGCGCTTTCGCGCATGGTAGACGGTGGGTCCTGGTTCCGGGGGCAGCGCAGCGCCGGCCTCGGCGGCGAGCAGCGGGCGACCGGCTTCGAGCGCGATTGCGACCTCTATCCGGTCGCGCAGGATGATCAGTTCGCGTCGACGAGACAGCACAGCAAGCGCGAGCAGGACGACGACCGCAAGGCCGGCAATGCCGAGTGCAGCTGCGAACTTGGAGGTCAGACTCGTGGCAGCGAGCGCTCGAGCGGGCAGCTTCAGGTGGCGGAGATTCGCGATCGCCGTCGTCGCGTTGGCACGACCGGTATCAGAGCTGTCGACGGGTACGGTCAACGCGGCCATCGCGAGCATCTCCCGCGGTTGAACACTGTTGGTGAGCGTGTTTTGTATCCAGTACGCGGCGCCCCCTTCCCGCCAGGCGATCGTCCTGATCTCTTCCCCCGCGTAGAACAGGCTGTAAGTGCGCGGTCCGAGGCGGACGGTCTGGCTCGGATCGCTCAACAGGGGCGGGTCGGTCCAGCTGGTTCCCTGCACATCGTAGAATTCGCCCAGGCCTCCGCGGTCGATTACGACGACGTAGATGGGATGAATGCGTCCCTGCTGGTCTCGGATGTCATAGCGGCGAACCATGTCGGGTTGCGCCGCCGCGCTGACATCGCGTTCCCGCGGATACTCCAACGGGAACGGCAGCTCAGCTGCGACGTCTCGTGCGTGGGCCAGCGCTTCGCGCGTGGTGGGCGTCAGGGAGAGTCGTGGGATCGGCCCGTGAGAATGAGAACGCGAGCGGGCGCCATGGACTGCCGCGTTCAGCTTCTGCCTGCGGATCGCGGCCGTGCCGTTTAGAAACGATTCCACCGCTTCGTGGATCTGCTGCGGCGTCGCGGTGTCCACCGTGGGTAGCAGCGTCACGTGGAACGGAACCTGACGGACGGGCTTGCCCTGGGACTGCACAAGCAGCTCCAGTAGGTCCAGCACCTGGGCGCTGCCATGCAGGTCGGTTTCAACGGCCCTGCCGAGGATCCGCTCGAACTTTTCGCTGTCTTCAAAGAGGGTCGCGCCGTACTCGGCCTTGACTTCGAGCAGGAACCGCTGGTCGCGCGCGTCGCGCGTGAGGGAGGTGTCTTCATGGCGGTTGGCGACAAATTCGAGTGCTTCCTTGCCACACAACCGCTGGTAGCCCGGCTGCAGATTGATTTCAAAGTACTGTTCGCCCCCGGGTTCGTTCACGTGGTAATAACGGCGGTCGACCGTCATATAAACGCAGCCGACTTCATCAACGGCGCGTCTGAACTTCGGGAACGTGACGACGAACACATGGTTGACGGAGATGCCGAACACGTTCTTGATGGTCTTGAGCATCAGTTGCACGCCGCCGTACGTGTAGGCGGAGTTGATGCGATTCGTGATCACTTCCCCGGTTGGCGCGGTGAACGTGACCTGCAGCTCGCGGGGAATGGAGAGCATCGAGATCGTCGGCTCGCTGGGGTCGATCCGCACGAGCAGCATCTCGTTGGAGTGCGGCAGGACGCTGCCGAAGGGGTTGTCCTTGGGAGGCGGACGTTGGTCGTTACCGACCAAGAGCAGCGTCTCGGGCGCGCCTTGACTTGTAGGAGCGAGGACCTTCGGCGCGACCTTCACCGCCTTGGTCTGGCCGAGCGCTTCGACCACTTTGCCGACCTCATTGCGCGCCAGAACGTACGTCGCCGCACCGCTCAGAGCGACGATCCCGACGGCCGCAACCAAGACACGCTTCGCCATCCACCAGGCGCGGCGGGGTGGCTCGGACGGCATCGACCCCGGGAGAGCCCCACCGCGCGGAGGCGCCGGAGGCGGGGGCGCGACAGCGCTCAAGCGCCGAGAGGTCCGCCGGCGTGCAGAGTGGGCCTGCAGCCCGCTCGGAGCTGGGCCCGCCACGGGGGGCCAAGCGTTGCGATTATCCTTGGGCAGAGTTCGCAGTTCATTGGCAACCGGTCATCTCGGGCGAGGCAATTATTGAGGATGCTCGCGCCCGTGTCGTCGGCCAGCAGGCGTATCTGTGACTACGCCGACCGACGTATACGAACCTCTCGTAGAGTCGCTCAGCGCGTCTCCGCGAACACGAGCCCGCTCTGATAGGCAAGGACGACGAGCTGCGCGCGGTCGCGGGCGCCCAGCTTGACCATTGCACGGCTCACATGTGTCTTGGCTGTCGCCGGACTGATCGTCAACAACTCGGCGATCTCATCGTTGCTGAGACCCTTGGCCACCAACGCCATCACCTCACGCTCGCGCTCGGTCAATGCTTCGAGCTGCTCCGGGGGCGAGCTGAGACGCTCGGGCGCGGCAACGAACCTCGTGATCAACCGTCGAGTGACGCTGGGCGATAGCAGCGCGTCGCCGTCGGCGACAACCCGAACCGCCTGCAACAGCTCCGTGGGCTCGACGTCCTTGAGCAGGAAGCCGCTGGCTCCGGCTCGCAACGCCTCAAACACATATTCATCGCTCTCAAAGGTGGTCAAGACCAGCACCTTCACGTCGGCGAGCTGCTCATCGCCAGCGATCTGACGAGTGGCCTCCAACCCATCCAGGACGGGCATACGAATGTCCATCAGCACCACGTTCGGCGGTGCGTGACGGACAAGGCTCAGAGCCTCCTCGCCGTTCGCGGCCTCACCTGCCACCACGAAGTCCTGCTCGCCGTCGAAAAGAACTCGCAGCCCCGCGCGCACGAGTGGCTGGTCGTCTACAAGCAGGACCCGGATCATTCGCCCGCCGAGACCGGCAGATGGGCACACACGCGAAACCCGCCACTCGCTCGGGGGCCAGCGTCAAGCTCGCCGCCGAGCGCGTGGGCCCGCTCGCGCATGCCACGAATCCCGTGACCGGGCGTCTTCGGTCGCGTCCCGTTGGGGCCGGGCAGTCCGGCCACGCCGCCCCCTTCGTCATCGACGCTGACCGTCATCTGATCCTCGGCGTAGGAGATCGCGACCAGAGCGCTCGCACCCCCCGCGTGACGCAAGACGTTGGTCAGCGACTCCTGCACAATTCGATAGGCCGCCAAGTCGACCGTGGCAGGTAGCGAGCGGCGCCGCCCGCAGATCGTCACCTGCGTAGGTACGCCCGCCTTGCTGGTGGCGTCAATGAGGCGGTCAAGCTGGCTCAGCCCGGGCGTCGGCTCGCGTGACTCGATCTCGTCAGCTTCTCGCAGAACCCCGAGGATGCCGCGCAGCTCACGCAGCGCCTCCTTGCTGGTCGCCTTGATCGTCCGCAGGGCCTCGCCGGCGCGCTCGGGGCGCTCATCCAGCACATGCGCCGCGACCCCCGCCTGCACATTGATCGTCGCTATGCCGTGCGCGAGCACGTCGTGCAGCTCGCGAGCGATGCGCAGCCGCTCCGCGTCCACCTGGCGGCGTGCCTCGTCCTCGCGGGTCTGCTCAGCCTGCGCTGCGCGAGCCTCGATCTCGGCGATATACGCTCGGTGGCTGCTGACCGCCCAGCCGAGGAACAGCGCTGCCAGCGCCACCGCCGGCTCCACCGCTGTCCTGGCGTCCGACCAGCCCCGATACTGCAGCCAACCACGAGCAAGTGCCAGCGCGACGCCCGCCAACAGCGCGAGCAGCACCGAAAGCCGTCGTCCCCTGACCTGCGCAAGCGTATATACCGCGATTACGACCGTCACCGAGATCGCGCCGGTGGGGGACGCAACCGCAATAGCGACCAGGCTGAGGACCAGCGTGCCTACGAATACGTGCAGCGGCCAGCGACGCCTCCCAATCAGCATCGACGCAGCCACAATCGTCAGGACATAGCCGAGCCAACCTGCGCGCTGCAGACCATGCGCCTCAAACCCTCTGATGACGACGAGCGTCACCGCCAACGCCCCGGCCAGGAGCGCGTCGAGCTGCCAAGCAGGTAGCCGATACGCGCTCTGCACGGACAGCTGATTCCTCATTACCGACAAGGTACGCGACCACGGCCGCGTTGCCATCGCACCAGGAGAGTATCCCGCCTACGGCAGCCAGCGTAGCTAGGCACTCACGCCTGCCGGCAGGGCGAATGTGCAGCCATCGATACGACCTCGTCGCAGGCTCTTGCCGGGCAGCGGGGCGGGATTCGAACTCGCGGCTTCCACGGTCATGGGGACGCCCTCACGGCGGAGACGTTGAGGCGCACGTAGTCGAGCGGCAGACGCACACCCGCGACGACCGCAGCCGCGAACTCCTCGCGGCGCTCCTCGGGCAGGCGCGCCAGATGGGCGGCGAGAATCGACGTGTTCACGAATGCGGCGACGTCCTTGGGATAGGTCGGCCGCTCCTCAAGCCAGCATCGCGCTTGAGTGAAGCCCGCCTCCCACAGGCGCAGCTCGGTGTCCCGAGGCCCGGCGAAGACCCAGGGTGACCAGCCGAGAAGCTCTGGAGCGGCGTCGCGAGCCACTGCCTCGATCACCTCTCGCACGCCGTCGATGTTGCCCTCTCCCCCGCACTGGATCTCAAGCATCCCGCCGGGCCGCAGCGCTCTGGCGAGTCGCGCCCACAGGCGATCGTGATCGGTGACCCAGTGCAACGCGGCCGTCGAGAGGACCGCGTCCACAGGCTTCTCCAGGTCGAGGTCCAGTGCGTCCTGGCACCACACCTCAGCGCGGTCACCGAGCCTGTTGCGAGCGAGCGCGACCATGTCCGGCGAAGCGTCAAAGGCCAGCACGCGACCTCGTGGCACGAGCGCCAGCAGAGCCTCTGTCACCCGACCGGTTCCGCATCCGACGTCGAGCACCGTTGCGTCCTGTGCGATGCCCTTCAGCCGAGTGAGCACCTCCGAGGCCCAAGCCTGCTGGGGCTCGCTCGAGCGGTCATAGGTGGCGGCGTCCCACGGGGTGCCCATTGCATCGCCAGGCTATCGAGGCCCGTCGTTTATTCGATCAGAGCGAAGCGCAAGCACGCGGTTTCCGAAGCGTTCGAAGGCGCGATGGTCGCGCAGTGTCCGCAATCGGATGATTAGAACTCCAGTACATGGGTATATAGGCGCGCATCTCAGCTGGTTCGGCTCGCGGACCAGCGTACGAAGCTAGGGGAGCGAGTTTGCGCGTGCATGGGACGGGAGAGCGTCGTGGTGTGGAGTGTCGCGGTGTGGAGAACGGAGCCGGTGGGGGCGCGGATCGCGCGGGAGAGGGTCATCGCTCGGCGGCGCGCTCGCTCGAGCGTCGTCGCCGGATAAGTGTCGTATCCACGCTCGCCGTGTTTGCTGTTTGGCTTCTTACGGCCGCGAGCGCATCCGCGTTTACCGCGCAGGGGAGCGCCGAGCAGGTGTATGTCACCGGCCTGGCGGCGAACGCTCAGATGTCGCTGCTGAACGCAAGCGGCGGGACGGTGTACACGCAGAACGCGGACTCGCTCGGAGGACTGTTGTTCCGGAACGTGACGCCGGGAACCGGATACCGGGTTCGCCTCACCTCGACAGGCGAAGCGTCAGGCCCGATCACCGTTCACTCGGATGCCGCGGCACCGTGGGACCCCAGCATCTACAACCAATCGATTCCCGACAACGGATACACCTATCTGACGACGCGTGACGGCACGCAGCTGGCGATCGACGTCCACCCGCCGACCAGTCCGGCCGGCGAGCCCGGTGTGCCGTCGAGCTTTCACTTTCCGACCTTCCCGCAGTCGGGTCTGCTAAACCTGACGCCGGACTACACGCCGCCGTATCCGACGCTGATCGAGTACTCGGGCTACGGGTACGCAAACCCGGCCGGCCCGGAAAACGGCATCGCCGTGCTCGCCAACCTGATGGGCTTCGCCGTCGTCGACGTGAACATGCGCGGGACCGGCTGCTCAGGCGGCGCCTACGACTTCTTCGAGCCACTGCAGAATCTCGACGGCTACGACGTGATCGAAACGATCGCCCGCCAGCCGTGGGTGCTCGGTAACAAGGTCGGCATGCTCGGCATCTCCTACGGCGCGATCAGCCAGCTGTTCACCGCGCAGACCCAGCCGGCGGGCCTCGAGGCGATCGCGCCGCTGTCGACGATCGACGCGACAGCGTCGACGCTCTACCCCGGCGGCATCCTGAACACCGGCTTTGCGGTCGCCTGGGCAGAACAGCGCCAGCAGAACGCCGAACCGGCCAGCCCCGGCCATGGGCAGGCATGGGCAACCACGCGGATAGAAGAAGGCGACCAGACCTGCGCGGCCAACCAGGCTCTGCACGGCGAGGCTACGAACCTGATGGCAAAGATCAAAGAAAACGCGACCTACAACCCTGCGGTGGCCGACCCGCTGGACCCGATCTCGTTTGTGCACAACATCAACGTGCCGACGTTCATGGCCTGCCAGTGGGAGGACGAGCAGACCGGCGGGCACTGCGCCGACCTGGCCCAGCACTTCACCGGCACGACCCGCAAGTGGTTCACGTTCACCAACGGCGCCCACGTCGACTCGCTCGACCCGTATACCTATGACCGGCTATACGATTTCTTAGAGCTGTACGTCGCGCACCGAGCGCCGATCATCAATGCGGCAGTTGTGCATGCCGCGGCGCCGGTCGTCTACCAGGAAGCGATGGGGCTCCCCAAAACTGACATCGTCACGCTTCCGGCTGATCCGATCCAGGAACAGCCGACGTATGAATCGGCGCTGTCGGCGTTCGAAGCACTCCCGGAGATCCGAGTGCTGTTCGACAACGGCGCCGGAACCTCGCCGACCGGCAGCACGACGGCCGGCGATCCCTACCCGGGGTTCGAACGGTCGTTCTCCGAATTCCCGATCCCCGGCACGACGGCCCACTTCTGGTACCTCGGGCCAGAAGGCACCCTCAATGAACAGCAGCCGACCGCCCAGGGTGTCGACTCCTACACCTCGAATGCGAATGCCACGCCGCTGACCGATTACTCGGCCAATACCGGCTCTGGCGGTCTCTGGGGCAACGCGTCGGAGTGGGAATGGAACTGGGCGCAGCCACCGACGGGCTCGGCCGTGTCCTACGTGTCGGCCCCGCTCACGACCGACACGACAGCCATCGGCGGGGGCGCTGTACACCTGTGGGTCGAGTCATCCACTCCGGACGTCGATCTGCAGGCGACGGTCAGCGAGGTGCGCGCCGACGGAAACGAGACGTTCGTACAGAATGGCTGGATCCGGGCGAGCGAGCGCAAGCTGGCCACCAACTCGAACAACATGTTCAAGCAGACTCCCACGCTGCTCCAGCCGATCCCGACCTTCCTCGCATCCGATGTGCAGCCCATGCCGGCGAATCAGTTCGTCCCGGTCGTCATCCCGCTGTACTTCGAGGGCCATGTGTACCGCGCGGGCTCGCGCATCAGGGTCACGATATCCGCCCCCAACGGAACACAGCCGATCTGGTCGTTCGGTCAGACACAGCCGGCGGGCACCACCGCGAAGGAGTCGATCGCCTTCTCGCCCAGCATGCCGTCGAGCCTGATCCTCCCGATCGTGCCGGGCGTCAGTGCGCCCACGGCGACGCCCGCGTGTCCGAGCCTGCGCAACGAGCCCTGCCGCCCCTACCAGGCAATCGTGAACGACGGCTCCTAGAGCAACGCCCGTCGAGCCAAGCCTCGCCAGCGAAGGCCACCGGCCCCGCGTGCCGATGGGGATCGTGGGAAAGACCTATGCAGCGAGCACAACTACCTAGACAGCTGGTGCTCGACCTGCAGTACGGCCGCGTCCTGACCCTCCTGTGGCGCAGGAGTGACTGACGATGCTCCGAGTCTCCAGCCCGATAGTCGAAGCACAGCTCGCGAGAAGCATCGAGCAGGGCCTCGCCCTTCTCGGGCGAGCCAGCTTGATCATCGACTTCAGCGACGACGAGCGCTGGAAGGCGGCTCGAAAGGAGTGGATAGAGCGAACCGACGAGACCCTCGATCGCATCTATGAAGGACCACAGGAGGTCGAGGAGTTCGAGAGTGCAGCCTATGCCCCGGCCGTCGGCCAGCAGTGGCAGGTCGAGTACAACGACGCGAGCTCCCTGCGCACAGCCGTCGACGTGCTCATATCGCTGCAGGATCGCCTTGACGACTATGTTCCTGGCGATCTTGCCGAGGCGGTGCCGGCGCCCCATGGCGGCCCGGAGCCTGAGCAGGAGCCCGGCGATCGTGATCAGGCTTGGGGGTTGTCGCCCGGCGAACCCGAGGGCGAGCCGATGACGAATGCGGCTGGGTCATTGCTGCCGGCTCCGGTCGCTGCGCGCCGGCAGACGGATGGCACCGGACAGGTGTTCCTCGTGCATGGGCGCGATGAGAAGTTGAAGGACGCCGTCGCAGCCCTGCTCGAACGCGCAGGCCCACATGCGGTTACGGTTCTGAACGAGCAGCCCAGCGACCGCAGGATGCTCGTGGAGCACCCGGGGGAGCGTGACGCCGATTCACGCCACGCGGTGATCCTGCTCACGGCCGACGATCTTGCCGGCCCGCGGGTCGATTCCGGGCGGGAGCCCCACTTCTCACTCCGTGCGCGTCAGGCGGTCGTGTTCGAGATGGGCATGCTCCTCGCCGCGCTGACCCCGCGCTGTCTGTTCGTGCTATACGAGAACGGTGTGGAACTCCCCTGTAACATCGAGGGCATCACCTATGTCCTGCTTGACCTGGCCGGAACGTGGCGATCCAAGCTCCTGCTGCACCTGCGCGGCGCCGGCTTTGACTATGACCTGAACACACTGGCACCGATCTGAAGTCCCCGCAGGCCGGTGGCCGTGGCCCAATGGTCAGGCAGGCGCCGCCGTCAGGACACCCAAGGTCCTCTGTTCTAGGCGTCAAGCCGGACGGGCAATGTCTTCAGCTGGTTCAGAAAGAGTGCCTCGGCCGCGACGGGCCTGCCGTCGAGTGAGATCGCGGGATAGCGCCTCAGCGTCTCCTCGATCATGATCTTCAGCTCGAGGCGAGCGAGTGCCGTTCCCAGGCAGAAGTGCCGGCCGCCGGCGCCGAAGGCCTGGTGTTCGGGGTTGCGGGTCACGTCAAAGCGGTCGGGGTCCTCATAGCGCGTCTCATCGCGGTTGGAGGAGACGTACCACATGACCACCTTCTCGCCCTCGCGGATCCTCTGCCCGTGCAGCTCGGTGTCGCACGTGGCGGTGCGCCGGAAGTGGGCGAAGGCCGGGAACATGCGCAGCGCCTCCTCGACCGCGCTCGGGATCAGCGAGGGATCGTCGAGCAGCTTCTGCTTCTGCTCGGGGTTTTCAAGCAGTGCGCGCATGCCGCTGCAGTAGGTTGCCTTGGTGCTGTCGTTGCCGGCGGCCATCAGCAGGAAGAAGCCCATCACGATCTCGTGTTCCTCGAGTTTCTCCCCATCGAGCTCGGCGTGCACAAGCACGCTCGTGAGATCGTCGGTCGGGCTGGCCTGGCGATCCTCAATCATCTTTCGGCAGCGCTCGAACATCTCGGGAATCTCCTTCTCGAGAACACCCTCGATTCCCCCCGGGCTGAGGTCCTTGTCGTCAGGCGCGAGGGTGGAGTTGACGATGCGCGCCCACACCGCGTCTTCCTCCTCCGATAGCCCCATGAAGCTGCCGATCACGCGCGAGACGATCGGCTGCGCCACGTCGACGACCAGGTCACAGCTGTCTCTCCCCTCGAGCCGGTCGAGCACCGTATTGACGATGGCTCGGATCCGGTCCTCGTGGTCGGCTATGCGCTTGGGCGTGAAGCCCCGCTGAAAGAGCGCCTTGATGCGGTCGTGCTTGGGCGGGTCCATGCCGATGAACATGCCCCGCGCGAGCTCCAGCGGGAAAATCTCAGCAAACGCCGTGACGCCTCCCAGTTCTGAAGAGTAGGTCTGCCAGTCGCGGCTCACGGCGTGGACATCCTCGGCGGTCGTCACCGACCAGAAGCCCGCCTCCTCGGGAAACTGCTCGATGCGCTCGGTTCTGTGGATCGGGCACTGACCTCGCATCTGCTGGAACACCTCATACGGAGGGCCGTCACGCCAGAGCTCACGCTGTGCCAACTCCACGTCCTTGATGTCGCGTCCTGTTGTGGCCATCGTTTGCCTCCTCCGCATTGCTCGTGGTTTTCATCTGTGTGCGGTGAACTGCCTCATCGCACCTTATGCCCAGTAGGCGCCACCACGTCTTTCTCTGTGCCGGCGTCGTGACTTTCTCGATGCAGGGATTGCCAGACGAAGCGGCGACTCTAACAGCTGGCGCGACATTTGTCAATTTTGTCCCGTAGCGAATAATACGGATACCTGTGCCTGCTGAACGCACTAACGTGTTTGATCTAGACGCGCGTCCGTGGGCTATGCTTCGGGCACACGGGATCCAGCACAATTGGCCCGCAAACGCGGAGGTATCGGTGGCGAGCACAGGAGCGACGGAGATGTCGGCCACAGACACGCGCACAACCGAGCGCGAGCCGATCCCGATCTTTCGCCGAGCTCAGCCACGGGACGGGCTTGACATCGCCAAGGCAACGTTCCTCAACGGAGACCGCGTCGACATGGGCATGCTGGCCACGCAGCTGGCCACCTCACGCTCGACGCTCTACCGCTGGTTCGGCTCGCGTGAGCAGCTGCTCGAGGAGGTGCTCGTGGTGCTGGCCCAGGACTTCAGCGCAGCGGCTCGCGCCCAAGCCACCGGACAGGGCGACGCGCGCGTCCTCGACTTTGCCCGTCGCGTGATGAATGCGACCGCTCAGTTTCAGCCCCTCCGCACGTTCGTCGAGCACGAGCCCCAACTCGCATTGCGGCTGCTGATCGGCGAGCGGGGAGCGGTTCATGCGAGGCTCGCGCAGGCGCTGTTCGAGGTGGTCTCCGAAGCGCACTCGGTCGAGGAGGCAACGGCCCTTGAGACGCACCTGGACGTCGTCGTCCAGGTCGCGGCCACCCTGCTGTGGGCGACCCTGGCGATCGGAGACGAGCCTCAGACCGAGCGGGTCGTCGGCATCGTGCGCGTGATGCTGGCCGCAGGCCGGGCGGGTTCGCCGCTGAGTGAGTAGTGCCACGGCCATGAGCGGACACGCGCATTACAGCGAGCACGAATTTGAGGAACTCGTCAGCTCAGCCATCGACGAGCTGCCAATCGAGTTCCAACGCGCGCTGGAGCACGTAGCAGTCGTCGTTTCCGACCGCGGTGCCGAGAACCACGCCTACGGCATGTACGTCGGCTCGAGGCTCGGTGGCCAGCCTTACTTCGGGGGCGGCGGCTTTCCGGACGAGATCCTGATCTTTCGCGACACGCTCGTACGCGACTTCGGGAATGATCCCAAGCGCCTGCGCCAGCAGGTCATAAAGACGGTGCGTCACGAGGTTGGTCACCACCTCGGCTTCGACGAGACGGGCGTTCGCAAACTCGGGCTCTGATCGCCTCACGCGCCGCCGCGTGAGGGCCCGCCTGGCCGACAGTAGCCGCGACATACGTCAACAAGACGGTTCCTGCCTTCAGCTGCTCGCGCTCGCTGGCGATCCCTGCCGTATGCCGAAGCTCCAGAGACTGCCAATCCTCGCTGCGAGGCACCACATCAGCCGGCGCATCGGACTCGCGGTATTGGGACTCACGGCGCTGCTGGCGCTCGCCGGCATGGCCGGATCGGCCTCCGGATACTCGGTTCAATATCTGCGCCCAGATCCCGATCGTCGGTGGGATTCCGCCGTGGGGCTTTCACACGGGTTCGCCGATCACCGGCACGACCGGCAGCTACGCCCGCGGCCACGGCGACATCAACCTGAGCCGCCAACACCGTCTCCGGGATCCTCTGCCAGGTCAACCGCGTCCGCCACCAGCCCGACCGCCTGATCATCATGACGGTCGAGCACCACCTGGTCTACCACTCGCACTACGCGGTGATGTGGGGTTTCCCCGGGAACATCATGAAGATCATCGTCCGCGTGCAGAGCAGCACCGACCCGCGATGCGAGGTCGGCACCGTCGGCCACGTGACCCTGTTCGCGAGCTACAACGGCGTGCGCAGCGACAGCGTCCAGTTCAGCTTCCCGGCCGCCTGCAAGGACCACGACCACCTGTACCACGGGCCGCAGGTCAACAACCAGGTCCCGCCGCTGTAGCGCCCTGCGGGGAATTGCCAGGAACGCTCGAGTCACTCCTCGTCGGTACGCCGCCTGAGCACCGAGCGCTGCCGCCGCCCAAGAGGCGGTGTTAGGCTGCCGCCCGCAGGTTTCGGCGCAAACGGCCAGAGCAAAGGAGGCAGCAGGCAATGGGGACGATCACGACAAGCGATGGCACGGAGATCTTCTACAAGGACTGGGGTTCGGGCCAGCCGATCGTCTTCAGCCACGGCTGGCCGCTTTCGGCCGACGACTGGGACACCCAGATGCTGTTCTTCCTCGCAGCACGGCTACCGCGTCGTCGCCCATGACCGGCGCGGACACGGACGCTCCACTCAGACCAGCGGCGGTCACGACATGGACCACTACGCCGACGACCTGGCTGCCGTGACCGCCCATCTCGATCTCAAGGACGCCATCCACGTCGGGCACTCCACCGGTGGCGGGGAGGTCGTGCACTACATCGCCCGCCACGGTGAGGGCCGTGTCGCGAGGGCGGTGCTGATCAGTTCGGTGCCGCCGCTGATGGTGCAGACCGACGCCAATCCCGGCGGGCTGCCGAAGAGCGTGTTCGACGGCCTCCAGGCCGAACTCGCCGCCAACCGCTCCGTGTTCTACCGGGCGCTGCCCTCAGGACCCTTCTACGGCTTCAACCGGCCCGGCGTGGAATCCTCGGAGGCGATCATCGAGAACTGGTGGCGCCAGGGAATGATGGGCGGGGCGAAGGCGCACTACGACGGCATCGTCGCCTTCTCCCAGACCGATTTCACCGAGGACCTGAAGAAGATCACGCTGCCGGTCCTTGTGCATGCACGGCGAAGACGACCAGATCGTTCCCTACGCCGACTCCGGACCACTGTCGGCGGCACTCGTGCAGAACGGGACGCTGAAGTCGTACAAGGGCTTCCCGCACGGCATGCCGACCACGCAGGCCGAGACGATCAACGCCGACCTGCTGGCCTGGCTGCAGACCTGACGAGCGAGATTACGAATCCCACTAGCGCCGCGAGCACCCTGCTGCTGCTCACCCCGCTGTCCCCCTCCCCTGTGGCGGGAACCGCACAGGTGCAACGGCGCGCTCGCCGCACTTCCTCAGGTTGGAGAATCAGCGTGCGCACCATCAAGACGACGCCGGCCCACCCGGCGGTGCGAGCGTCTAGCGCGCAAGCTCACAAACAGTCATCGTTCCGCGGCTTTCGCCGCGGGTCAGGAGGTCTCTCGATGTCAGATGAACCGGTCTCCTCAGCACAGGGCTCACCAGTTGGATTTGAGTCGGATATCAGGCCGCTGTTTCGCGAAAGCGACCGGACAGCCATGCGCCGCGCCTTTGACCTCTGGTCCTACGACGATGTCGTGGCCCACGGCCAGGCAATCGCGGGACGACTGAAGGATGGCAGCATGCCGTGCGATGGCGCGTGGCCCAGCGGGCGGGTCTCGCTGTTCGAGCGCTGGCTAGAGCAGGGCGCAGCCAAATGAAGCCGCCTGGAGTGCTCGTGTTCGGCGCGACCGGGACTCAGGGTGGTGCTGTCGCGAAGGAGCTGCTCGCCAGAGCGGTTCCCGTTCAGGTGTTGGTGCGTGACCCGCAGGCTGAGCGAGCACAGGCACTTGCGAAGAGTGGGGCGAAGCTGGTGGTCGGCGACCTGCGCGACGAGCGATCCCTCGCTCGAGCGATGTCCGGCGCGGCAGTCGCATATGCGATCACCACACCGTTTGAGGAGGGCGCCGACGCGGAGGTCCGTCAGGGCGAGGCGATCATTCGAGCGGCTGTCGAGGCACGATTGCCGTGGCTGATCTTCGCTTCGGTCGCCGCGGCCAATCGCGCTGAGGTGCCGCATTTTCAGAGCAAGGCGCGAATTGAGGAGCGATTGCGCGACGCTCCCATCCCCTGGACTGTCGTCGCGCCCAGCTACTTCTATGAGAACGCGCTTGGGTCTCGCGCGGCGATTCTTGAGGGACTGCTTCCGTTGCCCATGCCCGTGGAGAAGCCCCTGCAGCAGGTTGGGTTGCGCGACCTCGGCGCTGTTGTGGCGGCGATCCTCGATCGCCGCGAGGAGCATCTGTCAGAGCGCGTCGAGATCGCCGGCGACGCTCCGACGCCGCGAGAGATGGCTGGCGCCCTCGGCGCTCGCGCCGTGGAAACCTCGCTGGATGAGCTGCGCGAGCGCAGCCCAGACCTCGCCGCGATGTACGCGTTCCTCGCCAGCGATGACTACGGCATCGACGTGCCCGCCGTACGAGCGCGCTACCCCGAGGTCAGCTGGATGACCTTCGCCGAATGGGCGGCTCGGGGCGAGTGGGACACCAGTAGCTCGCGTCATGTCAGATCGGCGGCGAAGCCCTGACGCCACGAGGCGTGATGCGGGGCCCAGCTCGTTCCAGTTGTGTCAGTCGTCACGGCCTCCGCCGCGCGCGCCATGTTCCGGCGTGCGTGCCACCACTCACTTCCACGCGCGTGGAGGAGAAACCCCTCAAGGCGGTTCTGTCTGGTCCACAGCTTTGCTTCGGTGCTATCCAGTCCCTGCGCCGCTCGCTGATGAGTTGCAGTTGGCGTTCGACGTGGTCGAGGCCCTCGGCTGCGAGTTCTCCCCGTAGCTGCGGATCCTCGGTGTGCTCGAAGCGCTGGCGCAGGAGACGGCGTGCTTCCTCGGCCTCGGGCATCCCGCGCGCGGCATGCTCCGCCGAGTCGAGTATCTCCCTCAGCCGCGGGGTCGTCTCTCCGAGAGGTGCTCCAGTGGGCGCTCGGGCGCATCTCGCGAGCGACGCGCGCTCGAAGGCGGGGTTATGAGCGGAATCCGCTCGCAATCGCGCCGTCGTCATTCCTCCGGCGCGGGAAGGTCACCCGCGCTTGGCAACCCGCGACTAAGCTCCACCCTTCCGACCAGCGACGATGGGAGCACGCAGCGATGAACGGCGAGACGGTCGACATCAGTACCCAGGACGGCGTCGCAGACGCCTACCTCTCGCGACCCCCCGGGCAGGACGGGAGGCACCCGGGTGTGCTGTTCATCATGGACGCCTTCGGCTTGCGACCTCGCATCGAGGAGATGGTCGACCGCATCGCGGCCCGGGGTTTCGTCGTACTCGCCCCGAACGTCCTCTATCGCGCCGGCCGGGCGTCGAACATGGAGATGCCCGATCTGGAGGATCCCGCGCAGCGGGATCCCTTCTTCGCGCGGCTGATGCCTGCCATGGCGGAACTGACGCCCGAGCGAATCGTCAGTGACGGGGCGGCCTACCTCGACTACCTCGGCGGGATCGCAAGCCAGCCGTTCGCCATCACCGGCTATTGCCTGGGTGGCCGTGTCGGCTGGCGGATCGCCGCCGCCTACCCGGAGCGGGTCGCGGCGCTCGCGGCCTTCCACGCCGGGGGGCTCGTGAGCGACGACAAGGACAGTCCGCACCTGAGCGCGGGCGCGATCTCCGCCGAGCTCTACCTCGGCCACGCCGACAACGACCACAGCATGACCCCGGAGCACGTAGCGGCGCTCGAGCGAGCGCTCGAGGAGGCCGGGGCGCGATACCGCTCAGAGCTCTACGAGGGAGCCGCCCACGGCTACACGATGAGCGACACCGCCGCCTACGACGAGGCGGCGGCCGAGCGCCACTTCACCGAGCTGTTCGCGCTTCTGGATCGGACGATCGGCGGCTGACCACGGCCGCGGCCGTCCTCAGGACGCCTCGAGCTCAGCTCCTCGCGCAGCTCGCTGGGCACATCAACGGCGGCGAGCGACCCATGCACGGTGGAGCCCTCAAGCAGCCCGCTCGAGGTGAGCAGCTCGCTCCGAGCCGGGTCATACCAGACCATGTTCAGCCGCCTACGCCCGCGCGTCGCCTGGCCGTCGGTGCCGGGGACGGGGTAGGTCACCAGCCGGTAGGCGCCGAAGTAGTGCTCGCGCGACGGCTCGTCGCCCGCCGGCAGGATCTCGGCTGGCAGGGCGCTCTCTGGGACCATCGCGCGCCACAGCAGAAAGCCGGCGTAGAGGGCCTCCGCGTGCTCGGGCGTCACCGAGCGGCGGACGGTGCTGCGCGCGCCGTCCGCGCCGATCACAACCTCGGCCTCGTAGCGGGTGCCGTCGATGTTTGCACCCAACCGTCACCGGCGTCGACCACGTCCGCGCCCCTTCGCAGCTCGATCCCGTGGGTGCGCAGTGCGTGATCCTCGAGCCAGTCGGCGAGTAGCGACCACGCCGTCGTCGCGCGATCTATCCCCCAGCACACAGGTGGGCTCTCGCCCAGACCGGTCACCTCGGCGAGCAACCCGACGTCCACGCCCAGGCCGCCGCCCTCGTAGCTCGCTTGCGGGGTGCGCTTCGAGCACGGTCACCTGGACTCCGCGATGAGCGAGCGCGATCGCGCTGCAAGGCCCGACCAGGGACCCCCCGACGATGAGCACGCGCACCTCGTGTGCGGCCACGCCGCTCGCTCGGCGCGGTCATTGGAGTCGGCCGTCACGATCTGAGAGGCTCGCATCCAGCGATTAGACGGACATGAGACGTCCGAGCTGCCCGGTGCCTTCTCATCTTCGCCTCATCAGCAGAAGCCACGATCCATCGTATACTTCGTCGACAACGCGCTCCGGAGGCGTTGTCACGGCCCACCTAGGACGGAGAGATCAACGAGATGCACGCTTCGCGCCAACTCCACGTCAGCATGGTGAGCCCCGAAGAGGCCGAGTACGGCACCGCCGAGTTCTGGGTGGGCGACAGGCTGTTTGGTTTCACGCGGGTGGAAGACGGCGAGCTGGTTCTCAGGATCGAGCCGCAGAGCGATGGCGGCGCGGTGGTCGTCAGCGCGCACAGCCTGGCTGAGGCGCTGGCACGGGCGAAGCAGCTCCTCGAGTCCTCATGATTCAGGCGACCCACCTCGACCACCACCATCGCAGAACCGCGGAGGCGATCCTCTCCCACCCGGTCAGCCACAACATCGAGTGGCGGGACGTCCTCTCCCTGCTGGAGGCCATCGGCGAGGTGACCGAGGAGCACAACGGCAAGTTCAAGGTCGCCGTCGGCGGCGAGACCGAGACGCTCCACCGCCCGAGTGGGAAGGATGTCGGCGAGCAGATGGTCGTCGACCTCAGGCGCATGCTCACCGCCGCCGGCATCACCGCCGAGGGACTGCGCGAGCGCGAGGAGGTCAGTGCGCGGCCGGCCGCGACGGAGCCCAGTGGACACGCGATCCTGGTCATCGGCTACCACGGTGCCGACATTTACCCGACCGATGCATCGAACGGCGCGCCAACGAGAATCGTGCCGCAGGACGTCACCGGCAGGCTGCGCACGATGCACCACAAGGCCAACAACCCCGGTGGCTGGTATGGCGAGATCGCGAAATCATGGTACGCCGAGCTCGCCGACGCGCTCAGGCCTGCGGCCCGGATACTGATCATCGGCAACGGCAAGGGACACAGCAACGGCACGCTGAAATTTACGCAGTACCTGGCGCAACACGACCATGACCTGATGAAACGGATCGTCGGCTCAATCGAGTCCGACAGTGACGACCTGACCGAGGCGGAGATTCTGGCGCTGGCGAGGGAGTTCTACGGTGAGGCCTCGCCCCGCGATCACGGCGACGGCCGCTGGGGCGAGAACTAGCCGGCGACCCGTTCATCGAGCGTCTTCTTCGATCTCGGCGACATCCTCGTCAGTGAGCTGCAGGTTAGCCGCGGTGAGGATCGGATCGACCTGATCGGGCCGGCGAAAGCCGACGATCGCACCGTCGACGGCCGGGTTGCGCAGCGTCCATGCGACCGCAACCGCACCCGGTGTCGTGTCGTAGCGCTCGGCGACCGTCTTCAGGCGCTCGACCAGTTGGAGGTTCCGTGACAGCGCCGGCTCGTTGAAGCGTATGTCGCGCTTGCGCCAGTCATCATCGGGCATGTTCTGTACGCGCTCGCGCGTCATGCCGCCGCTCAGAATCCCTGAGCCCATCGGCGAGTAGACGATCACGCCGATGCCCTCCCGCTCGGCGAATGGCAGGAGCTCCCGCTCGCCATCGCGCTCGATCAGCGAGTACTGCGGCTGTAGCGTCTCGACGGGGGCGATCTGCTGGACCTGGCGCAGCTGCTCGACGTCGAAGTTGGAGACGCCGATGTGGCGCACGAGGCCCTGCTGCTTGAGCTCGGCAAGCGCCGCCCATCCCTCCTCGATGTCTGCCGCGGGGATCGGCCAGTGGATCTGGTAGAGGTCGATCGCGTCGAGGCCAAGCCGCTGCAGGCTGTGCTCGGCCTCGCGCAGGATCGAGTCGCGCTTGAGGCTGTGGACGACCGTACGCCCCGGGCCTTCAAGCAGCGAGCACTTCGTGAACACGTACGGTCGCTCGGCGACGCCTTCCAGGGCGCGCCCGACGGTCTGCTCGGAGCGGCCGAAGCCATACGCGGCGGCGGTGTCGATCCAGTTGAGCCCCTGCTCGAGCGCACGGTGGATCGCGGCGATCGACTGCTCATCGTCCTGCGGACCCCAGCCGAACTCCCAGTCCCCGCCGCCGATCGCCCACGCACCGAAGCCGAGGCGCGTGATCTCGAGGCCGGTGTTTCCGAGTTGTGTAGTACTGAGCTGTGTGGCGGGCATTTCGAACCTCCTGAGTGTTTGAGGGCTAAAGACCGCCGCGCCAAGTCGCACATCGACCGCGCGCGACCGCCCCGCGGGCGGTCCTTCTACGTCTTCAGAAGCGCTTCGACACCCGCATCGAACGATGTCGTGTCGGTCGGTGCGAACGTCGTCATCGCGCCCGCGCTCCTGCCGATCAAGAACGACGGGGTGCCGTTGAGGCCAGCGCTCTCGGCGGCGCGGGCGTCTGCGGCGATTTCGCCGGCCAGTTGCGGATCACTGCGATCGCGGTTCCACAGCGAGAGGTCCAGGTCCGGGACCTCGCTGGCGATGCCCTGCAGGAATCTGTCGGTGACGTAGCCCGAGCCCTCCTCTCCCTGCTCGCGGTAGAAGGTCTCGATGAAGTGCCACGCCCTGTCCTGCTTACCCGCCGCGAGCGCCGCCACCTGTTGCGCCACGAACACTGCGGGCTCGCGCGTCGCGGTCTCCAACGCGTGGTACTCGATCCGCAGATCGCCGGGGCGCACCCATCGCTCGATCATCGAGGGCAGCACCTCGAGCGTGAAGTCCCTGCAGAAGGGGCACTGAAGGTCGCCGAAGTACTGAAGGGTGACCGGGGCAGTCGCCGAGCCGAGCACGTTCGCGCTCTGCGGGATGTTCGCCAGAAGGGCTCCGGTCTCTTCCTGGCCATCCGTCGGAGGCATTGTGCGGAACCTAGCAGCAGACGTCAATCTCAGTCCGCGCCGAGCTCTCTCGCGGACCGAGCCCGAGCGGATACGATGCGCCTCATGTCCCGTGCGACAGCGCTCGTCGATGAGGTCGCCAGCGAGCTTGGCAGCTGGCCCGGTGTCCATATCGAGCGAATCTCGGAGAGTGCCGCGCTCGTGCGTTACGAGCGCCTCGAGCTGGGCGTCCTCGATCGCGAGCGTGGTGTGGCGGAGTTGAGCTTCCCGGATCCGGAGCGCGAGGAGCTGGTCGAACACGGCGATGCCGAACCGTCCGATTCGCTGCCCGAGAGTGTCAGCCATGACATCCACGGGCCGGCGGACATCACCGCGGTGCTGGAGCTGTTCGACCGCCGCTACCGCGATCTGCGCGGCGAGGACGACCCGTACAGCACCCAGGACCCGGTCTGAGGAGGGGCTAAGCCTCGAGCTCGACGGGCTCAAATAGGCTGATCAGCGTTCGGACGCCGCCCCCGTCCGTGACGAGGATCGCCGTGGGAGTGACCGAGCTCGACTCCTCAACGCTGATCGTGCGGGGGGCGGATATGAAGTGCCGCAGCACGACGGGGTAGCGCACCCCGCGCCCACCCAGTGCGATCTCGACCACGTCGTCCCTCGGGTCGTAGCTGATGGCCTGCAGCGGCATCCGCTCGGCGTCGAGCTGATCTCCCGCCTGCGCGTCCATGACCTCGATGGTGGCGAGCATCCCCTCGATGCCAGGGGTGAGCGAGTCGAAGTACTCATGCCATCTCTCGGCGTCCAGCTCTTGAGTTGCGCTGCTCATAGGAACTCCCTTGTCGTGCGCTCCAGGGAGGAGGGCAAGTTGTCACGTAAGTCGCGAGCCACAGTCGGCGGAGGGCCTGCGTCGGCCCGCCATCGTAGCCGTGATCTGAATGCGTCGAACCTAGCACCAGATATGGCGAACGTGCCCGCTGATTCGGGCCAGGCGGAGGCAGCCTCGCGCCTACCCGGACCCCTCGGTGACACGGGCGGGCATCTGCGCCAGGTTCCGGCGAAGGATCGCGTAGGCAATCGCGCCGCCGGCGAGCGGCACGAGCAGTCCGATCGCTTGATAGAGCAGGACGGCAGCGAGTGCAGTGTTGTGCTCCACGCCGTAGAGGATGAACACGCCGAGCATGCCTCCGATCGTGCCGATGCCGGCCGGCAGGGGAACCGATCCGCCGAGCGCGCCGATGATGTAAGCCATCACGACGAGCGGGAAGCCGGGTACCGGCTGGGCATGGACGGCAATGAAGGCACTCCAGAGGACCAGCACGTCGAACAGCAGATAGACCACTGCCCCGAGAACCGCCCTGCGGCCACCACGATGGAATAGAAGGCGCTGCGTGTCGTTGACGGCTTCGGAGAGAGTGGTGATCGCGCCGGCCACCCTGGCGTGCTTGGGCGGCTTGCGTTCAGCATCGGTTACCGCGCGACGGGCAACTAGCAGAGCCGCCGCGATCGCGGCGGCGGCAGCGGCTGCCGGCAGCAGCGTCAACAGGAGGTTGCGCGGGCCGGGCAAGACGCCCGCCGCGAGACCCACGCCGAACGCGATCAGGGCCAGCGCGTCGACGGCGGTGTTGAGAAAGCTGAGGTTGAACTCGCGCTCGGCGATGAGCTTGGTGGGCATTCCGAGGCGGTGCAGGAGCCAGGCACCAACTCCAAGGCCTCCGTAGGAGCCGCCGGGGATGAGCGTCCCCCCACCCAGCTGTGCCCACGCCACGCGTGTGTCAATTCGCTGGTCACGGCCCTCGGCGATGAGCAGGCTTTCGGGGTCGACGATCGCGCTCCAGGAGACGACAAAGCCCATCTCGGAGACGGTCTCGAGCGCCAGCGCGCCGAGCACCCACGGCCAACTGACATGCTCCAGGCTGCTGAGTGCCTGTTCCAGGGCTGGAATCAGCTTGAGGACGAGGTAGGCGACGAGCAGATAGGCCACCAGCCTCAGAGCCGATCTCTGCAGATGGGGCTTGGCATAACTGAGCGCCTGGCGTATGTGGCGCGCCAGCGCCGAGCGGGGTCGCGGCGAAACGGAGACAGCCTCGGCTGCGCCGTCCACCGTCATGCACCCGCTCCGCGGGCGTCGCGAGCACCGAGCGGGATCGCTTCAAGGCCGGCTTGGCGTGCCCGCTCACCGATGGTCTGACCCATGGCGCCTCGCCGGAGCATGGGAGACACGCATCGTCGGTAGCGACGTCATCTCTTCCGAAGAGGGCTGCCGCACATTCTGCCTGCGTCTAACGCTCGGGCGATGCGGGTGGCGCCGCGCTGAGCGACGCCTCCAGCTCGGCTACGTGGTCTGTGGTGAGGGTCTGTCTCGCGATGTGCTGCGCGCTGTCGCCGAGCGCCGCGAGCATCTTGTCCAAGTCGAGATACTGCCCGGCGAACGTCCCGCGCAGCGCGAGGCGCCCGTTGTGCCGATGTTCGACGATGCCTACCTCTCGCGTCCAGCGGGCATCGTCACCGGTGCGCTCCTTCGCGACTGCATACTTCTCGGCGGCGGTTGTCTGTCCGCCGAACTGAGCCACTGCGAAATCGAGACTCACGCGGCGAACCCTACCGCCAAGGACCTTCACCATCAAATCAAAGGCGGACCGTCGGCCAGCCCAGAGGAACCTCTACCGGAGGGTGACCGCGGAGAAGGCCGCCGAGCTGGCTTCGCCCTTTTTCTTTGGCACGAAGCCGACACGAACGCGGATCTTCACCTTGCGGTGTCTGCGCAGCGCCGTGAGACCTCCGCGCGAGAGCGAGACCTTGAGTGTCGTCGTCGTGGCCTTGCCGAGACGCCGGTAGGCTGTGTTCAGGTTCTTGCCCTTCGCGCTGATGCGTCCTGCGGCGAACGTCTGGACCGTGAGCACGAGTGCGTCGTGCACGACCCTGTGGCCCAGGATCCTCACGCCGCAGCCGCTGACAGCGATCCTCGTGTTCTGTTTGACCACCTTCCCGTTCTGGCCGGTGATCGTCGTGGGCATCACGACCGAGCTGGTGCAGAGGTTCCCGTTCGCGGCCAGTGCCGAGTGCGGTCCCAGGGGCAGGTCCACCGTGATGCTCGTGACCGGCACATCGGGGGTCGCTGCGAAATTCGTCGTGGTGATCCCCATTTTGATGTTCGTGTTGCCGACGACGATCACGCGCACGCCGTTGGCTTCGAGGAGGAGGTCGGTGTCGGGAAACGCGGCCCCGCCGTGCGAGACCAGAAACACGGGCCCGGTCAATTTGCCCGGCAGCACCGGCGTGTTCGCCCTGGCACCTCCGACCACCGAACCGGCTGGGCAACGGTAGGGGTTTGCGGCGAACGTCGCTTCGGGGCACGCTTTCTGCAGCGTGGTCAGCCGCGAGGGCAGCTGCCTGGGCAGTTGCAGGAGCACCGACCTGATGTTCGCTTGATCTGCCGGCTGGTTGATCGTCGTTTCCAGACTCGCCCCGTTCGCTTTGGACGCCTTTCCGCTGGTGGTCGCCTTGAACGACGGCTTGAACGCGAGCGCGCTGCATTCGTCGACCTGGAACGGACTCGACAGACTCTGAGCGGCTCCGAACGTCGAGGTCAGCGCGTATTCGGTCGCCAGCGCCCCGCAGTTGGTCGGGTTCAACAGGAAGCCCGCCCTGTTGATCGCCACGCTCACGCCCCTCAGCCGCAGGGGAATGCCCTTGACGATCGTCGGCAGGGCACTTGTGGCGACCACCCGCGCGGTCGTCGGGTCGACGTTGATCGTGGCCCGCGTGACGACAGTGCCGAGGTTAAATGGTCCCGCCGCCGCGGCCACCGGGATCGACAGCCCGTAGGGCGCGCCGTCGTAGGGACCCGTGAGGAACACTGGACCGGAGAAGGCGTAGGGTTCGGAACCGGCGCCAACGTTCACCGTCGCTTGTCCGATCTCGCTTGCGGACGAGCATGCCCCCGTTTGCGCCTGCGGTTCCGCGCACGGCGTCACCGACGGGATCGCGCCGACCAACCCCGGCGGCAGGATGGTGTTCACCTGCGACAGGTACTGCTGACCGTCCGCGCGACTGAGATTGAACGTGTAGGAAGTGTGCGCGCCGGCGCTGGCGGAGGTGTTGTGGGTGCTCTGGGTAAGCAGGAACGCCAGCGGAGAGGGGCAACCGGCGGTCAGGAACGGTGTCGAGCTCGGGACCGTCGCCAAGCCGGTGTAAGGCGCAAAGAGGGCTTCCGCGTGTTCGATCCCACACGCCAATGGGTTGGCGAGCGGCGCCTGCGCTCCACCCTTGAGGGTCAGGAGGAGGTCGCTGAACGGGAGCTCGGGATTGTTGGTGAAGGTGGCTTCCAGCCTGCCCGTGCTCGGATTCGGATTGACCAAGCCTTGCAATCTGACCGAGACGCCGTAAATGCTCTCGGCGTCCAGATAGATGGTGAATGGGGGTCCGGTAATCGGCCCTCCGCCGGGATTGCCCAGATAGACATTGCCTGATAGCGAGCCTGCGGGAAGATCGGTTTCGATGGTGACGGCGCCCACTCTCGAGGCCGCCGGGCAGGTCACTGGGTTGGTGGTGCCGATACCGATCTTGCCCGCGCTACAAGCTTCCAGTCCACGCGCGGCCGATGGATTGAGGGTCATTCCTTCTGGCAACGTCAGGTGCACATCTCTGATGTCGGCTGTGTTGATTTCTCCCGGACCGGCATTCTGTGGCGCCTTTACTTCGGTCGTGACGCCATCCGGCGCATCGGATTGAGCAGTTTCGGGGAGGACGACAACCGCGGGTTCGAAGGGGACTTTGTCGCAGCCTTCTACGCCGGCGGGCGTGTGAGTTTCGGTCCGCGAGATTTCTCCTGCGTAGGATTCGACTTCCAAACGAGACGTCGTGCTGCTTGAGCACACGCTTCCAATGGTGAGGAAGTTGCCTGCGCCGGCGTGGCCGTTGAAGTTCAGTTTGGACTTCAGCACACTCAGCGGCACTTTCAACCCAGCGAGTTCTCCTTCTTTGGGAACGTTGTTGATTTCGAAATACTCATGGTAGTCGCTGCTCCATGCAACGTGGCCTTCGAGGAAGATGTGCACGTTCACCAGCGGTTCGACGCCGGTGTCGATGCCGAAGAACAAGGGAAAGCCTTCGGGCTGTTCAAGGTTGTATACCTTGCCCGAGATCGGGAGATCGTTGATGCCGTCGTAGGCGATCAGTTCGGTTGTCCCGACCTGGGTGTTGGCTGGGCACGTGTTGGCGTTGAATTCCGTTCGTTTGCACTTCGGAAGTGTCTCGGGATCAGCGGCGAGGCCGGCCGGGACGTCAACTCGAATCCGCTTCAGCGCGCCTTCGGGTTCTTCGGCCAGGGCGCCTTTTTTGTGGTTGACTTCGAATGTCGTGATTCCCCAAGGAGGGTGGCCGGCCGCCTGGGTAAACGCTTCGGATGGTGTTGTTTCGACGCTGTGGTACGTACACGAGTTGACCAGGCAGGTCTGCGCTTCGAAGTTGCTCTCCGTCACGCCGAACGAGGCCTGCGCGGCAGATGCCGATAGGGCAACGATCGCGCCTGCCAGCAGTGGCACAAAGAAGAGGCGACCATGGTGGGGCTTCAGCGCGGGAGTGGGTGGTGTCGGTTGAGAGTTCATGCGCGTCTGTCTGCTGTCGACATCGATGCGAAGATCGGTTATCCGTGGACCTGGTAGCGGACGAATCGGTCAATCGGACATGATCAGCGGAAGATGATCGGCGCGAGCCGACGGCGCTTGCTCAGACTGCTGATTTCGCCGGGCTAAGCGAGCGTCTGGCGCCTTGGAGACGACCGGCGCCTGATTCGGTGGAACTCTGATCTACCCCCGTTCGCACCATCGTAAGCAGGGAACGGAGCGCAGCGACGTCGCCGGGGGCACCGGCAATCGTGGCCGGTGCCCACGACGCTCATGGCAACAGGCCGGAGGTCCGGGTACACCGACACGCCAAACCGGTAGCGAGCTCAGGCACCAAGAACAAATCGGCGTCGCGGGCGACTCCCCAGATCTCCATTTTCATGAACCCGTGCACTCCGGCCGCAGGCCCACGGTGGACCTGCGGCAGGAGGCGCGGAAACTAGTAGCGGAACCTCACTCGCCACACCTTGTTGGCGCACTTGGAGCCGGTCGCCATCAACGTCAATTTGACCTCGATGTTGTCACCGGCCGCCGCAGTGCCACCTGTGGCGCTGTTTGAGCAGCTGCTCGCTGATTTTTCGACCGTGCAGGAGAGCAGCGTTTTGCCCGTCGTGTTGTCGAGGACCGAGACCACCGCTTTTGATTCGCCGGTCAGTACCGCGGTCGTGTCGACATACAGGCTGCTGACGGTCGCCCCGTTAGCGGGCGTCGGGCCTGCCAGCAGACCACTGGTGGAGGCGCCTTTCGTAGGTCCGGGGCAGATGCCGTTGCCCTGACCTGCGAGCTCCGTGTAGTTCAGGCAGTTTTCGTTCGGCACGTTGGAGAAGCTGACGAACGTCGCTATCGCGGCGTTGCCGGCCTGCCCGGTGGCACCCGTGCTGCCGGTGGCTCCGGTTGCTCCGGCTTTGCCCTGGGCACCGGCCGCACCCGTTGCTCCGGCGGCGCCGGTTGCTCCGGTTGCGCCGGCTGCTCCGGTTGCTCCCGCGGCGCCGGTTGCGCCGGTTGCCCCGGTTGCGCCTTTGGCTCCGGCTGACCCGGCCGACCCGGTCGGGCCGGTCGGGCCGGTCGGGCCGCTCCCGCCGTTACTTCCGTTGGCTCCGTTGGCTCCCGTCGCTCCGGTCGCTCCCTGGGCTCCCGTCGCTCCGGTCACTCCCTGGAGTCCGGTTGCGCCGGTTTCGCCTGTGGCTCCGGTTGCGCCTGTTTGGCCGGTAGCTCCGGTGGCTCCGGTTGTTCCCGGTTCGCCGTCCGTGCCGTTCGCGCCGCTTGCTCCGGTCGCACCTGTTGGACCGGTCGCGCCAGTCGCTCCAGTTGCTCCGGTCGCGCCGCTGGTCGGCGCGACGCCCACGCCGCTCAGGGCCACCGTCGGAGCCGTGCCGCCGGCGTTGCTTTTACCGAAGTTCAGCGTCGCGGTGCGCGACCCCAGCGCCCCCGGCGTGAACTGAACACCGATCCAGCATGGTTCGTTGGTCATCAGCGTCGGCCCAGTGCAGACATCGTCACCGGCAGGAATCGAGAAGTCGCCGGCGGCTGGGCCTGTGATGAAGGCCGGGCTGCTGAACGTCAACGACGGGGGTGCACCATTGACGACCTCGAGCCACATCGTCTGCCCGGACTCCCCCACCGTCTGAGGTCCGAAGCTCAGGCTCGAAGCGCTGTAGATAGCGCCGCGTTCGACCTTGACTTCGGCCGACGCGGACGAGTATTCGCTTTCCTGACCTTCGTTGCTGGCGCGAACCCGATAGCTCCACGTCCCTTCCACCTCGTGGGAAGCGGGGGAGAACGTGTATCCGGGGCTCTTCAGGCCGCTTGCGACAGTTTCCCAGCTGCCGGCCGCGGACTTGTGCTGCAGCGTGTAGGTGACGCCTTCGACGTTTTCTGCTTCTCCTCCACCGCTCCAGCCGAGTGTGAAGGCGCCGTTGTTCGGCGTGCTCCCGCTCGTCAGCTGAGGAGCACCGGGGGCGGCTGGTGCACACGTGTTGCTTGCTTCGTACTGTTCCTTGTCGGTGTAGCTGCCGTGCGGATAGTAGGCGCCCATCACTGCTTCCTCTTCGCCCGGGTGTTCGACCTTTCCGATCGACTGCGCGAACGTCGGGTTCGACTCCTGGTTGCGTAGCATCAGCAGGTCAAGGTCTGGCCGCCCTTCGCCGTCGCCCGCTGTGCCCCAGTTCATCCACGCGACGCCGCATCCGGGCCGCGCGTCCGCCGGGCGGTCCTGCGGGAGGCTGACGACGATCGTGAAGTCGCCTTCGCTGTTCGTCGGCACCTCCTGGTCAAACAGGCAGGCGGAGTTCGCTTCAAGCAGCGCCCCTTTGGAGATGCCGGTGTAGTTGCACAGCGACCAGTAGCGGACCTGCGTGCTGCCGTCATCGCTGGTCGCGTTGCCGTTGTAGGTTTCGGGGTGCGTCGGCATTTTGCCGTGCAGCACGAGGATGTTGTGGCCTTCGGTGTTTGGTCCAAACAGACGGCTCGCGTACCCAATCGCGTATGCGTTGGCGGGCGTTGCATACAACCCGGAGGTCGCCGTCGAGTTCAGGCCCGCGATCGCAGGTTCATCGGCCGTGCCGCGATAGAACGGCGCGACCAGATAGCCGCTGTTGAAGAACTTTTCCCAGCGAATCGGGCTGACGGCCGGGTGTGTCGCCGGTTCTTTGGTGCCCGGCAACCCTGAGCGAAGTGCTTTGTACTGTGCCGGCGAGACACCGAATTTGGTCTCGTTGAGAGCTTCGGCTCCGGTAACGACTGAAAGGTCACTGCAGACCTGTGATTCCGCGCTCACCGAGCCGGCTCCTCCAGCCAGGTTATAGACGGGCGTCGGGACCGCCACGCCACCGTTGGCTTCAAGGTCGCGGTCGGGGCGGTAGATCCGCTCGATCACTTCGATCTTCTGCGTTTCTTCTGTGTGACCGGTTTCGCCCGCATACAGCGTGTTCGGTGCCGGGTCGGCCGGCGGGACTTCGCCGCTGATCGTGATCGTGTACGAGCGATTGGCCGCGTTGCGCGGTTCGCCTGCCACGAACGGGTTCACCGAGCCCGCGTCGGGAACGATGTTTTCGTCTACCAGCGCGCTTCCAGGAATCCCGGGTTCGCCGTTCAGGTTCTTATAGGCCGAGAACAACATCGAGCGCGAGTGCGGGAACTGGCCATGCAGCGTCACCGTCGCGCCCGCCGGCAGCATTACGCTCGTGACGTAGTAAGCGTTGTCGGTCTCAGGCGCAAGGCCCTTGTAGGGCTGCGTCTCGTGGGCTTCGTCGGTCGGCCCGACGTTCGCCTCGGGTTGACCCCAGAAGCAGTCCTGCGTCGGGCCTTCCCCCTGGTAGCCGGGGATCACTGCTTGAGTGCCGCCCTGGCCCATCGCGGCCGCCGGCATGACCGCGAGCGCGAGCGCGATTCCGAGGCCGCCGGCGCGTAGAGCGCCCCACGATCGCCCACCCCCTGCGCCGCTTTGCGCTGCATGTCGCGAGTTGCCTTCTCGTTGCATGTTCTTCGTCCCTCCTCGTCTCGATGAGTGCCGGCGTGTTTGCGAGGCGGGACCGTAGCAGTCTCTGCGACATATATCAATTATGTATCGATACGAACGTCAAAGGGCAATGCTTTGATCGAAAGTCATGCCAGCTTTGTTCCGAACGCCCAAACGGTGGGCTATGCTTCAGGCGCACAATCCGACAGGCGTTAGAGGCGGCCGACCTCGAGCACCCCGTCGACGTCGTGGTCCAGGTCGCAACTGCGCTTCAGTGGGCTACGCTCGCCATCGGCGACGAGCCGCAGACCGAGCGTGCAGTCGACATCGTGCGCGTGATGCTCGCTGCAGGCCGAGCGTCGCCCTCGAGCGCGTAGCCCGGCGCGGGGATTCTCGATCGCCGCGACGGACGACGCCGGGGAATCCCGAGAATGTTGATAGACTTAGTAGACAATATCCCGTCGCCCTCGCACGAGGACCCACCATCAACTCCGGAGAGCGGAACCATGAACACCCCTGGCACGAAGACCTCGACTCAGCAACAGCGCCGTCGCAATCAGACGCCCCCAGCGGGCTACATTGTCGCCAGCACCAAGGGCCACGAGCTCCTCGTGCGACGACTGGACGGACGGCCGACGCGCATCCGGCCGAGCGGACGCCTCGTAGCGGCCGACCGCGTCGAGAGCGTCCAGTCTTACCTGCACATCCCCGCCACGTAGCGGGTCGTCATGTCGGCCTGAGCCCACCGACGGTGTCTAGCGAGGTGGGCGTCAAGTGCCGGATACCGGCTAAGCGGGCATGTTTGAGCCGCTCATCTCGCTTGCTCGCTCGGAGTCATACGGCAGTCGTTCGTCGATCGCGTCGACGCGATCCGGGTAGAAGGCGACATGATCGCTGATGTCGGCGACGGCCGCGTATGGGGCCCTGTAGGTCCACACCGCGTTCACCGACTTCTCCCCGCCGGCCGGGATGCTGTAGTAGCTGCAGTCCCCCTTGTAGGGGCAGTAGGTGCTGTGGCTCGTCGCTTCGAGCATTGACGTCTCGACATCCTCGAAGGGGAGGTACCAAACAGGTGCGTAGTTCGCCTCGCGGAGCGTCAGCGCCTGCCTGGTGTCGGCGATGACTCGCCCGGCGACCGAGACGACGATCCGCGCGGGGTTCTTCTCGATCGTGATCGGGTGGTCCGCTCCGGGTTGCTTGATCTGTCTGTCGGCCATCGCGTTGCCTCGCTCCTAGCCGGGACGTATTGCTGGTTCTTCCAGCTTAGGCGTCTCGCGCGCGCTCGGGATCATGTTCGTCGTCTTCCGGCTGCTGCCGGCCGCGAACGCCACGGCCGGGGTCAGCGATCGTTCCAGCCGGCGCCGGTCGCTGCGTACTCCTCGACCCGCGCCTGCATCAGCGCCTTCAGAAGCTCGGTTGGCAGCGCGCGACTGTAGGGGAGCTTGATAAAGCCCTCACCGGCCTCGTACCCACCGGCCTCGACAGCGGTCTTCTGCGTGGCGAAGAACGGTGGTGGGAACCGCAGCGAGCAGTGGCTCTTGAAGTTCTGAAGCATCCACAGGGTCGTCTTCTCGCCGCGTACGTACACGGGCAGATTCCACTTCAGCTCCTCTCGCGCCTCGGGATCGGCATCGCGGCTCAGCTCCCTGAGTGTCTCGAGGTGCGGTCGCTGGACATCGTTGAGTTGCGCAAAGAAGTCATCGACGCTGGACCGCTTGGGCATGGGCATGGCGTCAGCGTACACCGGCGAACAATCGCGAAGCCCCTGTCGGACGAAGCGCTCATATGATTGTGGCTCTCTAGAGCGAAATCAGAGTCCTCGAGCGGCCGGTCGGGGCTCGATGACCCGAGCGCCCGTCGACCCACGACCACGAAACGAGGATTGCTGATGGCAGCGCAGACACTTCCCGGCGGCACGTTCACGATCGCCGAGGACATCACGGTCACGCGCATGGGCTACGGCGCGATGCAACTCGCCGGCCCCGGCGTCTTCGGGCCGCCGAAGGATCGTGACGCCGCGATCGCCGTGCTGCGCGAGGCGGTGGAGCTGGGCATCACTCACATCGACACCAGCGACTACTACGGCCCGCACGTCACGAACCAGATCATCAAAGAAGCCCTGCATCCCTACCCCGACGAGCTGCATATCGTTACGAAGGTCGGGGCGTATCGCGACGTAAAGGGCGGCTGGCCACACGCGCTATCCGCCGAGCAGCTGCGCCAGGCGGTGCACGACAACCTCATTCATCTCGGCCTCGAGGCACTCGACGTCGTCAACCTGCGCGTCGGCGGGTTCGACAGCCCCGAGCCCGGCTCGCTTGCCGAGCCGTTCACGGCGCTCGAGCAGCTGCAGCGGGAAGGCCTGATCAAGCATCTCGGTCTCAGCACCGTCTCCGCCGAGCAGATCGCCGAAGCGCGATCGATCGCGCCGGTCGTGTGCGTACAGAACTTCTACAACATCGCCAACCGGGCCGACGACGCCCTGATCGACTCCCTCGCCGCCCAGGGAATCGCCTATGTGCCCTACTTCCCGCTCGGTGGCTTCACCCCACTGCAGTCCGACACACTCGCATCGGTCGCCACCAGCCTGGACATCTCACCGATGACCGTCGCGCTGGCCTGGCTGCTACGGCGCTCCCCAAACGTCCTGCTGATCCCCGGCACCTCATCCGTCGCACACCTGCGCGACAACATCAAGGGTGCTGCGCTCGCCCTCTCCGAGAACGAGCTCACCAAGCTGAACAGCATTGGCTGACCGCACGACCATCGTGCAATCGATGGGCGGGATTCGAACCCGCGACCGCGTTAGGAACAGGCCAAAAGGCGTCTAACTCAGCTGCGGGTCTGATGCTTTCTGGGGTCGCGGAGCATTTCCAATACTCGGACTTCGATGCGCATGCGCGCCTGCCACGGGTCGGACGGTAGGCGGTCGAGGGCGATGGCGCGTCCGTCGCTGAACCGCTCGAATACTCTGGGGTCGATGTAGGATTGACGCGCGACGGTCGGAGTATTACCGAGCGCGGCGGCGACGGCGTGGGACGCAACACTAGCCGCGCGCGATGGGCGAGGTTCGAGCGCAGCAAGGGTTGCGGCGGCGAT
Source organism: uncultured Solirubrobacteraceae bacterium (assembly GCA_963764185.1). GTDB lineage: Bacteria > Actinomycetota > Thermoleophilia > Solirubrobacterales > Solirubrobacteraceae > Palsa-744. Next base: position 243,108 of record CAVXRF010000007.1, on the reverse strand, counting down.
TACCGTGGCGTTCCAGGTCCGGTACTCCTTCGCGGAGAACGGACCGCCCGATTCGGTGCGCAGGAAGTTGTTGACATCCTCACGATGGATCCGTGTCCAGGTGTGAGCAGCGCGGAACACCAGGAGCTCGCGCGGGCCCTGGCGGCGGCGCTTCAGAGCGCCGAGCACGTCCAGCGCGGGCGCGTCGGCGATCGCAAGTCGGTGTCGCTTTCCAGCCTTGCCGACATAGTCGAATACCGCGCGATCCGGATGGACGGTCACCTGCTCGCGAAGTAACGTCGTCAGGCCATAGTGCTTGTTGTCGCGTGCGTAGCGGTCGGAGCCCACGCGGAGTAGACCGATGTCGAGCAGCCGCAGCGAGAGCGCCAACACGCGGCGATGATTCAGCGATTCGCCGTCATCGAGGAGTCCGAGCTCGATCCGCCGGCGCAGAGGCCGTTGAGCGCGGCCGAACGCCTCCATGTCGTGGAACTTAGCCTGATCGCGCTCGTGCTCCCACGCGGGGTGGTATCGATACTGCTTCCGCCCGCGGCTATCGAAACCTGTCGCCTGTAGATGGGCGTCGGTGCTGGGCGCGATCCAAACCGCGCTCCATGCGGGGGGTATCGCCAGCCGGCGGATGCGATCGAGCACGGCCGCGTCCTCGACGGGCGCCCCGTGCTCGTCGACATAGACGAAGCCCTCAGCCGTCCGCACGCGGTGCAGCCCCGGCTGAAAGTCGTGCACGAACTGGAGCGCAACGGCGCTTCGCTGAGGATTCCTCGACGCGGTCACGACCTGCCGCCGGTAGAGGGGTGCCTCGACACTGCCCGATCCATATCGACCCTCTGGAAGTTGGCTCTCAGCATCGACGCTCGGCGAGCATAGCGGCACATCCCGCGATCGCCGAGAGCCGCGAGCAGGAACGTGTGAGCGGAGCGCACGTCTGCTCGCGGGCTCTTGGGGAGGCAGTTGAGCGCAGCGACGCATGTATGCCAGGATTGGGCTGCACAGACCGGAGGAGGCTCGAGAGCAGTGGCGCAGACGGAGGAGCCGCAGGCGATCCTGGTGGCACCAACTGAGGCAGCGATCTTCCTCGTGCTGGTCGTCGACGGTGGTGGCGAGAACGTGGTTCGCGACCTGCTCGCCGATATCGGCGGGCTGATCCGCTCGGTCGCATTCCGCGTCCCCGACGGCGGCCTGGGCTGCGTTGTGGGGATCGGCTCCGTGCTGTGGGACCGGCTTGCCGGCGGCCCGCGCCCGGCCGGCCTTCATCCGTTCGCCGAAATCGCCGGCGCACGCCACACGGCCGTCTCGACGGCGGGCGATCTGCTGCTGCACATCCGCGCAGGGCGTGCAGACTTGTGCTTCGAGCTGGCCCAGAGGATCGTCGAGCGACTGCGCGCGGTGGCCAAGGTCGTCGACGAGGTGCACGGCTTCAAGTCGTTCGACGAGCGCGACCTGCTCGGCTTCGTCGACGGCACCGAGAACCCGGTCGGCACCTCCGCGCCCGCGGCGGCGCTGATCGGCGATGAGGATCCGCACTTCGCGGGCGGCAGCTACGTTCTGGCACAGAGATATGTGCACGACCTGGCGAGCTGGGATGCGCTGGCGGTGGAGGAGCAGGAGCGGGCCGTTGGACGCACGAAGCTGAGCGACATCGAGCTGGCGGACGATGTCAAGCCCGCAAACTCGCACGTCGCGCTGACGACGATCGTCGGCGAGGACGGGGAGCAGCGTCAGATCCTTCGCTACAACATGCCTTTCGGGCGCATCGGCGCGGGCGAGTTCGGCACCTACTTCATCGGGTATGCGCGGAGCTCCGACGTGCTCGAGCAGATGCTCACGAATATGTTCGTGGGCAACCCACCGGGCAATTACGACCGCATCCTGGACTTCTCGACGGCGATCACGGGCAGCCTGTTCTTCGTGCCCAACGTCGAGATGCTCGAAGATCTCGCGCCGCCGGTCGAAACGAGGACGGCGGACGGCGCGGGGCCGGCCGAGGCGGGCGCGAGCGACTCTCTCGGGATCGGCAGCCTGAAAGGCGGCTGAGGGTAGCCTCGTCGACGTGGACGATCGTCACGCGTCCCGTGCGTGATCTACGTGACGAGGGGCATCGAGGATCGCAAGCGTTCGATCCCGGACCGAGCTCACGAGGACGGTGTTTTTGACCACGAGGGAGGATTCTGATGATCAAGGTTGTGTTCATGATCCGGCGTCGTGAGGGGATGTCGCGAGAGGAGTTCCAGCGCTACTGGAGGGGGGAGCACGCGGAGCTCGTGAAGCGCCATGCCGGGCTTCTGCGGGTTCGCCGCTACGTGCAGACGCATGCCCGTGACACGGACCTCGATCACGCGCTCGCCGGGTCACGCGGGAGCGAGCCGCGTCAATTCGACGGCGTTGCCGAGCTGTGGTGGGACAGCATCGATGACCTTGTGCAGGCGGCCACGAGTGAGGAGGGCCAGGCAGCCCAGCAGGCCCTGCTGGAGGATGAGCGTCGCTTCATCGACCTGGCAAACTCGCCGATCTGGCTGGGCGAGGAGATCGTCGTAGTCGGGGCGCCGTAGCCGAGATCGACCTCCAGGTCCCAGTTGCGAGGCCAATCGTTTGAAGCCGACAGGGAGGAAGTGATGAGCGTGGACCCGCATAGACGGACCGAGCTCGAGGTGCGGACCCCAGCAAACGCGATTCGCGGCGATGAGGCCGTGTGCGTCTCGAACGTCGGCGATCCACCGGAGTCCATCCAGGCGCAATCGGGCCCTTGATGGACAGCCGGCCCATAGCTACATCGCGGGAGAAGCAGCTGACGCTGCTCGCAGCCGTGCTCGGTACGAGCGTCGTGTTCCTCGACGCGACCGTAACCAGTGTCGCGTTGCCCGCGATTCGACGCGACCTCGGTGGCGGTCTGGCGGGCCAGCAGTGGGTCACGAACTCCTACCTGCTGGCGCTCGGGTCGCTGCTATTGATCGGCGGCTCGCTTGGAGATGTGCTGGGCCAGAAGCGCGTGTTCCTGGTTGGCGTTGCCGGGTTCGGCATCACTTCGGCTCTCTGCGCGGTCGCATCGTCGATCCCCGAGCTATGCGTGTTTCGTGCGATGGAGGGGGTGTGTGCGGCGCTGATTACGCCCACCTCCTTGGCGCTGATCGTCCACGTGTTTCCCGAAGACGAGCGGGCCAGGGCGATTGGGACATGGACCGCGGCGAGCTCGATCGTCGGGGTGATCGGGCCGTTCATCGGGGGCGTGCTGATCGCCGCCGGCTCCTGGCGCCTGATCTTTCTACTGAATGCGCCGCTCGTACTCGTCACCGTGACCCTGATTGCTCGCGGCGTGCCTGCGGACGCGAGCACTGGCTCCGCCGCGCGTCTGGACTTCCTTGGGGCCCTCTTGGCGGCGATTGCGCTCTCGGGTTCGGTGTTCGCTGTAACCGAGGAGCCGACGCGCGGATGGAGCGCCCTGGTGATCGGCTCGCTCGCGGTAGGCATCCTGGGAGCCATCGCGTTCATCGCGCACGAGGCGCGAGTCCGGGAACCGATGCTCCCACTGAGCCTGTTCCGCGAGCGCAACTTCACGATCGGAAACCTGGCGACGTTGACCGCCTACCTCGGGCTGGGGGGCGTGATCTTTCTACTGCCTGTGTTTCTGCAGGAGGTCAGCGGCTACAGCCCCGTTCAGGCCGGGCTTGCGCTTCTACCGGTCACCACTCTGTTGATCGTGCTCTCCCGCCGCTTCGGCGCACTCGCCGACCGGATCGGGTCGCGGGTGCTGATAGGCGCCGGGGCTCTGATTGCTGCTGGCGGCCTTCTGCTCCTCTCGCGTGTCGATCAGCGCGCCGATTACGCAAGCGAGGTCCTGCCGGCGCTGCTCGTGTTCGGATTGGGGCTCGCGATGCTCGTCGCGCCGTTGACCGCCACGGTCCTCGGGGCAGTCGAGGAGGATCACGCGGGTGTCGCAGCCGCGGTGAACACGACGCTCTCACGCGTCGCGCAGCTTTTCGCGGTCGCAGTGCTGGGAGCCGTCGTTTCTCTGGCATTCGCCGGTCGCGTCGACGCGACGCTAGGACGGACCGCGCTCGGCCCCTCAAGCCGCGCGGCGATCAGCCGCGCCAAGCGACAGCCTCTCGGCTCGCCCAGCCCGGTTGGTGTGTCACCCGGCGAGCGGGTCCTCCTGCGGGCGACCTTCGAGGACGCGTCCGTGCATGCGTTCCGCGTTGCGGATGCAATCGCAGCCGTGCTCGTCGCCGGCGGAGGCCTGATCGCGCTCGCCGGGATCCGTAATCCCCGCCGCAGGGTGGCCGCCGAGCTGTGTCCGGCCGGGGCGCTCTGCGGAGCCAGCCAAGAACTCGTCAGTACCGGCCAGTCTCGAATCTTCGACCGGAGCATCGTCGACCGCGCCGTCGAAGCGCCCTCACCTCATGTGGCCGGCGGGCCGTAACGTGGTCGTGACGGCCCGCCGCGGCGCTGATCCTCAGCTCGCTGACGCGCGATCGGCGACGCGACCGCTGCTAGGTCTCGCAGTCTGCGCCTCGCTCCTGGCTGGATGCGAGTAGGGCTGCCTCTTCTTGCAGGATGCGCCAGCCCTCCATGAAGTGAGCACGTGCTTGGGGTGATAGTCGCTCAAGGGTGTTGCGAACCGGCGCGAACGCCACTTCGAGCCATCCCTCCATGGCATCGCGGTAGTCCTCGTGCACGCGCACGATCGTGCGCCTACGGTCCTGGTCGTCCTCGGCGCGCTCGAGCAGGCCCGCCCGGCTGAGCTCCCCGACGAGCGTGCTGGTGCTCGAGAGCAGCAGGCCGAGGCGTTTGGCCAGTTCGCTGACGCCGATGGGTTCGACGGCCGCGACTGCCAGGAGCACGTTCGCGTGGCGCTTTCCGAGCGACGCGCGTTCCATCGCGTCCCGCATCGGCATTGGAGCCGGAACCGAGCTCTTAAGCTCATGGAGCGTGACGGGCAGCAGCGAGGTGAGCTCAGCGAGATCGTCCTCGACACTCGGCCTTAGCTCGGTTTTTGGATTGCTCTTGACGGGCATGGTTCGTATGCTAGCCTACTTCGATCTGCGAACTATTCGCAAAACAGGACTGTTCATTTCATCAAGTATACCTGGAGGTTCTGACATGAGCTCGACGGCATCGGAGGAGAGCAGGCTGGGACTGGTTGCGCGCACAGGAAGCTGGGCCGCGCACCACCGCCGCCTCGTCCTGATCGGCTGGATCGTGCTGCTCGTCGGCTCGCTGGGCATCTCGCATGCGGTCGGGACCAACTACAGCACCAACTTCTCACTCCCGGGCACCGAGTCCCAGCGCGCCACGGACCTGCTCCAGCGCGACTTCCCCGCGCAGTCGGGCGACTCCGACCAGATTGTGCTGCGGGCGCGCGAAGGACAGATCACCGACCCGACGATGCGCGCGCAAGTCGAACCGATGCTGAAGGCGGTCGCGGCGCTGCCCCACGTGACCGGCGTGGTCAGCCCCTACTCGCCGGCGGGCACGCACGCGGTATCCACCGACGGGCAGATCGCATTCGCAACCGTCAACTTCGATAAGCGCGCCAACGTTCTGCCCAAAGCGTCGATCGAAAACGTCATCTCCACGGCCGAGCGCGCTCGCTCGAAGCAGCTCGAAGTGCAGCTCGGCGGCCAGGCGATCGAACAGGCGCAGAAACCATCGCTGGGAACGGCCACGGCGGTAGGGCTGCTCGCGGCCATGATCATCCTGTTCATCACCTTCGGCTCGGCGCTGGCGATGGGCCTGCCGATCGTGACCGCGCTGCTCGGACTCGGCACCGGCATCGGGCTGGCGGGGCTCGCCTCGCAGGTCATCGGCGTGCCGAGCTTCGCGATCGAGCTCGCGGCCATGATCGGGCTGGGCGTGGGCATCGACTACGCGCTGTTCATCGTGACGCGCTTCCGCGAGAACTTCCGGGCGGGCGCCGAGCTCCAGCCGGCGATCGACGACGCGATGGACTCGGCCGGACGGGCGGTTCTGTTTGCGGGCGTCACCGTGATCATCGCCCTGCTCGGCCAGTTCCTGCTTGGCGTGAGCTTCCTGTACGGGCTCGCGGTGGCGTCAGCGCTGGCCGTGCTGATGACGATGTTTGCCGCGCTCACCGTATTGCCCGCCGCACTTTCGCGCCTTGGCGCACGGATCGGCCGCCCCAGCCGACGCGAACGGGCGAACCCGCGGGAGCCCGGAACCGTGCCCCGCGGCTTCTGGGCCTCGTGGGCCAACGCGATCCAACGCCACCCCTGGCCGGGGGCGCTCGCGGGACTGGCGATCATGCTCGTGCTGGCGGCGCCTGTGTTCGCACTGCGACTGGGCAACAGCGATGCGGGCAACAACCCGCCTAACGACACCACCAGGCAGGCCTACGACCTGATCGCCAAGGGCTTCGGCCCCGGTTCCAATGGCCCCCTGGAGGTCGTCGCAAGCCTCCCCCGCACCGGCGACGGGGCGGCCCTCGCGAGCGTCGCGGACACGCTGAAGGCGACGGCGAACGTGGCCAACGTCTCCCCCGCGCGCCTGAGCCCCAGCGGCCAGACAGCCGTGTTCAACGTCTACCCGCGCAGCGCGCCGCAGTCGCTGGCCACCACCGAACTTGTCCACTCGCTTCGCGGGAGCGTGCTACCACCGGTCGCACACAGCACCGGCGCGACCCTGCTCGTGGGGGGCCAGCAGGCCACCACGGTCGACTTCACGGGCGTGCTGTCCAGCAAGCTGCCTCTGTTCATCGGCATCGTCGTGCTGCTGTCCGCGCTACTGCTGCTCGTGGTGTTCCGCTCGCTGGTGATCCCGGTGCAGGCCGCGGTCATGAACCTGCTCTCGATCGGCGCTTCCCTGGGCGTTGTGGTCGCGATCTTCCAATGGGGTTGGCTTGGCAGCTTCTTCAACGTCAAGGGCGGCCCGATCGAGGCGTTCATTCCGGTGATGCTGTTCGCGATCGTGTTCGGCCTGTCGATGGATTACGAGGTGTTCCTGGTGTCGCGCATACACGAGGAGTGGGGACGCAGCAACAACGCCTCCTACGCCGTCACCCGCGGCCTTGCATCGACCGGACGCGTTATCACCGCTGCGGCCGCGATCATGATCTGCGTATTCGCCTCATTCGCGCTCGGCGACGAACGCGTGCTGAAGCTGTTCGGACTCAGCCTTGCAACGGCCGTGTTCCTCGATGCGTTCGTCGTGCGTAGCCTGCTGCTCCCGTCGGTCCTCGAGCTGCTCGGCCGGCGCACCTGGGTCTTCCCCGCCTGGCTCGAGCGGCACCTGCCGAAACTCGCCATTGACCGCTCGCCGCCGTCCACAGGCGGGCAGATCAGGACGGGCGAGCCGGCGCTGGAAGGAGGCGCGTGAGCGCCTCGGCCGCCCAGCTCACACGGCCAGCGCGAGCAGCCGATCAGCCAGCCTACGAGGTTCTGAGGGCCGCCTGACCGCGGCAGGCTCGAGCTCCGGTAGCAGCGGCCGCTTGGCCCCTGTCGAGATCGGCGTTCTCCTCCCGTCGCGGAGGGCCGAGCGCGTCTCTGAGTGCATGCCTCCTTGCGATACGGCGTCGCCTGCTAAAACGCCGATAACCCGATAGGGCTGTGCGAATGCGACCGGACTCCATCATCACGACATGACAACAAGGTCGCTGCCCCACACTTCTCAGCAGCTGAATGCGAGCGTGTGCCGGGCGCTGTCCCGTCGTCGGCGACCCCCTCTCTTTGCGGGCATGGTGAGCGCCGCCGAGGCTCAAAGCGGACAGAAAGCCCGAACGCCCCATCGGGACGGAGCGAGATCGTGAACGGGCAGGATGCGACGTTGAGATCGATTGCACATGACTGCCCGTTGCTGCTTGCCGACGGCTACCTGTGCGACAGCTTCGCCACGCTCAGCCTGAGATGGCGAGTGCCGTGCGATCTCCGCGCGCTGGATCGTCGCTGCTGATGCGCCAGGGCCCGCTCGCCGGCCGGTATCCCGCGGTCGCGGCCATGGTGATGTTCGCGCTGATTCCCTACCTGGCTCTGTCTGCCGCGCTTGGCCCGCTGACGCCGATAATTGCCAAGCAGCTGCACATGAGCCTGCAGACGATGAGCCTGAGCTCGGGGATGGCCAACGCCGCCTACGCGGTCGGCACGGTGTTGGCTGTCCAGTTCGCTCAGCACTTGCCGCAGCGGAGGATGATGATCGCCTACGCCACGCTGCTCGTGATCGGGTCGGTTCTGGCGGCGGCGGCCCAGAACCCGGGCATGTACATCGCAGGTCACGTTCTTCAGGGCCTCTGCACGAGCCTGCTGCTCATCTCTGCCGTGCCGCCGCTGGCGATCGGCTATCCAGCAAGCAAGCTGCGCACCACCGCGATGATCATGAACCTGTGCATCTTCGGGGCGGTTGCACTAGGCCCGACCATCGGCGGGCTGCAGGCCGAGTCGAACGCCTGGCGGCCGCTGTTCTGGATCATCGCCGCGATCGCGGCCACTGCGCTGGTCCTCGCGGTGCTGACGTTCGACGATGCGCCGCCTGCCAATCCCGACTCGCCGCGCGACCTGCCGGCGATTGCGCTGGCAGCCGTGGGCTGCGTGGCCGCTTTCTTCGGCGCCTCAGAGCTGCTGACGCACGCCTTCCTCGACGGTGAGACCCTTGCGCCGCTGCTGGGCGGTCTGGCAGCGATCGTCGTCCTGGTCGTCTACCAGTTCCGGGCAAAGCGGCCACTCTTGACGGTCCGCACGATGCTGACAAGCACGATGCCGGTCGCGGGAATCCTGGTGGCCCTGTTCGCCGCAGCTGCATCGGTGTCGGCCACCGCGCTCACCGCAGGTGCGCTGGCCGGACGCTATGGGCCACTTCACCTGGGTCTGCTCTATCTGCCGGAGGTCGCCGGCGCGGTGATCACCGCGATTGTGCTTGGCCTGCTCATCACCACACGTGCGATCCACTATCTCCCGTTGGTCGGCATGGCCTTCCTCGGGGCTGGGATCGCTGTCTTCCGCATCGACGTGCCGTCGAGCCAGGCGGCCACGCTGGTCGGCTCGGGACTGACGGGCATCGGTCTCGGCGCGACGGTTGCGCCCGCGCTGTTCGTCGCCGGCTTCTCACTGCCCTCGGCCAACCTCCAGCGCGTGTTTGCGATCGTCGAGCTCATGCGGGCGGTGGCGGCGTTCATGATCGCGCCGATCTTCGCCCACTTCGCCGCTACCGTCGGCGGCAACCTCGATGCCGGAACCGGTAGCGCCCTGTGGATCGGCCTCGCGATCGCGGCCGGCGGTGCCGTGATCGGCGTCACGATCTACGCGCTCGGCGGCGCCCACCCGCAGACGCCCGATACCGAGCGCTTCCTTGAGGGCGATGCCCCGGCTTGGTACTCGCCGCCGCTGTTGGCGAGATTGCGCCCGGGCTCGACCGCTTCGCGGCCCGTGACCGAAGGCGCCAACTGATGGCCTCGACCAACGCGGACGCCGAAACGGCCGCCGCACCCACCGGTCCGGTCCTATTCGCCTACGACGGCTCCGAGCTCGCACAGTTAGCGATCGAGCAGGCGGGCCACCAGCTTGCGCATGGGCGCGACGCGCTGATCGTCTGCGTCTGGCAGCCCGGCGATGTCGGCTTCGTGCCCGTGGGCGGACAGCACTTCGACGCTGCGGCGGCCGACGAGGTACGGAAAGCCGCCGAGGAGACAGCCGCCAGCGGCGCGTCGCTTGCAGAGAAGGCGGGCTTCCAAACGCATAGCGTGGCGGTCGAGGCAGCGCCAACCTGGAAAGGGATCGCGCAGGCTCGCGGAGGAACACGGATCCAGCCTCATCGTGCTTGGCCCCCACCGGCGTAGCGGGATCAAGGGGCACCTGCTCGGCAGCGTGACCGCCGCCGTCGCCGCCCACTCGGCATGCTCTGTGCTGATCATCCACCCGCCGTCCTGACGCCCATCGCTGTCTGAGCCTGCTAGCACCGGTCCCGTCCTGTTAGGTCGCCTCGCGCGCGCCGCTCTCAGCCATAAGCTCGATCAGGATCTCGCTCGTGCAGGGCTACAACCCCAGGTCCATCTCAAAAGCCCCGAGCAGATCGTTCTGGCCGCAGCCGGCGACAGCAGACGCTGGCCCCGGTCAAACCCGCCAAGGGCGGCCAATCCGCTCGGTCTGAACGCCGCAGGCCTATGACCGCCCTGGTCGCGCTGGATCTTTGGGAAGGTCCGGCGAGGCTGCCCGCGAGCTCTGCTATCGAGCCGTCTCGCGCCCGCTGCGGACCCGAGAGCCACCCGCCAGGTAACTGCCAAGCTCGTCGATCACCTCGCGCGCGTCGTCCTCGATGCCACACAGGAATGTGGACCTGCGCCGCCGCAATACGGGCAGGCCGAGGGCATACAGGCCCGGGCTGTCGACGACGCCGCCATCGTGGCGGAGATGACCCTTCGGGTCGAGGACTGGCACGTCGAGCCAGCGGTAGTCGGGCCGGAACCCGGTCGCCCAGAGGATCGTCCGGATCTCACCGCTGCGCAGGTCGAGCCGCCAGCGCGGCGAACGAGGCGGCTCGGTCGGAGCGAAGCGCTCCGTAGGGGCGTCCGCGTCCGACCCGGACGTGCCGGCCCACTCGTCGAATCCGCCGAGCAATCGACTCATCTTCAGGTCCGCGAGCGAGCAGACGTTCCGTAGGCCGCCGGAGAACAACGCGACGCCGTCGCGGACCGACGCCCAGCGGCCGACCAGCTCGACGCCGAGTGCCATGAGGGCGTTGAGGTCGAGCGTCGTGTGTTCGGGGGTCCCGACGAGCTGCGGCGACGGCAGGCGCCGTGCTCGCGTGAGGTCTTCGACCTCGTCGTGGCGCTGGTCCCACACGCCCGAGACATCCATCCACCAGAGTACGTCGCGGCCGCGGTAGGTACGTGGCAGCCGGACGTGCTCTCCGACGGACATGGTGACCGGCCGCCCCGAGCGCCTGATCTCGGCCGCGAGCTGCACGCCGGTCGCCGAGGCCCCCGCGACCAGCACCCCGCCCTCGGCGAGCTGGTCGGGGTTTCGGTAACAGAACGGCGTGATCTGCTCGACGTCCGCAGGCACGGCGTCCGCGAAGGCCGGCAGCGCGGGCAGATTGCAGGCGCCGCTGGCGATCACCACCGTGCGGGCCTGGATCTCGCCGTGCTCGGTCATGACCCGGTAGCCGTCGTCGCCTGCGCGCCCCATCGAGGTCACGTCAGCTCCCGTGCGAACTGGAGCGCGAGCACTCTGCGCGAATCGCTCGATCAGCTCGGCAACCTCGGCCGCCGTCATGTAGCCGTCGGGATCGTCGCCGTCGTAGGAAATCCCCGGCAGCCTGCTCTGCCAGTTCGGCGTCAGCAGCCGCAGCGAGTCCCAGCGCTCGCGCCGCCACGAGCTCGCCAGCACGCCGCGCTCGAGCACGACATGGTCGATCGAGCGCTCGCCAAGGAAATGGCTTGCTGCGAGGCCGGCGTGCCCTGCGCCTATGACAGCTGTGGTGAAGCGCTCGATCGTGCCGCTCTCAGACGACCTCGACCGTGATCTCCGTGGGGTTCGTGAGTGCGTCGAACACTGCGGAGCGCTTCTGGGATTGGGCGACCAGCCCCTCGATCTCCTCCTCGGAGGCGTCGGCGTCGATGTCGAAGGTCACCTTGACGTCGTTGAAGCCGTTGCGAACGTCAGCGTCGCCCGAGGATTCCCCGGACGTCGTGGTTACCCTCGACCGTCGCCTGCACCGAGCGCAGCTGGATGCCGCGGTTTTGCGCAACCGACGCCACCCCCGCGGTCAGGCAGCTCGCGAGCCCCACGAGCAGATACTCGATCGGCGTTATCGCGTTGTCCTCGGCGGCGAAGACCTCAGGGTGATCGGCGTCGAGAACTGTCTCGGTCTTGTGGCTCTGCTCCTCACCGAGGCCGAAGTAGTTCTGGATCGTCGTCGTGCTGTGCACGCCGTTCTGCCACTTCGACGACGCCCGCCAGGTAAACTGGGCGGCCTCCGGCGCGCCCGCGAGGGTCTCCCGCGCGTCAAGCAGCGCCTGAACGTTGACTCCATTGTCGATGGCGGTGGACATCGCCTTCACGCCCCTTTCTGAGTCATAGCCTTGTTTCTTGATCGGAAACTAAGAGAATACACGCTGATGCCTCCCGCGATGGAGAAACGATTGTGACCGCCGCGCAAGCCGCTGGCTCGCTCGGAAACGTCGAGACGCGCTACCTCGAGCTCCCGAATCGGGTGCTTCGATGACCGACGAGCGAATCGAGCGGAGGAGACCCGCGCGTTCGGTTTCGAGACGCGCCAGCTCCACGCCGGTCAGCGCCCCGACCCCTATACCGGCGCCCGCGCGGTGCCGATCTTCCAGACGACCAGCTATGTCTTTGAGGATCCCGAGTCGGCCGCGGCGTACTTCAACCTGCAGGAGTACGGCAACACCTACTCGCGGATCATGAACCCGACGGTGGCCGCCTTCGAGGAGCGAGTCGCGAACCTCGAGGGCGGGGCTGGAGGGGTGGCGTTCGCCAGCGGGATCGCCGCGCAGGCGGCGGCGCTGTTCACGCTGCTGGAGCCCGGCGACCACGTCGTCTCGTCGTTCGCACTGTACGGCGGGACGGTGAACCAGCTCAAGCATCTGCTGCGCAAGATGAACGTGGAGCTGACGTGGGTCGATCCCGACGATCCGTCGGCGTGGCGCGGCGCCGTGCGGACGAACACCAAGGCGTTCTTCGGCGAGACGATCGGCAACCCGGCCGGCAACGTCCTGGACATCGAGGCTGTGGCGGGCATAGCCCACGAGCACGAGCTGCCGCTGATCGTGGACAACACGTTTGCGACGCCGTACCTGTGTCGCCCGATCGAGTGGGGCGCGGACATCGTCATCCACTCGGCCACGAAGTTCATCGGCGGCCACGGCACGAGCATCGGCGGCATCGTCGTCGAGTCCGGCGAGTTCAACTGGTCGAACGGGCGCTTCCCGGTGGTAGCGGACCCGTCGCCGGCCTACCACGGGCTGCAGTTCCACGAGACGTTCGGGACCTACGGCTACCTCATGAAGCTGCGCGCTGAGACGCTACGCGACCTCGGCGGGACGCTCGCGCCGTTCAACGCGTTCCTGTTCCTGCAAGGCCTCGAGACGCTGTCGCTGCGCATGCAGCGTCACGTCGAGAACGCTCTCGCGGTCGCCGCGTTCCTCGAGTCCCACGAGCTGGCCTCCAACGTCACCTACCCGGGTCTGCCGGGCAGCGCGTACGAGTCCCTCGTGGCGAAGTACCTGCCGCGGGGTGCGGGCGCTGTGTTCTCGTTCGACTGTGACGGCGGGCGCGCGGCAGGCCAGGACCTGATCCGCGCCGTGACCCTCTGGTCGCATCTCGCCAATGTCGGTGACGCGAAGAGCCTGATCATTCACCCCGCCAGCACCACGCACCGCCAGCTGAGCGACGCGGAGCTCCGGGCGGCAGGCGTCCGAGCAGGGACCATCCGGCTATCGGTGGGAACCGAGTCAGTGGATGATCTGATCTGGGATCTCGAGCGGGGCCTCGCGAGCGTGAGATGACCGACCTGGATCTCGAGCGATACCAGGATCCGCTGACGATCCAGCGCGTGCTCCATAGCGCGCACACGATCGCCGTCGTCGGCCTGTCCGCGAACCCGCTGCGCCCGAGCAACTTCGTTGGCTACTACCTCAAGCGCCATGGCTACCGAGTCATCCCCGTCAATCCGCGCGAGACCGAGGTCCTCGGAGAGGTGAGCTACCCCAGCTTGTCGGATGTGCCTGACCAAGTGGACGTCGTTAACGTGTTCCGCGCTCCCGATGCGCTTCCGGCAATCGCCCGGGAGGCCGTCGCGATCGACGCCGGAGCTCTGTGGTGCCAATTCGGCGTGATCAGCGAGGAGGGCGCGCGGATTGCCGAGGAAGGCGGCCTGGATGTCATCGTGGACCGCTGCCTGAAGATCGAGCACGCACGATATATGGGCCGGATGCACTGGCTGGGGTTCAATACGCAGCGGGTTACGTCTGTGCGGGCGGAGCTTGAGTGACGCCGGCCTCAGTAGACGGCGCGAGAACCGATTGTTCCTCTGAGGAGAAGCTTGGCGCGATCGATCTGCCTCAGATTGGTCCGAGAATTGGCACGAAACAGATTGGTGAGCAATCGCGCAGCCCGACCCAGAGAACGTGCCTCCCGTCCAGACGACCGCTTGGCATGCAAACTGGCGGCGAGCAGATGGCGCCGGTCGTCTCGGTCGTCGTCTGCGGCGGGAGTCTGCGACTTGGCCATACCCGTCAGATTCTTGATCGACCTGCGCTACCACCGAGGAGACGTCCCACGCTCCGGCCGAGGCAGCTAGCTGAGTTGCTAGCGCGGTCCAGCGTTCACACGAGGGCCGGGATGACTTCAACCGCGAGCCGATCCAGCTGTCGCTGATCGTCAGTGAGCGGATTGAGCAGGACCAGCTCGGCGCCGGCGTCCGCAACCGCGCGGATCCCTGCGACGCACTCCTCCGCGGTGCCCGCAAGCATCTGCTCTGACCAGTCGCCGCCGCCGTAGTGGTGTCTGAGGGCGTCCTCGAGCCGCCTTCGCGCGAGGGCGGGATCGTCCTCGACGTGCACGTAGACACGCTTGCCGAACCGGAACTTCCCTGGGTCGCGGTTCTGGACGGCCAGCTCATCCTTCACCATCGCGACCTGTTCGGCGAACCGAGCGGTGGTCTGGGATCCCGCGCCCATGAACCCGTCGCCGTGTCGCGCGGCGCGCCGCATCCCGGCGGGCGCGTTGCCGCCGAACCACACGGGCGGGTACGGCTCCTGCACCGGCTTGGGCTCCATCGTCGCTCCGTGGAGCCTCCAGAAGCGTCCCTCGAAGTCGATCTGGGCGTCGGTCCAGCAGCTCTTCATCAACGCGAGTGCCTCGTTGAAGCGCGCGACGGGCTTGTCCGGGTCGACGCCGAAGGCCGCGAACGGTCGCTCTCGGCCACCGGTGGCGACGCCCACCTCCACGCGGCCATGACTGAGGCAGTCAAGCGAACTGATCGACTTCGCGAGGTGAAGCGGGTTGTGCAACGGCAGGACGAAGACCGCGCAGCCCAGCCGCAACCGTTCGGTGCAAGCCGCGGCATAGGTGAGCGTCTGGAGCGCCGCCAGGACGCCGGCTGCCCCGATCACTTGCTCCTGCACCCAGCCGCTCTCGAACACCCCGAGCTCCTCGACGCGGCCAAGGTGCGAGCGAAAGGCCGCCTCGTCGAAGTGGCTGTCGCGAGCGTACTGCGGGATCGAGATCGCGAATCGCACGAACCGAGAGCTTATTGCCCCGGCGATCCGCAGCTGGCTGGCAAGAATTGGACGCCAACCAGTCCTTCGAAACCTTTACAGGTACTTCACGAGGGGGTGAGCGAGGGGATCGGAACCCCGACCGCCTGGACAACATCGGACGGTCCCGGCCGACACGCGGTTTACACGCCGACCGCGCTCGATCCTCACGCGATGTTCACCGGCACCAAGCCAGCCGCTCGACGGGCTCGCTCGACCGCTGGCCGCGTCGGGCAGTCGGCGAGATGGTCGTTCACAAGGCCACAAGCCTGCATCAGCGCGTAGAGGGTCGTCGGACCCACAAAGCGAAAGTCGCGCCGCTTGAGCTCGCGCGCGAGCGCCACGCTCTCGGGCCTGCTCGCGGGTACGTTTGCCCAGCTGGAGGGCGGAGGACCTTGCCGCGCCGGTATGAAGGCGCGGACCAGCACGTCGAGTGGCTCCGCGGCGTCGCGCAGCGCCACCGTGGCGCGTGCGTTGGCGATCGTCGCCGCGATCTTCGCGCGATTGCGGACGATCTTCGTATCGACGAGCAGGCGTGCGACGTCGGCGTCACCGAACAGCGCGACCGCCTCGAGGTCAAAGCCGGCGAATGCGGCTCTGAAAGCCTCCCGCTTGGCGAGGATGGTCCGCCATGACAGCCCCGATTGGAAGGCCTCGAGGGTCAACCGCTCAAAGAGTCCGCGCTCGTCCAGAACGGGGAAGCCCCACTCCTCGTCGTGATAGCGCTCAAAGAGGGGGTCGCCGTCGCCGAAGCAGCGGCCCGATCCGCTCACGTCAGTCGTCCGCGCGGATCGCTCCTCGACGCTCATTCGATTAAATGCCGCCTCGGCCGACGCAACGAGCGTTCACGTGAAGACGGAGCGCCCTACGGGCGACCTCGATCCAATTGTTCGAGTCGAGATATACGCGGAGCACGCTGTCGAGCGTAGCTCGCGCACCCGCCGGGCCCCAGCGCTCGAGGTCGAGCTTAGCTCCCGCCCGAAAGAAATTGGTACGAACAGGGCGTCCGCAGCGACGGCCCACCCACGAAAAAAACCCCGCCAAAGCGGGCTTCTTCGCATAGCGGGGGCGGGATTCGAACTTGCGACCTTCGGGCGCTCGAGTGGACTCGAACGACCACCGGCCGTGAAGCCCACAAGGCCTCAACCTCGCACAGGCCCGCAAGATGCTTACAGGAGCGTCCGGATCGTCCAAATAGCGCGGATTCGTGGACCCATCGGACGCATATGGACGGGCGAGTGTTGCCAGGATGTTGCCACGCGCGGACCGAGGGCTCGAGATCGCAACGGACGCCGCCAGCGTGAGTCAAACGCGCTCCCGCGTGAGGAGTAGGGCGCCAGCCACCCGAGTCGCACGAGCGTGCCTGCGCGAACGTGGTGGGCGCCGCCTGGCGCACCTGGACTGTCGTCTGCGCCTCATCCCTTCACGATCTCGAATCCCGTTTTTACGTCGACTCCGTGCCTGAGGGTGTCCAACACGACGCACGAGCGCTCGGCGGCGGCGAGCAACAGCTCGACAGTGCGCGAGTCGGTTCCGGGTGGCACTCCGAGCTGCGTACGGCTCCGCATCGACTGAAAGCCCACGCGGACCGACCGGTCGAGCGCGAGGCAGCCGCGCAGGTCGACGTCGCCCTCGACTTGGACGGCGAGGGAGTTCGGCTGCACGCCGAGCAGGTCGGCAACCATGCGGATCGTCGAGTCCTGGCAGGCCGCGAGCGTCGCACAGAGGAGCTCTCCGGGGTTGGGGGCGTCGTGGTGCCCTCCCACTCCTCGATGTGTGCCCACGGCGATCTCGACGACCTCGACCGCGTACTCCTCCCCGGGCACGACGCTCGTGCGCAGGGGGTCCGCGAGGTTCCGGCCAAACGTGCGTCCGCGATCAACAATCATCGCCTCGGCGGGCTTCTGCTCGTACGCTCGGCGCAGGGGCGTTTGACGCTCGGAGACCTTCGAGCTTCGCGTGCGGGGCGTTCGGTCGATCGGCGTCGCGCGCGTCATCGCGCGGCCCCGGTGTCGCTGCCCGCCGCGAGCGCCCGCACGTCCTCGGTGCTAAGACTGCGGCCGCCGATCGACCAGTCCCCGGACTTTGTCTCGTCGATCACGACGGTGGTGACCTCCCGCATGTTCTCGCCCTCGATCTCGACCATGGTCTCGGTGAGGCGGTCCGCGATCTCGCGCTTCTGCTCGGGGGTGAAGACGCCCTCGATGAGCTTCACGTTGATGTACGGCATCTCGCTCTCCTTCCTCGGGTAGGAACCCGAGCTTTGATGACTTTGATGAGGATGAGGCTCTGCTGAGAAAGATGGCGTCTGGGAGGGCCGCTGTCATCGCGATTCCCGGCCATCTGCGAACATGGCGAACACTGGCCATCGGCACTCGTGCTCGACGTCCTCTTCGGACGCGGGTAGCCTTCTCTGAGGATGGATCAGCGGATCGGGTTCTTGGACTTTGAGGGACGCAAGGTCGCCTACGCGACCGTCGGCGAGGGGCCGGCGATCGTCTTTCCGGCGTGGTGGGTGAGCCACATCGAGCGCGAGTGGAAGCAGACGGCGTTTCGCTCGTTCTTCGGCGCGCTAGCCGCGACACATACCGTCCTCAGATACGACCGCGTTGGCGTCGGGCTCTCGGACCGCCAGCGCGAGGCGAGCGAGATGTCGCTTCCCTCGGAGGTCGCGTTGCTCGAGGCGATCGTCGACGAGCTCGATATCGAGACGTTCTCGCTCGTGGGCATTTCGTGCGGTGGCTGTATCGGCGCCGCGTACTCCACGCGCCACCCGGAGCGCGTCACGGAGCTCGTCATCTACGCGGGCTATGCAGAGGGGGCGGCGCTGGCTCCGGCGCAGGTGCGCGCCTCGCTGATAGACATCGTCCGCAGTACGTGGGGGTTTGGCTCGCGCGTGTTGATGGAGGTATTCATGCCCGGCGCCGACGCCGACGAGCGTCGCGAGTACATTGCCTTTCAGCGCGCTGCTGCCTCTGCGGATGTCGCCGCCGACCTGCTCGCGCTCACCTTCGCAATCGACGCGCGACCGGACCTGGCGCGTGTTCAGGTGCCCACCACTGTTGTGCACCGGACGGGGGACCGCACGATCCCGTTCCTGCAGGGCCGAGAGGTGGCCACGCTGGTTCACGGCGCCCGCCTGGTCCCGCTGCCCGGGTATACGCACCATCCCTGGCGCGGCGATGGGGCCGGCACCGCAGCGGCAATCATGAGCGCGCTGGGCGTAACGGGGAGCGGCGGATCCTACGAGTCGACCGAGGCGCTCACAGAGCGCGAGCGGGAAGTGCTCGCGCTCGTGGCCAGGGGCTTCAGCGATGCGCTGATCGCAGAGCATCTCGTGCTGAGTCCACACACCGTGCACCGACACATCGCCAACATACGCGGCAAGCTAAACCTCTCCTCGCGCTCGGCCGCCGCAGCGTTCGCGGCCCGGGCGGGGCTTGCTTAGCGGCTCTGAGTTGCGCGGAAAGCAGGACGCTCGCTTACGCGGCGAAGCAGGCCCCTGGTTCCCAAGTCACCGAGACGAGCGAATGGACGAATCTCGATAGCCCGGGCAGACAGTGCTCAGACCCCTGCCCTGGTGAAGGAGGCCCAGAGGACTCACCCGACACTGCTCCGCCGTCCTCTGCGACGCAACGCCCCCCACGAGCCACCGCTGCGGCGTCCCGCCACCTTGCGCGACGCACTCTACGCGCATTCAGCGCCCGGCGTGCGATGCCGGAGCCGAGCGCCGGGCCCAACGGTTCTCGCCTGGACGGACCGAGAGCCCGTGGGTCTGCGGGCTCTCGCTGCCCTCGCCAGGGTCAGTGTCGGATCTAGCCGTCGCTCACCACGGCATCGTTTGGAACGGCCGACGTGGGCGCCACTAACCGGGCAGCCTCTACAACTGGTTGGCGTGGGCTTATGCATTCTCGCGCTATTTATCGCAGTACGGCGCAGAGCACCTTTCGCCGCCCAACTCGGCTTAGCGTGCGTTATCACAGGAGCATTCGCCAGCTTAACGCGGCGCTTTGCTATCACGGCTATGTTCCGGACTTCGTTAACCCCCTATCCCGTTGCTGTGGCCGACGTTAGCTCCCGCCGATATTTCAGTTGTTGTCGGACTCGCGATCGCGCTGATCGGAACCGGAAGGGCGGTATCACCAGGCGATTCAACGTGAGGCGAGCGACGGCGAACTAACCGGCACACATGCGACCGAACGCGCTCTCGGTCAGGGCGCCTCCCGATGCGTCCGGGCCACGGGCCACCACCCCGAGACGGCCTTGCCAGTATCAAGAAAGCGCGGTCATGATGTGCGGTGTCAAGCTGATGGTTCCTCCCAACGGAACCTCACCCGCGAGACGGGGGCCTCCGCTACCGAGATGACACCTAAACCTGAGCTATCGGACCCGCCACCTGACAAGCGTCGGGCTCGTGCGCCGGTCGGGTCGAAGGCGACGCTCAGCTGGTTGGCGATGGCATTGCTGACCCTGGGGTCGGTGGGAGACCTTGGCGCCACACCCGCGACTGCCGCCCTGGGTCTCGCCTCGGTGGTGGTCTACGTCCTGCCCGCGATCGTGTTCCTGCTGCCGGCATCGCTCGTATCGGCCGAGCTCGCCTCAGGGTGGCAGGGTGGCGTCTACAACTGGGTGTCAGAGGGAATCTCTCCTAGGATGGGGTTCGTCGCCATTTGGTGTCAGTTCGCCCAGACGACCTTCTTCTACCCGGCAGTGCTCGCGTACGTCGCGAGCACGCTGGCGTATGTGTTTGCACCGAGCTTGGCTCATAGCGGCCTCTACACGGCGGTGGTGATCATCGTCCTGTTCTGGGCGGCGGTGCTCGTGTCCGCCAGAGGGGTACTCGCGACCGGCAGGCTGGCGTCGTACGGGATCTTCATCGGAACGCTGATCCCAGGCTTGCTCCTCGTCCTGCTGGCCGCGATCTACCTCCTGCGGGGCAACGCCTCGGCGGCGCCGCTGAATGCCCACCACGTGCTCCCGGCCTGGAGCGGATTGACGAGCATTGTGCTCATCGTCAATAGCTTTTTTCTCTACGCCGGGGTGGAGGTCAACGCAGTCCACGTCGACGAGTTGCGCGACGCCCCCCGCGAGTTCCCGAAGGCGACGCTCCTGGCCGTGATCCTGATTCTGCTGGTCTTCATCCTCCCAACGCTAGCGATCTCGGTCGCGGTCCCCGCGGCCCACATCAGCTTCACCGCGGGTGTAATGCAGGCGTTCAAGAGCCTGCTCGATCACTTCGGTCTGGGCCTGCTCGCACCGATCATCGCCGTCTCGTTGGTGGTCGCCTCCCTGAGTGGCCTGCTTGACTGGCTCACCGGTCCCTCGACCGGCTTGTTGGAGATCGCTCGCGACCGTGGTTATCTGCCGCGGTACTTCCAGCGGCTCAACTCAAAGGGCGTCCAAGTCCGCATACTCGTCGCCCAGGGAACGATTGTCACGTTGATCGGACTGCTCTTCGCCGTGATGTCGGCGGTCTCACGTGCTTACTGGGTGTTCGCCGCCCTGGCGACGGAGGTCTACCTAATCATGTACGTCCTGATGTTCGTCGCCGCCATCAACCTACGGCGGCGACAGCCCGAGCACCGGCGTGGCTACTGGGCACCCGCACTCCTGACGACCTGCGTCGTGGGGACGCTCGCCTCCGCGGCCGCCTGCGTGGTCGGTCTGTTTCCGCCGAGCCAGCTTGGACACATAAGCCCACTGCCGTACCTCCTGGCGCTACTCGCCGTGACCCTCCTCGTCGGCGTCCTCCCGCCACTCCTCCTCCACAAGCTGCGCCGGCCGGACTGGAAGGCCGCTGCCTGAGCGAGCAGCGGCGTGGGCAGGCGCGGGCCGCGCTGTTGCTTCTGCCGGCGAAAGTAGCCCGAGCGTTTTGACTATCGACAGCTGATCGATATATACTGTCTGTATGAGGAAGCGCGAGATGCAGGAGGCGACGTTCCTGATCCTGACCGCGTTGGCTGGAGGCACCCAGCACGGTTACGGGATCATCACTGACGTCGAGAAGATCTCGGACGGACGCGTCCAACTCCGCGCCGGCACCCTGTATACGGCTCTGGAGCGTCTTCGCGCGGACAGCCTGATCGAGGTAGACCGTGAGGAGATCGTGGATAGCCGGTTGCGTCGCTACTATCGCCTCACGGGCACGGGTGAGGAGCGCCTCGCCGCCGAGGCAGCTCGCCTCCAAGCGAATGCGCTCGTCGCGATGTCGCGGCTCGAACCGGTCGGAGCGCTGCGATGAACGATGCCTCCGCTCTCGAACGCCGCTACCGGCGTCTGCTCGCGTGCTACCCCGCGGCGTTCCGACGCGAGCACGATCGCGAGATGCTCTCGGTGTTGATGGCCGGCGCCGAGCAGGGCCAGCGGTGGCCGCGACCCGCAGAGGTCGCCGATCTGCTTAGAAGCGCGACCTCCATGCGGCTGCAGAGCAGATTTCGAACGTCGTGGGCATGGGAGTACAGGTACCGGCGGGTCATGGTCCCCGTGCGCGTCCTGATCGGGATTTGGCTACTGGCCCTTACCGCCGTCCTCTATGGCTACGGTGTTGGAGGCTGGTGGGGATTGCTGCTGGTCCCGGCAGCAGCACTGCATTTCTACGTCGCCTATCGCAACCTGCGGCACCGCGTCCACAGTTAGCAGGCTTACCCTCGGGGGCGCGCTCATCGCGCGCAGGTTGTGCAACCGAGTAGCAGTCGTCCGCGCGATCCGCGCCGAGCTCGCAATGTTTCTGGTGGACGCAGCAGAGCCTGCCGACCGGGGGTCGCGCTGTTGCCCCGTGTGGGAAGCAGTCGTCACCAAGCGTTCGAAGGAGACACTCGGAAGGGACGACGACCGAGCGTCTCGACCGAAACAGCGAAAGGACTGCTTTAACGACACCGTGCAGCGAAAACGAGACATGAGCAGACTTTTTTCCTAGATAGCGGGGGCGGGATTCGAACCCGCGACCTTCCGGCTATGAGCAAGACAAAGGGGGGTGCCGTGGGTGTCGATGTGGAATTCCAAAGCCATTCTCGTGTGGCTCTCTATGAAGGAGGGCTGGTTATCAAGTGGGTCGAGGTGGTCGGTCATGGTGCTCGGCTGAGTCGTGGGTTTGGAGCAGGGCTCAACTCTCTATCGCCTCCTCGTGGGAGGACCAGGTTCTATTGGGGCATCGCTCCGGTGGCGCATCTCAGTAAGGGCCGTCTATGCGGCCAGAGCCAACGTGGCGCCTGCCGGAGCGAAGGGTTGGTTGCGGGTGAGCATGTGCCAGATCGCCTCGGCTAGGCGGCGGGCGATATCGACCTGGGCGACCCTGGCGCCGCGCTGCTTGCCCAGGCGGCGCTTGTTGGCCTGGTAGCGCTCGCGGTAGACCGGGTGGTGAGCTGCGTGGACGGCGGCCTCCATCAGCGCCCAGCGCAGGTACTTAGGCCCTGCGTGGGTGAGCTGGCCGCGGCGGTCTCTTGCGCCGGACTGGTAGACCTTTGGGCACAAGCCGCTGTAGCCGCATAGCTTCTTCGGTGAGGCGAAGCGGTGAATGTCGCCGATCTCCGAGGCGATCGTGTAGCCGAGCACCCATGCGATCCCCGGCACGCTCCTCAGCAGAGGGACGTAGCGATGATCAGCGCCGAGCCCCCGCAACTCGCGGTCGATCGCGGGTGATCTGCGCGTCGAGATCTTCGATCATCTCGACGGCGGCGAGGACACCCGAACGCCACGGTTCGGGGAACTCCAAGTGTGCGAGCAGTTCTCGCCCCGAACGGCCGAACAGATCAGAGGCCGGGCAGGCGTGGCCGAAGGCGAGCAGCTGTGCGTGCACGCGGTGCTTCAGCGAGGAGCGCTTGCGCACCAAGAACAGACGCCACCGGGCCCGCTCGCGCTCGGCGCGCAGCTCGAAGCTCGGCAGCCAGATCGCCGGCACAAGCTCACGCCGTGAAAGCTCGGCCAGCACCCACGCGTCGATCTTGTCGGTCTTGCAGGCCAGAGGCGCCAGGCCCTTGACCTTCTGCGCATCGGCGACCTCGACCTCCCAGCCGCAGCGCTCGAGCGTGTCATGCACGAACCGCGCGCCGTTCATCGACTCGATCGCCGCGGACACCGCAACCGGTCCGTGCTCGCGCTGCACCCGGTCAGCGAGAGCGCCCAAACCATCGCGATCTGGCGGTGCCGCCCCGATCTCAACACGCTCGCCGTTCTCGGCGAGCAGGCAGAAGTCAAGACGCTTACGACTCGAATCCAATCCAGCATGCAACATTGAAGCGGGCCTCCTTCGCGGTCGCTCTTCGATGACACACAGAGCGTGCCACCGAGGAGGCCCTCCTTCATGACATTCAGTACTCCCCACTTCGGCTCAAATTAGACCCCGCTCGACGCCCCGACGAGCGACCGCAGCGTATCGGCATACCCCGATTTGCTCGGCCTGACGATCATCGCACGACCAGCGTCTCCACCTTTCCGCAAATAACGCATTTGCGCTCGAGGACGTAGGCTTTGGCGCTGGTTTTGCCCCAAGCCCGGTCCCACTCACTCCACCTGTGTTTGTGCCAAAGCCTCATCGGGCACGCCAAGTCTGCTCGGACTCCGGCCAAGTTCGCCGCCAGACTTCCGCGTCGGGATCCTTCCTGTCGGGCTCGCTTCTCACCGTCACGCGCCACAACGTAGCTGGCTCAGGCGGCGCGCGCGGCCCGGGAAAAGCGATCGGAAATGTCAGGAAAACAGATGGTTGAGAATCGTGGGATGCACGTGACGGCGAAGGCCGACTACGCGATCCGGGCGGCTGTTGAGCTGGTCGACAGTAGCGAGGAGTGGCCGTCAAAGGCGGACGCGGTCGCCCAGGCCCAGGGCATTCCCCTCTCTTTCCTGGAGAACATCTTCATGCAGCTGCGTTCCGCCGAAGTCGTGCGCAGCCAACGTGGCCCCGATGGGGGCTATTGGCTGGCTCGTCCGCCCGATGAGCTCAACATTGCGCACATCATCCGGGCGGTCGAAGGACCGCTTGTGGGCGTGCGCGGGGAACCTCCGGAGGAGATCGAGTACGTAGGCGCTTCCGAATCCCTGCAGGAGGTGTGGATCGCGCTGCGCGCCAACGTGCGCAAAGTACTTGAGCATGTGACCGTTGCCGACATCGCCTACGGCAGGCTGCCCAGAGGCGTGCTGGCGCTGACGCGCAAGGACGACGCGTGGGAAAGTCGCTAGCAGCCGCGAGGCCGAGAAGGTGGCCTCGAGCTGCGCGAGACCAAAGTGGTCATCTTCTGCAGTCCACAGGCAGGCACACCGGTCATGGCGCCCCGCTCTCGCTCCGCTTGATCTGCCACTCAAGGTGCTGGTCTGGTCTGACGATGGACAGACGAAGCTGACCTATTTACAGCACTCCCGGGACGCGACCGCGTAGGTGTTGAGGCGCTCGCAATGCGTCACCGAGCGGTGGTGGAGCGGCGGAGCTTTACCAGAACGCGGGTGGACTCGCAGCTGCCGCTGCTGTTCGACTAGGCGATTCTCGCCAGCGCTGGATTCGAGGCGGGGCGGTCCGGCGACACGCAGACCATCCCCTCACTGAAGCCGGCCGAGCCGATCCCGAAGGCGGCGTTGAACCGATCGAGGTTGACGAGGGCCAGCAGTGCGGTGATCTCGACGAGTTGCTCGTCGCTGAAGTGCTCCTTCATCTGGGCGAAAAGCTCGTCGGTGACCTCGACAGGCGTGCGCATGACGGCCATGGTGTAGTCGAGCGTGAGCTTCTCACGTTCGGTGAACAGGTTGCTGTCGCGGTAGCCTGGCAGCGCCAACAGCTCCTCGTCGGAGAGGCCCGAGTTCCGGCAGATCTGCGAACCGAGGTCGACGCAGTACTCGCATCCGATCATCTGCGCCCCCTTCAGCTCGACCAGGTACTTGAGCCGCTCATCGACGGACTTTCCCTTGCGCACAGCCTGGTTGAACCTGCCCATCCCCATCATCATCTTCGGGTGGTGGGCCCAGATTTCCATCGGCTCCATCCCGCTGCCGGTCTGGGGTGCGCGGCCGGTCAGCTTCTTCATCATCCTCGGTCCGAGCCTGTAGATGAGCCTGACGATCGGCCTGGCCTTGGTCTTCGATACTCCTTGGATGCGCGTCATCGGGGAGCTCCTGTCACATGGGTTGGGTTTGCGGGGTCTATCCACTATGACCCGCGAGACCCGGACGGTGTGACAGCGATGGAGGAACTCGAGCTGGCCAAGACATTCGACGCCCTGCGGCCCCGGCTGGGTGCCGTCGCCTACCGGATCCTCGGCTCATTGAGCGACGCTGAGGACGCAGTGCAGGAGGCATGGCTACGACTTCAGCGGTCCGATGAGGAGCAGATCGACAGCCTCGAGCGGTGGCTGACCACGGTCATCGCCCGAATCTGCCTGAACCTGCTCCGGTCCCGTCGCACCCGCGGCGAGCAGCCGCTCGACAGCTGGCGGCCGGAGCCGATCATCGACGAGCCGGCGACCGGGACCGATCCCGAGCACGAGGCGCTGCTGGCCGAGTCGGTCGGGATCGCGCTACAGGTCGTGCTGGACATGCTCAACCCGGCCGAGCGGCTCGCATTCGTGCTGCACGACATGTTTGCGGTGCCGTTCGAGGAGATCGCCGCGATGGTCGACCGCTCACCGGCGGCGACCCGCCAGCTCGCAAGCCGCGCCCGCCGCCGCGTCCAGGCGACAGCGCCGGCGCCGGACCCGGACCTGACGCGCCAGCAGGCAGTCGTGGACGCCTACTTCGCCGCGGCAGGGGAGGGCGACCTCGAGGCGCTGGCGGTGGTGCTCGACCCGGACGTCGTGCTGCGCGTCCACCGCCGCGACGGCGACCCACTCGAGCTGCACGGCGCCGCGCGAGTAGCGCGCGGGGCGATGAGGGCACGGCGTTTTGCGCCGTACGTTCGTCGGGCACTGGTCAACGGCGCCGCCGGCGCTCTCGCGTTTGACGGCGAGCGGCCGTTCGCCGTGCTGGCGTTCACGGTCGTGGGCGACCGCGCCGTCGCAATCGACGTGTTCAACGACCCTGAGCTGGTCGCCAAGCTCGACATCCGCGGGATCACCGCCTAGGCGTCGTGGACGCACGTCGACCATAGCCGCGTGTCGGCTGCGGCTGATTTAGGGCTCAGCGCCAAGAAATTGGTACGAATTCCAAACCGCGACTGGCTCGACCAACGTCCTGCGCGTGTGAATCCAGGCGCACGTCAGGGCGCTCCACTCCAGGCGCCCGCTTAGCGCGACTACCGGAAGTGATGTAGACACCGAAGCCCACAGCGGCGCCTCCTCTCGCACCAGAGCGCTAGTCCCGTCAAGCGCGTCGGCCGCGCACTGCGCCCCAGAGGCGGCCAATCGTGTAGGAGACGGCGCTTCCGCTGCCGACGAAGAACCCGACTGGGTAGTTCGTTTCGTAGGAGGCGGCGATCGCGATCCACACGATCAGCAGCGCGATCGCGACCGATAGGGCCATGGCCAACAGTGGCCGGTCGGTGAATGAGCGGGCGGCTGCCGGCGCGCCGATCATGAGGCTGAAGATCAAGAGCGTCCCGACGACGGGCACCGTCATCGTCGTCGCGAGGGCGAGGACAGCGAGGAAGAGCATCTCCATCCTGAAGCTGCTCACGCCGCGTGCCTCTCCCACTTCGGGCAGAAGCGAGGACAGCATCAGCGGCCGGTAGAGGATGGCGATGGCGAGGATGCAGAGGGCGCCGAGGGTCGCGGTCGGGGCGATCTCGTTGGGGCTGATTCCGAGGACCTCCCCGAACAGCAGGGAGTAGACCTCGGGCGCGTACTCGACACTAAAGCTCAGGAACAGCGCGCCGAGCGCGAGCATCGCGACGAGCGCGAGGGCGGTTGCGACGTCGTGGCGGCCCCGGCGCCCGAGCAGGCCGATCGTCAAAGCGCCGCCGAGCGAGAAGACGCCGAGCCCGAAGAGTGTGCTGATGCCGATCAGGCTGGCGCCGGCGGCACCGGCGAAGGATCCGTTGGGGATCGCATGGGCGGCGAACGCCGATCCGCGCAGGACCGTGAAGAAGCCGACGACTCCCGCGACCACCGCGACGATGCTCGCGACGGTCCAGGCGTTGACCATGAAGCCGGAGAACATGCCGTGCGCCGCTAACTCCGCGTCGCCGGCTGCGCCACCGGGGATGCGGGCTGGGTCTCGTCCGCTCGCCTGCGGCGTCTGGCCTCCGGGAGCCCGGATAGGAGGTAGGTGACGAACACGAGGGTCACCACGAAGAAGCTCACGGGCCATCCTTGTCCGGCCGGTGGCCAGTGGAAGCTGTCGTAGGCGAGGATGATGCCTAGCCACATGGCGCTGATGCCGATGCCCGCTGCGCTCAGCAGTGCGGTGAGCGGGCGTTTGGTCAGTCGCAGCGCGCTCGCTGCCGGTCCGACGAGCAGGGCTGTTGAGAGGATCGTGCCGATGGTGATCGCCGCGAGCGCCGCCGCGAGTGCGAGCGCGAGCAGGTAGAGCGCGCCGACGCGCCGCACCGGTATCCCGCGCGCCGACGCGATCTCGGCGTTTACGGAGCTGAGCAGCAGTGGGCGGTAGATCGTGAGCGTGATCGCCAGCACGACGGCGCTCAGGAGCAGGATCAGCGGGATTGTCGCGCTCGAGATCGCGAACACTGAGCCGAAGAGGATCGTGACGGTCGCTCCGGTGGTGCTGTGTTCGGTTGTGTACAGATAGAGGAACAGGGCAGCGAGCCCGATTCCGGCGCCGAGCACGATCCCGGTGGCGAGATCCCGCCCGCGCGCGCGCTGCACACCGATCGCCTCCATCGCGCCGGCCGCGATCACGTTGCCGATTACGAATCCCCACAGCGTCCCGACTCCCACGAGGTACGCGCCTGCGCCGCCTGTGGTTCCCAGGTCGCCGAACGCCTCACCCGCGAAGGACTGGCCGCGGATGACCGTGAACACGCCCACCACGCCGGTGACGACGGCGACGAGCGCTCCGACGCCGAGGGCGATGTGCACTGCTTCGCTTTCGAAGAACCCGGAGGCGAAGATCGGGGACAGGAAGTCCCTCACGAGGGGATCCCGGCTCCCGGGAAGCTGCCCTCATGGCCCGTGAGGTCGGCGTCCTCGCCGGCGCCGGCCACGATCAGCACGCGGCCGTGGACATCAAGGACGTCGACGTGGTGGCCGTAGAGCTCTGAGAGCACGTCCGCACGAACGACTTCGTCGGTGGTGCCACTGACGGCGCGGCCGCCGGCGAGGTACACGATGCGATCCATGACGGGCAGCAGCGGGTTGATCTCGTGTGCGGAGATCAGCACGGCGATCTCCTGATCGCGGGCGATGCGTGCGAGCAGCGCCACGACTTCCTGGGCGCTGCCCAAGTCGAGGTTCGCGAGCGGCTCATCGAGGAGCAAGAGCCGCGGTCGGGCGATCAGTGCGTGGGCGATCAGGATGCGCTGCTGCTCGCCGCCTGAGAGCCTGCCGACGCGCGTGTCGGCGAAACGGGCAGCGTCGACGGCGTGCAGCATCTCCTCGACGAGCGCCCGCCTTGTGCGGGAGGGCCGTGGCAGCCCGAGGCGCTGCGCGTCGATCCCAAGCCCCACGAGATCGCGCGCACGCAGCGGAACATCCGGGTCGAACAGGAACTTCTGCGGCACGTAGCCGATCAGGTGATGGCGGCGTGCGTGCTCGCGGCCCTCGACGAGCACGCGTCCGCTGCTCGTGGCCTGCAGGCCGAGGATCACCCGGAACAGGGTCGTCTTTCCCGCCCCGTTTGATCCGATCAGACCCGTGAACTCACCCGGCCCGATCTGGAAGCTGACCCGATCGAGGATCGTGCGCCCGGCCAGCCGCGCGCTCACCTCCTGCACTGTGAGGATGTCGCCGCTAACCGATGCGCCGTCTGAGCTCACAGTTTTTCGGTCGAGATACCGTGTGCGACGGCTTTTTCCAGGGCGGTGACCTCGGCGAGCATCCATGACTGGTAGTCATAGCCGGGGGTCGGCATCGTCTCATAGACCCCGACCACTGGAATCCCGGCACGCTTAGCGGCTTCTTTGAATGACGCGGTCAGCGAGTCGGTGACCTGCTGGTTGTAGACGAACACCTTCACCTGACGTCCTGAGAACAGAGCGTTCTGGAAGGTCACGTTCTGGGGCGCCGGGTCGGTGCCGTTCATGATCGCCGCCTGCAGCGTGAACGGCGTGATGTTCTTCGTGCCTGCGGCTTCCAGCATGTAATCGCCGACCGGCTCGGTCGTCGCAACAGGTGTGTTCGGGTAGGCAGCCTTGAGCTTCGCGATCGCTGCATACCACGGCTTCAACGATTCTTCGAACTTCCTCGCATTGGCCTGGAAGTACGCCGCGTGCGCGGGCTGCAGCGCCGAAAGGTCGCTGACTAGCGCCTTGGCCACCGCGGGCATCGTTTCGGGTTTGTACCAGAGGTGCGGGTTCGCGGTGGAATCCGGGAGACCGAGCACGTGCTGGACGTTGATGACCTTCCGCGAGGAGTTCGGCGAGGCCGACTCGATCTTTTCCATGTAGGTGTCATA
This sequence comes from uncultured Solirubrobacteraceae bacterium, assembly GCA_963764185.1. GTDB lineage: Bacteria > Actinomycetota > Thermoleophilia > Solirubrobacterales > Solirubrobacteraceae > Palsa-744. The sequence continues at coordinate 213,407 of CAVXRF010000007.1, read as the reverse complement.
GCCCACCCCATTTTCCATCAAAAGGCTCGCCGCGCTGACCGCTTGGGCGACGCTGGGACTCGCCTCGAACGTGTGTGGGTCGGTGTTCGGGTTGCTCTCGATCGCGGTGACCTTCACGTACTTGCCACCGATCTGTTCGATCACGTTCGCATACTCGTTCTCCGCGCCGACCGCGTTGATCGTGGCGCTCCCGCTCGAGGAGGCCGAGGAGCTCCCTCCGCATCCAGCGAGCAGCAGCGCCAGCGCAAGCGTCGAGACGGACCCGGCCAGGAGGACAGAAAGGTGCACAGTGCGACGCGGAGCGATCCTCATCGGGCGACCTCCATTCAGAATTCAGCACAGCGCTCACGGCAGTCCCAAGGGGACGGCGAGACGAGACCATAACACAGTATTGAGTCTGAGTCTCTTTCTCGAAAAGAACCAGAGGCGGTGCTCCGCGAGGACGGCTTGCGCGGTCACTCAAGAGCCGTGACGACGCAAGCTGGGAGTCTCAGGGCGTCCTGTGTCCGACGCCAACGCCTCGACGCTTCAGTCGGCGTCTCCAGACAGTCGCTAGTTCTGGCAGGCTGAGCAGTCGCCGCGAAGGACGACCTCGTGCCCGCGCGTGTCGAACCCTAGCCGACGCGACACTCGATCGATGGAGCGCTCGAGGTCGGCGTCGTCAAAAGGCACCAAACTCCCGCAGGAGTCGCACAGGAGGTGGTGATGGTGTGCGCCAGCGGGGTCGATCAGCTCATAGCGGGGCGTGGCGTCCCCCAACTCAAGGCGCCCTACCAGGCCCCGCTCTTGCAGAAGCTCGAGGATGCGATAGATACTCGCGCGCGACACGCGACGCTTGCCGGCCCGCAGATGGTCTTCGATCTCCAGTGCGCTGAGGGCGCACGACTGGCTCGCGAGCAGGTCGATCACCGCGTTGCGGGCTCCCCCTTTCTGGTGTCCGGCCTGGCCGAGCACGGCACGAGCGTGCTCTGACCATTCCAATCCGGTGACGGTCGACATGCCCTCATACTAGCTATGCCGAAACGGATTGTGAGACTGCTTCTTGATCTGGGACAGCCGCGCACGCTGCAGCCTATGGTCACAGAGCCGCCGGCACGGTCCGCGTTTGCGGTCGTAGCCCTTCGCGGGGCTGCTCCGCGCCACGAGCGAGCATCGGAACAAGCGCAGCACTCACGCTTGCAAAGGTCGAAGCTCGACCAAGGGGCGTCGGACGCCACGGCGAAACTACACAGCCGGTTGAAAAGTCACCCCCTTCGCCGGTTGAAAAGGGACCTCCCTCGCCATCGGGTGCTGAACAAACGGAGCGCGCTGGGCAGCCTCCAAGATGTGCCGACAGGTGCGGCTCATCTTGACTCCATCTTTCGGGCACGGTAGACGATGTCCGCCGGGATGCGTCCCTGGGTGAGTCGTCCGTGGTGAACACGGTCGTTGCTGTAGAAGCGCAGGTAGGTGTCGAGCTCCCTCTTCAGCCCGGTGTAGCGGGGGTAGATGTATCGGGCGAACGCGGGCCGCCAGCACTCGTCGAGGATCGTCTTGTGGAGCGCCTCGACGTTTCCGTTGGTCTGGGGGCGTCCGGCATGGATGCGGCTGTGGCGGGCACCCAGGCTCTCGAGGGTGTTCGGGAAGTCACTGCCGCGGAACTCGTGGCCGTTGTCGCTGAGCATCCGCTCGAGCTGCCAGCCGGCGGCCTTCAGCTCCTTGGCCACCCGCCGAGCGAGCTTCGAGGTCTGTAGTGCGATGGGATTGCCCTGCTTGCAGATCACGAGCTCTGCCCAGGCGTAGGAGGACGCGATATCTATCGCGGTGAGCTACCAGATCGCACCATCGGTGCCCTTCAAGCGCCCGACGTAGAAACAGTCGATCCCGACCAGCTCACCGGGCCGTGAGACATCGATGTGCTGCTCAGGCCCAGGATCTCGTGTGGCTCATAGGGGGCGGCATAGCCGGCGATCAGCCCGAGGCGCTTTGAGCGGGTGTTCAGCCCATGGCGACAGAGGACCTTCCACACGCCGTTCGCTGAGACCACGATCCCACCCCACTTCTCCCGGCCAAGCTCAGAGGCGACACGCCGCGGCCCCAACCCTGGGTGAGCGATCGAGAAGGACACGATCCGCTCCTCGATCATCTTCGGCAGCGCGTTGGGCATCTGTGGCCTGCGGCGCTCCCTTGGCCTGAGCTCCTCCAACCCGTGACGGTCGACCTGGCGCTTCCAGGCGTAGTAGGTGGAGCGGTGCACCCCGAACGTCCGGCATGCCGCCGAGACACTCGTCCCCGCTGCCTCCGCGAAAAGCTGTTGGCGGTAGCCGAACAGCACGTCATCCTTGGTCATCAGGCTCAACCTCTCTCTTCACTTGCCGGTGAAGGAGGCAGCCTGAGCCGAGGCACGGACGGGTTCCCCGGCCGGGGAACCCGTCCAAACCTCAAAGACCTATCGAACTCCCAACTGTCGGGAGCACTCGGAGACAGCCCACGTTAGAGGGAGCGTGTGGACCGACGCGCTAAGTCCTCCTCGGCGATGGCCTCGTCCAGCGCCTGATCGAACGATCTAGGCAGGAAGTCGAATAGCGCCATTCCTGTGGGGTCAGTGACAGTCGTGTCGGTGGAGAGCCCCTCAATCAACGGTCTCGCGACGCCCGCATCAACCGATGTGACGAGCCCGATCCAATGCGAGGACAGCCACGGCGTCAGCAGCGGCACTGGGATGCGTGGGCGACGGCGCAATCCCAACGCGTCGGCCATCCGGTCGAGCATCTCACCGTAGGTGAGTACCTCGGCCGACCCGATCTGGATCTCGCGGGAGCGCGTCTCGGGGACGCGAGCGGCTTCGACCAGGTAGCGCAGCACATCGCCGATGGCTATTGCCTGGGTGGGTGTGCTGAGCCACGCCGGTGCCAGCATCACCGGCAGGCGCTCGACGAGCGAACGGAGCGTTCGGTAGCTCTCCGAGCCCGCCCCTACCACCATGCCGGCTCGAAACCAAGTCAGCGGTGGTCCCTCATCACGCAGGATTTCTCCTACGCGCAAGCGCGAACGCAGATGCTGGGAGGCGGGCCGATCGCCAAGACCGCCGAGGTAGACGACCCGCTCGATGCCGGCAGTGGTGGCAAAGCGGGCGAAGTTGGAGGCGGCGCCGGCGTCGCGCTTCTCATAATCGGCGTCGCCCCCGCGACCCATCGAGTGCACCAGGTAGTAGGCGGTCGTGTAGCCCTTGCCGATCGCGCTCAGCGACCTCGGATCGAGCATGTCGCCACGATGCATCACGACGGAGGGATCAAAGCTGACCCGACTCGGATCGCGCACCACACACCCGACCAGCTCTCCGAGCGCATGGAGCTCGCGTACGAGTCTGCTGCCTACGTAGCCGGAGGCTCCGGTGACAAGCGCATTGGCCATGGGGAACGCTTGAGGGTACGCAGCATGGCAGAGTGCGGAGACATACGCGTGCCACCGCCCGCCCGGAGGATCGCCAAGCTGACCGCCTGCGGCGCGATCCGTTCCGCTGAACCGCCGCAGCGCCTGGTCGAACACTCTCTTAGGCGGAGGCCCTTTTCCTCAAGCAGCGGCTCGGCAGCGTCGAAGACCGTTCCAACTAGCGATATCCGTGACGCGCCCGAGGTGCGCCGCCGTGCCGAAGAACAGCCCCGTGCCGCGAACGCCCGAGCGCACGTACCTATGGTCTCATCGACGGCGGCTCCCGATCTCGCTGCCATGGCTTTGCGTATTCGCGGCGGTGGCCGTGTACGGCGTGCTGACCGACCTGCACGCCGGCAACTCGACGGGCTGGACCGCCTTCGCCGACACCGGCGAAGTGCTCGCCGCCGCACTGGCCACGGTGGCGTGCGCGTTCCGTGCCCGCAGCGTGCGCAGGAAATACGCTGCAGCGCGAGAGGCAGAGACGGCAAGTCAACGTGACGGGCCGCCCGAGGAGCCAGAGCGAGCTGAGCGGCGACCTGCCTGGCTACTGCTGACCCTCGGGGTCGGCTCATGGACACTGGGTCAGCTGTGCGTATGCATCTACGAAATTGGTCTCGGGACGCGTGTACCGGAACCCTCCGTCGCGGACGGCTTCTTCCTGCTCAGCTATCTCCTGGCCATCTCTGGCCTGCTGGCCTTCGTGCGGACTCCCGCCGGGCTCCTTTCACAGCTCCGGGGAGCAGTCGAGGCGCTGTCTATCGCCTGCGGTTTCGTGCTGTGCAGCTGGGGGCTCCTGATCGGCTCGGTCGTCGCTCACAGCGGCTCATTGGACCTAGGCAGCTTGGTGAATCTCGCCTATCCAGTGCTCGACGCGGTGGCTCTCGCAGCCGTCTTCTTTGTGGCTCTGCGACGGCGGCTGAACCCACCCGCCGGGCTGAATCTACTCGCGCTCGGGATCATCTTGTGGACGCTCGCGGACTCCTCCTGGTGGTACATGATTGAAGTCGACCCGAGCCTGCCGAGCGTCACGCCCTTCGAGACGGGCTGGGTCGCGGGGTTCGTGCTCGTGGCGCTCGCAGCCTCGCGGATACATCGGCCGCGCGTCCGGACGATGCGCCCCCCCGACAGCAGGTTCGTGCTTGCGCTTCCCGCGCTGCCGGGGCTCGGAGGCGTGCTAATCGTGCTCAGCGGCTGGCTGATCCGTGGCCACGTGGAATCAAGCAACGTGCTGCTGGTGATCATGGGCACCTTCATGGTGCTTGTCCTCGCGCTGCTGGTGATCGTCACCTATGAGAACCACGCTCTCACCAGCGACCTGGAGCGTCGCGTGGATGAGCGCACCGCCGAGCTACATCAGACCGAGCGCTACTATAGGGCGCTCGTGGAGCACTCCTCCGATCTGGTCATGGTTCTCGACGCCGATCTGAAGATCCGCTATGTCAGCGACTCTTGTGAGAGGTTGTTCGGCTTTACTCAGGAGCAGCTCACGGGGCGCGGTCTTGACGTCTTCGGCAGAGAGGCGCCCGATGTGCTGATCGATGCGCTTGAGCGACTCGGCAGCAGCTACGACACCTCTGCGCCCATCGGATGGAAGCTGACAGATATGACCGGGCGCACTCGGTGCGCAGAGTCGACGATCAGCAACCTTCTCGCCGACCCGGTTGTGGGCGGATTCATCGTCAACACACGTGATGACACCGACCGTGTGGCGCTCGCCGATCAACTGCAGAACCAGCTCTTTCATGATTCGCTGACAGGCCTGTCAAACCGAGCGCTGCTCAGCGACCGTGCCTCCCAAGCATTCGCCCGATCTCAGCGAACCGGGGACGCGGTGGCGATCATGGCGATCGACCTCGACGCGTTCAAACTTGTCAACGACGGCTTCGGGCACAGCGTCGGCGATCTGCTGCTGCGCGCCGTAGCCGATCGGCTGGTGGCGACAGTGCGCCCAGAGGACACAGTGGCCAAGCTCGGCGGAGACGTGTTCGTGGTCCTCATGGACCCCGCGTCTGACGGGGCAGTTGCTCTGGCGCTCGCCGAGCGCATCCGGCAGGCGCTCGCTGAAGGCCTGAATGTCGAGGGGACCAAACACCGCGTCGCCGCGAGCATCGGCGTGGCAATCGGTTCGACCCCCGACACCAACTTCGAGCAGCTGCTCAGCGACGCCGAGGTGGCGCTCTACTGCATCAAGCGGGATGGACGAGACGGGGTACAGCTGTTCGAGGCGAGCATGAACCGCAACACGCGAGAGCGATTTGAGCTGCAGACCGATCTCCGCAAGGCGCTCGACGGTGAGGGTCTGTGCCTCTTATATCAGCCGGAGTGCAACGTCGAGAACAGCCGGCTGGACGGGTTTGAGGCGCTCGTGCGCTGGAACCATCCTGAGCGCGGCTTCATGGCGCCCGACAGCTTCATCCCGCTCGCCGAGGAAACGGGGCTGATCGTCCCGCTCGGCCGCTGGGTCCTGAACGAGGCGCTGAGGCAGGCCGTTAGATGGAGTCGCCGGTACGCCAGTGCGCGGGAGCTGGTCATCTCGGTGAACGTCTCGGCGGTGCAGCTCAAAGCGCCGAGCGTCCTGGCGGACGTCGAGGACGCGCTGCGCACGTCCCAGATCGACCCCGCGCGCGTGGTGCTCGAGGTGACCGAGAGCTCGTTCATCGAAAGCTCGGCGGAGGTCATTGACACCCTGCGCGAGCTCAAGGCGCTGGGTGTGCGTCTCGCAATCGACGACTTCGGCACCGGCTACACCTCGATCGGAAGCCTCCAGAGCATGCCCGTCGACATCCTCAAGGTCGATAGAAGCTTCATTGCCTCTAGCAACGATGGCGAGCACGGCCGCGAGCTGCTCGAGGCGATCGTCAACATCGGGCATGTCCTCTCGCTCGTGACAATTGCCGAGGGCATCGAGGAGACCGAGGAGCTTGCTACCGCCGCGGACCTCGGGTTCGATCTCGCCCAAGGCTACTTGCTCGGCCGACCGCTGCCGTCCGATGCGGCCGAGCGCATCATCGCCGCGGACTCGCCCGTGCTCGTGTCGGGCGAACTGCAGAAGTAACGCGGCTTAGCAGGAGATCATGGCCCAGCGCGATCTGCTCACGCACGGGCCTGTCGGCGGTCGCGACGTCTGGACGTTGATGGACACCAGCTCGCTGTTTGGCTCGGAAGCCGCGACCCTCCTGTTGTCCCATTGCCCATGCGTCAGCCGGCCGCAGATGCCAGGTCGGCGAGGTCGGCGAGTATCCGGGTGAACAGCGTCTGGGTTGACGGCGAGTGCGACGCCGGACCGAGCACGATGACCGAGTGGCCAGTCGAGGCCAGCTGCACCGCCCAGCCTGTCGCCGCGCCAGCGGGTCCAAGCCGCACGACGACGCCATTTGGCAGCGGCTGGCCACGCAAAAGCTCTCTGCTGAGCTCACGCGGCGGCTCATCTCCGTCGGCTGCCCGCGATTTGCGGGGCTTTTCCTATAGCGGGGGCGGGATTCGAACCCGCGACCTTCGGGTTATGAGCTGTATCGATAGGGGTGTCGTCAAGTGATTTTGGCTCTCTAGAGCGGAATCAGGGTCCCCGAAATCACCCGAGATCTGCTCAGATTGGTACGAATATTGGTACGAAACCAGATTGGTGCGCAATCGGTCCTCGGCTCCACTCAGAGAACGCCCCCAGGCCAGACGCCCGCTTGACCCACAACAGGATCTTGAGACCAACGTCACTGACGACGACGTGAGGGTGACCGCGAAGATCGCGCGGGCGCATCTCAACGAGTTCCCGGACTATTACTCGCGCCTGGCCGTTATGGAGGCCGAGGCGGAGGCCTACTGGGCATCGCAGCGCGAGTAGCGCCTTTCGAACTGGTTCCGCCCGTCAGCCGACCAACCAGATCGCGCCGTCGCGCACCTCGACCGGGAACGTCTTCAACGCTCGAGCACCCGCCGTCGCCTTGACAGCGCCGGCGAGCGGCTTGAACGCGCCCTGAGGACCCCGCACCATCTTGCCCGTGACGACGTCGTAGCGCGCCGCGTGCCATGGACACTGCAGGTACGCGTCCTCGACGACCTGCCCCTTGCCGAGCGAGGCGAAGAGATGGCGGCAGCGATTGGACACCGCGAACGGCTCGCCCGCGCTCATGCCGACCGCGAGGGCACCGTGCGGTGTCGCCTCTACGACGGCGACCTGTGAGCTCCCGAGGTCTTCGACGGCGATCAGGCGGACGGCGGACTGCTCGGGTGTACTCACCGGCCGACTATCTCACACGACGGAGTCGCGCTCGGTCTGCCTCGGTCTGGTCGCGCTGCGCGAGACCGAACGGCACATCGCCAACCCGTCGTCAGCAATCACCGCCGTTGCCCGCAGGTTAGGACGTGGCGGAGCGTCATGTCTTTCTCTTTTGCAGCGCGCGGACTGCCGCTTGGCGCACAAGGCGGCGTGGCTCCCCGTCCGGCCCAGGCTGCTCCTCCTCGTCCGCAGCGAGCGCCGGTCAGCCTGATCGTCACGCTCGCGGCTCGTTCGGTGTGGCAGTCACATCTGCAGTAGCGCCGGCCATAGCTGCTATCGCGACGACGGCGGCTTCGGGCATGAAACCGCGCCCACCTCTCTCACGAGGATGGAAGTGCCGTTGTGGACGATGTAGAGCGTCTCGTGCGGCCCGATGCGACTCGGATCAACTACAAACTGGCTGACCGTCACGTTCGTGGCGCCCTTCGCCGTGGACGTGTGCACCTGGATCGTTGCGTTTTCGCCGGCTTCCCCGGCGCCCGGCGCTGTACCCGGTGGCACCCTGGATTCGGACCGCACCAGATGGCGCGTTTCGTTTGCTTCGTCGCCGGCGCGTGCCTTTTCGAGGGATGCGTTCATTCCAGCGGCTACGACGCACGGACCCGCCTTCGTAGCTTCAAAGTCGACGACCGCGGGTACGCCTGCGGCTCGAAGGCTGCGCTGCAGCGCCTTCGCGTCGTCGAGCCTGTAGATCGAGACCGCCACCTTGCCGCCTGGACGTGCCTGGATCGCGTAGGCGCCGGTCGTTCTTTTGCCAGTTGCAATCGCCACTGCAGCGATTGCAACGATTGCGATCACGAGCGCGGCACCGGCACCGGAAAGCACCAGGCGCCTGCGCCCCGTGCGGTTGTGTGTGAGGTCGCAAGAATCTTCACGCTCGGCGACGACGCGCCGAAGCTGAACGAGCAGCCGGTCCTCGAATCGCTGTGGTGCGTTCATGGTGCTACCTCCATTGACCTCGTCATAAGTTGAGCTTGTTGCGGTGCAAGTTCCGTCCGCAGGGTGTGGCGCGCGCGATGCAGGCGGACCCGTGCGGTGACAGGGCGGATTCCAAGCGCCCTGGCCGCCTCGGTCGTGCTGAGTCCGTCGAGCGCACTGAGCTCGAACACCGCGCGCTCGGCGTCGGTCAGTCCGTCGAGCGCTGCATATAGCTCACGAGACCGTGCCCCGGCGTCGATTCGTTCCTGCGCCCTGACAATGTCATCGTCGGCGAGCAGTCGCCGCCCCTCAAACCGCGCGTTCACTTGTTTCTCCCGTGCCGCGCGGCGGAACTCGCTGTTGACCACGTTCCGCGCTACACCGAACAGCCACAACGCCGGCGCGCCACAACGAGGCCGATACGACGCTGCCGCATCGATTGCGGCGAGGAACACTTCCGCCGTGAGGTCTGCCGCCAGATGCGGATCGGCGATTCGTCGCGCAACGAAACGCTGTACCGCGTCGACATGCTCGCGGTAGAACACCTCGAATACATCGGGATCGTCAGCGATCCGCGCCACTTCATCGGGCCTCATATCTCTACTTGGTATCAACCGGCCGAAGCGTTACATCGCACGCCAATGTCGAATGACGAGTTGCTCGGCTACCTTCGGCAGAGAAGCGCAGCGTGCCCGGCCGCGGCCGATTTAGTGCCCAGCGCCAAGAAATTGGTACGAATTCCAAATCCTCGACTGGCTCCACAAACGAAAAAACCCAGCGATTTGCGGGGCTTTTCCTATAGCGAGGGCGGGATTCGAACCCGCGACCTTCGGCTTATGAGCTGTATCGATAGGGGGCCGGTCACATGATTTTGGCTCTGCAGAGCGAAATCAGAGTCCCGGAGATCACCCCAGATCTGCTCAGATTGGTACGAAGATTGGTACGAAACCGCGCATCGTTAGCTTGGAAACCGGAGGGGAAGCACGCCGAGGGTCACGCTTGCTTGTCGTCGATAGCATGCGTCTCGTCTCCGGCCGACGACGCGCCTACGTCGGCGTGACGGATTGGACGAGTTGCTGGGCGGCCTCCCCGGCTGCGGCGAGGAGCGTGGATGTGTCGCTGCCCTGCCCTTGTCCCATCACGACGCCGATCGCGGTCAGCTGACGCCCGGCCACCGTGACGTGCGTGAAGAAGGCCAGGCATCCTCCTGCTTCGGCGTCCGATCCGGTCTTGCCCGCGTAGCCCTCCCGGATCAGGGGGTTGAAGTTGGTGACCGTGCCGACGACTGGTAGCGTCACGCTGGCCGTGGAGACGATTTCGCGGAAGACGGGGAAGCGCATCGCCTGCTGGAAGACGCGTAGCTGGTCGGCCGCGGTGGAGACGGTGCTCGGATCGAACCCGCTTGGGTCGGAGTAGACGGTCTGGTCCATTCCGAGCGCGCGAGCTTCGGCGTTCATCTCGGCGAGGAAGCGAGCCTCGCTGCCCGCCACCAGTGCGGCGAGCATTTCGGCGATGTTGTTACCGGAAGGGATCAGCAGGGCGTCAAGCAGCAGGCGCTCGGTCAGCTGCTCGCCGGCGTGCACCGCCACGACCGACCCGCCTTCGGAGGCGTCCTGGGTCTCGGCCCGCGCCTGCGACGCGGTGACAGTCGTCGTGAACCCTTCCTGCACGCCGCTCAGTGGGTAGTGCTTGAGGACCAGATAGGCCGTCATCACCTTTGCCACGCTGGCGATCGGGACGGGCTGCTCGTCCGGGCTGACCGCCGGGCCGGCCGTTCTCCAGAACCAACGCCCCCTGTCCTTGCTGCGGCCACCGGACTCGTTCTCGAGCCACCCTTGTTTGTGGGTTCGCAGATGGCGTGCCGTTCAGCTTGTGCTGGGCCGCCGGGAACACCGCGAGAGTGAGGAGTACGGCAAACACCACACCCAGAAGCACGCGGCGGCCGCGGCGGCCGCGGCCGTACACGGTCGCCCGGGTAGGCCGGGCCGCCGTTCGTGCTGACTCGTAGATCATGTCTCCAGTCAAGGCGGCGCGGCGTTGCCAGCACGTATGCGGTTTTCGATATGGCGACGATATGCGCCGGCTCTAGCATCGGGAGGATGCGTGTGCTGCTCGTCGAGGACGAGCCATATATGGCAGAAGCCATCCGCGATGGCCTACGCCTGGAGGCGATCGCCGCCGACATCGCTGGCGACGGCGAAGCCGCCCTGGACCTGCTGCGCATCAACGCCTACGACATCGCCGTCCTAGACCGAGACATCCCCGGGCCATCTGGTGACGAGATCGCCACCAGCATCATCGCCTCCGGCAGCGGCATGCCGATCCTCATGCTCACCGCTGCCGACCGGCTCGACGACAAGGCCTCCGGGTTCGGACTCGGTGCCGACGACTACCTCACCAAGCCATTCGAGCTCCAAGAGCTCGTGCTCCGCCTCCGGGCACTCGACCGCAGGCGCGCCCACAACCGGCCCCCCGTGCTCGAGACCGCAGGTTTGCGACTGGATCCGTTCCGCCGTGAGGTCTACCGCGACGGGCGCTACATCGCGCTGACCCGCAAGCAGTTCGCCGTGCTCGAAGTCCTCCTTGCTGCCGATGGGGGTGTCGTCAGCGCCGAGGAACTTCTGGAACGGGCGTGGGATGAGAACGCAGACCCGTTCACCAACGCCGTGCGCATCACGGTCTCGGCGCTGCGCAAACGGCTCGGCGAGCCGTCGATCATCGCGACCGTGGCCGGCGCCGGATACCGCATTGACACTCTGCCAGACACCGGGTCCGAAGGGGCGCATCGTGGATAGAGCCCCGGCCCTGAGGATGCGCCGCCCCTCGCTCGCGGGTGTCGCCCCCCAGCGGTGGCTCCACCTGCCCTCGCGGACCGTCCGTCTGCGCCTGACTCTGCTCTACGGCGGCCTCTTTTTCATTTCCGGGTTGGTGCTGCTCGCGATCACCTACCTCATCTTCCGTCGCGCCTCCCGGGTCAACCTGATCGTCCCGAACGGGCCTACGCATCGGGCGGCCGCCCTGGACTCCGCCACCGAACTGAGATACGCCGAACTCGTCCGCCATTCGACCGACGCACTCCATCACGGGCTCCTCCGGTCCGTGATCGTGCTGGCGATCATGACCGTGGTCTCGATCGCCCTCGGTTGGCTGATCGCCGGTCGCGTCCTGCGCCCGCTGCGCGCGATGACCGCGACCACCCGGCAGATCTCCGAGCGCAACTTGAACGAGCGCCTTGCGCTCGCAGGCCCCCGCGACGAGATGAAGGATCTCGCCGACACCATCGACGGCCTCCTCGCGCGGCTCGAGGCACACGTCGCCGAGCAGCAGCGATTCGCGGCCAACGCCTCCCACCAGTTGCGCACCCCGCTGGCGATCACGCAGACGATTCTCGACGTGGCCCGCCGCGATCCGAACCGCGACGATATCGACCTTGTCGAGCGCCTCCAGGCCGTCAACACCCGAGCGATCGACCTCACGGAGGCATTGCTCCTGCTCAGCCGCGCCGACCGGGGCTCCTTCGCCCGAGAACCGGTCGACCTGTCCCTCTTGGCGGAAGAAGCCACCGAAACGCTCCTCCCGCTCGCAGAAGAGCGCGGCGTCACGATCGAGACCTCGGGCGAGATGACGCGCACCATCGGTTCACACGCCCTACTGCTGCAGTTGACCATGAACCTCGTCCACAATGCGATCGTCCACAACCTGCCTGACCATGGCACCGTCTGGGTCTCGACCAGCGCCCGCCCCGACGGAATGGAGCTCACGGTCGAGAACACCGGCAAGGCGCTCGCGCCTCAGATGGTCTCCACGCTCTCCGAGCCACTTCTTCGCGGCGAGGAACGCGTCCGCGCCGACCACGCAGGCGTCGGCCTCGGACTGGCCATCGTCGAGAGCATCACCCAAGCACACAACGGCACCCTCGCCCTCGCCCCTCGAGCCGACGGCGGGCTCCGCGCCACGGTGCGAATCCCCGCCGCGCCACAGTAGTCGCCCTCGACACTCTAAGCCAGAGTGCACTGCGTGGCTCATGCCGCGACCATCGGCATGGCTGCGCAAGTGGGCCGACTAGGGTTCAGTGTCGCCGTGAGACCGACGGGTAGATATCCGCCTACTCCCCAAGCCTCGACGAACAACATGAACACACTCAGGACCGCCATCGCGATCGCATGGATCATTTTCTGGGTCTACTGGCTCGCATCGGCCTTCGGCGTGAAGGAGGGAAGGGCTAGTAGGCGTCGGATCCCACTGAACGGCCTGAGCGCACTATGTGTGATCCTCCTGCTGCACGTGTTCCACGGCGGGAGCCTGGAGGTCCACAGCCCGGTCCTCGGAGCGGTCGGGGCGGTCGTGTTCGCGTCCGGGATCGCATTTGCGATCTGGGCTCGCATCTATCTGGGACGTAACTGGGGGATGCCGATGACCCAGAAGGCCGAGCCGGAGCTCGTAACCTCAGGCCCCTATCGCTTCGTCCGCCACCCTATCTACTCGGGATTGCTCGCCGCGCTACTAGGGACCGCACTGGCGACCAACCTGATCGGTTTGATCATTGTCGGGGTCCTGGGAGCGTACTTTTACTACTCCGCATCGGTCGAGGAGAAGAACCTCACCGTGACGTTTCCCACGGCGTACCCGGCGTACCGAGCCAGCACGAAGATGCTGATTCCATCCATCCTCTAGCCGCCCGCGCCCATCGGCTGGACGCCGCTGCGCTCATGCTCGCTTCACGAACCTCAAATAGAACGCCGCGAAGACGAAGACAATTCCGACGTTTACCATCAGTCGCTCCCAGAACCGATGCCTGAAGAACAAGACGTCCACGCCGATCACGACTGCCACCAGCGCGAGCACATAGAGCGCCACGGTCGCCTGCCTTCCCATCGTCGCAGCCTACTGCTCGAGGACCTCGTAGAAAGATGCGTACGGCGGCGTGAACCGGGAGCAGCGTCGCGAGCATAAGCCCTGGAGCGGGGCGAAAAGGCTAGCCGCGACCTTGGGCTCGGTGATGGACGGCCATGTCGGTTGCGAGTCCTGGCATCGCTCGTATACGCCGCCTCGGCCCGAAGGTTGCCGGTGATTTGAGGCGTGTGCGCATGCGATTTCGAGGCCTGAGATCTCGAAATTGGTACGAAATCAACTCAAACGCCACGCGCCCAAGCACGCTCCGTCAACACGAAAGCCGTGTATTAGCAGGGCTTTCTCAAATAGCGGGGGCGGGATTCGAACCCGCGACCTTCGGGTTATGAGCTGTATCGAAAGGGATGCGGTCACATACTTTTGGCTCCACAGAGCCAAGTCAGGGTCCCCCAGATCACCCCAGATTTGCTCAGATTGGTACGAATATTGGTACGAAACCAAATTGGTGAGCAATCCGAAGCGCGCGAATCCACGGGGCCCCGGACAGGTTCTGGACGCCTCGAAAAGGATGAGATCTACGCCTCGCGGCATCCTTCTTGCCGCTCGTACTTACCGCTCGTAGGTTCCGTCGAGTCGGCCTCGCGCAAGGACCGTTCCGTCCATCGCCGCGACGATCGCGCTCGGCTTCGCGCCCGATTGAAGGTCGAGCCGGCGCGATAGGGCGTAGAGCTGGAACACGTAGCGGTGCGGCCCATGCCCGGGCACGGGGCGCGGGCCGGCGTAGCCAGCCCGGTTGAAGGAGCCGCGGCCGTTGCCGTGCGGGCCACCCTCGTTGAGGTCTCCCTCCACGAAGCCTTCCAGTTCCGGGGTAATGCCGGCGAGCGCGAGATGTACGACCGGCCTCGGGAGAGGGACGTCGGGGTCTTCGATGATCAGGACGAGCTCGGCCGCCTGCGCGGGAAGGCCGTGCCAGGCAAGCGGCGGGGAGATATTCAGCCCGACACCCTTTCCCGCCGCGCTCATGGGCATCGCCGAACCGTCAACGAAGGCAGGGCTCGTGAGGGTAATCGTCTCGGGGGCATCCAGGCCGGGCTGGTTCCACGCGAGCTTCGACTCGCCCGCCCTGAGATTGCCCAGCAGGCGCCCCAGCCACGCTCCACGTCGGGCGGCGCTCGTCGTTATTGTCATACGCTCGCGGCGGGCAGGTAGCCGTCGGCGGCCAGCTTGGGCAGGAGGCCGCCCTGGGCGAGTATGTCGAGCACGAACTCGGGCAGCGGCGCTCCCTGCAGCTGTGCACCGCCGTCGGCCGGCTCAATCGTCGCCCGCGGGATGTCGAGCCGCACGGTGCTGGCGTCCGCGATCGCCTTGGCGGCGCCGGGGACCGTCACGGCCGGAAGCCCGAAGTTGACGCTATTGCGTAGGAACAGCGAGTTGAACTCTTCGGCGACGAGCGCGGCGACTCCAAGTTCCAGAAACAGCTGCGCGACGGGACGGCTTGAGCCAATGCCGAAGTTCCGGCCCGCGACGACGATGTCACCCTCCTGGACCAGGTCGGTCCATCCGGGGCGCAGGTCATAGAAAACGTGCCTGGCCGCCTCCTGGAGCGAGAGCTTCATCGCGAAGCCCGGGTACATGTTGTCGGTATCGACGGAGTCGCCGAATACCCACGCGCGCCCTTCGATCACGTCCCTCATCGGCCGAGCACCTCCCGGGGGTCGATGATCTCACCGGCGATCGCAGCGGCGGCGACCGTTCGCGGGGAGGCCATGTAGATCTCCGCGTCGGGGCTGCCCATGCGACCCTTGAAGTTCCTGGTGCTGGCGGTGATGCACACCTCGCCGGCACCCAGCAGACCCATGTGGTAGCCGAAACAGGCGCCGCAGGTGGAGTTGGTGACGATCGCCCCGGCATCGGCGAGCATCTCGACGTAGCCCTCGCGGACAGCCTGTGCGTAGACGGCCTGTGAGGCCGGTGTGACGATCAGGCGCACCCCGGGGGCCACCCGACGACCGCGGAGCATGTCGGCGGCGATGCGCAGATCCTCGATCTGTCCGTTCGCGCACGACCCGATGAAGCACTGGTCGACCTTGCGCCGCTCCAGCTGCGAGATGGGAAAGGCGTTGTAGGCCACCTTGCCCGGGCGGGCGACCCAGGGTGTCAGCGCGGACAGATCCACCTGCCGAACATCGGCGTAGGCGGCATCGGGGTCGGCTTCGACGTGCACGGGTCGCTCGCCGATCCGCTCCTGCAGGAAGTCCAGGCAGATCTCGTCCGCCGGGAAGGTGGTGAAGTCGGCGGAGACCTCGGCCCCCTGAGTGGCGATCGTTCGCCGGTCGTTCATCGGCACTGAGGCCAGCCCGGGGCCGCCGAGCTCGAGGTTGTGGTTCGTGGCGTCGCCGTAGGTGCCGGCGATGTGAAGGAATATGTCCTTGCCCGAGACGACGTCGGGCTTTGCGCCGATGAGCTCGTAGCGGATCGTTGGCGCAACCTGGAACCAGGTTTTGCCGGTACACATGATCGAGTAGACCTCGATCGGGCCGAGGCCTCGCGCGGCGTTGTTGTAGGCGCCCGCGGCGCACGTGTGAGAGTCGGTGCAAGTGAGGATCTCCCCGGGCCTCGCGAGCCCATTCTCGGCGATCACCTGGTGGCAGATGCCGTGGCGGCCGACGTCGAAGAAGCGCTCGATACCGAAGCGCCTGGCGAACGCGCGCGCGCGGACGCCACCGTCGGCGTCATTGACGCTGGGGGCCGGCACGGCGTGATCCATGATCACCGCGAGCCGGTCTGGGTCGGCGATCCTGGTGGGGTCCTGCCACATGGTCGCGAACTGCAGGTCGATGAGCACCGTCATGTCCACATCGCAAACGACCACGTCGCCGGCGTGAGCCTCCTCGAGACCGGCTCTGCGGGCGAGGATCTTCTCGATGATCGTCATGCTCATGGTGCGTCCTCCTCATAGGCGGTGTAGCGCTCACCGAGCTGCTGCCAACGTGTGAGGCCGAAGAGGTCGAAGAAGCCGGCCGGGTCGGGGCTCGTCTCGATCCCGCTCGTGCCGGCGAGCTCGCTGAGCGCGCCGATCGCGGCGCGCGCCACGGCCCCAAGTGCCACACCCGGGTGGATCGCGATGCGGAACCCCAGCTCGGCCAGGCGCCCGGGCGCGATCTCTGGCGTGCGACCGCCGGGGACAACGTTCAGCAGCAGCGGCGCGTCTATCTCGCGTGCGATCAACTCGATCTCATCGATGGTCTCGGGTGCCTCGACGAAGATGACGTCGGCGCCGCTCTCCGCGTAGGCACAGCCACGGGAGATGGCCTCCCCGATGCCAAGCGGAGCGCGAGCGTCCGTTCGGGCGATGATGACGGTGTCGGGGTTCGTGCGGGCCTCGAGCGCCGCCTGGAGCGTGACCTCGAAGCGCCCCGCGTCTATGACCTCCTTGCCGGCAAGGTGGCCGCAGCGCTTGGGGAAGACCTGGTCCTCGAGCTGGATCGCCGCGACGCCGGCGCGCTCGTACTCGATCACCGTGCGCACGACATTGATCGGAGAGCCGTAGCCGGTGTCGGCGTCCGCGATGACCGGCACGTCGAGGAGCCCCGCGAGAACGCGGGCACGCTCGGCCATCTCGGCGAGCGTCAGCAGTCCGATATCGGGAAGGCCATAGCCGGCCGCCGAGACGCCCGCCCCGGTCAGGTAGGCGGCGGGGAAGCCGAGCTTGCCGACGAGCGCGGCGGAGATGCCGTCATAGACGCCGGGGGCGATGATGAGCTCCCCACTGGCGAGAAGCTCCCGCAGGCGGCCCGCGGCGCTCATCGCGTCGCCCCGCTCATGAACAGCGGCCGGGCCGATGCTGCGAGCAGCACGATCAGGCCGTCGATGTTCTCCTGGGATTCAAGGGAAAGGACGGCGTCCTCGATCTCCCCCGCCCGCTTCGCGCCGACGAGCGGATCGGCCAGGGTGTGGAACTTCTCGACGACCTCGGAATTGGTGAGCGGCTGGTGGAGACCACCCCGCGGGTTCTCGATGAATGACGTGCGCTTGGCTCCGCCGCTGAGCGTGATCTCCAGGCGCGTGTTGTAACCGTCCTCGTAGCGCTCGTCGAACGCCGTTTCGTGGCGCGTGGTGGTGCGCTCGATCAGCGCCCAGACATCGTCGGCGTCGATGCGCTCGGGCGCGAACTGCGCGGCCAGCGCCGTGCCGTCGAGCAGCGTCGCGGCGACGGCATAGGCCAGGTTCATCTGTGCGCCGACGGCCTCCAGCGGGCGCTCGGCGCGCCAGCCGCCGTGGTGGAAGACGGGCTCGGAGACGAAAATGTCGACCGCCGTGACCTCGTCGGGATCGAGAGCGCCCTCAGCGAGCAGCTTGCGGGCGGCGTCGATGGCGGCGTGCAGGCCGGCCATGGCCGCATAGGGCTTCACGGCTATGACGCTGGTCTCCCAGCGGGTTCCCAGCTCGGCGGAGATCTGCGAGGCGTCCGGGTCGTGACCCTCGCCGAAGGTCGACAGAAAGCCCCCGTACTCGCGCTCGAAGACCTGCTTGATTCCGGTGTAGCCGCCCGCCGCGAGGGTCGCGGCGAGCAGTCCGTTGCGCGCTGCGAAGCCGTGCTGCATGCGCTTGCCCATCGACCCGAACTGGGCCGCCATCAAGCCGCACGCCTGGGTGGCGGCGAGGCCGAGCGCGTCCTCGAACCCTTCAGCATCTAGCTCGTAGAGGGTCCCGACGGCGGCCGCCGCCGCCGGACCGCCGAACACGGGCCCGGAGTGCCAGCCGCGGGTGAGCATCTGAGCTCCGTGCAGCGCGAGCCCGACCCGTGGGCCGACCTCGAAGCCGCGGATCGCGCCCAGCAGCATCTGGGCGCCGCTCGGCGACGCCGCGCGCTCGGCCGCCGCCAGCATGGCCGGGAGGACGATGGACGTGCCGTGCAGCGGCGCGGCTGGGTGGTAGTCGTCGAGCTCGAAGCCCTGTACGTAGGAGCTGTTCAGCAGTGCCGCGGCCGAGGGTGTCGTCGACCGGGCCCGACCGATCAGCGGCGAGGCGCCCCCGCCTTCCAGCTCGCAGAGCGCATCGGTGGCCGTATCAGACCACGGCAGCCGTGCGCCCACCAGCGCGCAGCCGGCGCCATCGAGCAGGATGTGCGCCGCCCGCTCTCGCACCTCGCCCGGTACGTCCTGCAGCCTGACGTCCGCCAGCCAGTGCGTGAGCTCGGATGTCACCCCTATCCCCGTCACGCCAACCACTATACATGATATTATAATATTGATGTTCTGTAAGGGATCGCGATGACCTTGGCCAGCCGGCAACGGCCCCGGACGGCGGAAGGCATCGCCGCCGCAGAACTGCGCGCGGCGATCGTCCGCGGCGACCTTGCCCCTGGGAAGAAGATCCTTCAGGAGGCGACGGCCGAGGAACTCGGTGTGAGCCTCATTCCGCTTCGCGAAGCGCTCAAGACGCTCGCGAGCGAGGGTGTCCTGACCTACCACCCCCAGCGCGGCTACTTCGTGACGGAGCTGCCTGTGGAACGGATCCGCGAGCTATACCTCGCGCGAGAACTGGTGGAGGCAGAGGTTGAGCGACTCGCGGTGCCGAAGCTCGACGACGGTGCCCTGGAGATCATGCGGGCGCAGGTGCGGGCGCAGCGGCGCGCCGTCCCAGAGCGAGACGCGGTCGAGATGATTGCCGCCAATCGAACCTTCCACTTCACGATTTTCGAGCTGTGCGGCAACCCATGGCTCGCCAGGTTCGTAACGCAATTATGGGACGCGCTCGACCCATACCGTGTCCTGTCCTACCGGCGTATGTGGCTACAGCCAGATGAAGAGCCGCTACCCGAGGAGATCCTCGCCGAGCACGACCGCATCCTCGACGCGCTCGGGACAGGGGATCAACCTGGAGCCCTGCTGCTGTTGCGCGAACATCGCGAGCGCTCCCAAGCATTCCTCGCAGCACTGACGCCGGCGTCAAATCCGGGAGTATGAGTGGGACATCGGGCCTGGCTGGTCGCGCCCTCTTCGCCACCGCCCGAGCACCCGTTAACCCGAAGGTCGCGGGTTCCGGACTCC
The DNA here is from genome assembly GCA_963764185.1 of uncultured Solirubrobacteraceae bacterium. GTDB lineage: Bacteria > Actinomycetota > Thermoleophilia > Solirubrobacterales > Solirubrobacteraceae > Palsa-744. Next base: position 193,898 of record CAVXRF010000007.1, on the reverse strand, counting down.
GCACCGGCTTGAGTCGCATCGACCAAAGGTGGCGCCTCAGTCAGGGCTTCTTCGCTTGACGCGACCGGCATTCCCGCCGCGCGACCTTAGGGTTACGGCCAAGAAATTGGTACGAGATTGTCCGGCGCCGGCCGCTCCCAGTCGTAGCGTCGAGCGAAAACGACACGTGAGCAGGGCTTTCCTGGATAGCGGGGGCGGGATTCGAACCCGCGACCTTCGGGTTATGAGGTCGCCCAGGGGGGGTCAGGTGGGGCCGGATGGGCCGTGTTTGCTGGGGTTAGCTCGGGTTGTCGGAGGTCGGATTTGCTCAAAACGGAACCTTGAATGGAACCCCGTGACTCGAGGGACGCCCGCCAGGACTGCCCTCGAGCGTTAGGGCTATTACTCCAGCTCGTACTGCGCTAGCGGAAGGCCCCCGTCCGCCCAGGCATCCTCGAAGGTGCCCATCGGCATCTCCGACGCCCGGATCGAGTCGACCGTACCTGCCAGCACAGAGTTGAGCGGCGGGACCTCGAACGTCTGGTGGTCGTCGGCGACGACGCGCGCGTGAAGTGCCCGGGCTTGCTCCGGCGGCAGTACGCGCCATTCGCATGAGACGCCTCGCTTCTGGTTGAGAAGCGCTCGAACGCCTTCTTGGTCTTGCCCGACAGGTTCGCGGGCCCCGACAGCAGGCGTACCTCGTCGATCTGACCGAGGGAGAGCTCGTCGGCGAGGATTTCGAGCGCCTTGCGATCCATATGCTGCTCATACCACAGGACGTTTCCGCGGAGTTGTCGGACGACCCGTCGAATCGCGAGGTCGTTCGAGAACGGTCGGTCGGGATGCAGGTAGGTGTCGACGACTGAATCGGGCACGAGCGCTGGACCCTCAGCTGGCTTTGCGACGGCCGGCGGAGCGCCGATCGCCTCGAATCCGTTCCGGATGACCTGCGCCATGAGCTCGCGGCGCTGGCGCAGAAACTCCTCGTAGCCCATGTCCTCCCAGCCGTCGGGTAGTGCGTGGTTGAAGAGGTCGTCGGCCGAGAACTGAGCTGCATACCGCGGCCAGTAGACCGATGGGGGCGTATCGGAGATCTCGATGTTCTCGGGCCACTCGACGTAAGACAGGTTGGCGATCTGGTTGATGTTTGACGTGCCGCGAACGCCCTGGCCTTCGAGGTACTTGCGCGGGAAGAGGTGGTGGCGCTCGACGGGCGACTTCTTCGGCCGCAGGACGGGATCGAACAGATCACGAATAAAGAGGGCCGCCTTCTGCTCGTGATCGGTGCCCTCTTCGACGAACGGGGGGACGCGAGCATTCAGCAGGCAGAGCGACGCCCCGTATGCGAACAGACCGGGGCCTTGCGCGGCGGAGGTTGCGAGTCCTAGAGGCAGCGTGATCGTCCAGTAGTCGGAGGTCAGCGTGGTGGAGATCGTCCGCCGGAGCCGCTCCAGGTAGTCGGCACCGTCGGCTGCCAGCGTGAAGGCTTGGACGTCCTGGGTGATCTGCGCCTCGAACGAGCCCGTGTAGCGGCCGGTGAGCGAGGACATGAAGAAGTAGCGGGCGATTGTGGTCCGCAGGTCGCTGTGCGAGAGCCCATACCCCCGCCCGATCAGGTACAGCGCGTAGACGAGCACCACGTTGTTCTCCGAGGAGATCTCGTTCGAGCGCCGGAAGCCCGCGGACATCAGCGTCTTGATGTACTCGTGCCAGCTCGTTAGGTCGAGGATCACGTCGATCGCCGCCGTCAGCTTGTCCGGCTGAACCTCGCGGTCGCCCTCGAGGAGGGTCTCGTCGCCGTCGAGGCTGCCGCCGCGCAGGAGCGCAAGCACGGATTGCAGTCGCCCGCGTTGGAACGCGACGAGCACGGCGACGCGCAGTAGCTGATCGGCGGCAGGTTGAACCAGGTGGTTGTACGGGCTCGGCGTCGCGTCGCCCGGAACGATGCGGACCGCTTGGGCGAAGCGTTCGAGGCGACGCCGGTCCTCCTCTCGGAAGACCGAGAGTAGCGTGAGGATGAAGTCGGCCTGAGTCAGCATCGTGCCGCCGCTGTTAACGCGCAGGAAGATCTCGGCCACGCGCTCCTCGTCGACCTCGTGGCCGATCTGGACGGCCAGAAACGGGAAGTCCTCCAGGCCGCTCAGACGACTGAGCGCGGTGCGCAGCTGCTTCTCACAACCATCCTGAAGTGCCTCTGGTTTCGCAGCTCGCAAGCGCTCGATAAAGGCCTCGATGACCTCCCAGTCCTCGCCGGTCCAGAGCTGGGTGATGTTCGGGAGGAACTCAGGGTCCTTCTCGATGGCGGCGTCCGTGACGTCGAACTGGCCGTCCCGAGGGCGGAATGCGATGTTGATCCTTCCCCTGCTGAAGTCCTTGAAAGTGATCTCGGCGCCCTTCATCACGGCGTAAAGCCCGGTCAGCCGCTGCTGCCCGTCGACGATGAACTCCGTCGGCGTGTGCTGCTTGCCGTCCACGCCGATTAGCTTCGCGTCTACCTCTGCCGCGTTCCAGAGCATCAAGTAGCCGACGGGGAACCCCCGGTACATCGAGTCGAGCAGATCGCGGACCGCAGCCTTCTTCCAGACAAACGGGCGTTGAAGCTCGGGCAGGGCGAGCTTCCCGAGGTCGATGTCGCCCAGCAGCTGGCTCAGCTCGTAGGAGACGGGCTTGAAGAGGGTCTTTGCCACGGCCGTAGCCTATTCTGCCGGGCGTTGTGGCCGACCACGAGGTGCCCAGCCGGAGACAAGGCGGGAGGCTCTCGCCCAACCAAGCGGGTCCGTTCTGCTAGGCCGGCTTCTTCGGCGTGAGACGAAGGCGGTACGAGCCTATGGCCGCCCGCTCGAGGATGACGTACCAGTCGGTTAGGTCTCGCTTCGCGAGTTCGGCGCGCAGCCTATCGCCCCAACGAAGCACCGTGGTAGCACGACCGTGCTCGGCGCGATACGGCATGTAGACGACGGTTAGCGGTTGTTGCCCAAGTCTCTGCGACCCAAAGCGACGTGCGTGTCGATTGTGATGAATTCCGTCCTTTTGGGACCCGTACCACGCCGACCCCACCGCTCGCCGCCGAAGAAGACTGTCCGGAAGAACCTCTCTCGGTCCTGCCCGGGTGGCACCTGGGTGAGCGTTATGTTGCCCGTCCGATGGCCAGTCGGCGGTCGCTGCGCATCGCCGGCACCTAGCTGCTTCCACCAACTATCAGGCGTCATCGCGACTTGTCGACGGGTCGTGCGCCCAATCCGCTTCGCCGCTCCCTTCCGTGTAGGTGCAGGGCTGTCTCGCTTCTCAAGCTTGCTCGGGGCGAAGAGCGGCGTTCTACCAAGCCCTGGTCGACTAGTGCGACGTCCGACGCCCGGTCTATCCTCCGATCTATGTTGGCGGTTTTTGTCCTCATCGACGAGCCAGCCCTCGTTTACGAGCCGCGAGAAGACATGTCGCGTGACTGGCTTACAGATCGCGACGTCGTTCGCTAGGCGGCGTGCGAACCGCTCGATACCGTCGCTTATCTCGCGCTCGCGGCGAGGGTCGAAAACAGCTGTCACGGCGCCCTCGTAGTTGTGCCAAAGACCACCTGCGGTCAGGTTGTTCGAGCCGATAGCGGCGTATCCGGTTCGTTCCCCTCGGGCAAGGTACATCTTCGGATGGAATGTGCGGGCAGACGGATCGTGAACGACGCGCAGGTCCGTGACGTGCTGTTTAGCGAGAGCGACTGCTTGTCGCGAAGTGCCGAGAAGGTCGACGCCGAACAGCAACCGCGACGTGCCATTGCGCTGACGAAGGGCCTCCAAGCCGGGAATGAGCAGATCCAGCCCGCTCCGGCGCAACCAAGCCGTGAGAATGAGGACTTCGCTGACCTCTGGGTCCTCCAGCGCCGTGGTCAGGAACGTCTGGGCTGATGCCGACTCGCGGTATGGCTGTATGAGGACCTTGAGGTCCACGCACAGCGATTCGAGACGTGGCCCGGAGTTCCTGCCGCGGGTGGCCGCGGTAGCCTGCGGCCGTCGATCGGGAATGCGGCTACGCCTGCCGACCCGCCGGCCGCCCAATTAGGCTCCGAGGCGCGAGCCCCGTCTTCCAGAGAAGGAGAGTTTCTTGGCAGTTCGTCTGCAGTGGGAGGGCAAGCCTGACTCTGTCGAACGGATCACTCTGCCGTTCCAGACAGTCAGAGAGGATCAACGAGTCGCGGGCTACGCGGGAGCGTGACGCAGGTGCGTTGTTTGGAGAGGGCGACTTCGCGGCCGCGCCGCGCAACCTGCTCGTCTGGGGCGACAACAGAAGCGTCATAGGCAGCCTCCTCGACGAGTATGCGGGCAGGATCAAGCTGATCTACATCGACCCGCCGTTCGCGACGGGGGACGACTTCTCGGTGCAGGTGCAAATCGGCGGCGGTGGGGTTGTCGATAAGGAGCCCTCCGTCCTTGAGGAGCACGCGTACCGGGACACCTGGGGTCGTGGATACGAGTCGTATCTGACGATGATGTACGAGCGACTCGTACTCATGCATGAGCTGCTTGCCGAGGATGGCTCCATATACGTGCACTCTGGTACCACCGTTAGTCACCTTCTGAGATGCCTATGCGATGAGATCTTTGGGAGTGGAAACTTCCGCAATGAGATCGTTTGGAAGCGGTTTAACTTCCACGCAGACGCTGGGAGGTTCGGTCGCGTGACCGATCGCCTGCTCTTCTACAGTCGATCGTCGGATTACGCGTTTACCGAGCAGCGTGTGCCGTTCTCCGACGAGTATGTGGCTGATAAGTTCACTCATGTCGACGCTGATGGTCGGCGGTTCCGACTCAGCGACCTTAACCCTCCCGCAGGCCGTGGCCCCGTTTATGAGTTCAACGGCGAAAAAAGAGCATGGCGCATCTCCGAAGATCGCATGCTTGCGCTCAACGCTGAAGGGCGCATATACACTCAAAGCAAGGTCGCTCAACTAAAGCGTTACTTGGATGAGCTTGAGGGCCAAGCGGTCCACGAGCTATGGGATGATGTGTCACCTATAAATCCCCGCGCTGCCGAGCGGCTTGGATACCCGACTCAGAAGCCAGAGAGTCTGCTCGAAAGGATCATCGAAGCATCTTCAAGTCAGGGTGACTTCGTCGCCGATTTCTTCGCGGGCTCGGGGACGACGGCCGCAGTCGCCGAGAGGCTCGGCCGTCGCTGGATCGCCTGCGATCTCGGACGCTTCGCCATCCACACGACCCGCAAGCGCCTGCTGAACATCCCCGACTGCCGACCGTTCGACATCAAGAACCTGGGCGCCTACGAGCGCCAGCGCTGGCAAGTCGAGTCAGGCAACGGCGCGCTGCGCGCCTACCTCGACACGATCCTGGCCTTCTACCGCGCCGAGCCGGTCGAGGGGTTCGCCCACCTCCACGGCCGCAAGGCCGGCCGCATGGTCCACGTCGGCGCAACCGACGCGCCGGTGACGATCGACGAGACCGAGGACGTGATGGACGAGATGGCCGACAACGGGATCGAGGCGTGCGACCTGCTCGGCTGGGAGTGGGAGATGGGTCTGCACGACACGATCACCGAGCGCGCCCGCCGCCGCGGCCTCGATCTCCGCCCGCGCCAGATCCCGCGGGAGGTGATGGAGCGCCAGGTCGCCGAGGCTGACGCGGTGCGGTTCTTCGAGCTCGCGCTACGTCGACCTCGACGTGCGCCGCCAGGGCCAGGAGGCGTAGCGTGGTGCTCAAGGACTTCGCTGATCCCGAGCGAGGACCTGATCCCGCCGAAGGTCCGCGAGCAGATCAGCTCGTGGTCGGATCTGATCGACTACTGGTCGGTCGACTTCGACTTCAGCGACGAGGTCTTCCACAACCAGTGGCAGGCGTACCGCACGCGCGAGGACCCTGCGCTCGCGACCCAGAGCGACTGGCACGAGTATCCGAGGCCCGGCGCGCTACGCGATCGTCGTGAAGATCATCGACATCTTCGGCAACGACACGACGAAGCTCGCCGAGGTCCGGATCAAGTGAGCCCGGAGGTCGAGCTCGCCGCCGCCGAGCGACCCGTTCGCCGTCCCGGAGCGCCGCAAGCCCAGCGAGGGCACGTATGTCGTCAACGGCGTCCGCGCGCGCGTCGACGCGTGGCGCGCGCAGGACTATCCGGGCGCCTCGGCGACCTCGCGGCGGCTGCTCGGCTTCTGGTTCGCCGACGAGCACCGCGCCGAGGACGGGCACGCCGTTCCGGTTCTACTTCTGCCAGCGCGAGGCCGTCGAGACGTTCATCTACCTGACCGAGATCGAGCCGGTGCGCGAGCTCGCAGGATCTGCTCGAGTTCGCCGAGCACGGGATGACGATCCAGCCCGGCGGAGCCGAAGCGCCAGCGACTGGCGATCAAGATGGCGACCGGGCTCGGGCAAGACGATGGCGATGAGCCTCTGCGTCGTGTGGTCCTACTTCCACGCGCTCTACGAGGCCGACTCGCCGATGACGACGTCGTTCCTCGTGATCGCGCCGAACCTGATCGTGTTCGAGCGGCTCAAGAGCGACTTCGGCGACGGTGCGACGTTCCGGCGCGATCCGCTGATCCCGCCCGAGTGGGCGCACGACTTCGACCTCACCGTGCTGCTGCAGGACGACCCGGCCCCGGTCACGAGCCGCGGCGTGCTCTATCTCACGAACATCCAGCGGCTCTACGAGCCGTCGGCGGCACGCGGCAAGGGCAAGACGGCGCCCAACCCGGTGGAGGCGATGGTCGGCCCGCGGGTCAACCGCGACGTCGACGCGTCCTCGGCGGAGGAGCTGTTCGATCGGATCGCCGACGCGTCGGCGGGTCATGGTCGCTCAACGACGAGGCCCACCACGTCCACGACGAGAAGCTCAAGTGGAACCAGACGATCGAGCGGCTCCACGCCGAGCTGCGCGCCGCGCGCCGCGATGACGCCGGCGCGGGCGTGGTCTCCCAGCTCGACTACTCGGCGACCCCGAAGTACGAGAAGGGCGGCGTCTTCCGGCACGTGGTGGTCGACTACCCGCTGGCCCAGGCGGTCGCGGACGGGATCGTCAAGACGCCGGTGATCGGCGAGGTCATCGGGCGCCGAGGTCGAGCTCGGCGACACGTCCTTCCAGCGCAACCGCCAATGGCTCGACGTCGCGGTCGGCCGCTGGCGGGTGTTCGACGAGACGCTCTCGCCCGTCGGGCAAGCGGCCGGTGCTGTTCGTGATGTGCGAGAACACGCCAGGCCGCCGACGAGGCCGGCGACTACCTGCAGCAGCTGCCGGACTTCGCCGGCGACCGGCTGCTGGTCATCCACACCAACCGCTCGCGGCGAGATCACCAAGGACGACCTCGACCTCGCCCGCAACGCCGCACGCGACGTCGACGGGCCCGACAGCCCGATCCGCTGCATCGTCAGCGTCCTGATGCTGCGCGAGGGCTGGGACGTGCGCAACGTGTGCGTGATCGTCACCCTCCGGCCGCTCAGCGCCGCCAACAAGATCCTCCCCGAGCAGGCGCTCGGCCGCGGCCTGCGCCGGATGACGCCGCCCGGCTCCGGGTTCGACGAGCGCGTGGTCGTGATCGAGCACGAGGCGTTCCGCAACCTCTGGAGCGCCGAGCTCGACGGCGGCCTGGTCGTCGAGAAGGAGGACGCCGACAAGATCGAGCCCGGCGCGGTGACGATCTTCCCCGACGAGGCCAAGCGCCGCTACGACATCGTCATCCCCCAGCTCACCCGCGCGCTCGCGCGCTCCGACAGCGCGCTGAGCCAGCTCCACCCAGCCGACGTGCCCGACCCGAAGACGCCGCCTCGCGGTGCCCGACGTCCAGCCCGACGAGTACGTCCAGTACCGCGGCGTGCACCTGATCGACAAGGGCGTCATCGAGGAGTACGAGTTCCACGTCCCCTACGCCGAGGACCCCTCCGGCGTGATCACCTACTACACCCGCCAGCGTCGCCAAGGCAGGCGGGGTCGAGCGGCTCTCGGGCACGTTCGCGACGCTCGCGCCGATGGTCCGCGACTACCTCAAGGAGCGCGTGTTCGAGCGCCCGGTCGAGCTCGACGACAAGGTCATCCTGCGCCGCTGGCCGAGAACGACGCCCAGGCGCTCGTCGTCCGGCGCGTTCCGGCGAGGCGATCCGCGCGCTGGCGATCACCGAGCGCGAGCCGACGATCGAGGAGAACGCGCTTTCGCGTCTCGGACACCCCGCCGTTCCCGTGGTCGCGCGCAGACCGTCGAGGGCGAGCACACGATCTTCAACCTCACGCCCGGTCGACAGCTCGCTCGAGGCGCGCTTCGCGACTGTTCCTCGACCGCGCGACCGACGTCGCGGCGTGGGCGAAGCTCACGATGAACTGCCGGTTCGCGCTGGAGTACATCTCCAAGGCCGGCGCGCTGCGCTACTACTACCCCGACTTCGTCGTGCGCCTGACCGACGACAGCTGCCTGATCGTCGAGACCAAGGGCCAGGAGGACCTCGACGTCGCCCTCAAGGACCGCCGCGCCCGACGCTGGTGCGAGGACGCAACCCGCCTCTCCGGCCGCGACGTGGGCCTACGAGAAGGTCCCCCAGAAGCTGTTCGACGCCTATACCGGGCAGGACCTCGATGGCCTGCGGCGCTTTATCGCCGCGGGCGCTACGAGCCGAGGATGAGGCCGATCGCGCAGTACCGTCGTAGCCTGGTGGGAGGATAGATCCTGCCCCCGAGCGACCAGCCGCCGATGACGCCAGCAACCGACACCCAGATCGATCTCTTCACGTGGGCCCGCGACCTCGAGCGGGAGAACCAGCGCATCGCCAAGGCCAACGAGGAGCGGGCGCGGCGTCGCGGATACCTTGTGTTCGCGACCGATCCTGCGGTGTCTCCTGATGATCCGGGCTACCGCGAGGTCTACGCCACCGAGGCCAGGACTCCCAATCAGGCCGTGGCAAAGATCCGGCCCCTGACCGGCGGACGGAGGCTGCACGCTTACCTTGCAACCGGCACCTACAGGGACGAGCTCGCCGACGCCCGCTGGGTGGCGTAGCACCGGAAGCAGCGGGGTCAGGCGGTGTCCGACGGAGCGTGATCTCCGCCGCCAAACGCCCGTTCAACGAACGCCGCCCCATTGGACGGGTCGGGTGCGTAGTGCCGGTAGATCTCGGTGGTCTTGGCATCGGCGTGGCCCATCCACTCCTGGATCGCGCGCAGCGGAGCGCCAGCGGCGGCCATCTGCGTGCCGAAGGTGTGGCGGAGCTCGTGGAAGGTGATCTCGCGCACGCTTGCGCGGGCAAGAGCGTCCTTGAAGCGCTTGCGCATCTTCGAGGGGTCGAGGACGTGCCCGGTGTCGGGGTGGCAGAAGACGAGATCCCTGTCTGCGGGGAAGCGCGAGCGTCGGCGCAGGTCTTCGAGCTCGCGGGCGAGACGCGCTGCCATCGGGACCGAGCGGCCTTCGTGGGACTTGGGGGTGTCCATCTGCCCGCGCGTGAAGTTGTCGGCGACGCGCACGCGCCCGACCTGCCAGTCGATGTCCAGCCACTTCAACGCAATCAGCTCGCCCTGGCGGAGGCCCGTGAGCGCGGCGGCCAGATACAGCGGCCGCTCGACGCTGCCGAGGGTGTCCTCGGGCACGGCATCGATCAGCTTGTCCAGTTCCGGTGGCTGTAGGAATCGAACGCGCTGGTTGGGCGAGCGGTTCTTCTTCGGGCGGTCGACGTAGGCAACCGGGTTGCTCTGTGCCCAGCCGCGCTTCATCGCGAAGGCGAACACGCCATGGAGGAAGTTCAGGTGGTTCTGGACGGTCTTTGAGGACAGGCCATCGTTGCGCTTGCGCTGAAGGTACTGCGCAACCTGGGCTGCGTCGATCTTGTCGATCGGCCGCTCGCTGAAGAACGGCACGAGATGACGGCGCAGGTGTCCGCGGTAGTCCTGGATCGTTGAGCGCTTGCGTTCCATCACGTGCTCCAAGTGGTCGACGTAGGCGCCGCCGGCCTCCTCCAATGTGCGCCGGGCGGCGCTCGAGATGATCACGTCCCGCTCGATCCGCTTGCGCAGCTCCTTCTCAGCCTGGGCGCGCGTGAGTCCGTCCGCGGTGCCCGGGGTGCGCTTGGCGGCGATCTTGCGCTTCACGCGCGTGCCGCCGGACCACCATGAGCCGTACCAGCTCACCCGTCCAGCCTTGTCGGGCACCTCGAACAGACGCCCGCTGCCGTAGGAGCGCCTACCCATCGCCGGCCACCCCTGTCTCAGTGTTTGATGTCGTGCGGGGCATCAGCCGTCGACTTGCTCGGCGAGCCACTGTTCGAGCATTGCGCGGGTGAAGCGGATGTGCCGGCCGACACGCAGGCACGGTATTCGGTGGGTGCGCACGGCTTCGTAGATCCAGCTCGGCTTCACGGACAGCAACGTGGCCGCCTCGTGCGGGCACAGCAGCGGCCCTTCGGCCAGTGTCGACTCGGCGACGGGTGCGAGCGAACGAGACGCCGATGCCTGAGCTGCCACAGGTGTGCCCATGCTCAAATGCCGAGCTAGGACACCTGCACGCAAGTCGATTGAGAGCCCGCGCCGTGGAGCTGCTGGACAAGCGCGTGAACGTTGCAAAGTGTGAGGTCATGGTCGCTTTGCTTCTCCGGTGGGGTCAGGACTCTCCCGAGCCAGTTGGGCGCTGCCCAACTGATTGCCGGCATTTGCAGGTCGTGGAGGAGCTGTCAAGCAAGTGGTGATGTGACTGGCCCTACCCCGCCGCAGGCGGGGGCTCCTACTTGCTTTACAGCGGGGGAGCGACCTGCTACCCCTCCCCCAGGCAAGCGGGAGCGCCACGCCCGGCCCGGCAACGTGACGCGCCGATCTACGTTGCGATTTCGTCCGCCATCACGGCTGCTCGGCTCGCCCACACAAAGCCGTCGAGGCGATGGATCAGCCCGCCGCCGTCCAGGCGATTGAGACTGTCCGTCACATCGCGGCGCATTTCGCGGGCGATCTCCTCGACCGCCCAGGGACGGTGCGAGGTCTCGAGCGTCAGCAGTCCGAGGATCGCGCTGTCTTCTTGCGCGTCCCGTTCGATCACGGTAGGGGTAGGCTCATCGTGCATGGGAGTTACGGCTCCTTTGCCAGGCCCCGGGCGGTTCGCGCCGCGCCGGGGCCACTTTTGTATGTCGATGCTCGCCCTGTGATGGGCACGCCGACCGTATCACCGAACTCTCGATCTGTCCACCCTTATAGTTGGTAGACAGGCAGGCGTACCCAGGACAGGGTGCGTCCCGTGTCCGCGATCAGTCCACGCCACCAAGCCCTCGGAGATGCGCTTCGCGCCCTCCGCAACGAACGCGGGCTGTCCCAAGAATCGCTGGGCGAGCGCGCGGGCATCAGCGGCAACTATGTCGGCGACACCGAGCGCGGCGAACGAAACGTCACCGTTCGCATCCTTTGGGCACTCGCCGACGCGCTCGACACCGACGCCGCCACCCTGCTCCGACGCGCGCAAGATTTCGGCACGCCGTAAAGCCCCAGCCCCGCCCGCCACTTCTACGTCGCCAACGAGTCTGCCCGAACGTCGTAGCCCTCAACTGCCCCGCACTCTCAGAGCAATCCAGCAGGCAGCAGACGCCCCCGGCAAACCATCCTTGCCACCCGCAGTACGAACCAACCTCAGCCGTCTTCCGTCCTTTGGACCGTCCCCGCTTTCGTGGACACTTGATTCCATGGGAGACTGGCTCCCGAGAAAGGGGATCGTGTGCGCAAGGCGAGGAGGTTCCCACCGGAGTTTCGGCGCGAGGCCGTCGAGCTCTACCGCAACTCCGACAGGTCGCTCGAGCAGGTCGCCAAAGAGCTGGGGATCGGCCACAGCACGCTGGCGCGATGGCACTACAAGCTCGGCCCTGAGGGCAAGCAGGAGGATCAGCCCACGGGCGATGAGCGCGCTGAGCTCAGGCGTCTGCGGCGTGAGAACAGGCGGCTGAAGGAAGAGCGCGACATCTTGAAAAAAGCCGCGGCCTTCTTCGCGCACGAGAGCGAGACGCGGTGAGCATCTACCGCTTCATCGCGGCGGAGAAGGCCGGCTACCGGGTCTCGTTGATGTGTGAGCTGTTGGGCGTCTCGCGCTCCGGTTTCTACGCCTGGCAGCGCCGGCCCATGTGTGAGCGAGCGCGCGAGGATGAGCGGCTGCTCGAGCTGATCCGCTCGATCCATGAGGAGGCCAGAGGCGTCTATGGGGTGCGCCGCGTGCACGCTGAGCTGCGCCTCTCCCACGAGATCCGGGTCAGCCGGAAACGGGTGGAGCGCCTGATGCGTGGTGCTGGGATCTCAGGGCTCGTTCGCCGCCGGCGTGCGCACACGACGATCCGTGTGCCGGGCGTGCGCGTCGCCACCGACCTCGTGGAGCGCGACTTCAACCCCAAGGCCCCCAACCGGCTGTGGGTGGCGGACATCACCTACCTGCCGACCTGGGAGGGCTGGCTCTACCTGGCGGCCGTGCAGGACGCCTACAGCCGTGCGATCGTCGGCTGGAGCATGGGAGCGAACATGCGAGCCGAGCTCGTCGTCGACGCCCTTGAGATGGCGCTCGCGCGGCGCCGGCCGGAGCCCGGGCTGATCCATCATTCAGACCACGGCTCTCAGTACGTCTCGCTGATCTTCGGCCACACAGCCCGCAAGGCGCAGATCGCGATCTCGATGGGCGCCACCGGCAGCGCCTATGACAACGCGCTCGCCGAGACGTTCTTCGCGACGCTGAAGAAGGAGCTCGTCAACCGCCGCAGCTGGCCGACTCGCGGCGAGCTCACAAGCGCGCTGTTCGACTACATCGAGACGTTCTACAACGGCCGCCGACGGCACTCGACGCTCGGCTACCTATCACCGCGACAATACGAACTACGCACCCCACGCAAACAGCATCTACAACCAACAACTACCAACTAAAACTGTCTACAAAACCGGGGACACTCCATGTTGCTCTCCCCTCTCTGATTGCTGCTGCCCGCTCGCTCCCGCCTCACGCTCTGCACCTGGCCTCGCCATGAACATCTGTGATGTGGTGGTCGAGGAAGGGGGTCCCCGGGTCGAAGCGAAGCGGAGAGGCGGGGACCCCCTTCCTCGGGCAAAGGTGCAGAGCCAAACTTCGGGAGCGAGCGGGCAGCAGCGTGCTCGTCTGGGTGCTCGGCTTATAGACGAGCACCCAGACGAGCACCCGAGACGAACAGCACGTGCCTAGACGGAGCGCCGCCTCGCCCTCGAAGATTGCCTGAGCCGGCCGGCCGACGACGCCGCGATCGCACAGCGCCCCCGAGGGCCGTGCATCTCGTCTGTGCTGACCTAGGAGCGACGCGACGGAAGTGAAGGCAGTGAGCGATCGGGGGCGGCGGGTGAGACGCTTGAAGGGATGCTGCGGAGTTGGAGGGAGGTGGCTGTTGCGGCCGGAGAGAGTGCGAACGGAATTGGCTGGACGGGACGAGAGGCGTTTGCGGGAGCAGTGTCGCGTCGGACGGAAGAACGAGCGTCTTGCGTGTGTCGGGTTAGCGGCTGATGGGCCGGAGTGCGATGCTGACCAGGCCGAGCGGATGCGGCGGCGGCGTATCCGCTCCCCGGTCCCTTGTGGCAGCAACAATGCCCATTTGCTAACGCGTTCTCGTCTGCTCCATCTTCAGACGCACAATCGTCCCCTGAGGATCGCCGCGCGGTGGTGCTCAGCGCAACCCTAGTTCGAGCAGGCGTATGCCCATCGCCACCTGAGACACGTTGAACATAGACGCGAGCGTGACCGGGTCCTGAGACTGCTCGAATGCGGCCGCCATCAGCCGGCGGGGCATCAGCAGGTCCGCGGCGAAGTCGTTCGCCCCCCGCTCTGCCCGCCAGTCAAAGCCTGGGGGCGTGCCCTCCGCGAGATCGATGTGGAAGCGATCTTCGCTGCCCGGGAAGCTCTCGTGGTGGCGCAGCAGATAGTGACCGAGCTCGTGCGCCATCGTGAAGCGCCGGCGCGTCTTTGGGTGATCCGCGTTGATTCCGATGACCGCCCCGTCTTGATAGGCGAACACCAAGCCCGACAGCGCTTCGCGGAAGGACCGTTCGAGAACGAGCACGCCGCACCTAACGCAGAGGTCGTTGACGTCGATCGGCGGAGCCGTGGCTCCGGCCTTCTCGAGCAGCTCGTTGGCGGCATGCGAGGGCGCGGCCGCGGACACCGACAGCTCGGCCCTTGGCATCTCCGCGACTTCCGCGTCGCTCACGAGCTGATCGACGGCTTCATAGAGCTGATGGTCGACAAGCTGCTCGGCGGTCGCCCGCAGAAGCGCGACGACGGGTCTCCGTGCTCGATCGGGCGGGAGGAACCTGTTCACGTCCACCCCCAGGGCGTCCGCGAGGTGGATCAAGTCATCGAGACCTGCCGTGCGCTTACCGGACTCCCACAGCGAGACCGAGGTCTGCGTCCTGCCCAAACGCTCTGCCAGCTGCGCCTGGCTCAAGCCGAGCTCCTCCCGGGTCTCCCGGATTCTCTGGGCAACCCACGCGGTGGTCTCAGACATGGGCAGTGATGGTCGACCGACCTCCCATAGCGCTATGCTATCGTCGATTGCAGAATGGCATAAGGCCCTGGGCCTCCGAATTGCGCCTCGGGCGAGTCTACGCCGCACAGCGGCGCTCTGGAAGGGAGCGAAACAGTGGTCCCAGAAGACGAACAGATGGTTGCACCAGCCGACGACAGCCCAGACGCGAAGAAGCCCGTCGAGGTCCACGTCAACGACGACCCGGTGGAGCTGCCGTCCCACCGCGTGACCGGCCTCGAGATCAAGGAAGCAGCGATCGCTGCGGGCGTACCGATCAAGCTCGACTTCGAGCTGACGTGGGAGGCGCACGACGGCAAACCGGCGCGAAACGTCACCGACACCGAGAAGATCACGGTTACGAAGCACTCCGAGTTCACCGCGGTCGACAACGAAGAAGACTCCTGATGAAGGCGGCGGTCGCCGAGGCGCTGGATGAGCTCCGCGCCGGCCTGCCCGAGGCGACCGTCAGCCACCTCGAGGACGACGGCGGCGGCGCGTACGTCACCGTCGACCCCGTCGACATCGGGACCAGCTTCGAGCCTCGCAGCGCGTGG
Source organism: uncultured Solirubrobacteraceae bacterium (assembly GCA_963764185.1). Lineage (GTDB taxonomy): Bacteria > Actinomycetota > Thermoleophilia > Solirubrobacterales > Solirubrobacteraceae > Palsa-744. Next base: position 178,894 of record CAVXRF010000007.1, on the reverse strand, counting down.
ATCGGGTTCCACCTGTCCTATGCCTATCCAGAGGCGGACGTCTACCCGCACTTCATCGATGGCGCAGTCAAGTACATCGGCACCGCCGAGACGCCGAACAAGCACCCCGAGGGGGATCTGCCTGTCCCGCTGTCAAGGGGACAGATGCCGGCTTCGAACGGCCCGCCATTCAGATCTCCCGGCGAACGAAGAGCCGCGATGCCGAGAACTACACGGCGCTGTACAAGCTCCAGCGCGTCCTTGACCTGCTTTGGAGCAAGTAGCGATGCCGGAGCCGTGGACACTCACGATCGACGAGCAGATACACGGCGCGCTGATCGCGCACCTGTTCCCCGGCGACGACGACGAGCACGGCGCGGTCATCGCAGCCGGCATCGTCCGCAGCTCCCGCGGCACCCGACTGCTCGCCCGCGACCTATTCCTCGCCGTCGACGGCGTCGACTTCGTGCCGGGCCGTCGCGCCTACCGCATGCTCACGGCCGCGTTCGTGCGTCAGCGGATCCGCTACTGCCGGGACGAACAGCTGGTCTACCTGGGCATCCACAACCACGGCGGCCGCGACAGCGTCGGGTTAGCAGCCGGACATGCGCTCGCACGAGCGTGGCTACCCGGCGCTGCTCGGCATCGCGAAACAGCCCGTCGGTGGCCTCGTCGTCGCCGATAACGCGATTGCCGGCGACATCTGGACGCCCGATGGCGCGCGACGCACGATCCGCGAGACCGTCGTCATCGGCCGCACCATCCGCCGCATCCACCCATCCCCGCCCCCGCCTCCGCCCACCGCGGACCCGGAGTACGACCGCCAGGTCAGATGGCTGGGCGAGCGCGGGCAGGACTTCCTGGCCCGCACCAAGGTCGCGGTCGTTGGCGCCGGTGGCGTCGGGCTGCCGCTGACGACCCTGCTCACCCGGCTCGGGGTGGGCGAGATCGTGGCGATCGACCCGGACCGCATGGAACCGGAGAACCTGCCGCGGATGCCGGAGGCGCGTCGCCTCGACGCCATGACCTCGCTCAGGCGCCTTCCGGGAGCGAAGCGGGCCCCCGTGAAGCGTCTCATCGACCGCCTATGCACCCGCAAGATCCGCCTGGCCCGCCGAGCCGTGCGGCGCGCGAACCCGCAGGCGACGTTCGTCGGCATCGCCAGAGCGTCGCCGAGCCGGACGCCGCGCGCCAGCTGATCGACTGCGACTGCATCTTCCTTGCTGCCGACTCGCACCTCGCGCGGATGCTGGTGAACATGATCGGCCACCAGTACCTGATCCCGGTGATCCAGATGGGCACGCGTATCGATGTCGACGAGAACACCGGCGCCATCGGCGACATCCGCACGAACGTGCGGATCATCCTGCCGTACCGTGGCTGCCTCAACTGCAACGACAAGATCAACGGCACCAAGGTACAGGAGGACGCGATCGACAGCGCGGAGCGCGAGCGAAACCGCTACGTCGACGAGGTGCCCGCGCCCAGCGTAATCACCTTCAACACCCTCTCAGCGGCGCAGGGCGCGACCGACTTCCTGCTCATGCTCGGCGGCCTCGTCAACGACACGGCCACGCAGGACTACCTGCGCTTCTCCCCGCGCGACCGCTCCTGCAAGCCGATCGAGCCGTCCCCGAGGAAGGCCTCGTGCTCGCACTGCGGCACGAGCAAGCGGAGCCACCGCGCCCGCGGTGACCACGCCGAGCTCCCGATCCCGGAGCGTGGATAGGAAGGGGCGAGACCGCTGCTACCCCCGCCACCAGTCATCGTCGATGCGGATGTACTGATCCGCAACGTCGAGTATGCCGTCCGTAAGGGCTACTCGCCCGCCCTGCTCGCCCAGGCCAGCGGCTCCTACACGCTTCTGAGCGGCGTCGTCCTGTTCTCCGCGGCCGAGGCGGGCACGGAGGCCATCAGGCACCTACCGGACATTGCTGAGAGACGGGGCGTCGGCGAGCAGGTGGTGCGCTCAGTCTGGAACAGCCTGATCGTCCCCAACGTTAGGTTCGTGCACGTCAACGAGGACGCAGTGCGCGATCCACGCGTGCAGGAGATACGCGCGCTGCACGCTCCCGACGAGCCCACGGCGCGCCTCACCGCACTGCTGGCGCCGGCCGTGCTTGCCACGGACAACCGTAAGCACTTCGGCCCGTTCGGAATTCCCGACGTGAAGACCGACGACGTCGCGATCGACCTGTTCGCGCTCGGCCAGTTCGGGACCGGCACGAGGGGCGCGATGCTGGTGCCCACAGTCACCGGCACAGTGGTCATCGACGGCTCCAAGAAGATCATCGAGAACCTCGGCACCGATACTGCGATCCTGATCGGCGTCCTCATCCTCGGAGGGATCGTGTTGTTCCTAATGAGTGACCGCGGACGCGATCTGCGAAAGAGTCTTACCGCGGTCGGCCGCGAGGTGGGACCTCCGCTCGCCGAGCTCGTGGTCCGCACGAAGGCGGCGAGCGAACGAGTCGGCGCGTTCGCCGTGGAGCCGGTGGTGACATCGAGTGCGCAGGGCAGGATCGCGGTCAGCTGGCTGTCGGAAAGTCGGTGATGACCACGGTCGAGGTCGCGCAGGAATTGCGCCGGCACGGCTTCAGCTTCCGCGGTGGCCAGCGCCTGGAGACCGCCACCCGCGCATGGCTCATAGGCGAACCGTGCTTCTTCGAGGTCGAAAGGGGCCGCTGGGCGCTCGGATACCATGCGGCCCCGCTACCGGCCGAGCGGAGGCGCGGGTGAGCTTCGGGTCGCGCCGTAAATTGGTGGCATGAACATCGCCTACGAAGACCTGTTCGATATCGAGAAGCGCCCAGGCGCCGGCGTTGGCCTGTGGACGCGGGCGGTCGAGATGCAGCTCGAGCGAGTCCGCGAAGCCAACTACCGGCACCGTCTCCACCACGGCCCGAATGAGCAGGAGAAGCAGGATGACCCTGACGCCGAGCGTCGCCTCCACGCCGATGTGTACTTCCTCGCACTGGCGATCAGGCGCGTGCTGCTCTTCCACGATGTCTTCACCAAGCAGGTCGACGATAAGCGCCTGCGCCAGGCGCGCACGAAGTTCAACGCGAGCGCGCCGAAGGCGAAGGAACTCCGCGACTTCTACGAGCACCTCGACGAGTACCTGCTCGACAGCCCGGCCAAGCACGTCAAGTTCCCGGGCGCGCCGCGCCAGTGCTCCTCTGTCGCTGGGATAGCGACAACGTCGTCGTTCGCTTCGGCGAGCGCGAGATCGACGTGACGCTCGCGGCGGTCGCAGCGGTCGAGCTCGGTCGCGCGAGCGAGGCGGTGTGGGATGAGCACCTGGACCGGCTCAAGCGCGAGAACCCAGCCCCGATCCGCCCCCAGTCGACGATGGCATCGCTCGGGTCATGGCGGTCACGATGGGCGTCTCCACGATCATTGGCGGCGAGGACGAGGGTCACGTAAAACACATTGGCACCCTGCTCGACGTCGAGGTGCGAGAGGTGGACGCCAGCGGCACCTGATCGGAGCCCTGGGCAGAAGAAGCTCAATCTGAGGCTAGATGTCGCCGGTTGGGAGCTGGCGTGGCCCGGGCAGCGCGACCGCAGACGCAAAACGGAACCCTATTGGAACCTTGGCGCTCCCAGCGCGCGTGTCCTCCAACGAAAAAACCCCGCTGTGCGGGGTTTTTCCTCATAGCGGGGGCGGGATTCGAACCCGCGACCTTCGGGTTATGAGCCCGACGAGCTACCAGACTGCTCCACCCCGCGGCGCTACTCATGTTGTAGCAAAAACAATCAGGCCGACGGCCGCGCATCCGCCAACGGCGCCTCGACCACTACGATCCCGGCGCACCGATGCGCGTCGCCGTCCGTCGACATCGGCACCAACTCCACCCGGCTGCTGATCGCCGAGGTCGACCCGGCGGCGGCGACGTCGAGGAACTGGTCAGGCGCTCGCAGGTGACCCGCCTGGGAGACGGCGTCGACGCCGGCGGATCCCTCTCCGAGGAGGCGATGGAGCGAGTCATTCGCACGCTCGCAGACTTTCGCGCCGAGATCGACCCCATGACTGCGAGACGAACATCGCCGTGCTCACCTCGGCCGTCCGGGACGCCTCAAACGGTGCCGCGTTCGCCGGGCGCGTGCGCGAGGACTACGGACTCGACGCGCGCGTGCTGGCGGGCGAGCAAGAGGCCCAGCTCACGTTCCTGGGCGCGATGTCCGGACGCGGCCGGCACCCGCGGAGCCGACGGTCGTGATCGACATCGGCGGCGGCTCCACCGAGTTCGTCGTCGGCAGCGGACGCACGGTCGGCTTCCACGTCTCCCTGCACGCCGGGCGTGGTGCGCATGAGCGAGCGCCACATCCACGCCGATCCCGCCCGCCCCGCAGGAGCTGCAGGACCTCGCGCTCGACACCCGCACGATCTTCCTCGAAGGCCTCCCGCGCCGACGTTCGCGCGCCGGTCACGCGCGGCATCGCGGTCGCCGGCACCGCCACCTCCGCAGCCTCCATCGACCAGGCGCTCGACCCCTACGATCCCGCCCGCGTCCACGGCTATCCGCTATGCTCGCCACGGTCGATCCGCTGCTCGCCCGTCTGGCCGACATGAGCGAAGATCGCCGCCGCGAGGTCGTCGGCCTCATCCGGCCCGCGCTCCAACGATTGTCGCCGGCATGATCCTCCTCGGGGAGGCGATGCGCGCCTTCGCCCTCGAGCAGGTCGAAGTCTCCGAGCACGACATCCTGTTCGGCGGCGCTCTCCGCCTCGCCGGCCTCGGCTGATCGCTAGGCGAGGTTTGACCTGCGCGGGTACACGACGGTCGGGTCCGTCAGCACGTTCACGAGCGCCGGCTTTCCGGACGCGAACGCACGCTCGAGCGCTGGCCGCATATCCTCCGGGCGCTCGACCAGCTCGCCGTGCCCGCCCAGCGCTTCGACCACCTGGTCATAGCGTGTCCCCGGCCTCAGATCCGCGGCAACCGAGTAGCCGTAGAGAAACTCCATCGGGTGCTTCTCGAGCGCCCAGATCCCGTTGTTGCCCATCACGCCGACGACGTTCACACCGTGGCGGGCCAGCGTGTCGAACTCCATCCCGGAGAACCCGAACGCTCCGTCGCCCAGCAGCAGCACGACCTGGCGCTCGGGCTGTGCGAGCTTTGCCGCGAGCGCATAGCCCGGACCCGTGCCCAGGCACCCGAACGGCCCCGGATCCAGCCAGCAGCCCGGCTGGTAGCTGTCCATCACCCGTCCCGCGTAGGACACGAAGTCCCCGCCGTCCCCGATCACGATCGCGTCGTGCTCGAGCATCGCGCCGAGCTCTGCGTACAGCCGCATCGGATGCAGGGGCGCCCTGCCGTCCTGCAGCTCCGCCCGCTCGCCCTCGCGGCGCTCACTCTCGGCTGCCCGAAGCTCGCCTATCCACGGCTCGCTCGCCGGCGCCCTCGCGCCGACGGCTGCCGCAGGGCCGCGAGCGTCGGGCCCATCGCCCCGTAGCACTCCACCGCCACCGTCCGCGGATGGCTGGCGCGCGGGCTCGGCGACGTCCATGACCACGATCTCCGTGTCCTCCCCGAACGCACTCCCGAAGCCGAGGCGAAAGTCCATCGGCACGCCCATCACGAGCGCCACGTCCGCACCCTTCAGCGCCTGCGATCGCACGCGCGAGAAGAACAGCTCGTGATCGGCCGGCACGCACCCGCGCGCCAGACCGTTGAGGAACACCGGGATCCGCAGCTCCTCGCGCCAGCTCGAGCAGCGCCTGCTCGCCGCGACCCCAGTACAGGTCCGTCCCAGCCATGATCACCGGCCGCTCGGCGCCCGTCAGCAGCTCGGCCGCGCGCTCGATCGCCTCGCTCGCGCGCCGCGCCTCGCGCCCGGCACGGTCTCCTCGGGCGCCCGCGCGGTCTCCTCGCTCGCCTCCATGAACACGTGGTCGAGCGGAAAGTCAAGGAACGCCGGGCCCGCCATGGGGCGCCAGCGCCGCCTCGAAGGCGTCGTCGACCAAGCCCGGGATCTCCTCCGTGCCCCGGCCGTCGCCGCCAGCTTGGTGAGCGGCCGCACGAACGGCACGTGGTCGATCTCCTGCAGCGACCCCTGACCCCAGCGCATCGCCGGAGCGCGTCCGCCGAGCACCACCATCGGCGAGTGGTTGGCCTGCGCGGAGGCCATCGCGCTCATCCCGTTCGTCACCCCCGGTCCGGCCGTCAGCGCGCAAACGCCGGCCTCGCGCGTGACCTTGGCCCAGCCCTCGGCCGCGAAGGCGGCGGTCGACTCGTGGCGCACGTCCACGATCTCGATCCCCTCCTCGCGGCAGCCGTCGTAGATCGAGAACAGGTGCCCGCCCGACAGCGTGAACAGCCTGCTCACGCCGTGCGCCTTCAGCCGCCGCGCGATCAGCCGCCCGCCGTGGAACGTCTTCATCTCCTGGGCGCTCTCGGTGCTCATCCCGCGCGCGACTCTACCCGCTCGACGCTCGCGAGCGCTCGACGCGCACTCCCCGGCGCATGCTCCCGACAACATGCCCGGGATGGGATTCGAACCCATATGCCCATTTTGCAGGCCGTCGATTTTAAGTCCATTGCGTATACCAGTTTCGCCACCCGGGCCAGCCGATTCAGTGTATGGGCCAGCGAGCGTTTGCAAAAAGACCGCAACTTCGGCTCGCTTACCGTGTGGTATTGAGAGGTGTCGGCAACGTTTTGGAGCACCGGTGGAGGCTTCCGCACTAACACACTCCAGCAGCATGCCGGGCCTGCGCGGTCCGTCCGCGCTGCTGCGCCTTCAGTCCGACGAGCGGCTGATCGCGATCACCCGCAGCGGACAGTCACGCCGCCTTCGAGATGCTCTGCTCGCGCTACCAGTCGCGCCTGCTCTCCTTCTGCCGGCACATGCTGGGCTCCAGCGAGGATGCCGAGGACGTCCTGCAGGAGGTCTTCGCGGCCGCCTACAACGCGGTCCTCGCCGACGAACGCGAGATCAACGTCCGCCCGTGGCTCTACCGCATCGCGCGCAACCGCTCGCTCAACCACCTGCGCCGGGCCTCCGCGATCGGCGTCGACTCGATGGATGTCCACTTCGCAGATCACGGGCTCTCGACCGGCGATCAGCGTAATTCGCCGCGAGAGCTTCCGCGAGCTGCTCGCCGACGTGCAGGCAGCTGCCCGAGACGCAGCGCACGGCTCTGCTCCTGCGCGAGATCGACGCCCTCTCCTACGAGCAGATCGCCCACGCGATGGAGACGACTGTCCCGTCTGTCAAGTCGCTGCTCGTGCGCGCCCGCATCTCCCTCGCCGAGGCCGCCGAGGCGCGCAAGCTGAGCTGCGCCGAGGTTCGCCTGGAGCTGGGCGAGGCCGCCGAGGGACTCTCCAAGCTCAGCTCGCCCGCCCGCCGCCACGTGCGCGGCTGCGAACGCTGCCGCTCCTTCAAAAAGCAGCTCAAGGACAACAACCACGCGCTCGCCGCCATGCTCCCGGTGGGGCCGCTGCTGCTCGCCAAGAAGCTGTTCCTGGCCAAGCTCGGCTCGACCGCCTCCGCGGGAGGCGCGCACGTGGCCGGCGGAGCCGGAGCAACCTCGGCGCCGGCGCGAGCCGTGCCGGGGCAGGAGCGCCGCCGGAGGAACGGGCGTCGCCGGAGGCATCCTCACCGCTGGAGCCGGAGCTATCGCCACCAAGGCCGTTGCCGGCCTCGCCGCGGCGGCGATCGTCACCGCCGGCGTCGCAGCCGTCAACCACCCAGTCCACCACCATGCGCAGCCGCGCCCAGCGCGGTCGCCGCCGTCACCCACGCGGCCGAGCCGGTCGTCGTCGCCCAGCGCTCCCAGCCGGCCAGCACCGGCACGCACGGCATCGACAGGCGCCGCCATCGCCTCCCGCCATCCGCACCGCCCTCCGACGGCAAGACCCCCGTGGCCGCCACGCTCGACCGCCGGCACGCAGTCCCCCGCGCCGCTGAAGCCGCTCGCACCCAGTCCCGCCGACCCCGACGCGACCCAGGTCACCGACCGACACCACCCAGCTTCCCTCGGTGGCCACCGCCGGCAGCCAGGCGGACGGCACGACCACGACCCCCGTCACCGTCCCCGCCCCACCGGCCGCGGTCACGACGCCGCCCGTCGATGAACCCGCCCCGACCGGCCCGACCAGCCCGGCCGCGCCGAACCCGCAGCAGGAACGAACGACACCTCCTCCTGCCGGGCCGTCGGGCGACTCGCCTCCAGCCGGGCCCTGACTCAGGGCACGCCGGCGCCAGCGAGCGTCCCGCGCAGACCGCCGAAGCATCAGCTCCGCCGGCCGGCGGCTGACCGAATCAGCGCTCCCCGGGCCTCAGCCGATGGCTGAACGTCCGCAGCGGTCTCGACAGCACGCCGGCGGACCCCACTTCCGTCGGCGAGTGACCTGCGAGTCAGCGGTGGGGCTCGTCAGCATCATGATGTCCACGCCCTTCGCGCGCCCCCGCCCGTTCGGGCAGCAGCAGGATGTCGCGCCCCCGCATCGTCTGGCCTGCGATCACCGTCGTGTAGGCGACCTCGTAGCCGAGACCGTTCGCCCTTCGTCTTGCCCTCACCGCGCAGCACGAACCGCGCGTGACGGCGGCGCAGCTCGCCGATGTAGCCGGTCGCGTACAGCGGCACCTCGCCCGCCAGGCTGCCGGGTAGGGCGGCAGCCGCAGGGGGCCGACGGCGAAGGAGTCCTCAAGGCGCCCCGGACGACGGCGCTGCATCTTCACGAAGCCCCCGGGTTCCGGCGCCATGCGATAGAGGCCTCGGTAGCTGAAGCTGAACGGCACTCTTCCGCCGTGTGAGTATCGGGTTCAGGAGCGTCAGCCCCGCGATCACGAGCAGCGCCAGCAGCCCCACGCCCGCGGCGATCACCGCCCGCCGGGCGAGCGGCGAGGCCCGCCGCCAGCAGGGCGAGAGCAGCTGACCGAGCGTCGGCCCGTACTGCGGCCTCATCGGCACGGCGGCCACCGCAGGCGATCATTCGCCGATCGAGAACAGCGATTCGAGGTCGTGGCGCGAGTACGCCGCGAACGCCACCATCGTCTGCGTGCGCATCACACCCGAGAGCCCCCCGATCTCGACGGTCACCACGTCGGCGAGCTGCTCGTGGTCGGGCACCCTCACGATCGCCACGAAATCCCACTCGCCGGTCACCGAGTAGGCCTCGGCCACGCCCTCGATATCGGCAAGCTCACCCCCCAGCGTGGACAGCGCATCGCGCTCGGCCTCGATCAGCACCACCGCGTTGGTCATCGTCATGGCTTCCCAATCATAGGAGCGATCAGCTGCGCCGCTACAGCTCCGATTGACCGATACGGCTCAGGCCGAGGCCCACCACGACCCCGACTGCCCCGCCGGTGATTCCCGCAATCCAGCTCGCCTGCGGCTGAGCGAACGGCAGCGCCAGCAGCACCGCGGCGATCGCAGCGACTCCGAGCAGATCGCCGTCGTAGTCGATGCCCGCACGCGCAGCTTCGAGGTCCGGGATCGCCCACGCGGCGAGCAGGGCGAGCGCGGCGGCGTTTCCGCCGCTGACGATCGCGTCGGAGTACACCGCGCTCGCCACCAACGCTCCCGTCGCTCCGGCGCCGAGAGACAGCGCGAGCACGACCAGCGGGCCATGGCGGCGCTCCAACAGCCAGCCGAAGATCGCAATCGCCACCAGCGTCACGAACTCATACAGACCGTTCGCGTAGGCGAACTGGCTCGTGAAGAGCTTCCACCAGTCGCCGTCGAGGGGGCCGGCCACGACCAGCTTGTCGAGACGCACGAAACCGCCGCGCCAGGCCACCCACACCCCGCAGCTCACCGCCACCAGGGCGATCGTCGCGTAGGGCCAGGAGCCGGCGCCCCGGTCGAAGCCCGGCAGTGAGCGGCGAGAGCGCGGGCGCGCGGGTGCGCTGCGCGAGCGCCCGCCGACCGGCCAGCGCCGCGCGCGGGTGCGAGCGCCCGGCGAGCCGCTCAGGGCCTGCGCGCGCGGCAGCTTGGGGCACGCCGGCGCAGCCGATGCCCGCAGTACGGGCACTCGGTGATGTACGGGCTGACCTCCGAGCCGCACTGCTTGCAGACAACGAACAGATCGGCACCTGAGGACATCGTCGACCCATTCTAAGAGCGCCCGGCCAAGCCGCGGCCGCACCGTCACGAGCGGGCCGCGAAGACCTCTCCGCCACCGGCATGGCGCCTTTGAAATACTCAAAGCCATGAACCTCGGCTACGACCAGAAGCTCTACATCCTCGCGTTCGACCACCGCGGCTCCTTTCAGAAGAAGTTCTTCGGCATCGAGGGCGAGCCGGACCCCGAGCAGACGGCGATCATCGCCGACGCCAAGCACCTCATCTTCGAGGGCATGCTGCAGGCCGTGGCGGCCGGTGCCGACCCGTCGGTCACCGGCGTGCTCGTCGATGAGCAGTTCGGCTCGACGATCCCGGCGGAGGCCCGCGAGAAGGGCCTGAAGCTCGCCATGCCCGTCGAGCGCTCCGGGCCAGAACTACTTCGACTTCCAGTACGGCGACGACTTCGGGGCGCACATCGAACGCTTCGATCCCGACTTCAACAAGGTGCTCGTCCGCTACAACGCAGACGGCGACGCCGAGGCCAATCGCGAGCAGCTGACGAAGCTCAAGCGGCTCTCAGGACTGGCTCAAGCAGCACGACCGCAAGTTCCTGTTCGAGCTGCTCGTGCCGGCCGAGGACTCCCAGCTCGAGACCGTCGGCGGCGACACCGAGCGCTATGACGCAGAGCTCCGTCCCGAGCTGATGCGCCGCGCGATCGCAGACTGCCAGGACTTCGGCATCGAGGTCGACATCTGGAAGATCGAGGGCGTCGACGAGCGCCGCGACTGCGAGATGCTCGTCGCCCAGGCCCGCTCGCGGCGGCCGCGACGGTGTCGTCTGCGTGGTCCTCGGCCGCGGCGCCGACGACGCCAAGGTCGACCAATGGCTCGAGCCAGGCCGCGCCCGTCGACGGCTTCATCGGCTTCGCCATCGGGCGCTCGATCTGGTGGGACCCGCTCAAGGCCTACGTGGACGGCAAGATCGAGCGCGCCGCCGGGGCGCGCACGATCGCCGAGAACTACCTGCGCTTCGTCAAGGTCTACGAGCGCGCCGAGGGCAAGGCCCCCGTCGCGTCCTGAGCTGAGTCGCGCCATGAAGATGCGACAGAGCCTCGCCGACTGGGAGCAGGCGTTCGTCAAAGAGATCTCGCTCGACCGCCGCCGGCGCGACTCGCTGCGGCGCACGGCCGAGCAGCGCGCGCGCAAACGCGAGGCCGAGCGCCGTCCACAAGCGCGGCTCCGTCCGCTTCGCCCTGCTCGTGCTGACGCTCGTCACTGACCGCCGTGATCGTCACCGTCGTGATGTTCCGAACGCTCTATCTGCTGCTGGGCTAGAGGCCGCTGCCGCGCAGCCTCAGGACGCGTTCGAGGACGCTAGCTTTCGCCCAGCTCGCGCAGCGCGTCGTCGACCTCGGCGGACCCGCGCCGTCCTGCGGTCGCGACCTCGGCGTCGCTTCGCGATGGATCTCCAGGTAGATCTCCTTGCGGAACACCGGCACCTCCTGGGGCGCCTGGATGCCGATCCGCACCTTCTCGCCCATCACCGACAGCACCGAGATCTCGATGTCGTCACCGATCATGATGCTCTGGTTGGACTTGCGCGTCAGGACCAGCAATTTGGATGCACCCTTCCTCTTTGCCGACACGGGCGACCGGTGCGAGCCCCAGACACCGGTTTGGCAAGCATAGACACAGGACCGGGAGAACGCGATCCCGAATTCTTCGACCTTCCGCGCCTTTTACCTTCCGAATCGATGCAACGAGACGCTCGCGCGGATGTTCGCCGCTGCCGGCGGCGCGCACGCGCGCTGGCAGCCGCTGCGCCCGCGGGCCGCTATGCGCTAGTCTCCCGGACCGTCGATGCCTCGGAGATCCCTGCGCCCGCACCTCAACCAGATCCGCACCTGGGTGCGCCAGGGCCGCACCGACGCCTGGGTCGCCCATCAGCTCGAGGTCACCGTCCGGGACATCGAGCAGTTCAAGCGCCAGAACGAGCTCGTCAGCGACGAGGAGCCCACCGAGGGCACCGCGGGCCGAGCTACCCCGAGGAGATCGACCTGCGCGCCGAGGACGACGCGCTGATCGCCGCCGAGCTCGAAGCGGCCGAAATCGAGGCCGAGCGCGCGAAGGCCGAGGCCGCGGAGAACGGCGAGGAGCCGAAGGAGGATGAGGACGAGGACGATGCCGCGCCCACCCGCCGCCGCACCCGCCGTGGCGGGCGCGCGCGCCGGAGCGCAGACCGCGAGCGCTCCTCGAGCGGCTCCGCTCGCAACTCAGAGCCCCTAGAGGGCACGTTCGACCACGGCGAGGAGGGCTACGGCCTGTGGCTCGATCCCGCCATCCAGGACAACCCGATCTACGCCGAGCACTGGGCCGGGCACCGCCCGGTCGAGGTCGCGGTCGAAGAGAACCGGATCGTCATCCGCCGCATCGGCGAAGACGACTAGCTCAGACCTCGCGTAAGCGCACGTTTGCCGCCGGCGTAGTCGGCCGCCTCGCGCAGGTAGCGGCCGAAGGCCGCATCCACCACCACGCCCGCCTCCCACGCCCAGGGATCCTCCGGCGCGACCTTCATCGCCACCTGCAGGCACCAGCTGGTGCCCTGCTCGTAGAGCGCGACGAGCTCCTCGGTGTAGAAGCGCCCGCCCAGGCGCCGGCGCAGCTCAGAGACGAGCGCGTCGGTGACGCGCTCGAGCAGCGGCCCGCGCTCGGGCGGCGCGGCCGCCAGGCGCCGCTCGCCCTGCTGCCACTGGTAGATCGCGTTCTCAAACGACATCCGCCGCCGAGGCTAGCAGCGCGCCGGCGGTCCTCAGTTGTTGGGCAGGCCCGCTGACGATGTAGGGCTGCTCGCCGCTTCTTCATCATGCCCAGCCGGCGAGCCTCTGCTTCCATCGTGCCGTGCCGTCCGAGCGCTTCGTGCTGGCGCTTCAGCAGCCTGTTTTCGCGCTCCATCGCCGCCACCGTGGCGCTGTCGCTGCGCGCCTGGCGCCATGTCGAGAGCATGTGGATGCCGGCGCTCAGATACAGGTAGGCGAGGGCCGCCAGCACGAACAGCATCGCCACGCGTCCCGACGCGGTCCCAGCGGACGCGCGCAGGCGTGCTCGCGCCGGCGATCCGCCCAGGGCGATCGCGCCGCTTGCCCGAGCGCGCCCCGCTCGAGCGACGCGAGCGCGGCTGGGAGACGGAAGCGGCGGACATGCTCCACTCGCATTCGCGCCCGCGCGCAAACCTCCTGCCGGCGCCCGGAAAGCTGCGCAGGCGCCAGCCCCCGAAGCGCTCCAGCCAGACGCCTAGGCAGATCGGCCGCAGCGCCCGCGGAACACCGAGCGTCCGGGAACACCGCGTCGCTGCCCAGCTGCTCCTCGATGCGCAGCAGCTGGTTGTACTTCGCGACCCTGTCTGAGCGCGACGGCGCGCCGGTCTTGATCTGCCCGCAGCCGGTCGCGACGGCGAGATCGGCGATCGTCACGTCCTCGGTCTCGCCCGAGCGATGGCTGATCACGGCCGTGTAGCCGGCCTCGCGCGCCATCGCGATCGCCTCCAGCGTCTCAGTCAGCGTCCCGATCTGGTTGACCTTGATCAGGATCGAGTTCGCCACCCGCCTCGATGCCCCGTCGCCAGGCGCTCGGTGTTCGTCACGAACACGTCGTCGCCGACGAGCTGCACGCGCGTCGCCGAGGCGCTCGGTCAGCGTCCGCCAGCCGTCCCAGTCCTCCTCGTCCATGCCGTCCTCGATCGACACGATCGGGTAGCGCCCGGCGAGATCGGCCCAGTAGTCGCTCAGCTCGCCCGCGCTCAGCGTGCGGCCCTCGTGCTCGAGCACGTAGGCGCCGTCGCTGATAGATCTCGCTGGCGGCAGGGTCGAGCGCGATCGCCACGTCCTCGCCCGGCTCGATAGCCCGCCGCCTCGATGCCCGCGACCAGCATCTCGAGCGCCTCCTCGTTGGAGCTCGAGGTCGGGCGCGAACCCGCCCTCGTCGCCGACCGCCGTGCGCCAGCCCGCGCTCGTGCAGCGTGCGCTTGAGCGCGTGGAAGACCTCGGCGCCCATGCGCAGGCACTCCGAGAACGTCGGCGCGCCGCAGGGAACGACCATGAACTCCTGGAAGTCGACCTTGTTGTCGGCGTGGGCGCCGCCGTTGAGCACGTTCATCATCGGCACGGGCAGCACGCGCGCGGCGTCGCCGCCGAGGTAGCGCCACAGCGCGAGGCCCTCCTCGGCCGCCTGCGCCTGAGCAGCCGCGAGCGACACGCCGAGGATCGCGTTGGCGCCGAGCCGCGACTTGTTGGGCGTCCCGTCGAGCTCGATCAGGGCGCCGTCGAGGCCCTCCTGGTCGGCGGCGTCCATGCCGGTGACGCGCCTGCGGCGATCTCGCCGTTGACGTTCGCCACCGCGCGCGTCACGCCCTTGCCCTGCCAGCGCTCGCCGCCGTCGCGCAGCTCTGTCGCCTCGAACTCGCCGGTCGAGGCGCCCGAGGGCACCGCCGCGCGTCCGTGCGCGCCCGAGCCCAGCTGCACCTCGACCTCGACCGTCGGGTTGCCGCGGCTGTCGAGGATCTGGCGGGCGTGCACTCGCTCGATCTGGCTCACTGCTCGATGCGGCGGCGCCGCGCTCTCGCTACGGCGTCGCGCGTTGCCGGTAGCGCCCGGTGCTGGCGCCTTCGGAGCTTTGTAGCCCTTGCAGTCCATCACCACGTATCCCGAGCGGCATTCCGTTTTCGCGGTCCACTTCTTTTTGAATTCCTTGACGAATTTGCTGAGCGCCGTCTGCTGCCTGCGTGGTGGCCAGCTGCTGTTTGATCGCCGCTTCGGCCTGCGCCAGCGTCTGCTGGGTGCCGTTGCGTGACGCTCTCGACTTCGTAGATGTAGTAGCCGAACGGCGTCTTCACGGGGCCGCCGAGCATGTTCATCTTGGCGGAGAAGATCGCGCTGTCGAGCGCCGTCTCCTCCTCGCCTTTGGTGACTCCGACGAGCACGCCGCCCTTGGCCTTGCTCGTCGGGTCGATCGACACGCGCTTTGCGACGCTCGCGAAGCTCTTGCCCGATTCGATTTCCTTCTTGGCCTTGCAGCGCCTCGGCTTCGGTCTTGGTGAGGATGATCGCGACGTCGCGCTTTTCCGGCGTGCCGTAGTGCGACTTGTGTTCGTTGTAGTACTTTTCGATCTCCGCTTTGGTGACTGTTGGCTTTGCTCTTCGAGATCTTCGACTGGATTTTCTGCCGACAGCAGGTTGAGCTTCACCCGCAGCAGCAGGTCGGAGACCGTCTGGCCCGAGTGACGCAGGAATTTTTCGAATTCGGCCGGCCTTCGGGAACTGCTCGTTCTTGATTTTTTCGAACTCCTTCTTGACTTCCTTGTCGCTGATCTTCACGCCCAGGGAGTTGGCTTCGCCGAGCACCCACTCGGAGGAGATCAGGAAGCCGAGCACCTCCTGCTGGAGCGACTTGTACTGCTGTTCGCACTCGGACTTCAGCTGCGCGGTGGTCGGTTCCGGCTGGCCTTTCGCGCGGTTTCGGCGTCGATCGCCGCGAGGTGTGCGATGCAGGCGGTGTAGTCGGGCGGTACGGGCACCACCGGTTTGGCCGCCGCGGCCGTCGTCGCGCTCGAGGCGGCCGCCACCCCCAGCCAGTGTTCGAACGTGGTCTTTGGTGATCGGTTTGCCGCCGACCTGCACGACCGCGTCACCGGGTATGCCCTCCGCACGCGGAGAGGCCCACGACGGCAAAGAAAACGGCGCCTAGCGCCGCAGATGGAGCGGATTCGCATTTTCACGACTCGGGCACTGTAGCGGAAACACGCTGAGGTCGTGCTTAACGAACCGCTAACGAGGATCCTATAGCCGCCTCGCGCATCACTCGCGAGCAACACGTCGGCCGCCCGGACCACGGCGGGGAAGCGCTCCTCGCCATCCTTCGGCACGCGCACGGAGACCTGCGAGCGGCCCGGACTCATACAGCGCCTCGGGCAGCTCCTCGCGCAGCCGTTTGCGCGCGCGGAGTCCAGCTCGATCGGCACGACCGCCAGGCGATCGCCCCTGAAGCTCACGGTCTGCGCGCCCGCCTGGCCGAACTTGATGCGCGCACGCTGCAGCGCCAGCAGGTTCTCGAGCGGCTCGGGCACGGGCCCGAAGCGGTCCTCGAGCTCCTCGCGCAGCCGCTCCACGTCGGCGACCTCGAGCGCGCCCGCGACGCGCCGGTGCACCTCGATCTTCGCCTGCTCGTAGGGGACGTAGTCGGCCGGCACGTAGGCGTCGACGTTGACGTCCAGGCGCACCGGCTCGGGCAGCGGCTCGCCCTCCGCGCTCGCGGCTCGGCCGCGCGCACCGCTTCGTCGAGCATCTGCATGTACAGCTCGAAGCCGAGCGCGGCCACGTGCCCGGACTGCTCGTCGCCGAGCAGGTTGCCGGCGCCGCGGATCTCGAGGTCGCGCATCGCGATCTTGAAGCCCGCGCCGAGCTCGGTGTAGTCCGACAGCGCCGACAGCCGCTGCGCGGCCTCGACCGTCAGCGCCGCCGCCGAGTCATACAGCAGGTAGGCGTAGGCGCGCTCGCGGCTGCGTCCCACGCGTCCGCGGATCTGGTAGAGCTGGGAGAGCCCGAACGTGTCGGCGTGCTCGACGATCAGCGTGTTGGCCTGCGGGATGTCGATGCCCGACTCGATGATCGAGGTGCACACGAGCACCTCGGCGCCGCCGCGCAGGTAGTCCATCATCACCGCCTCGAGCTCGCCCTCGCCCATCTGGCCGTGCGCGACCGCGAAGCGCACGCCCGGGCACAGCGCGCGCAGCCGCTCGGCGGTCTCCTCGATCGACTCGACGCGGTTGTGCAGGAAGAACGCCTGCCCGCCGCGCTCGTGCTCGCGCAGGATCGCCCGCTTGACGAGCTCCTCCTCGTACTCGCCCGACGTAGGTCCTGATCGGCCGGCGGCCCTCGGGCGGCGTCTCGATCACCGAGATGTCGCGCAGCCCGGCCAGCGACATCTGCAGCGTGCGCGGGATCGGCGTGGCCGACATCGAGATCACGTCCACCTTCAGCTTCAGCTGG
The DNA here is from genome assembly GCA_963764185.1 of uncultured Solirubrobacteraceae bacterium. GTDB lineage: Bacteria > Actinomycetota > Thermoleophilia > Solirubrobacterales > Solirubrobacteraceae > Palsa-744. Next base: position 161,856 of record CAVXRF010000007.1, on the reverse strand, counting down.
CGCAGGAGCTCCTTCTGCTTGACCCCGAAGCGCTGCTCCTCGTCGACGATCAACAGGCCGAGATCCTTCGCGCGCACGTCGCGCGAGAGCACCCGGTGGGTGCCGATGAGGATGTCCACGCGGCCCTCGGCGAAGCCCTTCATCGCCGCTTTCTGCTCGGCCGCCGAGCGAAAGCGCGAGACGTGCTCGAGCGTGAACGGGTAGTCGGCGAGCCGCTCGGCGAACGTCCCGTAGTGCTGCTGGGCGAGGATCGTCGTCGGCACCAGCATCAGCACCTGCTTGCCCTCGTTGGCGGCCTTGAACGCCGCCCGCAGCGCCACCTCGGTCTTGCCGTAGCCGACGTCGCCGCAGATCAGCCGGTCCATCGGCCGCGGCGCCTCCATGTCGCGCCTTGACGAGCTCGATCGCCTCGCGCTGGTCGGGCGTCTCGGTGAACGGGAAGCGCTCCTCGAACTCGCGCTGCCAGTCGGAGTCGGGCCCGAACGCGTGGCCCGCTGCGGCGCCGGCGCTCGGCGTACAGGCTCAGCAGCTCGCCGGCCAGCTCCTGCGCCGCGCGGCGCGCGCGCGCCTTCATCGTCTCCCAGCGCGTGCCGCCCAGCTTGCTCAGCGGCGGGTGCTCGCCGCCGGCGCCGACGTAGCGCGAGATCTTCGCGAGCTGGTCGGTGGGCACGAACACGCGGTCGTCGCCCTGGTATTCGAGGTACAGGTAGTCGCGCGTGACGTCCGCCACCGTGCGCGTCTCAAAGCCCGCGAAGCGCGCCACGCCGTGGTCCTCGTGCACCACGATGTCGCCGGCGCGCAGCTCGGTGAACGAGCGCAGCGCTCCGCGCGCGCCCCGCACGGTCGCCGCGCCTCCGGGGCCGCCCGGCGCGCTCGGCGCGGCGGCGGCGCAGCAGGCGGTGCTCGGGGAACACGGCGAGCTTCAGCTGCGGGCGCGATGAAGCCCTCGCGCAGCGACGCCGCGGCGAACCGCAGCGAGGGCTCGAGCACCTGGCGCCCGCGTCCACCTCCTCGCCCAGCCACGTCGCTTTCAGGCGCCCGAGGTTGTAGGCGGCGCGCTCGCCCTCGCCGCGGCGCGGGAACGCGACAACCGTGCGGTAGCCCGAGCGCACGAGCTTCTCGAGCTCCGGCTCGGCCTCCGCCAGCGAGCGCGCCGCCGTGTCGGCGGACTGGGCGCGCAGCTGGATCTCCTGTCGCCGGCGAGAGCCGACAGCCAGATCCGCGCGCGCTTGGCGAGCGCGTCCTGGATGCTCTCTGGGTTCACGTACAGGTGGTGCGCGTCCTCGTCTCCGAACGCCGCGCAGACATCGCTCCAGTGGTCGCTCAGCACCGGTGCGAGCTCCTCCTCGGCTGCCACCACCAGCTCGGTCTCGGCGCCCGATCAGATCGAGCAGCGCGCCGAAGCGCTCGACGGGCAGCAGCTCGGCGATGTCCGGCCGGTCGGACGCCTCATCGCCCTCGACGGCGCCGAAGGAGCGCTGGCGGCGGCTATCTCCGCCAGCTCGCGGTGCTCGGCGGCGAGCTCCGCCGCGGGCGCTATCTCGACCTCCTCCACGTCCCCCAGCGATCGCTGCGTGAACGTCGAGAACCAGCGCAGCGATTCGATCTCCACATCGAACATGTCCACCCGCACGGCGCGCTCCTCGGTCGCGGGGAACACGTCCAGCAGTCCGCCCCGCATCGCGAACTGCCCTCGCTCCTCAACCTGGTCCACACGCTCATAGCCCGCAGCCACGAGCTCGGCGGCGCACTCATCCAGGTCGAGTAGCTCGCCCACGCGCAGCCTGAACGAGTGCGGGCGAAGCTCGGGATCGGGCACCTTCTCAGACAGCGCCACCGCGCTGACCACCACGACCGGCTGATCGGCCGCCGAGCTCTGAGCCTCCTTCGCCTGAAGCAGGCATCCAGCGCGGCCACGCGCAGGCCGACGAGGTGCGGCGGCGGCGCGAGGTGGGACTCGTAGGCCACGCCCCTCGAGGGGTAGTAGCGCACCCGCCGCGGCGCGAGCCACGCGCGAGGTCAGCCGCCAGATCGCGCGCTGCGCGATCGTCGCCCACCACGACGAGCGTCGGGCGCGAGCGAGCGAGCTCATCGGCGTCGGCGAGCGCCGCGATCAGGTACGGGCGCAGCGCCTGGGAGACGAACGCGTGACCCCCCTCGCGCGCGAGCCTCGTGGCCGACTCGTCCTGCTCGACGAGGCCCAGCAGCAGGCGCAGGCGATGGCGCGCCGGGCGGCATCTAGGAGGAGCCCTCGCCCGGCGGCGCGCCTGCAGCCGCCGCTTGCCCGTCCGCGAGCACGAGGGCCTCGACCTGCTCGACAGCCCGCTCGATGAGGTGGCTCACCTGCTCCTCGCCCTCGCGAAAGCGTCCCAGCACGTAGGCCGAGACGATCTCCGGATCGGTTGATTCGGGCCGTCCCACGCCGACCCGCACGCGCATGAAGTCACTGCCGCCGAGCTCCTGCCTGAGCGACTTCAGCCCGTTGTGGCCGGCCAGCCCGCCGCCCTGCTGCGTGCGCACATCGCCGAACGGAAGGTCGATCTCGTCGTGAACCACGAGCACACGCTCGAGCGGAAGCTTGAACGCTCCACGCGCGGGGCCGACCGAGCGACCCGCGTCGTTCATGTAGGTCTGCGGGCACAGCACGGCCACGCGCGGGCCCCTGGCCATGCCCTCGCCACCCAGCGCCGCGGCCTCCACACGACCCGCCGAGATGCGGCCGCGAAAGCGCTCCCTGGCCCGTCCGAGCTGCCAGCGCTCGGCGAGCGCCTCGGCAACCATGAAGCCCACGTTGTGGCGCGTGCGAGCGTGCTCGCGCCCCGGATTGCCCAGTCCGACGATCAACCAGTCAATGGCCCCGCCACTGCCTCCGCCGCCGCCGAACGGGCGTCGCAGGAGCTGCTACTCCTCGCCGGAGGAGTCCTCGGAGTCCTCGGCGCCCTCGGCGCCCTCGGCCGGCTCCTCGCCCTCGCCGACGAGCTCCGTTTCGGCCTCGATTTCCTCCTCCACCTCGGCCTGCAGCTTCGGCGGCGACAGCGTCGCGACGACCGTCTCCTCGATGTCGTCGAGCAGCGTCACCCCGGGCGGCATCACCACGGCGCCGAGACCGATCGTCTCGCCGATCTGCATCTCGCCGATCTCGTGCACGATCGCCTCCGGAATCGCCGTCGGCAGAGCCTCCACGTTGAGCTCACGGGTGATCTGCTCGAGCACGCCGCCTTCCTTCACGCCCGGAGCGTCATCGATGCTGAGCAGTTCCAGCGGCACGACCGCGTGGATCGCCTCATCCAGGCGGACCCGCAGCAGGTCGACGTGCACCGTCTGCCCGCGCACCGGGTCGCGCTGGGCCTCCTTCAGTACGACCGGCGTCGCCTTCTCCCCGTCCACGCTCAGATCGAGCACGGCGCCCGAGGCCGCCAGCGCCAGGCGCAGCTCGCGCGCATCGGCGTCGAAGCCGACCGACTCGCCGCCGCCGCCGTAGAGCACGCCGGGCACGCGGCCGGAGCGGCGCAGCCGCCGCGCCGCGCGCGAGCCCTCCGCGGCGCGGCTTTTCACATCTAGCTTGGTGGTCGTGTCAGCCATCGGAGCCTGGAGACTCTAGCAATCGCGCGTTCATTGTTCTGCCGCCGTCGCTTCTTCTTCTTCCACTTCTTCCCGCGTGCGCTTGGTGCAGATCCCTTCATTGTCGATCGGCGTGCTCAATCCGATCAGCTGCACGTGAATGCCGGACACGACGTTGCCCGTGCGGTGCACCTCCACGCACTGGACGACCGGCAGCTTCCCGAGCACCGTCCAGGCTACGCGCGTCTTGCCGGTCGCGCCGGACAGCGAATACGCCGTCTTCGATTCCAGCTGCAGGATCTTCACCGAGCCCGCGCGGTGCAGGCGCGGGTTGCTTGCATCGGCCTTCACAGCGGCCAGGCACGAGGGGGCTCTGCCGACAGCGACCGAGCTGGTCGAGCATGCCCGCAAGGCTGCCCCTGGCCTCGGCCTGCAGGAGCAGCAGATCGTCGTGGCGTTCGGTGTTCTCGACGCTCAAAAAGCGCGCCAGCACGACGCTGACGATCAGCACGAGGACGACGGCGGTGGCGGCGAGCCTGCGCAGCAGCCGGCGCTGAGAAGCGGGGAGACCGCGCCACCACACGCGCGGACCGCGCTCAGCCGCGTCAGGAGTCGCGATCGGCGATGACATGGTCGAGAGATGATGACGGTTGGGTGCAGTAGCCCCGCCGGGTGGCATCGCCCACCCCGACTTCATCGGCCGCCCCGCCTCTACTAGAACAGCTGGTTCTCGCCGCCGAACACCTCGCTGACGGAATCGTCCACGAATATCCGCCGGATGGAGTCGGTCAACAGCTCCGCGCACGGGAGCACGCGGATGTTCTTGGGGCGATCCGGGTTCACCGGAATCGTGTCGGTGACCACGATCTCCTCGAGATCGGAGGTCCTCAGGTTCTCGAACGCGTCGCCGGAGAAGACCGCGTGCGTGGCCGCCGCGTACACCCGCGCGGCGCCGGCTTCGCTGACCGTCCTGGCCGCCGCCTTGAGCGTTCCGGCGGTGTCGATCATGTCGTCCACGATCACCGCCGTCTTGCCGCGCACATCGCCGATCAGGTAGCCGATCTCGGCCACCTGCTGGGCCGGGCGCTCCTTGTCGAGGATCGCGAGCTCGGCGCCTATCTTCGACGCGAACTTCTTGTTCAGCTTCACCCGTCCCACGTCCGGGGCGACCACCACGAGGTCAGACAGCCCGAGGTCGGCGAAGTACTGCGTGAGCATGAACAGCGCCGTCATGTGGTCGACGGGCTTCTGGAAGAAGCCCTGAATCTGACCGGCGTGCAGGTCCATCGTCAGCACCCTGTCCGCGCCCGCCGCCTCCAGCATGCGCGCCACCAGCCGGGCCGAGATCGGCTCGCGCGGCGCGGACTTCTTGTCCTGGCGGGAGTAGCCGAACCACGGCGTCACGGCGATCACCCGGTGCGCGGAGGCGCCCACGGCCGCGTCGATCATGAACAGCAGCTCCATCAGCGCATCGTTCGCCGTGATCCCCGTCTGCGGGTTCCCGCAGGTGGACTGCACGATGAACACGTCGGCCCCGCGAATCGACTCCTCATAACGGCAGTACACCTCGCCGTTGGAGAAGGTCCTCAGCGTGACCGGTCCGAGATCGACGCCGAGCTTGTCGGCGATGTCCACTGCCAGATGCGGGTTCGCGCGCCCGCTGAACAGCATCAGCCGCTTGTTGTAGTCGATCGGCAGGCTCGCCCGCGACGAGGTCTGCGTGCTCGTGTCGATCACGCTGCTCATGCCTCCTCAGAGTGTAAACGCCGCTCCTGCTGCTCTGCGAATCCCTCAATGTCCTCCTGCCTGGCCCGCGCCACCGCGAGGGCTCCGGGGGGCACGTCCTTGGTGACGACCGACCCCGCCGCGGTGTACGCGTCGTCGCCCACGACCACGGGGGCCACAAACGAGGTATCGACGCCCCCGCGCACGCCGCTGCCGATCTTCGTGCGGTGCTTCTCGTGGCCGTCGTAGTTGGCGGTGATCGTCCCCGCCCCGAGGTTCGTGCGCTCGCCCACGTCCGCATCGCCGATGTAGGACAGATGCGGGACTTTCGCGCCGGCGCCGATGTCGGAGTTCTTGACCTCCACGAAGGTCCCCACCTTGGCGCCCCTGCGCAGGTGCGAGCCGGGGCGCAGATAGCCGAAGGGCCCGACGCTCGCGCCGTCCTCGAGCGTGCAATCCACCAGGTAGGAGTGCCTGACGAGGCAGCCCTCGCCTATCCTCGTGCTCCCCTTGATCGTCGTGAACGGCTCGATCACGGTGTCGGCTCCGATCTGCACGTCGACGTCGATGACCGTGGCGGAGGGATCGACGATGCCGACCCCGGCGCGCATGTGGCGCTCGTTGATGGCCTCCTGCGCGAGCCGCCTCACGTGCGCGAGCGCCACGCGGTCGTTGACGCCGAGCACAAGCCTCTCATCCTCGAGCGGGTAGGCGGCGAGCACGCTTCCGGCGGCCCTCAGGAGGTCGAAGACCTGCGGCAGGTACAGCTCCCCCTGCGCATTGTTGCTGCTCAGCTTCGGCAGGGTCTCCGAGAGAGCGCCGGCGTCGAACGCGTAGATGCCGGTGTTCACCTCCCTGATCTCCCGCTCCGCCGGCGTCGAGTCCCCGCTCTGCTTGGTCTCGACCACGCGCTCGAGCGCGCCGGAGGAGTCGCGCAGGACCCGCCCGTAGCCGCTGGGGTCCTCGAGAATCGTCGTCACCATCGTGGCGGCGGCGCCATTCTCGCGGTGTGCTCCGATCAGCCCTCCGATCGCCTCGGCGCTCACAAGCGGAACATCGCCGCTGAGGACCACCACCGTCGCCTCGGGGCCGGGGTTGAGATGTGAGACGGCCGCCAGCACCGCCCCGCCGGTGCCGTTCGGGCGCTCCTGCACCGCCAGCTCGACCCCGTCGGGCAAGACCCCCGCGAGCGCCCTCTGCGGGCGAGTCGACCACGACGACCCTCTCAGCGCCGGCCTCCAGCGCAGCGCGCACCGGCCACAGCACCATCGGGGCGCCGCACAGCTCGTGCAGGACCTTCGGCAGCTTCGAGCGCATGCGCGTGCCCTGGCCCGCGGCGAGGATCAGAACGATGGGCGCGCTCACCGCATGGATGCTAGCCGCCACGCGCCGAGAGCTGGGGGGCAGGGATTCGAACCCCGATTCTCAGGACCAAAACCTGATGTCCTGCCATTGGACGACCCCCCAGGGCCGGTAGAAGAATAGTTCGCGAGCGGGCAACTAGCTCAGCAACACCTGCATTTCCTGCTTCTGCAACCATGCCTGCACTCTGTCGGGAGGCGTTCGCAGATTGCGGGGAAAAATCGGCGTGGCCTTCGTGGCCGCGCTGCTCATCGGCATGTCGGCAGTCGCAGCGGCCGCGCTCCCGGCCCGGGGCGAAGCCGCTTATTGCGCCGGAGCTGACCTCTCACCGACGATGAGCAACGGGCCGCGCGTCGCCTCCGCAACGCTGTGCCTGATCAACCAGGTTCGGCGCGCCTACGGCCTGCACCCGCTGCGGTCAAACGGGGAACTGCGCAAGCTGGCCGCGAGCCAGGTCCACGACATGGTCAGCTGGGACTACTTCGCCGACGACCGGCCACCGGGGCTGACGCCGATGGCACTGGTCTCCAAGACGCGCTATATCACCCACGCGACGAGCGTCTCGGTCGGCCAGAACATCGGCTGGGGGACGGGCGAATTCGCGACCCCGGCCGCGATGGTGGCCGCCTGGATCGCCTCTCCGGGGCACCTCGAAAACATCATCACGCGCGAATATCGCGAAGTCGGAGTGGGTGTCACCCCCGCCGTGCCGGCTCGCTTCGAACCCGAACTACCGGGCGCGACGTACGCGATGGAGTTCGCCGCGCGCAGGTTCTAGGAGCGCCTGCTGCCCGGGCGCCGCGGCACGCGACCGCCTTCGGCACCCGCCTCGGAGGCGGGACCGCCCGCCGATGAGATCCCCAGCACCCGCATCGACTTCAGCCCGAGGCTCAGCTTCTCCCGCCCGTCGCTCGAGCTGACGTCGAGCCCGGACAGCTCGCGCACGCGCTCCAGGCGGTAGTAGATCGTGTGGCGGTGGGTGAACAGCCGCTGGGCCGTGCCCGCGACGTTGCCGTCGGCCTCCAGAAAGGCCTCGAGCGTGCGCACCAGATCGGTCTCATACTGCTCGTCGTAGGCGACGAGCGGCTCGACCGTCTCGGCATAGAAGCGCTGCAGCTCTGAGGGGTTCTCGCTCATCGCCGACAGCAGCAGGCGGTAGGCGCCGGTCTGCTCGAAGGCGAGCGCTGCCCCGTCGGCCGAGCCCTGCGCCACATTCGCCGCCAACAGCGCCTCGCTGGCCGCGCGCGGCAGATCGGTGGGCTCCTCGGCGATCCGGCTGCGGCCGATCGCGAAGGTGAAGCCCGTCAGCCCCGCCTCCATCTCGCGCAGGATGCCGTCCGCCGCGCGTGCGGCCGTCGCCTCCTCGCCGCCCGGCACGAGCAGCAGGATCTCGGCGCCGAGGACGCCCTCGCGCTCGGACTGGGCGGCGATCGAGCGGCTGACGACCGCCCGCGCGCCGCGCTCGGCGACCGCGCGCACGCGCCCGCGCCAGCCGTCGTCGGTGGGGGCCTGCGGGTGGGCGCGCGCCACGATCATGCTCGCGCCGTCGTCGAGATCGAGCGACAGAGCGCCGGCGCGCGTCATGAGCTCCTCGCGTTCGGTCAGCTCGCGGTTCAGGAGCGCGCGCAGAAAGTCTGCGGCGGCCGTTTCCGAGACCCGCTCGGGCGCCCTCACCCGCTCGACCTCCGAGGCGATCATCGTCACGAGCAGCCTGCGCATCGAGGCGCTCGGCTCGGTCTTGGCGCGCATGTGCAGCGCCCCCACGACGGTGTCCGCCACGCGCAGCGGCGTGCTGCTCACGCCCTTGCCCTGCGACAGGAGCGAGCGCTCCTCGGCCGGTGAGCGAGCCGCCACCGCGAGCGTTGCGCCCCAGGCATCCGTCACCGCGAGGCTGGCCTCGAGCGCCTTTGCCGCAGCGCGCACCACCTCGGGCAGGCCCGCCCCGGACTCGACCGCCTCGGTGATCGCGTCGAGCGCCGCTAGATCGGACACTCCGGCTAGCCCCAGAAGTAGACGACGGCAAGCGCGCCGGCCACTCCAGCACCCACGAGCACGGCGAGCACGTACAGCGATAGAAACGTCGCCGCCAGCCGCTCCCACAGGCGCGAATAGGACATCCAGGCCGGTATCAGGATGAGGCCCGCATACAGCGCCAGCACGAATGTTCCGGCGCAGACGGCGACGAGGTCGTTGATTGCGGTTCTGCTCATTCCTTCACCGGTCGTGATTGTGACGCACGGCGATGTCGCCCGCGTGTCGCACGGGAGCGCCCCGCGCAGCCGCTACGCCCCCAGCCCGTCCGGACCGGGCGCCGGCACCTCGGCAACGGCCGCGAACGCCGCTCCCACCGAGCTCGCCACGATCGGCGGCGGGACCAGGCCGGCGAGCTCCGCGGCGGCGCGCTCGGCCCGCCCGAGCGGGTTGGCGCGCGAGAACAGCCCGACCACGGTGGGCCCGGAGCCGCTGACGAACGCCTGCTCGGCTCCGCTGGCGCGCGCCTTCCTGAGAGCAGCGCCGATCTGCGGGCACAGCGCGATCGCGGCGTCCTGCAGGTCGTTGTGCAGCAGCTCTGAATCACCGGGCAGCGCAGAGCCGAGCTCGAGCGCGGCGCGCAGGCGCCGACGGCGAGCGTCGAGCTCCTCGAGCTGCGCCCCTGGCCCAGGCGGTCGGCCTGTCGATACACCTCCGCTGTTGACAGCCCGGACGCCTGGGCCAGCAGCAGCAGCCCGACCGGCCGGCTCGGATCCGGCAGGCCGTGCAATCGCTCACCCGCGCCGCTCGCAAGCCAGCGCCCCGGAGAGACCTGCGCGGGGACGTCGGCGCCCAGCTCCGCACTGAGATCGCGCAGGAGCTCCTCATCGCCCAGCCCGGAGACGTGCGAGGCCAGGCGCAGCGCGGCCGCCGCGTCGGCGGAGCCGCCTGCCAGCCCGGCCGCGACGGGGATGCGCTTGAGGATGCTGAGCCGCACCGGCGGTCCATCCCATCCGGTGCGCGAGCGGAACGCGCGCAGGGCGGCGGCGGCCAGGTTCTCCTCTGCCGGACCGGGCACCGCGGGACAGACGAGCTCATCGCCGGCGCCGCCCGGGGCGGGCTCGAGCGTGAGCTCGTCCGCGAGCGAGATTGACTGCATCACCGTGACGAGCTCATGCCTTGAGTCCTCCGGGCGGGTCGGCCCGAGGAACAGGCCGAGGTTGACCTTCGCCGGCGCGAGTGCCCGGTAGACGCCAATCCTCACAGTCCCAACAGGGCGCCCAACGCCCTGAAGTCCTCCGGCGAGAGGCGCTCGGCGCGCGCGTCCCCGGGATGGCCGAGCGCTTCGAGCGCGTCGCGCACCTGCTCGCGGGTTAGGCCGCCCATGCCCCCGGACAGCGCGAGCGAACCGGCGAGCGTCTTTCGGCGATGGGCGAACGCGGCGCGGACGAGCGCGCGCAGCGGCGCGAGCGAGGCGGCGGAGGAACCCGCGACCGGCGAACGCCGGGCGAGGCGCACCAGCACCGAGTCGACGTTTGGCGCGGGCAGAAATACCGTGCGCGGGATCACCCGCACCACCTCGACCTCGCAGTCGAGCTGGGCGATCACCGAGGGGGTGCCGTAGGTGCGGCTGCCGGGAGCCGCCGCCAGGCGCTCGCCCACCTCGCGCTGGACCATCCCCACCCAGACCTCGACTCCCGGGAGCTCCTCGATCGTGCGCAGCAGCACCCCTGCGGCGATCCCATACGGGAGGTTCCCCACCACCTTGCCGGGCGCCGGGCTCAGCGCGAGCAGGTCGATCCGCATCGCATCCTCCCAGTGCACGGTCGCGTTCGGGTGCTTGGCGGTGGCGTCCAGAAGGGCCTCGCGCAGACGCTCATCGACCTCCACCACATGCACGTGGGCGACGCGCTCGGCAAGGTACTCCGACAGCACCCCCAGGCCTCCGCCGATCTCGAGCACGACGTCCTCGCGATCGAGCCCTGCAACGCGCTCGATGACGCCGAGGATGTTCGAGTCGATCAGAAAGTTCTGCCCCAGCTCGCGGTCGGGCTGGACGGAGAATTGGCGGATCCGTCGCAGGCTCGGCTGGACGGGCGCGTCGGCCACGATGTTCATCCCCAGCCGAACACGCGATCCGCGTTGCGCGAGACCGTCTCTGAGAGCTCCGTGGGCGAGACCCCGCGCAGCTCGGACAGGAAGGCCGCGGTGTGCATCACGAATGCGGGCTGGTTTCGCTGCTTGCGCACGATCTGCGGCGACAGAAACGGGGCGTCGGTCTCGACGAGCAGGTGCTCATCCGGGACCTGCCGGGCGGCATCGGCCAGATCGAGCGCGTTCCTGTAGGTGACGTTGCCGGCAAACGACAGCGCATAGCCCCGCTGCAGGCACTCGGCCAGGTGCTCGGGCATCGCGAAGCAGTGCATCACGACGCTCACGCCGTCGGCTTCTGAGGCGAGCTGGGAGAGCGTCTCATCGGCCGCCGAGCGCGAGTGGATGACGAGCGGCTTGCCCGTTTCGCGCGCGAGCGCGATCTGGGCCGCGAAGGCCCGCTCTTGATCTGAGCGCGGGGCGCCGTCGCGATAGAAGTCAAGGCCCGTCTCCCCGATCGCCAGGCAGCATTCGTGGGCCGCCAGCGCCCGCAGCTCGGCGAGGTCGGCGTCGTCGAAGCCCGAGGCCGAGTTCGGGTGGCGGCCGATCGCCGCATACACCTGGGGGAACGCCTCCGCGGCCGCGAGCGCCGCGCGGCAGGAGGCGCCGTCGATGCCGACCGTCAGCATGCGCCTCACGCCGGCGCGATCGGCGGCCGCCACGAGCTCCGCCTCGCTCCCCTCGCACAGGTCAAGGTGGGTGTGCGAGTCGATCACGGCCCCTCCTCGCCGGTGGCCTTTGGAAACAGCGACTCGATCGGGCTGACACGCTCCATCTCTCCCGCGCCGAGCTCGGCGCCCGAGAGCGACAGGGAGGGGGCGCCGAGCGCGCTCAGCAGCCGCTCGGCGCTGGCCGGCAGATACGGCCATAGGAGCACCGTCACCGCGCGCAGCCCCTCGGCCAGCGTGAGCAGCACCCGGTCGAGGTCCTCAGAGCGCGCATCGTCCTTGGCCAGCTGCCACGGCGACTGCTCCTCGACGTAGCGATTCAGCCGCCTGACGCGCTGCCAGATCTCATCCAGCGCAGCGGTCAGCTCGGCGCGGTCCATGTGGCCTGAGACGCGCTCGGACAGGCCCTCGAAATCCGCGACGAGCAGCGGATCGAGCTCACCCGCGGGCACCCGCCCGGCGCGGTAGCGCACGAGCATCGCGATCGTGCGGCTGGCGAGATTGCCGAGCTCGTTGGCGAGCTCTGACTCATAGCGCTGCTCGAAGGCCGCGCTCGAGACCGAGCCGTCCTGGCCGAAGGGGACCTCGCGCAGCAGATAGAAGCGCAGCGCGTCGGCGCCGAAGCGCTCGATCACCGCGAACGGATCGAGCACGTTGCCCAGGGACTTGCTCATCTTCTCGCCGTCCATCAGCAGATAGCCGTGCACGAAGATGTGCTCCGGCAGCTCGATCCCGGCGGCCATCAGGAGCGCCGGCCAGTAGATCGCGTGGAAGCGCAGGATGTCCTTCGCGATCACGTGATAGCTCGCCGGCCAGAACCTGTCGGGGAGCTCCGCCTCGACAGACGCGCCGGCCGGCGCGCGCGGCGCGGGCGCGTAGGACAGCGCTGTGTAGTAGTTCAACAGCGCGTCGAACCAGACGTAGAAGACGTGCTCCTCGTCCCACGGCACCGGCACTCCCCAGGTGAGCTTGTGTCGCGTCAGCGGCACGTCGCGCAGGCCCGAGCGGATGAACGACAGCGCCTCGTTGTAGCGCGTGCGCGGAGCAACGAAGTCCTCGCGCTCCGCGTACAGGCGCTCGAGCGGCTCCTGGAAGGAGGACAGCCTGAAGAAGTAGTTGTCCTCCTGCTCGCGCGTCAGCTCGATGTGGTGGATCGGGCAGCGATTGCCCTCGTCGATCTCGTTCTCGGCCTTGAAATCCGCGCAGCGGGGGCAGTACCAGCCCTCATAAGTCCCCTCGTAGACGAAGCCGTTGTCCCTGACCCGGCTGAGGACCTCCTGCACCTTGGCCATGTGCTGCGGGTCGGTGGTGCGGATGAAGAAGTCGTTCGTCGCCTCGATCAGCGGCGCGAGCGCCTTGAAGCGCTCGGCGTTCCTGTCGGCCAGCTCCTGGGGCTCGATGCCCAGCGCATGCGCCGCGTCGGCCACCGGCTCACCGTGCTCATCGGTGCCGGTGAGGAAGAACACATCCTCGCCGCGCTGACGATGATGGCGGGCCATCGCGTCAGCGGCGATCGTCGTGTACGCGTGGCCCAGATGGGGGGCGGCGTTGACGTAGTAGATGGGGGTGGTCACGTAGAAGGACATCTCGGTGCCCGCCAGGCTACTGTCCGTCGCTCATCAGCTCGCGGTAGAGCTCGTTCGGGCGCATCCCGGTGAGCTTCGCCACGGCCGCCGCCGCCGGGCGCACGCGGGCGCCGGCGGCGATCAGCTCGCGCACCGCACCGAGCGCCTCCTCGCGCCGCGGCTCAGCCGGCGAGGAGGCGCCCAGGACGAGCACGATCTCGCCCCTTGCGGCACTCGCGCCGTAGTGATCCGCCAGCTCGCCTACGCTTCCGCGCCTGACCTCTTCGTGGAGCTTCGTCAGCTCGCGGCACACCGCCGCTGAGCGCAGCTCATCGCCCGCCGCGATCAGCCGCAGCGTGGCCGCCAGGCGGCGGGGGGACTCGAACGCGACGAGCGTCTCGGTGCAGTGCGCCAGCAGCTCGCTCAGCTCCTCGCGCCGGCGCGGCAGAAAGCCGACGAAGCGCCAGCGCTCGGCCGGCAGGCCGGAGGCGACCAGCGCGGTCACGACCGCGCTCGGCCCCGGCAGCACCTCGACCTCGAGCCCCTCCGCGAGACAGGCGCCGATGAGCACGAAGCCCGGGTCTGACACCGCCGGCGTACCCGCGTCTGAGACGAGCGCCACGAGCTCTCCGGCCGCGACGCGCGCCACGAGCCTCATCGCGCTCGCGCGTTCGTTGTGCTCGTGCAGGCTCACCAGCGGCACGGCGATCCCATGGCGATCGAGCAGCCGCCTGGTGTGCCGGGTGTCCTCGCAGGCGATGACCTCAGCCTGGCCCAGCACGGCGAGCACGCGCAGCGTCACATCCTCGAGGTTGCCGATCGGGGTCGGACACACCACGAGCCGCCCAACTGCCGCCTGCGCGGTTCTCATGCGGCAAATATAGGGTCCCCCCGCATGTGCCCCGAGGACGATCAGCCGCCGCAGTACACCCGCTATCGCGCCGGCCGGCGGCTGCTCCCTCGACGCGCCGAGGAGGATCGGGTGCAGCCGGAGAGGAGAGCCAGGGGCCTCGGCGCGGGCTGGCTCGAGCGCATCACCACCAAGCGCGTCGTCCTCGGGCTGCTCGCGCTGATCGCCGGATGGGTGGCGCTGTCACTGCTGCTGTTTCTCCTGAGCTCGCATTTCGAGCGCGACCCCCCGCCGTCTGACGTCGCGAGCGTGCTCGACCCGGGTGGTTTTCCGCTGACCTCCGCGAACACCATCCTCGTGCTGGGCTCCGACAGGCGCCAGAAGGACAGCAAGGAACCGGGCGCGGAAACCACGGGCCCGGGGCGCTCGGACACGATCATGCTGATACGCACGGGCGGCGGGCACTCGGCGCGCCTGTCGATACCGCGCGACACGGTTGTGGAAATCCCGGGCCACGGGCTGCAGAAGATCAACGCCGCACATGCCTTCGGCGGGCCCGCCCTGTCGATCTCAGTGATCGAGCGCTGGCTCGGAATCTCGATCAACCATCTGGTGGAAGTGAACTTCGAAAACTTTCCCCAGCTGATCGATGCGATGGGCGGAGTCAACTACACGGGGGGCTGCATCATCTCCCGCCTGGACGGCGGCTTCAGCCGCGGCGGCTACACCCTGCGACTGAGCAAGGGCACTCACCACCTGAACGGCAAGCAGGCGCTGGCGCTGGCGCGCACGCGAGAGAACCTGTGCGCGCCCTCAGAGACCGATCTGCAGCGCGAGGAACATCAGCAGGCGCTGTTCACCGATATGAAGAGCCGCCTGTTGTCTCCCTCGAGCTTTTTCCGCCTGCCGTGGATCGCCTGGAACGCCCCGCCGGCGATCATCTCCGATATGAGCGGTGAGACGCTGCTCGGGCTGTTCGGCGCGCTCGCCGTTTCCGGCACGCCGCCGACGAAGGTTCTCAAACCATCGGGCAGCATCACCCTGCCCGATGGCGAAGAGGGCCTGACCGTCTCAGAAGCAGAACGCCGCTCGGCGGTCGCCAAGTTCCTGGCCGGCTGAGCGCAGCCAGCGCTACTTCTTGGCCGCGACCGGCTTTGAGTCCGTTGACTTCTGAGAGCCCCCGGAGGCCTTCTCGCCCTTGGCATTGCCCTCTGATGAGGAACTCGAGCTCTCGCCGCCGGAGGAGCGCCCCTCTGATGAGGAGTCCTTCGAGGAGTCCTTTGATGAGTCCTTCGAGGAGGATGAGTTCTCCGCGGCCGCCGCCGTCTCGCGCTGGCGGTTGCGCGTTCCATAGTCGGTGTTGTAAAAGCCTTTGCCCTTGAAGTGGACCGCGGGAGCATGCAGCACACGCTCGACGGGAACCCCCGTGTCGGGGTCGGTCTGAAGGGCGTCTTCGCTGAAGGACTGCTGAATTTCGAACGTTGTCCCGTCGGGGCGCCTGTACTCATAGATCGGCATCGTCTCAACGATTATAAGAGCGCCATGGTGTGGGCCCTCGGTTAAACCCGGCCGACGGCGGGCGTGAGTGCTCAGTCGGTGAGCAGCGCTCGCGCGCAGGTGATGCCCGCGCGCACCGTCGCGGTGAAGTCACGATCGGGCTCGGAGAGCATCCGCAGGGCGAGCCCGTCGGCGAGGCTGAACAGGATCTCGGCGACCGCCTCCGGCTCGGCGTGAAGGTGCAAGATCTGTTCGCGCTGGGCCACGGCGAGCATGGCGGCAACCTGCTGGCGGGTGCGGCGCATCAGGTCCGCGTACTCGACAGCGATGTCGGCATTGCGACGAGAGAGCGTGAACAGCTCGAATACGAGCGTCACAAAATCGGGATCCTCGCGGACCGTCTCCTTGAGGTTCTGCGCCATCAGGTCGATGTAATCCTCGGCCGTCTGTGCGTCGGCGAGCTGTCGTTCGAGATGTTGCATGCGCAGCTCGCAATCACGGCGCACCGCCTCGACGAGCAGCTGCTCCTTGGTGCCGAAGTAGTAGTGCAACAGGCCCCTTGAGACGCCGGCCTCGCGGGAGACGTGGTCGAAGGTGGAGCCCGCGGTGCCGCGCCGTGCGACGCTGCGACGCATCGCCTCCACGATTCGCTGAGCCTTCTCACCGGAGAGCGAGCGGGTGCCCGAGGGCGCCGCCGCCTCCGCAGGGACCGCCGCGGTGTAGCTGTCCACCTCGGCGGTCTCGACTGCGGCGTTCATCTTCTGGACTGCGTCTGCGCTGTCAGTTGGCCGAGGCGCCTGCGGCCGCGGGCTCCGCCGGAGCGGCCTGTGCCGAGGCGTTGGTCGAGCTGTAGTCGAACTCCTCCTCGGAGCCGAACAGGAGGTCGAGCACCTTCGAGCGCAGGCCCTCGCTGACGGCCATCGCCAGCACGCCGGCGATGGTGATCAGGATGAGCGTGCGCCCGAGCCCGCCGCGTCGACGGCGCCTCGGGGGCTCACGCAGGGAGCTCGAGGCATCGCGCAGCGCAAAGGCCGCCTCCTTCAGCTCACGCTGGAGCTTGCGATCCTCGAACAACGCCTGGGTTGCCGGCTTGCCGTTGCTCATCCGCCCGTAGGCGCTGCGCGCGGCGCCGTAGGCCGTGAACAGGCTCCCGCGCAGCTCCTCATCTTCAATGAGACGCTTCAGGTAGCGGTTGGTCTGCGCCGCCCTGGCCGCTTCTGAAGCCTTGCTGATTCTGTCCTTCGCTGCCATCTTCGCCACCGCCTCTGCCGAAAGCTTGCTGGTCGGCCACCAATATACCCCGTTGGGAAAGGCGGTATCGCATTACGCGTGCAGCGCGGCCTGCTCCTGTGCGGAGGGGAACGTCCAGGCGGCGCGCGTGCGGCGCTCCTGGCGAAACACGAAGCGCAGCTGCTGCGGCGGGCTCAGCTGAGCCTCGTTGGGCCGGAAGGTCGCGCATGGCTCGTCGAGATCGAGTGCGCAGAGCAGGTTGCAGCGGAAGTAGCATTCCTCGCAGCTGACCTTGCGCGGGGCCCGTTTGCCTTGCTTTCCTTGCATCTGCGATGCCCCCGCTGCGAGAGTGGATTGACCGAACGGGGCCGATCAAAGCATTGTTCGCCGCGCCGCTCAAGGGGTCGGCAGAATGCCACTCCGCAAAGCGCAGAGAAAACCGCCTACTACCCGGAAATAGCCGAGATCCATGTACTTTCGTGTGACGATCGAGCCGATTATCGCGCAGTTTCCGGGCATTACCGGAGCCACGCACGCGGCGGCGTGATCGTCTGCTCAGATGCGCATCCTCGTGACCGGCGCCTCGGGCTTTGCGGGATCGCTGCTAGTTCCCCGGCTCCTTTCGCAGGGACACCTCGTCCGGGCACTGGGACGAGACCCTGTGCGCGTGAAGAGCGCCCTGGCCCGCGAGAGCCCCCCGGGAGCAGCCGGCGAAGCGCAGATCGCGCAGGGTGATGTTCTCAGTGGTGAGGGACTCTCACATGCGCTCGACGGCGTCGAGGTCGCCTATTACCTCATCCACTCGATGGAGCGGCCGCGCACCGGGTCGCGCTCCGGCGAGGAATCGTTCGCCGACCGCGAGCGCATGGCGGCTGAGCGCTTTGCCGCCGCGGCGGTGCGCGCGGGGGTTCGGCGGATCGTCTATCTCGGCGGCCTGACCGGGCGTGCGGGCACACCCTCCTCGCGTCATCTGGCAAGTCGCCGGGAGGTGGAGAGCATCCTGCTCGATGCGGTTCCCGACTCGGTCGCCCTGCGCGCCTCGATCGTGATCGGCGCACGCTCGCGCTCGTTCCGCTTTCTCGTTCATCTCGTAGAGCGCATGCCGGTGCTCACGCTGCCGCGCTGGCGGAACTTCCACACCCAGCCGATCGACGGTCGCGATATCAGCGAGATGCTCGCCGCGGCGGCCACCACCGCGGCGGCGGCGGGGCGATCGCTGGACGTCGGCGGACCGGATGTGCTCAGCTACGAAGAGATGATCGCGCGCATCGCCGACATCATGCTCGTGAACCGTCCCTCGATCGGCTTCGGCGTGAGCGCAACGCCGGTGGCAGCGCGCGTCGCCGCGGCCATCGCCGGAGAGCAGCCCGAGTTGGTGCTGCCGCTGATGGAGGGCCTCGAGGGAGACCTGCTGGCCGCGGACGACCACGCGGCCGAGCTGTTTGAAGTGGAGCTGCACTCGTTCCAGTCAGCCGTCGAACACTCGCTCGCGGAGTGGGAGAAATTCGAGCCGCTGGCCGCGCGTTGATGGTGTCCTCACGGCCAGTCCCCGTTTCACGAGCCCGATGAGCCTCGTCGTGGCGTCAACCTGGATCGCGGCCGAGCCCAGCGACGTGTGGAAGATGATAATGGACCCCAACCGCCTGGGTGACTGGGTCACGATTCACCGCCGGCTCCTGCACGCCGACGACGGTCCCGCGAGGGTCGGATATGAGATGGATCAGCAGATACACCTGCGCGGCGTGAGCCTCGAGGTTCACTGGACGCTCATCGACGTCCGCCGCAACGAGCTGGCGGTATGGGAGGGGCGCGGACCGGCGCGATCGCGCGCCCGCTCGGAATACATCCTGAGAGTAGAGCGTGACGGCACGCGCTTTGACTACCGCAACGAGTTCCGCCCGCCGCTCGGACCCATCGGAGCAATGGTCAGCCGCGCGCTCGTCGGGGGCATGCCCGAGCGGGAGGCCAGACGCACACTCGATCGTCTCAAGGCTCACTTGGAGAACGGGCCCTCGGCAGGGGATTGAGGAATGGACTAGTGTAGGGTGGCCCGGAAATCGATGTGGCAGAGATCACATTTACACTAGTGAAGAGGGATTAATCGTGACTGACTTTCTTGACGATAAGCGCCGTGAGATCACCGAGCGCCTGAAGGAGCTGAAGCCCTTCGTGGACGAGTTCACCCGCCTCGAGGCCGCCGCTTCGGCCTTGGCGAGTGTCGGCGGATCGGCCTCCGCCGCGAGCGCGACCGCCGCTCCGCGCCGCCGCGGACCGGGGCGCCCGCGCGGCTCGGTCAACCGCAAAAAAACGACAGCCCGGAAAACGGCAACGACGACGGCAACGACGACGACCGCCACGGCTGCCCCCGCAAAAGCGAAACGTAAAAAAGCCGGCCGCCCCGGCCGTCCCCCCGGACGCCGCCGCGCCGGACGGCGAAAAGGCAGCGGCACGCGAGCGGCTGAGGCGCTGGCATTCGTGCAGGGACAGCCCGGCATTACGATTCCCGAGCTCGCCGCCAAGATGGGTATCAAGCAGAACTACCTGTATCGCGTGCTCCCCGGCCTGCAGCAGGAAGGCAAGGTAACCAAGCAGGGCCGCGGCTGGCACCCGAAATCATAGGCTCGTCGCCCCTGACTGTGTCCTCGGTCGCTCGTGTGCGGAGCACACTTCGCTCGCTGCGTCTTGTCAGGAACGACGATCCCTCGATTTCCCGCTCCTCGGAGCGGTGCGCTAGTTGTGATCTCCTGAAGTGACAAAAAAGCGCGGCTCGCGGGCCGCGCTTTTTTTCTTCCTTGAGCCCTGGCTTGGAGGAGCTCCTCCCTCCGTGGGGTCCCCGCCGCGGGAGTGCGGGCCAGTCGAGCCAGCGCCGCCGACCGCGGACCACCCCCGCCCGCTGGCTCTAGATGAGACCCTGGGATTTGACCGTGTCGCGCTCCTCGGTCAGCTCGGCCACCGAGGCGTCTATGCGCAGACGCGAGAACGGATCGATATCGAGGCCCTCGACGATCTTCCACACTCCGTCGGTGCAGACGCAGGGAAAGCCGCAGATGAGGCCCTCCGGTATTCCGTAGGAGCCCTCAGAGGGGATGCCCATGGACACCCAGTCGGAGCTGCCCATGACCCAGTCGTTGACGTGGTCGATCGCCGCGCTGGCGGCGGAGGCGGCCGAGGAGGAGCCGCGCGCCTCGATGATCGCCGCGCCGCGTTTGCCGACGTTGGGCAGGAAGTCCTGCTCGACCCATTCCATGTCGTCCACGACGTCCACCGCGCGCTGATCGCGCACGCGCGCGTTGAACAGGTCGGGGTACATCGTCGGTGAGTGATTGCCCCACACCCCCATCTCGGTTATGTCGCTCACCCCGACCCCCTCGTTGTCCGGCAGCTCACGCACCTTGGTGGCCAGCTGGGCGACCGCCCGGTTGTGGTCCAGGCGCATCATCGAGGTGAACCGCTCGCGCGGGATATCGGGGGCGTTGTTCATCGCGATCAGGCAGTTGGTGTTGGCCGGGTTGCCGACGACGAGCACCTTCACGTCCACTCGCCGCGTGATCGTTCAGGGCCTTGCCCTGCACGGTGAAGATCTTGCCGTTCTCTGAGAGCAGCTCGGCGCGCTCCATTCCCTTCGTGCGCGGACGCGAGCCGACCAGCAGCGCGATGTCGACGCCGTCGAAGGCTTCGTTTGGATCGTCGTGCAGGTCGATCGCCGAGAGCAGCGGGAAGGCGCAGTCGATCAGCTCCATCGCGACGCCCTCGAGCGCCCCCATCGCCTGCGGGATCTCGAGCAGCCTCAGGTCAATCGGCTGCCCTGACCCGAGCAGGTCTCCGGAGGCGATGCGGAAGAGGAGGCTGTAGCCGATCTGGCCGGCGGCGCCGGTAACGGTGACTCGTACGGGATTGCTCACAAGTTCATCTCCTGGGTGGCGGGCTGTGGATGTGTTGATCGGGCTGCTCGGCGGCATGGGCTTCAGGCCATCGCCCGTTTGAGGTTCGCCTCGACCGAGGCGAGGAACTCCTGTGTCGTCTGCCACGGCTCCTCGGGGCCGATCAGCAGGGCGAGATCCTTCGTCATCTTGCCGCTTTCGACGGTCTCGACGCATACACGCTCGAGTGTCTCGGCGAAGCCGAGACCGCCGGCGTGTCGTCCATGCGCCCGCGCGCGGACAGGCCGCGCGTCCACGCGAAGATCGAGGCGATCGGGTTGGTGGAGGTGGGCTTGCCCTGCTGGTGAAGGCGGTAGTGGCGGGTGACGGTGCCGTGCGCGGCCTCGGCCTCGACCGTCCTGCCGTCGGCGCTCGACAGCACGCTGGTCATCAGCCCGAGCGAGCCGAAGCCCTGCGCGACGGTGTCGGACTGCACATCGCCGTCGTAGTTCTTGCAGGCCCACACGTAACCGCCCTCCCACTTCAGAGCCGCGGCGACCATGTCGTCGATCAGGCGGTGTTCGTAGGTTATTCCGGCGGCGAGGAAGTCATCCTTGAACTCCTCCTCGTAGATCTCTTCAAACAGGTCCTTGAAGCGTCCGTCATAGCGCTTGAGGATGGTGTTCTTGGTCGACAGATACACCGGCATGCCGCGCTCTAGGCCGTAGCGCAGCGACGCGCGGGCGAAGTCACGGATCGATGAGTCGAGGTTGTACATCGCGAGCGCCACTCCGCCGCCGGGAAAGTCATAGACGTCGAGCTCGATCGGCTCGCCGCCGTCGGCCGGGGTGAAGCTGAGGGTCAGCCTGCCCTCGCCGGCAACGACCATGTCGGTTGCCCGATACTGATCACCGAAGGCGTGGCGGCCGATCACGATCGGCTTCGTCCAGCCGGGCACCAGGCGCGGGATGTTGGAGATGACGATCGGCTCACGGAAGATGACGCCGCCGAGGATGTTGCGGATCGTGCCGTTGGGAGAGCGGTACATCTCCTTCAGGCCGAACTCCTTGACGCGAGCCTCATCGGGCGTGATCGTCGCGCACTTGACACCGACCCCGTAGCGCTTGATCGCCTCGGCCGCCTCGACCGTGATCCGATCCTCGGTGGCATCGCGGCTCTCGATGCCGAGGTCGTAGTACTTCAGGTCCACGTCCAGATAGGGCACGATCAGCTGCTCCTTGATGAACGACCAGATGATCCGCGTCATCTCATCGCCATCGAGCTCGACGATGGGGTTCTGCACCTTGATCTTGGGCATGGGTCGGTCCTCGCAGGGCTGGTGGGCGGGCGGCCGATGCTATCGACGTCGGCCGGCTAGAAGCCTTCCCAGCTGGCCTGCGAGCCGTGCGCGACGAGCACCTTCGGTGGCCCGCCGAAGAACGGCACCGTGGCCACGCGCCCGCGCGAGGCGGGTCGTCGAGCCCGCCCTCGTCCACCAAGAGGCTCGTGCCATTGCCCGAGATTCCCGCGCCCACGACCGGCCGGCCGCCCACCGTCACGCGCCTGGCGCGACCGGTCGGCACGACCACCGTCCAGGCTTCGCTCGTGTCCTCCCCCACGAACTCCGCCAACATCCTCTTGCCGTCCGTGGAGAACGCGAGCGGGACGAGGCCGGAGACGAGCGGGTCCACGGGTATGTTCGTGAGCCTGCGAATGCCCAGCCGCTCGGCGAGCGCAGCCAGATCTGATACTCCGGCGCGTAGCCGCTGCGCAGCCGCTCGCGATCATAGGCGATCCCGCGCTGGCCCCACACCGGGTTGAGGCTGCGCCCGTCGTGTGTGAAGGCGCGCTGATCCGAGCCGTTGGGCTTCGACATGTACAGATTCACCGGCGCCGTCAGCAACTGCGAGCGCGCGCGGGCGTAGACGAGCTCGTCGCTGCCGTTGGGCGCGAAGCTCGCCCCGTAGATCTCACCCCGCGCGATCCTCGTGAGCGTGTGCAGCCCGAGGTCGATCACCACGAGCCCGGACCCGTATGAGGCTTTCGTGAGCGAACTCGACTGAAGCGACACGGCCAGATAGCGCAGGTCGCGCGACCAGGCCAGGGGCGTGGCGGTCGCCGCTGCGAGGTTAGGTACTGAAGCGGAGCGCCGCCTTCGTGGTAGATCGCGAGCGCCGGGCCCGAGCCGTTGTCCGCCAGCGACGCGGCGACCCACTGGGGGGTGGAGGACATCAGTGGATCGGTCCCGGGCCCGAGGCGCGTGCTGCGGCCGCCGTCGTAGGTCACCCACACGCTCGGCGGCGACTGCGCGGTCTCGGTCACATACGCCACGGCGGGGCCGCTGCGGACATGGCCGGCGGGATCGGGGGATTTCCATCGCCGCGGACGCCCCCGGCGCGAGCACCATGGCGCCCAGCGCGAGCGCGAGTGCTGCACGGATCAAACCGCGCGATGACATCGAGCCAAGGCTATCCGCAGCGGGCGCCCGCGGCAATTCCCATGAAGCAATTCACACGAACGGTGTGACTTCTGCTTGACTGTCACCATGGCCATCAGCTCTCCGGACTTCACCGGCGAGGCGGGCGCCACCTGGCGGACGCACACCGTCTTCAACCAGCCCCCGCCGCTTCAGGGCGTGGACGTGTTCGCGAGCAACCTGCCTCTGGTCGAGGCGACCGAGCGCGAGGGCGCCGGCTGGGTGCGCGAGCGGGCCTCGGCGCTGGGCCGCTTCGTGGGCGGCGAGCCCCAGCAGCTGTGGGGGCGGCTGGCCAACGAGAACAAGCCCGTCCTGCGCACCTTCGACCGTTACGGCAACCGCATCGACGAGGTCGAATTCCACCCGGCCTGGCATCAGCTGATGAAGATGGGGGTGGAGCACGAGCTGCACTCGCTGCCATGGACCAGTGAGGAGCCCTATGCGCACACGGCACGCGCCGCGCTGTACATGACGGCGATGCAGGCCGAGGCAGGCTTCGCCTGCCCCATCACGATGACCTTCGCCGTCGTCCCCGCCCTGCGCGCCACCCCGGAGCTGGCCGCCGAGTGGGAGCCCCTCGTGACCGCCAATACGTATGACCCGCGGCTGATCCCCGTCGGCGAGAAGGGCTCTGCGATCACGGGCATGGCGATGACCGAGAAGCAGGGCGGCTCGGACGTGCGCGCCAACACGACCGTCGCGCGAGCGCTGAACGGCGGCGGCGCTGGGGCCGAGTACGAGCTGAGCGGCCACAAGTGGTTCTGCTCGGCGCCGATGTCCGACATGTTCCTCGTGCTCGCCCAGGCTGACGAGGGGCTGTCCTGCTTTCTGCTGCCGCGGATCCTGCCCGACGGCACCCGCAACGCCTTTCACATCCAGCGGCTGAAGGACAAGCTCGGCAACCACTCGAACGCCTCCTCGGAGATCGAGCTGCACGGCGCGTGGGCGCGCATGCTGGGCGAGCCCGGCCGCGGCGTGCCGACGATCATCGAGATGGTCGGCCACACCCGCCTTGACTGCGTGATCGGGTCCGCCGCCGGCATGCGCGTGGGGGTCGTCAACTCGACGCACCACGCCGCCCACCGCGAGGCCTTCGGCCAGACGCTGATCGACCAGCCGCTGATGCAGAACGTGCTCGCCGACCTGTGCCTTGAGTCCGAGGCCACCACCGCCCTGGCCATGCGCCTGGCGCGCGCCTACGACGAAGCGCACGCCGACGCGCCTGCGCGGGCGAGGATCAGACCGACGCGCAGCTGTTCAAGCGTCTGGCGACGGCGGTCGGCAAGTACTGGGCATGCAAGCGCGCCCCCAACCACGCCTATGAGGCGATGGAGTGCCTGGGCGGGAACGGCTATGTCGAGGAGTCGGGCATGCCGCGCCTCTACCGCGAGGCGCCGCTGGCCTCGATCTGGGAGGGATCCGGCAACGTCATGAGCCTCGACGTGCTGCGCGCGCTCACCCGCTCGCCGCGATCGCTCGAGGTCTTCCTGGCGGAGGTCGAGCAGGCCGCAGGCGCCGACGCTCACCTGGACGCCCGCGTGAGCGCGCTCAAGGACCAGTTCTCAGACCCCTCGACGCTCGAGACCCGGGCGCGGCGTGTGGTCGAAAGCATGGCACTGTGCCTGCAGGGCTCCCTTTTGGTGCGCAACGCGCCGCCGGCGGTGGCCGACGCGTTCTGCGCCTCGCGGCTCGGCGACGACGGAGGCCTCGAGTACGGCACGCTCCCCGCGGGCAGCGACTTCGAGGGCATCATCGCGCGCAGTCGCGTGACCCCCGAGCAGTAGCCGCGGCGCGGGGTCGCACGGCCGCGCCCACGGCCTTCAAGCGCCGGGCTCGACCCCGCCTGGGCCTACCATTCTCATATGGCTCCCCGGACCAACTTTCAGCTCGCCCGCATCTTCGGCATCCGGATCGGCGTGGGCATCAGCTGGTTTGTCCTGCTGTTCTTCTTCATCCTCATCGTCACCCCGTACTTCCACGAAGTGCTGGGCGGCTCACACACCACCGCCTACCTGGTCGCTGTGGCCTCGGTGCTGTCGTTCTTCGCATCGCTGGTCCTGCATGAGCTCGGTCACGCGCTCGTCGCCCGCCGCAATGGCCTGCAGGTGGTCGGCATCGATCTGTGGGCCTTCGGCGGCATCACCCACAGCGCCGGCGAGCCCCAGAACCCGGGCATGGAGTTCCGCGTCGCGGCGGCCGGTCCCGCTGGTGACGCTGTTCGCTGATCGTGGTATGTGTCGCCGCCGCCAAACTGGCTGCCAACGCGAGCCACTTCTTCGACGTGGCCGTCGGCAACGGAGGCGTTCGCGCCACACCGGCGCTCGTGTGGCTGAGCTGGGTCGCGACGATCAACGCGCTGGTGCTCGTGTTCAACCTGATCCCGGCCTTCCCCCTGGACGGCGGGCGGATCGCGCACGCGCTGATCTGGTGGCGCACCGGCGACCGCAACCGCGCCACCCACGTCACCGGGCGCGCCGGGACAGGGCTTCGCGCTGCTGCTCGGCGCGTTCGGGCTGTGGGCGCTCGCGACCGGTGGCTCGGCCGGCCTGTTGACGATGCTGCTCGCCTTCCTGCTCTACCAGGCGGCCGGCGCCGCCGTCGCCCAGGGCTCGCTCGGCAAGCGCATCCAGAACATCACGGTGGCCGACATCATGGATCGCGAGCCCGTCACGATCCCCGCGGAGCTCAACCTGATTGACGCCCAGGAGCAGTTCTTCCTGCGCTACCGCTGGCCCTGGTTCGCGGTGGTCGACCCGGCCCGCCACTTCCTCGGCGTCGTTCGCGGCCAGCGGGTGGACGATGAGATCGCGGCCGGGAGGCCCGCCCTGCCGGTCTCGATGTGCTCGAGGAGGACCTGCCGGTGCGGATCGGCGAGCAGGCGCCGCTTGAATCGCTGCTCGGGGCCGAAGGGCTCAGCCGCCTGGGCGCGATGGTCGCCGTCGACGAGGACGGCGTGCTGCAGGGCGTCGTCACGCTCGCGCAGGTCCGCCGGGCCTTGCGTCCGGCCGCTATCCGGCCGCCTGACCGCCGAAGCGCTAGAGCAGCGGCGGGTCCCGCGCGCGCAAACGACTCCCCGCCGCCTGGCACTGAGATTCGACCCCAAAGACCTCAGGCCATGCCAGCACACGACGTCCTGATCATCGGCGCCGGTCTCGCCGGCCAGCGCGCCGCCCTGGCCGCCGCGCGACGAGGGCGCGAGTGTCGCGATCATGAGCAAGGTCCACCCGGTGCGCTCGCACTCGGTGGCCGCAGCCGGGGGCATCAACGCCGCGATCACGTCGACGACGACTGGCGCTCGCACGCCTACGACACGGTCAAGGGCTCGGACTTCCTGGGCGACCAGGACGCCATCGAAATCATGTGCTCGGAGGCGCCGGCGGAGGTCATGCACCTCGAGCACATCGGCGTCACCTTCCACCGCAACGAGCAGGGCGAAATGGATCTGCGGGCGTTCGGCGGGGCCTCGATGAAGCGCACCGCCTACGTCGCCGATATCACCGGTCAGGCGCTCCTGCACGTGCTGTACGAGCAGCTGATGAAGCACCACGAGACGGTCGAGCGCTATGAGGAGTGGTTCACGACCTCGCTGCTGCAAGGACGAGCAGGGGGGCTGCTGCGGAGTCATTGCGCGCGACGTGCGCAGCGGGCGCATGGAGGCCTTCACCGCCAAGAACGTGATCCTCGCCTGCGGCGGCGCCGGCCAGGCCTACAAGCCGACCACCAACGGCCTGATCGTGACCGGCGACGGCATCGCCATGGCCTACCGCGCTGGGAGCCCCTCTGATGGACATGGAGATGGTCCAGTACCACCCCACCTGCTTGGTGGAGACGGGCATCCTGATCACCGAGGGCGCGCGCGGCGAGGGCGCCCACCTGCTCAACTCCCAGGGCGAACGCTTCATGGAGAAATCCGCGCCGAACAAGATGGAGCTGGCCTCCCGCGACGTCGTCTCGCGCGCCGAGCAGATCGAGATCGACGAGGGGCGCGGCGTGGGCCCGGGCGGCACCGGCATCTACCTCGACGTGACCGTCGTCCCACGCAAGCGCACACTGGAGGCGCTGCGCGAGATCGTCAACCTCGGCAAGGACTTCGCCGGCGTGGACATCACGCGCGAGCCGATCACTGATCCGCCCCGGCCAGCACTACATCATGGGCGGCGTGAAGACCGATGTGGACGGGCGCACGCCGATCGAGGGCCTCTACGCCGCCGGCGAGGTGGCTTGCGTGTCGGTGCACGGCGGCAACCGCCTCGGCGCCAACTCGCTGCTCGACACGCTCATCTTCGGCCGCCGCGCCGGCGAGCACGCAGCCGCCCGCGCGGCGGCGCATCGCGATGCCCAAGGTCGACGCGAACGCGCCAGCTGCAGAGCCGACGTGGCGGACATCGACGCGATCATCGCCCGCCCCCACGACGGCCGCAGGGTCTCGGAGATCAAGAACGAGCTGGGCGAGCTGATGAACCGCTACGCGGCGGTGTTCCGCGACGAGGCCGGCCTGCAGACGGCGCTGGAGACGATCGGCGCGCCTGAACGAGGAGGCACGAGCACGCCTGGATCGACGACCGCGGCACGGTCTTCAACCAGGACGTGCTCGGGGCGATCGAGCTCGGCTACATGATCGACTGCGCCGAGGCAACCGTCGTGGCGCGCGATCGAGCGCAAGGAGTCACGCGGCGCGCAGTTCCGCACCGACTACCCCGAGCGCAACGACGAGCAGTGGCTCAAGCACATCGACATCACGCTCGGCCGACGGGAACCCGCATATCAGCTACTCGCCCGTGACCATCACCCAATGGCAGCCCGAGGAGAGGAAGTACTGATGGCCGAGACACGACACAGAGCCGGCCGCGAGGGAGCTGTCACCGCAGCAGCTCACGCGGTGCGCCGCTATGACCCCGAGTCCGGCGACGCGCCCTACTGGGACGAGCACACGATCAAGCTCGCGCCCCACCGCTCGGTGCTCGAGGCGCATCCTGCAGGCACGCGACCGCTTCGACGGCTCGATCGGGATCCGCTGCTCCTGCCGCCAGGCGATCTGCGGCTCCTGCGGCGTGCGCGTCAACGGCGAACCGGCGCTCGCCTGCCACACCCACCTCGACGCCGCCAAGAGCGGGGCCAAGGACGGCGTCATCGAGATCGAGCCGATGGGCAACATGCCCGTCATCAAGGACCTGATCGTCGACATGGACGCGGTGCACTGGAAGAAGATCCAGCGCGTCACGCCCTGGCTGATCAACAAGCAGCCCGTGCCCGAGCGCGAGTACCTCGTCCCGACACGAAGCGATGGTCGACGTCACCCAGTCGATGGCCTGCATCCAGTGCGGCGCCTGTGTCTCGGACTGCCTGGCGATGGAGGTGGACCCCGGCTTCATCGGCCCGGCCGCGCTCGCCAAGGCCTACCGCTTCGTGGGCGACCCGCGCGATGACCAGCAGTGCGAGCGGCTGAACGACCTCGCCCAGGACCCGCAGGGGATCTTCGACTGCACGCACTGCTTCAAGTGCGTCGAGGCCTGCCCCAAGGACGTCAACCCGATGGGCCAGATCATGCGCCTGCGGCGGATCGCGACGAGCGACCAGCACATCGTCGACCAGAACAACGGCGAGCGCCACGAGGCCGCCTTCACCGGCGCTGATCAAGGACAACGGCCTGCTGTGGGAGGCCGAGCTGCTTCCGCGCTCCTACGGCGGCGACTCGTGGTTCGGCAAATTCCACCCGGCCGCCGGCAAAGAGCTGCATCAGCTCGCTGCCGTCGATCGTCAAGGCGCTGATGCGCCGCAAGGTGACCCCGACGGGCGCCCTGAAACCGCACAAGATCCCGAGCGAGCGACCTGCAAGAGCGTGCAGTCGATCTACGAGAAGATCGAGGGCC
This sequence comes from uncultured Solirubrobacteraceae bacterium, assembly GCA_963764185.1. Lineage (GTDB taxonomy): Bacteria > Actinomycetota > Thermoleophilia > Solirubrobacterales > Solirubrobacteraceae > Palsa-744. Next base: position 133,070 of record CAVXRF010000007.1, on the reverse strand, counting down.
GCCCGGAGCGCTATGAGCTCAACCTCTACATCATCGGCGTCGACGAAGACCGCGGAACGGTGCGGTGACGGTCGCGGGCGCGCGTCGAGACCGAGCGCATCGCAGCACGCCGCCCCCGAGAGTCCCGAAGGGAGCACGAGCGCATGAAGGTCGCCTACTGGCCCGGCTGCGTGAGCCGCGGCTTCACGCCGGAGCTGCACGGCTCGATGGCCAAGGTCGCGCCGCTGCTCGACATCGAGCTGGTCGAACTCGACCGCGCCTGCTGCACCGGGGCGGGCGTGATCGCCGAGCACAACCAGGAGCTCGCCGACACGCTCAACGCCCGCACCTTCGCGCTCGCCCAGCAGGTGGAGGGCGCGCGAGCTGATGATGAACATCTGCTCCACCTGCCAGGGCGCCCAGAGCGAGTGCCAGGAGCGCCTCGACGCCAACGCCGAGTACCGCTCGCACGTCAACGGCACGCTCGCCGGCGAGGGCCTCACCTACGAGAAGGGCCTGACGAACAAGAACTTCCTCTGGCTGCTGGTCGAGGAGATCGGGCTCGGACAGCTTGCGCTCGCTGGTCAAGCGCCCGCTCACCAACCTCAAGGTCGGGCCCTTCTACGGCTGCTACATCGTGCGGCCCCGCTCGCGACTCGGCATCGACTCCGAGCATCCGCGCGACCACTATCTGCACCAGGTGATCGACGCGCTCGGCGGTACGGTGATCGAGTACGCCGGCATGCGCAAGTGCTGCGGCTTTCCGATCATCACCATGAACAAGGAGGCGTCGCTGAAGCAGGCCGGCCGCCATCTCGGCGACGCTGTCGACGCCGAAGCCGACTGCCTGGTCACGCCCTGCCCGCTCTGCCACCTGAACCTCGATCTTCAGCAGCCGCTTGCAGAACGGGTGGTGGGCAGGAGCTCGAGATGCCCGTGCTGCACCTGCCCCAGCTCGTGGGCCTGGCCCTCGGCCTCGAGCCCAAGGAGCTCGGCATGGCCCGTCACGTTGTGCGCCCCACGTCGGTGATTGACTGGTCGACCTCGGTGGTGGGCGCAGCTTCGGCGTGAAGATCCTCACCGTCGTCGGCAACCGGCCGCAGTTCATCAAGGCCGCGGCCGTATCGGGGCCGCTGCGCGATCGCAACGAGGAGATCCTCGTGCATACCGGCCAGCACCACGACGACTCGCTCTCGCGCGTGTTCTTCGCAGAGCTCGGCCTCGCCCGCCCCGACCGAGAGCTTGGAATCGGCGGCGGCACGAACATCTCACAGACCGAGCGCATGCTCCAGCGCTCGAACCGCTGCTCGAGGAGCTGCGACCCGAGGCGGTGCTCGTCTACGGTGACACCAACTCCACGCTCGCCGGTGCGACGGCCGCGGCGCGCGCGCGCACACCGATCGTCCACATCGAGGCGGGCATGCGCTCGTTCGACTGGTCGATGCCCGAGGAGCTGAACCGCGTGCTGACCGATCATCTCGGCGATCTGCTGCTCTGCCCCTCGGACACCGCCGCACGGAACCTCGCCTCGGAGGGCGTCTGCGGGCGGGTGGACGTTGTCGGCGACGTGATGGTCGATGTCGCGATCCGCCGCCAGCCCTCGGCACGCGCGGACACGCAGACACTGAGCACCCATGGCCTGGTGGCAGGCTCCTACCTCCTGCTCACGGCCCACCGGGCGGGCAATGTCGATGACCCCGCACGCTTGACGGCGCTGGTGGAGCTGGTGAAGGCGCTGCCGATGCCCGTCCTGTTCGCCATGCACCCGCGCACCCGCGCGCGCCTGCAGGACGCGGGTCTGCTCGGCGAGCTCGAGCAGCTCGATGGCCTCGAGCTCACCGGGCCGCTTGGCTATATGGAGTTCAGCGCGCTTGCCTGCCAGGCGCGCGCAATCGTCACGGACTCCGGCGGCGTCCAGAAGGAGGCGTACCTTGCCGGGGTGCCCTGCGTGACGCTGCGAGCGAACACCGAGTGGGTCGAGACCGTGGACACCGGCTGGAACACGCTCGTCGACCTCGACGCAGACGCCGCGGTCGCGGCCCTTTCGCGCACTCCCCCGCCGCAGCGACCCGCTCTATACGGCGATGGCCACGCGGCGGCGCGCTGCGTTGAGGCGATCGGCGCTTTCGCCGAGACCACGGGCATCCGGCGATGACAGGCGAGCAGACGCCGGTCCGCGTGGGCGTCGTCGGGCTCGGCTACTGGGGCCCGAACCTGGCACGCAACTTCGACGCGATCCCCGGCTGTGAGCTTCGCTGGCTGTGTGACCCCTCCGCCGAGGCGCTCGAAAAGCCGGCGCGGAACTTCCCGGCCGCGCGCACGACGGCCGAGCTCTCAGACCTGCTCTCAGACGACGATCTGGACGCCGTCGTGCTCGCCACGCCGGTGCCGAGCCACGCCTCGCTTGCGATCGAGGTGGCCCGGGCCGGCAAGCACTGCTTCGTCGAGAAGCCGCTCGCCACGACCGCCGCCGACGCGGAGCGGGCCGTCGCGGCTGCAAGGAGCGCGAAGCGGATCCTGATGGTCGGCCATCTGCTCGAGTACCACCCCGCGGTCGACCGCCTGAAGGAGCTGATCGACGCAGGCGAGCTCGGGACGCTCTACTACCTGTACGGCAACCGCCTGAACCTCGGCGTGCTCCGCGAAGACGAGAACGCGCTGTGGAGCCTCGGCGCACATGACGTCTCCGTCGTCCTGCGCCTGATCGCAGAGGAGCCCGTCGAGTGCCTCGCCCACGGCGCTTCCTACGTGCGCGAGGGCGTGCAGGACGTGGTCTTCTGCTTCTTGCGCTTCCCCTCCGGGATAGTCGCCCACCTCCATCTCAGTTGGCTCGACCCCCACAAGGAGCGCCGTCTCACCGTCGTCGGCGCCCGCCGCATGGCGACGTTCGACGACATGCTGATCGAGGGCAAGCTGACGATCTACGACAAGGGCTTCGACGAGGACGCGCGCTCCTGGGGCGAGTACATCGCCCGCTCCGGCGACGTCTTCTCGCCGCGCATTCCCAACGCCGAGCCCCTGCGAATCGAGTGCGAGCACTTCATCGAGTGCATCCGCACCGGCTCTCAGCCGCGCTCCGACGGCGACAGCGGGCTGCGCGTGGTGCGCGTGCTGGAGGCGCTGCAGCGCTCTCTTGACGGGTGATCGGGCCGCCCGGGCGGCGGCTGTGTCGGGCCTAGGCGGTGGTCGGCCGGCGACGGTCGGCGCCCTCGGGCTGCTCGCGCCTGACCCTGCGGTCGGGGCGCAGCACGGGACCGAAATAGGTGCCCACACCCCTCAACAGGTACGCCCGCCGGTCACGGTCATAGGTGAAGAATGGCCGCAGAAACGTGAGCCATTGCGGCGGTACATATCGGCGTGGTCGTCTTACAGAGCGCAATTCGAGTCATCCATGACGGTGTCCTTACGCCACCAAGTCTTGCATAGCCGGATCGTTCGCGCGATGTGCCGGGCATGCACGGCCCCCCCGGGGCCCGCCCACAGGGCCTAAAGCGCTTCGGCGGCCCTGAACGGCTGCTCTTCGGAGATCGTGCCCTCGCCTGAGAGCTCGAAGGCGGCGTGCAGAACCTGCACAGCCCGTTCCACCTGGTCGCGCTCGATCACGCAGGAGATCTTGATCGGCGAGGTGGCGATCATGTCGATGTTCACGCCCTCCCTGGCCAGCACGGCGAACACCTTGGCCGCGACGCCGGGATGCGAGCGCATGCCGGCACCCACGATCGAGACCTTGCCGGTGTTCTCGTGCGCTGTCAGATCGCCGTAGGCATCGCCCCGCAGCGGCTCAAGCGCAGCGCGCGCCACGCGCAGGTCATCGCGGGGGATCGTGAAGGAGATCTCCGCCTGCCCGCCCGCCGCGACGGGCTCGTTCTGGACGATCATGTCCACGTTGATGTTCGCCTCGGCCAGCGCCTGGAAGATTCGCGCCGCCGCTCCCGGCTCGTCAGGCACGCCGACGAGCGTCATCCGCGCCTCGGCGGTCGAATGCGTCACGGCTGTGATCAGGGGCTGCTCCATGGTCTCTGCTTCCGCGAGCACAACCGTACCGGGCGAGTCCTCGAAGGCGGAGCGACAGTGGATGCGCACACCGTGGTTGCGCGCGTACTCGACCGAGCGCAGCTGCAGCACGCCCGCTCCTGAAGCCGCCATCTCGAGCATCTCCTCGAAGGAGACCGTCGCGAGCTTGCGCGCATCGGGCACGATCCGCGGATCGGCGGTATAGACGCCCGAGACGTCGGTGTAGATTTCGCACACCTCCGCGCCCAGCGCCGCGGCCACGGCCACGGCGCTCGTATCCGAGCCGCCGCGTCCGAGCGTGGTCACGTCTTTGCCGGTGCTCGAAACGCCCTGAAAGCCGGCCACCAGCACGATGCTGTCCTCTTCGAGCGCCCTCGCGGATGCGGTCCGCGCGCACGTCGAGGATGAGCGCCTTGGTGTGGGACTCGTCGGTGACGATCCCCGCCTGGGAGCCTGTCAGGGAGATCGCGCGGTGGCCGAGGTCGTTGATCACCATCGCGCACAGCGCGCAGGAGATGCGCTCCCCGGAGGACAGCAGCATGTCCATCTCACGCGGGTCGGGTGCGTCTGAGACCTCCTCGGCCATCGCGATCAGCTCGTCGGTGGTCTTCCCCCGGGCGGACAGCACAGCGACCACGCGAGCGCCTCGTTCGCGCTTTTCGACGATCCGCCTGGCCGCGCGCTTGATGCGCTCGGCGTCGGCGACAGAGGTGCCGCCGAACTTCATCACGACCACGTCGGGTATGTGCGCAGGGCGCTCGCGGGCATTTGCGCAGAATAGCCGCGCCCTCACGGCCCGGCGTCCGGCGAAGGCCTTGCCGAGCGTGACCTCGTCGGCGTACTCGAGATCCGAGCCCACCGGCAGGCCGCTGGCCAGGCGCGTCACGGCGAGCCCGGGTGCGCGGACGCGCAGCTCTTCGGCGATGTGCAGCGCCGTCGCCTCTCCGGTGGTCGTCGGGTTGGTCGCCAGCACGACCTCCCTGACAGCGCCGTCCTGATCGAGGACCCACCGTCTGGCCGCCCTCGGGCGATGCGATCGAACAGCTCTGCGATCTTCAGGTGCTCGGGGTCGATGCCGTCGATCGGCGAGAGCGCCCCGCCGAGCACGTGGTAGACGCCGTGGTACTCGTGCGTGCGCTCCATCGGGATCACGTCGCTCGGCTCCTCAACGACGCAGATCAGCCCATGGTCGCGCCGGGCGTCCTGGCAGATGCGACAGCGCGCTTCGTCGGTGAGGTTGAAGCACACCTCGCACAGCCCGATCTTCTCCTTGACCTCGCGGATCGCCTCGGCCAGCGCCGCGGCGTCCTCGGCGGAGGCGCGCAGGATGTGAAAGGCGAGTCGCTGGGCGGTGCGATTGCCGACGCCGGGCAGACGAGAGAGCTCGGTGACGAGCGTCTGCACGGGCGGAGAGTAGGAGGTGCTCACAGGCCGGGCAGGCCCAGCCCGCCGAGGCCGCCCAGATCCATCCCGCCGGTGGCGCCGCCCATCTTGCTCGCCACCAGCTCCTGCGCCATGCGCAGAGCCTCGTTGACAGCCGCCAGCACCATGTCGGCGAGAATCTCGACGTCCTCGGGATCCACGGCGGCGGGGTCGATCCTGACGGCCTTCAGCTCGAGGTCGCCGCCGACCCGCACGGTGACCATGCCACCGCCGGCGGAGGCCTCAACGACCTCGCTCTTGAGCTCCTCCTGGGCCGTCTCCATGTCCTGCTGCATCTTCTGCACCTGCTGGAGCATCTGCTGCATGTTCGGCACCCGCGGCTGCTTGGGCATGTTCTGTCACTCGCCTTTCTGTGCGCTCTTCGCCGGCGCCGTGTCCGGCTCGAGGGGGATCTCCTCGGCATCAAGCTCCTCCTTGAAGCGTCCGACCCACTCCTCCTCGGTGTAGGCCTCCCCGCCGGAGCCGGAGGCGGCCGGGTCGCCGAGCTCCTCGCTCAGCTCATAGGACAGACGCCAGCGCTCGCCCGTGAGCTGGCGCAACGCGTCGGTCACGATCGCGCGGTTGGCCGGATCCTCGGCCTGCCTCTTCAGGAACGCCGCCGTCGTCGGAAAGCCCACCATCAGATCCTCGCCGGAGACCGACACGGGCCGGGCCTCCGTTATCACGGCTCCGCACAGCGCATGCTCGGCGCCCACGAGCTCGACCACCGCCGGCCACAGATCGATGATCGAGGCTACATCCGTGGCCCCCTCCGCCGCAAACGCCCGTTCAACACTCGCGCCCAGGTCGGGCGCCGGGCGCTCAGGGGCGGTCTCGGCGGGGGCCGAAGCGGACTCCGTGGCGGCCGGGGCGCTCCGTGCGAGGGCCGAAGCTGAAGCGGCCTGCGCCGGTGCCGAAGCTGAAACGGACTCGGCGGGGGCCGAAGCGGCCTGCGTGGTGACGGAAGCGGCCGGCGTGGACGCCGGCCCGGGCTGCACAGGCGATCCCTGCGAGGGGCCCTCGCCGCGAGCGTGCTCCAGGCGCTCTATCCGCGCGAGCAGAGCCCGCGTGGATCCATCCACCTCGGGTTTGGCGGCCTTGACGAGCGCCAGCTCAAGGCGCGTGCGGGGGTCCGCACCCGCTCGCACTGCCTCCATCGCCTCTCCGAGCAGCTCCAGCAGGCGAACGACGACGGCGTGGTCAACGCGCTCGGCCTGAGAGCGCAGGGCCTCATCCGCCTCGGGCGTGAGCGACAGCTCGGCCGGCACTTCCCGGAGGCTCTGCACGACGAGCAGCTCACGCGCGCGCACCTCGAGGTCGGAGGCGAACGCGCCGGCATCGCGCCCCTGCTCGACGTAGGAGGCGAGCGCTCCGAGCGCACGCCGGGCGTCCGCGCTCGAAACCGCATCAACCGTCTCTTCGAGGAGCCCCGCGTCCGCGATGCCGAGCACCGCGAGCACATCGGCGAGCACGATCTCAGAGCCGCTGTAGGTGACCAGCTGCTCGAGCGTCCCCAGCGCGTCGCGGAAGCTGCCCGTCGCTGAGCGGGCCAGCGCCGCAACCGCCTCGGGCGGGATCTCGATCGACTCCGCCTGAGCAGTGCGCCGCACGACGCTTGCGATCTGCTCGACGGTCGGGCGGTGGAAGTCGAAGCGGTGACAGCGGTCGATGACCGTCGCCGGCACCTTCTGATCCTCGGTCGTGGCGAGCACGAACACCGTGTTCGGCGGAGGCTCCTCGAGCGTCTTCAGGAAGGCATTCCATGCGGCTGTCGAGAGCATGTGGGCCTCGTCGAGGATGTACACCTTGCGGCGCCCGGACACGGGCGCATAGGCGACGCTCTCGCGGAGCTCACGGATGTCGTCCACCGAGTTGTTCGACGCCGCGTCCATCTCGATCACGTCCATCGAGTTGCCACGCGCGATCGACACGCACGATTCGCACACACCGCACGGCTCGCTCGTCGGTCCGCGCTCGCAGTTCAGGCAGGCCGCAAGGATCTTGGCGGTCGAGGTCTTGCCGGTCCCGCGCGAGCCGACGAACAGGTAGGCGTGGTGCACCTTGCCGCGATCGACCGCATTGCGCAGTGTGCGCACGACGGCCTCCTGGCCCACCACCTCGTCAAAGCTACGCGGGCGATGCCTGCGGTAGAGGGACCGCTGCTCCTGCTCTGGCTGTTGCGATGCCGACACGCTCGCTGAGTCTATCCACGCTTCCCACCCACCCGAGCGCCTGCCCGAGCGGATAGCGTGCCCGCTCGTGAGAGCCCGGATCGCGCGCCACGGCAAGCGTGTTTCAGCCCTGCCGGCGATCATCGTCGGGGCCGTGCTGCTGCGCCTCATCAGCGGCGTCGGCTTCGCCAACTACGACACCCTCTACGCGCTTGCCTGGGGGGGCCAGCTCTCACGCGGGGTGGACCCCTCCTACCGCGTGGCAATAGCCCCCACTCCGCATCCGCTTATCGAGCTGCTCGGACTTGTGCTCTCCCCGCTCGGGCCGCGCGCCGTCGAGGACGTGACCGTCTGGCTCGGCTTCCTGGCGCTGTCGGCGTGCGGGTGGGTCGTGTACAGGCTCGGCTCGCAGTGGTTCGGGCGGGCAGCCGGAGCCCTGGCGGCCGTGATCCTCCTCACCCGCGTGCCGATCCTCTCCTACGGCGTGCGCGCCTACGTGGATATCCCCTACCTGCTGCTCGTGCTCGCCGCGCTGCTCGTCGAGTCACGCCGCCGGCGCGCCGGCGCGCCGGTCCTCGTGCTGCTGGCGCTGGCCGGCCTGCTGCGCCCCGAGGCGTGGGCGTTCTCCGCGCTCTACTGGCTGTATCTGACGGACGTGATCGGAAAGCTCCTGGGCTCTCGATCTCGCGCGCGCGATCGAGATCGCAGCGGCGCCTCGCCGCCGCCGGGCCTCGAGCAGAAGGCACCGCTCACGCGCCGCGAGATGGCGACCCTCGCGCTGCTGGCACTGTCAGCGCCACTTGTGTGGGTGCTCAGCGACCTGGCGATCACCGGCGACCCGCTGTGGTCGCTCACCAACACCCGCCACACGGCGGAAACGCTCCATCGCGTCACCGGCATCGCGAACGTCCCTGAGTACATCCCCCGTCGCATCGGCGAGATCCTCCGCCCACCGGTGCTCGTCGGCGCCGCGCTGGGCGGCGTCCTGTCGCTGCTATGGCTTCGCCGCCGGGCACTCGTGGGGGCGGCCGCGGGCGTGCTCGCCGTGCTCGTGTTCGCCGCCTTCGCCTCGACGGGGCTGCCGATCAACACCCGCTACGCCTTCCTCGCAGCGGCGATCCTCAGCGTGTTCTGCGGCGCGGGCGTGTTCGGCTGGACCAACCTCGACCGTGCGGACCCGCGGCGGCGCTGGTGGATGGCGGGCGGTGCGCTCGTGCTCGTGGCCCTGCTCGCCTACGCGCCGTCGCAGTACCACTCAGCGCATCGCGAACTGGACAAACTCGCGCGCCAGCACAGCATCGAAGGAGATCTCCTCGCGCTCGTCGACGACCACGCGATCACGCTGGCGTGCGGACCTGTCGGGGTGCCCAACCACGCGCCCGTGCCCCTGCTCGCGCTGTATCTGAAGACGAGCCCCGAGAACATCGTCAGCGCCCAGGTCAAGCCGATCTCCTCGGGCGAGTACCTGGACCCGGCGGACAAGGAAGTCGAAGAGGACTACGTGCTGGACCCCAACGACCCCCATCTGCCGGTCGACGTGCCACCGGGCTTCACCGAGATCCACGCCAACCGCTCGTGGTTCGTCTTCGAGCGCTGCGCGCCATAGGCGCATCTGCGAGCCGCGTACCCTGGATCGGGGGATGGACCGTGCACCCCTCGTCGAGACCTCGCGCACCGGACACCGATCGCCGCCCGCGACTCCGGTCCGGGAGCTCCCGCTGCGCCTGCCGGGGATCGCTTAAGGCTGCTTCCTTCCGGACCTGACCTGGTTCACAAGCCGACACCGCGCGGGACCCGAACCATCGACGCCCCGAACGGCGGAGCGACCGGAGCGGAAAACCCCTCGGAGGGGAGTTCAGCCCCGCTAGAGCGGATTGCGGATACAGGGCACCGCTACCTCCCCGCCTAGCACGGTCCGTGTGCGATCCTAACGCAGTCCCGCCCACCGCGGCGACGCTGGGCGTTCCCGGCGTGCCAGGCATCTCGCACGGGTCCGCCCGGTTGCGCACCTGCAGGCCGAGTTCCGTTAGGCTGCCACGCTCATGAGGAACTTCAACGACTTCCACGCCATTCGCTCCCGCACCGCCCTCGGCCTTGTGACGGTCGCCGCCGCGGTGCTCGTGGCGGGCTGCGGCAGCAGCTCGTCCACCAGCAGCATCGGCGTCGGCGTCGAGAACAAGGCCGATGAAGCGCTCGCGACAACCGGCGGCCCCACCTCGGCGGCGACGACCTCGACCGCGACGACTCCGACAAGCGGGGCGCTCTCGAAAGAACCGAAGGTGACGCCGCCCTCCGGCCCGCCGCCGACCAAGCTCGTGACCAAGGAAATCATCACGGGAACCGGTCCGGAAGCGAAGGCAGGCGAGTCGGTGACCGTCAACTATGTCGGCGTCCTCTACAAGGGCGGCTCGGAGTTCGACGCGTCGTGGAAACGAAACGAACCCTTCACCTTCGTGCTCGGCAGGGGCCAGGTAATCCCGGGTTGGGACCAGGGCGTTGCGGGCATGAAAGTGGGTGGACGACGCATGCTCATCATCCCGGCGCCGCTCGGCTACGGGGCCAAAGGCTCGCCTCCGAAGATCCCGCCGAATGCCGCGCTGGTGTTCGTGGTCGACCTGCTGGGAACGTAGGGTTCGCGCGGGTTGCCACGCAGACGCACCGTCCATCTGCGGGGCGATGCGGGCAGCGGCGCTGCTCCCCCTGCTGCTCGGGGTCCTGACCACAGCCGGATGCGGCGGCGGGGGGGCCGCAACCAGCCCAGCGGCGCTGCGGCTCCAGCGCGAAGACCTCGTTGCAGCCAGCCACGCCCTGCAGGGCGTAGAGCAGCCGGTGGCACACGAGGTGGCGAGCACCAAGGCGGCCTGGCGCCTGATCGCCAACGGCCTTCCGGCGCGGACGATCGCGATCGCGCGGCCTTCGATTCTCGCCGCCGCTGAAAGCGCCAAGCACGTCAAGCAGCCCGGTCTGTTCGAAGAATCCGAGGCGGCCTCGCTCACCGGCCCGGCCTCGCAGCTCGCCGGCCTGTTCTCGACCTTCAGCGGACTCGCGTCGCGTGGATGGCAGCAGATAGTCGAGACGATCGACGCGATCGAACACGGCTCCCCGGCGGGCGCTCGCTTCGCGCGCGAAAACGTCGCCTTCTACATAGACAGCGTCTACGACGGTCATTTCTCGCTTGCGCAGATCGGCAAGAAGCTCGAGGACGGATACCACAAGCTCGGGGGCCAGGCCGCCTTCGGCACCGCCCTATCGCAGGCCGAAGTGAATGCTCTGGCCAACACCTACTCGGAAGCCGCCGAGCGGCTGCACCCCCATGTCGGGGTCAGGTTCGGGTCATAGCGCGACGGACCCTTTGCCGCGTCTGCACTCGCGGCGCATCCTGCCAATAGAATCGTCGGCGAGGGCGCGTAGCTCAGTGGGAGAGCGCTCGCTTCACACGCGAGAGGTCGCAGGTTCGAAACCCGCCGCGCCCATCGTCGTTTACCCCGGTGTCAGAGCCAAATTCTGATGAGGGGGAAATGTCCGCCGAGAGGCCCAATTCGTTTGGGGCTAAGTTCGGCGGATTGGCGGTCATGTGCCGGCGTCCGGCGTGAGGCCGAGGTCGGAGAACGCCTGGTCGCGGTTGCCGTAGATGACGAGTCTCGTCACTTTGCCTTCACGGATGTCGAACATGCTTGCACCCGGTGTCTGAACCCGTCCAACTTCCAGTCCGCTCGTCTTGCCCACCGCTGAGAAGTTCAGGACCAGCACGCTGTCACCGAGATCGCGGTATCCCTCGGCTCCGGCGCGAAAGTTGTCCCAAGCCTCCAGCCACTCGCGCCAAGCCTCCGCCATCGCGGCCAGTCCGCGAGCGCTGGGTCGGTCGGTCTCCCCGACCTGGACGAACTCGATCTCCGGGTCAGCCCACTCGACCGAGTTGTAGTTCCCGCGTTCCCAGTCCGCGTAGATCGAGCGCACGAGATCCAGGTTCGCGGACACGGGGGGATTATCACCGACCCGTAGCCGTCCACGCCGGGCGTGCCGAGAGTAGTGTTTTCGCCCACGAGCGAGCGCCTCGCCGGATAACCTTCAGACCGCTGATCAGGACGAAACACCGAGCGTGCGAGCCGGGCCAACGTCATGCTTGGTCCTCATGCTAAGCCCAAGCCAGCGGTTCCGAGTGCGAAGCTCACCCGCGGCCGAATAAACTCCCGCCGGTGACCTTCGTCCTGTTGACGGGCGCGACCCGTGGCATAGGTCAGGCCGCCGCCGTCGAGATCGCGTCCCAAGGCGTCGAGGTCGCGCTCGTCGGGCGGAACGCCGGGCGCGTGAGCGATGTCGCCGAAGTAGCCAGGGCGACGGGCGGGGGTGCCCCCGTGCATGAGCATGTCGCCAACCTGATGCTGATGGCCGACGTCCGAGCCCTGGCGGATGAAGTGAGGGCGAGTTATGAGCACATCGACGTGTTGGCCAACAACGCCGGCGCGGTGTTCGCCTCACGCAAGGAGACATCAGAGGGCTTCGAGCAGACATTTGCTCTGAACCATCTCGCGCCGTTTCTGCTCACCAACCTGCTGCGCGATCGCCTGGCAGGCGGGCGGGTTGTAACGACCGCGTCCGGGGCTCACAAAGCCGGGCGCCTGGACCTCGACGACCTGCAGGCCCAACGCTCTTACTCGGCGATGCGCGTGTATGGCACCTCAAAGCTGTGCAACATCCTCTTCACGCGCGAGCTGGCGAAGCGTGCGCCCGAGCTTCGTGCGAACTGTTTTCACCCCGGCGTTGTGCGCACGGGCTTTGGCAAGAACGAAAATGGACTCTTAAGACTTCTCGCCACCATTGGCGGGCCCTTCCTTCGCTCGCCGCAGCGCGGCGCTCGCTCGCTTGTCTGGCTTGCCCTGTCCCCGGAGGCCGCTGCTCTGGACGGAGCCTATGTCTACGACGAGAAGGTCGCACAGCCGGATGCCCAAGCGCAGGACGAGACACTCGCCGAGGGGCTCTGGGAACAGAGTGCTCACCTAGTGGGTCTGTCCACCGCAACCGGCTGAAGTCCAAGGCCTGCCGTGGTCCCGCCGCGCAAAGCAGCACTCTGGATCTCGCCGATCCTCACGCTTGGAAATCGTCCTGAGCGACAGCGCGTGACCCGGCCATTGAGATGCTCGCTCTTGGCGAGACGCAGCACGCTCGCTCGGCGGCATTGGCAGCAGAAGCCTGGTGGGGAAGTACATCGTGGGTGCCACGGGCGAGATGCCGGTGAGCGTGAGGGCGCTCCCTTTGCTTCTGGCGCTTGATACGCTCGACGACATCTTTTTGGGCACCAACGGCCTAGAGCGAAGCTCAGGGCCTTAAGGGGGACGGAGTCCTAATGAGGCCTAAGGCTTATCTGGTGCGGTCGGGTGTTGTGCTGGCGTTGGTGGCCGTGGGGGTGCTCGGGTTTAGCGCGAGCGCGTTTGCGGAAATGGTGACGTTCAGCTACACCGGCAAAGAGCAGACCTTTACCGTGCCTGCCGGGGTCACCAGCATCCATGTCGTTGCGATCGGGGGTGCGGGGGGTGCGGCCTACAGTGGATACGGAGGCGCCCCGGGTGGTCACGGCGCAGTCGTCGGTGGGAACATATCGGTCACGCCAGGGACTCTCTATGTCGAGGTGGGCGGGGACGCGACTGCCGTCGGTTGTGAATTCTCAGTAATACCCTGTAAAGGCGGTTTCAACGGGGGCGGCTCAAGTGTCACGCCCGGGAATGAGAACGGTGCAGGAGGTGGGGGCGCCTCCGATCTTCGCACTGTGTCCATCGGTGGCGAACCGAGTCCCGGGGGCGAAACTTCGCTCATGTCGCGGCTGATCGTCGCGGCAGGCGGCGGCGCGGGTAGCGCGAACAATGGAGGCGAGTGCACTGGTGGGGCCGGTGGGAATGCAGAAGAAGACGGCCACAACGGCGGGAGTTGCGGGTCTCCTGCGGGCACCCCCGGCGGCGCTGGGAAAGCAACTGAAGGCGGCGCCGGGGGCACGAGCTCCGGCCAACCACCGGGCGGGGCGGGTAGCCTGGGCAAGGGCGGCTCGGTCGGCGAAGGTGGCGCCGGCGGCGGCGGCGGCGGCCTCTATGGCGGCGGCGGCGGAAGCAACGGTGGCGGAACCAGTTCCTCGAACAGCTTCGGTGGTGGGGGTGGGGGTGGCGGCTCGAACCTCGTCCCGGCTGGCGGGACCGCCGGCATAGACGAAAACGAAGCGGCACCATCGGTCACGATCACCTACACGGCCGCGGTCACCGGTGCCACGGGGCCAACCGGCCCAACGGGACCCGAAGGCCCGACCGGACCCACCGGTCCGCTCGGCCCGACCGGGCCGCAGGGCGTGACCGGGGCGACCGGAGCCCAGGGACCAACCGGTCCGACCGGACCACAAGGCCCAACCGGACCCCAGGGGGTCACCGGAGCGACCGGAGCCACCGGCCCGACCGGACCACAGGGAGCGACCGGCCCGGCCGGCAACGCCGCGGTTGCGACGTTCGCAAGCGCCCAGAGCGTGCCCAACGGCAACTGCCTGAACTACACGATGCTGGCGGGCCAGGGCAACGGCAGCTGCCCGGCCAAAACGACGGGCTTCTCGCTCAGCCCGCTGCTCGCGGGTATGCCTGATAACGGAGGGCATGTATCCAACCTGTACGCCGAAACGAACGCGTCGGTGAGTTCCGGTGATACGGCGACCGTCACCGTCATAGACAACACGAGCGGCGCAGCGCTGCTCTCGTGCACGGTCACCTCGACGAGCAAAGGGGTGTGCTCGAATGCGGCCACCGCGACCGTTGCGGCCGCGCCTGGCGACAGGCTCGAGGTGCAGGTGACCAACACAAGCCCCAAGAAGATCTGGTCCTGCAACAACAAGCAGTGGTCGGTCAGGTTCCGCTACTGAATGTCATGAAGGAGGGCCTCCTCGGTGGCACGCTCTGTGTGTCATCGAAGAGCGACCGCGAAGGAGGCCCGCTTCAATGTTGCATGCTGGATTGGATTCGAGTCGTAAGCGTCTTGACTTCTGCCTGCTCGCCGAGAACGGCGAGCGTGTTGAGATCGGGGCGGCACCGCCAGATCGCGATGGTCTGGGCGCTCTCGCTGACCGGGTGCAGCGCGAGCACGGACCGGTTGCGGTGTCCGCGGCGATCGAGTCGATGAACGGCGCGCGGTTCGTGCATGACACGCTCGAGCGCTGCGGCTGGGAGGTCGAGGTCGCCGATGCGCAGAAGGTCAAGGGCCTGGCGCCTCTGGCCTGCAAGACCGACAAGATCGACGCGTGGGTGCTGGCCGAGCTTTCACGGCGTGAGCTTGTGCCGGCGATCTGGCTGCCGAGCTTCGAGCTGCGCGCCGAGCGCGAGCGGGCCCGGTGGCGTCTGTTCTTGGTGCGCAAGCGCTCCTCGCTGAAGCACCGCGTGCACGCACAGCTGCTCGCCTTCGGCCACGCCTGCCCGGCCTCTGATCTGTTCGGCCGTTCGGGGCGAGAACTGCTCGCACACTTGGAGTTCCCCGAACCGTGGCGTTCGGGTGTCCTCGCCGCCGTCGAGATGATCGAAGATCTCGACGCGCAGATCACCCGCGATCGACCGCGAGTTGCGGGCGCTCGGCGCTGATCATCGCTACGTCCCTCTGCTGAGGAGCGTGCCGGGGATCGCATGGGTGCTCGGCTACACGATCGCCTCGGAGATCGGCGACATTCACCGCTTCGCCTCACCGAAGAAGCTATGCGGCTACAGCGGCTTGTGCCCAAAGGTCTACCAGTCCGGCGCAAGAGACCGCCGCGGCCAGCTCACCCACGCAGGGCCTAAGTACCTGCGCTGGGCGCTGATGGAGGCCGCCGTCCACGCAGCTCACCACCCGGTCTACCGCGAGCGCTACCAGGCCAACAAGCGCCGCCTGGGCAAGCAGCGCGGCGCCAAGGTCGCCCAGGTCGATATCGCCCGCCGCCTAGCCGAGGCGATCTGGCACATGCTCACCCGCAACCAACCCTTCGCTCCGGCAGGCGCCACGTTGGCTCTGGCCGCATAGACGGCCCTTACTGAGATGCGCCACCGGAGCGATGCCCCAATAGAACCTGGTCCTCCCACGAGGAGGCGATAGAGAGTTGAGCCCTGCTCCAAACTCACGACTCAGCCGAGCACCATGACCGACCACCTCGACCCACTTGATAACCAGCCCTCCTTCATAGAGAGCCGATAAGCCGACAACACACCCGGATGGTGGCCTATGCCTCACGGCACGCGCCATCGCTCGCCGGCTACCGCTTTTGGGGCCGAGCGGGCGTCCAAGTGACGACCGAGGAGACGATCGCTGCGGACGAACGGCGGCAGTCCGAAGCAGCGGCGACCCAGCACCTGCTTTCCAGCCCAATGCAGCGGCCAACAGATGGGCTAGAACCCTTGCGTCGGGCTCCACCAAGTGACCCTCGTTTTTTGCCCACCGCGGGTGTTTGGTGGGCTGAATCCGCCGCAAACCCCGCATACTCCGCCACTATCTCCGTGAAGCGGCCTCTGATGAGTTTTGCTTTCTAGAGCCGTTTCTTGCGCTTTCTTCGACCCTTCCCGTCCCGCTTCACACGCGAGAGGTCGCAGGTTCGAAACCCGCCGCGCCCATCGTTGGGATCAGGTTACGTTGGCTCAGCCCGCGCCGAACTTCAATCATCTCCAGGCGAGCGGCGAGCTCAAGGCGTCACACGGCCTGTGAACCAACCGCTCGGGCGTGCTGCACGGAACGCAGCAGGTTCCCGATCGCGTCCGCTGGGCTGGGCTTCCCCAGGAGGAAGCCCTGGGCCATCTTGCAACCCATTTCTTCGAGCGTCGTCAGCTGGCTCTGCGTCTCGATGCCCTCGGCGACCACGGCGAGCGACAGCGCTTGGCCGATGCCGAGCACGGCCCCGAGCAACTCGCCGCTCCCGCCCCCGTTGCCCACGTTGTTCAATGCCGCCACGAAGCTCATGTCGATCTTGAGGATGTCAACCGGCATGCGCTGCAGACTTGACAGCGACGCATACCCGGTGCCGAAGTCATCGATCGCGGTGCGCACGCCAAGGGCCCTGATCTCCTTCAGGCGCTCGCAGGCGGCATGCACGTTGCGCATAAGTGCGGTCTCGGTGATCTCGAGCGTCAGCGATGAGGGCTCTATCCCGGATTCATGTAGCACGCGGCGAACATCCTCGGCGAATCCATTTCGACCGAGCTGATAGGCCGACGCATTCACCGAGATGCCAATCTCGAGACCTTCCGCTGCCCACACCCCCGCCTGGCGGCAGGCCTCATCGAGCACCCAGCGGCCAATCGGCAGGATCACCCCGCTCTCCTCGGCCAAGGGGATGAAATTTTCTGGGAGCAGGACACCTCGCCTGGGATGGTGCCAGCGGATCAGCGCCTCGACGCCCACCATCTCCCGGCTCGGCAGATCTAAGATCGGTTGGTAGAGCAGAAAGAACTGCTCGTCCTGCAGCGCGGCGCTCAGATCCGCCTCGAGCTCCAGGCGACCTTCCACACCCGGTGACATGTCCTCCTCGAACAACGCGTAGCGGTCCTTTCCGGCTGCCTTGGCCTCATACAGGGCCAGGTCAGCGTCACGCAGCAGGGCATCCGGAGTCCCGTTTCGGCGGACCGCCACCCCGATGCTGGCCGTCGTCGAGAAGATCTCTCGGCCATCCTCGAGCTCGACCGGCTCGCGCAGGACCCCGGTCAAACGATCAGCGAGGAGATCGATCGTCGCCTCACCAGCTTTCGATTCAACGAGTACTACGAACTCGTCTCCACTGAGACGACCCACCGTGTCCTGCTCCCTTGCCGCGCCCTGCAGCCGTTCTCCCACAACCCGCAGGAGCTGGTCTCCGGCCGCATGCCCAAAATTGTCGTTGACATGCTTGAAGCAGTCGATGTCGACGTACAGGGCGCCCACCACCATGCCTGGCTGGCGGGCAACACGCGCGAGCATTTGCTTGGCGCGGTCAAGCACGACGACGCGGTTCGGCAGACCGGTCAGCGTGTCGTGCGACGCCTGATAGGAGAGTTCACGGTTCTTCAAGGAGAGTTCACGGGTCCTCTCGCGAACGAGCGACAGCGCCCGCATGCGTCCGGTTCCGAGGACCAGCACGAGTAGGCCGAGCATTACGCTCAAAAGGGTGCCGCCGATCAACAGCGTGAGCGAATTCCAGCTGCCGAAAACGCCGCCCACCACCCCGGGCCCAAAGCTCTGCACGGTCCACCCTTCGTGCGCACTCAAGCCGGCTTCTCGCCCGACGTTGAGGGTGATCGTCGTGCGCTGCGCATCGGTGGGGGCGCTCCCGCGGGTAAACGCGACGTGTGAGACGCGTGAGTCATAGCGGAAGCTGACAGCAACGTTGGGGTGGCCCACGAGCGCTTGCGCCAACACCACATCGGGAGTGATCGACTCGCCAATCCAGCCGATGAACGCCCGCTGACGGGACGTCGCTGTCGCCGGCACCACCCCCCCGCGGTAGACCGGGGTCTCCACTCCCAACGTGGCGGCGTCCCCGGCCAGGACCGGCGCATAGCCAGCCAGCCCCGAGTCGCGACTTGTGATGAGTGACGGGGCGAGCGCACAGTAGTCCAAGCCTCCCGGTACGAACGTCGCGAGATTCCTTGCCAGTCCGGCCACAGCCAAGCAGTAGTAGGGCCGTTTACCCGGCGGCAGGACGTCGAAGCTCTCCTTCGGTCCCAACGAGCGCGGTCCAAGAGGTCGTAGGGGATTTGCGGCCATGCGAGCTTCAAACGCCGCTAGTCGCGACGCCGATACTAGTGTCACGAGGCCAAAATCCTGGAGCTCTGGGTAACGCTGCATCGCGTGCACAGATTCCGCCCACCTATCGAAGTCGCCAGCGGAAGCGTTCGGGTTGCCGGTGACGAAGCCGCTTGCGCTGACGACGAGGTCTTCCTCATGCTGGAGCGCAAGCTTGAGGGTCGAGGCGATCTCGGCTGAGGACAGGTGGAATGCCAGCCGCGCATGCTCGGCGTTCGAGCGGGCCACTTCGCGCGCGCCGAGCACCGACGCGAGCACTCCCGCCAGCACCAGTAGTGCCATGGCCGCGGTCCAGACGCTCTTGCGACTCTGAGCCAACGACATCAGGCGCCGCAGTCCACCCGTGCGGGGCGGCACGGGTTCGGAGGTAGAGCCTGTGGTTGACATGCGGGTTTCGCCTTCTTAGAGATGCGATCACCTTCACCGTCGGATGCAGCTATGCATCCACTCAGAGGATCGGGCCCGCATGCAGGCTTGTCGCAAGGTTCCACCTCTGCCTGGACGGATGATGCGGCACACCCTAACCCCCTGGCGGTAGCCCGAGGGCCATCTTGCTCTCGAATGGGTCGTCGAAACCGGCTATGAGCGATCTGAATACGAGATCCACGCGATTGATCGGTCGGGCAGGATGCCTGCTCGCCTCGAGCCGCTCATTGGGCCAAAGTGGCGCACAGCCGGTTCATCGCGGTCAACGACATATGCGTCCTGGACGATCCCGTGCCGCGCACCGGCGCCGGCGTCGAAGCGGCAGAGCTTTATTGCGAGGCCTGCGGGATTTCGACTACGGGCTGTGCGGGGGCGAACTCGTCGGCTGTCGCCCTGTGGTGGATCTCGGCGAACGGCTCAGCGCCGCAGTAGCGATGCGGCTTCGCGGCTTGCAACGACGCCGAGGATCAGCTTGGCGACAGCTGGTCACGAGCACACCGTACAAGCCTCGTCCTTCGTCGCCTCTTCGAGTGCCGTCCATGCGGGCTTCTCGGTGCCGGTCCATGTCTCCACACCCCAGTCGTTTTCGGTGAGGCCTGCGGTGTAGTCCCGGTAGCCGAAGAAGTTGATGTCGGCCACATAGCCCGTGCTTCTGGCCCAACTGGCGAAGGCGTAGAGGTCGGTGGCCTGTTCTGAGTATGAGACGTCGCCTTCGGCCGTGTTCCAGCCGACCTCAGTGACGTAGATGGGCTTTTTGGTGTAGGCATGGGCGGCTTCCAGCAGCGCCCGGTTGGCTTCTCCTTTGTTGCCCAGTCCCCCGTCGGAGTAGGGATGCACGGTCACCCCGTCGTAGTCGGCTGAGGACGTGTGCTGGACGTAGTTGGTTTCCGGGTCACCGTAGGAGGCCAGGATCAGCGGGCGTGTGGAGCCGAAGTTGCTCACCAAGGCTTCGTGAACGGCAGCCACCAGGCGTCCGTAGGCTTCCTGATTGGCTGTCGAGCGGGAGTCGGACCCCCAGTACCACTGGCCGTAGGGCTCATTCAGGATCTCCACCGCGGCGATTTCAGGGTGTTCCCTGACGGTCTGGACCACCTCGGAGACGTAGGAGGACTGATCCAGAGCCTCGACTCCTCCGATGTTGTACGGCCCGTAGAAGTCCACGATGACGTTGACCCCGAGCTTCGTCCACTCGGCGGTTTCAAACGCGTCGCCTTCCTGGATGCGGACGGCCTTTACGCCCGCGCCTGCGATTTCTTCCTGAGCGCCCTGGCCCCAGCCGCCGGCGTTGAGTCCAATCCACATCCCTTCAGCGCCTGTCGATCCGGTTATCCCGCTAGGACCCGTAGAGCCCGTGGTTCCGGTGGTTCCGGTGCCACCCGTTGCCCCCGTGCTTCCCGTGGACCCGGTTGACCCAGTGCTTCCGGTGACACCGGTGGGACCCGTAGGACCACTTCCACGCTCCCAGCAGGGTTCATAGCCTTCGCCGTTCAGTTCGACGTTGAAGTGCGCGCCCATCATGCCCAGGGCTTCGTCGGTCGGGCAGAAGGCCGAGGGCGGGAGTTCGTACTCGAGGTTCAGGACCGGCTTTCCCGCGTTCAGGTAGGGCTGCTCGAGGTTGCATTCGTCGTACTGGTTGCACTGCTCGTTGACGGCGCCGTCGAAGTAGGGCTCGAGTTCCTTGACCTGTTCGTCGTCGTTCTTCTGGAACGCGGCCATGCCGTAGTGGTGGATGTCTTCGGCGATCCACTCGTTGTAGGTAAGCTGCTCTTCAGGGGTGACGTTCAGGCCCGCTTCGGCGTCGTTGAAGGCGACTTCGATGTTGTCCGGGTCAACCGCGTCGAAACCCTTTTCGCTGCACATCTCAATGCGCTTGGACATGATCGCCTCGATGACGTCGCGGTCGGCTTCGGTTTCGATGTTCAGCCAGCGCTCGTTCGAGTAGCCCTGCAGGATGTTGCCGAGCACCGAGGAGGGGAATTCGCCCGCGTCGGGGCGGAAGCTCTCATCGGTCCCCACGTCGATGTAGCAGGCGACCTCGTGGCCCTGTTCGTGCAGAGCCTTGACTTCGGCGGGCGAGGTTTCAAAGCCGTCCAGCTCCCACATTTCCGCTTCCGTGGCGGGCCCCGAGGTCGGCAGAGAGCCCTGCAGCTGGATGTAGAACGTCAGCTTGCCGGGAGGTGTCCAGCGTGACCCGGTAGCACCCGTGCTGCCCGTAGTTCCCGTCGTGCCGCAGATCGGCAGAGCCCCGATCCGGACGATGCCTTCGAGGATGCAGGTCGGGCCGGTAGCGCCAGTAGGTCCCGTTTCCCCTGTCACTCCACTGCTCCCGGTGGGTCCCGTAGGCCCCGTCGGTCCGGTGGGACCGCCACCTTCTGTTGGGCCAGTTGTTCCTGTGGAGCCGGATTCATGCCTGTGTCTCCTCGGTGAGTGATGACCGTAGCCTCGGTGCTGGGCCAGGGCGGGTGACGAGGCAAAGCCCAGGGCCAGGAGCGTGATGAGAACGAGACGCTTCATTTGATTTCCTCCTACTTGCGGCCCCATGGTTTCTGGGGGCGGTGGTGACCTTCGTCAGCCGAGGCCGGACTTCGGCGCTCGTATACCCACCCAATGACCGTCCCAGTGTGGCCGGCGGCGATGTAGCGTTTAGTGGGTACTAAGGGGATACCCCAAGGCCTTGGGAGCAAACGTAGCCGCCGTTTACCACACGGGCTGGCGGTGATAAACGTCTCCTAGATCGCGATCTCGTGGCGCTCGGACCCCGTCAGTGCTGCGAGGATCACCGCGTCGTCGTGATCGCAATCTCGATGATTCAGAGCTGCACGTCGTGGCGACCGAGAATTTGTTGGCCTGGCTGCTGATCGTCCCGTTCCGACAACGGCTTCAAGCACGTCGGACCATTCGAGCTGACCGTTACCTCGCACGACATCCCAACGAGATTGCCCGGCGTACCGTGAGGTGATCGACCGCCTCCCGGCGGATCAAAGGCCCCGAGATGACCACAGCACAGCACTCACCAGTACCGCGACAAGTGACACTACGAGGCCGACGATCCACCCCGCAACGTCCTGGGAGCTCAGAATGGCCCCGAGTGCGACGCCGATACCTACGACCCCGCCAGTGGCCACCACCCGAACGAAGGCTGACTCGAGTGCCGGACGTCCGCGCCGCTCAGGCAGCATCGTGGTCCCCTGGCCTGCGGTCGCGTCGCCCCGCATCCGAGGCCGCGCGCCGACCTGAGTCAACGAGGCCTCCGGCGAAACCGGCGCCCGCCCGGTACGGGCTCCATGATCGGAAATCGACATGACTGTCGGTTACCCGGTCCTGCCGGCTCTTAGTCTTCTTTAGTCTTGGGAGCGCGGGCTCCTCGCGCACCGGGGCCCTGCCCTCCATGCGGAGGGGCAGGGCCGTCGCGATGGATGTGACGATGATGTGATCCAGAAGTGTCGCGGTGCATCGGTCGGGGAAATTGCTGCTGAGCACGCATCCCACCCGTCAGGAGGATCATGTCCGCCGATCGACCGAGCATTGTTGATTTCGACCCCAGGTCTGTCAGTCGCGACGATCTGCGTCGCCTCGACGACACCGCCGGCCTGAAAACCTTCACACGCGGGTGGATCGATCCTCCGGGGTGAGGCAAACGCTACTGGGCTTCGGCGGTGGCGCCGGCGTGGGCGACATCGTGTCGTCCCTCTGCGAACTCCTCGATGATCTTGGCGCAAAACGCCGGCAGGTCCTCCGGCTTGCGGCTTGAGACGAGGCCCTCGTCGACAACGACTTCCTCATCAACCCATTCACCGCCGGCATTGCGAATGTCGGTTTTCAGGGAGGGCCAGGAGGTGAGCTTGCGGTCGCGTACAAGATCTGCCTCGACGAGCGTCCAAGGACCGTGGCAAATCACTCCGACCGGCTTGCCGGCAGAGAAGATCCTCTGCACAAACTCGATCGCCCGCTCGTCGGTGCGCAGCTGATCGGGGTTGGCGACGCCGCCGGGCAGCACCAGCGCGTCGTAGTCGTCGGGGTCGACGTGCTCAAGGATTTGGTCAACGGGGTATGTCGAGCCCTTGTCGAGGTGATTGAACGCCTGGACCTCGCCGCTTTCAGGGGCTATCAGCTGCGGGGTGGCGCCCGCCTCCTGGACGGCTTTCCAGGGATCCGTGAGCTCGACCTCCTCGACCCCCTCCTGCGCTGTGAGAAAGGCGACTGTCAGTCCTTGCAGTTGCGTAGATGCCATTTGGTGGAATACCTCCTTTGGTGTTGATGTCGGTTACCGGCGCTCCGGGATCGAGCTACCAGCGATACCAGCGGCGGCGGCCCATGCCTGCGTCAACGCCGCCGACCAGGAAGCCGAGCAGCCAGAGCACGACGGCAACAAGCAAAACGAACCAAAGCACATGCGCGGCAAACCCGAAACCTCCGAAAATGGCCAACAGCAAGAGCAGCACTATCAGAGCGACCATGACGAGCCTCCTAAGGATTCGTTGGCGGTATCTACCCCTGAGCATGCGGTGGCAAACGAGCGGGTGGCGGGCGGGCCCGTTTTACACATATGAGTCGCCGGGTAGAGGTCGCGTGTGGCCGTGGCAGTTGGGCAGTGTCCAGTTGGTGAAGCGAAGGGAGCGTTTGTGGCGACCGGGATGGGTGCTCAGCGTTGGATGTGCGCAGGCTTTGGGGTTTCCTACTGGGATTCTCCTGAGGGCCCTGTACCAAGGCCTGCGCCGCCTGCGCCCGATCCTCGGCCGCCGGCGCCGACCCCGGAGCCATCTCCGCTGCCGCCTGACCCTAACCCTCCGAGCATCTGACTTATAGGAAAGCGAGAGCAAATGGCCAGCGAGAAGCAGCGAGCCGCCGCGCAAGGCAACGTCAAGAAAGCGCAGACGGCCGCGAAACGCGAGCAGACCCTCAAGCATCTTCCAGCGCAGACGCGCTCGGCGCTCGGCAAGGAGGCGAACATGGTGCGTAGCGGGCAGGCGAAGACCAGCCGCAAGCTGGAAGCCGAGGCGAGGCGCCTGGATATCCGTGGCCGCTCGAAGATGGGCAAGGACGAGCTGCAGCGCGCGATCGCCCGCGCGCGTTAGACGCGCACGTCGTCGACGGCGAACTTCGACTCGTCTGCAGCGCTGGTGCTTCCTCGGCGTCGGGCGGGCGCCTTTATTGACACTTCGCAGGAGTGTTACCTGTTGTCGGCCGCAAAGGCCCTGAACGTCGCCGCCATCTGTTCGTCGAGGTCTGGCTCATGGTCTTCGTCGCTGTCATCGTTGTGTTGGGCGTCGGGCGCGGTGTCGGAGTTGGCCTGCAGGACAATGCTCTCGAGTAGGTGACGCAGCTCGGACTCGCTGCCCCGGCGTAGGTCAGCGACCTTGATCGCATTCTTGGTGAGGCGGACCTCTCCCTGCTGTGGGGTGTGTCGAGCAGCGCGAGCACGCTCTGGAAGCGCGCCTTCCATGCCTTCGATGGAGCGCCGATCAGCTCGACGGTGAGCGTTGCATCCTCTATCTGAGCGGAGCCCCACTCGATCTGTCGCGGCTCGATGGTGGCCATGAGTCAGACCTACCCGATTTGCGGTGCTGCGACACCTGGACCACCGCTTTACGATTTGTGGGCGGGGGCGTCGTCCGGCGCGACGACGCGCTGAGAAACGGCGATCTCCTGAGCGCAAACCGTGCTAGTAATCAAACGATCAGCTGCGGGTGCCCATCGCAACACCGTGCTGTCTCGCTGGTCACGGTCGGTTGTGCGCGTCATCCAGGTTTGGCCAAGTTGCCGCGCGAGTAGCGGCACAGCCCCCAGACCCTCTCCCTCTTAGGGGGCGAGCGTCTTTCCTTCCCTAGTTCGCTCAGCCCGGCACGCCGGGAGTGCGATTAGCGACGGACCGGACTGTGCCGCAAATTATCTGTTACCCGCAACAGATAGTTCTTAACCAGACGGCTGTGGCGCAGCGCAGGCACTTGGGCCTGATCACCTCCTGCCAATTTGGGCCGGCTCACTGACTGCGCTTAGCGCGTGCTCGTCTTTACCGCGCTGCGGGCTTTGCCGATCGCGTTCTTGGTTTTGCCTTTGACCTCCTCGCCCAGTCCTCGAGACTCCGTCCCGCCGCTTCCAGTGGCCCTGCCCGCTTTCTGCTTGACACGGCCCTTGACTTCCTCAACCTTGCCCTCCGCTCGCTGCACGCGGTCGCCCATGGCAACTCTCCTGTCGTGTCGTTGTGGTCTCAATTCGTCCTACCCAGGTCGCCACGCTCCGAACCACAGCAGCCAACCAAGGTTGTGCGAGAGCCACGACGAAAGCGGGCAAGCTACGGCAGGCGCATGCCGCATTTGCCCCGGGACACACTGGAGTGGATACTTTGTCGCTGGTCGAGGGCTTCCAGCGCCGAATCGCTCGATCGGTGAAAGGTTTGCCCGCGCGACCGAAGGGTATTTGGCCACTATGCATAGGAATGGTTCAAGCTGCTGGGCTTCCTCCTCTGGCGCGGCGGAAAATGGTACGCCCGCACTTCGGCGTGGATGTGAAGCGGTTCTGAGAAGCCGGCACGGTCGCTAGCTCGAAGGATTCTCATCGACCGACTGACGCTCGGAAGGCGACCGCTTACGCACTTCCCACGAGCACTCAAAGACGCCAGCGTTCTTTAGCTAGCGGTCGGCGTGGCCCTGAATGCGGAGGTCAGCTCTGGCACCCGGGACACCAAAAGGTCGAGCGATTGTTCTCCCCTTGACCGCGTTGACGGATCATCGTCTGGCAGCGGGGGCACGGCAATCCGGGCCGCCTGTACACCGCGCGGGGACGTGCCCCGACGCCGTCGCGGGCGGACCTGCCCATGAGTTCGCGTGCCAGCTGCATCAAGCCGATCGCCTCCTCGTCGCGCAGCGTGACAAGTGGCCGCCAGGGGTCGATTCCGGTGGCGAAGCACAACTCGGCCTTCCACAGATTGCCGATACCCGCCACGATGCGTTGATCGAGCAGAGCATCTCCGATTGAGCGACCTGGATCGGTCGATCTCAGGCGAGAGAGAAAGCACTCCATATCGAAGCTCTCGCCCAGCACATCCGGTCCCAGGGCGGCGAGGCGAGGGTCAGAGCGGAAGCGTGACTCACTCATCACTTCGAGCACCGGCCCGTCGAACTCGACCACATCCCAGTCGCCGCTGCGCACCACGAGCCACGCCCGTCGTGGTGCGCGCCGCCAGGCCTGGCCCTTGCGATAGACACCCCAGAGACCCGTCATACGCAGATGGGAGTGCAGGGTCAGGTCCCCATCGAAGCGTAGGAACAGATGCTTGCCGTGGGTGTCCACCGAGCGGACCGAACGCCCGCGGAGCTGCTGGGGCCAATGGCGTGCTCGGTGGCGCGGGTGAGGCGCGAGGATTTCCTCGGGAACGCGTCCCGCCAGTGCGGCCCGGATGCGACTGGCCGCGCGATGGATTGTGTCACCCTCAGACACCGTGAGCCACGATGGCAGAATCCCGCCGGCGCTGCGACCCCACGTGGCCCGGCGCTGCGGCGCAGGGACACGGCGAGCGCCGCCGAGCATCGGTTCTTTGTGCGTCAGCGCGTCGCCCTGCGCCGCCTGTTGCGCATGCTTGCCGGGATCTTTCGCGTAGCTTTGGTCTTGGACGTGCGCGTTGTTTTCGCGCTCGCGCGTTTTTTCGCCGCGCCAGGTTTGCGGCGCTGGGCCGGCGGGATCTCGGCCTGCACGACGGCTTTGGCCAGGGTGGGGATCTGGCGCTCTAGAAAGCGAGCCATGCTTTCCTCCTCACGACGGATCGCTCGCGCGAGTTTCACGGTCTCGCTGTCGCCGAGCGCAGTTGCGAGGGTCTCGATCGCGATATAGGTCGCGATCTCCTCGTGCTCGTCGGAGTACTCGCTCTTGGCGTTCTTGAGCATCTTCTCCTGCTCGCCGGTGCCGCGGATCGCGTGCAGCGGGCCTTGCGCCGCGGCCGCGGCCCGACCGGCGATCTCGACTGCGGCTCCTGCGCCTTTGGCGATCGGATCAAGGCCCTCAGAGGCACGGTCTGCGGCGTGCCGCCGAGCTTCTTGACGCGTTTCTCGAGCTCACGGGAGTGGCGTTTTGTCTCCGTGAGATGCTCGCGCAACCGCTTCCTGTAGGGGGCGCGGGTGGTCATCGCGATATGCGCCGTAAGCGCGGTCTCCAGTTCCTTCTCCTTGCCATAGGCCTCGTTCAGGTACTGCACAAGCTTGCTGTCGCGTGCGGCCAGTTCGGTCATCGGGCCTCCTTTGCGGTTGTGGTGGGCTCGTGGGACACGCCGCAAGCCGAGCTACGCGGCGCCCATACGTGGCTTTGCCCGACAAGGCGGCTATGAAAACTTCCGCCCAGATGATCGAACTGTTAACGGACTCGTCGCTACGCACCGACGGCGGGCGGCCAGACCCCTAACTGCATGTTGTCGTGCGTAAAGGCTCTTCGCGGTTGCATGCCCGTTCAGGCCGTCTCGCTCGCGGGAACCACAATTGGGTGAGTCTGACGATGGCAATGATCGTATTTGTGGTGCTTGCCCTGCTGCTTATTGCCGGCGTTACGTACGCGATGGCCAGCCCGAGGAGGCTTCGGCCTCATCGTCCCAGCAGGAGGCGGGTCGTTTGGCTCCGCGCGCGTGCCGCTGAGAGACGCCCAGCCTCGGTCGGCTGAGCCACCGCGGGGTGTCGCCGAGCCATCCCCACGACAGACAGATCTGAGTGCCTAAGCACCGCTGCGTCAGTCCGCTCGTCGACACGGAGGAGCGCGGTGAGATGCCTCGACGAACCGAGTTCCAGTGGGCGTTCAGCCCGCGAGCGGTTGCGTGAACCCGGCCCTTTGAGGCGCTTCATCACACTCGAGATGTTTCTCGCGGACTAGCATCCCACGTCAACCTTGCTGCGCACACCGCAGGCGTTTGGTGGACCAAATCCACTACAAACCCCGCATACTCCGACACTATCGCCGTGGCGCGGGCGTTTGATGAGTTTGGCTTTCTAGAGCCGTTTCTTGCGCTTTCTTCGGCCTTTCGCGTCCCGCTTCACACGCGAGAGGTCGCGGGTTCGAAACCCGCCGCGCCCATAAGAAGGGCTGCAAATTTGCCACATTTGCCACGGTGAATGCGCGTATCCATCGTTAGCAGCCATCATGCACCGCCCTCCTCGGCCGTTGCCTCCTGGTAGTCAAGGGCGCGTAGGCGCTTCGCGAGTTGTTCCGCCCAGCCGGCGTACTGCTCAGCCTTGTCGAGCAGCTCCTGCTTTGGTTTGCGGTAGGTAGTCGCCTCGGCATTGTCCATATGCTCCTTGACCCTTATCAGGCGCTCACCAATGACGCCCAGCAGCTCAAGTTGGTGTAGGTATTCATCTTCAAGTGCTCCCTCCTGCTGCTCGGTAAGCGCCGACCGCTTCGGCTCGTTCAGCATGGCGATGGCATCCCGGACTGTCGGCATATCGACGATCTGCTGCCGATTTGCTGCAAACCGCATGTAGAGCCGCGCGGTCCGGTCGCTGCCCGAGAAGTTCGCCTCAAGCCACGGCGCCCATTGGCCGTGCTCGACGAGTCCCTTGGCCTCGATCAGCAGCTCGCCAGTGTGGATCGCACGGCCCGCCGCGTCACGCCACGACTCGTCGGCGTTGCCGATCTCCCGGCCGATCTCCTCGGCCACCTCTGACAGACGGCGACGCTCTAGATCGCTAGCCATCACCGATCCCCTCCGAGCAGGACGTCGCTCACCATCATCAGGTGGACTTCCACCGACGAGTTGGCGCGAGCCATCACTCCTCACCTTCCTTCCCATGTCCTGAACGGTGTGCTCTCAGGATCGCGACGCTGTCACGCCAGCGGTACAGCGTTGGTCAGCTTATCTGGATCGGCTCGGCTGGACGCTCAAGACCGCCCTGCTGCCCGGCGCCTTCTTACGCGCGGCGGGCCAGCACGCTCTCGAGCAGCTAGACGCACTGGCCAAGGTGCCGCGGGCCGAGGAACAGCTCGCGTACGCGCGTCTTCGCCGCTGCGCCCATGCGCTCGGCGCCATGGGGGTCGCCGGCCGCGCCGGGATGGAGCTTGAGGCCGCAGCTGCGCACAGCGAGCACATCGCCTACCCGCTGCCGGTCAGGGACGACGATGTGCTGCGACTGGACGCGCGCGAGACCGTGCGCGCGATCGTCGAAGACCTGGCGGCCGGCACGTCTGTGGACGTGGTGAGCGCGCGCTTCAACAACGGGCTGGCTGACGCCACCGCGAGCGGGCGGAGTCTTCCAGAATCGCCTGTTGCTGACGCGCACCGCTCAGGCGCTTGCGCGGAAGGGTCTGAGGGGCCTGATCCCGCGGGCACTGCCGCCGAACGACGGGGCCATCGCCTATGGTCAGGCGGCGGTCGCCGCCGCGCGGCTTTCAGGCCCGCCGGCCTAGCTCGGTCGCCGCGCGCAGCACCGCGTCAACGAGCTGCCCGGCGATCGCCTCGACCTCCTCGGACAGCCCGCTACCCGCCTCGAAGCTACGGCCCTCAACCCCGAAGAGAACGATCCTGTTGGGTAGGCGGCGAAGCGTACGGGCCAGCTCGACCGCCTCACCGACACCGACCGCGTGAGTCGAGGAGGAGCCGCGCAGCCGCTCAGGGATCGGCCGCGGATGTGGCGTCGATGCGGTGAATCGTGCCCGGCCTGGCGCCACTTCGGATCGCGTCCACGAGCACGACCGCGTCGGCGCCCTGCCAGATGTCGAGTAAGCCGAGCGACTCGCCCTCGTGCTCGTACACCGCGATCTCGGCGGCCTCGGCCCGCGTGCGCGCCCGCACGCAGCGATCTCGAGACCGGCCGCGTCGTCACGACGAAGGGCGTTGCCAATGCCGATCACCTGCACCCGCGGTCGCTGGAGGACCGTATCGGCGACCGTGCGCTCAGGCGCTCTCGGCGCCACGATCGACGGTGAGCTCGAGGAAGTGCGTCGCACAGGAGATGCAGGGATCGTGGTTGCGGATCGCCTGCTCGCAGCGGAGCGCGAGCTGCTCGTCGGGGAGGTCGAGATAGCGCTTCGACCACGGCCCGCAGATCCTCCTCGATCGCGAGCTGGTTCTGCGAGGTGGGGGGCACGATCCTGGCGTCGAGGATCGTGCCGTCGTCGTCGATCTCGTAGCGGTGGTAGAGCAGGCCGCGCGGGGCCTCGGTCGCGCCGTGGCCGACCGCGCGTCGCGCTCGACCTCGACGGCGGGCGCGTCGGGCTCCTCGTAGCCGTCGATCACCGCGAGCGCCTCGTCGCACGCCTGCACCAGCTCGACCGCGCGCACGACGATGCTCCGAAACGGATTGCGGCACACCGTCTCCAGACCCGCCTCGCTGCGCCGCGGCCCGCGGCCAGCGGCCACAGCGCTTCCGAGGAGAGGGCATAGCGCGCGAGCGGGCCGGTCAGATATGTGCCGCGCTCGCGGACGCGAGCGTGCAGCGCGTTCGAGTGCTCGACGTGCTCCTCGACGACGTGCTCGTCGAACTCCGCTGGGGAGATGTCCAGGCCGCGGTCGGAGCGATCCGCCCGCGATCGATCGGGTAGGCGCCGGGGTCCGACAGCGCGAGCAGCTCGGGCTCGCATTCGACCTCGGGAAACGGCAGCGCCGCCGCCCAGCGGACGGTCGCGAGCGCCGTCTCGCGCGCGCGCTCCAGCGGGTCGACGAGCGCTGCGCAGCTCGGCCGCGGTGGGGGCACGGTAGAAGCCGCCGACGCGGACGTTGATCGGGTGGATCTCCCGCCCGCCGACCAGTGGCCATCACGGCGTTGCCGGCCTTCTTCATCTGCAGTCCCTGTTCGACGATCTCGCGGTGGTCGCGCGGCCATCTCCACCGCGCCCGGCGTAGCCGAGGAAGTCCGGGGCGTGCAGCATGTAGACGTGCAGGCTGTGGCTCTCGATCCACTCGCCGCAGTAGAGCAGGCGGCGCAGGTCGCGGATCGGACCATCGTCGATGCTGCACGCCGCAGGCGTCCTCCATCGCCCGCACCGCGCTCATCTGGTAGGCGACCGGGCAGATGCCGCAGATCCGCGCGGTGATGTCCGGCGCCTCGGTGAACGCCCGTCCGCGCAGCAGCGCCTCGAAGAAGCGCGGCGGCTCGTAGATGCGCAGCTTGACGTCGACGACCGTCGCGCCGTCGAGCTTGACGTACATCGCGCCCTCGCCCTCGACGCGGGCGAGATAGTCGGTGCGGATGACACGCGTTTCCGGCTAGCCTCGCTCATGCGCCTCGCTCGCCTGGCGGAACGCCGCAGAGTCGGCGTTGAACGTGCGGTACACGCGCACCAAGTCCAGCTCGCTCGGAGCCCAGCTCGGCCATGCGAGCGCTCAGGGCGGCCGTGTTCGGCGACTCCATCGGCCCGTAGCAGCCGTAGCAGCCGCGGTCGTAGGCGGGGCAGATGGCGCCGCAGCCGGCGTGGGTGACCGGACCCAGGCAGGGCGTGCCGTGCGCGACCATCACGCACACGGTGCCGCGCCGCTTGCACTCGACGCACACGCTGTGCGCGCGCACGCGCGGGCCGGCGCCCGGCGAGGTGCGCGGCGATCACCTCCAGCAGCTGGCGCTTGTTGATCGGGCAGCCGTTGAGCTCGAAGTCGACCGGGACGTGCGCGCTGATCGGCGTCGAGGTGCCGAGCGTCGAGATGTAGTCCGGCGAGGCGTAGACGATCGACGTGAAGTCCTCGACGTCGGCGAAGTTGCGCAGCGCCTGGATGCCGCCGGCGGTCGCGCAGGCCCCGATCGTGATCAGCGCCCGTGAACGGCGCCGGACCTCCTGGATGCGCTCGGCGTCGTGCGCGGTGGTGATCGACCCCTCGACGATCGAGATGTCGTAGGGGCCCTCGACGGTCGCGCTGCTGGCCTCGAGGAAGTTGGCGATCTCGCAGCCGGTCGGCGAGCGCGAGCAGCTCGTCCTCGCAGTCGAGCAGGCTCAGCTGGCAGCCGTCGCAGGAGGCGAACTTCCACACCGCGAGCGTCTGCTTGTGCGGGCGCGGCCATCACAGCTCCCGGATCGCCAGCCAGCGTTCGAGCTCGCTCCAGCGGTAGACGGGCCCGTCGCGGCAGACGAGCGTGGGCCCGAGCTGGCAGTGCCCGCAGTGGCCCGATGCCGCACTGCATGTTGCGCTCCATCGATGCGTACACGCGATCGCCGCCGACGCCCGCTCCGCGCGAGCGCCGCGACCGTGAAGCGCATCATCACCTCCGGCCCGCAGACAGAGCGCGACGGCGCTCGCGGGTCGAACTCGGCACGAGCGCGACCAGCCGCGGGACGACGCCGACGTGGCCGAGCCACTCGGGCCCGGCGCTGTCGACGGTGACCGCGACGTCGAGGCCGCGCTCGGCCCACTCGCTCAGCTCGGCGGCGTAGAGCAGCTGCTCGGGCGAGCGCCCGCCGTAGAGCAGCACGAGGCGCCCGTAGCGCTCGCGCTGGGCGAGCAGGGCGAGGATCGCCGGGCCGCAGCGGGGCCAGGCCGATGCCGCCGGCGACGACGAGGACGTCCCGGCCCGCGAGTCTTCGCACCGGCCAGGGACGGCCGAACGGGCCGCGCACGCCGAGCACGTCGCCGCGGAGCGCGTCGCAGATCGCCTTCGTCGCAAGTCCGACCGCGCGCACGGTGTGCACGAGCGGACCCGTCGCGTTCGGGATCGCCGCTGATCGAGATCGGCACCTCGCCGGCTGCCGAACGCCGAGAGCATCGTGAACTGGCCCGGGTGCAAACGCGAGCCGCCCGCCCCCCGCGCGGCTGCAGCTCGAGCGTCCAGGTGTCGGCGGTCTCCCGGCGCTTGGCCGCACCGCGAACGGCGCCGGCACCATCGGGCCGGGCTCGGACGGCGCGGGCTCAGCCGACGCGAGCATGGCCGTAGACGTCGAGGAGCTGCAGCCGCGTCGCCTGCAGGCGCTCGGTCATCGACGCGGCGAAGCGTCGCATCAGCTGATAGCCGAGCTCGTGGTCGGCCTCGCACTTGCCGCGCAGGCAGGCGCCGTCGAAGGCCACCACGCGCGTCGGCTCTCGCGCGCGGGCGTCGAACTGCCAGCGGTAGGGCTCGAACAGCCACGACCAGCCCACGACTTCGCCCTGATGCGAGCGTCTCGATGACGAGCGTGCCGCGACCGGGAGCCTCGACCTCGAGCGCGACCGCGCCCTCGCGGATCAGGAAGAAGCGATCGGCCGGAGCGCCCTCGCGAAAGAGCTCGGCGCCGGCGGCAAAGTGCTCGTTGGCGCCGCATCCGGCGATCAGCGCCAGGTGCGTCTCCGGCGAGGCCCGGCGAACAGCGGCGCCGTCGCGATCAGCTCCTCAAGCGTTTGCATCGCCCAGCGCCTCGCTCTCGCGGATCGCCCGCGCCTCCTCGGTGATGTCGATGCCGACCGGGCACCACGTGATGCAGCGCCCGCAGCCGACGCAGCCGGAGCTGCCGAACTGGTCGATCCAGGTGGCGAGCTTGTGCGTCATCCACTGGCGGTAGCGCGAGCGCGTCGAGGCGCGCACCGCGCCGCCGTGGATGTGGGAGTAGTCGACCGTGAAGCAGGAGTCCCAGCGCTGATGACGCTCGACGTGCTCGCCGGCGAGGTCGGTGACGTCCTCAACGGTCGTGCAGAAGCAGGTCGGGCAGACCATCGTGCAGTTCCCGCAGGACAGGCAGCGCTCGGCCACCTCATCCCAGCGCGGGTTCTCGTAGTTGCGGTAGAGCAGGTCGCGGATGTCGGTGACGTCCAGCTCGCGGCCCATCTGCGCGGCGGCGCGCGCGTGCGCGGCACTCGCGGCGCCACGCTCCTCCGCACCGGCACGAGCGTGCGGCAGCTCGGCCAGCACGTCCGCCCCGCGCTCGCTGCCGACGCTCGAGCACGAAGTAGTGGCGATAGGCCTCCAGCACCTCGGTGAGCGCGATGTCATAACCGCTCTCGGCGGTCGGGCCGGTGCCCATCGAGACGCAGAAGCAGGTGTTGCCCGCCTGGGCGCACTGGACGGCGACGACGAACACGTCCTCGCGCCGGGCGCGGTCGGCCGGGTCGGTGTGCGCGCCGCCGAGCAGCACGCGGTCGAGAATGCCCATCGCGTGCAGCTCACAAGAGCGCGCGCCCACGAAGGCGTAGCGCGGCATCTCGCGCGGGGCCTCGACGAGCTCGCTCAGCTCACCGTGCTCGTCCCGCCGCGCGCGCCATAGCCGCACCTCCGGCGGCAGCTGGTAGCGCTTCCACGAGTGCGGGCCCACGTTGTAGCCGAACAGCGCCTCGTCGTCGCGGCGGCGCAAGCGGTAGTGGCCGCCCTCCTGCTCGTCGGTCCACCCGACCGGCAGATCGGCGCTCGAGCCGATCTCGTCGTAGACGATCGCCTGATCGCGTACGGTCGGCCCGACGACGGTGTACCCGCGCCGAGCGAGCGCCCCAAAGAGCTCGTCGAGAGCATCGCGCTCCAGCGTGTAGTTGCCGGGCTGGCTCATCTCCGCTGGATTCTCCCTCCTGCGCCAATCGCGTGCAAACGAGCATAGAAAAGCCGGCCGGAAGCTGGGCTTTCCTCAGCGGGTCGATTACGTTGATCGTCCAGACGTGGACGGGCAGGCCGGCGCGGTGCGCGGCGCGGACGAATCGCCCGGTGACGATCGCAAAAGGCCCGCGGCGCATCGGCACCTGAATGCAGTCGGCGCCGAGGCGCGCCATCGTGCCGGACGTTGCGGCGAGGCGAGCGAGCGCGACCGAGCGTGGTCCCATCGACGTACACGCCGCTCCGCGGCTCAGCGACCGGATCCGGCGCAGGCGGCGATCTGAGAACGATCCGATGCATACGCGGCTCCAGGCGCCGAGGCGATCGAGCAGTGCGGCGAACGTGACAAAGTGGTAGTAAGTAGCCGGACCGGGTCGGGGTGGGAATTGGTCCTCCTTGAGCGGCGTGACAGACGGATGGGAGACGCGAATGGGCAGCACGGACACGGCAACGGCCGGCACCGATTCGACGGGCACCGGAATGGACGTGCAGAGCGTCTCGCCGAATGAGGTTCGAGCGCTGAGCGCCCTGGCATTTGACGACCTGCGCCGTTTCCCTGGTGCGATCCGCGACATGCATCTGGGCATCGCCGAGCGCGCCTTCCGTGGCGTTGGGCCGGCGGGCCTTCCGGTGAAGCTCATGCACGATGCGATCTCGCGCCGCGCTTACGGAGCGATCGCTGCGGGCGCCTCGGGGCTCGGAAAGGCGGTCGACGTGGCCATGGAGCAGCGCGGCGTCGGTGAGCAGGTTTCGCTATCCACCACCCAGAAGGGCAGTTTCGGGCTCGCTGTGCTCAACGGTCTGATCGGGGACCAGCTGGAGCGCGATGGGAGCGTGCTTGCCCAGCCCACCTCCGCGCGGATGCACGGACAGCGAATCGGGCTGGATGAGTCCTCCATCCGCGACGCATTCCCGCAGGCCACCGATCGCCTGGCGGTTTTCATACACGGACTGACAGGAGATGAGTTCTGCTGGTCTTGGGGTACCGAGGAGGCGTATGGCGAACGGCTGGTCTCGGACCTCGGCTGCACACCGGTCTACCTGCGCTACAACAGCGGGCTGCACATCTCCGAGAACGGCCGCTCGGTGGCGGCGCTGATGCGGGAGCTCGTGGAGGGGTGGCCGGTCGAGGTGCACCAGATCGCGCTGGTCGGCCACTCTATGGGCGGCTTGGTGGCGCGCAGCGCCGCCCATCAGGCAGACGAACATGAGCATGAGTGGGTCAGGAGGGTCCGGCATATCGTCTCGCTGGGGACCCCCCACCGCGGTGCTCCCTTGGAGCAGGGAGCGCACCGGGCTGCGGTGGCACTTGGCAGGCTGCCCGAGACGCGGATGCTGAGCAGCTTCCTGCGCCGTCGCAGCGCCGGCATTCGTGACCTGCGTCACGGATCGCTGGTCGACGAGGACTGGCGGGGTCGTGATCCTGAGGCACTACGTGCGCTCGCCTGCAAGGAGGTTCCGCTATTGCCATGGGCG
The DNA here is from genome assembly GCA_963764185.1 of uncultured Solirubrobacteraceae bacterium. Classification (GTDB taxonomy): domain Bacteria; phylum Actinomycetota; class Thermoleophilia; order Solirubrobacterales; family Solirubrobacteraceae; genus Palsa-744. The sequence goes on along the minus strand of CAVXRF010000007.1, from coordinate 97,375 downwards.
ACCCATTGCTTCGTCTCGGCAACCGTCACCCGCGACCCGAACCACCCGCTCGGGCGTCTGCTCGGCGACATCCTGGTGCTGATGCCCAGCGCCCGCGGCCAGGGCAAGACTCGGCGGATCCCCTTCCGCGAGGAACACGGACATCACGTAGGAGGCACTCACCACCTCGCGTTGCTCAACCACCCGGAGGTCTACGAGCGCCTGCGCGGCTGGTTGGCAACCGCATCAGATGCGCTCGCGGCGCCCGCCTGAGACTCCGCCGGTCAACGTTACTCGATCTCCCCGTCCTCTGAGCGCACAGCGGACGGCAGGCGTGCACTATCACGAGCTTGCCGTTGGGAGCTAGGTCGCTTGCCGCCGCGCGCGCTGTCCCTCCGGTCATAGCCGAGGACAAGGCAGTTCGAGCCGAGCTCCCGGGCAGGATTCACTTCACGGCTCGCTCGTTGTCGTGCGCGTCGAGGTACGGCGCGAGGTACTTCGACGCGATCTTGCTCGGGGGAGACCAAGTCGGCGTGTCGCTGACCTCCGAGCTGAACCCATGTCCGCCGGTGATCTCCGCCGTGAGATAGAGCGGCTTACCGCCGGTGAGCAGCATGCCGTGGACCACGGGGTCAAACGGCTCCGGTGTGACCGGGCGCACCGGCCAGCGCGGCGATCGACTGCGGCGGCGGCGTCGGCCTGCTGGGAGGCGATGCCGCCGTGCTTGATCGGGAAACTCGGTCGCGTCGCCGGCGGCGTAGATCGGGCCGACGTCGGGCAGCTGCCCGTGCGGGTTCGACTGCGGATGAAGCCGTGCTCGCCCAGCGGGATGCCGCGCATCGGGGGCCCGTAGAGCTCGGGCAGCGCGATCACGCGGTCGACCCGCAAGGCGGCGGTCGCCGGGGTTGATCACCACCTCCCCTCGGCTCGGCACCTCCGACGTGGGCGGAGTTGATCGTCTCGATGCCCGCCTTCCTGAGCAGCTCGCTCGACGGCGGCGCTGGCCGCGGAGCCGAAGATCGCCAAGCGGAGCTGTCCTCGGGCGTGACGATCGTGGCGGACAGCTCGATGCCGCATGTCGTAGGCGCGCGCCGGCGGTCATCAGCGCCAGCTCATACAGCGGCAGCGGCCACGCCATCCGCCCCGGCGACACGAACGCGAGGCTGTGCAGTAGCCGCCCTCGACGTCCTGGATCAGGCCGTGCAGGGTCTCGTCCATGTGACGGTCGTCGATCGTGATCGCGTGCTTGTAGCGCGGGACGGGCGCGGGCGCCGAGCGCGAGCACCAGCGCGTCGTACTCGATCGGCTCGTCGCCTTGGTGTGGATCGTCTGCTGGTCGGGGTCGACCCAGGCCAGCTCGTCGGCGAGCAGCTCCGCGCCGGCGTCGTGGACGATCGGCTCGAGCGGATAGCGCCTGAGCGGACCCGTAGGCGAACGGCTCGCGGACGGTCATCGGGCGATAGACGAACTCGGCGTTGGGCGCGAGCACGGTCACGTCGGTGCTGCTCGGGGGCGAGATCGCTGAGCGCGAAGCGCGGTCTCCAGGGCGGCGACGCCCCCGCCGACGATGATCACCCGCGAGCTTCCCGGGTGTGAGGCTTCCTCGGTCATGGCTCAGGAGACTACGCCACGGAATGGCGCCGCCGGCCGAGGAAAGCCGCCGTGTTCAGCGGATAACTACGTAACCCGCTGGGCCGGCCCGATAGGAGGGGCAGTCAGGGATTTCTACCTACGTGCGCGGGTCGATTCGGCAGCCCTGCGCCACTAAGCTCCTAAGGGGATGGAGGCATCGTACGAGGAGCTGTGGATTCGTCGCCTGCTGGACGTGGGTCGGGCTCTGACGACCGAGCTCGATCAGCGGGGCTCGTGCTGGATCGCGTCCTGGAGGCGGCCCGCGAGATCACCGGCGCGCGCTACGCGGCGCTGGGGATCTTGAACGAGCAGCGCACTGAACTTGAACAGTTCTTGACCTCGGGCGTGGACGAGGAGACCCAGCGGGCGATCGGCGATCTGCCGCGCGGACGCGGCGTGCTGGGCGCGCTGATCGATCACCCACAGCCGTTGCGCCTGGCGGATGTCGGCCAGCACCCGAGCAGCTACGGATTCCCGGCGGGGCATCCGCGTGATGCGCAGCTTCCTGGGCGTGCCGATCGTGATCCGCGGGCAGGTGTGGGGCAACCTGTACCTGACCGAGAAGGCCGAGCGGCGAGTTCACCGAGCAGGACGAGGAGGCCGCTGTGATCCTCGCGGACTGGGCGGCGATCGCGATCGACAACGCCAGGTCCTATGAGCGAGCGAGCGCCGTCGCGAGGAGGCCGAGAGGGCGTTCCGCGGCCTCGAGGCCACGCGCGACGTGGCCGTCGCGATCGGCGGGGAGATCGCGCTCGAGCACGTGCTCGAGCTGATCGTCAAGCGCGGACGTGTGCTCGTGGGTGCGCGAAGCCTGGTGATCATGCTGCGCGATGGCGAGGAGCTGGTCGTGCAGGCGAGCGCCGGCCACGTCCAGGAGGCGCGCGGTGTGCGTCTGCCGATCGCCGACTCCACCTCCGGGCAGGTGCTGGAGCAGCCGCGCCCCGAGCGAATCACCGACGTCGCCGCGAGGCTGCGGATCGCCCCCAGCGAGTTCGGCGTGGCCGGACGCGCAGACCGCGCTGCTCGTGCCGATGCTCTACCGCAGCGATGCGGTGGGCGTGCTGGCGGCGTTCGACCGCGGGAGGAGGGCGAGCGCGTTCAGCGAGGATGACGAGCAGATGCTGCGCACGTTCGCCGCGAGCGCCGCGACCGCCGTGGCGCTGGCGCAGAGCGTGCAGGCCGATCGGCTGCGCAGCTCGCTGGCCGCCGCCGACGCCGAGCGGCGCCGCTGGGCGCGGGAGCTGCACGACGAGACGCTGCAGAGTCTCGGCGGCCTGCGGGTGCTGCTCTCCTCGGCGCTGCGCCGCGATGATCTCCCGAGCGCGCAGGAGGCGATGCGCGAGGCCGTCGGGCACATCGAGCAGGAGATCGACAACCTGCGCGCGATCATCACCGAGCTGCGCCCGGCGGCGCTGGACGAGCTCGGACTGCGGACCGCGATCGAGGGCCTGCTCGACCGCCACCGCGAGCAGAGCGGCTTTCGAGCTCGACGGCGAGCTCGCGCTGCCCGACCCATCGGCAGGGGATGCACGCCTTGACTCGAGAGATCTGAGACCACTGTTTACCGGCTCGTTCAGGAGGCGCTCACGAACGTCGCCAAGCACGCCGGCGCGAGCAGCGTGTCGCGTTGTCGGTCACGCGAGTCCGACGGGCAGCTGCTCGATCGAGGTCAAGGACGACGGCGGCGGCTTTGACCCCGAGACGCGCGAGCCGGGGCTTCGGGCTGGCGGGGATGCGTGAGCGGGTGAGCCTCGCGGACGGTGACGCTGCGGCATCGACTCGGCGGGCAGGGGACCGTCGCTCAGGCCCGCTGCCGCGCCTGCCAGGCCGCACATCGACTTCCGCCGGGGCGCCGGGCGAGCCGCGTCAGTGTGGCTCATGCGCTGAGCAGGCTGCGTCCCAGCGCGTAGCTCACCAGTTCGGCGCGGGTGGCGAGTCCCAGCTTGCGCTGAATGCGCGCCCGGTGTGACTCAACCGTGCGCGGCGAGATGTGCAGCTTGCCGGCGATTTCAACACTCGTGTAGCCGAGTGCGATCAGTCGCAGAACCTCGACCTCGCGCGAGGTGAGCTCATCATCGGTGACCGATCGTCTGAGGGCGTCCAGCCGGGCGGCGACGCTTGGGCTGATGTACTCCTCGCCGCGTGCGGCCGCGCGCATGGCCTGCGCAGCTCGCCGTCGGCCAGATCCTTCAACACGAACCCGAGTGCCCCCGCGGCGAACGCGCGTTGCGCGAATACCGGGTTGTCGTCCATCGTCATCACGACGACCTGCGTGTCCGGTGCGCGCTCGCGCAGCTGGCGCGATCGCCTCGATGCTCGACCCGCCGGGCATGCTCAGATCAAGCACCAGCACGTGCGGTTTGTGGTCTGAACGTGGCGCACGGCCGCCGCCATGTCCTCAGCTTCGGCGATCACCTGCACGCCCTCCTCGTCGTCGAGCAGCAGCCGCAGGCTGCGGCGCATCAGCGCGTGATCGTCGGCAAGAACGACGCGGATACGGGCGAGCGCCGCAGACGGGCGCGGGTCGGCCTCGGGACAGACGGTGCCAGGTGCAGATGCGCGCGTCATCGGTTCAGCCGGCCGGCCGATCTCACGCAACGGCCGTGAGCCGCTCGGCGCCGACGGAGGACGAGCTGCTGCTTGGCCCCTCGAGCACGACCTTCAGCGCGCCCGTGTTCGCCGCGTCGGCGAACGTGTCGTAGGCGCCCATCGTGTCGTCGAGGGGGAAGCGATGCGTGGCGAACAGCGACGGGTCCAGGCGACCGCTCGCGATCAGCCGCATCAGCTGGGGGATGCTGAAGGTGTCGACCAGCCCGGTCGTGATCGTGACGTCACGGATCCACAGCTTCTCCAGGTGCAGCGTCGGCGGACTGGCCGTGAACGCCGATGTTCGCTACGCGCCCGCCCGGGACGGATCAGCTCCGCGGCGAGCTCGAAGGTCTGCGGCACGCCGACCGCCTCGAACGCGACGTCTGCGCCGAGTCCGTCGGTGAGCTCCATCACCCGTGCGACGGCGTCCTCGCTGCCGTTGTTGATCGTCGTGTCGGCGCCGAACCGGCGCGCGCTCTCCAGGCGGCTGTCGGCGAGGTCGATCGCCACGATCCGCCCCGGCGTGTACAGCCTCGCGGTGAGGATCGCGGCGAGGCCGATCGGGCCGGCGCCGACGATCGCGACGACGTCGCCCGGTGAGACCATGCCGTTGAGCACGCCGACCTCGAAGGAGGTCGGCAGGATGTCGGCGAGGAACAGCACCTGCTCGTCGGTGAGCTGCTCGGGGACCTTGTAGACGGAGTTGTCGGCGAACGGCACGCGCGCGTACTCGGCCTGCAGCCCGTTGATCAGATGGCCGAAGATCCAGCCGCCGCCGCCCGAGGCACTGGCCGTAGCGGCCTTCCTTGCAGTAGCGGCAGCGCCCGCAGGAGCTGACGCACGACATCAGCACCCGGTCGCCGGCGGCGACGGTGCTCACGCCGGCGCCCACCTCCTGCACGGTTCCGACGGCCTCGTGGCCGAGCACGGTCCCAGGCGTCGTCTCGGGCACGTCGCCTTTGAGGATGTGCAGGTCGGTGCCGCAGATCGTCGAGGTGTCGATCCGCACGACCGCGTCGGTCGGATCGAGGATCGTGGGGTCATCGACGGTGTCCCAGCCGCGCTCTCCGGGGCCGTGATAAACGAGAGCCTTCATCTCCGGTGCCTGCCTTTGGTCGGGGGGCGCGAAGCTCGATGAGGCGAGCTCCTTTGCTTTGGCAGTGCCCGTCAGGACACGACTCCAAAGCTAGATCCGGGACGGGCTACGCACATCGGGACTCTCCCCCACGCGGGTGTGTGGTTTCTACGGATCTCGAAGACCCTCGCCCTCTCGCGCTGCCTTCCGCGCCCGTCCAGCGCACAGGCGATATCGGCGACCTGTCCGCCGGGGCTCTGGTAAAAACTCGCAGCCACGCGGTGGCCTGCTGGGGACGCCCGCCAGACACGTCGGCGTCTTATTGTCCATCACCGCTATAAGGAGACGCATCGTGTTCAAGAACGTGCTCGCGGGTGTCGACGGCAGGCCCAACGGGCGCGACGCGATCGCACTCGCCTCGCGTCTCACGGACCCCGACGGACGGCTCACACTCGCCAACGTCGACAGTGCCGGGCTGCGCCCGACGGGCGCCGTTTCCCCGGTGTTGGTGAGCGAGGAACGCGAGGCATCCGCAAAGATGCTCGCGAGAGAGCGCGCGGCGGTCGGTGCGAGCGCCGCGGGGCTGATCACCCTCGTGGCGCTGAGCCCCGGAGCCGCCCTGCACGAGCCAGGCCGAGGAGCAGGGCGCAGATCTGCTCGTCGTCGGCTCCTGCAGCCGCGGCGATTTTCGGCCGCGTGATGCTCGGCGACGACACGCGCGCGGCGCTCAACGGGGCGCCATGCGCGGTCGCGATCGCTTCCGTCGGCTACGCCGAGCACGCCGCCCGATGCAGGCAGGGTCGGAGTCGGCCTACAACGGCTCGCCGGAGAGCGGCGCGGCTCTCGCTGCGGCGCGGGAGCTGGCAGCCGCAGAACAGCGCGAGCGTCCATGCTCTGGAGGTTGTTTCGATACCGACGTATGCCTTCACCGGGGTGGGGATCGCGCCGCCAGCGATCGGGGCCGGCATCGACGAGATGCTCAACGAGGCGAACGGCCGCATGAAAGAGCTTGCCGGGGTCGACGGCCGCGCGACGTATGGCCTCACTGGCGAGGAGCTCGCCGCATTCGGCGACGAGGTGGACATACTCATCGTCGGCTCGCGTAGCTACGGCCCGGTGCGACGTCTGGTTCTCGGCAGCACCTCCGACTATCTGGAGCGCCACGCGCGCTGCTCGTTGCTGGTGCTGCCCCGCGGCGCGAGCGCAACCGACGAGCGCAACCTGAGCCGTCGAACCCGCTACCTTCAGCGCCATGACCGAGCGAGGACACCACGCCGCTCACATCCTCGACCGGCGAGGACGCCTCCACGCGAGACGATCCGGATCGTGCTCGCCGACGACCACGCGGTCGTGCGCAGCGGCCTGCGGCTGCTGCTCGACAGCGAGGACGACTTCGAGGTCGTCGCCGAGGCCAGCGACGTCGAGAGCGCCGCGGCGCTACGTGCGCGGCCACCACCCCGGGGTGCTCGTGCTCGACCTGAACATGCCCGGCGGCTCGAGCCTCGAGGCGATCCCGCAGATCCGCGAGGAGTCGCCGGAGACGCAGATCGTCGTGCTGACGATGCAGCAGGAGCCGGCGTTCGCGCGCGAGGCGCTCGGCGCGGGCGCGCTCGGCTACGTGCTCAAGGAGGCCGCCGACGAGGAGCTCGTCGAGGCGGTCCGGCGCGCCGCCGCCGGCGAGAGCTACCTGAACCCGCGGCTCGGCGCGCGCATCGCCTCCGAGCCGCCGCCGGGCCCGCCCGACGACCTCTCAGAGCGCGAGGTCGACGTGCTGCGGCTGATCGCGCTCGGGACACACCAACGCGCGAGATCGCCGAGCAGCTGTACCTGTCCGTGCGCACCGTCGAGACCCACCGCTCGCACATCCAGCAGAAGCTGCGCCTCTCCACGCGCGCCGAGCTGGTCGGCTACGCGCTGGAGCGCGGCCTGATCGATACGGGCAACCGGCCGGCTGAGCGCACGCGCGGCGATACGGGCAACCCGCCTGGCTGATCGACGCGGGCTCAGGTGCTGGCTCCCGCTGCGAGCGGTAGTGCTCCCGCCAGATCAGCTTGTAGATCGGGATCCAGCGCGGGATGCGGTTGATCCCGGGGATGAACGGGATGCAGATGAACGCGAGGCTCAGCAGGCCCATGATCAGCAGCACCTGGATGTCCGCGTTCGGGGAGTTCTTCATCGGTTCGACCTGGTACCAGAGCGCGTACAGCCACAGCCACGGCTGGCCGGGGTAGCTGCCGGTCTCGTTCATCAGGCCCCACTGCTCGCCGAGCAGGTGCTGTGCTTCGGCGCGTTCGTCGAGCAGCCCGCCGTCGGCCATGAACAGCAGCGGCTTGGTGTAGTCGGTCTGGAAGAACTGGCTGCTGGACACGAGGCCCCCTTCGAGGCCGCCGCTCTGGGCGAGGCTCTGCAGGCTGGCCATCATCGTCGGCACCGGGCCGGCGCCGCTGGTCTTGACCGTCACCGCGCCGGTGCTCGTGTCGACCGACACCGTGCTCGGGCGGCGTCTTCTTTTCTTCCACCGCCGTCGCATATTCTTCAAGCGGCTTGGCGTAGGCTTCGCGACCATTCCTTTTTCTGCTTTTCGGGCGCGGCCTTGTATTCGGCGAGCGCGCTGCTGCAGCGCCGGGTCGTCGGGGATCGTTTCCAGCGGTTTGACCACGTAGTCATCGGCCGTGTTGATCGGATGGCTGACGCCGAGCCAGCGCTGCGGGTGCAGGAACAGGAAGTGCTGCACGCTGCCCGAGCTGTGGTTGTAGGGGGGGCCGTATTCGGCCGTGCCGCTCGTGCCGTCGAGCTCCTGCGCCGCCGTGGTGGCGAAGTCGGCCGGCAGTTCGTGCGACCACTGCGCGATCGTGCTGGGCTTGTCGTCGGGCGAGGAGAACAGGACGGTCAGCAGGACCGCCAGCAGCGCGATGACGCCGACGGCGATGCACAGCTCTTTGACCAGGTCGTAGGGCGCGTAGCGGCCTTTCCAGGGCTGCGTGTCGTCCTTGGGGCGCAGGAGGCTCATGCGGCGGCGCGCCCACGGCCCGGCAGAGCCGTCCGCATCGGGGCTCCCGGACGTGCAGCTGCAGCTTCTGTCGAGCTCGAACGGCGGCACGACGCCGTTGCGGCGCACGAGCAGGACGTGCAGGCTGACCAGCAGCCACGACCGCGATCGGCAGCAGCAGGATGTGGTAGCTGTACATCTGGCCGAAGTTGGTGAGGTTGAAGAACGCGCCGACGCCGACCGAGTTCATCGCGTCCTTGGCCTGCGTGGAGATCCACTGGGCGTCGAAGTTCTGCTGGGAGACGTAGCCGGTCAGCGCGGCCGGGCACCGCGACCAGGAAGGTGATCGGCGCCGGTGACCCAGACGCGCGCCGCGGCCGCCGCGCCAGGCGGCCATCCAGTACTTGCCCCACAGGTGGACGACCATCACGAAGAAGAACAGCTCCACCGACCACATGTGGATGGTGTTGAAGAAGTGCCCGACGCCGGTCTCGTGCCACCAGGCCGGCCCCTTCAGCGCGAGGATCGCAGCCGGAGCCGATGATCACGATCAGCGAGGCGATGCTAGGCCACCCCGAACACGTAGATCCAGGAGGCGACGTAGGTCGGCTGGCCGTCGGGCAGGAGCCTCTCCGGCGGCAGCGCCTCGACGCCCGTCTCGCGGACTTTGACGGTCCAGGACTTCGACGGGCGTCGCCGGCGTCGGCGGCGGCGCTCGGGGTGATCGCGCGCTCGGAGCGCCGCCGCGGCGACGGCTGCCTCGCGGGCCGCGGCCCCGGGGAACGGCAGCAGGATCGCGAGGACGAACACGACGAGCATCAGGCCGATCACCACGACGTTCGCCACCGACAGGTGGATGAAGCTCCAGTCCACCGTGTGCGCGGGGTGGTTCAGGTTGAAGACCGCTGCCGCAGCCGTTATTCTGCCCTCTCACGTTGAGATGCGAACTATGTTGGACCTATTGCGCGTCCGTCAATCCTTGTCGAGAGGTACTCCTCATTTACGATGCACCCTCGTCAGGGATCATTTCGATCGCTCCGCACGGGCACTCTTCGACGCAGATGCCGCAGCCCTTGCAGTAGTCGAGGTCGAAGGCGTAGCCGTCGCCCTCCTCGACCTTCAGCACCGCGTTGTCGGGGCAGACGCCGTAGCAGTTGTCGCAGCCGAAGCAGTTGCCGCAGGACAGGCAGCGGCGGGCCTCGAACAGCGCGTTCGCTCTCGTCGAGCCCCTGCGTGACCTCGTCGAAGGTCGACTGCCGGCGGATCGCGTCGAGCTGCGGCGCGACGGTCTTCGGTGCGTCGGCGTAGTACCAGGTGTTGAGCTTCTCGAAGCTCGCGAGCTCGGGCTCCGGCTGGATGCACGTACTCGCGCGCCGCTGCAGCCACGCGTCGATGTTGCGCGCGGCCTGCTTGCCGTGGCCGACGCCGACGGTGACCGTGCGCTCGGCGGGCACCATGTCGCCGCCCGCGAAGATGCCCTCGTGGCCGGTCATCATGCGCTCATCGACCTGCACGACGCCGTCCTCGATCTCCAGGCCGGGCACGCCGTCGAGCAGCGACAGGTCGGCTTCCTGGCCGAGCGCGAGCACGAGCGAGTCGGCCTCCAGCTCCTCGGTCTCGCCGGTGGGCTGGGGAAAGCCGGTCTCGTCGAGCTCCATCTTCTCCAGCACGAGCTTGCCCTCGTCGGCGTGCTTGATCGTGGAGAGCCACTTCATCATCACGCCCTCCTCGAGCGCCTCCTCGACCTCGAAGTCGTGCGCGGGCATGCGCTCGCGCGTGCGGCGGTAGACGACGATCGCCTCGCTCGGCGCCGAGGCGCTTGGCGGTGCGGGCGGCGTCCATCGCCGTGTTGCCGCCGCCGTAGACGACGACGCGCCGGCCGAGCAGCGGCCGCTCCTCGCCCTCCATGCTGCGCAGCAGCGTGACCGCGTCGAGGATGTGGGCGGCCTCCCCGGCGGGGATGTAGGCGCGCTTGCCGATATGCGCACCGACCGCGAGGAACGCCGCGTCGAAGCCACCGTCGCGCATCGCCTCGAGGATGTTCGTGACCTTCGCGTTCAGCTCGAGCGTCACGCCGAGGTCGAGGATGCGCTGCACCTCGGCGTCGAGCACGTCGCGCGGCAGGCGGTAGTGGGGGATGCCGAAGCGCATCATGCCGCCCGCCATCGGGCCGGCCTCGCGGATCGTGACGGCGTGGCCGCGACGTGCGAGCTGGTAGGCGGCGGACAGGCCGGAGGGCCCCGCGCCGACGACGAGCACGCGCTTGCCGGTCGGCTCGGCCTCGACGGTCAGCTTCCAGCCGTGCTTCGATCGCCTCGTCGCCGAGGAAGCGCTCGACGCCGTGAATCCCCACCGCATCGTCCACCTGTGCGCGGTTGCAGGAGGTCTCGCACGGGTGGTAGCAGACGCGTCCCATCACGGCGGGCAGCGGGTTGTCCTTCACGAGCTCGCGCCACGCCGCCTCGTAGTCGCCGGACTCGGCGTGGTAGAGCCACCGCTGGATGTTCTCGCCGGCGGGGCACGCGTGGTTGCACGGCGGCAGGCGGTGGACGTACAGCGGGCGCTCCTCACGCCAGGAGCCGGTCTTGTTCGCGAGGCTCGAGCCGACATCCAGCGTGATCGCGAAGGGCTTGTCCATCAGCGAGCCCCCCTCGCCGTCGCCCAAGCAGGCCGAAGCGGCGGATGTTGCGGTCAGCTCCTGCCTGGATGCGGGCGATCACATCGATCCGCGGCTCGGGCTTGAACAGGTGGGCAAAGCGCGCCTGCGGACGCAGATACTCCTCGACGGGCACCTGGCGGCGGATCTTCGAGACGCTCGGTCACCTCACCGTCGCGCGCCTCGAACACGGGGAAGATGCCCGACTCCTTTGCCAGGCGGGCGATTCGGATGGTGTCCTTGGAGGCGCTCCCCCAGCCGAGCGGGCAGGGGACGAACACGTGCAGGTAGCGCGCGCCGCGGATCTCCATCGCGGTCTGGACCTTGGCCTCGAGGTCGCGCAGCTCGGCGACGGTGGCGGTCGCGACGTAGGGGATCTCGTGCGCCATCGCGATCAGCGGCGCGCTCTTGCCCTGGCCGAACACGTTCCCCGGCTCCGAGCCGACCGCCTGGGTGGTGGCCGTCCGCGCGGCCGGCGGTGTTGAGCCCGAGCGCTGTACGCCGGTGTTCATGTAAGCCTCGTTGTCGTAACAGATGTAGAGCACGTCATCGTTTCGCTCGAACATCCCCGACAGGCACGCCATGCCGATGTCGACGGTGCCGCCGTCGCCGCCCTGCCCGACGACTCGCACGTCGTCGCGGCCCTTGGCGCGCAGCGCCGCCGCGATGCCCGTCGACACGGACGGCGCGTTCGCGAATAGCGAGTGGATCCACGGGATCCGCCACGAGTCTCCGGGTAGGGAGTCGAGAACACCTCGAGACAGCCCGGTCGCGTTCGCCGCGATCATCTGGCCGTTGGTGGCGCGCATCGCAGCATCAAGGGCGTAGCGCGCGCCGAGCGCCTCGCCGCAGCCCTGGCAGGCACGGTGTCCGCAGGTGATCGAGTTCGTGCGCTCCTCGCCGGCCTGCACCGAGCGCTGCTCCGGGTCGAGCAGGCGGTTGCCGACGGCGAAGCTGCCGGTCTGGTAGAAGCGGATCGCTGGCGCGCTCATGCTCGTGGCCTCCTCACACCGGGCCCGATGCCACGGTTCCCACGTCGCGCAGGATGTTCTCAGCGTGCGGCCCGGATGTGCGCGATGAGCGCATGCGCTCGAGCTCGCGGTTCACCACGTCCCAGTCCATGTCCAGGAACGTCAAAGGTTCGAGCCGATCAGCCACCGCGTCGGCGAACAGGCTGCGCAGCGAGGCCTTCGTGATCGGCCGTCCGCCGAGACCGGCGATCACCGTGTAACCGTGCAGCTGGATGCCGGCTAGCGCCATGCGGACGTTCGCCGAGACGATCCCGCCGATGCCGACAGCCAGCGCCTTCTCCAGCACCAGCACACGCTTGGCGTCCCCGAGCGCCGCGCGCACAGCCTCGAGCGGAAACGGACGGAACGATTTGATCGCCACGACTCCGATCTTGACGCCCTGCTCGCGCAGCTCATCGACCGTGTCCTTGATCGTCCCGAGTACCGAGCCGAGCGCCAAGACGATCGTCTCTGCGTCCTCGGCCCGGTAGGTATCGATCAGACCACCGGAGTTGCGCCCGCATATCGTCTTGAAGTCCTGGGCGATCCGCGGGATCACCTCGAGTGCCTGCATCTGCTTTGCGTGCGCGAGGTACTTGACCTCCATGAACGCCTCGGGGCCAACCATCGCGCCGATCGTGATCGGCTCCTCGGGGTCCAGCACCTGCCGGGGTTGAAATGGGGGCAGGAACGCGTCGACCTGCTCCTGGGTGGGGATCTCGACGCGCTCGACGGCGTGCGTGAGGATGAAGCCGTCCATGCACACCATCACGGGCGTGGAGAGCTCCTCAGCCAGGCGAAAGGCCTGGATGTGAAGGTCGAGTGCCTCCTGGTTGGTCTCGGCGTACAGCTGAATCCAGCCGGAGTCGCGCTGGGACATCGAGTCCGAGTGGTCGTTCCAGATGTTGATCGGCGCGCCGATCGCGCGGTTGGCGACCGTCATCACGATCGGAAGGCCAAGGCCGGAGGCGTTGTAGAGCGCCTCGGTCATGTACAGCAGGCCCTGGCTCGCGGTCGCCGTGTACGCACGCGCTCCGGTCGCCGAGGCGCCGATCGAAGCCGACATCGCCGCGAACTCGGACTCGACGTTGACGAACTCGCAGGGCGCAAGCTCGCCGCTCTTGACGAGCTGTGAGAGGTTCTCGACGATGTGAGTCTGCGGCGAGATCGGGTACGCGCAGATGACCTCCGGGCGGCAGAGCGCCACCGCCTCCGCGACCGCCCGCGAGCCCTCAAGCTGACGCGGCACCGCTCAGCTCCCGCAGCTCATCTGCGACCCACGTGTGGGCCGCTATCGCCGCGGCCACGTTGCCCTCCGCCACCGCGCCTGTGAAGCGCTCTCTGATCGCGCTTGTCACTGCGTCGAGTGAGATCAATCCGCTGAGCGCCGCGAAGCCGCCGAGCAGTGCGGCGTTCGCGAGCGGCCGTCCGATGTGCTCGCGTGCAAGCTCTGAGGCTGGCACGGTGAGCCGCCGCCCACGGCGGAGGCCCTTCACGAAATCACCGAGGCCGAGCTCGTCGAAGCTCTTCGCGCTGTTGATCAGGATGAAACCGTCCCGCTTCAGGCCGCCGAACACGTCCACTTGGTGAAGCAGCGTCGCGTCCTGGATGATCAGCACATCCGGTTGCATCACGGGCTCGCGCAGGCGGATCTCGTGATCGTCGATGCGGCAGAACGACACGACGGGCGCGCCCATGCGCTCTGAGCCGAAGCTCGGGAACGCCTGGGCGTAACGGCCCTCGTCGAATGCCGCCAGCGACAGCATCTCCGCCGCTGTCACGACGCCCTGTCCACCGCGGCCATGGATGCGCACCTCGAACATCGCCTATCCATCCGGGGAAGCTGCGAAACCCTGAAGACGCTCCGGTGGCATGAGCAGCACCGAGCAGTCCCCCTCGTGCACGACTCGCCTGCTGACACTCCCGATCACGCGCAGACCCTTGAAGCCTGCGACTGCTCATCACGATGAGGGAGGCGTCCACGGCGCTGGCCGTCTCGACGATCATGCTCCGGGCGCTGCCTTTCTCCAACCGGACCTCGCTTGCCCCACCGACGACCAGCTGCAATCTGCTCGCCTGCTCTTCGACACGGCGGCGTCGCGTTTTTGACTCCAAGCCGATCGCGTGCAGCAGGACCACGCTGGCCCCCTGGCCTCGAGCGAAGCCCGCGGCGAACTCGACAAGCGCGTCGGAGTCTGGGAGGCCGTCACTCGCGATCAGGATGCGCCGAGCGAATTCGCCTGGCGATGTCGAGCGGGCGACGAGCAAGGGAGTTGTGAACGAGCTCTCCGCCGTGACCGCTACCCCTTTTCTGAAGATGGCACCCAACCAACCCGTGCTGGGCGCGCCCAGCGCCAGCAGATCCCGCTTGAACGCCCAGTCAAGAACGACCTGTGAAGGGGGCGCCTCCGGATCCACCTCGACGGTGGCCGAAACCCCGGCCGCTCGGGTGATCTCTAGCGCGCGATCAAGCACGTCCTTGACCTCCAGCGGCCCGATCGCCGCGCCCCTGTAGGAGCCTGAGTGCTCGAAGGAGGTCACCTCGAGCAGCGTCACGTGGCCGTTGGGACCGGCAAGCACCGCGGCCTGCTCGACGGCGGCCAAGCTCTCCTGCGTGCCATCGACAGCACACAGGATATCGGCGAACACAGCACTTCCACCGGGGGCGGCTTGACCTGTATCGGGTTGAGTCACCTTGGTATTCATCGTCACAGCCTAAAGGTGGCGAATCCATCCGATATCAGCAGTTTGCCGCGATATCAGACGCGGAACGCCGCAGTCGTCGGGCGACCGGGACCCGGGCTGGCCGGCGAGGCCCAGACGCGGTTGGCAGTGGTACGGTTGAGCAGGTCGTCCCAATTTCTACCGCGAGTGGGTCGTGCAGCGCCTCAGCCCCCAGGACGCCTCGTTTCTACACCTCGAGGACACGGTCAGCCACATGCATATCGGCTCCGTGGCGATCCTCGAGGGTCCACCACCGGGCTATGAGGCAGTCTCGCGGATGGTCCGGGCGCACCTCCCGGGCGTCCCGCGCTACCGGCAGACGGTCCATTTCGTGCCGATCGCGCTCGGCCGACCGGTTTGGGTGGACGATCCGCACTTCAACCTCGGCTATCACCTGCGCCACACCGCGCTCCCGCCGCCGGGGGGCGATGAGGAGCTGCGCACCCTGGTCGGGCGCGTCATGTCCCAGCAGCTCGACCGTGGCAAACCGCTGTGGGAGATGTGGATCGTCGAGGGGCTCAGCGAAGGGCGATGGGGGTTCATCACCAAGCTGCATCACTGCATGGTCGACGGCGTCTCCGGCACGGAGCTGTTGGCGGTGATTCTCGATTCCGAGCGTGATCTGAAGCTGGCTGACCCCGACGATTGGCATCCCGAGCGCCAGCCATCGGGGGCGGAGTTGGCCGTTCAAGCGCTCGCCCGACGGGCGGTCAGTCCATATGAGCAGCTGCGCGCCGTGCGGTCTGCCGCACGCTCGCCGGGGCGTGTGTCCAGGACCACCGCAGCCACCGTTCGCGGCCTGTGGACCATGGCCGGTGTCGTTGCACCGCCGCCGCCGTCGTCGCTCAACGGACCGATAGGTCCCCACCGTCGCTGGGCGTGGGCGAAGTCACAGCTTTCAGAGGTGAAGCGTATCCGCGGTGCGTTCGGTGGCACCGTAAATGATGTCGTGCTGACCGCCATCGCGGGCGGCTTTCGCGCGCTGCTGACTGGGCGCGGAGAGTCCACAGAGCGCGACGTGCGAACGCTTGTGCCGGTGTCCGTGCGCTCGGAGGAGGAGCATGGTGAGTACAACAACCGCGTCTCGGCGATCTTCGCCAACCTGCCGGTGGGGATCGAGGATCCGGTCGAGCGGCTGGCGGCGATGCGGGCGCAGATGGATCATCTCAAGCACTCCGGCGAAGCCGTGGCCGGCGACGTGCTGGTGGGTCTCGGCGGGTTTGCGCCCGCGATGCTGCTCGCGCTCGGACTGCGCGCCGCCACCCGGATGCCGCAGCGCAGCGTCAACACGGTGACGACCAACGTCCCTGGGCCCCAGCGCCCGCTGTACGCGGCCGGGCGCCGCATGCTCGAGTGCTTTCCCTACGTTCCGCTGGGCGGGCACGTCCGGATCGGAGTGGCAATCTTCTCCTACGACGGCGGGCTGACGTTTGGCGTCACCGGCGACTACGACAGGGCCCCGGACATCGATGTGCTGTGTCGCGGAATCGAGAGCTCCCTGCGCGAGCTCGTGGGGGCGGCCGGTCCTGGGAGCGACGTGCAGGCGCCCAGCCGGAAAGCTCGCAAGCGAGCTGGACACCGCGCAAAGAATGGGCATATTCGCAACGGAGGTCTCCCGCGTGCGGTCACGGGCGACCCGTGAGTGGCGGGGACGCTCGATCTGAGGTACGTGTCCGCAGTCGAGTTCCAGGCGCACCCGCGCCCTGCCGCCCTGCGGCTCGAACGCTGTACCGTCATGGCGATCGCTGAGTATCCGCAGGGAGTTCGGAGGCGAAGTCACTAGCCGCTCAGAGGATTACAGAGCGGCGGTCTGGCGGCATCGGGCGGGCGCCGCGTCCCCGGAGGTAGTCTGCCCAGGCCAACGGGGGAGTTTCTTCGGATGACGCGACGATCGGACCGACCTACCGTCCTAGCAGACAGGCGAAAGCCGCGGAGAACGACCTGCAGGCGGGGTCCGACGAACCGGCTTCGCGAAAGTAGGTGAGGGACCAAGGTCCGAAGGTGGTGAAGCGTATGCCTGAGACGAAGACAGTACGCCCGGCGGCAAAACGTCGCCCGGCGGCAAAACGTCGCCCGGCGGCAAAACGTCGCCCGGCGGCAAACACAAATGCGGCTGCAAGTAAGGCTCGCTCGGCCCGCCGCGAGCTTGACGCGAGGAGAGCGGTCGAGCGGAGCACAGAGCTGTCCGACGAGGTGCTCAAGTCGCTCGACGACGGTGCGAGGAGCGCTATCGACGCGGTGCGCAAGTTCGCCGAGACCGTTGACCGGGCGCTGCCGCAAAACGGCAAGAGTCCGTCAAAGAGGGAGGAGATCACCGACTCGGCCCTGGAGATGGCCCAACGGCTGCTCCACACGCAGGCCGACTTCCTGCGCAAGGTCGTGGATAGTGCAGGCAAGTCGTTGACCGGGTCAAACGACAAGAAGTAGCACGCCGACGGGAGAGCGGGCGACCTACGGTCCGGCCGCTCTCCACGCGTGTCGCCTGTACGCCCACCGCGCCCCTGTACGCACGCTGCGCGAATGGATGAGGGAACCGACTACGGTCGATTGCGTCCGAGCAGGTCGTGTGCCGTGACCCACTCCCCGGTGACGATCGCCCAACCGAGGGAGAGCTCGCCGCACAGCACCGTGGCCGCGATGATCTCGGCCAGCTTGCGAACCTTCCCGGTCCCATAGCAACCGAGCAGCTCCAGGCACTCGCGCTGGGTTGCGAGCCCAGTGCCGCCGCCATAGGTTGCGACGATAAGCGAGGGGATCGTGATCGAGACGTAGTAGCCGCCGCCTCGGAGTGGCTCGCTGAAATTGAGGGCTGCCGAGCACTCGGCGACATTGGCCGCGTCCTGGCC
Source organism: uncultured Solirubrobacteraceae bacterium (assembly GCA_963764185.1). Taxonomy (GTDB): domain Bacteria; phylum Actinomycetota; class Thermoleophilia; order Solirubrobacterales; family Solirubrobacteraceae; genus Palsa-744. The sequence continues at coordinate 79,875 of CAVXRF010000007.1, read as the reverse complement.
CGTGGCGATGAACAGGGCAGCGATTCCATTGGCCGAGTGTGCGCCGTTGTTGTTGACGCCGGCCATGAAGCCCCCGAGGTTCGACACCTGCCGCGCGCGGAACAGCTTCTCTGCGCTCGTGTGCATGTGCTCCTCGATCAGCGCCGCGGAGAGCGTCGCCTCGGCGACCACGCGCTTGCCACGCGTGCGCAGGATGTTGACCTGCGAGCTCTTCTTGTCGGTGGCGAAGTTCGACTCCAGCAAGAAGTCCGTGATACCAGCGTAATTGGAGGTGATCCAGGCGCACGCCGCCGCCGTCGCCTTGCCGGTCAGGTTTTGGCCCGCGGCGTCACCGGTGGTGTAGTCAAAGCGAGTGAACAGGATCCGACTGGCCGAGTACTGCTCGATACCGCGCAGGCGCCCCGTGCGGGTGGTGGCCTCTGCCACCTGTTTGATCTCGGCGAAGTGCTCCGTCAGCCATGCTCCGAACGCGCGCGCCTCGCGCGCGCTCTCGAACACGAAGGCGGGCGCACGCTGCATGGCGTCGTCGAGGATCGTGGTCGTCACGCCGCCCGCCTCGCGCAGCATCTTCATGCCCCGGTTGTAGCTGGCGACAAGGGTGCCCTCCGTGGTCGCGAGCGGCACGTAGAACTCACCCTGGGCGTGCTCTCCGTTGACGAGCAGGGGCCCGGCGATGCCGATCGGCACCTGTGCAACACCGGTGAAATGCTCGACGTTGCCAGGCAGAATCGCCGGATCGAACGATCCCTGGGACACGTGCTCGAGCGCCACGCCGGTCTGCTCGCGAAGAAACTCGCGGCGCGCGGCCGCGGCGCCGGCGGTGTAATCGTCGTCGCGATCGCGCGGGATCTTCCTACGGCCAAGCCGCGTGGGCGCCTGCGGCGTCGTGTCGTCACGAGCCTGAGCGGACGAACTCGATGGACGGCGACTCACGGCGGCGGAACCGCCGGGGTGTCAGCGGCGGTTTTTCGCGGAGCCGCGATCGCCGCCTGAGCGGCCGCCACGCGGGCGATCGGGAGCCGGAACGGAGAGCAGCTGACGTAGTCCAGGCCCGCGTCGTGGAAGAAGCGGATCGAGTCGGGATCTCCGCCGTGCTCGCCGCAGACGCCGAGCTCGATGTCGGCGCGGCCGCGACGGCCGCGGTTCACGGCGGTTCGCACGAGCTCGCCCACACCGGCCTCGTCGATGCTCGCAAACGGCGATCCGTCGACGATCTTCTCCTCGACATAGCGTGGGATTATGCGCCCCTCGATGTCGTCGCGGGAGAAGCCAATGGCAGTCTGGGTGAGGTCGTTGGTGCCGAACGAGAAGAAGTCGGCATGGCGCGCGATCCGGTCAGCGATGAAGCAGGCACGCGGAAGCTCGATCATCGTCCCCACGGCGAAGTCGCGGCCGTAGGCGAAGCCCTCCTCATCGGCGACCGTCAGCACACGCGCGCGCACGAACTCGAGCTCGCCCTCGTACGCCACGAGCGGGATCATGATCTCGACCTTGGGAGCCGCGCCGGTCCGGTCGCGCACCACGCACGCCGCCCTCACGATCGCGCGCACCTGCATCTCATAGATCTCCGGGTGCAGCACGCCGAGCCGCACGCCGCGCGTCCCGAGCATCGGGTTCGTCTCCTCGAGGCTGCGGGTGCGATCAAGTTCGTGCTCGAGCTCGGCCAGGCCGGGACTGGCTTCGATGCGCGTGCGCACGATCTCCTCGTGCAACTCGAAGCGGTCGGGCAGGAACTCGTGCAGCGGCGGATCGAGCAGGCGTATGGTCACGGGGAGGCCCGCCATCTCCTCGAACAGCGTTTCGAAATCGCGCTGCTGGAGCGGGAGCAGCTCGGTGAGTGCCGCGCGGCGGCCCGGCTCATCGTCGGCCATGATCATCGCGCGCATCCCGGCTTGGCGATCGGCCGCCATGAACATGTGCTCGGTGCGGCAGAGCCCGATGCCCTGGGCGCCGAACCGGTGCGCCCGCACCGCGTCCTGGGGTGTATCCGCGTTGGCGCGCACGCCAAGGACACGTAGCTCATCGCACCACCGCAGAACCGTCTCGAAGCGCTCGTCCAGGAGCGCCTCGACCAAGGGGACGTCATCGGTGGTGATCGTCCCGGTGCTCCCGTCGATGGCGATGAAGTCTCCCTTGTGCAGGGTGAGCTCGCCCACGCGGACCTCCCCGGCGTGCAGGTCAACGTCTAGGTCGGCCACGCCGGTCACCGCCGGGCGGCCCATGCCGCGGGCGACGAGTGCCGCGTGAGAGGCCTTGCCGCCCTCGGCGGTGAGAATCCCGCTCGCAGCCTGAAAGCCCGCCACGTCGTCGGCCTCGGTGAACGGGCGCACGAGGATCACGGCGACCCCGTCGGCGGCCGCGTCCACGGCCTCCTGTGCGGTGAAGACGATCGCGCCCTTCGCCGCTCCGGGCGAGGCAGCGACGCCGCGTGCCAGCACCTCGTGGGCTGCCTCAGGAGCGAACGAGGGGTGCAGCAGCGCCTCCAGCGAGCCGGCGTCGATGGTAGCGATCGCCTCCGCCTTGCTGAGCAGGCCCTCCTGCACTGCGTCGACCGCAAAGCGCACCGCAGCCTGGGCCGGGCGCTTGGCGCTGCGGGTCTGCAGCATGTACAGGCGCCCCTCCTCGACCGTGAACTCGGTGTCCTGCATGTCCTTGTAGTGGCGCTCGAGCTCGCGCAGGATCTCGGCCAGCTCCTCAGCGGCCTTGGGCATCCAGTCGCCCAGCTCAGATAGCTCACGCGGGGTGCGCACGCCGGAGACGACGTCCTCACCCTGCGCGTTGGGGAGGAACTCCCCGGAGGGGTCTGGTGCTCCCGTCAGCTCGTCGCGGCTGAACGCAACGCCCGAGCCTGAGGTCTCGCCCTTGTTGCCAAACACCATCTGCTGGACGTTGACCGCGGTTCCCCAGTCCTCGGGGATGCGGTTGATGCGCCGGTAGGAGACGGCTCGATCGCCCATCCAGGAGTCAAAGACCGCACGAATAGCGTGCGTCAGTTGCTCGCGTGGGTCAAGGGGAAAGTCATACAGCTCCCTGAATCGCCCGGTGAGCGCTCGCAGCGCGGCCGCATCAAGCTCAGTGTCGAGGCTGACGCCAAGCTCGCTCTTGGCCCGCGCGATCTCCACCTCAAAGCGCTCGCCCGGGATTCCGTAAACGACGTTGCCGAACATCTGCACGAGGCGCCGATAGGAGTCCCAGGCAAAGCGCTCGTTGCCCGTGCGCTCTGTTAGACCTGCGACGGCCTCGTCGCCCAGCCCGAGGTTCAGCACGGTGTCCAACATCCCGGGCATCGACTCGCGTGCGCCGGAGCGCACCGACAGCAGCAACGGATCCTCGGGATCGCCGAGACGCTTCCCGACGTGGTCCTCCATGCGCGCAAGCGCCTGGTCGACCTGCTCCCCCAGACCGGCCGGCGAGCTGCGCCCGGCACGCATGTACTCGACGCATGCGGCGGTGCTGATGGTGAACCCTGCGGGCACCCGCTCGGGCCCCAGGATGCGGGTCATCTCGGCGATGTTGGCGCCCTTGCCACCAAGCAGATCTCGCATCTCCCGAGAGCCCTCGGCGAAGTCGTAAACCCACTTGGTGGCAATGCTCTGGCTGGCAGTCATGAGATCGTGAAACCTCGCCTCGCGATAACTCAAGCGGTCGCGAAGGCCGTTGGCGACCGCACGACCCACTGAACGAGTTCAGTAGTTATCACACGATCATCAGGGATTCATCACGCATGACGCCGCTGATGATCTCGCGTAGCGTGCCGTCCTGTGCCCAGGTGGTGAAGACCACCCGGCAGCATCCGTTGAGAGCAAAGCGTGAGGAGACCGCAGATACCCACTCGAGTTGCATCATGAGCGAACATCTCACACCCCTGGACGCGACGTTTCTCGAGCTCGAGGAGTTCGACGACAGCGCACACATGCACATCGGCGGAATCATGGTTTTCGATCCGCTGCCCGATGGCGGGCCGCCGTCGCGCGAGGAACTCTGTGAGCACCTGGCGAGTCGCCTGGGCGAGCTGCCGCGTTACCGACAGCGCCTGTCGGAGCCGCACACGGGCGGCCTGTCGTGGCCGGAATGGGAGGACGACTCCGCATTCGACATCGCCAGGCACGTGGCGCGCGCGGCGCTTCCCCCACCGGGCGGCTATGAGGAGCTGGCTGAGTGGGCATCTGGTTTCTTCTCACAGCGCCTGGATCGCCATCGGCCGCTGTGGGAGATGGCGCTCGTCGAGGGACTCGCCGATCGGTCGTTGGGCGCTCGCGCACAAGACACACCACTCGATGGTCGATGGCGTCGGCTCAATCGATGTCGGCCACCTGCTGCTCGACACCACGCCGGACGTAGGCGGAGCCGCTGCGGCGTCCTCGTCCGCCGGGAGCGGTGCGAGCGCCAGCCACGCGCCCTCTCGTCCAGCCGATCGCCCGGCGTCTGCATCTCACCCGAGCGTCGCTGGCCGACTGGCTTCTCTGGCACACGCGTGGGCGGGGCTGTTCCCCCTCGAAACGATGGTCCACGCGGCCGAAATGGGAACCCATGGCGCGCTACACCCGCGTGAGGCGCTTCGCAGCGCGCGCTCTGCGATCGATCTGATCGTGAGTGAGGAGCTACACGCGGCGCCGCACACGAGTCTTAACGTGGCGATCGGAACGCGGCGGCGTTTCGATGTCGTCCGCGTACCGCTGGCAGACATGAAGGAGATCAAGAGCTCCCTCGGCGGCACCGTCAACGACGTCGTGCTCGCCGTCACCGCGAGCGGGCTGAGGGCACTGCTTCAGTCTCGTGGCGAGGAACTGCCGGCGCAGGGACTGCGGGCGATGGTCCCGATCAACGTTCGCGTGGCAAGTGAGCACCTCGCGCTGGGCAACCGGGTCTCCTCGCTATATGTGGAGCTGCCCGTGACGCAGGGCGATCCGGTGCGGCGCTATCGAGAGACCGTGGCTCGCTCTGAGTCGCTGAAGTCCACGGGACGGCAGGCGGAAGGCTCAACTGCCGTGATCGAGCTCACGGGTCTGGCGCCACCGGTGCTCCACGCCACCATGGCGCGGGCCCTGTACGCCACGCGTCTGTTCAACCTGACCATCACCAACGTGCCCGGTCCGCAGCAGACGCTGTATGCCTTCGGGGCACCGATGCGCGAGATCCATCCGCTCGTGCCGCTCGCGGCCGAGCACGCCCTCGGCGTCGCCGCCGTGAGCTATGACGGCAATGTGTTCTTCGGCGTGGTCGCCGACCGCGACACCGTGCCGGACCTCGAGGTGCTGGTGAGCGCCATGGGCTCCTCGGTAGGGGAACTTCTGTCTGCGGCGCGGGCGGATGGAGTGGCTCCCGCGAACCGCGCTTCTCGAACCACGCGCGCCCGCCGATGACCGGCGGCCCGCAATGGGTCGACGAGCGCTGATCGACTAGGTCTGATGAGAGGCGCCAACTGATGAGCGGCATGAGCGCCATCGATGCAGCTTGGCTGCGCATGGACCGCCCGACCAACCTCACGGTGATAACAAGCGTTCTGTGGCTTGCGCGGCCGCCGGATTGGGAGGCGGTCGAACAGCTGCTGCGTGAGCGGCTCATCGCCCGCTTCCCGCGCTTCAGCCAGCGGGCAGTGGAGCCGCGCATTCCTCTTGGCATGGCGCGATGGGAGGACGATCCGGACTTCGCCCTTCGGCGACACGTACATCGGCACACTCTGTCCGCCCCCGGCGACCAGGCCGCGCTCGAATCATTCGTGGCGACGCTGCAGTCGACTCCACTCGATCGCGACAAGCCCCTGTGGCACGCGCATCTAGTCGATGGCTTCGACGACGGCGCCGCGATCGTGTTGCGAATCCAGCACTGCATCGTCGATGGGGTTTCGCTCGCGCGCGTGCTTGAGTCGCTCGGCGATGACACGCCTAAGACCGGCTTCGCGCCGGACGTGCAGCGGTACAGGCCCCCGCTTCCCGGCGTCGCGGGCTATGGGGCGCCGGTGATGATTGCGGGCCGCACGCTTGCGGCCGTGACCGTCCGTGAGACGCGCCACGCGGTCGCGCACCCGGGCCAGATTCTCCGCGGCCGGCTCGCCCGCGTCGACACCCGGTCGCTCGCGAAGATTGCGCGCACCGGCCCGGACACAGCGACGGTGCTGAGGGGCCCTCTGAGCGCTGCGCAGCGCACAACCTGGACGACGCCGATGTCCCTCGATGACGTCAAGCAGATCGGGCGTCCGACCGGCGCCACCGTCAACGACGTGATGCTTGCCGCGCTCGCCGGCGGCCTGCGCGACTACCTGACCGCTCGCGGCAGTCTCGTCGAGGAGATCCGTGCCTACATGCCGTTCAACCTGCGACCGCCGGACGAGCCGATCCCGCGCGAGCTCGGCAACCTGTTCGGGCTCGTCTTCTTGACCTTGCCGATCGGCCGCGCGGACCGCCGCGAGCGACTGGCGTGCGTGCGCCAACGCATGAGCGAGATCAAGCGCTCGGGCGAGGGCCGCGTGGCGTTCGATGGACTATCTGCGATAGGACTCTCACCGCGCGGCAGCCAGCGCCTATCGATCGACTTCTTCTCGGAGAAGGCGAGCGTGGTCGTGTCGAACATGCGCGGGCCGGAGGAACCGATTCGCCTTGCCGGCGCCCCGGTAAAGGGCCTGTTCATCATGGCGCCGCGCTCGGGCAGCGTCGGGTTGGGCGTGACGATCTTCAGCTACAACGGCCGCGTGACTATCGCCGTCAACGCCGATGCGGGTCTCGTGCCCCAACCTGACGAGCTGCTGCGAGCGTTCGTCGCCGAGCTGCGTGCGCTGCAGCGCCTGGCAACTGCGCCGTCCAAACGTGGGTAAGTACGGACTCGCCGCGTGGCGGAACTCCGATGTCACATGTTGCGTTGCCCGCTAGGTTCAGTTCTAGGATCACGGAAACGGGAGTCAGAGGCCATGGGCGAGCAGCTGAGCATGCTGGACACGATGTTCCTCGAGCTTGAGCAGTTCGACGAGAGCGCGCACATGCACATCGGCGCGGCGCTCCTCTTCGATCCGCTCCCGGCCGGCGGGACGCCGGACATCGGCGAGTTCCGCGACTACATGCGCCGGCGGGTGGGAAGCCTGCCACGCTATGCCCAGCAACTCTCCGGTACACATGCCGGTCCGCTCACGTGGCTGACCTGGGAGCCTGCAGAGGCGTTTGACCCCGATGCCCACGTAAACCACGCGACGCTGCCGGCGCCGGGCGGCGAGGCCGAGCTGCACGAGTGGCTTGGGGACTTCTGGTCGCACCGCCTGGACCGTCACCGTCCGCTGTGGGAGATGACGCTGCTCGACGGGCTCGAGGACGGGCGATGGGCGCTCGTCACCAAGACGCATCACTGTCTAGTGGATGGCGTTGGCTCGGTTGACATCGGATACGTCCTGCTAGACGCCTCCCCGGACGCTCCGCCGACACATTCACATCCACTGGCGGACGGCGACGACGAGCAGGTCGCAGAGCACGGCAATGGCCGATTCTGGCTCTCGCCCGGCCTGGTCGTACGCGGGGCGCGGTCCGGCGTCGGTGCGGCGCTGCACCCACGTGAGTCATTCGATCACATGCGCGCGGCCGTCGAGCTGATCGTGCGCGAGGAGGTGATCGGAGCGCCACACTCGAGCCTCAACGCGCCGATGAGCGGCATGCGTCATTTTGCAACCGTGCGGTTGGACCTCGCCGACGTAAAGGCGGTGAAGGCGAGCCTCGGTGGCACGGTCAACGACGTCGTGCTCGCGATCTGCGCAGGCGGGCTGCGACACCTGCTGCTCGTCGCGCGGGGACGCGCTGCGGCGAAAGCGACCTGCGGGCGCAGGTGCCGGTGAACATCCGCTCAGAGGACCAGCAGCACTCGCTCGGCAATGAGCTGACGTCGCTGTTCGTCGAGCTGCCGGTGACCGAGCCGGACCCGACCGCACGCTACCGCCGCGTCGTCGAGCGCACGGAGCAGCTCAAGGCCGGCTCGCAACGCGCTGGCGGCAAGACGATCGTCGATTTGGCCGACATGGGGCCACCGCTCGCCGGCGCGCTGCTCGCGCGGTCGATGTTCGGTGGCACCCGCATGTTCAACCTGACGATCACGAACGTCCCGGGATCCGAGCAGCGCTTGTACGCGTTGGGCGCCCCGCTGGTCGAAGTGCTCCCGCTCGTGCCGCTGTTCGCCGGACACACGATCGGCATCGCGGTCGTCTCCTACGCGGGCCAGATGGTCTTCGGCCTGAACGCCGACCGCATGGCAGCGCCCGACGTAGAGGTGCTCGCGGAGGGCATCGAGCGCTCGTTCTCGGAGCTGCGCCCGCCCGAGGCCAAGCGATCGCGCCGCCGCTCGGCGGTCGGCTAGGTCTCGAGAATGGCTGCATCGAGCAACGACTGGTGCTGGGACATCCGCATGGGATTCTGGCGCCTCGGCGAGGCCGGCGATCATCGCGTGATCGAAATCAAGTCCCCCGAAGGGCGCCCGAGCCAGCTGTCGGTTGAAGACCTCGAGGCGCTCCTGCAAACGCTCACCGCGCCGGCCGGGGAGCCGTAGGGAGCCAGCCCTAGACGCGCTGGCGCAGCACGCTCTCGAGTAGCTCGACGTACTGGCCGAGGTGCCGTGGCCCGAGGAACAGCTCGCGTACACGCGTCTGCGCCGCTGCGCCTATGCGCTCAGCGCGGTGGGGGTCGCCGAGAAGCTCGCTCACGCGCTCACCGAACGCTCGCAGGTCGCCGGGGTCCACGAGGAAGCCGGTGCGCCCGTCCTCGATCTGCTCGCGGATACCGCCGATCGCAGAGGCGACAACCGGGCGGCCCTTCCACATCGCCTCGGACACGGTGAGGCCGAAGCCCTCGGCCAGGCTCTTCTGCGCGACGACGTCGGCGCGCCGCTGAAGGGCGTTGACGATCACGGCGTTCTCGTCGACATTCGCCATCGGCAGCAGGGCGAGGTGCACGCGCCGGCGGATCCGGCGAGGCAGCTCCGACCAAGCAGACTCGACTTCGGCGAACACCTCCTGGCCCTCGGGATCGTCCGCGACCGCGGTCACGTCGGGACCCGCCAGCAAGAGGTGCGGCTCTCGTCGGCCCGGACGTGCTCGGCGAATGCAGCGAGCACGCCGAGCGGGTCCTTGAGGCGATCCCAGCGCGAGACCTGCGCGAGCAACGGGACATCGAGCCGCAGCTGGTGCTCCTCGACGAGTTTCGCCTGGGACTGCACGCGGCCGACGCTGCCGTCGAGCCGCTCGAAGACCGCCCGGGAGCTGTGATGGTGGTCCGCGGCCAGTCCGGCGGCGCGCAGCACCGCGGTCACGCCGGTGAACGCCATCGCCTGGTTCTTTGGCGAGAAGGCGTCGATCGAGGGCGGGATCACCGTCAGCTTGGCGGGATCGAGCCCCTCCCAGAAATAGAGCCGATAGGAGAAGACGAAGGCATCGGCGCACTGATGACGTAAGGGATCAGGAACCTCCAGGCTTCGCGCGCCACATCGTTGGGCGGGTCGATGCCCACGTGCGAGCGCCAGATGACCGGCACCCCCGTCTCGAGCAGGCGCGGGATCATGCCGGCCGTCTGCGGATCGTGCAGCAGCACGACGTCCGCGGGGCGAACGCGCTGCAGCCATGAGCTCGGCGTTGGCGTTGCAGCGAGCGCTCGTAGGCGGCACGCTCGGCCTCGCCCAGCGGGCCACTATCGCCGCGTGTCCGTGGAGCCGGTTGTGGAGGCGCTTGGTGATGCGGAAGAACTCGGAGTCGCCTGTGATCACCACCCAGCGCGCATCGCTCCCGCCGCCGCGCGTGTAGCCGATCAGCGAGCGCAGCATCTCGGCGACGCCGCCACCCTGGGCGGTCGAGTTGACGTTCCAGAACGTCCGCGACTCGAGCAGCTCGCGCCCGCGGGTGAGCGTGTGCTCGAAGGCTGCGAGCGCGTCGGGGGTGAGCACGTGCGCAAGCGCTCGGGGTCCAGCGGAGTGACGGTGACGTCGTCAAGACCCATCGATCGAGCCTACTCCTGTGTTACTAATGTCACTAGCCGGGTGCATCGCCTGCATCCGCCCGCATCGTCGCTCACTGACGGGCACGATCCTGCCAGTCGGCTCTCTTCTCCAGATATCCAGGGGGCAGTACACCGTCGAGCTGCTCGATCACCTCGAGCCACTGCAGTGCGGACTTGAAGTGGCGATCGGCAGCATCGCGCTCGGCGAAGGTGAGTGCCAGCTCACGGGCCTCCTCGCGGGACTGTTGGATCCTTGCGGGATGCCGAGTCGAGGGCGGGCGGTCCTTGAGCGTCTCGTCACGGGTGAGCGGGCTATGGCCGGCGAGGTAGGGTGCCAGGTAGCGACCGGCGATCTTGCTCGGTGGCCACCAGAGCGGATTGGCCGCTATCTCGAAGGAGTCGCCGCTCCTACCGGCGATCTGGGCGCGCAGATAAGTCGGAGCGATTCCGCTTAGGAGCACGCCCCGGAGCGTGGGCCGGATGGGAGCGGGCGTGACGGGGACGCCCATGCGTGACGCGATAGCCTCAGCGGCTGCATCGGCCTGCTGGGCGGCGATGCCTCCCTGCTTGACAGGGAAGTTTGTTCCGTCGCCCGCGGCGTACACGTCCTCCAGACCAGCCACGCGACTGTGCTCGTCCACGGTGATGAAGCCAGCCGCGTCGGATGGCAGGCCCGGCACAGCCGGGCCCTTGAGCTCTGCAAGCGTGACCACGTGATCGACCTCGACCGTGGCGCGTGGACGGACGTGGAGCTCGCCACCTTGGATCTTCTCAGCGTAAGCGCCGGCTTTGAGCGCTATGCCGCGGTCTGCGAGCAGGTTGCGCAGCATGCGGCTGGCCGCCGGCCCGAACACGCCCAGGGGATCTTCCTCGGGCGTAACGACGGTGAGCTCGACGCCGACGATGCCCCGGTCGGCTAGGTGGGAGGCGGTCAGCAACGCAAGCTCATAAAGCGGCAGCGTCCAACTGAGCCCGGCGGGGTTGACGAAGCACAGGCGCTGGTCCGAGCCATCTTCGAATCCCTCGAGCAGCCCCGCGAACGCCGCCACGCTCTCCGCTCCACCGAAGTGCAACGCGCCCGGTAGCCATTCACGCCGCTGAGCGCCGACAGCGATGACCACGGCGTCGTAGGGCAGGACAGTGCCACTTGAGAGCCGGACGCTCCGCGCCTGCGCGTCGACGCGCGCCAGGGAGTCCACGTGCAGCGTGGCGCCCTGATCTGCAGCGATCTCAGCGAGCTCGAAGAGGTGGGTTTCGGCAAGTTCAAAGGGTTCCGCCACCGCGAGCGGTTGGTAGACGAACTGGCGGTTCGGCGCGACCAGGTGCACCTCCACCACGACCTTCATAAGCGCGCGCAGCGCCAGTAGCGCCTCGACCGCCGCGACGCCCCCGCCGCAGATGACGACGCGCCCGGGCGTCAGCGATCCGCGCTGTCGTGCCATCGTCAGCGTGGAGCTTGAGTCGCAGATTTGGCTTCGCTGCTGCTCGGCAGGCGCGATGCCCGGTTCAAGGCAGTCATGACCGGCAGGCTATCTCCACGGAATCGCCGCGTCAGGCGAGGAAAGCCGTCGTCGCCCATGGGAAAAGTACTGACCCACTGTCCGCATGACCACTTGTGCGCTCTACACGCTCGGGCCGAACACGATCCGTAGTTCTCCACCACCGCGATACGGGGCTCAGCACCCATGACGGGGCCTCCGATCGCGAGTAGCGTGCTCGATGCCCGCGAAGTTGGGCCTGACCCGTCCACATATGAGCAGGAGGACAGCGCACAATGCCAACTCGAGTCGCCATCAACGGCTTCGGCCGTGTCGGACGCAGCGTTCTTCGAATCGCCCATGAGCAGGACGCCGACCTCGAGATCGTGGCGATCAACGATCTCACCGACGCGGCCACGCTGGCGCACCTGCTGCGCTACGACTCCGTCTACGGAGCGCTTCCCCGGCACGGTCGAGTCGACCGCCGGCGAGCTCGCTCTCGCCGGGCGCCCGATCCGCGCGCTCGCGCGAGCCCAGGCTCTCCAAGCTGCCCTGGGCGAGCTCGGGGTGGATGTCGTGATCGAGTCGACCGGCCGCTTCCGCACGCGCGCAGCGGCCGCCGAGCATCTCGACGGCGGGCGCCCGCAAGGTGATCATCTCCGCGCCGGCCAAGGGCACGGAGCCGTGGACGCGACGGTCGTGCTCGGCGTGAACTTCGAGGAGGTCTACGACCCGGAGCGCCATCACATCATCAGCAACGCCTCGTGCACCACCAACTGCCTGGCGCCGGTCGCGAAGGTGCTGCACGAGACGGTCGGCATCCGCCACGGGCTGATGACGCACGATCCATGCCTACACCGCCGACCAGAACCTGCTCGACGGACCGCACAAGGACCTGCGCCGGGCCCGCGCGGCGGCGCTGAACCTCGTTCCCACCTCGACCGGGGCCGCGAAGGCGCTCGGGCTCGTGATCCCCGAGCTCGACGGCCGGCTGGGCGGGATCGCGATCCGCGTGCCGACGCCGACCGGCTCGATCGTCGACCTCACGGTCGAGGCCGAGCGGGCGACCAGCGTCGAGGAGATCAACGACGGCGTTTCGCAGCGCCGCCGAGCACGGCCCGCTGCACGGCATCCTCTCCTACAGCGAGGACCCGCTCGTCTCGAGCGACATCGTCGGGTCCTCCTACTCCTCGATCTTCGACTCGCAGCTGACGAGCGTGATGGACGGCACCCAGGTGAAGGTCGTCGCCTGGTATGACAACGAGTGGGGCTACTCGAGCCGGCTCGTGGATCTCGCCGCGCGGGTGATGGCGCCGTTCCCGCAACGGTCTAGAGCGATGCGGGTCGTTCTCCGAACAGGAGCTCGAGCAGGCGCTCCGCGCCCTGCCGAACCCAGAGCCGCGGGTGGTGGCCAGCGGCAATCTCGCCACCCCGCGGGCGCTGCTCGATTCGCTGGAGCGCCGCAGTCGAGCGCTACCGCCTGTTCATGCTCGCCGCCCAGGCGCCCCTGCCCGAGCGCGACGGCGTGATCCTCGAGACCCCGTTCGTGGGACCCGGGATGCGCGACGCCGGCGAGCGGCTGGACTACCTGCCGATGCGCCTGTCGCTCGTCCCGCGGCTGTTCGCGACGATCCGTCCCCCGGACGTGGTGCTGCTGCACACCTCGACGCCGCGCGAGGGAATGGTCTCGCTCGGGATCGAGGTCAACATCCTCCCCGCGGCGATCGAAGCGGTGCGTGCACGCGGCGGCCTGGTCGTCGCCCAACTGAACCCGCAGATGCCATACACGCTCGGCGACAGCGAGCTGGCAGAGGATCTGATCGACCTGGCCATCGAGGTCGAGGAAGAGCTCGCCTCACCGGCCGTGGGCGCGTCACACGAGCACGCCGAGCAGATCGCCGAGCTCGTGGCGAGCCTCGTCGACGACGGCTCGACGCTGCAGCTCGGCATCGGCCAGGTCCCCGACGCGACACTGCGCGCCCTTTCGGGCAGGCGGGACCTCGCGATCTGGTCGGAGATGATCAGCGACGGCGTGATGGCGCTCGATCGCGATGGTGCGCTGGACCGGCAGCGTCCGATCGTGTGCTCCTTCCTGTTCGGCTCGCCAGAGCTCTACCGCTGGGTCGATCAGAACCCCAGGCTGAGGATGACGCGCACCGAGATCGACGAACGACCCCTCGCGCATCGCCGCCCACGCGGCGATGGTCTCGGTGAACACGGCGCTGCAGGTCGACCTCTCAGACCAGGCCGGAGCCAGCCACATCAACGGCCGCCTCTACTCGGGCTTCGGCGGCCAGCCCGACTTCGTCGCCGGCGCCCTGCACTCGCCGGGCGGTCACGCGGTGATCGCGCTGCGCTCCTGGCACGAGCGCAGCGACAGCTCGACGATCGTCCCGCGCCTGACGGACCCGGTGACCTCCTTCCAACACTCGGCGGTCGTGACCGAGCAGGGCTGCGCGCACGTGTTCGGGCGCAGCCAGCGCGCGCAGGCCCGCCTGATCATCGACGCTGCCGCCCATCCCGACGCCCGCGATGAGCTACACGAATACGTCGCGGCGCGTGGCCCTGGCACGCCGAGCACCGTCATCGACCGTTGACGACGTAGTCCGCCACACGGGTCCGCGGCGCGTCCAGCGAGCCGTCCCGCAGCGCGGGTCACCGATAGTGGCCGTCGGCGGGATGCTGCTGCGCTGGATTGCGTGCGCGTGATCGTGCTCGATGGCTCGGGGCCGACGGCGACTGCGCAGCCGGCGTCTATGAGGTGACGTTGCGGTACAGCCGCACGGCGAGCGTGAAGAATACGACGAGAATCCCCACCGACCAAGCGAGCGACTGCCACACCCACCGGTGCGTTGGTTCACCCTGCAGCAGCGCGCGCACCGCGTTGATCGTGATGCTCACCGGTTGGTGGCGCGCGAACGGTTGCAGCCAGCTGGGCATGGTGGCCACCGGCACGATCGCCGAGCTCGCGAACACGAGGATGAAGAACGGCAGGATGCCTGCGACCTGGGCCGTTTCCGGGTCCTTCGTGAGCAGCCCTATGGTGGCGTAGATCCAGGAGAAGCAGTATCCGAAGAAGATGACGAGCAGCAGCCCCGCAATGATCCCGCCGATGCCTCCGTGAAAGCTGAAACCGACCAGCAGCCCCAAGCCGACCATCAGGGTCAATGAGAACACGCTGCGACAGAGATCGGCCAGTGTGCGCCCGGCGAGCACCGCGGAGCGGGCCATCGGCAGGCTGCGAAAGCGATCGATGATCCCGCTGCGGAGGTCATCGGCGAGACCGATGGCCGTGGCCATGCCGCCGATCATCACCGCCTCGATAAAGACTGCCGGGACGATGTAATCGACGTAGCTGCCGCCGGGAATGTGAATCGCCCCGCCGAGGACGTAACGGAACAGCAAGAGCAGCATCGCCGGCTGGAGCGCGGAGATCACCAGCAGCCGAGGGTTGCGCACGATGCGCAGGAGATTGCGCCTGGCGACGCCGCCGGTGTCGCGAGCACCAGCCGCGGTCGGCCGTAACGCTCGCGGCGCATGCCGCGGCTTGCCGGCGCGCGTCGCGGACCGCGTACGCGGGGAGGAGGACCTCACAGACTCCACAAGCGCTCCGCTGGCCTCGGATTTGGCGCCGTTGCCGGTCAGTGACAGGAACACGTCGTCTAGCGAGGGGTGACGGATGCCGAGGTCCTCGAGCACGATGTCCTCTCGCTGTAGACGCTCGCCCGCCTCGATGAGCACATGCGTGCCGCCCTTGGTGGGCATGCTGATGCTCCTCTCGTCGGGATCGATGCGGGGCACACTCCCGCCGACGTCTGCGATCAGCGCCGCTGCCCGCTCGAGTTCAGCGGCGCTTGACACGCGAGCCTCGAGGACGTCGCCGCCGAGCTGGTCCTTGAGCTCGCCGGCCGTGCCCTGGGCAACGACGGCGCCGGCATCCATCACGACGATGCGGTGTGCGAGGCGCTCGGCCTCCTCCATGTACTGAGTCGTCAGCAGCACGGTCGTGCCGCCGGCGACGAGATCCTCGACAAAGCTCCACACGTCATTGCGTGTGCGCGGATCGAGGCCGGTGGTGGGCTCATCCAGGAACAGAACGCGCGGGCGGCCGATCAGGCTCGCCCCGACGTCAAGGCGGCGGCGCATCCCGCCGGAGTACGTCTTCACGAGATGCTCGGCGGCATCTGTGAGCGAAAAGCGCTCGAGCACGTCCTGGGCTTGACGGCGGCGCTCAGCCTTGCTCAGGTGGTAGAAGAGACCAACGAGCTCGAGGTTCTCCCGCCCCGTAAGCAGCTCGTCGACAGCGGCGAACTGCCCGGTGAGACCAATCAGCGAGCGCAACCTCGCGGCGTCTGCCACCACGTCGCAGCCCGCTACGGTGGCGCGTCCGCCGTCGGGCCGCAACAGCGTCGCCAGGATCCGCACGAGCGTCGTCTTGCCCGCTCCATTGGGACCGAGCAGCGCAAGCACCTTGCCCTCCTCGGCTGCGAGGTCAAAGTCGGCGAGGGCCTGTGTGGTCCCGAACCGCTTGCACACTCCTTCGACCTCGATCATGGCCACGACTGACCTCCAAGGATACGGTTCACGCATCCGCGAGCGTATTGCTCGCGCGTTGCAGCGCACCCTCGGTCTCCACTATGGGTGGGACGATGAGCACCGGACACGCAGCGGCGCGCGCGACCGCGTCGCCCACGCTGCCGAGCACCATGCGACGGAGGGGGCCGCGTCGGCGAGACCCGAGGACCAGTAGATCGACACCGTGCGAGCTGTGCAGGATCTCCTCGGCAGGCAGTCCCTCGCGAACCTCGCTTGTGACCGTGAGGCCGTAAGGCAGCGAGGCGACCGCCGCCTCAAGGTCATGTTCGGCCATCTGTACGCGACTGTCGACAGTCGCGGCGTAGGCCAGGGCGGCTGTCGAGCCCACGACCATCGGCGTTGCGATGTTGGCTACTGCGATCACGTGCAGGTGTGCGCCCGTCTCCCCGGCGAGCTTGCCGGCCACTCCCAGCGCGGTGGCAGCTCCGACGTCGTCGTCGTAGGCAACCGCGATGTTGGCGATGCGTGGGGGGCTCGGCGCCCGGTAAAATCCCAACGGAGCCACGGCGACCGGGCATGGCGCTCCATGCAGCGCTTCCTCGGTCACGCTACCGACGAGCACGCGCCCGGCGGCTCCACGGTGAGAAGAGCCGAGCACCAGCACGTCGGCATGCCGACGCTCGGCTGTGTGCTGCAGCGTAAGTCCGCTGACGGCACCGGCGACCAGCAGCGGCGTGACGGTGGGCGCACCGTCGAGAAGCCGGGAGGCTTCCTCAACGAAGCGTTCGGCCTGCTCATGGTCGAGGTCGGGCGCCGATGGCTCGACTCGCGCAGATACCGTCCCGAAGCGGTGCACGCAACACACGATGAGCTCGCCGTCTCGGGCGGCGAGGGTCTTGCCCAGCGAGAGTGCGTCGCGGGCCGGCTCGCTACCGTCAAAAGCCACGAAGACCTTGTCGAACATGCGGGGACCTATCCTCTGCCCCTGTCGCTCATGTGAAAGCGCACGTGCGCAAGACGCCATCCCGAGGTGGGGAACTCGACTCGCTCCTCAGACCCCTCGCGGCGTACCACTCGCGCACCGAAGCCCTCTTGAAAGACGTCCAACATCGCGCGGTTTCGCTCAAGACCTCAGCGACGAAATAGGTGATCCCACGTTGCTCTGCGACCTCGGCGAGGCGCTCGATTAGAATCGTGCCCAAACCGTGACCGTGGAGGTGGTCGGCGACCTCGGCCGCGACTTCCGCATGCGTGCTGTCCAGCTGTACGAACATGGCGTGCCCGACAATTGCACCCAGCTGATCGTGCGCGACCAGACCGTAACGACCGGTCGCCGGGTCGGCGGCCGAATGAGCGGCACGGGCCGTGTCGACTGCGGCCGAGAAGAAGCGCAGACGCCGCGCCTCCAGACAAAGATCGCTCAAGAACACCCCTAGCGACGGCTCGTCATCCGCGCTCGACGCGCGCACAGTCATCAGCGAGCCGTCGCGCAGACGGACAAGCTCGGGCTCCGGCGCTGCCTCAGCAGGCGCGCCTGGTCCGCCGTCGGAGAGTGGGGAAGAGGAGCTCCTCACGCCTCCTAACGCTCGCCGATATCGCGACAACGAGCATCCGGGCTCATCCGTCGGCTACGCGCGGAAAACTACGGCCGATTCACGCTGGCCACGGTGCCTACGCGGGCCGGTTCAGAACTGCACAGGCCTACCGCTTGGCACGACAAGCACCGAGCCGCGCGAAGCATCGAGCATCGTCCGCGCTGCTCCACTCAGCGCGAGCCGTCCCGGCGGAGTCCCCGCCTGTGATCCGACCACGATCAGATCGGCAACGGAGGGGTCGGCAGTGACGATCTGCGCACCGAGCTTCGCGGCTAGTGCGTCGGCGGTCTGCTGCGCCGCGTCGTCCCCGTCCGACGGGAGCACCACGATCGACCCGATCTTGGCATCGGGATCGGCCCGCAGGCCGGCGGCAGCGACGCCGACCGGGGTCTTGGCGCCGATCTCAAGCAGCCGCTGGGCCGACGTCGGAGGTTCGGCGTGGCCCGGCGGCGTTCGGTAGTCGGAGGCGAACGCGATCATCGAGGCTCCCTCGGTCGCAGCCAGCTCTTCGAGCCCCTCTCCCGTGGATGCCGCGAAGACCACGTGGCGAGGAACATCGGGATTGCCGAGCAGGGCAGCTCCGTGCTCGAGACGACGCTCGGCGTCATGCTGCGCGAGCGCCTCTCGGCTTGGATCGAACTCTGGGGCGTGACGAACGTACGCCAGCGCCAGCCCGCCTGCGTCAGCTGCCAGGAGGCTGCCAAGCACAAGCGCATCGTCGTCATTCGGGGTGCCGTCGTAGGAGATGATTACCGCGACGCTCATCGCGGCACAATCTCGCGGAAGCTAGCCGTCCGACGCATTGGCCCATTGGCCAGGAATCGAAGACCGAGTTTGTCCATCTGACATACCGGGCTAGTGTTCGGACCAGTCCCACGCAGCCGAGCCTTGCATGGCGGACCCGAGTCGATCATGACGGGTGACCCGTTTGGTGTGTGAGGAGCTCTTCCTCCGACGGCGTGCGTCTCGCGTGCCGGATGCCGAGACCGACGAGCACGGCCATGACGAAGGCCAGGCAGAACGATGCGATCGCACCCCAGAGCATGATTTCGCCGATGAACGAGAAGCCATATGCCTCGAGCAGCAGCCCGCGCAGGGTCGTACCCTGGAAGGAGGTCTGCTCGAGCGTCTTGAGTTCGGCGTTCTTGGGGTTTTCGCGTGCGGCCGTGCTGATCTTCGCGTAGACACCCCCGTAGGGCAGCTCGGACAGGTGGATAGCGATGAAATGGTTGGCGTAGGCCTCAGCCTGGGAACCGGTGAGAAGCTGCTGTCCCGCGTATTGCGAGACGGACGGGATCATCGCTGGGGTGATCTCGGTACCTGGCACGGCATGGGCGAAGGCCGCCTTCGGCGGGAAGTAGATCTGCTGCTCGGAAAGCTGTTTGTGGACGTTTGAATGCGTGAAGCTCGAGCCCCACAGCAACAGTCCACCGGCCACGAGCAGGACCACCACGAGGACCACTCCACCGGCGCTGGCCAGGATGTCAAAGACCTTGCGACTCATTCCCACGACCCCTTTCACTCGAAGGCTGAAGGTTGTGCGTGAACGCAACCTACGCCTGGACGACGGGCGTCTTATCGGGGAATGGGCACGTGTTTCCTACGGGTTTTCCGCAACCCTGCCAGAGCCCGCTATGGGTGGCTGACGCCGGGATGCGATCGACAACGTGATCGCCGTTCGACTGAAACCGTGGCATCTGGACGGCTTGCCCAGCCGCCGTTGAGCGCAGGAAGTCCTGCCGCTGCGACCGCGCCGTACGATCACGACCGTGGCCACCGAGCGACGCGATCCATCCCGCATCTCACACCGGCCGGCGTCGCCGAGCGGCGTGGTCGAGTTCCTGCGCGCGCACCCGCCGTTTGACGCGCTTGAGCTTGCCGACGTGGAGCGCGTGGCTTTCTCGAGCGAGGTCGAGTTCTTCCTCGCCGGCTCGACGATCTTCGCGCAGGGCGCACAACCGGTCGAGCACCTGCGCGTGGTCCGCACGGGCGCCGTCGAGATCGTGCTGGACGACGCCGTGCTCGACCTGCTCGGGCCCGGCGAGCTGTTCGGTCACGCCTCGATGCTGTCCGGGCTGCCGCCCGGCTTCGCGGCGCGCGCGCAGGAGGACACGCTCTGCTACCGGATACCCGAGGAGATCGCGCGAGGCGTACTGGCGCGACCCGAGAGCGTCGGCTTCGTTGCCCGCTCGCTGCTGGATGTGCATGCGCAGGCCTCCGCGGTGCTCGCTCCGCGGAAGCCGGCGCCCAACCCCGCGAACCAGCCGGTCGCGGCGCTGATCCGCGATCCGCCACTGCTGTGCTCGCCCTCGACCCCGATCCGCGATGCTGCAACCAAGATGGCCAGCGCTCCCGCGACGTCGATCGTGGTCGAGCTGCGCGACTCCCTCGGCATCCTCACCGACAGCGACCTGCGCTCGCGCGTGGTCGCCGATGGCATCACCCCCGATGCCCCAGTGTCAGCGGTCATGAGCGCCCCCGCCTACACCGTCGAGCCGGACAGGCTCGGAGGGGACGTGCTTCTTGAGATGCTCGATCGCGGCGTGCGTCACTTCCCGGTCGTCACCGCCGGCCGCGAGGTGATCGGCGTCGTCGAGGCGGTCGACCTGCTCGCCGTCGAGACACTGTCCTCGTTCCACCTGCGCCGCGCGATCGCGCGCGCCGGCAGCGTCACCGAGCTTGCGCGCGCGGCGCAGGGCCTGCGCCCGGCGGTGGTCGCGCTGCACGACGCGCGCGTGGCCGCCTCGAGCGTCGCCGCGATCTACTCGGTCGTGCTCGATGCGCTCGCGCGCCGGCTGATCGAGCTCGCGGTCGCCGCGGCCGATCCTGTGCCGGGTGAGTTCTCCTGGCTGGCACTCGGCAGTCAAGCGCGACGTGAGGCCACGCCAGCCTCGGACGTCGACAGCGCGATCGTCTGGTACGGCGACGTCCGCGAGGAGGTCGTGCGACCGTATCTGCACGCGCTCGCGGGCAATGTGGCCGCGGGGCTGGCCGAGTGCGGGATCAGCGTCGACAGTCACGGCGCTACCGCCTCGAACGTGCTGTTCGTGCGCTCGATCGAGTCGTGGAGGCGAGTGGCTCGCGACTGGATCGAGCACCCCACCCGCGAGCAGGCGCTGATCCTCGTCTCGGTGCTTGTCGACAGCCGGCCGGTATGGGGCATTCGCAGCGGGAGCCAAGTCTCGGACACGTTCCGCGCGGCCAAGGCGCGTCCCGAGCTGCTGCACCTCCTGGCGCGGTTCGCACTGTCGCACCGGCCGCCGACGGGCTTCATGCGCGGCCTTGTGGTCGAGCATGACGGCAAGCATCGCGGCCGGCTCGATCTCAAGAACGGAGGCCTGTTGCCCGTCGTTGATCTCGCGCGGTGGGCGGGGATGGCCGCAGGCGTGACAAGCGCATCGACACTCGAACGCTTGCGGGCGGCCGGCGATGCGGGCACCCTACCGGCGGCCGAGGTGCGCACGCTCGAGGATGCCTTCGAGCTGTTCACCGAGCTGCGTATGGAGCATCAGGTCGAGCAACTCCGTGCCGGATCGACGCCTGATGACCATCTCAATCCGGACGAGCTCAGCGCGCTGACGCGCAGTTATCTCAAGGAGTCGTTCCGGGCGGTCGCCTCGGTGCAGAGACACATTGCCGCGGAACTGAGACTCGGAGTGCGATGAGGCTCGGCCGGCGGAAGGGCGGCGCGGGAGCGGGCCCGGGAGCGATCGCATACAGGCGTGCACGCCTGCCGGCCGGACGGACGTCCTGGAGGGCCGCGGGCTATTGCGCGGTCGACCTCGAGCTGAGCGGCCTCGACCCGAGCCACGACGAGATCGTCTCGTTCGGCGCGATCCCGATCGAGGACGGACGCGTCCAGCTGAGCACCGCCGTCTCCGGGCTGGTCCATCCGCAGCGCTCGATGAGCGAGGCGTCGATCCGCGTGCACGGGCTGCGGGCCGCCGACCTCGCCGACGCGCCGCCGCTCGACATCGCCCTCGACCCGTTACTCGCCGTGATCGCGGGGAGGATTCCCGTAGTCCACGTGGCAGCGATCGAGCGCAGCTTTCTGCGACCGGCGCTGCGCCGTCAGGGCCTCCGCCTGCGCCGTCCGATGATCGACACCAGCGTGCTTGGACGCGTGTGGCTGCACGAGCGCGATGGCCAGGGACAGCCGCGCATGTCCCTCACCGACCTCGCCGTGCAGCTCGGCCTGCCGGTGCACCACCCGCACGACGCCACCGGCGACGCCATGACGACCGCCCAGGCGTTCATCGCGCTCGCGACGCATCTCGACGCCAGGCGACCGCAGACGGTGCGCAGCCTCAGCTGCCCGGGCCGGCGGCTGTAGTCGTTGCCCGCCGGCCGACTTATGGCGATCACCCGCCCATACAGATTGCCGCCAAAGAGCGAGAACGCCGCTGTCAACTGGATAACTCCCAGGATGATGGTGATCCATCCCCACGTGTGCAGTTCGCCGATGCTGCTCGGCGGCCGCCATCTCAGCGCTCGGTGGGCGCATGCACCTGCCCCTCGCGCCGGCGAGCCCCACGCGCGGCGAGATCGCGGAGCTTGGCCGCCTCCGCATCCCAGTCGTAGACGACCGCAGTTCTCGCGATGCGATCGTAGATCGCTTGGTGAGTGCGGCCGAAGATGATCCCCAAGAACCCGAGCCCCAGTGTCAGGAATCCGAGCGGGAACGCGATAAGGCGGACGATCGCGTGATGCCGGTCAAGGGAGGAGCCATCCGCCCGGACAATCCGGAGCCCTAGTAGCGTCATCCCGGGCGAGCGAGCGAAGATCGCCCAAGAGTTGCCGAAGTAGAGCGCGGCCCAGAGCAGCTCGCCCGCGATGACGAGTCCGTGTCCGGTCTTGAAATCCACGCTCCAAGGTGTCGCCGCGTTGATCGCGAACTCAAGGACGGCGAGCGCAGCCGCATAGACCACGGTGAGGATGAGCAGGTCCGCGCCGTACGCCAGCAGGCGGCTCAGGGCACCCGCGTAATGACCCTGCTGGTCGATGGCGCGGCGGGCGTCGCCGTTCGTCACTTCGACTCCCCCTCCGGCGCCTCCGGCGAAAGGGGCTCGGTCCCCGACTCGGTAGTCGTGTCCTCGGTGTCTGTCTCGCCAATGAGTAGCGGCGGCCCGATTGGCACATCGCCTTCCTTGCGTCGCAGCACGCGGTTCACGGCGCGACTCACTCGTGTGTCGACGTCGGCAGTCTGAGTTCGGGCCGCGTCCAGTGCCTCAGTCGCGAAGCCGCTAGTGGAACGGGCAACGATGGTTCCCAGCTCCGTTTGCTCGACGACGGCATCGACGTCGATCCGTTCAGCAATCCTGTTCACGTCAAGACGGGCGACAACAGCGTCCAAATCGATCCGCTGCATGAGCGCGTCGATCTGGACTCGGCCGACGAGCTGGTCGATGTCGATGCGTTGCACGAGCTCGTCGATCTCGATGCGCCGCACCAGCTGATCGATGTCGATGCGGCTGACGAGCTGGTCGATGTCGATGCGTTGCACGAGCTCGTCGATCTCGATGCGCCGCACCAGCTGATCGATGTCGATGCGGCTGACGAGCTGGTCGATGTCGATGCGTTGCACGAGCTCGTCGATCTCGATGCGCCGCACCAGCTGATCGATGTCGATGCGGCTGACGAGCTGGTCGATGTCGATGCGTTGCACGAGCTCGTCGATCTCGATGCGCCGCACCAGCTGATCGATGTCGATGCGGCTGACGAGCTGGTCGATGTCGATGCGTTGCACCAGCTCGTCGATCTCGATGCGCCGCACCAGCTGATCGATGTCGATGCGGCTGACGAGCTGGTCGATGTCGATGCGTTGCACCAGCTCGTCGATCTCGATGCGCCGCACCAGCTGATCGATGTCGATGCGGCTGACGAGCTGGTCGATGTCGATGCGTTGCACGAGCTCGTCGATCTCGATGCGCCGCACCAGCTGATCGATGTCGATGCGGCTGACGAGCTGGTCGATGTCGATGCGTTGCACGAGGTCGTCGATCTCGATGCGCCGCACCAGCTGATCGATGTCGATGCGGCCGACGAGCTGGTCGATGTCGAGTGCTGCGAGCAGCCGCAGCGCCGCCGCCTCGAGCAAGCTCTGCGTGCTGGCCAGGGCGGCTGACTGCGCTCGAGCGCGCATCTCGTGGCCGTCGTCGACTAGCGGGCGGGTGGCCGTGCTTAGAAGCCGCGCCGCACCGTTCGCGCCCGGCAGCGCCGAGGCAGTTCGCCCGGCGGAGATACTCGCGCTCCAGCCTATTGCACCGACCCGCAGCGCCAAGCGCGTCGCCGTTGAGGCTGCGCCGACAGCGAGATCGGTCGCCAGCAACAACCTGCTGGGAACGCCCGAGTCTGCGCGATCGGGAGTGCGACGCACGATCTCAGTTTGCGGCGAACGTGACTGTGGGGTCTTCTCGGCCATCGGCCAGGTTGAATCTACCGTCCGTGCGGATCACTGCCCTGGGCATGGCGGGACGGTCTGCTACCCCGACCTCTACAAAGGCGACCCTCGACTTTGCCCACCACGGACGTTTGGTGGGCCAAATCCGCCACAAACCCCGCATACTCCGACATCATCGCCCTGGCGCGGCCTTTGATGAGTTTGGCTTTTTAGAGCGGTTTCTATGCTTTCTTGGGCCTTTCCGGTCATGGTTCACACGCGAGAGGTGCAGGTTCGAAACCCGCCGCGCCCATCGAGACGCTTCCCTGTCAGATCCGAAGCACTCTCTAAAGAGAGGTCTCGCGGGGCGTGACCGGGTGCGCATGGCCGAAGCGGTGAAGGTCGCCGCCGCGCTCGGCTCGCCCTACGTTCCCGAAAAGCTTTGGGCCGGTCCGGGCCGGGCATCACGATCCCGGCCCGAGACGCTCGAAGTCGGTCGAGGCCAGGGGCTGCTCGCGGCTCCCGGCGTGCGGAGATGCCTGCATGATCGGAAGCGTCACCCGGAACACCGCACCACCGTCGGGGGCGTTCCCCGCATGCACTTCGCCGTGATGGGCCTTCACGATCGCCTTGACGATTGCCAGGCCCAGGCCCGACCCGCCGGGCCCTCGGCTTCGCCCCCCCTCCGTGCGCCAGAAGCGATCAAAGACCCGGTCTCCGGCGTCGGCCGGCAGACCGGGCCCGTGGTCTCGAACCTCGAGCACGGCCCGATCATCTTCGGGCCGAACGCTGATCTCGATCGCGGTTTCTGCGGGCGTGTGAATCACCGCGTTGCGCGTCAGGTTCGCGAGCACCTGTCCCAGTTGCTCAGGATCCGCGAGCACCCCCACTACGCCGTTCGTCGTGACGCGAACCTCCCGCTGCGGAGCGAGTGCCCGCGTGTCCTGTGCAGCCTGCTCGGCAAGCTCGCGCAGGTCCACCGGGACGAGTCGCATCTCGGGCAGCTCATCGAGCCGTGCGAGCACGAGCAGGTTCTCGACCAGGACCCCCATCCTGGTCGACTCGGCCTCGATCCGAGCCATCACTCGTTCGAGCTCCTCAGGTTCGTTCGCGGCACCGAGGCGGAACAGCTCAGCGTAGCCACGGATCGAGGCGAGCGGCGTGCGCAGCTCGTGCGAGGCGTCGGACAGGAAGCGGCGCAGGCGGTCCTCGCTCTCGCCGCGAGCCTGCGAATGCCTGCTCGATCTGCACGAGCATCTCGTTCAGCGACGCTCCGAGCCGGCCCGACCTCCGTTCGCTGGTTGTCGGGAGTGACGCGACGCGTGAGATCTCCGTGCGCGATCTCGCTGGCGACCCGTCCCATTCGCTCAAGCGGGCGCAGGCCCACCCGGATCACGACCCATCCGAGCGCCATCAGCGCAAGGATCACCGCCGGCGCCGACCAACACCTCCACGAGGATCAGTCGCTGAAGCGTCTGATCGACTTCGTGCAGCGGTACCGCGATCACCAGCGTCGCGTCCGCCGGAAATTGAGAGCGCTGCGGCGCGGTAGCGCAGAGAAGAGCCGGACTTCGAGTTGACCGTGAACAGACGAAGCCGTGTCGATTTGAATTGCGAGATCGGCAGCTTGCCCGGAAGCGCCGGAGGCGAGGGCGCGGCCTCGCCATAGGTGAACGAGTGGCTCTCGACCACCTTGCCGCTCGCGTCGAGCAGCACGCCGTAGGTCCCGGAGGTCTGAAACGTGCTCGGCGCCTGACCGGGAGTGCCTCCTGAACCGGGGTCGACTGGTCTTGGACTGGCCGGGGTGTATGAGACCGAGCGCGACGGAGACGGGAAGCCTGGAGTCGCCAACCTGCTGATCGACCCTCGTCAGCAGGAACGAACGCTGCTCCTCATAGGTCACGATCGCGGCGGCGCCGAGGCCGATTGCAGCCAGCGCAACGAGACCGATGAGCAGGCGCGCGCGTAGGGACACTCGCCTCAGCCCTTTGGGAGCCGCAGCGAGTAGCCGACGCCGCGCACGGTGTGCAGCAGCGGGGGCCCGTCGGCGTCGATCTTCTTGCGCAGGTAGCTGATGTAGGTCTCGAGCACTCGCGCGTCGCCACCGAAGTCGTAGCTCCAGACGTGATCAAGCAGTTGCGCCCGTGTGAGCACCCGCCGAGGATTGAGCATCAGGTAGCGCAGCAATCGGAATTCGGTCGCCGTGAGCTCGATCGGCCGACCGGCACGGGAGACCTCGAACGTGTCCTCGTCGAGCTCGAGGTCCGCGAAGCTGAGGCGGCCGGAGGACTCTGCGTAGGCGCCCGTGCGACGGAGGATGATTCGCAGCCGCGCGATCAGCTCCTCGAGGCTGAAGGGCTTTGTCACATAATCATCGCCGCCCGTGGTCAGACCGCGCACCTTGTCGGCGGTGGTGTCCCGGGCGCTGAGGAACAGGATCGGGACCTCAGCATGCTCGGCCGACAGCCTCCGTGCAACCTCGAACCCCTCCATGTCGGGAAGCATCACGTCGAGCACCATCACGTGCGGACGCCACCTGCGCACCTCGGCCAGCGCCTCCTTGCCGCTCCCGGCCGTCTCCACGCTGAACCCGTGATGACGCAGCGCCATCGAGATCACGTCGACGATGCCCGGCTCATCGTCGACGACGAGGATACGTACGCTCTCCTCTCGATCTGTCACGGCCTGATTATCGGCCGTCCAGCTGAGAGAACGCTGAGAGTGTGCGCAGAAGCTGCTGAGCAGCGCGCTATCAGCAAGCACTCACGCGTGCTCCAGTCTGCTCTCAGTTACGCGTCGCAGAATGCGCTTCAGTCAACCGTGTAAGGAGACGAGCATGAACACGTATGCCACACCACCGAAGACGCGCCGGTCGAGTCCAAACGGCGTCACGTCGAGAACCACAGACAACGCCGAGACGCGGGCTCGACCTCGTCGTATCGCGGATTTACTCGTCGTTCGCGGCGGGCCATCCGCGGCTGACTGGGCGACCGACACGAGAGGCGCTGACTCGAGCTCGCACTGGGTGATGATCCCGCATGAGCCCGACGCGGAAAAGCGAGCGCCCGCGCAGGTGAGGGCGCTCGCCGGGGACCTCGGCGTGGATAACCGTGTGGCGTGCGACGTACTGGACGGTATGTACTCGTAGCTCGTCACGCGCTGGAGTGGCGTTTGATGGTTTCGAGCATCGCTCGGGTGGCGGCGCTGAGTGGGTGCTCGCGGCGTGCCCGGCAAGCCCGGCGCCAGCGGCTGACTCTGGGCGATCTCTCAGCTTCCCCCGCCTGACGCTCAGCTAGGCACGCGAGGTTGCTCGCATGATGGATCGCGCATCCGATGAAGAGCACTAACGACACGGCACGATCACGGCCACCTCGGTGAGCGATTCCAGTGCGGGTGAGGCGCGGGGCAACACAAACTCAACCAGCACCGGGAACCAACACCGGCGGCGGGCGATGCTGCGCAGATTCACAGAGACCTTTCGGGTCCCTCTCAGGCGTTTCTCAGCGTGTCGGCGCATCGTGGGTACAAGCCGCCAACTCACGATCAAGACGACGGAAGGAACCAGCCCATGTTCTCCCAGAGACTCACCAGACCCATCGCCATCGGCGCCACGGCCATCGCGCTCGGCGGCGGTGCCTACGGCATCGTCAGCGCAACCGCCAGCACAGGCTCAGGCGCCGCCACAACGGCGTCGTCGACGTCGGCAACATCATTGCAACAGGCCCTCGGCGGAGGAGGATCCAACGCTCGGTCCGGGCCTGCCGCAGGCGGATCAATCGGCGAGGTGACCAGCGTGTCCACTTCGGGCTTCAAACTTTCGACGTCGACAGGTGAGAAGGTAACCGTCAAGGAGACGTCGTCGACGAAATACGAGAAGGGCACGAAGTCGGCGTCGGCGAGCGCCGTTACCAAGGGCGAGACCGCTCTCGTTCTGGGAACGACCGACAGCACCACGATCGCGGCGACGCAGGTCATCGCGGGACCGGCAAGCAGCGGGTCAAAGACCTCCTCGGAAGTTGTTGCCTTCAAACAGGGTGCACCGTCCACCTCGAAGCAGGCCGGTCAGATCCCGGCGAGCTACAAGGAGGGGTCCGGCACCATCGTCAGCGGAAGCGCTGCGAACAAGGCTACGAAAGCCGCATTGACGGCCTACCCGGGGGGCATCGTCGACCGTGTTGTGAAGCTGAGCAACGGCGAGTACGAGGTGCACAACATCGGCGTCAACTGGCCCCACCACGTCTTCGTCAACCGGGACTTCAAGGTCGTCGGCGCCGATTAGCTGTGGGAGAAATGGGCTAGAACCCTGCGGTGGGCTCCACATAGCCCACCGCGGGCGCTTGGGCCAAGGCCGCTGCAAACCCCGCATGCTTCGTCACTTCGGTGCTCGACGATCGGACAGCTACGACAGACGCCGAGGATTCGGCGCGGCGCTTTAGCTCGAGTGCCGCCGTGCCGATCCTGTCGCTGCGGGCTCACGCCCGGCGAAGCGCGCAAATCACGCGGACGCCTGCAACGTCCTCTCCGGGATCGGCTGTGCAGCGACAGACCTACTCGCGGTACATGCTGCCTACGCTCCTCGCGACGTTCCGGTCGCAACATGTTCGACGGCAGGAGCGACCGCTCCTGGACGATTGGGGTACGGCGTAAGGAAGCAGCGAAATGGGCGAATGTCTCTTGGTTCTGACTGTGATGCCCAGCCTGGCTGGCTACCGCAGGGGAGCATCGTGAAGGGCGCGCACATCGCGCTGGCGGTCATCTCGATCGGCGCGTTCGCTCTCAGCGCCACATCAGCGTCGGGCGCCGACCGTACGATCGGTCTCGGGACGGCCGGAAACTTCGTCCTCCTCGCCGGAACGACGGTCGCGAACACGGGAGCGACGCTCGTCTCGGGCAACGTGGGCGTCTCGCCAGGAAGTGCGATCACCGGATTTCCCCCCGGGCTGATATCGGGAGCGACAGACGCTGACAACTCGACGGCGACACAGGCACAGAGTGATCTCGCTGCGGCCTACGCCGCCTCCGAAGAAGCGACCGAACTGCCCTGCGAAACGACCATCAGCGGCAACCTCGCCGGGCTCACGCTGACGCCGGGCGTCTACTGCATGGGAGCTGCCGCCGCGATCACCGGAACGCTGACGCTCAACTTCCAGGGTGACGCAAACGCGTTCTTCCTGTTTCGCATCAACGGTGCCCTGACCACGGCAGCCGCCTCCGCCGTCCACGTGATCAACACCGGCACCAGCCGGGAGACCTGCGCGCCGAACACGTTCTGGGCGCTCAATGGCGCAGCGGGCTTCGGCGCCGCCACGCACTTCACCGGCACGATCCTTGCCAACGGCGCCGTCACATCGGGCGCGGGCACGACGACGACCGGCCGCCTCCTCGCAACGGCGGCGGTGACCATGGACTCCAACACCGTGTCGGCCTGTCCCAACCCGATCCCGCCATCTGCGGCTCTGTCGGTGACGGCGACCGGGTCACCGGATCCGGCCGCTCCCGGCTCCTACATCCTCTACCCGATCACGGCCACGAACGCCGGACCGGACAGCGCATCGGAAGCGTCGATGACGGCGATACTGCCGATTGGTCTCGACTTCGGCGCCATCTCGGCGCCCGCGGGCTGGTCGTGCACGACCCCGCTTCCCGGCGCACCCGGAACGGTGACATGCACCGCCGAAGCCTTCGCCACCGGCTCGGCGAACTTCGCTCTGACAGCGCAGGCTTACCCTGGGATCTCGAGCGACAGGACGGTCTCGCTCCCGGTCTCTGTGTCCTCGCTGACCGGTGACCCCGACCAATCCGACCTGTCAACCAGCGTCGCAACGCAGGTCGTCGTCCCAATCGTGACCCTCGCGGCCACGCCGGTAACGACCCTCCTGCAGACTCCGGTGACGGCCCCGGTCGCGCCGACCACCGCCGAGGTCATTTCCCCCTGCATCAGCGACCGCCACTTCACCCTGCGTCTGACCAAGACACAGGCCTCTGACGGCGGCACCAGGATCACCAAGGCGATCCTCCTAAACGCCAAGCGCCACAGGATCAAGACCCTGAAGATCACGTCCACGTCGGTGGACGTCGACCTACGCGGCCTGTCCGCTCAGAAGGTGACGATGCGGGTCAGCACGAAGACCCGCTCCGGCAAGACAACCTCGAGCTTTACCCGCAGCTACGAGACCTGCTCGTAGACGCGGTTGAAGAGGCTTCTCGCCGGCGCTCGAACAGGCCGCCTCCCCCGGTGGGCGCAAGGACTTGACAGCGGGACCCGTGTGTGGATACTCTGAGTATATGGATACTCAGAGTATCTCGCCTGCCCACGAGGTGGTCGTCATCGGAGCCGGCTTCTCCGGCATCGGGGCAGCGATCAAGCTCGACGAGGCGGGCTTCCACGACTATCTCGTGCTCGAGGAGGGCGACGGCGTCGGCGGGGCGTG
Organism: uncultured Solirubrobacteraceae bacterium; assembly: GCA_963764185.1. Classification (GTDB taxonomy): domain Bacteria; phylum Actinomycetota; class Thermoleophilia; order Solirubrobacterales; family Solirubrobacteraceae; genus Palsa-744. The sequence goes on along the minus strand of CAVXRF010000007.1, from coordinate 49,500 downwards.
GCACTGGAACACATACCCCGGGATTGCGGTGGATATCCCGTCGTTCAGCTACCAGTTCTCCTTCGAGAAGCGTGCCGACTGGTCGCGCGTGTACGCACCGGGCAATGAGCTGAAGGCGTACGCCGAGCACTGCGTCGAGAAGTACGGGCTGGGTGATCGCATCCGGCTGAGCACGAAGGTCATAGGAGCCACGTTCGACGAAGAGGCGCGGGCCTGGCGGATAGAGACGGCGCACGGCGAGACCATCACCGCGCGCTTCGTCATCGGCGCGACAGGAATATTCACTCAACCGAAGCCGCCCGAGATCCCCGGGGTCCAGACGTTCGCCGGCACCACGATGCACACGGCGCGCTGGGATCACACGGTCGATCTGCACGGCAAGCGCGTCGCCGTGATCGGCACCGGTGCATCGGCGATCCAGATGATCCCGGTGATCGCGCGCGAGGTCGAGCATCTCACCGTCTTCCAGCGCACACCCATCTGGTGCCTTCCCAAGCCCGACGCGCCGCTAAGCCGGCGGGCGCGGCGGGTGCTCCGCTGGGTGCCCGGCGCGAAGCTCGCCGCGCGGTTGGCGAGTCAGGCGTTTGTCGAGACGACGTTCGTGCTCGCCGCGCACTTCGCCGGCACCTTCCCGAGTCTCCGCGAACGAGGCGAAGGAGCTGGCCGCAAGCACCTGCGCGCAGTCGAAGATCCGGTGGTGCGCGAGAAGCTCACGCCCGACTACACGCTCGGTTGCAAGCGCCCGAGCTTCTCAAACGAATACCTGCCGGCGTTCAACCGCCGCAACGTCGCGCTCGAGACGACTTCGATCGAGGCGATCACACCGCACGGCGTGCGCACGATGGATGGCGTGGAGCACCCGATCGATGTGCTGATCTGTGCGACGGGCTTCAAGGTGTTCGAGTCCGGCAACATGCCGCCGTTCGAGATCCGCGGCGCGGGCGGAGTCAGCCTTTCGGAGTGGTGGGACGCCAATCGCTTCCAAGCCTACGAGGGCGTCAGCGTGCCCGGCTTTCCCAATTGGTTCTCGATCCTTGGTCCATACGGCTTCAACGGTCAGTCCTACTTCGGGCTGATCGAGACGCAGATGCGCCACATCGTGCGCTGCCTGCGGCGTGCGCGCGAGGACGGCGCCAGGCGCGTGGAGATAACACCCGAGGCGAACCGCCGCTACTTCGAATCGGTGCTCGCGCGCCGCGACAACCAGGTTTTTTTCCAAGGCTCATGCGCGACGGCCAACAGCTACTACTTTGACAAGCACGGCGACGCGCCGTTTCGCCCGAGTCTCACCCTCGAGGCAGCGTGGCGCAGCGCTCGCTTTGAGCTCGACGACTACGCGTTTGCGGCGTGACCCGCCTCACGCGAGCTGAGTCGCGAGAACGGACGCGCGCACTGATCGTGGACGCGGCGACCGACCTGTTTCTGCGCGCCGGGTTCCAGGTCACCTCGCTGGAGCAGATCGGCGAGGAGGCCGGCTTCACGCGCGGCGCCGTCTACTCCAATTTCCCGAGCAAGACGGCGATGGGAATCGCGGTGATCGACGAGCTGTACGAGCGCGAGGCACACCGCCTCGAAGCTGCGCTCGATGCGACCGAGAACCTCGACGACTGGTTTGACGCGCTCGCGGCGTGGGCCGACGGCACGATCGGCGAGCCGCAATGGACGCGCCTCGAGATCGAGCTCGCAGCGTTCAGCGCGCACGACGACGTCTACCGGGCAGCCACCGCCGCCAGGTATGCGGGCATGCGCAAGCGCTGGGCCGCCCTGTTCGCGGCTCGTTTCGCCGGCACCTTCCCGATCGACCCCGACACCCTCGGCGCAATCATCATCGCCCTCGGCCTCGGCACCGGCGTTCAACGCGCGGTGGACCCCGACCTCCCTGGCTCGGACTGGGTCGAGCTGCTACGCACGCTCGTCGGCGCTGCGACTTCGGGTGTGACATGAGGGCCGTCAGCTGCAAGGCGACACAGCTCGATGTCGTCGAGCGCCCCACGCCGGTGCCGGAAAGGGGACAGGTGCTGATCGATGTGCTGCGCTGCGGCATCTGCGGGTCCGACCTGCACGCGCGCGGGCACTGCGACGACATGGCGGAAGTAGCACGCGAGACGGGGTACCGCGACTTCATGCGCTCCGACCAGGAAGTGGTCCTCGGGCACGAGTTCTGCGGCGAGATCGTCGAGCACGGCGCCGGCGCCGGCAAGCGATTGGCCACCGGCACCATGGTTGTGGCCCTTCCGCTACTGCGACGCGGCAAGGACGTGCACGCGATCGGCCTCTCCGCCGCGGCCCCAGGCGCCTACGCCGAGCAGCTGCTCGTGCAGGAATCGCTGACCGTCCCGGTCCCCAACGGCCTTTCGCCTGAGCTGGCCGCGTTGACCGAGCCGATGGCTGTTGGGTGGCACGCGGTCGGGCGCGGGGAGGTCAAGAGGCGTACCGTCGCGATCGTGATCGGTTGCGGTCCGATCGGGCTGTCGGTGATCTGCATGCTGAAGGCGAAGGGCGTGCGCAACGTGATCGCCAGCGACTACTCAGCCGGCCGCCGCGCGCTCGCCTCCGCGTGCGGGGCTGACGTCGTCGTCGATCCGGCCCAGGAGTCGCCCTACGCCTCGGCGGCCGGCCACGGGCATCTCGTGGCCGTGCCCGAAGCGCTGGAGCGCGCGATGGACGCGATGGACAAACTCCAGCGCCTGCCCGTGCCCTGGCACCACGTCTGGAGGGCTGCCGACGCGCTCGGCGCCACGACCCCCAAGAGCCCGGTCATCTTTGAATGCGTTGGCGTGCCCGGTGTGATCGACGAGATCATCGCAAGCGCACCGCTGTTCTCGCGCGTGGTCGTGGTTGGCGTGTGCATGGGCGCGGACCAGATCCGACCGGCCATGGCGATCAACAAGGAGATCGATCTGCGCTTCGTGCTCGGCTATACGCCGATCGAGTTCCGCGACACGCTTCACATGCTCGCCGACGGCAAGATCAACGCTGCTCCGCTACTTACGGGCACTGTGGGGCTGGACGGCGTCGATAACGCGTTCGCTGCGCTCGACGACCCCGAAGCACACGCAAAGATCCTGATCGATCCCAAGAGCAGCGCCACCATTCCGTAGCTTCTCGTTCGACAGCGGACGAGCCCCCATTGGCCAAAGCCCGGCAAGGGCAAGGCGTCGCGGCAGATTTCGTCCACGGGGCCCAATCGACTGCGAGGTCGCCGCCGGCCGCCTCGGCGAGGATGACGGTGCGTGGGTGCACCTCATAGACGCCGACCACCTGCGAGCACGAATGCTCGCACTTCTGCTTCGCGAGCAGCGTCGGAAGCCTCCGGCAGAAGCTTGAGCCGGCGCCTGCGGGGAGGCCGCGTCCTCCTATAGTGGGTTTGGTTGTCTGCTCAACAAAGGAGCCTGTTGTGGACGTGGAGATCTGGTCTGACGTCGCCTGCCCGTGGTGCTATATCGGCAAGCGCCGCTTCGAGGCCGCGCTCGAGCAGTTCGAGCACCGCGACGAAGTGAAAGTGACCTGGCGGAGCTTCGAGCTCGACCCCGGCGCGCCGCACGAGCGCACGGGCGACCGCGCCGAGCGCCTGGCGGAGAAGTACGGCATGACCCTCCAGCAGGCACGCGAAGCCGAGGAGCGGCTGACGGCCGTGGCGGCGGCTGAGGAGCTTTCCTTCCGCTTCGACATCGCCCGCAGCGGCACAACCTTCGACGGCCACCGCCTCCTGCACCTGGCCGAGACCCATGATCTCCAGGACGCGATGAAGGAGCGCCTGCTGCGCGCCTACTTCACCGAAGGTGAGCTGATATCCGACCACGACACGCTCGTGCGCCTTGCTGTGGAGGTCGGGCTGGATGGACAGGAGGTCCGCGAGCTGCTGGCCGGCGAGCGCTACGCCGATGAGGTTCGCGAGGACGAGCGCACAGCCGGCGAGCTGGGAATCAGCGCGGTGCCGACCTTCGTGATCGACCGCAGGCTAGGCGCCTCCGGCGCGCAACCGCCTGAGGCGCTGCTCGATCTGCTGCGCCAGGGATGGGCCAAGCGCAGCCCCGCATCGGCGCTCGCATAGGATCGGCCCAATGGCTATCTTCGAAAACCTCAGCTCGCTGAGCGGCGCCCCCCTGGAGGATGCGGAGCTACAGGGACGCGCGGTGCTGGTGGTGAACGTCGCCTCGCGCTGCGGGCTCACCCCCCAGTACACCGGCCTTGAGCAGCTGCAGGAGCGCTACGGCAAGCGCGGCTTCACGGTGCTGGGCGTGCCCTGCAACCAGTTCGGCGAACAGGAGCCGGGCAGCTCAGAGGAGATCCAGACGTTCTGCTCGACCACCTACGGCGTGAGCTTCCCGATGACCGAGAAGCTCGAGGTCAATGGGCCCGAGCGCCATCCGCTGTACAGAACACTGACCGCCACCGCCGACGAGGCGGGCGAGGCGGGTGACGTGCAGTGGAACTTCGAGAAGTTCCTCGTGTCCGCCGACGGGCGCCCGGTGGCGCGTTTTCGCCCCATGGTGGAGCCGGAGTCGCAGGCGCTGACCGACGCGCTCGAGGCGGAGCTCCCCTCTTGAGTCCGTGGCTCAGCAGACTTCACGCGCGACGGCGCTCGATCCCATCGAGGACAAGCTGCAACCCGAATCGGAACTCCTCATCGAGGGGCACGCTCGTGAGCTCGTCGGCCGCGGCGACGGTCGCGGGGTAGGTCTCTGCGTCGAGGTCGCGATAGAAGTCCCGCAGCCTCGCGGCGTCCTGCGGTTGCGGAGCTCCCGGAGCATGCTGCTGCAGAGCGAATCCGACGACGTAGTGTGCGACGGCCGTGTAGGCGCGCGCAGCGAGATCAAGTGGAAACCCGCAGGCAAGGAGCACTGACATGCTGCGCTCTCGGTTGATGAGCGCGTTTGGGCCCACGGGAACCTTGGAGACGAGCAGCGGTAGCGCATTAGGGTGGCTCTTGAGGACCTCGTAGAAGGCGCCCGCCCCGCGGGCGCTCGCCTGCTGCCACGTTGTGCCGCCGAGGGTATCGGCGTCGATGTCGATGTCCACCTCGCCAAGGATTCGATCGACGACGTAGAACATCAGCTCGTCCCTGCTCGCGAGGTGCCGGTAGAGCGTGGCGGTGCCCGATCCCATGCGATCCGCAAGCAAACGCATGCTGAACTTCTCCGTCCCAACCTCGTCGACGATCTCAAGCGCGACGCCGACGATCCGCTCGCGTGATCGCGGCGGGCGCCCCCTCCGGTAGACAGGCGCCTCCGGCGGGCTGGACCACCACGGCGGGCTCCCCGGGGACCCGAGCGGCGGTCGCTGGGCGTCGCTGCCTCTATGCGTTGCTCCTCGACTTATGGTAATACTGTAGCCGTTATTCGTCGAGCCATTCAAGCGAGGAAGTCAGGAACATGACCCCAGAGCAGCGCCGGCAGTTCGTGCTCGATCACCGAACCGCGATCTTCGGCTACAACCGCGCCAAGGACGGCCCCGCGATGTCGATCGTCTTCTATTGCCTGGAGCAGAACGAGATCCTCGTTTCGACCATGGCCGAACGGGCCAAGGCGAAGGCCGTCGCGCGCAGCCCGAAGGTGTCACTGTGCGTGCTCGATGAGCAATGGCCGCCCAGCTACCTCCAGGTCTATTGCGATGCGGTGCTCGACACCGACTTTGATTCGGTCGTCGACGTGATGATGCGCATCGCCGGCGTGATGGCCGGCACGCCCATGTCAGAGGACATACGCCCAATGGTTGCCGAGGGCGCGCGCCAGGAGAATCGGGTGGCGCTCCGGCTACGCCCATACTCGACCTTCTACACGCCGCCGCGACACGTTCACTCAGAGGCCGATATCGGTCCCGGCCTACTTCACGAAACAAGCGAGTCGATCCCGTGGTGAGGCGACTCGCCCGGTCGCGCTGAGCGACAGAGAGGCCCGCCGATGAGCAACGACACGGTAGTCAGGCCGACGTTCCATCACTTCAACCTCAAGACGACGCGGCTGCAGGAGCTGATCGACTGGTACACGACCGTCGTCGGAGCGGAGGTGACCTTTCAGGACGCAACCGGGGCATGGCTGACCAACGACGCCGCGAACCATCGCATCGCGCTGCTCGCGCTTCCCCGGCTTCGTCGACGACCCCGACCGCGAGACGCGAACCGGGATGCACCACAGCGCGTTCGAGTACGACAGCTTCGACCGACCTGAACGCCAGCTACCTGCGCCTGCGCGAGCGGGGATCGAGCCCGACATCTGCATCGACCACGGGATGACGCTGTCCTACTACTACAAGGACCCCGACGGCAACCGCGTCGAGCTGCAGGTCGACAACTTCGGCGACTGGGACGCCTCGAGGGAGTGGATGCGCACGAGCGCCGACTTCCACGCCAACCCGATCGGCGTGTTCGTGGACCCCGCCCGGATCGCCGCAGGCCGCCGCCGGCGGAGAGTCGTTCGCGGAGATCCACCGCCGCGCGATGGCCGGGAGAGCTCAGCCCACGCAGCCGCCGATCGACATGCCGGGCCAGGATTGAGCTGCCATGCGCCTCCTCAGCTATCAGGCCGCAGCCGGGCCGGCAGCCGCGATCCAGGTCGGGACGCGCTCGTGCCCGCGAGCGCCGTGGACGCGCCCGCGCGAGCGTCCGCGAGCTGCTCGAGTCACTCGACGACGACGGGCTGCAGGAGCTCGCGCGCGCGCGGGCGGCCGGACGCGGCCGGCGCATCCCGCTCGCCGACGCCGCGCTTCGCGCGCCGGTCCCCGACGCGCAGAAGATCATCTGCATGGGTCTGAACTACCGCGACCACGCCGAAGAGACGGGCCAGGAGATACCCGCACGCGCCGATGTGGTTCGCCAAGTTCCAAACTCGCTGTTCGGCAGCGGCGCGCAGATCCTCCTGCCGCGCGCCCACCCGGACTTCGTCGACTACGAGGCCGAGCTGGCGCTCGTGATCGGTCGCACCGCAAGGAACGTGACGGCGAGGACGCGCGCTCGAGCACATCGCCGGTGTGATGCCCTTCAACGACGTGACCGCGCGCGACCTGCAGCTCCAGAACCCGCTGTGGACGAGCGGCAAGGCGATCGACACGTTCGCGCCGTGCGGACCGGCGCTCGTGACCCTCGACGAGGTCGGCGACCTGGGCAGCCTGACGCTGCGGACGCGGATCAACGGCGAGCGTGCTCCAGCGAGGGCACGACCGCCAACCTGATCTTCGGGCCAGCCGAGCTCATCGCGTGGCTGTCGCGCACGATCACCCTGCTGCCCGGCGACATCATCGCCACCGGCACGCCGGCCGGCGTCGGCGCCGCCCAGGGGCGCTTCCTGCGCGACGGCGATACCGTCGAGGTCGAGGTCGAGGGCCTTGGCACACTCGTGAATTCGGTCCGCAGCGAATGAGCTGCGGGCGAGCCTGAGCGGGAGCCCGACCTCAGGCCTCAGGCGTCCAACCGGAGAGCTCGGACCACACCGTCTGGCTCTCCTGCGCAGATCCCGCCCGCGAGGAGACCCCGCGCGGCCCCACACTTCCGAGGACCACCCCCACAGAGCTGACCAGGGCCAGCCACGCGCCATAGTGCAGGGAGAGCGAAAAGTATTCTGCGGACTGGCCTGCCGCTGAAGGCGGCTCGCCCATCCGGAAGAGCACACAGATGGTCGCAAGGACTCCCAGTCCCGCAATCGAAGAGCCCTTCGCCGAGGGCAGCCCGGGGGAGTCCACCAGGCGGAGCAGTGCCAGCACGAACGCAACGCCGCCGAGCAGCAGCAGCACGATGCTCGTGTACTTGAGCGCCTGATGGCCGCTCAGCGTCGCGAGCTGATGACCGGCAAGCCCGCCGACACGCGCATTCACGGCACCCCATTGACTCTGGAGCGCCGCGTTACCCCACTGTGTGACCACCGCATTGGTCTCTTGCTGGAAGTAGGCGGTCCCATTGGCTGTCAGGCTCACGCCATACCAGGGAAGGAACACCGACACGGGGAGCATTGCCGCACTCGCCGTCGCAATGAGCGGTCCGTATCCGGGACGATCGTCGGACATCACCGGCGTTATCGGTGTGCCTCCTGCCCACCTTGAGCTCGGCGGCTCGAGCTCCACATCGGTCGGACCGGAGCCGCCCGGCGCTCCCCGAGCACTCCACCTAGGGCGCGCTTTCCCGTCCGTTCGCCTTTTCTCCGTACTGCAGGAACGTGTTCACAGCGTGGTGGGGCACGAGCAGGGTGACTCCGACGGACACGGCGGCGAGCAGCACGAACGCCAGCGCAACCCAGACGATCCATTTGCGCTCCGCGACCTCGCGGCGCAGCCACAGCGGCAGCAGGGACCTGCGGTTCACGACTCGACGATAACGGTTGACCGAGAGGCTGCGGCAGAACCGCCGGCGGCTGCTCAGTCGAGCCGCTCGACCACCTCATAGGCTCCGTCGAGGATCACTTCCTCGACGGTCTCCGCGATCCGGTCGATCTGGTCGCCGCGGCCCACCTTCGTCTGGATGTCCCGGAGCTCCTCGAGCGAGCCGTTGAAGAAGCCGAACGAGATCACGACGTCCGGGTCGCTCACGTCGCGTACGTGGTAGACGGGATTCCAGCGTTCGATCACCTCGGGAGCGGCGTCACCGGGGTCCCATGCCTGGCGGAACGTGTCATAGGTGCCGGGCTTCAGACGACGGGCGGTCAACGTGCAGAGCATCGGGTCACTCTCCGGTCGTTGCGGGTTTGAACGTGGCCGGCGAGGCCGCGGCCGTTGGGCAGAATTCTTACCAGAACGCTTCGGAGTCGATCGCCCTCCTATCGCAACGGTGGGCGCTCCCCGGCCTCCCACAGAAGCCTCAGCTCTCGGCGAGTCCCGCCACGAGCCTTGCGATGACCGCCCGCATCTCCTCGCTCGCCGTAACCTGATCCTCGGCGCGCGCCAGGTACAGCGCCGCCTCGTCGAGCGCCCCCACAAGCACGTGGGCCAGGGCGGGCACCGGCTGCGGCGGGATCCGCCCCACCTCGATCGCACGGGTGAGAAGGCCCTCGACCAGGCCCAGCCCGTAGCGTAGGCCGATCTCTCGCCAGCGCTGCCAGCCAAGCACAACCGGCCCGTCGAGCAACACGATCTGCTGCACCTCCTGCTCGCCGCAGGCGTCGAGCCAGGCGTCGGCACCGAGCAGCATCATCTCGATCGGATCGCTCACTCCGGCCGCGGCGATGCGCTCGCCGAGACGGCGCGTGAGATCCTCCTCGACCGCCTCATAGACCGCCTCGAACAGCTCCGTCTTGTCTGCGAACTGGTGGTAGAGCGCGCCGCGGGTGACCCCGGCGGCCTGGACGATCGTCTCGGTGCCCACGCCGGCGAAGCCGCGCTCGGCGAATAGCGGGCGGGCGGCCGCCACAAGGGCGCCGCGCGTGGCCGCGGATCGGTCGACCTGAGATCGTCTCTTGACTTTCATACAGAGTGTACGTATGTTACGTGCAGACTGTATGGAAATCTAGACCAGGGAGCAGACATGCCGACCATCGATCTTCCCCACGGCACCGTGCAATACCGCGTCGCCGGCCCGGAGACGCCGTCGCGCCACCCGTCGTGTTCGTGCACGGCTTTCTCGTGAACGCCACTCTGTGGACGGACACCGCCGACGCGCTCGCGGCCGCCGGCGTTCGCTCCTACGCCGCCGACTGGCCGCTGGGCTCGCACACCATCGCCCTCGGCTCCGGCGCCGACCAGTCTCCGCGAGGCATCGCACGTCAGATCGTCGCGTTCATGGAGGCGCTCGAGCTCGACCGATGTGACCCTCGTGGGCAACGACACCGGCGGGGCCATCTGCCAGTTCCTGCTGGACGGCGACGCCTCGCGCGTCGGCCGGGTGGTGCTGACCAACTGCGACGCATTCACGAACTTCCCACCCGCGCCCTTCGGCCAGCTGTTCAAGGCCTTCCGCAGTCCCAGCGCAATCCGTGCGCTGATGGCGCCCATGCGCGCGACCGCGGTCCGTCACTCCCCCGCCGGCTTTGGACTGCTCGTCAACGAGCCCCTCAGCGCAGAGCAGACACGCGCCTGGGTGGAGCCGTGCCTGAGTGACCCCGCCATCCGCCAAGACGTCGCGCGCTTCGCCCAGAAGGTGGACCCCGAGGATCTCGACGCCGCATCGAAGCGCCTTGGCGACTTCGACGGTCCAGCGCTGCTCGTGTGGGGCGCCGCCGACCGTTTCTTCAAGCTCGACTACGCCCGCCGGCTGGGCGACACCTTCACCGATGCGAGGCTCGTGGAGGTCGAGAATGGGCGGACCTTCCTCCCCCACGACGAGCCGGCGCGACTTGCCGAGGAGATCGTCGCCTTCCAACCCGCATAGTCCTGGCGCTAGGTTAGAGGCCGAACTTCACCGTCCGCACTGCCAGAGGAGAACGTATGTCCCGTTTTGCCGTCGTGAACCTGTTGGAGGTCGAAGACTCTGTCGGCGATCGTGCGCCCGGAGTCGAGGGCCGCTTTGGCCGCAAGCACCTGGAGTCCAGTGACCTTGGGATCAGCCACTTCCGTTACGCGGCGAACGTGCGCAGCCCGGTGGCGCACAGTCATCGCGAGCAGGAGGAGGCCTACATCGTCGTCGCCGGGTCGGGGCGAGTACTTCTCGATGACGAGGTGCTCGATGTCAGGCTGTGGGACGTGGTGCGCGTCGCACCCGCGGTCGTGCGCGCCTTCGAAGCAGGCCCCGACGGGCTTGACATCGTCGCCGTGGGCGGCCCCAGGCCAGAGGACGGCGACGGCGTGATGGCCACCGTCGCCTGGCCTGACGCGGAATAACCGCAGCCCCGCGCCGGGTGAAGCTATCTTGCCGCCGTGAAGACGTCTGCGCCGAACGTGCTCGGCACGGTCGCGGCGTCGGCCAGCCGGGGGAGCCCGAGCAGCGACTCCCAGCTCGCGAGCGACGAGTAGTGGTTGTAGGGGGTGGTGCTGAGCGTCCCCGGCTTGATGAACGGCGAGATCAGCACGGCCCCGATCCGCCCGCCGCCGGGGCCGGTGATGCCCGGGCAGCGGCGAGGCCGGGCCCGGCTTCTCTTCGCAGCACGAGGAGGAGTCCGACTGCGGCCCGTCGGACTCGTCGAAGGTGATCTCGAGCAGGCCGTCCTTCTTGAAGGCCGGCGAGCCGGTGATCATCGGCACCCAGGTTTCCAGGAAGGCGTCGATGTCGGCCAGCGCAGAGGCGCCGCTCGGCTGGTTCTTGCACGGGTAGTCGTGCCCGTCGTCGCAGAGGTTGGGCGTGATGAACGAGAAGGTGGGCGTCGCTCGAGGCCCTCTTAGGTCGGTCGCGAGCCCGGTCTCGCCCTTCAGCGCCGCCGCCGGCATCGCTCCGCTGGGCGAGCCCAGCGCGACCACGTGCGCGTCGCAGTAGGTCTGGTCGGCGATCACCGACTGGAAGTACACGAACGGGTCGTGGCGGGTGGCGTAGCCGTCGCCTTCGACCGCTTCCTGGGTTTCGTCCTTCGCCCCGAGCGCCGGGTGCCCGCAGGCCGCGGCCTCGCGGTTGGGGTCGTTGCCCATGTCCTGCATGTAGGCCTTCCACTTGAGTCCGCCGGCCGTCAGCTGGGTGCCGATGTTCTCGACCGACGCCGGATACACGCAGCCCGATCGCCGCTCTCGACCCCTTCGGCGTGAGCGCACGCCGGGGAATTCGCTGAAGTCCTGGCAGTCGGCCTGGTTCTCGGGGTTGGGCGGCTGGCCGGAGACGAGCGCGATGTAGTTGTCGTTGCTCTCGTGACCGGTCCCGTAGTAGTCCTCGAGCAGCGCGCCCTGGGCCGGGAGGGTCTGGCCAGGTAGGGGTCGGCGGCCGGTTCCCCGAAGGTGCTCCGTAGTCCTCGTTCTCGAGGACGATGAAGAACACGTGGCGGACCTTCGGCGGGCTTGAAGGCCTTGGCGCCGCGGCGCGCGCTCGCTCCGACGGCGGCCGATGCGCAGCGCCGGCTGACGATCGCCGCGAGCGGCCAAGGACGCGGCGACGGCGGCTGCGCAGGATCGCGACCTGTCGAGGAGCTGATCGCCGTGTCGCGCCAGATCTCGCATCCTCAGCTCGCCGGCCGCGGCCGACCGGGACGGGCGGTTCGGCGATCGGCGGCGGTTCGAGCATGCGCGGCCGCTTCAGGTCGAGGAAGTCCTTGACGGTCTTCGCGTTGGCGTCGCGGTAGGTGAGTGCGGGCAGGTTCCACTTGGCCTCGATCGTCGCCAGCACGGAGGTGTGGTCGTGGACGACGTTGGTGACGGCGTTCGGCTTGGAGTAGGGGGAGGCGACGATGCCGGGCACGCGCGGCCCGTAGATGTCATAGCCGCCCGGGACGTCTCCGGGACCGAGTTCGGGGGCGATCGAGTCGGGTGCGATCGCCGCGGGCGGCGGGACGTGGTCGTAGTAGCCGCCGTGCTCGTCGTAGGTGTAGATCAGCAGCGTCCGCGGCCACGCGGGCGACTGCAGCACGGCGTTCACGACCTGGTAGGCCCAGTACTCGCCGTAGGACATGTCCTGCTCGCTCTCCTCGTCCCCGCCGGTGGTGTCCAGCTTCTCGCCGATCGGCTCGCCAGCCGCGGGCACGGCTCAGCGGGGCGCCGATGTCGGTGAGCACGCCGAACTCCGGGTCCACGAAGCTCACCGACGGCAGGCGTGCCGGCCGCGCAGTCGGAGAAGAACTGGGCGATCGGCGCGATGTTCGCCGGGTATTTCTCGACGATCGAGGGGATGATCGCCGTCTGGGGCAGGTCGGTGAAGTAGTTGCGCCAGCTGACCCCGTAGGCGTTCAGGCGGTCGAAGATCGTGCCGTTCGGCGGCGGCGGGTCCTGCAGGCTTTCGTCGTCGGTGGCGATGTCCCCGTAGGCGGTCCCGGCCATCAGGAAGCGGCGGTTGGGGTAGGTCTGACACGGGCGCCGAGCAGAACCACCGGTTGGCCAGCGTGAACGTGCGCGCGAACGAGTACGCGAACGGGAGCACGTCCTCGGTCCAGTAGCCCATCGGCTCGTCGAGTCCGACCGAGCGCGACGAAGCCGTCCATCTTGCCGCCGTCGATCTGCGTGTGGGTCGCGTTCCAGGTCTGGGTCACCGACGGGCGCCTGGGCGGTCGTCGGCAGCGCGAACGAGCGCACCGCGCCGCTCGGGCCCGGGTTGCTGTTGAGGGCTTCGCCGCCGGGTTGAACTTCAGGCCGTGGGCGTTCGGCTGGCCCGAGCAGCGCAGCGCGCCGAGCAGGTTGTCGAAGGAGTGGTTCTCCATCATCACGACCACGATGTGGTCGAACGGGAGCGCCTCCGTGACGGTCCCGGCCGGCCGCTTGGGGTCGGGCAGGCTGTCGGGCCGGCGAACGCTGCCCGCCACGGCGAGAGCCGTCCGCCACAGGCCGGCGCTCGAGATGCCGGCCAGGGCCGCGCCGGCCGAACCGCCGTAGCGCAGGAACGAGCGACGTGTCAACAGTGGGTTACTTCTACGCGGTCGAAGGTCGGTCATCGAGGCCTTTCCGTAAGGGTGCGGCTGCGTTGACGACATTTCCCGTGCTGTCAGGCCGGAAGTTAAAATTCTGTGAGCGGCACGGCTGGAGGCTTCAGCACCTGGCGCCGCGCGCGTTTACCCCCGGCCGAATCGGGGCATATGTGGAACCTTGACTCAAATGGGGAGAGATGGGACACAGGCGGGGGCAGCCGCCGGCGCGGGAGTCAGCGGAGCCTGGCGAGCATTGGGGTTGCTCGCCGTGGCGGCGATCCTTCTCGCCGCGGCCTCGCTGGCGCCCAGCGCGTTCGCCTCAAGCGAAGCGCGCCGAGTCGCCGACAGCGTGCCGGGTATCCCGGGGCTTCCGAGCGGCGTGCCGGCGGCGGCCACCAAGGCCGAACCGGCGCTGCCCGAGCCCTCAACCTCGGAATGGCCGTTTCCGAGCGACTTCTCCCGGACGTCCGGTACCGGCCTCCTGTCCGGAGGAGCGAGCCTGTGGACCGATTTCATCTATGACGACCACGGGCCTCTCGGCAGTCCGGTGGGAATCGCCGACAGCGCCAAAGTGTCCGACCTTGCGCTTCCCAAAGGGGGCTTCTCCTATCCGGCCGGCGCCGCGGACAACAACGGGGCCGACATCTTCACCGCGGCGGTCGGCTACAGCCCGAGCGCGACCTACTGGCGGGTCGACTGGAACACGCTGGCCTCCGCCAACGTCCCCATCGCCGAGTGGGTGATCAGCACCGAAGCTGCGACACCGGTAGCGGGAAGCACGTGGCCGGCCAACGCCGGACTGAGCTCGACGGGAATCCAGTACGCGCTGATCGTCTCCGCCCAGCACGCCGAGCTCGTGGAAGTGGCCAACGGCCTGCCGGTCGCCAACGCCGAACTCCACACCGAAGTGAACACGGCGGCCCGCTCATTCGTCGTGCGGATACCCACCAGCGTGCTTCCTGTGAGCGGCACCTGGCAGGTGCGCCTGGCGGCCGGCCTGGCAAATCCGGCTGGAACGGAATTTGCGACCGTCCCAGCGGAAGACGGTGGAATCCCGGGCGCCACCAACGCCTACAACGTCACGTTCCGGACCTACCAGCAGGAGGCACCGGTGGTCTGTCCGACCGAAGCGCTGAACGATTCGGCCGTCGCGCCGCTGTTGCACAGCGAACTGGGAGGCAGCCTCGAAGTCCTCGGCCACGTGCCGGTCCTCGAGTGCGGAAACTTCTGGATGGAGAGCGACCAGGCCAACACGCTTCAGAGCGGCAACGTGTCCAAGTACGCGCTCTCAGTCAACTGGTCCTCGCTCGCCGCCCGTGAGAAAACACCTGAACCGCTACCCACCGGCTACTCGACCCGCTGGTACGTGTCGCCGCTGAATCTCGGGCGAGGGCGTCAAGGAAGCCGAAGAAGTCAATACCTACACGGGTCCCACGTACCTCGGCAGGGTCCAGCCCTACTCGGTCTACGTCCCGACCACCTACCAGGCGTCCACGCCCACCCCGCTGACCTGGATCCTGCACTCGCTGGGCGTCAACTACAACCAGTACGGCGCGCTCGCGCCAAGCCAGCTGCGAGGAAGAGTGCCAGGATCGCGACAGCATCTGCGCGACGACCGAGGGCTTCAGCGATGGCCAGTGGTACTACGAAGCCGCGCAGGTCGACTTCTGGGATGTCTGGCACCAGCTGGCCGACGCCTACAACCTCGATCCGGACGCGACCGTCATGTCCGGCTACTCGATGGGCGGCTTCGCCTCCTACAAGCTCGCGCTCGAATATCCGGACCTGTTCGCCCAGTCGATGCCGCTGGAGGGACCGGTGGTGTGCGGGACGCGGATCGTCGAAGGGGTGGAAACGGCAGCTGGCAAAGGCGGTCAGTGCGAAGCCGACGGCAACACGACGCCGCTGATCGTGAACGGCAAGTGGATCCCCTATGTCATGACCTACGGCGCGCTCGACGAGCTCGTGCCGTTCACCGGCGGCGTGGAGCAGGTCGAAGCGTTCAACAAGCTCGGCTATCGCTACTACGCCGTCCTGTATCCGGCCGAGGACCATCTCGTGTTCGCCTCACAGAACGACTTCGCGCCCGCGACCTCACAGCTCGGTCATCTCGAACGCGTCCACAACCCGGCGTCCTTCACGTTCACGTGGTACCCCGACCTGGACTCGACCTCGCTGGGGATCGGCCCGACGGGCGACTACTGGATCTCAGGCCTTCAGGCGCGCACCTCGACACCTGGCGAGCTGGCGACGGTGAGGGCGTCTTCAGCGGCGATCCCGGAACCGTCGGAGACCCCCGAACACCATACGGGCACCGCCGTAGGACCGACGCCTGCCGTCACCGACTCGCTGACCTGGGCAGCCGGCCCGGCCCCTGCGACTCAACAGCTCCTTGAGCTCAACCTGAGCGATGTGGGCGCCATCGCTGTGGACACGGTGAGCGCGGGGTTGACGTGCGCGACCGTTGACGCAACGACCGACGGGGAAACCGCGCTCACACTGCTGCGACTACGCCCCGGTAGCACCGTGACCGTGAGCTCGGGCGGCCCGGCCAGCAAGGTCCCGCAGGACGGACAGGTCACTGTCACCGTGACGGCGGGTACGAGCAGCGTGCAGCTGTGTTCGGCTGCAAGCAAAAGCTAGAGCAGCGGATCCCACCCTCGCCGCGCTGCTTGCATAGGCTCCCCGCGATGCCCGAGACGCTGCTGTCAGATCTCAGCGCGGTCGAGGCGGTGCTCGCCAGGCCGCACGGCCTGCTCGAGGCGCCCCGCTTCGCTCAGCAGGGCGAGGCCGTCTACAGCGACGTGATCGCGGGCGGCGTGTGGGGGTGCTCGACCAGCGGCGTGATCCGCGAGGTGCTACCAAGACGACGTGGCGTCGGCGGCATCGTGGCGCACTCCGGCGGCGGCTGGGTGATCAGCGGGCGCAACGTCATCCACCTTCTCGAGAGCGGCGAGCAGCGAGAGGTCCTCTCCGGCGCCGACGTCTGCGGCTACAACGATCTCGGCGCCGCCCGCGACGGGGCGCTGCTCGCGGGCGTGCTGCGCTACCGGCCCTTCGCCGGCGATGATCCGCGGCCGGGCCAGCTGCTCCGGATCGACGCCCGGGGAGAGGTCGAAATCCTGACCGAGGAGGTGATCTGGCCGAACGGCATCGGGCTCTCCCCGGATGGGCGGACGATCTATGTCAGCGACTACGCGCGGGGCGTCGTTCTGGCCGTGCCGGCCGAGGGCGGCGAGACGCGCGAGTTCTGCGCCTCGCCGCGTGGATCGGCGGACGGCCTGGCGGTAGACGGCGAGGGGGCCGTGTGGTTGGCTCTCGGCGAGGGCGGAGCGATCGCGCGGTTCCTTGCAGATGGTGAGCTCGACGGGGTCATGGACCTGCCGACGAACTTCGTCTCAAGCCTCTGCTTCGGCGGCGGCGACATGCGCGACGTGCTCGTCACCACCGGAGACAACGAGGTCCACCCGGAGCTGGGCGGAACGCTGCTCCGCGCGCGCTGCGAGTTCGCCGGCCTGCCGGTCACCCCGGTCGTCGTCTGACGATCAACTCACCCGGCGGAGCTCACCCCCTCCTGGCGCCGCACGGCTGGCTCGCGACGACTACTCTGAAAGCGTTATGACAACGAGCGGGTGGCATCTGCTTCTTCGGTCCCGATCGGGCCGGCGGGTGGGGATGCCATGAGCGCCGCGACGCTCGGGCTCGTGATTGCCAGCGGCGTGCAGGGCGGCGACGCCCCGGCCCCCGCGCGGGAAACGATCCTGATCGTGCTCATCATCGCCGCGCTGGCGGCTGTCTTGGGGCTGATCGCGATCCACCTGCGCCGGCACCATCGACGGCCCAAGCCCGTGACCGACCAGTGGCGGGCGCTCGCCGTAATGGGCGAGCTGTGCGCGCACGGCTGGCAGGCCCACATCACGCTGTATGGGTGGGGTGCACCCGTGCCCGCCGACGCACCCGCCTCGCGGGTGCCGCTGGTCGAGCTCGAATGGAAGCAGTTCGACGAGGAGCCCGGACGGGTGGTCGTGGCGCGTCGGGTGTGGGCTCCGACCATCGCCGAGGCGCTGCAGTCGATGGTCGATGATCGCCGCACCGACATGGCGTTCGAGGAGATCGAGCAGGCGGTCGCCGACGAGGACGACGTGTGGTGGAACGACTGACGCCGTGAGAGGCGCGAGAGCCTGGCTGCGCGACGCCGCGCGCGTCGATGCGGCCGTCTACGCGGCGATCGCTGAAACCCCCACGCCCTGCCTCGACCGGCAGATGAGCCGGTTCACCCAGGCGGCGGACTACTCGCGGCTGTGGCTCTGCTCGGCTGCGATCCTCGCGGTCACCCGCGGTCCGCGCGGTCGTCGCGCCGCGGCCACGGGGCTCGCCTCGGTGCTCGTCACCTCCGCGGTGGTCAATCTGCTGCTCAAACCGTTCGGCCGCCGCAGCCGGCCGGATCAGAGCAGGCTCCCCCCCGCCCGGCGCGCGCCGATGCCGGCGAGCACCTCGTTTCCCTCTGGCCACTCTGCCTCGGCGTTCGCGTTCGCCACCGGCGTCGGAGGCGTGCTTCCCAACGAGGCGATCCCGATCCGGGCGCTCGCGACAGCGGTCGCCTACTCTCGCGTCCACACCGGTGTGCACTATCCCGCCGACGCACTCGGCGGGGCATTCCTCGGCACGACGCTCGCCCAGATCGTGACGCGAGCCCTCGACCGCTTATCCCCGCGCTGGGACTGATCCTCGCCCGGCCGCGGCCAGGCCGGCACGAGATTCGGCCAGGTTTCCCTGCAAAGCACAACTCGAGCGGCGATTCTGCCGTTAGGAGCCCGTCGGGCCGCCCCGGAGAAGGAGATTGTCGGGTCGCCCGAGTGCGGGCCTCTCGCCTGCCAGGCTTCAACAACCAAGGAGTTTTCGAATGCTTTCATCGCATCGAGTCCTGACCGTGCTTGCAGCGTCGGGCGCCGTCGCAGCCCTCGCCATGCCGGTCGTCGCAATCGCGCACGACGGAGGCGGTGGTGGGCGTGGGCCCTCTCGCTCGCTGAGTGGCGCCAAGCGCATATGCAGGGAGGTCGGCGAACCGCTCGGCGGGGCCTCACACAGCGGCCTGCACGACAATGGCTACGGCAGCCTGACCGAAACGCAGGTCACGGAACTCAAGACCGCCTGCGCCAAACTGGCCTCGGCCTACAAAATCGAGCGCGAAGAAGACCTCGCCGCCTTCAAGGCCAACCAGTTGGCGCTTGGGCCCGAGCTCGCACAGTTGAACGCGGCGTGCCCGGGCCGGCACGACCACTGGCACCATGGACGCGATACGAGCGGCGCCACGGGTGCAACGGGATCCACCGGCTCGACCGGCTCGACCGGGGCAACCGGCGTCGTCAACGAGACTGTCCCTGCCCCCACCATCGCCTGTGAAGAAGCACGGAGCAAGGTCAAGGAAACAAAGGCAACCTACCGGCAGGCCAGGAAAGCGGCCGCAACCAAGTTCGATCCTGTGCTCACCGAATTCGAGGCAACGGTGAAGGCCATTCTCGGGCCCGACCCCGCGTACGGACACCACCATCATCACCGCGGCGGCACGACGGGGCCGACGGGCTGGAGCGGATCGACCGGATCGACCGGATCGACCGGAACGACGGGGTCAACCGGCGCAACGGGGCCGACTCTGCCGACGGGACCCGGCGGTCCCGGTCCGCACCCCGGTGGCCGGCACGGGCGTTAGGGAATGAGGTAAGGCGCTTCCTGGGCGGCTCTGCAGGCCGGCGGCCGTGCGGTTCGCCGCATGGCCGCCTCAGCCGCCGGCGCCCACTTCAGCGAGGTCCATCGAGCTCGCGATGGTGTGGAATTTGACGTCCGGCGGCGCGGTGATGGCAGCCGGGATGGCCTGCATGAACTCCGCGATATGCGGCGTGGCGAAGTGCTGTTTCAGAGCCTCGCTGCTCTCCCACTCCTCGACGAACACGAACTCGTTCTCGAGGTCCGTGGCCTCATACAGGCGGTAGCTGATGCAGCCCGCCTCGGCACGCGATGCGGCCGCGACCGTCTCTCCGATGCGCACGAGCTCCTCGCGCCTGTCCGCGTCGGTGCTGACCCTCCCAATGACGACGATCATCTCGTCTCCTCTCGATCGGTTGTCGCGCCAAGTATCGCTGAGCCAGCGGGTCAGCCGGCGGCGAGCACGCCGAAGGCGCGCGTGAGAGCGGCCGGCTGCCCGGCGATGCGGGCCTCTCCCGAGCGCAGTGCCTGCGACGGGCTGAGATCCCCAAAGGCGAGCCGCGCGAAGGTGGGCAGGTCACAGCTGAGCACCACTGCCGGCTCGCGCGGGCCGGCGCCCGAGCGCGCGAGGACCTCGCCGTCGTCGACATCTATGTGGAAGAGCTCATCGCCGACGCGAAACTCGTAGGTCTCATGCAACCCGCTGCTCGCCTCGCGCGGGCTCCCGCCGGCGAGGGACAGGGCGATCAGCTCCGCGCGGGCGCTCGCCGGATCGACGCGTTCGTCGGGCGCGAGCTGAGAGCCCCAGGAGGCGAGCCCCACGACGATCGGTCGCAGTCCCTCGCCGAGGTCGGTCAGCTCGTATACGGCGACGTCGCCGGGCGGGGGCAGGGTGGACCGCTCGACGACCCCCTGCGCAACCAGCGTCTTCAGCCGCTCGGAGAGACGGTTGCTGCCCATCGCCGGAAGGCGCGCCATCAGCTCCTTGAAGCGTTTGGGTCCGAGCAGCAGCTCGCGCACCACGAGCAGCGTCCAGCGCTCGCCGAGCACATCGAGCGCGCGCGCTACCGGACACATCTGGTGGTAGGTTCGGGAGGTCATGTCTCAAGGATACCGTTTGTGTTGCATATGCTATACGATGTGTATAGTATGGATGGCATGGCGGACACGCGGCGACAGGTACTCATCACGGGCGCGAGCTCGGGCATCGGGCGGGCGGCGGCGGTCGAGCTGGCCGGGCGCGGTCACCGGGTGTTCGCGTCCGCGCGCAGGCTTGCCGCGCTCGAGGAGCTCGCCCAGGCCCACCCGGGCATCGCGGCCGTGCCGCTCGACGTCACCGACGACGCCAGCGTCGACGACGCCGTGCGAGCGGTCGATGAGCTCACCGCGGGCCACGGCCTCGACGTGCTCGTCAACAACGCCGGCTACGCGCTCGGCGGCCCGATCGAGGCGCTGTCGGGCGAGGCGGTCGAGCATCAGTTCCAGACGAACGTGTTCGGGCTGTTGCGCGTGACGCGAGCGTTCCTGCCCTCGATGCGCGCACGGCGCTCCGGGCGCCTCATCAACCTGAGCTCCGTCGTCGGGCGCGTCGCCTTCCCCGGCATGGGTGTGTACGGCGCGACCAAGTTCGCCGTCGAGGCGCTGTCGGACACCCTTCGCATGGAGCTCGCCGGGTTCAACATCTCCGTGAGCCTGGTCGAGCCGGGCTTCGTCGCGACCGGCATCGGCGCCGCCTCAGCGCAGCAGGCAGCCGAGTTTCCCGTGACCATCGACGGCTACGAGGAGCTCGCGACCGCCGCCGGTACGTGGGTCGCCAAGCAGATCGCCGAGAACGCGATCTCTCCCGAGCAGGTCGCGCGCCGCATAGCCGATGCGGCAACGGCGCGCCGGCCCAAGGCGCGCTACCTGCTGCCGGCAAGCAGCAGGGTCCTCGTTGGCACGATGGGTGCGCTCCCGTCCGGAGCCGCGGACCGCGCCAAGCGCCGGGTGCTCGGCCTGTGAGCCCGCCGGCAGCGAGACGCCGGCCGCTCATTCTCGTCGCGCTGCTGCTGGCCGCTTTCGCGATCAACCTCGACACCACGATCGTCAACGTCGCCCTGCCGACGCTCGTGCGCGAACTGCACGCGTCCAACAGCCAGCTGCAGTGGGTTGTCGACGCCTACAACCTCGTATTCGCGGCCTTCCTGCTCGCTGCTGGCAGCCTGTCCGACCGGGTTGGACGCAAGGGCATGCTGCTCGCGGGCCTCGCCGTGTTCGGCCTGGCCAGCGTCGCCGGCGGGCTGACCACGAGCGCCGGGCAGCTGATCGCCGCGCGCTGCGTGATGGGCCTTGGCGCGGCGATGGTCTTCCCCGCCACGCTGTCGCTGATCTCCAACATCTTCACCGAGCGGGGCGAGCGAGCCCGTGCGATCGGGCTATGGGGCGCGACCGCCGGCATGGCGATCGCCCTCGGGCCGATCGCCGGCGGCTGGCTGCTCGAGCGCTTCAACTGGGCGAGCATCTTCTTCGCGATGGCGCCCGTGGCCCTGCTGGCCGCGGCCCTGGTGGCCTGGAGCGTGCCGACATCGCGCGATCCCAACGCGCCCAGGACCGACCGGCCGGGCTTCGTCCTGTCGGCGGCCGCCATGGGGGTCGCTCATCTACACGATCATCGAGGCGCCCGATCACGGCTGGGGCAGCGCCGCCAGCATCGGCGGCTTCGCCCTCGCGGCCGGCCTGTTCGGCGCGTTCATCGACCGCGAGCTGCACACGCGCGAGCCGATGCTCGACCTCAGCCTGTTTCGCATCCCCCGCTTCACCGCCGCCAGCGGCTCGGTGACCGTCGCCTTCTTCTCGCTGTTCGGCTTCATCTTCCTGATGACCCAGTACTTCCAGTTCATCAAGGGCTACGGGCCGCTGTCGGCGGGCGTGCACCTGCTGCCCGTCGCCACCTCGGTGGGCGTCGCCTCCGTGCTCGGAACCAAGCTCGCCGTCCGCTTCGGCACCAAGCTGGTCGTGGCGATCGGCCTGCTCATGGTCGCCACCTTCTATGGGTGGGTCGCCGTGGTGATCGCACCGAGCACGCCCTACGGCACGATCGCCGCTCAGATGGTGCTGTACGGCATCGGCATGGGCTTCACCAGCGCACCTGCGACCGAGGCGATCATGGGCGTCGTGCCAACCGCCAAGGCCGGTGTCGGCTCGGCGGTCAACGACGCCACCCGGCTGCTGGGCGGAACCCTCGGCGTCGCGGTGATCGGCAGCGTGTTCGCCTCGCTGTACGCCAGCCGGCTGACGGCGTCTCTGCCCGCACAGCTACCAAGGGCCCTGGCTCACGCCGCGCACGCGTCCGTCGGCGCGGCCTTCGCGGTGGCTCACGCCCTCAGCTCCTCCGGGCGGACGGGCGTCGCCAACGTAGTGCACCACGCGGCCTCGGGCGCCTTCATTCACGGCCTCAGCGCCGGCTGTCTGGTCGCGGGCGGCGTGGCGCTCGCCGGAGCCATCATGGCGGCGATCCTGCTTCCCGCCCAACCCATATCGGCCTCCGCCGAGAACCCCCCCGCTCATGCCCAGGCCGCCGAGGCCGCAGTCGCCGAGCCCGCCGCCGCCCTGATCGAATAGGAGCGCCGGGCGCTCTCGCAGAGCGGCGCTCCGCCCGCGCAGAGCGGGCGCTGCGCGTTGATCGTCAATGTGGACGTATGTCCAGGTTCCGCGGTGGCGGTAATCGTCTCGATCGACGAGGTCGAGCAAGAGGAGATGGCCGAACAGACCCATCCCGAACGCACCGACGACGCGTCCGGCTCCTGGCTCTGCCGAGACGGCATCGATCGCCAGCGCATGCTCGACATGGAGGAGCGCGTGCGCCCGGTCAGGCAGCGGGCCGCGGTGATCATGACCCTTGCGATTCTCGCCGCCGGACCCTGGCTGGGGTGGTGGCCGCTCGCATTCGTCGTCAGCATCATGCTGTGCTTCGCGGCGGCGGACCGGCTGATGCCCAAGCTGGCCCGCCCGGAGTTCCTGATGTTCGGCGCGTGGGTGGGCAGCGTGCTCACGATCGCGATCGCGGTGGCGCTGAGCGGCAGGCCCGGCGTGTCCGCACTCTCTTGGCTTGCGATCCCCGTGGTGACGCTGAGCACGCGCTTCTCGATACGCGGCATCGTCGTCGGAGTCGTCATCGCGATCGTTCTCGCACTGACGGTCGCCTATGCGATCGACGCAAACGCCGTGCTCAGAAACCCCGTCCTCGCGATCGTCCCGGTGGCGCTGATCATCTGCATCGCCGCGCTCTCCACCCCCCTCATGCAGTCGGACATCCAGCACCGCAACGACGCGGTCATCGACCAGCTGACGGGCATGCTCAACCGCAACGCGCTCGGTGTGCGCGTCAACGAGCTGACCCAGCAGGCCAGCCTGACCGGCGAGCCGGTCGGGGTCATCGTCGGCGATCTCGACCACTTCAAGAACATCAACGACACGATGGGGCACGCGGTCGGCGATGTCGTGCTCAGAGAGGTGGCCTACCTGCTGCGCAAGCAGCTGCGCGCATTCGACCTCGCCTACCGGCTCGGCGGCGAGGAGTTCCTCGTGCTGCTCCCCGGAGCCGAGCTCGGGGCAACCGCGGAACTCGCCCAGCGGCTGCGCGAGGTGGTGGCCGACAGCACGGTCGCCGGTGAGGTCCGCACCACCATCAGCCTCGGCGTCGGAGGCTCGCGGCGAGGTGAGCCTTTCGACTACGACGCCGTCTTCGCCGAGGCCGACGCGGCGCTCTATCAAGCCAAGACGAACGGACGCGACCAGGTCTGCCTCGCCGGCGGAGATCGCGTCCTGGCGCTCGCCTGAGCCACCGGCGCCGAGCGCTCACGTCCGGGCTATGACTCCTCGGAGGCAAAGCGCCCGTACAGCTCCGGGAGCAGCGTCGCCGAGGTTCGCGTACTCCTCGACGCAGTGGCGCGCCAGTGCCGCGCGGCAGGCCGCCGGGAGCGCCCGGCGGCGCACGAAGCGGTTGTTGAGCAGGCGCTCGCCCGAGCAGCGCCCGAGGCCCGTAGGGACGGATCGCCGCGCCGAGCCAGAAGCGGCTGCGCAGCACCAGCCCGTCGCCCTCGCGCAGGAACACGTGGAACATCAGCGAGTGGCGCACGCGCCGGCGATCGTCGCCGACCTCGGCCGCCAGCACTCGTCCCGACGTGCCCCGCCACCGAGCGCGTCGCCCGGAAGCCCATGCGGCGAGGGCGTCCTGGAACGCGATGCGGGCATGCACGACCCCCATGCCGACGTCCTCGACGGGATGGTGCACCGCCCCCCAATGGGGCTTGGCGCCCGGCGCGGGCGGGCGCCTGGAGCGAGTTGTCGAAGTGCGCCAGCGGGGTGCCAGATGCGATAGCGGATCGCCTCCCGCGGGTGCCAGTCGAACCACCAGTCCACCATCTCCGGGCCGACGCCGGGCATCGGCGTGCGGGCCGCCACCTGGCCGACGCCGTCGGCAAGCATGCCACCAGCCCGTCTCCACCTCCAGCGGCGCAGGGTCGAGCAGCGGCCGAACTCGCGCGAGCCCGAGCGCGCCGGCGGGGTCGCTCGGTCCCCGCGCGACCGCCGCCAGCACCTCCTCGCCGGGGGCCGTCGAGCGGCCGCGCCAGATAGGGGCTGAGTCGGGCCGCGCTCAGCGGCTCTCGCTCCTCGCGGCGGGCCGCTCAACCGGCCCATCCAGGGAAAGCAGCCCGTCAGGGTCATACCGCGCCCGGAGCTCGTCCAGGCGGCGCAGCTGCTCGTCGCTCGACGAACCGCGCCGGGCGGCGGCCGAGGTTCTCGTCGGCCAGCTGGATGCCGCTCGCCAGCGGCTCCATCTCGCGCATCCGCTCTGTCGACCCAGGCGACGTCGGCGTCGTCCTCTGCCGGTCCTGCCCGCCCCGTAGAGGGCGATGTAGGTGTCGTCCTCGACGCTGTAGGCCATGTCGGGCGCGCCACGGCGGCGGTCGGCGCTGGCCCCCAGTTCATCCACAGCATGTGCGAGGGCGCCGCGGGCAGGGTGTCGGCGATCCGCCGCAGGCCCGGCAGCAGCTGCTCGACCGGGGCGTGAGTCCACATGTTGTCGGCCGCCTAGCGGTGACCGTCGGGGTAGGCGGCGTGCACCCCGCGAACAGGTCCTCCAGAGCCGCCGGGATGTTCGGCACGGCGAGCTTCGCGCGGTCGCGCACGGGACACGTCTCGAGCAGCGCGAGCGCGTCGCGGGCTTCCTCCTCGGAGTCCACGAGCACCGGCCCGTGACGGCGATCTCGAGCTCACCGTCCTCGTCGCGATGGATGACGAGCATCATCTCCATCGTGCGCGGGATCGGGGTCCGATCTCGTGCGCCCAGCGGAAGACGTCCTCGAGCACGTCGAGCTCATAAGGTAAGAGGCCGTTGGCGACCACCTTCGGCTTCGGCACGAGGCCCACGTGGAAGCGCGTGACGGCGCCGAAGAAGCCCGGTCCCGACCCGCGGGCGGCCCACAGCAGATCGGCGTTCTGCTGCGAGTCGGCGCGCACCAGCTCGCCGTCCGCGGTGACGACGTCGATCGCGTGCACGCTCATGCAGGCCGGGCCGTGCACGCGCCCGTTCCAGCCGTAGCCGCCCTGCAGCAGATAGCCGCCCACCGCGACGCCGACACAGTGCCCTGCGGGGAAGAACAGCTCCTTCTCACCGAGTGCGACGAGGAGCTCGTTGCCGGGACAGCCGGGCTGCACGGTGGCCGTCATCGCACCCTGATCCAGCTCGATGGCCCTCATGCGCGAGAGGTCGAGCAGCATGCCGCCGTCGCGCAGGTGGTTGCCCGCCCAGCTGTGGCCGCCGGAGCGCACGCCGATCCGCATGTCCTCCTCGCCCGCCTCGAGCACCGCTCGGACTACGTCCGCCTCGCTCTCTGCGATGACGATGCGATCCGGGAAGCGCTCGGGCGTGCGCGCGTTCCAGACCGCGCCGCGACGCGCGTCCTCATAGCCAACCTCCCCCCGCCTGAAGGCGGCCCCCTCGAATCCGTGGTCCATGCGGGGCTGAACGATACGCTCAGCCGCGCGCCGGGCGTCAGTCCAGGCCGATCAGGGCGGGCAGCTCACGCAGCGAGCCGAGCTGCTGCGCCCCGGCTCCGATCAGCGCGCTGCGGTCGCTGTCGGCGATGTAGCCGAACACGCGCATACCCGCCGCCACCGCGGCGACGACGCCCGACGGCGTGTCCTCGACGACGACGCACTCATGCGGGCTCTGGCCCATGACGGCGGCCGCGTGGAGAAACAGATCAGGGTGGGGCTTGCCGCGTGGAACCGCCTCGGCGGAGAACACCGCCTCGGTCCCGAACAGGTGGCTGAGACCTGTCAGCTCGAGTGACAGCCGGGTCTTCTCGAGCTTGCCCTGCGAGGCGACGCACACGCCGATGCCGGCCGCGCTGAGGAGTTCGACGACCTCGGCCGCCCCCTGCACCGGCTGAAGCTCGCGGCGGAAGGCCTCGATGCGCTCACGCTCATAGGTCTCGAGCCAGTCGTCGGGAAGCCGGTGGGGAAGCCTCCGCTGGGCGCTTGCGAGGACGTCGCTCAGCAGCAGGCCCTGGTAGTCGCGGCGGGCCTCGGCCAGCGTCGTCGGCAGGCCCTCGGCCGTCAACAGCCGCGCGAGCACGCCGTTTGAGATCGACTCGCTGTCGACGAGCACGCCGTCGCAGTCGAAGATGACGAGCTTCACCTCAGCCGCATGCTGTGGATGTTCATCGCGCAGTAGGATCACGCTTCCCGTGAGGAGCATGGCAGTGGCCGCAGAGCTGAACAATCACCATCGCGACACTCTCCGCAGGATCTTCCCGCGGATGCTCGCGGGCGCCGGCGTGACTGCGGACGGTGATCATGGATCCTGAGCGCGCACGCGAGCTCCTGGCGCGCGAGCGCGAGCGGATCGAGCAGGCCGTGGCCGCCCTCGGCCACGGCGACGCCGAATTGGACGCCGATCAGAGCGAACCGGGCGATCGCGGCTCCGAGGATCTCTACCAGAGCGAGTTCGACGCCGGTCTGGCCGAGGATCTCGCCGACCAGCTGGCAGCGCTCGAGCGCGCCGAGGCGCGACTGCAGGCGGGCATCTACGGGCTCTCCACCGAAAGCGGCGAGCCGATCCCCGATGCGCGCCTTGAGGCTCTGCCGACGGCCGAGCGCACGCTCGCGGAGCAGCAGCTGCGCGACCGCAGCTAGGGCCCGGGGGCGCTGGACGCTGTCGGGGAGTGGCCGGGCGGGGCTATGCGGCGGCCGGCTGCGCCGCGGCGCCATCGGCGGCCGCGAGGGCCTCGGGCCGGGCGAGCGCCCGGCCGTGGAGGATCAGATCCGCGGCGCGCTCTGCCAGCGCGATCGTGGGCGCGTTCGTGTTGCCGCGCGGCACCACGGGCATCACCGAGGCGTCCACGACGCGCAGCCGCTCGACGCCGTTGACGCGCAGCTGCTCGTCGACGACGGCATCCGCGTCCTCGCCCATGCGGCAGGTGCCGACCGGGTGGTAGATCGGGAACGTGGTGCGCGCGGCGTGCGCGCGAAGGGCCTCGTCGGAGTCGCCGCCGGGAGTCGTGAAGGGCTCGGCGCAATACGGCCTCAAGGCCGGCTGCGCACATATCTCGAGTGTCAGCCGCAGGGCCGCGATCATGCGCTCCATGTCGTCGCCCGCCATGTAGAACGCGTTGTGCACGATCGGCTTGGCGGAGGGGTCTTTCGAGGCGAGCCGTACCGAGCCCCTGCTGTGCGGGGTCAGCAGGCATGGCGACACCCACACGCCGTGGGCCTCGGGATCGCTCATCCCCTCGTCGACGATCTGCACCGGTGCGAGATGGAACTGGACGTCGGGCGCCGGCGCACCGGCGGAGACCCGGGCGAACCCGCCAGCCTCGGCCAGGTTGGAGGCGAATGGACCGGTCTGCGTGGCTTCGTACTCCTCGAGCGCGGCCGGCTCGAGCGCCAGCAGCAGGCTCTGCGGCTCGGGCGTCGTCCACACGAGCTGGGTGGCGGCGTGGTCTGACAGGTTCTCGCCGACCGACGGCGCATCGAGCAGCACCTCCACTTCGCGCATCTCGAGGTGCTCGGCCGGGCCGATCCCCGACAGCATCAGAAGCTGGGGCGAGTTGAAGGAACCGCCGCACAGGATCACCTCACGCTCGGCCCGGAGCTCCTGCACCTCGCCGAGCCGGCTGGCCTCGACGCCGACCGCCCGCGTGCCCTCGAACAGCAACCGCTGGACGTGCATGTAGGGCATGACGGTGAGGTTCTCGCGCTGCATCGCGGGGTGCAGATAGGCGACCGCGGTGCTCGCGCGCATGCCGCCGCGCTGGGTCAGCTGATACATGCCCACGCCGTCCTGCTCCTCGCCGTTGAAGTCCTCGTTGCGCGCGAGACCGGCCTGCTCGCCGGCGTCCACGAAGGCGCGCGAGATGAGGTTGCCCGAGCGCTGTTCTGAGACCGGGAGCGGCCCGCCCACGCCGTGGAACTGCGAGGCGCCGCGCTCGTTGTCCTCGGCCTTCAGGAAGTACGGCAAGAGGTCCGCGTAGGACCAGCCGGCGACGCCCCACTCATCGTAGTCGCGCCGGTTGCCGCGGATGTAGACCATCGCGTTGATCGACGAGGACCCGCCCAGAACCTTGCCGCGGGGCAGCTGCATGCGCCGCCCATCGCAGCGCTCCTCGGGCTTTGAGTGGTAGTCCCAGTCGATGTCCGTGGTCGCAAGCTGCAGATAGCCGAGGGGAACGTGGATGTTCTCCTTGGTGTCCGGCGGCCCCGCCTCGAGCAGCAGCACCTGCACGCTCGGATCCTCACTCAGACGGCTGGCGAGCACGCAGCCCGCCGATCCTGCCCCCACTATCACGTAGTCGTACATGTCGGACACGCTCCCTCTCCCTTTGCGCGAACGATACCGGACTATGATCGGCGCCCATGCGCATATTCGTCACCGGCGCGAGCGGCTTCATCGGCCAGGCTCTATGCGCGCAGCTGAGCGAGCACGGCCACGAGCTCAGCGCACTCGTACGCCGCCCGGGATCTGAGCCGCCGGGCACTCGCGCCGTGCTCGGCGACCTCACCGACCCCGACAGCCTGCCGGCGGCGGTCGCCGCCGAGCGGCCCGAATGCGTGGTGCACCTGGCGGCCGAGATCGCCTCCCAGCGCAACGAGGGCAAGGTCGCGACCGTCAACATCGTGGGCACCGCGCGGCTGCTCGAGGCCTGCCGGGCGCTGGCCGGGCCGGAAGGTTCCGGCGATGGTCCGCGCGTCGTGTTCGCCTCGACGGTCGTGACCGGCGATGCGCACGGCGCGGTGTTGACCGAGGAGACGCCGCTGCCCGTGGAGACGCCCTATGGGCGCTCCAAGCAGGAGGGCGAGCGAATGGTCCATGAGTCCGGGCTGCCCTCCGTGGTGGTGCGGCCCTCGCACGTGTACGGGCCGGGCGGCTGGTACGCGCACGAGCTCGTCGCGCGCCTGCGCCAGCCCGGCCGTCTCGCCGTGATCGGCCGCGGCGAGAACATGTGGGACGTCGTGCACGTGGATGACGTCGCGAGCGCGCTGCGCCTCGCCGCCGAGGTGGCGCCCGCCGGCTCGACCTACCACGTGGTCGATGATGAGCCGATCTCCTACTACGACTTCATGTCGCTCACCGCCGGGGCGCTCGGCGTGGGAGCGCCGCGGCGCATCCCGGTCGCGCTCGCGCGGCTCGTCGCCGGCACCAACGCCGTCGACGCCGTCGTGCGCTCGGCGCGCTCCTCCAACGCGAAGATCAAGAGCGAGCTGGGCTGGAAGCCCGGCTATCCGACCGCCCGCGAAGGCGTGCCGGCGGCCGTCGCGGCGCTCTGAGCATGTGCCGCCTGTTCGCCATGAGCGCCGGCTCAGAGCCCACGCGGGCGACGTTCTGGCTGCTCGACGCGCCCGACAGCATCGCCACGCAGAGCCACCGTGACCCGGACGGCACGGGTCTCGGCTGGTTCGACTCACAGCGAAGGCCCCACATCTCAAAGCAGCCGATCGCGGCCTACGGCGATGCGCGCTTCGCCCGCGAGGCGCGCGAGGTCTCATCGAGCACCTTCCTCGCGCACGTCCGCTACGCGACCACCGGCGCGCTCACTGCGCTCAATACGCACCCGTTCGAGCAGGACGGGCGCCTGTTCGCCCACAACGGGGTGGTCGGCGACCTGCCCGCACTCGAGGCCCACCTCGGCGATGAGATGCGGCTCGTCAAAGGCGACACCGACTCCGAGCGCTACTTCGCGCTGATCACGCGTGAGATCGCCGCGGCCGCAGGGGACGTCGGCGCCGGAATACGGGCGGCCTGCGGCTGGATCGCTCACAACCTGCCGCTGGTGTCGATCAACTTCGTGCTCACGACCGCCGACGGGCTGTGGGCGCTTCGCTATCCGGACAAGGACACCCTGTACCTGCTCGAGCGAGCGCCCGGCGAGCCGCTTGAGAAATCGAGCAGCCTTGGCTCATGCGTCCATTGCGACGCCGGGGCCGACCGTCCGCTCGTGCTGCTCGCCTCAGAGCCCCTGGACGACGACCCCCGCTGGCGGCCGCTCGCCTCAGGCGAGCTCCTTCACATCCCCCACACGCTCGAGATCAGCCGGACGATGATTCTCGAGCAGCCCCCCGCGCAACCGCCTCCAGCAGCAGCGTCACCGGTCCGTCGTTGACGAGCTCGACGGCCATGTGGGCGCCGAACACCCCGCGCCGCGCCCCGGCTCGCTCGCAGAAGCGCTCATACAGCGGCTCGGCCTGCTCGGACGGGGCGGCCGCCACGAAGCTGGGGCGGTTTCCGCGGCGGGTGTCGCCGTACAGGGTGAACTGACTCACGCACAGGATCTCCCGCTCGCCGAGCGCCTCGTTCATCCTCCCCTGGGCGTCCTCGAAGACGCGCAGCGCGCAGACCTTGTCGGCCAGCCGCTCGGCCGTCGCCGCGTCGTCCTCGCGCGAGATGCCGAGCAGCACGAGCAGTCCCGGCCCGATCGCGGCCAGCACTCGGGCGTCCACGCTGACGGCGGCTCGGCTCACCCTCTGCACGAGCGCGCGCATCAGGGTATGAACGTCGAGGTCGAGCTGCCCGTGAGCGTCGTGCACCCGTTGATCAGCACGGGCAGGCTCCAGCCACCCACCCCGGCCGGCCCCGGCCACGCGACCGCGGGTGCCTCATCGTTCCGAGCGCCGCCGAAGGCGAGCGGTTCCCCGCAGGCGCCCGACAGCGCGCCGGGCCCTCCTCCCCACATATAGCTCGCCGCCGGGCGCGGAACGTCGGGGGCCGAAGCGTCGCTGCTCGGTTCATACAGCGCGTCGTCCTCGCGTTCTGCGAGGCACGAGGGCTGCCGGCGTTCGCCCGCCAGGAAGCCGAAGTAGAAGACGTGTTCGGGCCTGCTGTCAGGCATCAGGGTGTCCACCAGCCAGCGGGCTTGCTCAGCCTGTCCGGCGACGCCGCCGTCAATGAGCCGACCGCCATAGTCGGTGCACCTGCGCGCCGCGATCTCCGTGAACCAGATCCGCTCGCCGGCGCCGCCGCCGGGGAGGTGCTCGATGAGGCTGTCGAGCGGCGCCCGGCTCTGCAGCTCGACCGAGTAGTAGGGGTGAACGCCCCAGATCGCGGGTCTGAAGTCGAGCGCCCGCTCGTATTCGCGCTCATAGCCGGCCGCGTTCGGAGAGTCTTCGAGATCCCCGGCGACCACCGTGCAGTCGTAGCCCTGTTCGCAGAGCGCGGCGGCGGAGTTCGTCAGCCGGGCGGCGCGAGCGGCCGTCTGCGCTCCCTGGTTGTTGGGCTCGTTCCACGCCTCCACGTAGCGCACGGGGTGACCCAGGGCCCTGGCCCGATCGAGAATCAGGCGGAGGCTCGCTTCGTATTCGGCCACCGTCGCCGGGTAGCTGCCGTCGTAGCTCGTCAGCGCGAGATCCGAGACGAGGCCCAGCCTGCCGACGTCGCTCAGCCATGCTTCGAATTTTTCCGCGTAGTCGCCGCGGGCGTTTGCTCCGCCGCCGTGTTCTCGCATGAGATCCCACTGCGCCGCGTAGCGGGCGAGCCTGATGTGCCCGTGGGCGACCCACACCGCGGAGAACAGCTGTGCAAAATAGCTCCCGGAGAAGCCGCCGTCCCACGCCGGCAGGTCCTGGTCTGAGATCCCGTCGACATACGCCGTCGCAGTGGGCGCCAGAGCACCACTGCTCGCCCGCGCGGGCGAGCTCCAGATCGCGAGAGCCAGGCACAGCGCCGCCACCGATGCGCCGCAGGCGCGGCTCAATCGGCGGCCACCCTCAGCACCAGCTTGCCCGTGTTCTCACCGGAGAACAACCGCAGCAGCGTCGCCGGGAAGTTCTCGAGGCCCTCGGCGACGTCCTCGCGCGAGCTGAGCTCGCCGGCGGCGACCCATCCGCCGAGCGCCTGGGCCGCCTCGGGAACGCGGTCGAGGTAGTCGGAGAACACGAAGCCGGTCATGCTGGCGTGGTTGACCAGCAGCGACAGGTAGTTGGAGGGGCCCTTTATCGCGCTCGTCGCGTTGTACTGGGAGATCGCCCCGCAGATCACGACGCGCGCGTTGCGGGCGAGGTGCGCGAGCGCGGCGTCGAGTATGTCCCCGCCGACGTTGTCGAAGTACACGTCGATGCCATCGGGGGCGTGCTTGCCGAGGGCCTCCAACACGTCTTCGCCCTTGTAGTCGATCGTCGCATCGAAGCCGAGGTTCGCCACGTAGTCGCACTTCTCGCTGCCGCCCGCGATGCCGATCACCCGGGCGCCCTTGAGCTTCGCGATCTGCCCGACGACGCCGCCGACGGCGCCACCGGCGCCTGACACCACCACCGTCTCGCCCTCGGCCGGTTTGCCGATGTCCAGCAGGCCGAAGTAGGCGGTCATGCCGGGCATGCCGAGCGTGCCGAGGTAGGCCTCCAGCGGGGCAAGGTTGGTGTCCGCCGGGAAGACGCCGTTGCCGTTCGCGACCGCGTACTCCTGAACGCCAAGCAGGCCGCTGACGTGGTCGCCGACGGCGAGTCCGGGAAAGTTCGATGCGATCACGCGACCCGCGGCGAACGCTCGCATGACCTCGCCGATGCCGACGGGCGGGATGTAGGAGCGCCCCTCGTTCATCCACCCGCGCATCGCCGGCTCGAGGCCGACGTAGAGGTTCTTGACGAGCACCTCGCCGTCTCCGGGCTCTGCGATCGGCTCCTCGGTGTAGCTCCAGTCGCTCGGCTTGGGAAGGCCGACGGGCCGAGCGGCCAGCCGGAACTGATGGTTTACGGCGTCCATGTTGTTGCCCTTTCTGCGGCGGGTATGAGCATCGCGCTACCGACGCGGGGATTGGTTTGAGTAGAAGGTATCCTCGCAGCGCCGGCGAGCGCCGCCGGGACCCATCGAAAGCCAAGGAGCCAACATGCCCGATATCGAGTTCCCGACAGGGGCCGGCACCGCGCCCGGCTATCTGGCCGTACCCGCCGGCGAGCACGGCCCGGCCGTGATCGTCCTGCAGGAGTGGTGGGGCCTTGACTCGCACATCCGATCCGTCTGCGACCGCCTGGCGGGCGAGGGGTTCTTCGCGCTCGCGCCGAACCTCTTCCGCGGCGAGCCCACCTCGCAGCCGAGCGAGGCCGAACAGAAGATGATGGCGATGTCGATGGAGCAGGCCGAGCTGGACATGTGCGGAGCGGCCGGCTTCCTGTCCTCGCACGCGGGCGTCGAGGGATCGGGCGTCGGCGCGCTCGGCTTCTGCCTGGGCGGCGGGCTGTCGCTGTGGGCCGCCGCCGCGTGCCCCCAGATCACGGCGGCCGTGAGCTACTACTACGTGATGCCCCACGGCAAGCCCAACTTCGCCGACATAAAAGGCCCGGTGCTCGGGCACTTCGGCACCGCCGATGCGTTCATCGCGCTCGAGGAAGCGGAGGCGCTCGAGTCAGAGCTGAAGAGCGCCGGCGTCGATGCCACCTTCCACTACTACGAGGGCGCAGGGCACGCCTTCTTCAACGACGACAACCGTCTCGGGACATACGACCGGGACCTCGCCGAGAGCTCGTGGGAGCGCACCGTGAGCTTCCTGCGCAGCGCCCTTGAGCCGCCCGGCTCCTGACGAGCTGGGCGGGCGCGGTCGGGGCTCAGCGCCGGCAGGCGCACCGCGCGCAGGAGGGGATTAGGAAAGGATGCGAACCGGATGGACCGGGAATACGAGCTGCAGACGCATCGCGCCGAGGATCGTCACTGGTGGTATCGCGGAAGGCGAACCGTGCTCTCGCGGGCGATCGCCGATCTGGGGCTGCCCCGCCCCGCCCGCATCCTCGACGCCGGCTGCGGCAGCGGGCGCAACATGGTCGAGCTGGCACCGCTCGGGGCGGTGACGGGGGTCGAGCTGTCAGAGGCGAGCGTCTCGCTCGCCCGCGACCGGCTGGTCGGCGATGTGATCGAAGGGTCGGTGCTCGCGATGCCGTTCGATCCCGCGAGCTTCGATCTGGCCGTCAGCCTCGACGTGATCGAGCATCTGGACGAGGACCTCGAGGCGCTGCGCGAGCTGCGCCGCGTGGTCGCGCCGGGGGGCGCCCTGCTCGTGACGGTCCCTGCGTATGAGTGGCTGTGGAGCGGCCATGATGAGATCAACCACCACCATCGCCGCTACACCCGCCGCTCGCTCCAGCGCGTGGCCGAGCAGGCCGGATGGCGCCAGACGCGCACGACCTACTTCAACTCGCTGCTGCTCCCCGTCGCGATCCTGCTGCGCGCGCTCGACCGGCTGAGCACGAAGACGACCGAGTCGAGCCTCGACCTGTGGGTCCCGCCGGCGCCGCTCAACTGGCTGCTCGAGCGCCCGCTCGCGCTCGAGGCCGCGATGATCGGGCGCGGCGGGCGCATCCCCGCCGGGCTGTCGCTGCTCAGCGTGTTTCGCTGAGGAGCCCCTGCGGGGCGGCGTGCGCGCGCGGGCCCCCGGCCCCGGCCCGGCGCTTCAAACGTCGCCCTCAGCGATCGCCACTTCCGGGCGCACGCGGAAGGTCCAAGCGCGGTTGGCGAAGAACGTGAGCACCGTCACGACGATCGTCGCACAGGCCTGGGCGAGCAGCTTGTCGAGGCCCGCGTCGTGCACGAGCAGGTACAGCAACCCCAGGTTGAGCCCCAGGCCGCAGCCCTGCACGACGCCCCAGCGCACCGGCGTCAGGGCGTCGCCGACATGCCCGCGGAAGGTCCAGCGGCGGTTCCATAGAAATCCGTTGACAGCGCCCACCACGAACCCGATCGCCGACGCCGCCAGGTACCACACCCCGAAGCCCTTCAACAGCAGCGTGTAGACGGCGAAGGTGAGCAGCGTGTTCGAGACACCCACGACGCCGAACTTGAGGAACTGCACGACCACCGGCCAGCCCAGCCGGCGCACCGGCCCCGCTAGGCTCTGTGAGGGCCTTTCATGCTCGGTGCGCTCAGAAGGCATGCATACAGAGGATGAACGATAAATTCATGAGCGGCTTAGGGCGCACGCCGAACATGTGTTGGCGGCGCACGAAACCAGGGGCGCCCGCAGCTAGGCAATGACCATGTCGGACACATCACTTCGCACCCCCACCCTGCTCAGCGTTGTCGCACCCGTCTTTGACGAGGAGGAGCTCGTCGAGGAATTCGTCGAGCGCACCTGCGCGGCCGTCGCCGACTACACCTTCGAGCTCGTGCTCGTCAACGACGGAAGCTCGGACTCGACGCCCGAGCTCCTCGACCGCATCGCCGCCGAGGACCCCCGCGTGCGCGTCGTCCACCTGTCGCGCAACTTCGGCCATCAGGCGGCGCTGACGGCGGGCCTCGAGCACGCGATCGGCGATGTCGTCGCGATGATCGACGCGGACCTTCAGGACCCTCCCGAGCTGATCGGCGAGATGGTCGCCCAGTGGAGCCGCGGCTCCGACGTCGTCTACGCCGTGCGCAAGCAGCGCGAAGGCGAGACCAACTTCAAGCTCGCCACCGCCTCCTGGTTCTACAAGCTCTTCGACAAGCTCGCCCAGGTCGACCTCGAGCCGAACTCCGGCGACTTCCGCCTGCTGGACCGGCGCGCGCTCAACGCGCTCCTGGCGATGACCGAGCGCTCGCGCTTTCTGCGCGGCATGACGGTCTGGGTGGGCTTCACCCAGACGGCCGTCTCCTATGAGCGCGAGGCGCGCCACGCAGGCGAGACCAAGTACACGCTGCGCAAGATGCTCCGCTTTTCGCTCGACGCCATCACCTCGTTCTCGCATCTGCCCCTGCAGCTAGCGACCTACGCGGGACTGCTGTCGGCCGGTGTCGCCTTCATCGCGATTCCGGTCGTCATCGTGCTGCGCATCTTCGACTCCTACCTGCCGGGCTTCGGCTCGATCACGATCGCGATCCTGCTGCTCGGCGGCATCCAGCTGATCGCGCTGGGCGTGATCGGCGAGTACGTCGGGCGCATCTACGACGAGGTCAAGCACCGCCCCCTTTACATCGTGCGCGAGGAGCGCAACCGCCCCGCCGCGCCCGGCGGTCCCGTCGCCACGCCGATCACACGCACGGGCCTGTCGGCCCGCACCCCCGAGCGCGTCGGATAAGCCGCGCCGGGCGCGCGCGATGTCCCAGCAGAACGTCGAGATCGTGCGACGGGCGATCGACGCCCTCAACCGCGGCGACATGGACGCGGCCCTTCTGAGCAGCGACCCGGAGGTCGAGGTGGATTGGTCGCGCTCGCGCGGGCTCACCCCCGGAATCCACCGCGGCTACGAGGCCGTGCGAGCCTTCTGGACCAATATCCACGAGACCTTCGAGCGCGTCACGGTCTCTCCGAAGGAGTTCATCGAGCACGGTGAGCACGTGCTCGTGCCGAACCGCACGCGCTTCCGCGGCCGCGAGGGAATAGAGGTGGATACGCGCAGCACGGTCGTCGTGACCCTTCGCGACGGTCGCATCCTGCGCTGGGAGCTCTTCCAGGAGAGAGCAG
Source organism: uncultured Solirubrobacteraceae bacterium (assembly GCA_963764185.1). Lineage (GTDB taxonomy): Bacteria > Actinomycetota > Thermoleophilia > Solirubrobacterales > Solirubrobacteraceae > Palsa-744. The sequence goes on along the minus strand of CAVXRF010000007.1, from coordinate 12,503 downwards.
ACGCCTTCGAGGCGATGGGCCTGACCGAATAGGGCCGCGGCGGCGGTTCGAGCAGGGCGGCGCCTGCCGCTGTTACTTTTCCGCGCATACCGCTCCGCCTCCGGGCGGTTGGTGTTTGATGCGCCTATGAGGCCTCCCTGCCGGCGCAGCCCCGTCCGGCTCCTGCTGGCATCCGCGATCCTCATCCTCGCGCTGGCCTCGGCCGCCGCGGGCGCCGAGGCTTCGTCGGGGGAAGCCTGCGCAGGCTCGGACGGCGCCCCGTGCCCGTATGAAAGCGCCCAGATCATCGGGCAGCGCGCCGAGAGCGTGCTGCGCTTCCCCGAGGCGGTTGCGGTGGACTCGCAGGGCAACATCTACGTCGCCGACCAGCTGAGCTACGTCGTGCAGAAGTTCACCGCCCTCGGCGCCTTCGAGACGGAGTGGGGCTCCTACGGCGGCGGTCACGGCGAGTTCGGGCCGATCGGCGGGCTGGCGACCGATGCGGCGGGGAACGTGTACGTGGTCGACTCGAGCCACAACCGGATCGAGAAGTTCGACTCCAACGGCAACTTCATCACAGCGTGGGGCCACACCGGCTCAGAACTCGGACAGTTCCGCTTCTACTCCTCGCAGAACCCCACCCAGCCCCCCGGCGGCGGCATCGCGGTGAGCGGCAACTACGTGTACGTGGCGGACAGCGGCAACGACCGCATCGAGCGCTTCAACCTCGAAGGCGGCGAAGCGATGCAGTGGGGCTCCTGCGGCGACGGCCCCGGACAGTTCTCCTACCCCCGCGGCGTCGCCGCGAACGGCGGCGAGGTGATCGTCACAGACGATGACAACCACCGGATCGAGAAATTCGACCCGAATGGCGACTTCCAGGGCGCCGCCGGCTCAAACGGCAAGGGGCCGGGGCAGTTCGGGTTCCCATACGGCGTCGCGCTGGACGGCGCGGGGAACGTGTATGTGGCCGACGACAGCAACCACCGCATCGTGAAGCTCAACCCGCAGATGGGATTCCTGCAGGCATGGGGCGGGCACGGGTCGAAACCCGGTCAGCTCGCCTTCCCCCGCGGCCTTGCCAGCGACCCCGAAGGCGACACCTACGTGGCCGATACGGCCAACGAGCGCATCGAGGTGTTCGACTCAAGCGGAGAGTACCTGCGCACCCTGGGCGCCTCGGCGCGCGGTCCGGGGGAGCTGACGGCACCGCGCGGCCTCGCCACCGACCCGACGGGCCGGCTGCTCGTCTCAGACACGGTCGACAACCGCATCGAGGCCTTCGCGCCTGGGAGCGACACCTATTCCGGCTCCTGGACGGTGGCCGGAGGCCACAGCGCGATCTTCGGCGAACCCGCCGGCATCGGCGTGGACCCGGGCGGCTCGGTGTACGTCGCCGACCCCGGCAACGCACGCGTCGTGCACCTGTGGGGAGACGGCACGTTCCTCTCAGAACTCGGCGGGCCGGCCGACCTCGGAGGCGCGGGGCTGAGCGGGGCCGGATCGGTGGCGGTCAGCCCCGCGGGCACGACCTACGTCGCCGATCAGAACCACGACCGCGTGCTCGTCTACAGCGCGTCGGGGTCGCTGATCGCGAAGTGGGGCGCGCGGCGAAGGCGACGGAGCCGCAGGCGACGGGCAGGGGGAATTCAACCATCCCGGCGCCGTCGCGCTCGACAGCGCCGGCAACGTGTATGTGGCCGACACGGACAACGACCGCATCGTCAAGCTCAGCCCGGGCGGAAGCCGTGCTCGGCGAATGGGGTTCGCGCGGAACGGGCAACGGGCACTTTCGCGAACCGCGCGGCCTGGCCGTGGACGCGGCGGGGCGGGTGTATGTGCTCGACCGCGAAAACAACCGCGTGCAGGTGTTCGACTCAAGCGGCCACTTCCTCGCCAAGTGGGGCACGCGCGGCACCGGACTGGGTCAGTTCTCCCAGCCGAGCGCGATCGCGGTGGACTGCAACGGCGACGTGTACGTGGCCGACACGAACAACAACCGGGTCGAGCGCTTCAACCCCGTGTCCCCCAGCGCCACGGGCTGCCTGGCGCCGGGAGGGTGGCCGCCCGCGCTCGACGTCGCGCCGGTGCTGAAGGTGACCCTTCCCCGGCACGCCGGGGTGCTCGCGCGCCGTGCGCTGGCCCTGACCGTCAGCTGCACACGGGGCTGTCAGATCCTCGTGACCGCCACGCTCTCTCCCGCCGGGCGGCGTGGCAGCGTGAAGCTCGTCCCGGCTGCGCGAACACTGCCGCCCGCGCTGAGCGGCCATGTTCGCCTGGTCGTGACCGCCGCGACGCTGCGGCGCCTGCGCCGGGAGCTCGGGCGCTCAAGGACGCTGCGCGCGCGCGTGAAGATCCTCGCCACCGGACCCACCGGCAGGCGGACGATCATGACCCGCACCTACACCGTCACACGCTGACTCCGGGCGGCCGTGAGCACCGCGCCGACCCCCGCGGCGGCGAGGACCGATAATGGGTGCATGAACGAGCACCCCCTGAACGATGATCCGCCGGGAATGGACCACCGCCGCGAGCGCATCAGGATCGAGACCGAGCGACACCGGATCGAGGGAGTGCTGACGCTCGCCCGCGACGGTTACCGAAGCCGGGTCTCCGATGTGCTGAACGCCTCCGAGCGCGAGTTCCTGACCCTCACCGACGTGACGGTGGCGCCACTGGAGGGAGGGCCGGTGGAGTTGCACCCCTACCTCACGCTGGCTCGCCGACACATCGTCTTCGCCGTCGCGGCCTCGGAGGAGCCGTAGGGTAGATGTCCGCGCCACGGGCGGACGGAAAGGTCGCGCTCATCACCGGTTCTGCCGGCGGAATCGGAGCCGCGGCGGCCCGGCGCCTGGCACAGGAGGGCGCGCTCCTGCTGCTGACAGACGCCGACGCAGCCGGCGCCGAGCAGCTCGCGCAGGAGCTCGGAGGCCGTGCGAGCGCACGCGCCCACGACGTGACGAGCGAGGCCGACTGGCGAGCCGTGGCCTCCTGGGCGATGGAGACGCATGGGCGCATCGACGTCCTGTTCAACAATGCCGGCGTCTTCCTCGCCGCGCCGCTGGCCGATACCTCGCTGGAGGACTTCCGCAGGGTCATCGACGTCAACGTGGTCGGCGTGTTTCTCGGCATGCGCACGGTGGCGCCGGCGATGACCGAGCGGCGGGCGGGCTCGATAATCAACATGTCCTCCGTGGCCGGCCTCGGGGGCAGTCCCTATCTGCTCGCCTATGGCGCCAGCAAGTGGGCGGTCCGCGGCATGACCAAGGTGGTCGCAAGGGAGCTCGCGAGCTCCGGCGTGCGCGTGAACTCGTTGCACCCCGGCCAGATCGACACCGACATGAACGCCCGCCAGCGGGAAAAGACTCCCGAGCTGATCGACAGGCTGATCAGGGGGATCCCCATGCAGCGCATAGGCACCCCGCAGGAGATCGCCCACGCGGTCGTCTACCTCGCAAGCGACGAGAGCGTCTACGTGACCGGCTCGGAGCTCGTCGTCGACGGGGGCACCACCGCCTGAGCACACCACGAAACGATTGGAGATCCGCCGATGAGCCCGACCAACCACCAAGTGCGCCTCGCCGCCCGTCCCTCCGGCCTGCCGCAGGCCTCCGACTGGTCCTTCACCGAGGAGCCCGTCCCGGCGCCGGGCGACGGGGAGTTCGTGGTTGAGGCCTCCTTCATCTCGCTCGACCCCGCCATGCGCGGATGGATGAACGCCGGAGCGCTCATACATCGATCCGGTCGAAATCGGGGACGTCATGCGCGCGGGCGTCGTCGGCCGCGTGACCGCCTCAGAGCACCCCGGCTTCGCCGTGGGCGACCACGTCTACAGCGACTTCGGGGTCCAGGAGTACGCCGTCTCCGACGGCAGGGGCGCCATCAAGATCGACCCGGCGCTGGCCCCGCTTCCGAGCTACCTGGGCACCCTCGGGCTGCCGGGCATGACCGCCTACTTCGGCCTGCTCGACACCGGCAAACTGAAGGAGGGGGATACGGTCGTCGTCTCCGGCGCGGCGGGCGCCGTGGGCAGCGTCGCCGGCCAGATCGCCAAGATCAAGGGCTGCCGCGTGATCGGCATCGCCGGCGGAGAGGAGAAGTGCCGCTGGCTCGTAGAGGATCTCGGCTTCGACGCCGCCATCGACTACAAGTCGGAGGATGTGCGAGTGGCCCTGCGCGAGGCTGCGCCAGACCGGCGTCGACCTCTACTTCGACAACGTCGGCGGCGAGATCCTCGATGCCGTGCTGACGCGCCTGGCGCGCGGGGCTCGCATCGTGATCTGCGGGGCGGTCTCCCAGTACAACTCCACAGAGGGCGTGCGCGGCCCGGCCAACTACCTGTCGCTGCTCGTCGCCCGCGCCTCGATGACCGGCATGGTCGTGTTCGACTATGCCGCCCGCTATGGGCAGGCCGCCGCCGAGATCGCCGGCTGGATGCGCGAAGGCAGGCTGATCTCGCGCGAGCACATCGCGGAGGGCGGTCTGGAGGTCTTCAACGACACGCTGCTCAAGCTGTTCTCGGGCGAGAACACGGGCAAGCTCGTGCTGCGCGTCGGTACCGACTGATCCGGACGGAGAGGGCGGGATTCGAACCCGCGATGGAGTTTGATCCCCATACTCGCTTAGCAGGCGAGTGCCTTCAGCCACTCGGCCACCTCTCCCAGGAATGGGGATGCCAGTGTAGAGCCTGCCACGCGACCACGCCGACGCTGCCGGGTGGCGCTTACCCGCGCGCAGGCGGTGCGCTGCGCGCGGCCAGAAGAGGGGGGGCCGCGCGCAGCTTGGGGTCTTCGGCGACCGTCCGTCAGATCACGGGATCGTGAGGATCGGGTGCTGCAGCGGGCCGATACCGGCGTCCGCGTTTGCGATCGCGGCCGCGGCGTCTTCCGGGGTCATGAACCCGGCGGCCACCTCGGCGTTCGCTGCAGTACTGAACTTCGAAGCGTAGCTTGCGGTCGTGGGATACAGCGATTTCAGCGTGGACTGGCTGAAGTTCGGTGAAGTACCCGGACAGCAGGCAGAGACCCTGGTCGCGTAGCGCTTCGTTGGTGATGCCGCCGGTCTCGAGCGTGTTCGAACGCTTCCTCGAGCTCGGTGAGTCAGCGACAACGGGCTGAGGCCTGGCTTCGCTCACGTTTGCGAAGTTGATCGCCGAGTAATCCTCGGCCGGGACCTGTGCCTCCGGCATCCGGATGCCGCCTTCGCCGACGCCGTACTTGTTCTTGCTGACGAGATAGTAAGCGCCGAACAGCACCGGGATCGTCGAGATCTGCGGTGCCGTGCGCAGGTTGGACGCCTTTCGTGACCCAGTTCTGCAAAGCCGCCAACGCGGCGTCCTCGACCTCGAACAGCGGCATGTTGTCGGTTTGGTTATGACCGTCCAGCGCCGTGCCCGTGCCCTCTATCGGCGTGCCGAGCGCACACGAGGGAACTTGCACTGTCGGCTCCTCGCGAGCGATCGTCTCGGTCTCGTACTGCGGCCTCGTGGGCGTCGATGTGCGAGGCGCCCGGTGACTTCCCAGGTGCGCAGGTAGTTGTTGTCTGGCTGGCGCGCGGCGGCCGCATCGAGCTCTTCGATGTCGCCCTGGGTGTTGAGCTGGATGAATGGCGTCGTGTTGTCGGTGCGGATGAGCGCCGGGAACGGCGATGTTGCGACCAGCCCTTCGCCGATCGGCGCCGCCGTGACAGCACGGCCGACGCCCAGGAACCCGTTGAAGGCATGCGTGAGTCGGCTGGATCGCGTTGACGTAGGTGTCGATCCGGAAGGCGGACTGCGAGTCGCCCGTCCCGATCAGCTCCTTCGGCGTCAACCCGCCCAGCAGGGTCGCGCTGTCGGCTCTTTATCGACGTTCGCGGCCTGCGTGAAGATTTCATAGGACTGGCCGTCGTTGCTGTCGCCGAGCTTGCCGTAGCGCGTCGGATCCCAGGCTGGCGAGGTCTTTCATGCCGGGCCTCTGTGCGGTCACCCCGACGTACGCGTAGCCCTTGCTGATGAGCTCGTTGTAGAGCTGCGCCCAGACCGGATCCTGATCGCCGCCGGTGGTGTCGTTCAGCCACTCGAACACCACGGTGCCGTTGAACTTCGCCGGGTTGGTCGGGTAGCGCACGAGCAGGCGCGTGGTGTAGGGGACGTTGGTCTGCGAGGGCGACACGGCCCATTTGCCGTTCGATGACCAAAGACCGCTCTGCTTGTAGACGTTGGCGCCGCCGGACATCGTGAACTCACGTTCGGCGTAGCCCACTTCGGTCAGGTTGATGAACGGCGCTCCCGGAACCGTCGGCGTTTGCGGGACGGCGTCATACGGGTACCCGTGTGCTCCGCTGCCCGCCGGAATTTCCGTCACAGTTGGTTGCGCGGCCGCACTCGAGGCGGCCACCGCCCATCGCGCGAGGAACATCGTCGACGCCACGGTCGAAGCGACCTTGGCCCGCTTTATCCGTTGCCAAGCCTGATTGCTCACTGCTCCCCTCCTTGCGTCGGATTCGTGCCTTCCCCGAACCGCGAATGTATCATGATCAGAGCGACGTTGCATTTGCACCATCAGAACCGCCTCGTTGCGCCAAGGGCGAGGCTCATCACCGCGTCGTGTGGTCGCTCGCGCGCCGCACGTACCATGGGACTCTTGAACTCGCAACAGAACCGGCGAAACGCTCACGTGCCAACTGAGCAATCGCCACCATGGAGCGCACGGAAGGGTGGCAGAGCGGTTGAATGCGGCGGTCTTGAAAACCGTTAGACGGGCGAACCCCGTCTCGGGGGTTCGAATCCCCCCCTTCCGCTGATGTTTGTGTGTCGGGACATCGATCAACGCGGATGCGCTGATCGGCGATCAACGGCGAAGGCTTGCTCATCTCCTCGTCCATGACGGCGGGAAGAGTTGCAGCGATTGCCATCGACTCCCGACAAAGACCGCAATGTCGGGATCGGCTCCTTCGTCCAGTGCCCTGCAAACGGGCTCCCGCAACCCGCGCTGGCTCGGCTACGACCGCACGTCCAAGCTGTGGCTCGCCTACGCGGCCATGGGCATCCTTCTCCTGGCCTACCTCGGGTGGCTGATCTCCGGTAGTCACTCGACGCTGATCGACGGCTGGGGCGTCAGCGGATTCGAGCTCGTCGGCGGCGCCCTCTGTATCGCGAGTGGGCTCGTGCGGCGAGAGGCGCGGTGGGTGCCGATCATCCTCGGCGCGGCTCTGATGGCGTGGGCCTTTGGGCACCTCACTGAAACGATCGAAACCCTCGGGGGTGCGACGCCGCCGGAAGCCGCACTCTACGACGCCTTCCAACTGTGCTTCTACCCGCTCGCGTACGTCGCCATCGTGCTCTATCTGCGGGGAGAGGTCCGGCGCCTGGCGACCCCGAACTGGCTGGACGGCATCGTCGCGGGACTCGGCGCTGCGGCGTCGTGTGTGCGGCGACCGCGTTCCACGCGGTCGCGCAGTTCGACCGGCAAATACGCCCTGGCGACCGCGGTCAACCTCGCCTATCCGGTCGGCGATCTCCTGCTCCTTCTGCTCGTCGTCGGCGGCGCGCCGTCCTCTCCGGGAGAGACAGGCGGCCCTGGTTGCGTGATCGCGAGCGGAATCGCACTGAACGTCGGTCGGGGACACGTTCAACCTGTTGCAGTCCGCGGCCAGTCACTCGCGCGTCGGCGTCGTGCTCGGTGGAATCGCATGGCCGGCTGCGATCTGTCTCATGTCCAGCGGCGATGTGGCTGCCGCGCGTGCAGTCCGATCCGCGTGCGTTCCGAAAGCCGACAGGCTTCCTGCTGCCGGGCCTGGCCGCGGCAGTGCGGCTCGTGATCCTGTTCGTCGGCACGCTGCAACGCGGTCAACGGCGTCGCGATCGGGCTGGCCACGGCGACGCTGGTGCTGGTCGGCGCGCGCGCTGGCCTCCTCGGTGCGCGCCCTGCGAGCGCTGACCCAGGAGCGCCACCACCAGTCGGTCACCGACCACCTGACCGGGCTCGGCAACCGCCGCTACCTGTTCGACGTGCTCGACGGCTTCTTCGCCGAGCGAGGCGACCGCTGCAGGCGCGACAGGCGCCTGGCCTTCCTGTTCATCGACCTCAACCGCTTCAAGGAGATCAACGACTCCTTCGGCCATCCGGCCGGCGATGAGGTCCTGCGCAGCTCGGCGACGCGCCTCGACCGGTCGCTCACGCCGCGGCGACGTCGCTCGTGCGCCTCGGCGGCGACGAGTTCGCGCGTCGTGCTCGTCGGACGCCGACGCCGACTACGCGACGAACGTCGCCGACCGCATGACGCGCGAGCCTCGAGCAGCCGTTCGCGCTCGACGCGGTCAGCGCGCAGCATCGGCGCGAGCATCGGCATCGCGCTGGCGCCCGCCGACGCCGCGCGACGCCGCCGGGCCTGTCTGGTGCGCGGACGTCGCGATGTACCGCGCCAAGCTCGGCGGCGAGCCGTTCGCCCTCTACGAGCACGGACTCTCGACGAGGCGGCAACCGGCTGCGGCTGGCCGAGGAGCTGCGCGCGGCGGTCGAGCCGGCGAGCTCGTCCTGCACTACCAGCCGCAGCTCGACCTGCGCAGCGGGCGCGATCCTCGCCGTCGAGGCGCTGGTGCGCTGGCCGCACCCGACGGCTCGGCCTGATCCCGCCGCTGCAAGTTCCTTCCGCTGGCCGAGGAGGCCGGGCTGATGGGCCGCTGACGCGCTGGGTGCTCGACGCAGGCCCTCGCGCAGTGCGCGGCGTGGCGGGCCGCCGGCACGGAGCATCGCCGTCTCGGTCAACGTCTCGCCGACGAACCTGCTCGAGGCCGGCTTCGCCGACGCTCGTCGCGCGCCTGCTCGACGCATCACGGCCTGCCCGCCGAGCGCGCTCGTGCTCGAGATCACCGAGACGAGCATCATCGCCGACTTCGAGCGGTCCAGGGCGTCATCGAGGAGCTGCGCGACTCGGCGTCGTCGTGTCGATCGACGACTTCGGCGCCGGCTTCACGTCGCTCGCCTACCTCAGCAGCCTCGCGGTCGGGCGAGCTCAAGCTCGACCGCACGCTTCATCACGCGCCTCGCCGGCGGCGACAGGCGACCGCGACCTGCAGCTCGTCCGCGCGACGATCGAGCTCGGCCACGCGCTCGGGCTGCGCGTCGTCGCCGAGGGCATCGAGGACGACGCGACGCTCGACCTGCTCACCGAGCTCGGCTGCGACCTCGCCCAGGGCTACTTCATCGGCAGGCCCAAGCCCGCGCACGAGCTCGCGTTTGGACGATCACCGGCCGGTACCCCCCTCGCGGCCATTGCCAGCTCAAATAGAGACCGCAGACGCCGCCAACTGGCGCGGACCGCGTAGTTCGGCACCCGGGCACTGGCTTGCCTGCCGCACCGATCCGCTAGTCGGCGAACTCGGCGGGGCGCTTCTCGAGAAAGGCGCCGACCGCCTCGGGCACGCCGCGGCTGAACGTGGCCATGATCTGCTGTCGGTCCTCGTACTCGACGGCCGCCTGCAGGGAGGGAATCTCAAGCGCCGTCCACATGCCCTGCTTGGTCAGGCGCACACCCCACGGCGCCAGCGCGGCGATCTGCGCGGCGGCGATCAACGAGCGCTCGAGCAGCTCCGCCTCGTCGAGGACATCGGCCAGCAGCCCGATCCGCAGCGCCTCATCGGCGTCGAACCTGCGCCCGGTGAGCATCAGCTCGTGCGCGCGCGAGGCGCCGATCAGGCGGGGCAGCAGCCAGCTCGTGCCCATGTCGCAGTTCGACACGCCGATGTTGATGAAGGCGGCACGGAACACCGCCTGCGACGCGGCGTAGCGAATGTCGCACCCGAGCGCCAGCGCGAGGCCGAGGCCCGCCGCCGGCCCGTTGACGGCGGCGATGACCGGCTGCGGCAGCGCACGCAGCCCGAGGATGAGCGTGGACATGTGCTGCTGGTTGGCAAGACGGTCGCGGGGCTCGTCGCTCCCGTCGTTGCCCGGCGCGGCCCCGTAGCCGTGCAGGTCGACACCGGCGCAGAAGCCCCGCCCCGCGCCCGTCAGGATGACCGCGCGGGCGGAGCGGTCCGTCGCGATCAGGCGCAGCTCCTCATGCAGGGCCTCGCACAGCTCCGAGGTCATGGCGTTGAGCTGCTCGGGCCGGTTCAGCGTGAGCCGGCGCACGTGCGGCGCGGGCTCCTCGACGAGCACCAATGGGGTCATCGCCGCCATCCTGTCACAAAGCCGCCGCGAGCTTGCTCGTCTGAGCCGTGCCGATGACCGCTCCGGACGCATCCAGTGCCTGCACGGTCACGTACGGCCCGGCCGTGCCCGCCGGCAGCGGGATGGCCGTCTCAAAGCCGCTGCGCACCGCCTGAGCGACGGGTTGCATGGTGGTCGGCGTCGCCCCTGCCGACACCCTCCAGCCCGCCACGAGCGTGGCTCCGTTCCAGCTGGCATACACGGTCGCTGCCCCGCCGGCGGCGGGCTGGACGGCAAACGCCGGAGCGTGAGCCGGGATCCCGCTCCAGGCGAAGCGGAAGCTTCGATAGGACTGCGTGCCGGGCGGCAGGTGTGCGTCGAACAGGAGTTCACCGCCGGCGTTGAACTCCGAGAAGTCCGGCACCTGTCCCCACCCGATGAACCAGTCACCGTTGGCGAGCGCCTGCAGGTTGCCCTGGCTGTCGGCCAGCAGCGGCGGCGGGTGGGTGATCTGGCTGATGAGCGTGGCCGTCTTCTGCTGCGTGTCCAGGCCGAGGACGATCCCGCGCGATTGGCCGTGCACTCGTGGCGATGCGCCGTTGTCGAAGATGCTGAAGGATCCATTGGCGAGCTCGCGCGGGTCGTGCTGCCAGGCGGTCCGCGACCCTGGACCCATCGTGAAGCTCGAGTGCCTGCCCCCCAGACGCCACGCGATCTGACCTGTCTCGGCGTTGACGTCGTATGCGGCCCAGGTGTTGCGGGCGGAGATCAGAAGGCTCGAGTCCTGATCGACGTTGATCGAGTTGATGTGGAAGAAGTCGAACGGCGAGGCCGTCGTCGAGCGGCTCGCCGATTCATACGATTCGTTCAGGCCCACGTGATCGAGGCTCGTCCATTCGTACATCACAAGGCCCGTCCTCACGTCGATCTCCTGAAGGACGCCGTCGGTCACGCCGCCGTAGGACGGTCCTCCCACGGAGGAGAGGTCGCACAGGATGGGCTCGTAGGCCGTGATGAGCGCAGTTCCCTGGGCCGTCAGCTGGAACTCGTGCAGGTCGGCGTGCAGCCCGTTGCCGGCCTTCACGTGGGCGATGTCGGTGTAGGTGTCGTCTGCTATCTCATCCTCGCCCAGCCCGAACCCGTGAACCGAGATGTCCCCCTGCCACCACGTGAGCACCGGATTGCCCTCGTATTCCTGAACGCGGAAGTTGGTCGCTGATGTGTTCCGCGGGAGCGGCTTGAACCACACGAGCGCCCCGCTCTGATCGAGGATCATCGGCCCCGCCTGACCCGGGCCGGCGTAGGGCGCGACGAACTCGTCCCCGGGCGCGACCGCGGGCGATTGCGCGCTGACCGTGACGAGCGCCGGGCGCAGGTCCGGGCGCGAGCGAAAGCCCTGAACCTCTGCCGGCGTGCCGGGGTGGATCGCCTCGGGCGTCGTGCTGATCGCGTCCTCGTGGGCGACTGAGAACTCATCGACGAGCATTCGCACCGAGCTGCCGCTGTGCAGTTGCGCGTGCACCGTGACCCGCTCGCCTTCGGCGAACGGTCGCGATGGCAGGAAGCTGGCGCCGTCGCCCTGCGAGTAGGCGTCGAGCCTTCCCCGGTGTAGGCCCGTTTTCGAGCCGGCCACGCTGACGGCATGCAGATCGCCGGCCGGTACGCCGAGAAAGCTGATTTGGGTCTGCGGTGAGGCATCCCGGCTGCCGGCCAGCGGGGAGACGGTGACCAGGCCATCCTGGAGCGCCGAGTTGCCCGAACTCGCCGGCGTGCAGGCGGGGCCGGACCCTCGAGCCTCCGCCCCCGCGGCCGCGAACCCCATACCCACAGCCACCGCCGGCCCTAGGATAAGAGCGCGCATGGAGAGCATCGACCCGAAACAGCATAGGAGAGTGGATCGGCGCACGTTCCTGAAGGGCGGGCTCGCCGCCGGGGGCATCCTCGCCGGCGGTCTTGCGATCCGCGCCGTGGCGGACACCGGCGACGGCACGCCGCCCCAGCCCGCCCTGGCCCCCACTCGCCCGGTGGCGCGCCCCTCGCAGGGCGCGCCCGCAGCCCGCCCCAACATCCTCGTTATCGTCGTCGACCAGCTGCGCTTCCCGCAGTGGTTCTCGACCGCTCCGGCCGGCCTTGCGCTGCCAGGAAACCTCCAGCGCCTGCGCGAGGGAGCCGTCTCCTTCACCCGCCACTACACGGCCTCGAACGACTGCACGCCGGCGCGCTCGGCCCTGCTGACCGGCCTGTACACACACCAGACCGGCTGCATGATCACCGGCGGCAGCACCCTCGACCCGGGTTTCCCGACGTGGGGGACGATGCTTCGCGAGCACGGCTACCACACGCGCTGGTATGGCAAGTGGCATCTCACCCACCACGACAACAAGTGGACCGCGG
>CAVXRF010000006.1:0-240797 GCA_963764185.1 uncultured Solirubrobacteraceae bacterium | reverse complement strand
CGATCAGGTTCTGGGAATACGCAGATCGCTGGTTGGCCACCTCATTTGGGGGTGGACCCATGTGTCCGGCGACCGTTTAGCAGCCGTCAACCAGGGTACGGACACCTGCGGGTAGCTATGCCCGGAATGGAGGCAAGGAGAAATGGCGAGAATCATCGTGACCACGGAGAAGAGTGAGCGTCCAAAAGGTCCCGTGCTGCTTGACGAGTTCGTCTGCCCCGATCACCTCAAGGACGAGCACTCCGCCACGCAACTGGTGGAGCGTCTCAGCTGGGCGGTCGTCGACGCGGAACATCAGAGCATAGGCTGGCGATCAGGCACACCGACGGTTTAGCGCCCCGATGGCCGGGTAGGCCGGTATTAGGCTTGGCCCTCATATCCGGCCTCGTCGCGCGGTTCCGGCGTTCAGGCCCTTTCGCCGGATTCGCCCGTTGGTTCGTAGTCCGCACAGCCTCCAAGCCCCCTTGGGGGCTGTGCCCGTTCTGGATGGGTCCTGTTCGCGGAAAATCCCGCAAATAGCGATAAACAACGTAACTGACGCAACGATGTCGTAGACGCCGGGCGGGAACCTTGTTAAGCTGGCTATCCAGCAAGGAATGAGTGGGCGCGCCCCCGGTTCCTAAGCTCCTCCTGCCGGGGACGCGCAAATCTCAGAGCCCAGGCCCAGCGCAGCGCCGCAAGGCAGGGAGGCTCTTCGCTCACGACCGGATCATTGCGAGGATCGCCTCGAGCAGCTGCGGCTCAGCCGGGAGCTCGGCCAGGCAGCCGGCCAGCTCAGCCGCCGCGTCTATCGTCGGCGCGCGAGACTCGCTCAGCCAGCGCGCCAGCCAGCGGCAGGCCCACGCGTCATAGGTACCCCGCTCGGCCCCCGCCAGCGACACGAGCCTGAGGGCCAGGTCGAGCTGTATCGGCCGTCCATACTCACGCTCGGCGTCCCTGGCGAGCGCGACGGACATTCCCAGGTCACCGCGCTCGATGGCGCGTTCGAGGTCGCGAATCGGCCGCCAGGGGCCCAGTCCCATCATACGAACACATGTTCGCATACGCAGCCGCGACCAGCTTTCCCATGCTGGTAACACATCGGTCTCAGCGCGGTAACAATCCGCGCTCGCGGTCGCCCCTAGCATGCGCCCTGCAGCGGTTCGGTCGGGTACCCCTCCTCTCGCACTCGCTGCCGCCCGAAAGATAGGAAGCTCAGGAGGAGAAGCCCGGACATGTCCGGGCTTCGGGCGTAGCGGCCCGTCTCGCGCGTGGAGGCGGGCGAAGGGATGCGGTGCTGCGCCTCAGCTCCAAGGAACGCCCGAAGCCCGGACTCGTCCGGGCTTCCTAACGCAATCCCCTGTGCGTGGCCTCCATACCCCGCGGGCGGCAGCGGCGTGGGGGTTCGCCTGCTGCTGGCATGAACAATAGCGCGCAAAGACCATGATGTTTCATCGAAAGCCCTCGCAAAATGCGCCGTTATGAGCCCTCGGGCGGCCCGCCCGCCACGTCGAGCTGACGGTAGGGTCTGCCGATGGCCGACGGTGCCCCCGATCTGAAAGCGCCGGCCTTTGCCGACTTCCAGAACGAGATCTACGCGCGCGGCCTCGGCAATGAGATGCCGAAGCTTCCCGTCGCCTCCGCTGCTCTTGAGGGGCGTGCCCGGGAGGTCCTGAGCGCTGAGGCCTTCGGCTACGTGGCGGGCGGAGCGGGCGCCGAGCGAACGATGCGGGCCAATCTGCAGGCCTTCGAGCGCTGGCAGATCGTTCCGAGGATGTTGCGCGATGTCTCTGTGCGCGACCTCAGCTGCTCGCTGCTGGGCACACCGATGCCGGCTCCCGTGATGCTCGCTCCCGTCGGCGTCCAGTCGATCGTCCATCCCGAGGCCGAGCTGGCGTCGAGCCGGGCGGCGGCCTCCCAGGGTGTTCCCTACATCCTGAGCACCGCCGCCTCGCACACGATCGAGCAGGTGGCCGAGGCGATGGGGGAGGCGAGCCGCTGGTATCAGCTCTACTGGCCCAAGGACCGCGACCTTGCGGAGAGCTTCGTGCACCGTGCAGAGCAGGCCGGCTACGGCGCGATCGTCGTCACGCTCGACACCTGGCTGCTCGGCTGGCGCCCGCGCGACCTCGGGCATGCCTACCTGCCCTTCCTCAAAGGCGAGGGCGTCGCCAACTACTTCAGCGACCCCGTCTTCCGGGCCGCGCTCGAGCGGACACCCGAGCAGGATCCGGGGCCGGCCATCGGCCACTGGGCCTACCAGTTCGCCAACCCCAGCGTCACCTGGTCTGACCTCAGGTGGCTGCGCGAGCAGACGAGGCTTCCGATCGTGCTCAAGGGCATCGTGCATGAGCAGGACGCGCGCCGGGCGGTGGAGGAGGGGGTGGACGGGCTGATCGTCTCCAACCACGGCGGTCGACAGGTCGATGGGGCGATCGGCGCTCTGGAGGCCCTTCCCGGGGTCCGCGCGGCAGCCGGCGGCGAGCTGCCCGTTCTCTTCGACAGCGGCATTCGCACGGGAGCGGATGTCCTCAAGGCCCTGGCACTCGGTGCGGACGCGGTCTGTCTAGGGCGCCCCTATGTGTGGGGCCTCGCCGCCGGCGGTCAGGAGGGCGTCGAGCAGGTGCTCCGATGCCTGCTTGCCGAGCTCGATCTGACGCTCGCCCTCAGCGGCTACACCTCGCTCGAGCAGCTGGATGGCTCAAGCCTCATCCGATCGGCCTGATCGGATCGGCGAGTCGACGGCCGGCCGGCGCCTGCGCGCTGCGATCAGTCGACGTCCTGGCCGTTCGCGCTGAGCGCCACGTCGATGTTGCCGCGCGTGGCGTTGGAGTACGGGCATACCTGATGGGCGGCTCGAACGAGCTCCACAGCCTTGGCCGGGTCGGTGATCTCGGGAAGGCTGACGGCGAGCTCGACGGCGACCGTGAAGCCCCGCTCCTCGGTCGTCACGAGCGTCACCTTGGAGTCGATCGCGACATCACCGGTCTCCTCTTTTGCGCGCCGAGCCACCGTCCCCAGCGCGCCCTCGAAGCAGGCGGCATACCCGACCGCGAAAAGCTCCTCCGGGTTCGTGCCCTCGCCCTCGCCGCCCATCTCCCTCGGCAGGCGCAGGTCGACCTCGAGCATGCCGTCCGAGCTGCGGCCGTGGCCGTCGGCGCGGCCGCCCGTCACGTGTGCTTCGGCGGTGTAGAGGGCCTTCGTCATGTCATTGCCTCCGATCGAGTTCTTGCAGTGGGCGGGTTTCCGCGCTGGCCGCAGGGTAGCTACTGGCCCGCGGGCGCAGGGCACTGTGGGTAGGCTCGCTCCTGCGATGCCAAGCGCCCCCGCCGATCCAGCCGCGGCCGGCGCCAGCTCCTCGCTCCGCCGAGGGCGGCCGGCGGGTGGGATCCGGCGCCGATGAGCCCGCTCGCGTTTCGCGAGCGCCCCGCCTCGCAGGATGCGCAGGGCCTGCTCGTCCTGCACCACGGCCGAGGCGCGGACGAGCACGACCTGCTCGGACTCGCGGACGTGCTTGACCCTCAGCGGCGGCTGCACGTCGTCACCCCGCGCGCGCCCCTGTCGGTGGCGGGCTGGCCCGGGCATCACTGGTATCTGGTGCCGCGCGTCGGGTTCCCCGACCCCGGCACCTTCGATGATGCCTACGGCGAGCTGGCGGCCTTTCACGATGAGCTCTGGCGGCGCACCGGGATCGCCCCGGCCTCGACCGTGCTCGGCGGCTTCTCGATGGGCTCGGTCATGAGCTACTCGCTCGGCCTGGGCGCCGGCCGGCCGGTTCCCGCGGGGATCCTCGCGTTCTCCGGGTTCGTGCCATCCGTCGAGGGCTGGCACGCGGACCTCGAGCCCCGCGCGGGGCTGCGCGCGTTCATCGCCCACGGGCGCCGAGACCCGGTCATCGATGTCGAGTTTGCACGCCGCGCCCGTGATCTCCTGGAGAGGGCCGCCATCGCGGTCTCCTACCACGAGTCAGACGTGGCCCACGGCATCGACCCGGCCCACGTCCCGCTCGCTCGCGTGTGGCTCGAGGGCATATTCACGCCCGACCTGCCCGGGGGCTCGGCGCCCGGGCGATGACGCCGCTCGCCGCGCGTCGAGCGAGCGGGCCGCTCATCCCTCCGAGTCGCCGAGCGCGAACAGCGGCCAGCGCCCGGGAACGCCCTTCAGCTCGTGAAAGCCGCGGTCCTCGAAGGCGAACGGACCGCCAACGACCGTCCCGCGCACCGTGCCCGACACGAGCACCTCGCCCGGCCCGGCGAGGCTGTTTACCCGAGATGCGATGTGAACCGCCATGCCGCCCACGTCCTCGCCGATCAGCTCGCACTCGCCGGTGTGAACGCCGATGCGCAACTCGACTCCCAGCCGCCGTGCCGTGCCGTTGATGGCAAGCGCACAGCGCAGCGCTCGCGATGGCGGCCCGGCGAAGGTCGCCAGAAACCCGTCTCCGAACGTCTTGACCTCGCGGCCCTCGTAGCGGGCGAGATCCTTTCGCACCTCCTCTTCGTGGCGGGCGAGCAGGTCGCGCCAGCGCCCGTCGCCCAGCTCGGCCGCGCGCGCGGTCGCGGCGACGATGTCGGTGAACATGACCGTCAGCAGCGCACGTTCAAGCTCGCCTCCACCTCGCCCGCCCGTGAGGAACTCCTCGATCTCTTCGAGGATCGCCTCGCCGTCGCCGACGAACGGAAAGGAGTCGATCCCCTCGAGCGCGACGTAGCGCGCGCCCGGGATGTGCTCGGCCAGATAGAGCGAGTGGCGAACGTCCCACACGAGCTCCTTCGGCCGGTGCATGATCAGCGTGGGCACGCGGATTCGCGGCAGCGCGTCGCGCACGTCGATGTCGACCATGGCCCTCGAGATGATCCGCGCCTCGCCCGGGCTGGCGGCCAGCCGCTGCAGGCGGGCGAACCACGCAACCAGGGCGGGATCATCGGCCATCGATGGCGCCCACGCCGACATCGCCTCACCGTTCTCCTCGCCCCATGTCGCGACGTTTCGCTCGCTGAGCTCCTCCCGCTCCTCTGTGGTCATGGCCCAGTCGTAGTCGGGAGCCCACGAGGTGCGCGCCACCGAGGCATACATGATGAGCGCTCCGATCCGCTCGGGATGGTCCGCAGCGAGAAGCGCTCCCACGAGCCCACCCTGGGCATAGGTGACGACCGCGGCGCGTTCGCTGCCGGCGGCGTCCAGCACCGCCAGGGCGTCCTGCGCCTCCTGCTCGACCGTGTAGGTGTCGAGTACCCGCTCGGACAGACCCGTGCCGCGGCTGTCGAACAGGATCAGCCGCCCGAAGGACGCAAGGCGCTCGAGGAAGCGGCGGTTGGCCGGAGCCTCCCACAGATGCTCGATCTGGGTGATCCAACCGGTCACGAACAACAGGTCGAGCCCGCCCTCGCCGACGACCTGGTAGGCGATGCTCGCCTCGCCGCTGCGAGCGTATCGCGTGACGGGTGCCATCAGTCCTCTTCGAGTTGCGTCCGGAAGGCGTTCGCCGGCTGCACGGTGGCGCCGGCGGCGTGCACCCGATCGGCGAGCCAGCCGTCGGAGGTGACCACGCGGATGGCGCCGGGCTCGGTGTCGGCCGCCAAGCGGCGAACGATCTCATCATCAGCCGAGTCGCGGCGCGGCCGCGGCGCGTGGGCCACCTCGATCACGGTCGAGGAGATCGGCGGAGAGGGTGGCTGCTCGAACACGACCGTGACATCTTCGCCGGTCACGGCAACCCAGCTCTCGAGCTGGTGGACGAGACGGACCATCGCCGCATGGCGGTCCTTCCACCACGCGTCCGGGCGCGTGCCGATCACGTTCATGCCGTCGATCAGGTATCTCATTGCCGTGCGAAGCCCGTCAGCGCGGCACGTCCGCCGGCAGCCGCCCCAGTCTCACTCGAGATCACTAGCGCCATGCTAACCCGCCGAAGGATCGGCTCTACCGGGGGATCTGACCCCCGATGCGACGGAACAGTGAATCGGCTTGGTGGCCGTTCCCGTTGGTTGGGATGATCATCCGGAATCCGTTCCTCTCGAAGAGGTTGCGGCTGGCTCGGTTGTCCGGATCGACCAGGGCAAATATGTGGGGCGCGCCGCCCCAGCTCTCGTTGATCGAACGCAGCACGCCTCTGAGCCGGCACTCGGTCTTGATCCGTGGCTTTAATAAGAATTCTCTCACAAATCGGGCCTCAGGGTGATGGCGAACGGCTCTGGCAAGCCGAAAATGACTCGAGCAGGCCGCCTGCGCTGAAATCGTGCTGGAGTTGGCGTCCGCATGCGCCTCGAGGGCATCCAAACGGGAGACATCGTCGAGATCGACCGCAACGGCCGGCGCTTCTACGCGCTCGTCACGGGTCCCTCTCCCGGTGGCCTCGCGCTGCAACCCACCGATCGGCGTGTCAACTACTACAGCGCGCGCAGCCGCGAGGTGATCGGCCACTGGGCCAAGCGGGGAAGGCCGCGAGAGACGAACGCGCCCCTGAGGCCCTCGCCGCGCCAGCTCGAGATCGACCTCTGAGGCGAGCTGCGCCGGCGCTCGGCCCGGCTGCGCTCACCCGCCCGAGCGTGAGCGATATGCGCCCGCGGCCTCATCGAGACGGTCATCGCCCCAGAAGAGCTCCTCGCCGATGATGACCGTCGGAACCCCGAAGACGCCCAGCGCCAGCGCGTCGTCGGTCGCACGGCGCAGGGCGTCCTTGATTTCGGCGTCTGAGAGCGCCCCCCTCAGGCGCTCGCCGTCGAGGCCCGCCCGTCTGCCGGCCTCGAGCACGGCGCTCTCCTCTCCCAGATCGGCGCCATCGAGGAAGGCGAGGCGCATCGCTGCTAGCGCGAGAGCCCTGACGTCGCCGCTCCGTTCGGCGAAGGTCATCGCTCGCGCGATGAGCAGATCGCTGGTGGGCCAGGGATCCGGCCAGCGAATCGCACCGAGCCCCTGCGCCCCGGCCCTCGCCTCGCAGTCCGCCATCCCGTCGGCGCGGCTCTCGGTGAGCCCCCACGACACGCGCCCGTTCGCCTTGAAGATCGCGCCCGCGAACACACCGCGCCATTGCGCGTCGGGCAGCAGGCCCTCGATCCGCTCGGCGGCAAACCACGAGTAGGGCGACATTGCGCCGAGGAAGAACACGGGCGAGGCCGGCCGGGCTGACACCCGCCGATCATCGCGCATCCCCGACGGCCGCGGAACCCACCGGGTCACCGCCGGGGCGCATCGTCAAGGCGAACAGGGCGCCGAACACGACCAGGGCGATGATGTTCAGAAAGAGCCTGTAGTCCACCTTCACGCCGTTGAAGATCTGCGCGCGCGTGGGGCGCACGTGCGGGATCAGGCCCGCCGCGGCGAACAGCCCGTTCACGACGAGCGCGCTGAGCATGATCGTCACGAACATCAGTGCCACGATCCGCGTGGCAAATCGCGCGCCGTAGTACTTGCGGTAGATGAGGACGATCGGCAGCACGAGCAGATCGGCAAAGATGAAGGCGATAACCCCGGCGAATGAGATGCCGCCGGACCACAGCACCGCGGCGAGCGGCACGTTGCCGACCGAGCACACGAAGCTGAGGATGGCGATCAGCGGGCCGGCGATCACGTTCTCAAGCAGCCGCAGCGGTTCAGGGGCGTGAACGATGAACAGGCTGTTGAAGAAATCGTTGCCCAACAGGCCCACGAACCCGGCCAGGAAGAAGCCGATGATGACCTCCCTGTAGACCATGCTCCAGTCGTTGCGGAAGTTCTCGGCGACGTCCGACCAGGCCTCTACGGAGGTGAGTCTCCTGCGCAGCGGCACGCGATCGCCGGCCGAGTGGTGTTCATGGCCCGCCTGCGCCCCGCGCGCGTGTTCACGCGCCTCGATCTCCATCCGCCTTGAGACGAACAGGCGCAGCAGCAGGGCTGTGCCGGCGATCAGCACGAGACCGCCGATGAACTCCGCGAGCGTGAACTGCCAGCCCAGCAGCACCCAGATGACGAGGCCCAGCTCGATCACGAGGTTGGTCGAAGCGAACTGAAAGGCCAGCGCGTTGACCGCCGAGGCGCCCTTCGCGAACAGCGATCTGGCGATCGCGACAGCGGCGTAGGAGCAGGAGGACGAGACTGCTCCCAGCGCGGTGGCCGTGACCAGAGGGCGCCATCCCTCGCCGCCCAGCGCCCGCTCGATTCGCCGGCGTGGCACCCACGCCTGCACGATCCCGGAGATCGCGAAACCCAGCACCAGCGCCCACCACACCGTCCACGCCATCAGAAAGGTGTTCGAGATCCCATCCCAGATGGTGTTGACGACGCCCATCGTGTGCTCGCCCGCCGCGCGCCCGCCTCGTGCTCTAGATGTGGATCCGCGCGGTATCGGTCACGCCTGGGCGGCCTCGGTCTCGGGGACCACCGAGGGCTCCGTCGCCGGGCGTCGATGCAGGTCCCGCAAGCGCACGAGCGCAATCGCGCCGAGCGCGCCTATCAGCACGACGCCGGCGCCGATCAGCAGGATCTCGTTGAGTCCGTCCGCGAAGGCGCGCCGCGAGGCCTCGGCGATGCCCGAGCGCCCATGTGTGACGGCCAGGGCCGCACGCGTGCCGCCCGAGGCCACCGCCTTGGCGAGTTGATCCTGTGCCCCTCCCAGCGACGCCTGAAGGCTCTTGGCGATGCGGTGCTCGAAGATCGCTCCCAGCCCCGCCACCCCGACGGCGAGCCCACCGATGCGAAAGGTGTTGCTGATCCCGGAGGCCATCCCGCTGCGCTCGGGGGGCACGACGCCGAGCGCTATGTTCGCGATCGCCGGATTGGCCAGGCCGATTCCGACTCCCACCAGCAGAAGGCCGGGCAGCAGCGCGGTCCAATGCGAGCTCGCGGTGAGCCCGTGCATCGCCGCGAGCCCGAGCGCGGTCAGGCCGAGTCCTCCGCCGAGCACCGCGCCGGGTGGGCGAGCGGACAGGCCGCGGGTGATCAGCGGCACGACGAACGTCAGCACGGTGGCCGGCAGCAGACGCAGGCCGCCCTGAAGCGGTGAGTAGCCAAGCGCGTTCTGCAGGTAGAGGGTCAGATACGGGAACATCGCGAACATACCGGCGCCGATGGCGAAGGTCCCGAGCGACACGCCGCAGAACGCACGGTTGGCAAACAGCGAAAGATCGAACATCGGGCGGGGCTGTCGCAGCTCGACGACGAGGAAGCCCGTCAAGAGGACGGCGGCCCCGGTCAGCACGGACACGATCAGCGTGCTTCCCCAGCCCTCGTCGGGCCCGCGCAGCAGCCCGAATATCAGCAGGAAGAGCGCACCCGAGAACGTCACGAGGCCAGCCCAATCGAGCCGCTCGGCGTCGGGATCGCGCACGTTGACCATCCGCGTCAGGGAAATGGCGATCGTGGCGAGGCCGATCGGGATATTGACGAAGAAGATCCACTGCCAGCCGAGGGCGTCGGTGAGAATGCCCCCGATCAGGGGACCCACCGCCACCGCGCCGCCCACCGTCGCGCCCCACGCGGCGATCGCGCCCGCGCGATCGGGCCCGCGGAACTCCTGTGCGACGAGGGCCAGCGAGGTCGCGAACATGGCGGCGCCGCCGACACCCTGCAGGGCGCGGGCGGAGATCAGCACGGTCATGCTGCCCGACAACCCGCACATGAGCGAAGCGAGCGTGAAGATCGCCAGGCCGCCGATGAAGACCCGCTTTCGCCCGATCCGATCGGCGAGCGTCCCGCTCGTGAGGATCAACGCCGACAGCGTCAGCGCGTAGGCGTCGATCACCCATTGCAGGTTCGTGAAGCTAGCGTGCAGTTCCCGCTGGATCCGCGGCAGCGCGACCTGCACGATCGTCACGTCGACGAGCAGCATGAAGGTGCCGCCGCAGATCGCGACAAGCGCCCACCATTTCCGTGACGACTCCGCCGCGTTCGGGGCAGCGGCGACGTTGCCCGGGTCAGTGCCCACGCGCTGCGCCCTTCCCGATCACCTGCTCGCCCACACGCACGCGCCCACAGTAGCGCCGCCACCTCGGCGCGCCGGCCGGCCGCTGTCTCAGCCTGCCCGCCGGCTCGGGCTGTCACGATGCTTGCCCGGACCGGGCCCTGTGCTGGTCGCGCGCTGCCGCCGGAGGAGGGCGCTGAGGGAGCGAGGGGAGAGCGCCGAGGCCAGGCTAGATAGGGTCCCGGTGATGAGCAATCGCGTGCTGCTTCTCTCCTGGGAGTACCCGCCCGTGATAGAGGGCGGACTGGCTCGGCATGTGCGCAAGCTCGCCGAGGCGCTGGTGCGCCAGGGTGTTGCCGTGGACGTGCTCACGCGCGGCGTGAGCGAGGAATCGGAGATGGGTCGCCCCGGTGTGTGTGAGCTGGCCGGCGTCATCGTGCACCGCGTGCGCGAGCCTAGCTGGCCGCGCGACCTCGACCGCTTCGTGGCGTGGGTGGAGCGGATGAACGACGACATGCTCGCGGCCGGCGAGCTGCTGGGCGAAGAGCACACCTACGATCTCGTGCACGGCCATGACTGGCTCGTCGGACACGCCGCCGCCACGCTTGCCGACAGGCTCGGGGTGCCGTACGTGACGACGATCCACGCCACTGAGCACGGGCGCCATCAGGGCTGGGTGCAGGACCCTCCGCAGTCGCACATCCATTCTGTGGAGCAGTGGATGGCCCGCCGCGCGGACGCCGTGGTCGTCTGCTCCTACTACATGCGCGGACACGTGGCCGACATCTTCGACATCGACGAGCGGCGGATCGCGGTGATCCCCAACGGCGTCGACCCCAGCGAACTGCAGCCGGTGGGAGACCTGCAGGCGCTGCGCCGCGGGTTTGCGACGCCGAGCGAGAAGCTCGTGCTGCTGGTCGGGCGTCTGGTCTATGAGAAGGGCTTTCAGCTGGCGCTCGACGCGCTCCCCGGGGTGATCGAGCGGGTTGGGAACGTACGCTTCGTCGTCGCCGGAAGCGGTACGCACGAACAGGAGCTGAAGGCACAGGCGCTGCGGCTCGGACTGACCGAGCACGGCACCTTTCTCGGCTGGATCGGCGACGACGCGCTGCACTCGCTCTACCGGATTGCCGATCTGTGCGTGGTCCCGTCGATCTATGAGCCGTTCGGGTTGGTGGCGCTCGAGGCGATGGCCTCCGGTTGCCCCTGCATAGTCGCCGATACGGGCGGGCTGCGGGAGGTGGTGCCGAGGGGCGAGCGCGTAGGGCTGCGCTTCAACGGCGGCGACGCCGAGCATCTCGGCGTCATGATCGAGCGCCTGCTGGTCGACAGCGATCTGCGCGATCGGCTGGTGACCGAGGCTTCAGAGCATGTGCTGCGCTTCGACTGGGACGACATCGCCCAGCGCACAAGGGGAATCTACAGCGCGCTGGCCGAGCCGGCGCTGCGTAAGGAAGGAGCACAGGGGGGATGAGCCAGTTTCTCGAGGGGCTGATGCAGAATGACTTTCCGCTGACGCTGCCGCACATGCTCCGCAGGATGCGCTCCTGCAACCCGCGCAAGGAGGTCGTGACGCTCACCGCGCCCGACACCATCGAGCGCGCCACCCACAGCGAGGTCGCAGAGCGCGTCGATCGCCTTGCCCGTGCGCTCGGGCGCCTCGGCATTGAGCCGGGGGATCGCGTCGGCACGTTCGCGTGGAACAACCAGCGTCACGTTGAGCTGTACTTCGCGGTCCCCTGCGTGGGGGCCGTGCTGCACACACTCAACATTCGCCTGTTCGAGGAGCAGCTCACCTACATCGTCAATCACGCCGAGGACAAGGTGATCTTCGTCGACGACTCGCTGGTGGCGGTGCTCGAGAAGCTCGCTCCCAGCTTTGACACCGTCGCCCACTACATCGTCATGGGCGACGGCGACGGCGGAACGCTGCCGAACGTGCTGCGCTACGAGGAGTTGCTGGAGGAGGCCGGGCCGGGCGCGTTCGACTACCCCGAGGTGGATGAGCGCCAGGCGGCCGCCCTCTGTTACACGAGCGGCACCACCGGCAACCCGAAGGGCGTGCTCTACTCCCACCGTTCGATCAGCCTTCACTCCTCGGCGCAGCTGATGAAGGACGGCACCGGGCTCTCGCGCGCGGACCGCGTGCTCGCCGTGGTGCCGATGTTCCATGCCAACGCCTGGGGGCTGCCCTACGGCGCCGCGCTCGCCGGCGCCGATCTGATCCTGGCGGATCGCTTTCTCGCCGCCGAGCCCCTGGCCAAGCTGATCGCGGCGGAGCGCCCGACGCTGATGGGGTGCGTCCCGACGATCTTCGCTGACCTGCTGCGCTACGCCGACGCGCATCCCGAGGTCGACCTCTCCTCGCTATCGAACGCGGCCTGCGGGGGCTCGGCGGTTCCGCGTCAGTTGATGAAGAATTTCCAGGAGCGCCACGACGTGCGCATCTTCCAGGCCTGGGGGATGACCGAGACGAGCCCGATGGCCACCTACTCGCGGCCGCAGGAGGGGGAGCACGACGACGCCTACTGGGAGGATCGGGCCAAGCAGGGCCGGCCGCTGCCTTGGGTGGAGCTGCGCCTGGTGGGCGACGCCGGCGAGGAGGTGCCCTGGGATGGAGAGTCGACCGGCGAGATCGAGGTGCGCGGACCGTGGATCGCCTCTCGATACTTTCGCGACGACTCCGGGGATGACAAGTTCGACTCCGGCTGGCTGCGCACGGGCGACATCGCCTCGGTGGACGAGCGGGGCTTCGTTCAGATAACCGACCGGGCCAAGGACGTCATCAAGTCAGGGGGAGAGTGGATCTCATCGGTCGAGCTCGAGAACGAGGTGATGGCCCACCCCGATGTGGTCGAGGCGGCCGTGATCGCCAAGCCCGACGAGCGCTGGGCCGAGCGCCCGCTGTGCTGCGTGGTGCTGCGCGAGGGCGCGAGCACGACCGCCGATGACCTCGTCCAGCACCTGCATGGGCGGGTCGCCAAATGGTGGCTGCCCGACGAGTTCGCGTTCGTGGCGGAGGTGCCGAAGACGAGCGTGGGCAAGTTCGACAAGAAGGTCCTCCGCGCGAAGCTGACGGAGGGAACGCTCGAGGGGCGCGTGCTGGTGTCGTGAGGGACCGTCAGTGCGTGGCGCAAAACGCCGCTGGGCGCCTCGCAGGCCGCCGGACGATCGCCGAACGAGCCGCCGGAGTCGCTGTTTGCGGGCCTATCAGGGCCCGGCGACAGCGCTGCGGGGCGTATTACGACCGAGATAGGTGATAGACCTCTCGACCAATGAAGCAGGCTCCGGGCGCGACACGGCGAACCAGACAGGATGCTTAGACCAACGATCGCCCGGAAAGTAACGAAAGAGGCCCCGCCGTGGGGCCGGAGCGTACATCACACCATCAACAGGAGGTTGGCATGACTCAGACCGATGTCGTGGCCTCGGTCAGGCCGCAGGCGCAAGCAGCAGCATCGATCAGGAGGAGGTCGCCGCGCGCGTCGCGCAGGCTCTTGGTCCTCCCGGTTGCGCTGCTGCTGACAATCGCGCTTGTGGTGCCGACCGCAGCCCTCGCGACGAGCACGGGAACCACCGGCTACAACCAGACACCGCCGGCACCGGCTAGCGGGACCTCGCCGTCCAAAGAAAAAAGCACGCCGGCAAAAGAAACGGCTCCGGCGAAAGCTACGAGCACTCCGACGACGACGACGACCGCTAAAGCGAGCACGCTTCCGTTCACCGGCTTTGACCTGCGCTGGACGGTTGGCATAGGGCTGCTCCTGATGGGTGCGGGCTTCTCGATCGTGACGGTTCAGCGTCGCGAGCGCCGCGACGGCGGCAGCTGACCCAAGAAGCCAGAAGAAGCCAGGCAGCACTGTGCAGAAGCGGCGGCCGGCACCAGCCGGCCGCCGCTTCGCGCTTTTCCGCCTCACGGGCGACCGATCGCGCCCGCCGATCGCGCCTGGCGACTGCCGCGGGCGGGCTCTGGGTGATCAGCCCTTGATTTCGTTGTGAATCCGAGCCACCATCGGCTCGTTCAACTCGATGCCAGCCGCCGTGAGGATCGGGATGAGTGTTGCCCCGAACGCATCGAATGCCTCCTGCGACTCCCAGACGTCGAAGACCTGGATCTCGCCGTTCGTCTCAAGCGCGACGTGCGAGATGCGTCCGTCGGGGGCTCCGACACCCGCCTCCTCCAGCTGGACCGTCGTTGTGTCGTAGCGATCCTGCGTAAAGCCTTTAGCGGTGATGTAGAACCCGAGCGCCATTCGATCCCGATCCCTTCGCGCGGTCTGCGCAGTGGTTTGCCAGCGATCGGGCGACTGTACTCGATGGACCGATGACGGTTGCCGCCGACCCAATCGTGAGCCGCCCGTGGCCCACCGAGACGGTCAGCACAGGCGCTTACGCGGACGCCTTCGTCCTGCTCCACTCCGCCTTGTGCTGGCGCTTTCCTACACGCAAATACCCGCTGACGCTGTTCGAGCCGATCCCTGTTGCGGCTTGAGGGTGCTAAGCACCGGCCCGTCGAGGCACCGCGGGCACATTGCTTGTTTGCGCATTGCGAGAGCCGTGATCAGACCCCATCTTGGGCCTGATCACGGCCGTCGCCTCCCGGCGCCCGCCCGCGGAACCTACGGGGCGAGGCGAAACGGCGGGTAGCGATCGGTCACCAGCACGTGGGCGTACGCGATCACCCGGTTGGTCCAGCGGCCGACGCCGACGAGGAAGTCGAACATCCCGCGCGGGAAGCGACCGGTGAACAGGATCACGAACCAGGCGGCGATCACGACGAAGAACGCGGCGATGTAAAGGAAGAACAGCACCACGTAGTGCGGGATGGCCAGCAGCCACTTGACCAGCGGCAGCCAGCGGTTGAGGTCGTTGCGCGCGTCCGGATAGGGAAACTCGAGATGCACCGCCTGATGCTCGTCGGTCGAGGGATAGCGGTCCTCCATCAGTGCCAGGTAGACGCCAACTCGGGCGGAGAACCGCATCAGCTCGAGGTTCCAGTCAAACCACCAGCGCGGGTACTTCTGCCGGAACAGGATCAACAGCAGCGTGGGCAGCACGACCAGGCCGGCGGCGCCGATAGCCCCGGCGGCCCTCCCGCCACCGTAGGCGTAGCCGCCGCCCTCGATGCAGGGCGAGCACGATCGCGATCGGGATGACCATGAACAGGCGAAAGAAGAGTGGTCAGGCGGTTGAGCGGCCGGTCCGGGTAGTCGACCGAGTACTGGACGGGATACGGCGGGTCGGGGTTCATGAGATGCCTTTCTGTGAGGTGTACGGCGTACACTCGTGGTCGGACTATAGGTGTACGATGTACACTTGTCAAGGCCAATGGCGAAACACAAGACTCCTACCCGGAAACGGCTGAGCAGCACCCGTGTGCTGCAGGCCGCCGTCACCCTCGCCGACGAGGCCGGGCTCGAAGCGTTCAGCATGCGGCGGCTCGCACAGGAGCTCGGCGTCGTGCCGATGGCGCTCTACAAGCATGTCGCGAACAAGGAGGAGCTCCTCGATGGAATGGTCGATATCGTCTTCGGCGAGATCGAGCTCCCTTCCGGGGAGCTCGACTGGAGATTCGCCATGCGGCGCCGGGCGATCTCCACGCGCGAGGCACTGAAGCGCCACAGCTGGGCGATAGGGATGATGGAGTCGCGGCATCCGGGGCCGGCGAACCTGCGAAACCACAACGCGGTGATGGGTTGCTTGCGGAAGGCGGGCTTCTCGTTCCAGATGGCGATCCACGCCTACTCGGTCCAGGACGCCTACATATACGGGTTCGCCTTGCAGGAAAGGGATCTAGCGTTCAAGGCCCCTGACAGTGCCGGACGGGCCGCGCAGAGGAGGGCGGAGACGATCGGGGCGCTTGAGAACTACCCGCATCTCGTCGAGATCGCTACGAAGCTCCCCGGGTCCGGGTACGACAACGCCGTCGAGTTCGCATGGGGGCTAGACCTCATCCTCGACGGCCTCGAGCAGCTTCGCCGCAAGGCCTGACGGTCGCCGCACCGTTGCGAGCGGTGCCCCGCAGCGTGCCCTGCACCGCCGATAGCGCGACCGCAGGCATGCCTGTGCGGCAACTCACGCACGGTCTGCGCAGCGGTTTGCCAGCGATCGGGCGACTGTACTCGATGGACCGATGACGGCTGCTAACGACTGAACGTGAGCCGCCTGCGGCTCACCGAGACGGTCAGCGCAGGCGGGTCATGCGGATGCCTTCGTCTTGGCCCACTCGGCCTTGTGCTGGCGCTTGGCGGCCTGGTAGTGCTCGAGCGCCTCGCGCGAGTCGACGTCACCCAGCGTGGGATGCGACGGCACGAGATCACGCGCCGCCTCGATCCCGAAGCGCTTGGCGAGAACCGAGCCGAGCGCCTTGACCTTCATCTCGCCGTAGCCGGGCAGCGCCGCGAGGTTGGCGCGCAGCGTGTTCGCGTCGGGGGCGTCGGTCCATACGCGGGCGGCATCGCCGTCGTAGCGGTCGCAGACATGCACGGCCAGCTCGTGTACGCGGCGAGCCATGGAGCCGGGGAAGCGGTGAATCGCGGGCTTGGCGCGAAAGACCGGCTCGAGGTCAGTCGACGCGAGGATGGCTGGTTCGAGCGAGCCGAGGCGCTCACGCAGGACCAGTGGGCCGGCGAACGCCTTCGGCACCGAGACCTGTTGGTCGAGCGCGAACCCCACCAGCAGCGCCATCGGGTCCGAGGCGATCAGCTCGTTGGCCTCTTCAGAATCCGTGAAGTACAGGCGGTCCGGCACGCTTCGATCGTATCTGCTCCGCTCGGCTCGCCGTACGGCGGCGGGCCTCCACCGCGCCGCGCCAGGAGCCGCGAATGTCAGAGGGACCGAAGGAACTCCAGCAGCGGCGGGTTGACCTGGTCGGAATGAGTGAGGTTGGAGGCGTGCGGTGCGCCCTCGACGCGAACAACGCCCGTGCATCCGGACAGCCCGCGGCAGAGCTCCTCGGCGCGCTCCATCTCGATGGACTGGTCGGCAGTCCCGTGAAAGACGATGGCCGGACACGAGATCTCGCCCAGGCGCCCGGAGATGTCGTCGCGGTCAAACAGGCAGTTGCCCGGCTCGCGCAGGGTCTCGCGGGGCAGTCCTCTCCACTTCTCGATCCACACCTCATTCAGCACGGGATCGCCGATGATCAGGCTGGCGACCGTCTCGGTCAGCTGGTCGACGGCTCCGACCTGCAGCCACGTCTCCTGCATCTGGCGGTAGGCGGGCAGCCGCTCCGGATCCTCGACGCCTGCCTGGGTGTCGATCAGCACGAGCGCGCGGACCCGCTCGGGGGCCAGCAGAGCCGCGCGCAGCGATAGAAAGCCGCCCTGCGACATACCGCCAAGCACCGCGCGGTCGATGGCCAGGTGGTCCAGCAGGCCCAGGCAGTCCGCGGCCGAGTCCCAGTAGGTGAACGGCTCTCCGTCAAACTCGGTCTCCCCGAAGCCGCGCTCGTCCCAGGCGATGACCCGGAACTCGCCGGCCAGCGCATCGATCTGGGGCGCGAACATCTCGCGGTCCATCAGAAAGCCGTGGGAGAGGATCACGGCGGGCCCGTCGCCTCCACTGTCGTCAAAGCGGATGCGCTGGTTGTTGACCTCGGCGAACGGCATAGAACCTCCAACTCCCTCGGGTAGGCGCGAATATACCTGCCCGAACCGGGCTAAGGTCCGTTCGCGCCGCCGCGCGCTCCGCCGCGCCGCAGTCATGATCGCGCGCCGGGCGAGGCCGGGTCAGTTGTCGATGTCGCCGGTCACGCGCGCCTGACCGCGGCTGAAGATCTCCTCACCGACGGTGTGCGATTGGCCATCGAGGTGTGTGACGACCGTCTTTGCGGTTGTGTGCCAGCTTCTGGGCGGTTTCCCGTTGATGAGGAAGGCGCTCGCCACTGAGTGGGCGGTCGCGCAGGAGACGGCAACCGCCGTGAGGTTGTTGAGCGCGGCATGGCCGTGTCCGGCGCTGTGCGGAAGGGTGTAGCTGACGCTGCCGCAGTTCTTCGTTGCCGGCGCGCGTGTGGGCGAGAACAGGCGAACGTGACCTGGTGACAGCGTGAAGCCGTAACCCGGTCCGTTCGTGCAGTGGATCGATGTCGCGCTGAGGGTGCAGGCGATGCCGTAGCGCCTCCATTGCGCGCCCGGCGCGAGTGCGGCGAACGGCGCATCGGAGATGAGGTCATCCTGGCTTATGTCGACGAGCCGCACCCGCCCTGATCGACCCTGTCCAAGCTGCACGGCGGGATCGCCGACTCCCTGCCCACGCGGGATGCCCGTCGTCTGGCACTGCAGTCCCAGCCACAACCCGTCAAGCGGGGCTCCGGTCCCGGGGTCGAGCGCCGTCCCCTCGATCCCATTGGCGACCCCGCACAGCACGGCTTCGCCTCGCGTCGAGAAGTTCGCCGCGTTTGAGATCGAAGCGATTGCGGTGCCGGGCAGCAGCATCCCCACGACCACAGACAGGCACGCGGCAAATGGGACCTTGTGCTTCATCGATCGAGCCTACCGTGGCCCGCTCGCGACCCGAGCCCTATCGAGCCCGGGCGATCGTGATCGTTGTGCGCGGCGGTGAGAGGCCTCTGCCGGCGGGGATGAAGCGCGCGTTAGGATCTGCCGGTGCTCCCGGTGGAGATCGCCCCCGGCCTGCTGCGCTGGACCGCACCCCATCCGGACTGGAACCCGCACGCCGTGGCCGGGAGCTCGGGCGACTGGCAGCTGGAGGTTGGCTCGGTGCTCTACGAATTGCCCGATGCGGTCGTGCTCATCGACCCCCTTCTTCCGTCCGAGGATCGCGCACAGTTCCTGCGCTGGCTCGACGTGCGGGTAGCGGATCGGCCGGTCAGTGTTCTGACCACGATTCGCTGGCACCGGCGGGACCGCGAGGAGCTCGCCCGTCGCTACGAGTCCGGCGCGGAACGGGCGTGGAACCTGATTCCCCACGGCATCAAGCCGCTGCCCCTGCGGGGAGCGGGGGAGACCATGTTCTGGCTGGCGGCGGTCGCGACGCTCGTTCCCGGGGACCGGCTGATCGGGGGGCGGGACGGACAGCTGCAGCTGTGCCCGGAAAGCTGGCTGGAACATGTGCATGTGAACCGGCAGGGGCTCGCCGAGTTGCTGTGGCCGCTCGTCGAGCTACCGATCGAGCGCGTGCTCGTATCTCATGGCGAGCCGGTGCTCGCCGACGGGCGCGAGGCGCTGATAAGGGCGATCGCCGAGGTTGAGGCCGAGTCGGGCTGAGCTCGACGCCACGGCGAGCAGCGTGAGCCGCTGCGAGGCGAGGCTGCTACCGCAGCGCGTGGTCAGAGGACGGGCGGTGGCCTGCCTTCGGCGCTGGCAAGGAGCGCCGCATCCCATCCGCACACCATGCAGGCGTGGCGGAACACCGAGCGGGCGAACTCGAGCCCGAGCGCATGTGGGTCGGGGCTTGCGCGAACATCCTCCCAGTCAAGGACATACTCGCCGAGCGAATCGTCCCAGCGCGCCGCCGCCGGGGAAAGCGTCGCGGAGGCGAACCCCTCCGGTGCCGGATGCGCGTATGCATAGAACGCCGCCTTCCCGTATCGCCCATCGCCGGGCCACCAGCCGATGGCGACCTCCTGCGCATCCATCGCGTTGCGCGTGATGAAGTCCTCCGAAGGCGGATCGGCAGGCAGGCCCGAGAAGAGGCTCACGGCCAGGTCGAACGAGCCCCACCACGCGTTCACCGGCGTCGAGCGCCCGCGATACGGCGCCCGGAATGCGGCGAGCACGAGCGCGGCTTTGGTCGCGGCGGCGAAGTAGGACGCGACCTGGATCGGGTCATAGACGGCGTGTTCATCATCCTCATCGAGCGGCACGCTCCAGGAGACCTCCTGCGGTGCCGGGTCGATCTGCACGGGGCCGACGAGATTCCGAACGGCCGCCACGACGGCGCGAGTGACCTCGCCGACCGGTCGGTCGGGGGCGAGCGCGACGCGCTCCACGCGACCGTCGCTGTGCTCGACGACCGCCTCATGGGTCCGCAGATCGAGCACCACCACCAGTGCCCCGGAGCCGTCGGGCGCCGGCAGGGGGGCCGTCTCCCACCCGCGCGGGGTCAGACGCAGGGCCGCGTGCTGGAGCTCTGGCTCGGGCGCAGCGAGCACAACGGCCAGCTTGCCGAGCACCTGGGTGTGCGCGTGGAGCGTGTCGCAGGTCGCGCTCCACTCCGCGTAGGACACGGCTGGCCATCGCGAGGGCATGACCTGCACGCTACCGCTCGAGCGCCCGAACAGCTCTTCGCAGGAAGCGGAATGTCCCGAGTCGATCAACAAGCCTGCGAAAGGACGCCTCTGGAGTGCGGATGAGAGGACTCGAACCTCCACCTGGTTGCCCAGACACGGACCTGAACCGTGCGCGTCTACCAATTCCGCCACACCCGCGCGCCGACGAGCCAGCGAAGATAGCGCACCGGCGAGCGGCGAGCCGCCCAGATGGTCTGAACGCGCTCGAGTGACCGGCGGGCCGACGCCGGGAAGTGGAACCGGCTCTGGGCGCTTTGCTAGCCTCGTGCCGGTTGATTTCGCGCCGCTATCGTCCAGGGGACTAGGACGCCGCCCTCTCATGGCGGAAACCCGGGTTCGAATCCCGGTAGCGGTACTCGATACGCCCCGTAAACGCGGGGCGTATCGCGTTCTAGAGGCGTATCGCGCCAGTTCTCGCGCCAGTCATCATCGGCGTGCACTCGCCACCGTGGAGCAGGGCCGGATGACCTCGAGGCGCGGCCGAATGCATCTCGATCCTGAGCTTGACATTGGCGAAATAGAGAGGAACCTACGAAGCCTCTCTATTGGGAACGGATCGGACGCCGATCTAGGGGCGCTCCTAGGAAGGAGCCTTCCATGGCGGCCGCCGTCACAGGACGTATCCCTTCAGCGCCATTCGATATGCGCTGCGAACGCTTTCACCCGGTCCACTGCCCGGACTCGCTGCGCGCTGATAGCTCCTCCGCGATGGTCGCTGTCGCAATGGATCATGGCGCGTGGGTTCACGGCTTCACCCCGGCCTTCTACAGCGAAGCGAAGCGAAGAGCAATGGCCGCAGAGGTGACCCGATTCTTGGACTCACGGGCACAGGAGTGGCCCGTACCCCGGCCCACGTCCGGGGCATATCGTGCGGCGTGATGTGCAGCGAAGACGAGCGGCTTGACGACTTCACGATCGTCAGGCAGATCCTCGCCCGCCAGCGGCGACTCGGCACGCCGTTCGAGGTGGCGCGGCGGTAGTCATCGAGGCAGCGGCACCACTCGTCGAGGTGTATCCGAAGAGCGCCGCGAGCATCGACCACGATCAGTCTCGGGCCGCTCTGGCGCAGACGGCAGGTCGGAGGCCTACTCGAACAAGCGTCCGTCGTCCTTAAGGTGCAGGTATTGGTGCCCGATACTGCCCGTGAAGGACTACAAACCAATCATCACTGAAAAGGCAAACTCGTCGTGAGGCGAGGACGCAAAACCAGAGGTCTCAAGCACGAGATAGCTCGGTCGCCAGTGGAACGTCACGGAGGACGCAATGTCTCTGTCTCGCCCCACGGCACACACGATCACACGGCAGCTAAGCGTAACCGCAGCAATCTGCTCAGCAGCACTTGGTCTCTCGGCAGCATCTGCCCTCGCGGCTTCCAGCCCACCCGCTCCAGCCACATGCGCCGGCCAAACGTTCTCGCAGGCCTTCGCGGCCTACGGCGATACCAACGAGTACACGCTCGTCCAGGGCGGAAACTTCAACAGCGCCTCCGAAGGCTGGGAACTCTCCAAAGGGGCGCAGATCATCAACGCCGCCGGCCCCAAGGGCGGTGTACTTGATCTGCCGAGCGGCGCGGTGGCGGTCAGCCCGCCCGTTTGCGTCACGCTTGAATACCCCACCGCACGAGTGTTCGTCCGTGACGTCAAGGGCTCCGAGGGGGTGGCCATCGGTCTCGCCTACGCCGGAACGAACCGCACGGTAGCCAGCCCCCAGAACGTCGGCCAGGTGCACGGCCAGCAGACGAGCTGGACGCTGTCCAATCCCATCAACGTCCAACCGCAAATCGCAGGTCCCAATGAAGGAACACGCGAAGCCCGGTTCGTTTTCACGGCCGGAGGCAACACGAGCGAGTTCCAGCTCTCGGGTCTGTATGTTGACCCGCGCATGAAGTAGCGAGTCGAGTTCCGGTTTGTGGGGACGGTTGCCTCCGTGGCCGCCCCACAGACCTCCGTTGGGCTCGGTCGTGGTAAAATGCGCGACGCGCAGCCAAGAGCAGCCAGAGCGGAACGCCAGAGCGACAGCGCGCCCATGTACGGAGCGCCCGAGCGACGGAGCGAAGCGCCGGAACGCCAGGCAGCGCAGTCAACGCGACGCAAAGCCGAGCGACGCGAAGCATAGGAAGGCCACTGAGCGCTCAGTGGCCTTCTCTCTGTCATCGCTCGTCGGACATTCCGGCCCCCTCATCCACCCAGACTGTTCCGCCATGTAGACTTGTGCGCGGCGGAGTCAGGAGAGAGGCGGCCGTGCGACGCGAGACGACGCGTCAACAACACGCGTCACTTTATGGATGTCTGGGGGACGCCTTGTTGGCAGGCGGGGCGCGGCGGTAGCCTTCGGCTGCCCGCGCTCACCTTCAGAGAACCGGAGGAGGCATACACCCATGAACAGCAGGCTTCTTATGAGCCTTGTCCCGCTGCTCGCGATCGTGCGTGTGCCGCGACGCCGGTAGCGGCGCAGGCATTGGAACCGCACTGGTACAAGAACGAAACGATCATAAAAGCTGGCGTCAGAACACCATTTGTGTTGTGGGGCCAGACCACAAACCTGTCCTTCACCAGCCCGGCGGCCGAAATGAACTGTCGCACGGTTGGCGCGGGTACCGACGAAAATCCCGGCGGGGCGGTGCGGGAACTTCGAAGCTCGACGCTCTGGCGTTCTACGAATGCAAAACCGCGAGCTGCGAAAGGGCCGGCGAAGAAATGGGAGTTCCGACCCGGGCCGAAATGTTCGTCAATCCCAGAGTTGCCATTGATGGCTTTTTGAGCGGCAGGGAAGTAGAAGGGAAAGAAGTTGATGAATATTACCTGGACTTCACCCCAGCGGCACCTTTCACCGAGCGGTGTGTGACGCCGCCGGGGTATGAACCGCATACGACGTTCGGTGAATTCTCCTTCGCCGGGTCCATTTGGCCCTACGTCGGTCCAGGATGGAACGGCACGGCCCCGTCAAAACCGTCGGAGATGTCTTTCGACGGGCAGGCCAGCGGGTCGCTGACCGGTGAAATCGGAGAAGCCTGGTTCGATGGGTCCCTGAAGTACTTGGGCTACAACGGACAGGAACTCCTCTCGGTCGGCAAATAGCTGAACGCTGCACTCGGGTACTTTCGTCGCCCTCAGCCCACGTCGTCATGGGCTGAGGGCGTCAGGTGCTTGCGGGGACGCTCTGAGACTCGTCGTCAGCGAAGCTCCCGCTGCGGGCCTGCCGGCTAGGGGAAGTGACCCCACTTTTCACTGTCCGTGTTCCCTTTGCCGCCCAGGATGGAGGCGAGTTCGCCGCTCGCCTTGTTGCTTTCACCGCCGCTCACCGACGATTCGGGCCCGCCGGATGTGTTCTGGTTACCGCGGCTCACCGAGGAGAAGACGCCGCTGGCCGTGTTGTGAATGCCACCGTCCCGATGCCCCGCAGGGCCCCGAACGCTCTCATCCCCAACCTCCTTGTCCGTGAGCAGGCGGACCTCGGCGCCGCCTATGGGGAAAGTCAAGCAGTCCGGCCCCGCATGACGCCGACTCGCCACTTCCGACATGGCGTTGGGGTAGCCTCCGGCGTCAGCCATGAGCAGCGCCGCTTGTGATTTCCTCGCGAATGCGAGCCCCGCCAAGGGTGTTGGCTTTGTGCCGCGTGCGCGGAAGCAGCCGATCGTCGTCCTGGTGGTGGACGACTCTGAGGACGATGAGCTCGCCCGTCTGCTCGCGAGCGGTGACACCGTCGCGGCGACCGATTACGAGGGCGCATGGAGCGCCGGGATCGACGGCGAGCGGCTGATCGTCAAGTTCAGCCTGATGCGGCGCGATGGGGAGTGCGAGCGGCGGTGGACCTACACGGACCCCGGCGGCAGTGTTCTCAATGCGATCACCACCGGCACCCATCACGTCGCGATCGTGCCGCTCATCGGCGATCTCAGCGACTTCGTACGCGGTGGCGTGCGCGGGGCGATCATCGTCGACGCTCGGGCGTCGAGCGCCATTGTCTCGGCACGCCAGCTTCTTGCGGTACCGTCGCGCGCTGTGTAAAGGCCGTAGCGCTTCGACGCGGTGGTGGTCCGCCGTCCGCGCCGTTTATGGCCGCTGAGGCCGGGTAGACGCACCGGCGAGAGGTCGGATCACACGGCGAGGAGCAGGCGGTCGAAGGAAACCTCGCTAAATGCGTTGTTGAGTGCCTGCCCGAGAGGGGTCCTTCCCACAACGGAGTAGCGTTCCAATAGATGGAAGGGAGGGCGGGGATGACCGCAGCCCAGCTCGCACGACTCGATCGCATGTCCGCCAACGCGCGGGTGGTCGGCATGGACCGTGAGTGCCCGCTCGTACGCCAGCCGAACGGCAGGCTCGTCAGGATTCAGCCCAACGGACGCCTCGTTTCGGCGACGATCATGGCAAGCCGCAGCCTGAGGGTCAGGCAGAAGCGCGTAAGCATCGCCGCGACGAAATCCTATCGGGACGTCTGGTCCTAGAGGCGAACGCTGGCGAGCGCCTCGAGCGGGCATCCGATCCGGGTCGGGCAGCGACCGTCGAACTGCAGCCTCGCGTCGCGGCGGCCCGGGCAGGGCCCCTCGCCGCGTCGGTCGCGGCGGTCCGGAGGCCCGCGCACCGGCACAAAGAAAGTGGGAGACGGGTCTCGACTCAAGTGCTCTGAGCCATAAAGATTTCGTAAGCGCCCGAGACGGGCCTGTGCCTGCTCGTGCGCGGAGCGCCTCGTGCGCATCGTTTGAACGGGCAGATCTCCCAGTTGGTTAAGCAATACGACCCCTCAGACAGTGATGGCTTCGGCTTCCAAGACACGTACAGCAACCCCGCGACTGCGTCCGGGCCCGAGTGGGCTGCCGCGGGTGCAGGTGACCGAGATCCAGCGCAGTCGCATGCTCGCCGCAGCGATGGAGGCGGTCGAGGAGGTGGGCTACGCGCGGATGACCGTCGCGCAGGTCATTGGCCGGGCAAAAGTCTCGCGCAAGACCTTCTACGATGTGTTCGCCGACCGCGAGGACTGCTTCCTTGCCGCATTCGACCAGGCAGTCGCGCACGGGCGCGAGCTGGTGGTCGAGGCCTACGCACCGGAGCCGGGCTGGCTCGAGGGCATCCGCGCCGGCCTGGC
The DNA here is from genome assembly GCA_963764185.1 of uncultured Solirubrobacteraceae bacterium. GTDB lineage: Bacteria > Actinomycetota > Thermoleophilia > Solirubrobacterales > Solirubrobacteraceae > Palsa-744. Next base: position 215,607 of record CAVXRF010000006.1, on the reverse strand, counting down.
GGCTGCTGGTCCTGCTGGACGACGAGCCCGGCCGTGCAAAGGTCTGTGTCGTCGAGGCGCTCGGGGCCGGCCCGCGCGTCCTCGAACATCGCGCTGCGGTTCTCGAGGAAGCGGCCGCCTGATCGATCGGGGACGCTCTCTGGCGAATACGGGCAGCGATCTGCCAGAGGTGACCGCCGAAGGCCTGGTCGGGGCCATCTTCGCGGTGCTTCACACGCGACTGCTCGAGGGCGGAGGTGGGCCGCTCGCCGATCTGCGCGGATCGTTGATGAGCATGATCGTGCTGCCCTACCTGGGGGCAAGAGCGGCGAGCAGCGAGCTGCGCAGGCCGGCACTGCAGCCGCGCAGGGCAGCCTTCCGTCTCGCGCCCCTGGGCGGCAAAGACCCGCTCGATGGCCTGAACATGCGTCTCACTCATCGCACGGTGCGCGTGCTGATGGTCATCGCCGAGAATCCGGGGGCGAGCAACCGCGAGATCGCGGAGGGCTCGGGTATCGCCGATCAGGGCCAGATCTCAAAGCTCCTCACTCGGCTGGCCCGATTGAAGCTGGTCGAGAACACGGGCGATGGCCAGGAAAAGGGAGCCTCGAATGCGTGGCACCTGACGGCGCGCGGCGAGCAGGTCGAGCGAGCCACCCGGCCCGCATTGATCGGCTGACAAGACCGCCTTGTGGAGCGGGTCGTGGGGAGCTGCGGTAGCCCCTTGTCACCGGCGCAGGGCTCGGGGTCGGAACAGGGGGTAGGTGCTGCGCTTCCTGCTGTGGCGACTGCTCGGCGTGCTCGCCATGTTGGCGGGCCTCACACTAGGTCGCATGGTGCCTTGATGGTGGGCCCGGGAAGCTCTTGCGCGGAGCCTCGACGCAGACCGCCGCCGGGGTCATACGGCTCCCGGGGTCTCCACACTATCGAGCGCGCCCTTTTCCCACGCGCGCATGCAAGCTGGAGCTGGGCGGCCCGCGGCCGGGAGTTGCTCCCCTGCGCCTGCTGGTGGCGCTCGCTCTCGCGCTCGGGGTCCTCGCTCGTAGTGTGTCCGCCTTCACGGCGCGCTCACGACGTCGCTACGTGCGTCTCGAGGGTCGAGGCCTACCGCACGGACCGCGCGAGTAGCACGAGGCCGGTGATTGCGATGTTCGAGGGTTCTGCACAAGCGCCTGCTGCCGCCGGTGGTGGCGCCGGCTGCTCGTTGGTCAGCCGGCCGTCTCGCTTGAGGTGCATCACACACGTCAGCGAAGCGAGCTGAACGGCGACGGCGCGCATCAGCCTGCGCCCTCGGCGTGGCTTGCGATCACCTGCCCGCAGGGGAATGAGGGGTTGGTCGAGGCCGCACTTCAGACGGCCTACCCGAACTGCCGGGTACGCCCCAACGGGCTGAGACGCTGGCCGCACCGCCCGTGGTCCTGCGCCTGAAGAAGCAAAGGAGAGTTCATCAATGGGTCAAGCTCCCTCGATCGTTTCGAGCATGATCGGGAGCCGCCCGTCAATCGCCTGATCACCGTGATGGGAGCGTGTGGTGAGCCGGCCTTCGTTCAGCTGGTGATGACGCCCACGCCGGCCGTCTTCGAGCGATTTGCCAAGCATCTGTACAAGCGCCACGAGGCACGTCTCTCGCGTGAGCGCCGGGAGCACTCGCGCGTGCGCGACCGCTCGATGGTCGAGGACGCCGAGCTGCGTGGGGCTCTCGAGGTACAGCACAGGCCGCTGTTCTTCGTGGATCTCCGCGTGGTGGCGCCGCGAGCGTGGCATCTGCGAGCGAATCGCCTCAGAGCTGCGCGCGGAAGGGCGGGAGAATCGCCTGATCGAGCGCGGAACGGCCGTGCGCCACGGACTGCTGGGCCTGTACACGCGCCGCGTGCAGCGTGGCGAGGGCAATCCGCTGCCGTCCTTTCACAAGGGGGTGTTCGCTTCGACCGAGCTCGCCGCCATCTGGCAGCTCCCTTCGATCGACTACATGACCGTGCCGTTCGCTCGAACCGGCCTGCCTCTGGCGCCGGCGTCGCCCTCGATCCATCGCCCCGCCCGCGGAGCCGGCACCCTGCGCGACGCACTGGGCGCTGTCTCGATCCATCCGGAGCTGCGCCGCCAGAACACGGCTGTACCGGGCGCCGTCGAACAGGGCAAGTCCAGCTACCTCGTGGCGACGATCGCCGAGGATCTGCGGCGGGAGCGCTGTGCGCTGATCGTGCTCGATCCCAAGGGGGACGCGGCTGAGGCGGCGCTGAGTCTCGTCGCGCCCGAGCGCACGTGCACGCTGCTCGACTTCTCCCGTCCCACGTGCGGGTTCAATCCGCTCGCGGTCGACGCTCCGGCCGATGTGATCGCCGATTACGTGGTGGCGGCACTGAAGAACCTGTTCACCGATGCGGACGTGATATTGCGCGTATGACGGCGACGCTCGCTCTCGACGCATACATCCGCGTTTCCAAGGTGGCGGGGCGCTCCGGGGAGAGCTTCATCTCGCCCACGATTCAGCGCGAGCGCATTGAGGCCTGGGCCCAGATCAACGGTGCTGAGGTCACCTGGCACGAGCCCGAGCTCGACGTCAGCGGCGGCACGATGCGCCGGCCGGTCTTCGACCGCATTCTCGAGCGCGTGCGCGCCGGACAGACCGACGGCGTGATCGTCGCCAAGCTCGACCGCTTCGCCAGGACGCTCGTCGGCGCCCTAGGAACGTTGGAGGAGTTTGAGCGTCACAACGCGGTGGTCGTGAGCGTGGCCGACAATCTCGACCTCTCCACGCCCATGGGAAAGGCCTTCCTGCGCATCCTCCTGGTCTTCGCCGAGCTCGAGCGCGACCGAATCAGCGAGTCGTGGAAGACGGCCACCTCGAACGCCGTCGACCGCGGCATCCACATCGCGAAGTTCACGCCGATCGGCTACGACAAGGACACCGACAAGAGGCTCGTGCCCAACGGTGAGGCCTCCGCCGTCCGCGAGGCCTTTCTTATGCGCGGAGCGCACAGCAGCCGCACGGAGATCGCCCGCCGGCTCGATCAGCTGGCGCCGCGCCCGAACGCCGGGCGTTGGACACCCCCGATGGTCGATCGGATCATCAAGAACCGCGTCTACCTCGGCTACGCCTACCGTGGCGATCGGGTCAACAGGGAGGCGCACGAGCCGATCGTGTCCATGGCGGAGTGGCAGGCGGCGAACCTCGCGCCGGTGCGGGCGGCTGCGCGCGGCAAGAAGCCGAACCTGCTCGGCGGGATCGCCCGCTGCGCCGGATGCCGCTACGTGCTCGCTCCCGGCAAGTCTCGCTGGGGCAGGACCGGCCAGGACGTTCCCGGCTATCGCTGCCGCGGTACCCACACCGCCGGCGTCTGCGCGGAACCCGCGAGCGTCAACGCGCGCAAGCTCGAGACCTACGTGGAAGCCATCTGGCGCGAGCAGATGGCCCACGAGGCGGTCTCGGTCGCAGACGACACGCTCGCGCTACAGAGCGCCGCCGAGGAGCTGGCGGCGGCCGAGGAGGAGCTCGCAGAGTTTGCCGCCGATGTGACCGCACGGCGGCTGCTGGGGGCGGGCTATCACGCGGCTCTCGAGGAGCGCACGACGACCGTCAGCAATGCACAGGCGGATCTTCAGAAGGCGAGTGCGCTGATCGCGAGCGGTGAGGCGATCGAGAGCTACAACGAGTTGCCGATCGCGGATCGCAAGCGCATCCTCGGCAGCTCAATCGACGCGGTCATCGTCAAGCGCGCGCACGCCCGCGTGTCGATCGAGGAGCGCGTCACGATCCTCTGGCGCGGCGAAGGGCCTGAGGACCTTCCGCGACGGGGAAAAGACAACGGTCCGGTCCGGCCATACACGGGGTAGCGCCACTACGGCGACTCCGGAGTGGCGCTCGCGGATGATGCGAGCGAAGGTCGTCAATGCGGCCTCCCGCGCCTCTCGGGGCATGCGCGAAGTGCCGGGAATCCGTTCCGAAGCTGCCATCTATTGCTACTCCGACTGACTCACCGGACGGGGACAGCACGACGGCGCACGAGCTGAGGTCGAATTGTCACATGCAAAGCTGGGCGCGCGCGCCGGTGCGCGCTACCGTTCTATTGACTATGACCGCCAAGGAAAAGCTGCAGGCGACGGTCGAGGAGCTCTCGGAAGCCGAGGCCGCTGACGCCCTCGACTACATCGCCAGTCGCCGTCACGGCGGCAGCGACGCGCTGGGCGATCTGCTGGCCAAGGCTCCACTTGACGACGAGCCTACGACGGCCGATGAGCAGGACGGGCTACGCGAGGCGCGCGACCAGGCCGCCCGCGGCGACGTCGTCTCCGCTGAGGAGATCCGCCGCGAGTTCGCTTGAGCGGCTGGGTATTCACCGGCCGCGCAAGACGCGACTTCCAGCGCCTCGATCCGCCCGTACGTCGGCGCATCACTGACGCACTCGATCGGCTGACGGGGGAGGCGCCGGCCGGCGACGTTGTGAAGCTCACGGGAGCCGCCGAGGAATGGCGGCTACGGGTTGGTGACTGGCGCGTGCGTTTCCAACGCGATAGCTCGGGGGTCGTTGAGGTACTCCGCGTGCTGCCCCGCGGTCGCGCCTATCGCGACTGACGCGTCCTGGATGCAATTTGATTGCCTCCCGTGGAAGCATGCTCGGTGCTTCTGATGGGCCCAGGCGCGGCTCACGTTTGCACGGAAAGAGGACCGGCCCGCACGCACTTCGGATCTGCTGCAACGAGCGCATAGCAGCGCGCTGATCTGGCCTGCTCCGCTGCTGCTCTTGGCGAGAAGCGGCACTCGGGCCTCGCCGGAGCTGGCGCGCGCTTGTCGTCTCTATGGTCGCCTCCGTGACGCCGAGACCCCCCGGCTCTAGGACGCCTTCGTGCGTTCTGGATTTGTGGCCTTTGACCTCGGTTCGCATCCTCACGCGTTGCCGAGTCTCGCTTGCGTGGCCATGACCGCCTCGTCAAGCGTCATGCGTGATCGGGCAGGTCTGGTTCGTAACCTCCTCAGGCATCGGCCCTCTCCTCGGCGAGGCGTTCGGCGGCAGCACGGGCCGCGTCGATGTCCTGGTTCGCGTCGAGGCGAACGATCAGGCCAGCGGCGTTGAAAGTGAGTGTCAGGCCATACCTTTCTCGCACCTTGCTCTTGCTGCCAGCCAGTCGGGCGTCCTGACGGTTCACCCCAAACACAACTCGGTTACCGAGATCCTGGATTTCCTCCCACTCGGCTTCCCACTCGTCGTAGGCCGCGGCCCAGTCTTCAGCGAAGCTACGGATCGCCGCCGCACCCTCGAAGGTCCCGACACCAGCTTGGGATGTGTCCCAGACCGCATCAGGGGCGAAGAGGCTCATCCACCCATCGAAATCCCGGCCTCCCGTAGAAAAAAACCCCTGCCGTACAAGCTCCACCAGGTCGGGGGTTCCGGACTCCTCGGGCGTCATGCGCGGAGTATCCCGCCTGCCCGTGACCGCCGCTTTCTGAAGCCGAGCGAGCGTCCGCGCTTCCGCGGAGCAGACGCCTGCTCGGGACGAGCTCCGCGCGCGTCGTTTGAGAGCGGGCAGACGCTCGTTTACGCCCGACAAAGCAGTCGTGATCAGGTCGCGATCCTTGATACTCCTCTGTCGTCCAGAACGCCGGCAGCAACTCCGCCTAGCGATACGCTCGCATCCACGCAAAAGCATTACCCTCTCCGGGCAAAGACGCTCACCCCGGTGTCCCGGCGGTCGCTGCAGTGGCGGTCGACCTGTCAGACCTTTTGCCATGTGACGTCCTGGGTTGGGTAGAGCCACAAGCTAGGCGACAGCCCGTGTCCGAAGCAGATGAGTTCTCCGAGCTAAGCGAGCGGCCCGAAGTGCCGGCGGAGAGCTTCAGCCAGCAGGAGAGCGATGCGATCGCATCGGAGGTGCGGCTCGGCCGCGGCCTCGACGAAGCGATTGCCGAGCAGCTACAGGAGCACCGCACGACGGTGCGGGCCCTCTCAAGTGAGTACGTCAAAAGCCTGGGCAAGGAGGGGCGACTTCCGGCCGCGGCCGAGCACGAGCTGATACTTGCGGCGGTCGCGGGCAATCGTCATGCCCGCGCCAGGCTGGTCGAGGAGTTTCTCCCGCTCATCGGGAGCGTGGCGCGCAACTACCGCAGCTCTCCAGGGATAAGTCGTACGGAGCTCGTCCAGGAGGGCGTGGTCGGTCTACTGCGCGCGCTGGAGCGCTACGAGCCGGCCAGGGGCACTCCCTTCTGGGCATACGCGTCATGGTGGGTGCGCCAGGCTATGCAGCAGCTCGTCGCCGAGCTCGCGCGCCCTTTTGTCATGTCCGACCGGGCACTCCGGCAACTCGCGGAGGTCAAGGACGCCCACGCAGACCTCCTGCGCGAGGGACGCTCCGGAACGCTTACCGAGCTCGGTGAGCGCACGGGCTTTGAGTCCTCCCAGCTTGCCAACCTGATCGCGGCCGATCGGCCGCCGAAGGCGCTCGAGGAGCCGATCCGCGGGGAGGAGGGAGACATCGGAACCTTCGGCGAGCTAATCGCCGACCCTCTAGCGGAGGATCAGTACGAGCAGGTGATCTCAGAGGTCGCCGCCGAGGAGCTGCGCGATCTCTTGGCCGCTCTCAGCGACCGCGAACGAACCGTTCTGCGATCGCGCTACGGCCTGAACGAAGAGGCGCAGAGCCTACGTACGATTGGCGGTCGCATGGGCCTCAGCACAGAGCGCGTGCGCCAGCTCGAGAGCCGCGCGCTGGGCAAGCTTCGCGCCGCGGGGGCGGCGGGCCCTCCTGAAGGAAAAAAGACTTGACGCTCCGGCGCAGCGTCCTATTTACATGTGCGTCCGAGCAGATTTCTCTGTCAACACGAACAAGGAGGTCCGTTTAGATGCCTCGTGTGCTTGTGATGCGTGAGGACGGGCAGGTTTTCTGGAGCGAGAGCGTCACCGCAAGCGACTTTCAGGGCGAGCACTTCTGCCGCTGCCTTGCCGACCGACTCGGCTGGGCGGTGGCCGATGCCGAGATGCTCTCGACTCCACCGAACGTCGGCGCGCTTCGGGCGGCTCGGGGCGGATACAGCACCAGCACCCGCACGGAGCGGTCGAAGATCGCCGCCTAGCGGACGCCTCAATTTTGTGATCGATTGATGGGAGGTACCTGGCGACAAACCACGGAAGGCACGTAGGACATATCAAGCGGTGGAGCCGGGGCACTACTGCCGGGTCGCATGTGCACCCCCTACCTCCTGCGGAGGTGATCGCCACCGGTTCCACCGCTCTCTGTCGAGATCTTCACGAGTAATGCGACCGAACTTGGAGGTGAAATTCAGATGGCAGTGATCAGATGGGAGCCTGCGCGTGAGCTGCAGGCCATCCAGCAGGAGATGAACCGTCTCTTCGGCAGCGCGTACCCACAGGGCAACGGCGCCAACGGGAGCAGCGTCAGCCGCTGGATTCCGCCAATGGATGTCGCCGAAGAAGAGGAGTACTTTGTCGTGCGCGCGGATCTTCCCGGCGTTGAGGAGACAGACGTGAACGTCGAGCTCGAGGACAACGTGCTGACGATCTCCGGTGAGCGCAAGTCCGATACCGAGGAGCGCACGGACGGCTACCACCGAATCGAGCGCGCCTACGGCACCTTCTCGCGGTCGCTCACGCTGCCGGAAGGTATCGACCCGGAGGCCATCAGGGCGAGCTTCAACAAAGGAGTTCTCGAGGTGCAAATCCCCAAGCCCGAGCAGCGCAAGCCGAGGAAGGTTGCGATCAACGTCGGCGACAGCCCGTCCGTGCTCGAGGGCTCGGCGTCGTAGGCCCAACGCGAGCATCGGCGAGGCCTCATGGCACACAGTCAGGTTGGCCGGCGGGTCCCGCTCGGGGTGCGGGCCCCGCCGCGCTCAGCGAGCGGCCAGCCGGCGATCACACCTAGCGATCCGCGGGCCACCAAGCGTGTCGCCGCTCACCGCTTTGCAACGGACGAGTTGCGGTCGCCTCGAGCGACCGTTTGGCGCTATCGCTTTCGTGCGAAATCACGTTCACGAAGTCTGACGGCGATTTCGCACTCCTGTCGCGCAGCTGACGCGGCGCGCGTCAGGTTACGGACAACTTCCGGTCAGCTTTTACCCTGGCTTTCGGATCTGCTGAGCCACTCTGCCTGCCCTACGGGCTTTGCGGGCGCGGCGCGGTCGGCCATCGACCCCCCCTCTCCGCTTCGCTGCAACGGTGGCGGTCAATGACCTGGATGGGGTCTGGTGGGGCAGGCAGAGGGGATTGATTTCGTTTGTGGATTCGAGGGGTGAGGGTGAGGTCTCGCGGGAGACGGAGATCGATCGATCGATGATCTTCTTGGAGGCTTCAGCAGGTGAGGTCGGCCGGCTGCTCTGCCCGCGGCCCGCGCAGCGGCTGAGTCCGCGGCAGCGTGCTTGGCGTTCGTGTCGTCTCGTCTGGAGCGAACGAGCGTCTCAGCAGCTCGGTGGGCGATCCGATTCGCCGACGCCGAGCTTTCGCGTTTAATGTGCCTCGACCAGTAGCAGCGAGCGCGCGACTCGGCCGAATGGGGGGCTTCAGGAGGGCCGGCTTGGTGCCTCTATATGGCGTCGTCCGATGCGGACATCCGCGCATCCTCGGACCGTTATCTGCGTAACGCGATCATCGCGGTGCTGGCCTACGACCGCCAATCGACGCTGTGGGATGCGGCGCGGCTGCTGTCGGTCGGGGAGGAGGGCTACTCCTATCGGAGCAGCGTCGGTACGCGCGTGCGGACCTTGCCCGAGTTCAAGGAGATATCCCAGTTTTTTACCGCAGAGTTGACGGCGCAGCTGGCCGACGCGCGCAGTATGACGACGGCCAAGCTCGACGCACCGGTCAACAAGCTCGCGCGACTTCTCAATTCGCCTTCGATCAAGCGCGTGCTGCTCAACGACTCCCTGACGGTGGACTTCGACCTCGTGATCGCCCGCCAGGAGGTGCTCGTCGTGAAGGGAGCGCTGGGGGCGATGGGGGCAGGGAACACATCCGTGCTCATGCAGCTGCTTGTCGGAATGCTCGATGCGGCGCTGGGCCGCCAGCAGGACCTCGTGCCGGCCCGGCAGCGCGTCGCCGTGGCGCTCAAGGTCGACGAGGCCCCGCTCGTTCTCAACCGCGGCTTTGCCGAGACGATGGCATTGAAGCGCTCCGCCGGACTCGAGACGGTGGCGTGCTGGCAGACCGATGCACAGTGGACCGATCGAGAGGTGCGCGATCAGCTGGATGCCCTGTTTGCACACCGCGTTTACTTTGCGACGGCCTCCGCACGCGAGGCCCGATCCGCCGCCGAACTGACGATGGCCGAGTTCTCTGACACGGTCCGCCCCGGCCTCGGGCAGCTCTCCACGCTCGGTCATCCCGACGTTCGTCTGCATCTCCCCAAGCACCACGCGATCGCAAGCTGGACCACTCCGAAAGGACGCCAGGCCCCGTTCATCGCGCAGACGATTCCGCTGTCCGTCGATCCGCAGCGCCTCGCCCTGCACGCCGCGCGCCAGCTCGAGCGCGGCGGGCGTCACCGAACGGATCTGCGCCAACCGCATTGGGATGAGCGCCAGCGCACGCCTCAGGGAACTCGCGAGGTTGGCGGGCCAGCCAACGAGACAATAGTTACCGCAGAGGCGGTCGTTCCGGGCGCGGCCGCCAACGAGACGATGAGCCTTCCGCAGACCGTAGCGGACAGCTATCGCGAGCTGGTCGAGCTCGACGGCGCTCACAGCGTCCGCTGGGCCAGGCGAGTCGAGTCGCCAAGCTCGCTCGAGCCCGATCCGCTGGACCTCGAGATCCTCAGGCTCATCGCCGGCATGCGGCATGTGCTCACCAGCCAGGTGCACCGTCGCTTCAACCAGGGACGGGCGACGACGACCACTCAGAGACGACTCAAGCGACTGTCGGACGCCGGCTTGGTGGACCGTTTTCAGTTCCACCGGCGCGATGGGGGAGGCGTGCCCATGTGTTACGTGATCACCGTCGCTGGCATCGAGCTCTTGCGAGACGGCGAGCGTCCGACGCTCGCCACGCAGGAGGCGGGCGCCCGGCCCGGCTCCTCCACAGGCTCTACCCCACACAGCGCCGGCCTACTGCGCGAGGCTCGTCGTGACGTGCACGTGACCGCCTGGGTGCTCGCCCTGGGGCGGACCCTCCCCGACGGCTGGCCAGCGATGCTCGGGCCCACGGAGTCCGTGCTCTCGCCGCCGATGCGCGCAACGCCCGAGGCGAGGGTCGGGCTTGGCCCCGCTGACCTGCGCTTGCCGGGAGGGCGTGCGGCCCACGACTTCCTGCGCACCACCGCGACCGGCGAACGGGTCGAGGTGGAGCGCTTTGAGACCGTGCGTCCGGACGCGATCGTGGAGCTTCGAGCGTCCGCGGGCAGTGAGATGAGCACGCGCTCTCACGGGCGCAGTGCGCCACGGACACCTGTGGTCGACCTGATCATCGAGCTCGACGACCGTCTTCCGGTGGGGCGCGCGGCTGCAAAGCTCGAGCGCTACGACCATTTCCTGGCGGGATGGTCGACGCACCTGAGCCGTTACGGGCGCCGCTTTCAGGCCGTGCCGGCGGTGGTTTTCGTGTGCCGCGATCGAGCGCGGGCGCGGGAGTGCGCGAGGCGCGCGGACTCCGTCCTGAGAGCCTGTCGTGCCTATGCCGGTGAGTATCCCTTCGATTGGGAATACCCGGGAAGGGAGCGGATTCTGTTCGCCTCAGAGCGCGATGTGCATGAGGGCCTTCTGCGCGCCTACGGCGTCCCCCGACTGCCGCCGGAGGTTCGCGTCACCGCGGCCCACGGCGATCCTCGCGCCGGCGAGGCTTCGGCCGAGCCGAGGGAGATCCCCGCTCAGCGGCCCGACGCGTCGTTGCCTTAAACGCAGAAAGACCCCTGCGGCACACGGCGGGGACGCCGCTGAGAGCGTCCCCGCCGTGGTGCTTGCCGCGCTGGCGTGCGAGCGATCATTGCGCTCGCCCACGCTGGGGCTTCTAGAAGACGAGCTCGTTCTCCGCGCCGGCGCCGGCGCTCACGAGCTCGCCATCCTCCCCGTCGCCACCACTCGGCTCACCCTCTGCTGCCTGACCGTTCTCTGAGCGCTCACCGGGGCTGTCCAGGAACTGAATCGTATCGGCGACAATGCTCACCGCCTGGCGTTTCTGCTGATCGGCGGTTTCCCACTCGCGCCACTCCAGGCGGCCGTCGACGGCAACACGACTGCCCTTGCGCATGTAGTGGCTCACGCTCTCCGCCGACGCGCCGTAGATGCTCACGTCGAAGAAGTTCGGCTTCTCGGAGTAGCCGCCGTCACCGTCTCGCCGGCTGGAGTTGCATGCGATGCGCACGCTGCAGACGCTCACACCGGAGGGCAGCCCCCGCAGCTCGGGCTCACGCGTGAGGCGCCCCACCAGAACGACGCGGTTGATGCTGAAATAAGACATTCTGGGCTTCCTTTGCTAGATGATTGGCCCCCCGGTGGGTAAACCTACGCGGCGCCTGTGACGGTTCTCACGGTCGTCGCCCCCGCTCGCTCGCTCCAACGGAAGGCAGCGCGCTGAGCGGAACCACCGCGATTCGCTCGCCCGCCTGGGCCGACTCGACCGCCCGCCCGAGCGCCTGCTCGACCCCCGGCGCCACGAGATACAGGACGCCTGCAACGCAGCGGCAGCGCGCCCATGCCGTGCAGATGCCCGCCAGACGGCGCGGAGCCTTGACCGTCAGCTCCAGCTCGACCGCGACCGCCAACCCGCCCGCGGAGCCCGTTGGGCGCAGAACGAGGTCCGGGCGGTGCAGCAGCGGTCCGTCGGCTCCCCCGAGGCTCAGCTGCGCGCTCGCGAGCGGGCGTCCGCACTCGCGCTCGTCGCGCCGCAGCTCGCGCTCGCCTAGCACCTGATGGTCGGGATAGCAGCGCTCGAGCGCAGCGGCGGCCTCGGCGCAGACGATCGAATGAAGAGCGTTTGACGCGCTGACGCGACACGGGTCGAGGCCGCGCAGGCCGCACGCGCGCATGCCGCGCCGGGTGATCGTGTACAGCGCCGGCTCTCCGCTCAGTGGGCGCTGACGTGAGAGCAGCCCGGCGCGCTCTGCGACCCGACAGCCGCGCGCGCGCCGATGCCGGGGAGATGTTGTGGCGGTGCGCCAGGGCCCCGGCTGTGATCGCGCCCATGCGCGCCGTCCATTCGGTGATCGCCGCCCGCTCGGGCGGCTGGCTCTGTCCTGATGTGAGCATCGGTCCTCCATTCGTTGCTGTGTCGCGGGCCGCTCATGGGCCCGCCCTGGTCAATGCGGCTCAGCGCTGTCCGCCGGCGGAGAGAATGCGAGCGAAGCGCACGCCGCCGCCCCCGCTCAGCACGATCACCGCAGCCCAGCCCGTGCCGAGCCCCGCGATCTCGGTCGGGTCGAGCACGTCCTCGCGCACGCGGGTGCGAGTCGACCCTGCCGTCGCTGTGGCGCGAGCTTCTCCAGGCGCCCCGTCTCCCGGCGAGACTCGCGATCAGCCCGGCCGACTCGGGCACCACCTGACGGTGTGCGATCAGCACGGACAGGTTGCCCATCACCTGCTCGAGCAGCCTCTCGCGGCCGGGCAGGCGCAGGTCCGAGAGCTCCTGCGTGCACAGCAGAAGGCTGAAGCCGGCCGACCGCGCACGACCGAACAGACGCACCACCTGCGCCGCCGCGATCGCCGAGAACTCGTCTATGACGACGAGCGTGGGCACCGGCCGTCCCTGCAGCGCCGCCACCGTCGTCTGCAGGTCTTGCACTATCGCCGCCCCGAGCATCTGCGTGAGCAGCGGACGGCGATCGGACTCGAGGCTGAAGTAGACCACGGCTCGCTCGCACACCGCCTCGAGCAGGTCGAACCGCTCGACGCCCGGCGTCTGGGGATCCAGCCACGTCCCCACGTCTGACTCGGACAGGATCGCCAGACGGTCACGGACGCCGGCCAGGTCGGCCCGTTGGCGGGCGCTCAGCGAATCCAGATAGTCGTGCGTCGCTGCACGCCTCGACCTCGGGCAGGCCGCGCGCGAGGCACTCGAGTTGCGCGGGATCCATGTGATGGACGATCCGCTGGAGGCTCACCTCCAGGTCGGCCCGGCGCAGCGTGCGCACCACATGGCCGAGGTAGCGCTGGGCCTGGCGCAGGTAGTGGGGCTCTGTGAAATGCTCGCCGGCGAGCGCCTTGTCGGCGATCTCCGTGTCGCGCTCCGCTGCGCAAACGGGTTGTACACCGATGAGCCGCCCGGGGTCCACTCGATGAATGCCCGGCCGGCAGCTGCCGCTGACCGGCACAGCTCGGCGCGCATTCGGTGATCCCCCTTCGGGTCCACCACGACACAGCCCATTCCGCTCTCGATCGCCCGCAGCGCGACCCACGTCTGGGTGACGGTCTTGCCCGAGCCCGTCGCGCCGACCACGAGCGTGTGAGTGCCTCCGCGTCGCGCCGCCGAACGGGATCGAGACGGCACGGTGGCTTTCGTCGTGGCCGACGGTCAGCCGCTCAGCGCGCACACGGCGAGCGGCGCCCCGCATCCGTGGCCAGGCCGGTCCCGGGATTCGCGGGCGAGCTGGCCTCGCGCGAGCCAGCACCGCGATTCCTCGCCGCGCCGGCCACGGCATCCTCGGCCGCGCCAGGCGCAGCCTGCGGGCCGCGACGCGCAGCTCATCCAGCGGTCCTCGACGCTCGGCGGCGATCTCGGCCAGGTCGCCGCCCGCCTCGACGTCTTCACGGTGCCAGCGACGACTCCATACGGTGGCACTGAGAACAGCGACGTACGCTGGCGAGATCGAACTGACGAGCGCCGGCCGTACGAGCACTGCGAGCACCGCCACTGCGGCAGCCCAGCTCCAGTGCAGGTACCTGCTGCGCATAAGCCGTGCCGCGAACAGGCCGATCAACAGGCCGAGCACCACATGTGTGGTGGTGGCAAGCAGCCATTCGGCGAGGTGCTGCAGGGGCGCCAGCGGATCTGCAGGTGGTTCAAGCGCCGAGTCTGATGAACGCATGATCGAGCTCCTCTCTGCAGGCCGGCGCCCGAAGGCGCGCGCCTGCGAGCCGGCATGGCCGGCGGTCGTTTCGGCAACGACGGCGAGCGTTCGCTCGCCGTCGTGCATCCCGCTCTGCTCGCCGGGCTGTTCGAGCCCGCCAAGATTTGGTCTGCCTGCCCGGGCCGGCGGCCGTCTCGGCGGGGCGGCCGCGGCTCAGATCAGCCGGTAGCCGACTCCCCACACGTTGATCACCCAGCGGCGAGTGCCGTCCACGTCGAGCTTGCGACGCAGCCGGCTGGCGTGGCTGTCGACGGTGCGAGTGAGCCGCTCGAGCGGTACCCCCACACCGCTCGCAGCAGTTCGTCCTTGCCGAAGACCCGTTCCGGCTCGCGCGCAAGGTGCACGAGCAGATGGAACTCCTGCCGGCGCAGCTCCACGGCGTGGCCGTGGATGCTCGCCGAGTGCGCCCGCAGGTCGATTGCGAGCGCTCCAACTCCGAGCCCGGGCCCGGTGCCGGCTCTTCCCGCTCGGCGAAGGATGGCCCGCAGGCGTGCTCGCAGCTCGAGATACCGAGCCGGCCGGCGAGATAGTCGTCGGCACCCGCATCGAAGGCTCGCAGCACGTCAGCTCCCGCGCGCACAGGGGCCGATCACCATGACCGGCGTCTCCGCCGCCCAGGCTGCGCCCGCGACATCGGGGTTGCGCATCTCTTCGAGCAGCTCCAGGGCGCCGCGCGGCGAGCCGAGATCGCCGAGTACCACGACACTCGGCGCGCCCCAGCCGGCCCGGATCCGGGCATGCTCTGCCGTCCGCGCCAGCTCCGCCTGATAGCGTCGGCCGTCAGCTGCTCGACGATCGCGCGACCGAGCTGCGGATCTGACTCGACGACGAGGATCGCGCGCGCCCTGCGGGCGATGCTCGGTGCCCGCCCCTGAGCAGTCATCACAGTTCCACCTCCAGTGGGCTCACTCCGAGCCCGCGGCGCGCGATCAGGGCCAGCACGTCGCTGTGGATCCAGGGAGTCGGCGTGTCGCGCCCGCCCTCCGGGAGCATCCCGAGGCGTCGCGCCAGCCAGCTCGTCTCCCCGCTCTCGTTGCCTCGTGATCGCGCTTGACGCGCCCGCAGCGGATCGCGATCTCACTCAGGCTCAGGCTCCTGCTTCTCGATCTGTTCGAGCACCGTCAGGCGCAGGCCGCGGTTGAGCACGATGGGGCTCGCCTGGACCCGCCGGAGCTCGGCGCGCAGTACCGTGCTCGAGACATCGGCGTCGTCGCGGTGCACGCGAGCGCGCCGATCGTCATCGCGCGCACCGGCTCGTAGGACTCGAGGTGTGCGATCGCATCCCGCACGCTCACGCTGCGAGGCTCGCCTGCCACCCCTCTGCCCGGATGCCGGGTCCAGCGCAGCTCGGGAATCGACATCCCCGTCAGCAGCGGCTCGAGCCGGTAGGAGCGACCCCGCTCGTCCAGCAGGTCCTCGCCGCCCCCGGCTGAAGCTGCTGAGCGCTCGGCGTCGGCGTCTTCGGCATACGGTGCCGTGCGGAGATCGGCAGCGCTCAGCAGCCGGCAGCGACAGCGGCCGCGGCCGCTGTCGGTCAGGTAGCGCTCGCATTCGAGCTCCGCGTTCGCTGCCGGCTCGTCGGCGCCCAGATGTGCGACGAGACGGCGATCGCCGCGAGAGGCGAGTTCGCGATCGACGACGAGAGCGCTTCCTGCGTATCCCCGTTGGACGACGACCTCGCGAGCGCAGCCGGTCGCGTCGGTGTAGTGCGCCAGCACTCGACACTCCGGGCGTGCGCCTCGCCGCTGGCGTTGGCGGGTGTGGACGTGATCGATACGCGCCGATGCGGCGGTCTTGCGACGCTCTGAGCGGCGTGCGACGGATGGTGGGGGCGAGAGGGTCGACGTCATGGCTGTTCTCCTGGGCGGTCCTCGTGGGGCACCGCACTCGGGCGGCGCTGGGCGTTGGCCGCGCTGCTTGTAGGAGCAGATGTCCTCGCCGTCAAGCGGTGAGATCGACCGCCGATCGATGTCAGTCCGTGCTCCGAGAACCCCTAAAGGGGTCTCGGAAATGCCGATTTCAGAAGACCTCGCCTGAGAAAGTTGGCGGGGAAACGTCTCGTCGTGGATCGACCCGGCATGCGGTCGTGAGGGGGCTGGAGCTGGGCTCCTCGGTTGCATGAGTGCCTCGCCGATGTGAAGCTGAGAAGGGGCGGCGGCGTGTGCCGTACGGCTCAGGGGAAACTAGAAATGAAGGCCGTGAGCGTAGCCGCTCACCGGGCGTCTGACGAAGTCCGCGCGGCGCGGCGCTCGCCGGGGGCGCCGTTGCCCGCCGTAGATCGATGACGTTTGGCTCTGCCATGCGGCAACGCACGCTTTCGAGGTGCAGTCGGGCGGGTCGCGCCGGCGAGGGCAACTGCGAAATGTGCTCCCCGCCGGCGTCGGCGACTGCGTAGATCGGACGGGCGACGGCGTCTTTGTGGGGGAGGAATGCGCGAGCGTTTGCGCGCCAGATCGATGAGTTGCTCGACGCGACGCGAGCGCAGCGGGCAGGACGGCCGCAATTGTCGAGGACAGGCGCCCTCGCTGCATCGGCTCCCCGCGGCCGCATAGACTGCCGCGCCAGAGCAGCCGCCAACAGCCCGACCCCTTCAAGGAGCCCGTCAGATGCCAGTCAACAGCCAAGCGGTCGGCAAGACCTACGAGCCCACGACCTACGCGGCGGGTAGGGAGAAGATCAAGGAGTACGCCCGCGCGGTGGGCGAGACGAACTCGGTGCATCTCGACGAGCAGGCCGCGCAAGCGGCGGGCTACGCCGATGTCGTAGCGCCGCCGATGTTCGCCGTCGTCTACTCAAGCCCTGCGCTCGGTCCGGCGATGTTCGACCCCGAGGTCGCAATCAACTTCGCGATGATGGTCCACGGCGGTCAGGAGTTCGAGTGGGGCCCGCCCGTGGTGGCCGGAGACGAGATCACCACCACCGTGGGTGTCAAGGACATCTCCGAGCGCGCCGGTCTCGGTTATTACGTATTCGAGTCGATATCCACCAATCAGCGTGGCGAGCAGGTGTGCCGCGGAACCTGGACCCAGATAGTTCGAGGAGTGTGAGCGCGATGGCAGATCTACAGCCGGGAACCCAGATTCCCGAGGTGAGGGTCGTCCCCGACAAGTACCTCACGGTGCGCTACGCGGGCGCCTCGGGTGACTTCAACCCGATCCACATCGACGAGGAGTTCGCGCGTGCGGTAGGTCTGCCCGGGCGTATCCTGCATGGGCTGTGGACGATGGCTCAGGTGGCCCGCGCACAGACCGAGGCCGCCGGGGGCCCCGAGCATCTGAAGCGCCTGTCGGTCCAGTTCCGCGGGATGGGCGTGCCCGAGCAGGAGGTTCTCGTGACCGGAACGGTGCGCGAGTCCGACGATGGCCGCGTGGTGATCGACACGGTCGCCGAACAGGCGGGCAAGCAGATCGTGCGCAACGCCGAGGCCGAGCTGGAGATCTGAGACGCAGACGCGCGTCTGGGGACCGACAGCGCGCCCCTACAATCAAGCCATGCCCAGGGTCCGTGCCAACAGACCAGGCGGGCTTCAGACGCCCGTCGAGCCGCTTTGAGAGAAACACTCACCTCCCGCCAGGAGCTGATCCTGTGCAAGGTCGTGGAGGATTACCTGCGCACGGGACAGCCCGTCGCCTCGCGGGCGATCGCCGCCGACCCCGAGCTGGATTGCGGGCCCTCGACGGTGCGCAACGAATTGGCGCTGCTCGAGGAGCTCGGCCTGCTGGCCCACCCGCACGTCTCGGCTGGCCGCCTGCCCACCGACGCCGGTCATCGCTACGTGGTCGACCGCATGCTCACCTCAGGGCAGGGGCTCGAGCCCGAGCGGCGAATGGAGCTGTCCCTGATCCGCCGCGAGGTGGAGGAGGCGATGCGCACGACGACGGAGACCCTCTCGAAGATGACCAACCTGCTGGCAGTCGTCTCGGCGCCGTCCCTGAACACCGCCACCATCAGGCACATCGAGGTGCTGGCCCTGCAGCCGCAGGTGGTGATGGTGGTGATCATCACGTCCACCGGCGGGGTGTCGAAGATGCTCACCACCTTCGAGGGAGCTGTCGATCAGGGCCTCGTGGCATGGGCCGGTGAGTATCTGAATGAGCGCCTTGTGGGCCTGGGCCTCGGGTCGCGCATGCTCCACCAGCGCCTCAGCGAGCCGAGCCTCTCCGCGGTCGAGTCCGCATTTCTCGAGCACCTCATCCCCGCCTTCGGCAACCTCTCCTACGGCGCCGAGGACGCGCTGTATGTGGAGGGGACCGGGCGATTGCTGTCGGGGGGCGGCATCGAGGACGCGAGCCAGGTCAATGAGCTGATGAGCCTGCTCGAGCGTCGCGTGGCGCTGCTGCGCGTGCTGCGGGCCGCGCTCGGCGAGCCCGGGGTCTACGTGAGGATCGGCCAGGAGAACGAGATCCCGGCGATGCACTCCTTCGCCCTGGTGGCCACCAGTTACGGGGTTCCGCGGCGCAAGCTAGGCACCGTCTCTGTGATCGGGCCGGTGCGCATGGACTATGCCGGCGCGATCGTGACCGTGCGCGAGGCGGCCACCGAACTCTCGCGCTTCGTCGAAGACGCCTACTCCGAGAGCTGAGCCGAGCCCCGCCATGCATGCCCGCCCCGAGGCGCACGACCGATGAGCCGAACATCCACGCCACGCGACCCCTACGAGGTGCTCGGCGTCGAGCGCACGGCCTCCGAGGGGCAGATCAAGAAGGCCTTTCGCCAGCTGGCCCGCGAGCTTCACCCCGACGTCAACGCGCACGACCCTGACGCCGAGGAGAAGTTCAAGGAGGCGGCCGAGGCCTATGAGATCCTGTCGGACTCCGAGCGGCGTGCGACCTATGACCGCTACGGCCACGAAGGACTCAGGTCCGGGGGATACGCTCCCAACTTCGATGGATTCTCCTCGATCGGGGATCTGTTCGACGCGTTCTTCGGAGGCGCCGGTTTCGGTGGACGCTCGGGCCCGTCGGCGGGGGCCGACATCGCCGTCGCCGTCGAGGTTGATCTGATCCAGGCCGCTCACGGCGCGAAGATGGACGTCTCCTTCGAGGCTGTGGACCGCTGCGAGCACTGCCACGGCAACGGCGCCGAGCCGGGGACCCCGATCGAGACCTGCGAGCGCTGCGGCGGGGCCGGGCAGCTGCAGGCGGCCACGCGCACGCCGTTCGGCCAGATGCTGAGAACGATGGTGTGCGACGTCTGCCATGGCGACGGTCGCGTCCCCAAGGAGCCCTGTCGGGAGTGCCGCGGACGGGGGCGGCTGGCCACGACGCGCGATCTCGAGGTGGAGGTGCCGGCGGGGATCTCCGATGGCCAGCGCATCAGGCTGACGGGCCGCGGACATGCCGGTGAGGTCGGTGCCTCGGCCGGGGATCTGTACGTGCTCGTGAGGGTGCGTGAGGACGAGCGCTTCGTGCGCGAAGGCGATCATCTGGTCACGGCGCTTGACGTGCCCGCGCCGCTGGCGGCGCTGGGCGCCACGCTCGAGGTGTCCGCTCTTGAGGGCACCGCCCCGGTCGAGGTACCCGCGGGCACGCAGCCGGGCGATGCGATCACGCTGCGTGGCCAGGGCATGCCGTCGCTGACGCGCGGGCGGCGCGGGGATCTGCGCGTGGTGGTCAATGTCGTGATCCCGCGACGGCTGAGCGACGAGCAGCGAGGGCTGCTCGAGCGTCTGAACGACACACTGACGGCGGAGAACCTGCGCTCGGAGGAGTCGCTGTTCGCCAAGCTGCGGCGCGCGCTCGGCAGCCACACCGCGTGATCCGACTGGCGGTGCGCGTCCGGCGCGAGCAGGCTGAGATCGTCCTGGCCGAGCTTCTCGAGCTCGTGCCGGCAGGCGTGGAAGAGGTGCAGCTGGGAGCCGACACGATCGAGTACGCGGTGTATGGCGCGCCTGGTGAGCTGCCGAGCCTGCCTGACCTGAACGCGGCCGTGGGCGACGCGCTCGTGGAGGTCTCGACCAGCCACACCGCGGACGATTGGCAGGAGCGCTGGAAGCGCTTTCACCGCCCCGTCCTGATCCAGTCTCGGCGTCCGCGCGCCGGCGCCGATCGCGATGTGCCGGACCTGTTCGTGCGACCGCCCTGGGAGCCCCCGAGTGCCCGCCCGCAGACGAGCGAGATCGTGATCGACCCGGGACAGGCATTCGGCACCGGTGCGCATGCCACCACCCGTCTGTGCCTCGAGCTGCTGCTGGGGCTGGCCGGGCTCGAGCGCCCGGCGGGACCCCTGCTGGACGTCGGCACGGGCTCAGGCGTGCTTGCGATAGCCGCGGCTGGACTTGGGTTCGCACCGGTGATCGCTCTCGATCACGAGCGCGAGAGCGTCGAGGCAGCACGCGATAACGCGGCGGCGAACCACGTGGCCATCCAGGTGAGCCGCTTCGACCTGCGCAGCCAGTCGCTGCCGCTGATGGAGGCGGCGAATGGCCAGTCGAGTCCGACCGTCGTGGTGGCGAACCTGTTGCGCCCGCTTCTGCTCGAGCTCGCTCACACGCTGCCCTGCGCTCCCGCTCATCTGCTGGCAGGAGGGCTCCTGGCGGAGGAGGTCCAGGAGATCACATCCGCGTTCGGGGAGCGCTTTGGCCTGCGCACGCTCGAGGAGCGCCACGACGCGGGGTGGGCCGCCGTCTGGCTCAGCGCCGGATGACCGCCGCCGTTCAGGTCCCGTCGGGGATCTCGGTGGCCGCGCGAACGATCGAGCGATAGACGAGATCGATCGCAGGACGGATGCCGTCCTCGCTCTCCAGCAGGACATCGGCCGTGCCGAGCGCGGTGCCGATTGTCTCGAGCGCCTCCCCGACAGCCCCGGGCTCAGGGTCGCGGCAGGCCGCCAGCGACATGTCGAGCATCGCGTGGGCCTGGTCGAGCGCACCGGTGAACAGGGCCGGGCCGACCAGGCTGGCGTAGCCGTATACGCGCGCGAGCCGCCCGGACAGCGTGATCGTGTCCGCCCGCCGCGGGGGAGCGATGGCCGGCAGAGGCTCGCCGTCGAGAAGCTTCGCCATGGTGGCGCCGAGCATGCCTCTCGTCGTCGCCTCGTCCAGCCCGGCATGGCGCGCCACGCGCAGCACCATGTAGAGCGAGGTGGCGGGCAGGCCATAGGGCGGATCGGAGGCGAACACGATCCGCTCGGCCGGCACTCGCGCGAGCAGCTCGATGACGTCCAGCGGGAAGAAGCAGGAGGTGTCATACAGCACGCCCGGGTGCTCGGCCAGGCGCGTGGTGAGGATCCCCTGGTCGCAGATTGCGCCGTGAGCCAGGATCAGCACGGCGCCGGGATGGCGCAGGGCGAGATCGACGAGGCCCTCGGCGAGAGGCGGCAGACCGCGTCCGGCATGGATGAGGATCGGCACGCGTGCGGCTTCGGCGAGCGCGAACACGTCGTCCATCTCCGGCCCGTCGAACACGAAGTCCTGGGCGCGGGGGTGCAGCTTGATGCCGCGCGCACCCGCAGCCAGGCAGCGTTCGCTCTCGGCCAGGGGGCCTTCGGCGGGATCCAGGCGGCAGAAGGGTACGAGCCGGCCCTCGCTTTCGCCCGCCCACGCGAGCACGCGGTCGTTGGGCACGCTGTAGGCGGGCTGGCGCTCGGGATCGTGCAGAGGGAACACGCACGCCCGGCGCGCCTCGGCGTCGTCGAGCTGCGCCAGCAGCTGCTCGAGGCGTCAGCGAACGCCCGTCCTCGTCCAGCCCGAGATGGGTATGCGCGTCGATGACTTCCGCGTCCGCCGGGCGCAGGCGACGCACCTCGTCGAGAAACGGGGCCAGCGCTTGTGTATAGGCAGATGAGCTCATTCACGCCGGCACCCTATTCTGTCCCAGTGGCCTGGCAGGTCGTGATCGCAGGCGGCGGCTTCGGCGGCTTCTACGCAGCGCGCGCACTGGAGCGCCTGCTGCCTGCACAGAGCGCGCGCGTGACGCTCGTCAACGACGCCAACTTCATGCTCTACACGCCGCTGCTCCCGGGGGCCGCCGGCGCGACGCTCGACCCGCGCCACGTGGTCGATCCCGCTGCGCTCGCAGCTGAAGCGCACCGATCTGGTGATCGGAGCGGTGACCGGCGCCGACCCCGCGCAGCGCACGCTCGCAGTCAGGCGCATCGACGGCGTGCAGCTCGAGCTTCACTACGACCAGCTGATCATCGCACTGGGCTCGGTCTCGCGCACGCTCCCGATCCCGGGCCTGGCCGAGCACGCGATCGGCCTGAAGTCGCTGGCCGACGCTACGGCGCTGCGCAACCAGGTGCTCACCTGCTTCGACATCGCCGAGTCGCTGGAGGAGCCGGCCAGGCGCGCCGAGTACCTGGGGTTCGTCTTCATCGGAGCGGGCTACGCGGGCGTCGAGGGGTTGGCCGAGCTGCAGGACTTCGCCGCGGAGGCGATCGAGCTGTATCCCCGCTGCCGCGCCGAAGGGATGCGCTGGGTGCTGGTCGAGGCGGGCCCGCGGATCATGCAGGAGGTGCCCGAGAGCCTGTCGCAGTTCGCCGAACGCGAGCTGCGCGGACGGGGAATCGAGGTGTCTGTCCGCACAACGCTCAGCGAGGTCTCCGCGCAGCAGTGCCGAGCTGTCGGACGGCAGGGCGATTCCGGCTCGCACCGTGGTGTGGACGGCGGGAGTCAAGCCGAGCCCGGTAATCGCCAAGCTTGGGTTACCGCTGGATCGAGAACGGGCGCGTGGTGGTGGATCGGGCGATGCGGGTGCATGGCCGGGAACCTGAGCCCCGGGGCGGCGGGGGCGCTGGGACCGTCTGGGCGATCGGCGATTGCGCCGCGGTTCCCGACGCCTCCAGGCCGGGACAGCCGTCCCCTCCCACAGCCCAGCATGCCATTCGACAGGGGCGGCTCGTGGCGCGCAACGTGGCAGCGACGCTGGAGGGCGGCAGGGTGCGGCCGTTTCGCTATCGGACGATGGGGGTCGTCGCCGAGCTCGGACACAGCCAGGCGGTCGCGATCACGCTCGGCATTCGCTGGCGTGGCTTTCCCGGCATGGTTCATCGCGCGCACCTACCACCTGCTCCTGATGCCGGGCGTGGGACGCAAACTGCGCCTGCTCGCAGACTGGAACGTGGCCCTCCTGTTCGGCCGTGACGCTTCCGCCCCGGGACGCCTGGGCAGCCCGACTCCGCTGGAGCCCACTGACAGCCGGCCTGACACACGGTCCTGAAATCGCCAGACCGGCGTATCCTAGTTCGAGAATGGCGATACTCGAGCAGATCAAGGACGACCTGAAGGGGGCTATGCGCGCGGGCGAAAAGGAGAAGGTTGGCGCGCTGCGGCTCGTGCTCTCAGAGCTGCAGAAGGCCGCCAAGGAAGGCTCCGATGACGAGCTGGCGGTGCTGCGCCGCGAGCGCAAGCGCCGCCTTGAGGCGGCGAGGGCCTATCGCGACGGCGGCCGGGAGGACCTCGCCAGCGGTGAGGAGGCCGAGGGAGAGCTGATCAGCTCCTACCTGCCGAGTGAGCTCTCAGACGATGAGCTCCAGGCGATCGTCGAGCGGGCGGTGCGTGACAGCGGCGCGGAGTCGGCGAAGGACATGGGCAAGGTCATGAAGCAGGCGATGGCCGCCGTCGACGGCCGCGCCGACGGCAATCGCGTATCGGGGCTCGTGCGGGCGTCACTGAGCGGATGAGGACGCAGGTAGAGCTTCCGAACGATGTCGCCGTGGAGCTGGCCGGCAGTCAGGACGCCGTGCTGCGCGCGCTGGAGGCGCATCTGGAGTGCAAGGTGTTCCTGCGCGGCAACCTGCTCACCTTCGACGGCGAGGAGTCCGAGACCCACGCCGGCGAGCGCGTTGTGCGCGAGCTCTCAGAGCTGATCTCGCGCGGCCATCAGATCGGTCCCGGCACGATCGCTGCGGTGACCGGCGCGCTGGACGCCCACGAGTCGCCCGCGCGCGTGCTCGAGGACGTCGTCTGGCGTCACCGCGGGTTGCGGGTGGCCCCGAAGACCGTCAACCAGAAGGCCTACGTCGACTCCGTTCGCATGAATACCGTCACCTTCGGGGTCGGGCCCGCGGGCACCGGCAAGACGTTCCTCGCCGTGGCCATGGCGTCCGCCGCACTTGCGCGCCACGAGGTGAACCGAATCATCCTGACGCGGCCCGCCGTTGAGGCGGGGGAGCGTCTGGGGTTCCTTCCGGGCGACCTGATGGCCAAGGTCGACCCCTACCTGCGCCCGCTGTTCGACGCGCTGCACGACATGCTCGATCCGGAGAAGGTCTCCCAATACATCGACCGCGGCGTGATCGAGATCGCACCCCTCGCATTCATGCGCGGGCGCACCCTGAACGATTCGTTCGTGATTCTCGACGAGGCGCAGAACACGACGCCCGAGCAGATGAAGATGTTCCTCACCCGCCTCGGCTTCGGATCGAGGATGGTGGTGACCGGCGATATCACGCAGGTGGATCTCCCCCGCGAGCAGCAGTCGGGCCTGATCGTGGTGGGCGATGTGCTGCAGGAGATCGAGGGAATCGAGTTCGTGCGCTTCGGTGCCGAGGACGTCGTTCGCCACAAGCTCGTGCAGCGGATCGTCGAGGCATACGACGTGCACTCCCAGCGCGACGAGGGCGACCGCACGCAGGAGCGCGGACCCGCCGACCCTCGCGGCTGAGCTCCGATGATCGAGGTCGAGGTGTTCGGCGCGGAGCTCGCGCGCGATGCGCCGCCGCTCGCCGAGGTCCGCCGCCTGTGCGTTCTGGCCGCTGCCTCGGCCGGGGTGCGCGCACGGGCATGTCGCGATCGAGTTCGTCGGCTCCGAGCGCATCTCAGAGCTCAACGGCAGGCATCGCGGCCAGGCAGGCGCAACCGACGTGCTGTCCTTTCCGATCGACGGCGCCGAGCCGGTGACGGTCGCGCGCGAGCTGGGCGACGTGGTCATCTGCCCAGAGCACACCGCCGATCTGCGCGAGGCCATCGTGCACGGGGTGCTGCACCTGACCGGCATGGATCACGAGACCGACCACGGCGAGATGCTCGCGCTTCAGCGTGAGCTGCTCGCACGGGAGGACGGGTGACGCGCAGCGGCTTCGTGGCTCTCGCGGGGAGGCCCAATGTGGGCAAGTCGACGCTCGTCAACCTCGTCGTCGGCGAGAAGGTCGCCATCGTCTCGGATCGTCCTCAGACGACACGGCGGGCGATCCGCGGTGTGCACTCAAGGGGTGACCGCCAGATGGTCCTCGTGGACCTGCCGGGCGTGCAGCGCCCGCGCGACGCGCTCACCGCGCGCATGGCGCGACGCGTACAGCAGGAGCTTGAGGATTCCGACGTCGCTCTGCTCATCCTCAACGCCGAGCAGGGCGTCGGTCCGGGCGACCGCTTCATCGCGCAGGCGCTGGCGAGCGCGAAGACCCCGGTGACGATCGCTGTGAACAAGGTCGATCGGCTGTCCCGGGCCGCGACCATGGCGGTGCTGGCGGAGGCTGCGGGGCTCGAGGTGGGCGAGGAGGTGTTTCCGATCTCGGCCCGCACGGGTGTGGGAGTGCAGGCGATGGTCGAGCACCTGTTCACGCTGATGCCGCTGGGGCCGTTCATGTTCGCCCAGAGCACGACCTCCGACCAGCCGCTGCAGACGCGTCTGGCCGAGCTGGTGCGCGAGGCGGTGATCAGGCGGACGTTCCAGGAGGTGCCGCACGCGGTCGACGTGATCGTCGAGGAGGTCGAACGCCCGCGCGAGGGCCTCGCTCGCGTGCGGGCGCTGATCTGGGTGGAGAGCGAGTCCCAGAAGGGGATCCTGGTCGGCGCGCACGGGCGCATGATCAAGGCGATCGGGACGGCTGCTCGCCGTGAGTCTGAGCGCGAGCTGGGCTGTCAGGTCTACCTCGACCTGTCCGTGCGCGTCCGCCGAGACTGGCGCGCCGATGAGGGATTGCTCGATCGCCTGGGCATAACGTGAGGGTCAGAGCTTTCGCCCGAGCTGCTCTGCGATCCGTCGCACCGCGGGCAGATCGAGCTCGGCGGCGAACACGAACGGCACCCCGAGCACCTCGAAGCGGCGGCGGCGCAGGCGCGCGACCTGATTGTGCTGGAAGCGTGCGCGGTCGTGCACGGCACGGGCGGCCAGCGCGGCCGAGCGCACGACGTCCTCGTCATCCGTCTCCCCGGCGCGCTTGGCCTGGCCTCTGACCTGAGGGTCCTCGCCCGTTCCTCCGGCGCCGTTGAGCTGCGCGATCCGCCCGAGCTCGGCGGCGGTGAATCGCTGCGGCAGGATTCCGTTGACGATGACCGCTTCGAGCGTGCGGTCCAGGTAGCGGTGCAGATCATCCCTCAGCTCGAGTGTCTCACTCACCGCCATCTCCGTCGGCTGCGCGACCGCGATGAAGCCGGAGCGGCCCTCATCCGCGAGCAACGCTCGCACCTGCTCTGCCTGTCCTGCGATCGGGCCGACGCGTGCGATCGCGCCGAACGTCGAAGGCGAGCGCAGCATGCCGAGGGCATGGCCGGTGGCCGGACCGTCGATCACCACCAGGTCGTAGGGGGCGGCTCCCCTGCGCCAGCGCCGGCCCTGCGTGAGCTCCCAGATCTTGACCATGCTCACTAGCTCCTTGGCGCCCGGGGCCGCGGCGGCGAAGTACTGGAAGGTGCTGCTGGAAGCGAGTACGCGACCGGACACGCGACCGCCGAGTTTCTGAAGCCACTCGAGCAGGGCGCGGTCGGGATCGATCGAGATGCTCCACAGACCCCGTTCGAGCTCGATCTCCATGCCCCCGTCGCTCGCCGCGAGCCCGAACAGCTCGGGCAGCCGGGCCTGGTCTCCCACCTCGACGACGATCGCACGCGCTCCCCGCTCGGCGGCCAGCAGACCGAGGGCGCCGGCCACGGTGCTCTTGCCGACGCCCCCCTTGCCGGTCACCACGAGCAGCTTGCGTTCGAGCATCGATGCCATCTTCGCTGGGAGTCTGTCTGAAACCGCTACCGGCGGGGCTCGACCTACAATCGAGCGGATGAGCGCACAGAACGGCGAGCCGATCGACGGGCAGGTCGCATACGACGAGCGCGGTCTCGTGCCGTGCGTCGTGCAGGACTGGAGCACCGGCGAGGTGCTGACGCTGGCCTACATGGACGAGCAGGCGCTCGGGCGCACGCGCCAGACGGGCGAGCTTCACCTGTGGAGCCGCTCGCGGGAAGAACCGTGGCACAAGGGCATGACCAGCGGCAACGTGCAGACGGTGCAGGCGCTGCGGCTGGACTGCGACGGCGACACGCTGCTCGCGCTCGTGAGGCCCGCCGGACCGGCCTGCCACACCGGCGAGCGGACCTGCTTTCACCGTGGTGAGCTCGAGCCGGCGGCACCGTATGAGGCGCTGCCCACGCTCGAGCGCACGCTGATCGATCGCGCGCGCGAGCGACCCGAGGGGTCCTACACGGTCGAACTGCTCGACGATCCCGTTCGCATCGGCGAGAAGGTGATGGAGGAGGCCGAGGAGGTGGCGCGGGCCGCGCGCGAGGAGTCCGAGCAGCGGGTCGACGAAGAGACGGCCGACGTGCTCTACCACCTGCTCGTGCTCCTGCGCAGCCGGGGGCGCTCGCTCATCGACGCCGAGCGGGTGCTCGATGGCCGTCGCGCCTAACCCGCCGGGCGCGGCGACGCCCGCGGCCGGGGACGACGATGACAGCGCAACGCAGGAGGTGGCGGCGCTGGCGGTGGAGCCCAGCCTCGAGGATGCACGCGCTCTCGCCGCCGGCCACAGCCTGATTCCGCTGCGGCACAGCTTCGTGGATGATTGCGAGACGCCGGTCTCTGCGTTTCTCAAGCTGCGGGCGCTTGCGCCGGGCGAGCCCGCATTCCTGCTTGAGTCCGCCGAGCAGGGCCAGAGGGTGGGGCGCTGGTCGTTCATCGGCTTTCGCCCGCGCGGGGTGCTGCGCTGGTCGCTCGCCGACGGTGGTGATCCGTATGCGCTCGCGGCCGAGCATGTCGCCCGTTTCACCCAGGCGCCGATGGCCGGCGCGCCTCCGTTCACGGGCGGCGCGGTGGGTTTCTTCGGCTATGACCTGGTGCGCGCGGTGGAGCCGCTCGGAGATCCCGGGCCCGACCCCGTCGGGCTGCCCGACATGGCACTGATGCTGTCCGACTCGCTGGTCGCGTTCGACCATCTCAAGCACACCGTCACGATTCTCGCGAACGCCGATCTCCACGCCGAGCCCAGCATCGAGCGCGCGTATCAGACGGCTGTGCGCACGATCGCAGAGGTGCGAAGCGCGCTGGCCGGTCCGGTCCCGCGCGCTCGAGCAGACCGTGCAGCCGTCCGCGAGATGCCGGCCTTCGAGTCCAATATGCCGCGGGCGCAGTTCGAGGGCATGGTGGAGCGCGTCATCGAGTACATCTACGCCGGAGACGCCTTTCAGGTCGTGCCCTCTCAGCGCTGGTCGGCGCCCGTCCCGGTCGAGGCCTTCTCGATCTACCGCGGCCTGCGTGCGATCAACCCGAGCCCGTACATGTACTTCCTCGACTTCGGGGACTTCCAGGTGGCCGGGGCGAGCCCTGAGCCGCTGTTGACCGTCAGCGGGCGCCACGTCAGCACGAAGCCGATCGCCGGCACCCGCTCGCGAGGAGCCAGCCCGGAGGAGGACCGGCGGATCGCGCGGGAGCTCCTGGAGGACGACAAGGAGCGCGCCGAGCACGTGATGCTCGTGGACCTCGGGCGCAACGACCTGGGGCGTGTCTGCGAGTACGGAAGCGTCGCCGTCGATGAGCTGATGGAGATCGAGTTCTACAGCCACGTCATGCACATCGTCTCCTCGGTCTCCGGCACGCTTCGAGCGGAGGTCGATGCGATGGATGCGCTGCGTTCGGTGCTCCCGGCCGGCACCCTCTCGGGGGCGCCGAAGGTGAGGGCGATGCAGATCATCGACGAGCTCGAGCCGGTGAAGCGAGGCGGCTACGGGGGGGCCGTCGGCTATCTGAGCTACGCCGGCGATCTCGACACCGCGATCCACATCCGCACGGTCGTCGTCAAGGATGGCGTCGGATACGTGCAGGCCGGTGGCGGCACCGTGGCCGACGCCAAGCCCGAGTACGAGTACGAGGAGTCGGTGGCGAAGTCTGAAGCGGTGATGCGCGCCATCGAGCTCGCCTGCGAACAGCCGGACTGGTCATGAACGCGGCCGGCGAGAACGATCGGCGTGGCTCCGTCCGCGTCCTGGTGATCGACAACTACGACTCCTTCACCTACAACCTCGTCCAGTACCTGGGTGAGCTCGGGGCCGAGATGCACGTGGTGCGCAACGACCGGGCGAGCATCGAGGAGCTGCTCGCCGGCGGCTACGAGCGCTGCGTGATCTCACCCGGGCCGTGTACGCCCGTGCAGGCCGGCATCACGCTCGAGGCCGCGCGGAGAATGCCCGAGGCCGGGATACCGACGCTCGGGGTATGTCTCGGTCATCAGGCGCTCGCACAGGTCTTCGGGGGGCGCTGGAAGCTGAACGCGCCGGTGCACGGCAAGGCCACGAGCATCGAGCACGACGGGCGCACGATCTTCCGCGGCCTCTCATCGCCCTTGACGGTCGGGCGCTACCACTCGCTCGTGGTCGACTCGCACCTCCCGGACTGCCTCGAGGAGACCGCCCGCGGGGGCGGCGTGCTGATGGGGCTGCGTCATCGCGAGCTCCCGGCCGAGGGCGTGCAGTTCCACCCCGAGTCGGTGCTCACCGACGAGGGCAAGAAGCTGCTGGCCAACTTCCTGGGAGCGGACTGATGCCCAACCCGATCCTGACCCGTGCGATCGACGAGCTCGCGTCCGGCATCGATCTCAGCGCCGAGCAGTCCGCCGAGGTGCTCGCCGAGATCATGCACGGCGAGGTCTCCGAGATTCAGATCGCAGGCTTTTTGATCGCGCTGCGGGCGAAGGGCGAGACGGTCGAGGAGCTGACCGGGCTGGCCAGCACCATGCGGGCGCTGGCCGCGCACGTGCCGACCGAACGTGACGATCTGCTCGACACGGCGGGCACCGGCGGTGGGCGAAGCACCTTCAACGTCTCCACGACCGCGGCGCTGATCGCCGCGGGCGCGGGCTGCGCGGTCGCCAAGCACGGCAACCGCTCGGCCACCAGCTCCTCCGGATCGGCGGATCTGCTCGAGGCGCTGGGTGCTCGCATCGACCTCGACCCGCAGGCGGTGGCGCGCTGTATCGATGAGGCCGGATTCGGCTTCATGTTCGCCCCCGCGCATCACCAGGCGACCCGCTTCGTCGTGCCCGTGCGGCGCGAGCTCGCGGTACGGACGATCTTCAACCTGATCGGGCCGCTGACGAATCCGGCCGGGGCGCGGCGGCAGCTGATCGGCGTCTCTGAGCCACGCTTCCTTGAGACGATCGCAGGCGCGCTTGCGGGCCTCGGCGCGGATCGGGCGCTCGTCGTGGCAGGCGAGGACGGCCTGGACGAGATCTCGATCACCACGGCGACGAGGATCGTCGAGGTCAACGGGCAGGATCTCAGGAGCTATGAGATCACCCCGGCAGACGCCGGCATCGAGCTGTCGAGTGATGACGCCTTCAGGCGGGACTGCGCCGGCGCGACGCCGCAGCAGAACGCGGCGCTCACGCGCGCGATCCTCGAGGGTTCCGGAGCGGGCTCACCGCGTCCGGCCGCCGTCGATCTGGCGGTGATCAACGCCGGCGCCGCGATCTACGTCGCTGGGCGGGCGGACACGATCGCCGCCGGCGTGGAGCGCGCTCGCGGGGCGCTGGCGGACGGGAGCGCGGCGGACGCGCTGGAGCGCTATGTGCAGGCCAGCCGCACGCACGGGCCCGCAGAGGTGGCCCGGTGAGCACTCAGAGCTCGACCACCCTCGACCGTATCGTCGCCGAAACGCGCGCGGAGCTGGACAGGCGCAAGCGCGAGCTGCCGCTCGAGGATCTCGCCCCTCAGCACTCCGGCGCGCGCACTCAGGGCGACCCCCGTCCCGCACAGGCCCTCGCCGAGGATCACCGGGCGCCGAGCGAGGGGCGGCGCTTCCGCGATGCGCTGAGAGGACCCGGCATCGGCGTGATCGCGGAGTTCAAGCGTCGCTCTCCCTCCGCCGGCGCACTGCGCGAGCACGCTCAGGTGCGCGAGATCGTGGGAGCGTATGAGCGCGGCGGCGCCGTCGCGCTGTCGGTGCTGACCGAGGGCCCCAACTTCGACGGCTCGCTGGAGGATCTGCGTGCGGCTCGAGCCGCCTGCGAGCTGCCGATCCTGCGCAAGGACTTCATCGTCGACACCTACCAGCTGCACGAGGCGCGGGCCGCGGGCGCCGATGCGGTGCTCCTCATCGTGGCGGCGCTGTCCCCGGCCGAGCTCGAATCGCTGCACGGTTGCGCGCGTGCGATCGGGCTTGAGGTGCTGGTCGAGGTCCACGACGGCGAGGAGCTTCAGAGCGCGCTCGCCGCCGGGGCGCAGATCGTCGGAGTCAACAACCGCGACCTGAGAGACTTCACCGTCGATACGGAGCGCACCGCGCGGCTGATGAGCGCGATCCCGGCATCGGTGACGGTCGTCTCGGAGTCGGGGATCTCCACCGCCGAGCAGCTGGAGATGCTTCTGGGAGCCGGAGTGCACGCGGTGCTCGTGGGCGAGACGCTGATGCGCGCGGCCGATCCGTCCGAGGCGCTTAGGAGGCTGAGGGGCTCCGATGACGCCGACGACACAATTTAGGGCGTCTGACAGCGCAATTTAGACGGTCTTCATAGCTTCCGATCATCCTCTCTTCACATGAGGCGCACGTTCATCATCCCTTTCATCTCCGCCCTGCTCGGTGGCGCCGTGGTCGTCGCCGTGATCGCCGCCTTCGGCGGGCTGGGCGAAACCGACAAGACCATCACCACCATCCAGGCGGCTCCGCTGGCGCCGTCGAACGCATCACAGGTGACCCCGGGGCTGACTCCGCACGACATCTACGTGCGTGACGCGCCGGGGGTGGTGTTCGTGACCTCGACCGTCGTCCAGAAGACCGAATCGCCCTTCAACCTGTTCGGCGGCGGCGAAACCCAGCGACAGGGCGAGGCGACCGGATCGGGCATCGTGATCAACAACGACGGCACGATTCTGACCAACTACCACGTCATCGAGAACGCCATCAAGGTGACGGTCAGCTTTGAAAAAGGGCAGACCGTCGACGCTCAGGTGGTGGGCAAGGACCCCTCCAACGATCTCGCCATCCTGCGCGTCCCGACGGACGGGCTCACGCTGCACCCGCTCACACTCGGTGACTCGAGCTCGGCCCAGGTGGGTGATCCGGTGCTCGCCATCGGCAACCCATTCGACCTCGAACGCACGCTCACGACCGGTGTCATCTCAGCGCTGCAGCGCCAGATAACGGCGCCGAACGGCTTCACCATCGACAACGTGCTGCAGACCGACGCCCCGATCAACCCAGGGAACTCGGGCGGCCCGCTGCTCAACGCCGCAGGCGAGGTGATCGGGATCAACTCCCAGATCGAGACCGGAGGTACCGGTGACGGCAGCGTTGGCATCGGCTTTGCGGTTCCGATCAACACGGCCAAGTCCGAGATCTCAGAGCTCGAGAAAGGTGGGACCGTCCGCGGCGCCTACCTCGGCCTCACCTCGCTCACGATCGACGGATCGCTGTCGGCTCTCAACCTGCCGGTGAAGAGCGGAGCCCTCGTGCAGAGCGTCCAGAAGGGCACCGCGGCCGAAAAGGCCGGTATCCGCGGCGGCAAGATCAGCGGATCAACCGAAGACGGGCAGATTGCCGTCGGCGGGGACATCATCACCTCGATCGACGGCAAAGCGGTCGGCAGCTCGGAAGAACTCGCCAACGACATCGAGGCGAAGAAGCCCGGCGACACGATCACCATCGGCCTGATGCGCGGGAACGGCCACGGCGGCTACGAACACAAGACGGTGAGCGTGACGCTCGGCACCCGCCCGAACTCGGTGCCCAACCCAAACACGCCTGAAGGGTAAGCTCGGTCGCCCGCTACCGTTGGGGCATGGCACAGACCCAGCCCCGCGCCGCCGAGCGCCCCGTCTCCGGCGTGACGGAGACACCCGCCGACTCCGCGCCGGCCCAGCGCGCTGCCGTGCCCGCGCCGGCCGTCGTTCATCCGAAGGTCAAGATCTGCGGGATCACCAATCTCGACGACGCCGAAATGGCGCTCGAGCTGGGGGCATGGGCGCTGGGGATGATCTTCGCCCCGGACAGCCCACGCCGCTGCTCGCTGGCCGAAGCGCAGCGGATCACCGCAGCGCTGCGCCGCAGGGTCGAGCTGTGTGGCGTGTTCGTCAACGCTCCGCTGGAGGAGGTCGTGCATACCAGCGAGGACCTCGGGCTGACCATGCTGCAGCTGCACGGTGACGAGGGGCCAGCGTTCTGCGCCGAGGCCACGCGCCGAAACGGCGCACGCGTGATCAAGGCGGCCCAGGTGTCCGGTCCCGGTGACGTGCGGGACCTGGAGCGGTTTCATGTGGACTTCCATCTGCTCGACGCGCATTCGAGTTCACCGGAGACGCTCCGGCTGCGCGGAGGAACAGGCGAGACCTTCGACTGGACGCTCCTGGAAGGACGGCGTTCGAAGGTCCCGCTGATCCTCAGCGGCGGGCTGCGGGCGGAGAACGTGGCCGCGGCGATCGCCGCGGCCCGCCCGTATGCGGTCGATACGGCCAGCGGCACCGAGGCAGCCCCGGGGCGCAAGGATCCGGACAGATTGCGAGCCTTCTTCGACGCCGTCGAGGAAGCCCCCGCCGTCGTGCTGCCCCGGGGGCAGGCGTGAGCGCGGGAGCCTCAGCGGCGCTTCCCGAGCACCGATTCGGGCCCTACGGCGGGCAGTATGTTCCCGAGACGCTCATGCCGGCGCTCGAGGAGTTGGAGCAGGCGTGGAGCAACGCTCGCGAGGACGGGGATTACTGGGCTGAGCTTCGTGGCCTGCTGCGCGACTTCGGCGGTCGACCGACACCGCTGTATCGCGCCAGGAGGCTGTCCGAGCGGGCCGGACGCCCGGTCTATCTGAAGCGCGAGGATCTCAACCACACCGGCTCGCATAAGCTCAACAACGCTCTCGGCCAGGTGCTGCTGGCCAAGAGGATGGGCAAGCGGCGGATCATCGCCGAGACCGGCGCAGGCCAGCACGGGGTGGCGACCGCGACGGTGTGTGCGCTGTTGGGGATCGAGTGCGTCATCTACATGGGCGTGGAGGACACGCGCCGCCAGCGTCCGAACGTGCAGCGGATGGAGCTGCTGGGAGCGACCGTGCGTCCGGTTGACGCGGGCGCGAGGACGCTCAAGGAGGCGACCTCGGCCGCGATCCGCGATTGGGTGACGAACGTGCAGAGCACGCACTACGTGATCGGCTCGGTGGTCGGCCCGGCTCCATATCCGGCGCTCGTGCGCGATCTGCAGCGGGTCATCGGCGACGAGGCGCGGGAGCAGATGCTCGAGCGTGAGGGGAGACTGCCGGCACGGGTGGTGGCGTGCGTGGGAGGTGGCTCCAACGCGCTGGGTACGTTCGCCGCGTTCCTCGCCGATGAGCGGGTGGAGCTCGTCGGCGTCGAGGCGGGCGGCGAGGGCATCGACACGGGCCGTCACGGGGCCCCGCTGACAGTCGGCGGACGCGCGGGGATCCTGCACGGCTCGCGCTCGGCGGTGATGCAGGACGAGGAGGGGCAGATCATCGAGGCGCATTCGGTGTCGGCAGGTCTCGACTACCCGGGCGCCGGTCCACAGCACGCGTTCCTGCGCGACAGCGGCAGGGCGCGGTATGTGGCCGTGACCGACCGGCAGGCGATCGACGCGTTCAAGCTGCTCGCCCGCCTGGAGGGCATCATCCCGGCGCTCGAGACCGCGCACGCTCTCGCCTGGGTGCTCGCCGAACCGGCCGGCGAGCTCGACCTCGTGTGCCTGTCGGGTCGTGGAGACAAGGATCTCGCCGAGGTGCTCGGGCAGCCGTGACCGTGGAGGCGAGAAGCGGTGTAGAGCGCATCGCCGATGCCTTTGCCCGTACGAGCAAGCGGGCGGCGCTCATGCCCTATCTGATGGGCGGCTTTCCCACGCTCGAGCAGTCCACGCGGATCGGTGAGGCATACGTCGCCGCCGGCGCCGATCTGATCGAGCTCGGCGTGCCCTACTCCGACCCGCTGGCCGACGGTCCGGTGATCCACGCCGCCGGCACGCGCGCGCTCGCCGCCGGGAGCAGCGTCGCGGGCGTGCTGGAGGTCGCGCGCACGCTGGCGGCGGACGTCCCGGTGGTGCTGATGTGCTACGCGAACATGGTGCTTGCGCCGGGGGCCGAGGCCTTCGCCGAGCGCCTCGCGAGGACGGGCGCATGCGGCCTGATCGTGCCCGATCTGCCGGTGGGGGAAGCGCCCGAGGTGCTGCAGGCGTGCGACGCGCAGGGCATCGCCCTGATACCGCTGGTCGCGCCCACGACCACGCCCGAGCGCATGCGGGAGATCGGGGCCCAGGCCAAGGGGTTCCTGTACACCGTCTCGGTCGTCGGCACGACCGGTGAGCGCGAGGCGCTGGCCGGGCGCTTCGCCGCGATCGTCGCGCGCGCGAAGGCCGGCACGAGCGTTCCGGTTGCGCTCGGCTTCGGGATCGGCACGCCCGAGCAGGCGCGAATGGCCGCGGATGCGGGCGCGGACGGCGTGATCGTGGGCACGAGGCTCGTACGCGCGGTCGATGAAGCACCCGAGGATCCGGCCGCGGCGGCCGGAGCGGTGGTTGAGGGGCTGGCAGCGGCGCTTGAGATGTGAGTCGCCCCTGCCCGGGAGAGGCGCAGCGCGATGACGTCCGCGCGCGTGTCCTCCGCTAGCATTGCGCCGGCATGGGACTGATCCTCACCGTCACCGCGGGCTTGGTCATCTGGATCGTGTTGTGGGCGCTCGGCACCTCGGGGTTCGACGCGTTCCTGCTCGCGGCGGTGATCATCCTCATCAGTGCCTCGCTGAAGATCCTCGCCGGCTATCTGCCCGGTCGGCGCAGCTAGCCGAGCGGTGCTCGCGCGCTCGCAGTGCACGGGGTCGCGACGGGCGGCGCTGGCGGCCGTGCTCGGCGTGCTGGGCGCCCTGTCCTTCGCGCTTGCGGGATGCGGGGGCGTGGGCGTATCCGGTGCGGCCACTCCCCTCGGCAGCCAGCTCACGGTCTACTCGAGCCTGCCGCTTCAGGGGCCCACCGGAGCCTCCTCTGAACAGATCGTCAACGGCGAGAAGCTGGCCTTGGCCGACGTGGGCGGCCGGGTTGGCTCGTTCAAGGTCAGCTATGTCTCCGAGGACGACTCGGACCCGACGAGCGGGCAGTGGACCCCCGGCCTGACCGCCTCGAACGCGAAGACGGCGGCCAACGACACGACCACGATCGCCTACCTTGGCGACTACGGCTCAGCCGCCACAGCCGTGTCGCTGCCGTTGATCAACGCCGCGGGGATCCTGCAGGTGTCACCCTCCAGCCCGTATGTCGGCCTCACGTCCTCGCTGGACGCCGGTCAGGATGAGCCCGAACGCTTCTACCCGAGCGGGCAGCGCACGTTCGGGCGCCTGCAGCCCGGCGACCCCGCACAGGCGGAAGCGCAGGTGAAGCTGATGGGCGCGATGGACGTGCACAAGGTCTACGTGCTCAACGACCAGGACCCGTTCGAGGTCCCGCTTTCGCAGATCGTGGCCGGCGACGCCGAACGCAGTGGCATCGACGTCGCCGGCGAGGACGGCCTGGACATGACCGGCAGCACGACGTTCACCGGCGAGGTCGAAAAGGTCACAAAGAGCGGTGCGCAGGCGGTCTTCTTTGCGGGCGCCGGCGGGGAAGGCGCCGTCGGGCTGTGGCGGGAGCTGCACAGCGCCGACCCGGACCTGCTGCTGTTCGGGTCAAGCACGATGGCGAGCGAATCCTTCACCTCCCAGCTCGGAGCGGCGGCCGGCGCCACCTACCTGACGACTCCCGTGCTGCCCACGAGCCTGTACCCGCCACCCTCTGCGCGCGTGCTCGCCGACTACCGCCGCAACTTCGGCGGTCAACCGGGGGCGTATGCGCTGTACGGCTACGAGGCGATGAGCGTCGTCCTTGACGCGATCCGCTCTGCGGGAGCGCACGGAAACGACCGCCAGAGCGTGATCGATCGGTTC
The DNA here is from genome assembly GCA_963764185.1 of uncultured Solirubrobacteraceae bacterium. Classification (GTDB taxonomy): domain Bacteria; phylum Actinomycetota; class Thermoleophilia; order Solirubrobacterales; family Solirubrobacteraceae; genus Palsa-744. The sequence goes on along the minus strand of CAVXRF010000006.1, from coordinate 178,589 downwards.
TTCGCCGTCAGCAACCGCGACTCGGTGCTGGGCCGCTATTCGATCGAAGCCGACGGTGAAACGACGCTTGGGCGCTACGGGGTCGATCGGGTGGTGCACGGCCAGCCGGCGTTCTACAGCGTGATCACGGTCCGCTGAGCCTCATTCGGTGTGCTGTAGCCCGACGACCACGCGCAGGCGCTGAACGCCTCCCCCCAGGTTCTTGCCGCCGCCGGAGAGGGTGGTGAGCGTGCGCAGATAGGGGACGAGCTTGGAGATCGTGGGTTCTTCGGTCAGGCCCAATCCTTCGAGCAGCCCGAGGAAGGTCGGAAAGTCGACGCTGAGGCTCGGCCGGATGCCTTCGCCAAGGACGGTGCTAGCGGCGCTGTAGGGGGCCGAGGAGGAGAGGGTGCTGGACGGGTTCAACGCGGCCGCGACCGAGGCTTCGCTGAGCCCGATCACGAACTTGGTCTGCCCGTCCGCGGCACGGGCGTCAACCAGGTCGAGCGTGACCGGCAGCCCATTGAGCTCGACCGACACGGAGGCCTGCGCGCCGGCGATCGAGACGGCCTGCACCGAGGCGCCCGACTTGCGCAGAAGGGCTCCGAGCTCCCCGACGGCGGCACGCGAGAGGCCGGGGTTCTTCGAGGAGATGACGATTCCCGCCTTCAGGTCGACCAGGCTTGTGCCACTCGCGTAGATCCCCGCCGAGCCCATCCAGGATGCGAAGTCGCGTCGTGCTTCAGCGCTATCGGCGCCGAGCGCGCTGAGCGGCTTGAGGATCGCTTCGAGCAGCCCGTTGAGGTTGAGCCCAGCCGGCGGGGCAGCTTCCGTTCCCGAGCCCGCGAGCGAGCCTGCCAGGGAGACGAGGCCGTGCAGTCCCTGCACGTCGGTGCCGAGCGAGGCGCCCACGTTGCCGAGGCCCACGGCGAGCCAGGATTCACTCGGCAGTTCGCCCGCGGCCTGGGCGCCTTCGGCCAGCGAGCCGAGCAGGCCGCCGGAGGCGGTGGGCGACGCGAGGGCGTCGAAGTCCACGGCGATCGAGCCGGCCGACGGAACGAGCGAGATGTTCGTCTGACGTGTGCCGACGAGCGGTGCCAGCAGGCCCGAGGCGCTCTGCGCTGCGCCCGTGCCCCCGGATGCACCCGGGTTCGCGTAGACGTGGGCGAGGGTTCCCGACGGCGCGACGGTGAGGAGCTTTGCGTAGCCCGCGGCGTGGGCGAGCGACGGTCCTCCGAGCGTCGTATCGATCACGCCCTGCAGGCCGTGGACGCTGCCGATCACCGCCAGGCCGTCGACGAGGGCGAAGGCCGTGCCTTCGGGGCTGAGCTGATAGGCGACCCCCCGGTAGCTGGCCGCGTGCGCGCCCGCCAGTTTGGCCTGCGATTCCAGGAAGGAGCGGGCCTTGCCGGCGTCGCTGGTGTCCATCACGATCGCTCCCTGGACGCCGTGCGCGGCGAAGGGGAACGCGTTCGCCGCGGAGGTGCCGCCGAGCAGATCCCGCGCCAGCAGCGACAGCAGCCCGCCGATCTTCGATTCTTCGGAGGCGCTGACGGAGCTGAGGAAGATCCCGGCCTCCGCTCCCAGCCAGGGTGCCACGTCGCGGCCGTAGTCAAGCGGCGGGCTGCCCGGCGTCTGAAGTGCCGTGAGCAGGCGCAGGTATGGATCGGCCTGTCTAGTCAGCGTGCGCCCGGCCGCCGAGGCGGCCGTCTTCTCCGAGCCGGTCGGGCGCACGATCGCGCCCGCGTACAGCGGCGCCGATGCGGGGACGGCGCCGGCGGGATCGGTTGCGGTGCCGCCCGAGTGCGAGGAGCCGCAGCCGGCCATCGCCGCCGAGACCACCAGCAGGAGCAGCGATCTCGCGAAGTGCGATCGCATGCCCGACCTCGGATCGGATTGGACCGCCATGGGAGGCGATCGTATCGGCTGGGGGGGTCGCCCGGCGGCATTTGCAAGCCCTCCGCTGGAGGTGGCTCGGGGGCTCATCGCGGTCCGCCGGGCTGCAAGCGATATCCCATCCCGACGCCCTGCACGCACACTTGCATTCCCGCGCCCCGTGGCGTTTGCGGTGCCTCCTCCGGGAAATGGCTGTGAGCGGGCGTTTTCGCCAGATCGGCGACGTTTGGCAGGTGAAGTGGGAGAAAATGTGCACGCGGGGTTGCATTGTGGGATGAAGTGGGGTAAGTTCGCGACAGCGAGCCGGGGTGGAGGGGCTCCTCCCACTCCTCCACCTCGGCTCGGTAAACAAGCTTTGGAGCTCGACAGTGGTTCCCTTTCGCGGCACGTTCGACCATACGCTCGACGCAAAGAACCGGCTCACCGTGCCGGCGCGCTACCGAGCGGCGCTCGCGGAGGGGGTCGTGCTGGCGATGCCGATCGACCAGGAGCCCTGCGTCGGGGTGTGGCGCCCGGACGAGTACGAGCGCTACTCCCAACGCGCGCTCGCCGCGCTGCCGGCCCTGTCCCCGCGCCTGAGCGAGCTCGAACGGTTCTTCTACGGCAGCTCCCAGGACGCCGACCTCGACGCGGCGGGACGGATCATGGTGCCGGGTTTTCTCGGCGATCACGCCGGCCTTCAGAAGGACGTCGTCGTGGTCGGCGTGGGGGACCGGCTCGAGCTGTGGGACAGGCGCCGCTGGAACGAGCACCGGCCGACGCTGCTCGGCGGCGTCGCCGCAATCACTGCGAGTGTCGATGACCCTGCTTGAGATGACACGAGCGCGCGGACGCAGCCCTCGCGGCCGGCAATCGGGCCGCGCCTCGCGGATGACGCCGCCGATCGATCCGCAGGGCGGGCCCCAGGGGCATGTGCCCGTGCTCGCTGAGGAGCTGCTCGAGGTCCTCGATCCGCAGCCCGGCCAGACGGCCATCGACTGCACCTTCGGCGACGGGGGTCACGCGCGGCTGGTGGCCGAGCGGCTGGGCTCCTCGGGGACGCTGGTGGCGATCGACCGCGATCCGCTGGCCGAGGAGCGGTTCGCTGCGCTTGAACAGGAGATGGCCTGCACCGTGCGCTTCATCCGGGCGGGCTATGCCGAGGGGCTCGAGCTGCTCGTGGGCGAGGGTGTCCGCGCCGACGCGGCCTACTTCGACCTGGGCATGTCCTCGATGCAGGTGGACACGCGCGAGCGCGGCTTCTCCTACTCCTATGAGGCGCCGCTGGATATGCGCATGGACCCGGCTCAGGAGCTGAGCGCGCGCGAGATCGTCGCCGGCTGGGACGAGCGTCAGCTGGCGCGCGCGCTGCGCGACTTCGGCGAGGAGCGCCACGCGGGGGCGATCGCGAAGGCGATCGTGCGCCGCCGCGGCCAGGCGCCGATCGAGACGACGCTCGAGCTCGTGGACACGATCAACTCCGCGATTCCCACGCCCGCCCGCTTCGCCGGAGGTCACCCGGCCAAGCGCGTATTCCAGGCGCTTCGAATCGCCGTCAACGATGAGCTCGGACAGCTCGACCGCGCGCTTCCGCTGGCTTGGCAGCTGCTGCGTGAAGACGGCGTGCTCGCGGGCATCGCATTCCACTCGCTCGAGGACCGGCGCGTCAAGCGCTTTCTCACAGAGCGCGCGCGGGGCTGTATCTGCCCACCGGACCTGCCCGTGTGCGCCTGCGGACGCGAGCCGCAGGCGGCGCTCATCAGGCGCCGCTCGATCGTTCCCAGCGCGGAGGAGATCGCGCGACAACCCGCGCGCCGCCTCGGCGCGGCTGCGTGCCGCCAGGAAGCTGACCGGCGATGGAGATCTCGCGTGAGCGGACAGGCACCGCCGCCGCCCCGGCCGTCCGCGCCTCGGGCGCCGCGGTCCCGACCCGTCCGCTCAGCCCGCAGCCCAGGCCCCGGCGCGTCTCCGGCCCGGCACGACCGAAGGCCGATGACCGGCGGGTCGGCGGGCGCTCGAAGGGCGAGACAGGGCTCGCGGTCGGTCTGCTCGCCAGGCTGGATGCGCTGTCGCGCCACCGGGCGCTCGGTGGTCGCACGTGGATCGGTCTGGTGGCGTTCGCCCTGATCGGGATCGTGACACTGCAGCTCGGCCTGCTCAAGCTGAACGCGGGCATCGGTCGCGCCCTGGAGCACGAGGCGGTGCTGCAGCGCGAGAACGCCGCGCTGAGCATCGAAAACTCCGAAATGGCCACGAGCGCGCGCATCACCTCGTGGGCGGCGCGGGAGGGCATGGAGCCCGTCCCGATGGGAGCCCTGCGCTTTTTGGAGGCCCGTCCGCTGATCGATGTGGCCAGGGGCGCCGCGGCGCTCAGCGCAAGCGCCCACGCCGCGGCAGCGGGCTCCGCGGAAGCCTCAGGCGCCGGCTCCTCGCCGGCGGCGGGCACCTCGGCGTCGGCGGCGCCGCCAGAACAGTCCAGCGCGCGAGGCGGCCAGCACCTCGACCTCCACCGAACCGGCAGCGGCGGGATCCACCCTGACCGCGGGTGAACCCTCAGCGGCCGACTCATCGCCGGCGGCCTCCCCGGATGAAGCCTCCGCGGGGTCATCGCAGGGAACGGCGACGCCCGCGGCGGAATCGACGACATCCTCGGCGCCTCCCACGAGCGCAGGGGCGAGCGGCTCCGGTGAAGGAGCGCCGGGCGGCGGGACCCGGGCGAGTCCCAGCGGGCTAAGCGGTGGACGTCGTCCAACGCCGGATAGGCGTCATCTTCGGGATGTTCTTCCTTCTGCTCGTGCTCGGCGCCGGGCGCACCTTCTATCTGGGCGTGCTGCACGGCGGCACCCTGCGCACGGCCGCGAGAAGCCAGCAGCTCACCGAGGAACCGGTGCCGGCTCAACGCGGTACGATCACCGACCGAAACGGGGTCGACCTCGCCGTGTCCGAGCCCGCCCAGGACATCTCGGCGACGCCATACCTGCTGACCGACCCGCTGGGCGCGTCGCAGCAGCTCGCGCCGCTGCTCGGCCACTCGCAGGCCGTCGTTCTAGAAAGCTCTCCGAGCGCACGGGCTTTGTCTATCTCGCGCGGGCGCTGCCCGCCACGCAGGCGCAGGCGGTGCTCGCGCTGAAGATCCCGGGAATCGCCGGCACGCCGGTCATGCGCCGCGTCTACCCGCGCGGCGCGCTTGCCGCGCAGGTGCTGGGCGTGGTGGGGACCGAAGGCAATGGGCTGGCGGGACTTGAGTACTCGCGAGAATTCGCTGCTGCACGGGCGCGCCGGACAGCGGCGGGTAGTCAGCGACGCGCTCGGCCAGCCGGTGTCGATCACCGAAGCCCACCGCGAGCTGCCGGGCGCTTCGCTGTCGCTGACGCTCGACGCGAACATCCAGCAGCGCACCGAAGAGGTGCTGGGCGCGGTCGGAAAGGTGTTCAACCCGAAAGACGCCACGGCGATCGTGATGGACCCGCGCAGCGGGGCGATCCTGGCGATGGCCAACTGGCCCGAGGTGAACGCCAACGACCCCGGCGCGTCTCCGCGCGGCGCGATGGAGAACCAGCGCGGTCGGCTTCGACTACGAACCGGGCTCGACGTTCAAGGCGGTCACGGTCGCCGGCGCGCTCCAGCAGGGGCTGATCACGCCGAACACAGCCGTTCACATCCCCGACCAGATCCAGGTCGCCGACCGGACCATCCACGACGACACCGAACACGCCGAAGAGACGCTCACGACGGCGCAGATCCTCGCCCAGTCGAGCAACGTCGGCGCGATCAAGATCGGCATGCTCGAGGGCGCCAGAGCGTTCAACGACTGGGTGCACCGCTTCGGGTTCGGCGCGCCGACCGGCGTCGAGCTGCCCGGCGAGGAACAGGGCGTGGTGCTGCCGCTGAACCAGTACTCGGGCTCATCGATGGGCAACCTGCCGATCGGCCAGGGCGAGCTCGTCACGCCGATCCAGATGGCGACCGCGTATTCGGCGATCGCCAACGGCGGCATCCTGCGCCCGCCGCACATCGTCGGGCGTCGGTGGCGGCCGCCCCGAGCCGCTCCCCGCCGGCCGGCGCGTGATCTCCGCCGCCACGGCCGCCGAGCTTCGGCAGATGCTCGAGGGCGTGCTCGCGCCCGGCGGCACGGCCAGCGAGGTGTCGATTCCCGGCTATGAGCTCGCGGGCAAGACCGGCACCGCCAGCAAGATCGACCCTGCAACGGGCGAATACTCCGAAAGCGCGTACGTCGCCTCGTTCATCGGCTTCGCCCCGGCGTCGGACCCGAAGCTGCTGTGCGCGGTGATCGTCGACGAACCGCAGGCGGGGTCGATCTACGGCGGGACGGTGGCGGCGCCGGCGTTCGGGCAGATCATGTCGTTCGCGCTGCCCTACCTGCGCATCCCGCCGGGATAGCATCAGCCGCGATGCGGCTCGACGAGTTGATCGCCCGCGGACGCTCACCGGTGGCGAGCGGCGGCCGGTCGGAGATCACGCGCTCGCCTACGACAGCCGCGCGTGCAGCGCCGGGGATCTGTTCTTCTGCGTCCGCGGCTTTCAGCAGCGACGGGCACGAGTTCGCCGCCGCAGGCGCGTCGAGCGCGGGCGCGGCGGCGCTCGTCGTCGAGCGGCCGCTCGGCCTCGGCGTGCCCGAGCTGGTCGTCGAGTCCGTCGCGCGCGGCGATGGCGCCGCTCGCGGCGCGCTTCTACGGCGATCCGAGCGCCGAGCTGCGGGTCGTGGGCGTCACCGGGACGAACGGCAAGACGACCACGGCCTACCTCGTGCGCGCGCTGCTCGAGGCCGCTCGGCGAGCAGTGCGGGCTGCTCGGCACGGTCAAGTCGGTGATCGGCGGGCGTCGAGCGGCCGGTCATCCGCACGACGCCCGAGGCGATCGACCTGCAGGCGCGACTTCCGCGCGATGCTCGACGGCGGCGACCGCGCCTGCGCGATGGAGGTCTCCTCGCACGCGCTCGCGCTGCGGCGCGCCGACGGCGATCCACTTCGCCGCCGCGATCTTCACCAACCTGACGCCAGGACCACCTCGACTTCCACGCCACGATGGAGGACTACTTCCAGGCCAAGCGGCGGCTGTTCCTTCGCCGGCGACGGCGCCCGCAGCGCGCCGGTCGCCGGCGTGACGTCAACATCGACGACCCCTACGGCCGCCGGCTCGCCGCCGAGCTTCGCGGGCGCGTGCACGTTCGCGCGTGGGCGCAGGCGCGGCCGACTACCGCGCGAGCGAGCGTGCGCTGCGGCTTCGACGGGCTGCAGCTTCACGCTGCACACGCCCGGCGGGCGCAGCGCGAGGTCGCGCTGCCGATGCCCGGGCGCTTCAACGTCGCCAACGCGCTGGGCGCGCTCGCGGCGGTGCACGCGCTCGGCGGCGAGCTCGACGCGCTCGTGGCCGCGCTGGAGCCGCGGCGTGCGCGTGCCGGGGCGCTTCGAGCCGGTCGACGAGGGCCAGCCGTTCGCGGTGCTCGTCGACTACGCCCACACGCCCGACTCGCTTGAGAACGTGCTGCGCGGCGCGCGACTGCTGGTCGCGGCGAGCGCGGCGGGCGCGTGATCTGCGTGTTCGGCGCCGGCGGCGACCGCGACCGCGGCAAGCGGCCGCTGATGGGCGAGATCGCGGCGCGGCTGGCCGACGTGGCGATCGTCACCTCCGACAACCCGCGCTCGGAGGATCCCGAGGCGATCATCGCCGAGATCATGGCCGGGGTCGCGCGGGTCGACGCCAGAGCGCGCCCGGCGAGCTCGAGGCACCGCCGGTGCGGTCGATCGCCGATCGCGCGACGGCGATCGCCGAGGCGATCGCGCTCGCGCGCCGCGGGCGACGTGCGTCGTGATCGCCGGCAAGGGCCACGAGCAGGGACAGGAGTTCGCCGGCGGGCCGCAAGGTGCCCTTCGACGACGTGACGGTCGCCGGCAGCGCTCGGCGCGGCTGCGACGGCGCGCGGCGGCGGCGCGCCGGCGTGAGCGGGCCTGGGACGCGCGAGCGGCGCGTCGCCGCGTCGCGCGCGGCGCGCGCGGCTGGCGAGCGCCGCGCGGGCGCCGGGCGCGGCGGGCCCAGCGCGGCGTCGACGATCGACTCGCGCAACGCTCGCGCCCGGCGATCTGTTCGTCGGCCTGCGCGGCGAGCGCGCACGACGGCGGCGCGCTTCGCGGCCGAGGCGCTCGCGGCGGGCGCCTGGGGCGTGCTCGTCGCGCCCGAGCACGCCGGAGCGCGCCGCGCGCGCACGCGCGCGGCGCGGGCGCGGTGCTCGCGCATCGCCGATCCGCTCGCCGCGCTGCAGGCGCTCGCGCAGCGCCTGGCGGCGCGAGCTCGGGCGCGCACGGGTCGTCGCGATCACCGGCTCGACGGGCAAGACCTCGACGAAGGACATCCTCGCCGCGCTGCTGGCGCGCAGCGCTGCGCACGGTCGCGAGCCCGCGCGAACTTCAACACCGAGATCGGCCTGCCGCTGGCGATCCTCGCCGCGCCGCGCGGCACGCGAGGTGCTGGTGCTCGAGATGGCGATGCGCGGCGCCGGCCAGATCGCGGAGCTGACCGCGATCGCCGAGCCCGACGTCGGCGTGATCGTCAACGTCGGCCCGGTGCACCTCGAGCTGCTCGGGTCGCTCGAGGCGATCGCCGCCGCCAAGGCCGAGCTGATCGCGCGGCTCGGCGCCGGGCGCGACGGTCGTGATCCCGGCCGACGAGCCGCTGCTCGCCGCCCACCTGCGCGAGGAGGTGCGCACGCGTCACGTTCGGCGACGGCGGCGACGTGAGTGCGTCGCAGCTCGGAGGCGGTCGACCGCGAGCCGCGGGCGAGATCGAGCCCGTGCGTGCGCGGCGCCGGCGATCGCGCCGAGGGCCGGCACGATCACGCTGCGGCCGTCCTTCCGCAGCCGCACAACCTGCGCAACCTGCTCGCCGCCGTCGCGGCGGCGCGCGCGCTCGGGCGTCACCCCGTGCGGCAGCGTCGGACGTGCGCTTCTCGCCGCTGCGCGGGCGAGCGGCTCGACGCTCGCCGGCGGCGTGGTCCTGATCAACGACTGCTACAACGCCAACCCGATGTCGATGCGCGCGGCGCTCGACGATCTGGCCGCAGACGCGCCGCCGGCGCGGCGGGTGGCGGTGCTCGGCGACATGCTCGAGCTCGGCGCCGACGAGCCGCGCTTCCACCGCGAGCTCGGCGAGCACGCGACCGCGCGCGGCGTCGAGCTGCTCGTGACGGTCGGGCCGCTCGCGGCGCGCGATGCGCGCGGCGCTTCGCCGGCGAGCGCGCACTCGCGTCGCGGATGCGCCGGCCGCCGGCGAGCTGCTCGCGCGACGCTGCTGCGCGACGGCGACACGGTGCTCGTCAAGGGCTCGCGCGGCGTCGGGCTCGAGCGCGTGCCGAGGCGCTCGGCGGCGCGAGCGGAGCCGCCGCTCGGGAGCGCGCAGGTCCGTGCGAGCCTCGCGCCGGGCTGGGCGCGCTGATGGGCCGCGTTCTGATCGGCGGGACCGCCGCGCTGCTGATCTGCATCTTCCTCAGCCCGAAGTTCATCGAGTTCCTGCGCAAGCGCGAGTTCGGCCAGCACATCCGCGAGGACGGGCCCGCAGGGCCACCATCAGAAGGCCGGCACGCCGACGATGGGCGGCATCATCATCTTCCTGGCGCGTCTCGGTCGCCGTTCCTGATCCTCACCAACTACGAACTGGCGCTCGGTGGGCGTGTTCGGCGCCGACGATCGCCTGCGCGCTGCTCGGCTTCGCCGACGACTACACGAAGCTCGTCAGGCGCCGCTCGCTCGGGCCTGCGCGCGCGCACGAAGCTGGTCGTGTCGATCGCGATCTCGCTCGGGCTGTGGTGCATCGCCGACGCACGAGGCCCATCTCGCAGCGACGCTGCGACCTGCGCGTTCGTCGACTATCAGCATCGACCTCGGCGCCGTTCTACCCGGTGCTGATCTACCTCGTCGTCGCCGGGCACGACCAGCGCGGTCAACCTCACCGACGGCCTCGACGGCCTCGCGGCGGGCTGCGCCGCGATCGTGCTGCTGGCCTACGTCGGCATCACCTTCATCACCGGGCGAGCACGACCTCGGCGCTGCTCGCCGGCTGCCTGGTCGGCGGCTGCATCGGCTTCCTCTGGTTCAACGCGTTCCCGGCGACGATCTTCATGGGCGACACGGGCTCGCTCGGGCTCGGCGGCGCGATCGCCGGGCTCGCCGTGATGACCCAGACCGAGGCTGCTGCTGATCCTGCTCGGCGGCATCTTCGTGATCGAGGCGCTCTCGGTCGTGATCCAGGTGGTCTCCTTCCAGATGTTCCGCAAACGGGTCTTCCTGATGGCGCCGATCCACCACCACTTCGAGCTGCAGGGCGTGGTCGGAGACGAAGATCATCCTGCGCTTCTGGATCGTCGCCGCGATCTGCGCCGCGATCGGCTTCACGATCTACCGCCAGAGCATCGGCTGATCGGCCGGCGCGGCGGTGCGGCCACGCGCGCGGCCGCGCTCCCGCGCCGGGCCCTACCTGGTGGTCGGTCTGGCCCGCTCCGGGGTCGCGGCCGCGCTGGCGCTGCGCGCGCGGGGCGAGGAGGTGATCGGCGCTCGATGCGCGGCGCGCCGCGCGGGCCGACGGGTCGCAGCTGCGTCGAGGCCGGCGTCGAGGTGCACGTCGGGCGGCGACGGGCGTCGCGCTGCTCGCAGCGCGCGCGCTGCGTCGTCAAGAGCCCCGGCGTGCCCGCGCGGCGCCGCGTGATCGCCGCCGCACGCGAGCGCGGGCTGCCGGTGATCGGCGAGCTCGAGCTGGCCTGGCGGATGCTCGCCGAACCAGTTCATCGCGGTGACCGGGACCAACGGCAAGACCACCACGGTCGAGCTGATCGGCGCAATCCACCGCGCCGGCGGGCCTGCCGGTCGCGGTCGCCGGCAACGTCGGCGACGCGCCGTCGAGCTCGCTGCGTCGGCACGCGCTCGACCGCCGACGCGACGATCGTCTGCGAGGCCTCCTCGTTCCAGCTCGAGGACACGGTGGCGTTCGCGCCCGAGGCCGCGGTGCTGCTGAACCTCGCGCCCGACCACCTCGACCGCCACGGCGACGTTCGAGGCCTACTCGCGGCGAAGCTGCGGATCTTCGCGAACCAGGGCAACGACGACGTCGCGGTGGCGCCGCGTCGAGCTCGACGTCGAGGACCTCGGCGGCTGCGCGCGGCGCGTCCGCTTCGGCGCGGGCGGCGCCGCGAGCTGTCGCAGCGCGCCGGATGAGCTGTGGTGGCGAGCGAGCGTCCGCTGCTGGCGGTCGAGCGAGCTGCGCCTGCGCGGCGCGCACAACGTCGAGAACGCGATGGCGGCCGCGGCGGCGGCCTGGCGCGCGGCGTCGAGCCGGCGACGCCGTTCGCGCCGGCGCTGCGCGCCTTCGCCGGCGTCGCGCACCGCCTCGAGGAGGTCGCGACGCGCGACGGCGTGCTGTTCGTGAACGACTCCAAGGCGACGAACGTCGCCAGCACGCTGGTCGCGCTGCGCCGTTCGAGCCGGGCGGCGTGCACCTGATCCTCGGCGGCCAGGGCAAGGGCCAGGACTTCGCGCCGCTGCGCGCGCGGTGGTCGCGAGCGCGGCGCGCGCCGTCTATCTGATCGGCGAGGCGGCCGCGGAGATCGCGACGGCGCTGGCCGGGCCGGCGTCGCCGCTGCGCGACTGCGGCGACGCTCGAGCGCGCGCGTGCGCGCGGCCGCGCGCGGCCGCGGCCCGGCGAGGTCGTGCTGCTCTCGCCCGGCCTGCGCGAGCTTCGACCAGTTCGCGGACTTCGAGGCACGCGGCGAGCGCTTCCGGGCTCGTCGACGGGCTGAGGCGTCGAGCCGGCGGGCGCCGGAGGCCGCAGGCCGGCATGTCGAAGTCCGCGCCTGAGGCCGCCGCCAGCGCCGGGGCGCGTCAAGCCGCCGCGCGCGTCGCAGCGCCGCCGCGCCGGTGAGCTCGATCGAGCACCGCATGCTGCTGACCGCGACGCTCTGCCTGCTGGCGCTTCGGCGCGGTGATGGTCTACAGCGCCTCGCTCGGCGACGCGCTGCTGCAGGGCGGCGGCAACGGCGGCGGCTACCTGATCAAGTTCGTCGTCTACGGCGGCGTCGGCCTGGCGCTCATGCGCGTGCTCGCGCGCGACGGCGTGGCGAAAGTGCACGCGCTCACCGGCGCCGCTGCTGGTCGGCTCGTTCGTGCTGCGTGCTCGCCGTGCACGTCCCGCACGTCGGCGTGAGCGTCAACGGCGCGCGGCGCTGGATCGGCGCCGGGCCGCTCCAGTTCGAGCCGTCGGAGCTGATGAAGCTCGCGCTCGTGCTCTACGCGCGCGCACGTGCTCGCCGAGCGCCCGCGGCGCGTGCACGACCTGCGCGACCTGCGCGAAGCCGCTGCTGCTCGGTGGTCGGCGCGCGGCCTGCCTGCTGGTCGTCACCCAGCCGGATCTCGGCACGGCGATGGTGATCGCGTTCACGATCGCGGCGCTGCTGATCGCGGCCGGGCATGCCGCTGCGGCATGCTCGGCGATCGTCGGCGGTCGTGCGTCGGCGCTGGTGCTCATCTTCGCGCTGGCGCGAGCCCTACGCGCGGGCGCGGCTGACGTCGTTCCTGACCCCTGGGCGCACGCCGCCGGCGAGCGGCTTCCAGGCGGTGCAGGGCCAGATCGCGATCGGCTCGGGCGGCCTGTTCGGCGTCGGGCCCGGGGCGAGTCGGTGCAGAAGATCTTCTACCTGCCCGAGGCGCCGACCGACTTCATCCTCGCGGTGATCGGCGAGGAGCTCGGCGTCGTCGGCGTCTGCGCGCTGCTGTTCCTCTACGGGCTGATCGCCTACGCCGGGCTGCGCGCGCGCGCAAGGCGCGCACGCAGCCTCTACGCGCCGCTGATCGCGGTCGGGGTGACCTCGCTGATCGTCTCCCAGGCGCTGCTGAACATGTTCGCCGTGCTCGGCCTCGCGCCGCTCACCGGCGTGCCGCTGCCGTTCGTCTCCTACGGCTCGAGCAGCCTGATCGTGATGCTCGCCGCGATGGGCCTGCTGCTGAACGTCGCCGGCGGCGGCACGGCCACGTGCGCGCGGTGTCGCCGACGCGGCGCGACGCGGGCCGACGGCGCGCCGGCGCGCGAACAGCGCACGATCGAGCGGTGAGCGCAGCGCCAGCGAGATCGTGATCGCCGCCGGCGGGACCGCCGGGCACGTGGTGCCGGCGCTGGCGGTCGCCGACGCGCTGCGGGCTGAGGGCGCCGAGGTCGACGTTCATCGGCGGCGACGCGCGCCGAGGCGCAGCTCGTGCCGGCGGCGGGCTTCGCGCTGCACGCGATCGCGGTCGAGGGCCTGAGCCGCTCGAACCCGCTGCGGGCGCTGCGCGCGCTCGGCGCTCGGCCGCCGCGCGCGGTGCCGCGCGCGCGCGCGCTGCTCGGCGGCTCGCGCCCGGACGCGGTGCATGGGCGGCGGCGGCTACGTCGCCGGGCCGGTGGGCCTCGCGGCGCTGACGCTGCGCATCCCGCTCGTGCTCACCGAGGCCGACAGCCACCTGGGCCTGACCAACCGCATGCTCGCGCCGTTCGCGCGCCGCGTCTGCCTGGCCTTCCCGATCGCCGGCCGCGAGCGGCGCGCGCTACCGCGTGACCGGCCGGCCGGTGCCGGCCGCCGGCGCCGACCGCGAGGCGGCGCGCGAGCGCTTCGGGATCGCGCCGGATGAGCACGTGCGTGCTCGTGTTCGGCGGCTCGCTGGGCGCGCGCTCGATCAACCTGGCGGCGCGTCGAGGCGTTCGCGGGCGCCGCGCTTCCGCGTGCTGCACGTCGGCCGGCGCGCCGCGACTACGCCGAGCTTGCGCGCGCGCGCGCTGCCGCGCGGCTACGACCTGCGCGAGTACCTCGACCTGGCGCACTTCGCGCGACGCGCTCGCCGCCGCCGATCTGGTCGTCGCGCGCGCCGGCGGCTCGGTGTTCGAGATCGCCGCCCATGGCGCTGCCCGCGATCCTCGTGCCGTATCCCGCACGCCGCCGGCGACCACCAGAGCGACGAACGCGCGCTGGATGGCCGCAGGCCGGCGCCGCGGTCGTGATCGCCGACGGCGAGCTGACCGCCGCGCGCCTCGCGCGGAGGTCGCTCGCGCTGCTCGCCGACCGCTCGCGCCTGGCCGCGATGGCGCGCGGCCTCGCGCGCGCTGGCGCGCCCGCGACGCGGCCGCGGAGGTCGCCGGCGAGCTGCTCGAGGCGGCCGCATGAGCGCGCTCCGGGCCGGCGCGGCAGCGCCGTGGGCGGGGCGGCGGCTGCACTTCGTCGGCGTCGGCGGGGCGGGGATGAGCGGCTACGCGCGCGTGGCGCACGCGCTCGGGCGCCGAGGTCAGCGGCTCGGACGCCGCGCAGCACGCCCTATCTGGAGCGGCTCGCCGCCGACGGGGTGCTCGACGCGCAGCATCGGCCACGCGCGCCGCGAACATGCCCGCGGCGGCGAGGGCGTCGAGCTCGTCTACTCCTCGGCGGTCGCCGGCGGACAACGCCGAGCGCGTCGCCGCGCGCGAGCGCGGGCTGCGCCGAGCGCCCGCGCGCCGAGCTGCTGGCCGAGCTGACCGCGCTGAGGCGGACGATCGCCGTCGCCGGCACCCACGGCAAGACGACGACCGCCTCGATGATCGTGCACGCGCTGCGCGCCGCGGGCTCGAGCCGGGCTGGCTGGTCGGCGGCTCGGTCGGCGGCGGCCTGGCGAACGCCGAGTGGGCGGACGGGCGAGTGGCTGGTGGTCGAGGCCGACGAGTCCGACCGCTCGATGCTCAGCCTCGACGTCGAGATCGCCGTGCTCACGAACGTCGAGCTCGACCACCACGCCACGTTCGGCTCGCTGGCCGAGCTGCGCGAGGCGTTCCGCGAGTTCCTCGCGCGCGCCCGCGCCGCGGTCGGTCTCTGGGATCGCCCGGAGCTGCTCGCGCTCGCGCGACCGCGGACGCGTCGATCGCCGCTACGACGCCGAGCCGCAGCTCACGCTGACCGCCGGGGGCTCGCGCTTCCCCTGGCGCGGGCAGAGGTGTGAGCCTGCGCGTTCCCGGCGCCCACAACGCGCTCAACGCGCCGGCGCGCCTGCAGTGCCGCGCCGCGCTGGCCGGCGCCGAGGCAGCGCGCTTCGCGATCGCGGGCGCTCGCCGCGCTTCCACGGCGCCGGCGCGGCGCTTTCAGCTGCTCGGGCGCGAGCGCCGGCGGGGCGCTCGTCTACGACGACTACGCCCACCACCCGACCGAGGTCGCGGCGACGCTCGCGGCGGCGCGCACGCTCGAGCCCGGCGCCTGGTGGCCGTCTTCCAGCCCCACCTGTACTCGCGCACGGCGCTGCTCGCGCGCGAGTTCGGCGCGGCGCTCGCGCAGGCCGACGTGGTGGTCGTGCTCGACGTCTACCCGGCGCGCGAGCGCGCCGAGGATCATCCCGGGCGTGAGCGGGCTGCACGATCGCCGAGGCCGCGGCCGACGCGGCCGGCGGCCGGCCCGTCTACTGGCTGCCGACGTTCGCCGACGCCGGCCGCGTGCTCGGCGGCCTGCTCGGCGATGGGGACCTGTGCGTGGTCATGGGCGCCGGCGACGTCGACGCGCTGGGCCGGGAGCTGGTGTCGGCGTGAGCGCGCGGCGAGCCGCGCCGGCGATCGTGCGCGCGAGCTGTCCCGCTGGCGCGGCTGACGACGGTGCGCACGGGCGGCGCGGCCGAGTTCTTCGCGCGCGCCGGCAGCGAGGCCGAGCTGCTCGAGCTGCTCGCCTGGGCCGGGACGCCGCGGGCGCCGCGTGAGCGTCGTCGGCTCGGGCTCGAACCTGCTGATCGCCGACGAGGGCGTGCGCGGGCCTCGTGCGTCAAGCTCGACCGCGAGCTGGCGCGCGATCGAGGTCGACGGCCGGCGGATCGTGTGCGGCGGCGGCGCGCGGCTGCCCGCGGTCGCGGCGCGCGCGGCGCGCGCGGGGCTGTCGGGAATCGAGTTCGGCGTCAACATCCCGGGCACGGTCGGCGGAGCCGTGCGGATGAACGCCAACGCCTACGGCGGCGAGCTCGAGCGCGTGCTCGAGTGGGTCGAGATCGCCACCGCCGCGGGCGTCGAGCGCCGCGCGCCGGCAGCAGCTCGGCTTCGCCTACCGCCGCTCCGACCTCGCGCGCGGGCGAGATCGTCGCGCGCGCCGGCCTGCTGCTGCGCCGCGGCCGAACCCGAGGCGGTCAGGGCGACGCTCGCGGACATGCGCGCGCGCCGCCACGAGGCCCAGCCGCAGGGGATCAAGACGTTCGGCTCGACGTTCAAGAACCCCGAGGACCCGCGCGCGGAGGGCGCATCGGCCGGGCTGCTGCTCGCGCGAGGCGGGCTGCAACGGCCTGGCGGTGGGCGGCGCGCGCTTCGCGCCCAAGCACGCCAACTTCATCGAGAACACCGGGACGGCCAGCACGGCGGACGTCGTCGCGCGTGATGGCCGAGGGCCGCCGCCGCGTGCTCGAGCGCTTCGGCGTGGAGCTCGAGCCGGAGGTGCAGACGCTCGGCGACGTTCGCTTCCCCTGGTTGTAGGGGTTCGCGGGCGCGAAGGTCGAACACATTGGCGATGGATCGCTCCCTCGCCGGCCGCGCCGTGATCGGCCCGCTTATTCGACGCCACGCGCGCCGCTCTGCACGGCCCTCCGCCTGCGCGCGCGCAGGCTGGTCGCGTTCATCGCCCGCGGGCCTGCCGGCGCAGCTGCGCCTCGGCGCTGCTGGCGGCCGCTCGATCGCGCTGCCGCTGCTCGCGGGCGGCTGGCTGTGGCTGCGGAGCTCCTCGCTCGTCGCGGTCGAGCACGTGCGCATCACGCGGCGTTCACGGCCCCGAGGCCGCGGAGATCGAAGCGGCGCTGGCCGGGCCGCACGGAGCATGAGCACCCTGACGTTGCAGCGGCGCCCTGGATGCGGCGGTGGCGCCCTACCGGGTTGTGCGCGAGGTGCGGGCGATCCCCAGCTTCCCCCATGGCCTGCGGATTCGCGTGGTCGAGCAGCTGCCGGTCGCCGCGCTCTCACGCCGCGCCGGGCGCACGGCCGTGGCCGCCGACGGCGTCGTGCTGGTCCCGGCGCTGCTGAGGAGTTCGCTGCCGCCGCTGAAGGATGAATCCGGCGGATCGGACATGGCCGGGACGGTGGGGCAGCACGTGCACGGCGCCTCCTGCTGGCCGCGCTCACCGTGCTGGGCGCCGCGCCAGCTCCGCTGGCGAAGGCGGTCGCGCGCGTCTACATGGGACCGCAGGGCGTGACCGTGGCGATGCACAACGGCCTGCTCGTCTACTTCGGCAACGCCGCGCGCCCGCACGCGAAGTGGCTCTCGCTGGCGCGCGTGCTCGCCGACCCCGAGCTCCGCGGGCGCCTCCTACGTGGATGTTCGCCTGCCCGAGCGCCCGGCCGCGGGCTTTGCGGCCGGGGCCGGCCCCGAAACGAGCACAACCGCGGACACGCCCGCAAGCGCATCCGACCCCACGACCGCGGCCGAACTCGCGGCCGGCCTGACGGCGGCGGTCGGCCTAGTCTCCGAGGAAGCGGCCGCTCGGCGGATCGCTTCCGGGGGTCAGTCCGCCGGCGGAGAAGCCCGACCGAATCTGCGGCCTCACAGGCGGCGCAGGGCGCCACCGCACGACGGGCGCCTCCGCCGGCGCCCAGAGCACGGCGCCGGCGGCGCCGGAAGCTCGGCCACGGCTCCGACGCCCGGCGGCTGAGGTACCGGCTCCGGGCGCTCGCGCGACCCCGGCTCCGGCGCTCGCGCGACCCCGGCTCCGCGCGCTCGCGCGACCCCGGCTCCGCGCGGTCGAGGCTACCGGCGCCGGGCGCTGACTGCTACTCAACCTCAACTTGAGGTTGATGGCACGCGTCAGCCAATCCTCAGGCGATGGTCGAGAGTTCCGCGATCTGCAACGAACGTTGCGAGAATGGACGCTTGTCGTTGACAGGGCGAAGTTCCCTGCATAACGTGCACATCCCGGCGGTTCGTTGAGGAGTATGCTCCGAACCCTAATTTCTTACTGAAGGGTTCGGACAGAACCATCATGGAGAGCAGCGGAAGCTATCTGGCGGTCATCAAGGTCGTGGGGGTGGGCGGCGGCGGCACCAACGCGGTCAGCCGCATGGTCGACGCCGGTTTGCGCGGCGTGGAGTTCATCGCCGCCAACACCGACGCCCAGGCGCTCGCGATGTGCGACGCCGACATCAAGCTGAACATCGGTCATGAGTCGACCAAGGGCCTCGGCGCGGGCGCAGACCCCGACGTCGGTCTCGCCGCGGCCTCGGAGTCGCGCGACGACATCAAGGAGGCGCTGAAGGGCGCCGACATGGTGTTCGTGACCGCCGGCGAGGGTGGCGGCACCGGCACTGGCGCCGCCCCGGTGATCGCCGAGATCGCCAAGAACGAGATCGGCGCACTCACGGTCGGCGTGGTCACGCGGCCGTTCGACTTCGAGGGCATCCCAGCGCGCACGCCAGGCCGACCGAGGGCATCGACCGCCTGCGCGAGGTCGTCGACACGCTGATCGTCATCCCCAACGAGAAGCTGCTCGCCGTCGTCGAGCGGCGCACGTCCATGCTCGACGCCTTCCGCGAGGCCGACGACGTCCTGCGCCAGGGCGTGCAGGGGATCACCGACCTGATCACGATCCCCGGCCTGATCAACCTCGACTTCGCCGACGTGCGCACGATCATGCAGGACGCCGGCTCGGCGCTGATGGGGATCGGCACCGCCGGCGGAGAGGGCCGCTGCGCCGAAGCCGCGAAGGCGGCGATCTCCTCACCGCTGCTGGAAGAGTCCGTCGACGGCGCAACGGGCATCCTGCTGAACATCACCGGCGGCAAGGACCTCGGTCTGTTCGAGGTCAACGACGCCGCGGAGATCATCCAGAACGCCGCCGACCCGAACGCCAACATCATCTTCGGCGCGGTCATCGACGAGAGCATGTCCGATGACGTGCGGGTCACCGTGATCGGCACGGGCTTCGACCATCGCCCGCGGCCGCACGCGCCCGCCGCGACAGCCGCGCCGGCGGCCGGACCGCGGGCCGCGCATCGACGATCGCCAGCGTTCGTCGCTTGAGATCTCAGACGACGACATCGACGTTCCCGCCGTTCCTGCGCTGAGCAGAGCCTCCGCGCCCTGAAGCGATGACGGAAGGGCTGCGCGCTTCGCTAGCCTGCGCGTCGTGGTCGCCTCCGCCAAGCAGGCACTGAAGAGAACGGCGCTGTTCGAGCGCCACCTCGCCGCCGGCGCCAAGCTCGTGGAGTTCGCCGGCTGGGAGATGCCCGTGTCCTACCACGCACGGGCATCCGCGCAGAGCACATGGCAGTGCGCGAGCGTTGCGGGATCTTCGACGTCTCGCACATGGGGCAGATCGAGACCTCCGGACCGGGGGCGCTCGAGCTGCTGCAGCGCCTGCTCTCCAACGACGTCGCGAGGATCCCCATCAGCGCCGACCGCGGCGGCGAGGTGGGCGGGGCTCAGTACAGCCTCCTGTGCCGCGAGGATGGTGGCGTGCTCGACGATCTGTTCACCTATCGCCTGGGCGCCGAGCGCTATCTGACGGTCACGAACGCGGCCAACCACGCGCGCGATCTCGACTGGTTCAGCTCGCACGCCGAGACCTTCGGAGACGTCGAGCTGACGGACCGGATCGACGGACTACGCGATGCTCGCCGTGCAGGGGCCCGGCGCGCGGGAAATCGTGCAGGCCTTCTCGGACGCTCCGCTGCCGGGGCGAATGATGGCCGCCGGCCGGCGGCTGGCCGGCGCCAGGTGCTGGTGTGCGGCACCGGCTATACAGGTGAGGACGGCGTCGAGCTGCTCTGCGACCCCGAGGACGCCGGCGCCGCTGTGGGATGAGATCGTCGAGCGCGGTGCGGTGCCGGCGGGGCTGGCCGCGCGCGACACGCTGCGCCTGGAGGCCTGCTTTCACCTCTACGGCAACGATCTGATGGTCGATCGGGGACCGATCGAAGCGGGCCTCGGCTGGTGCTGCAAGGAGGACACCGGCTTCATCGGCTCGGAGGCCGTGCGCGCCATGCGGGCGGCGGCCCGGCCGAGAAGCTGATCGCGTTCGTCATCGACGGGCCGGGCATCGCCCGCCAGGGCAACCCGGTGCTGGGCGGCGGCGAGGTCACCAGCGGCACGCTCTCGCCGAGCCTCGATGAGGGCATCGGCCTCGCCTATGTGCCCGCCGATCGCGCCGCCGCCGGCACGCGTCTTGAGATCGACGTTCGTGGAAAGATGCGCCCGGCCGTGGTCAAGGACAAGCCGCTCTACCGAAAGGGCACGTGAATGGCCGAGGCAAGCTACCCCGCTGACCTTCTCTACCACTCAGAACACGACTGGGCTCGGATCGACGGAGACGATCCCGCGAGCGCCACGCTCGGCATCACCTGGTATGCCCAGGACGCGCTCGGGGAGGTCGTGTTCCTCGAGCTGCCCGACGTCGGGACCGCAACCGCAAGGATGCGCCCTACGCCGAGATCGAGTCGGTCAAGGCGGTCTCGGATGTGGTCGCGCCGTTGTCCGGCGAGATCGTCGAGGTCAACGAGGCTGCTCGCCGAGATCCCCAGGCGGTCAATGAGGACCCCTACGGGGAGGGCTGGCTGGTCAAGGTGCGGCTCGACGATCCCTCAGAGCGCGATGCGCTGATGGACGCGGGCTCCTATGTGGCGACCCTGGATGGCTAGGCTGACGGCAGGCACTTGAGTCGCTACACCGCCATCACCGACGCGAACCTCGACGCGATGCTCGCCGCGATCGGGGTCGGCTCCGTGCGCGAGCTGTTCGACCGCCAGATCCCCGCCGGGGTTCGCCTGGGCAGGGCGCTTGACCTTCCCGACGGGCTCGGAGAGCAGGACGTGTATGCGCATCTGCGCGCGCTGGCCGAGCGCAACTCGAGCGCGGAGGACGAGCTGAGCTTCCTGGGCGCGGGGATGTATGACCACTACGTGCCGGCGCTGATCGACATGCTGACCGAGCGCTCTGAGTTTCTGACCCCCTACACGCCCTATCAGCCGGAGATCTCCCAGGGCGGCCTGCAGGTGATGTTCGAGTATCAGACGGCGATCTCCGAGCTAACCGGCCTGCCGGTGTCGAACGCATCGGTGTACGAGGGACCCTCGGCCGTCGCCGCCGCCGGCTATCTGGCCAAGCTGCACAACGGCCGCGGGCGCTTCGTCGTCAGCTCCGGTCTGCATCCCCACTCGATCGAGACGCTGAGGACCCACGCTCACGGCTTCGGGATGGACGTGGTCGAGGTTCCGCTCTCAGACGGCGCCACCGACCCGCACGAGTGGGAGCGCGCCATCGATGCCGACACGAGCGCAGCCATCTTCGCCCAGCCCAACTTCTACGGCGCCGTGGAGGACGCGCAGGCCCTGAGCGCCGCCGCCAAGGCCGCCGGGTCGGCGGACGCCGGCGGGCGTCCCGTCGTGATCTGCCAGGTCGATCCCATCACGCTCGGCATCCTCAGGCCTCCGGGCGAGTGCGGCGTCGACGTCGCCGTGGGGGAGGGCCAGCCGCTCGGCAACCGCCTCGACTTCGGCGGCCCTTCCTTCGGCCTGTTCGCCGCCCGCGAGGAGTATCTGCGGCGCATGCCCGGGCGAATCGCCGGAGAGACTCTGGACGTGGACGGGCAGCGGGGGTTCGTGCTGACGCTGCAGACCCGCGAGCAGCACATCCGCCGCGAGAAAGCCACCTCGAACATCTGCACGGCGCAGGCCCTCAACGCGCTGGCCGGGGTCGTCTACCTGGCGTGGCTCGGGCGGGCCGGGATCGTCGAGCTGGGCGAGCTCCTGCTGGCGCGGACGCACTATGCGCGCGAGACGCTCGCGGGGCTCGACGGCGTTGAGAAGCTGCACGAGCGGCCGGTCATCCGCGAGTTCGCCGTGCGCCTGGACGCGGATGTCGACGCCGTCATTCGCCGCTGTCTCCAGGCGGGGGTCAATCCGGGCGTCGACCTGCAGGGCGCTGAGCGGCCGCGCGGAGGACGCGGGCGGCCTGCTGGTGGCGATCACCGAGCAGCGCTCACGCGCCGACATCGATCGCCTCGCCGAGGTGCTGGGCGCCGCCGTGGCCGCCGAGCGCGACCCGGCCGTCGCGGACGAGACGGTGGTGGCGTGAGCGCGGGCGCGGCGGCGAGAGCTCCCCGGGATGCCCTCGCAGGGCCAGGGCGCCCGGACGATCTTCCAGAAGGGCGGCCGGGGCAGGCGCGCGTTCGTCTGCCCGCCCATCGACGTGCCGCATGTCGATGCGAAGGAGCTCCTGCCGGCGCGCTTTCGCCGCGCCGAGCCGCCGCGCCTGCCGGAGGTCTCAGAGCCCGAGATCGTTCGCCACTACGTCGGCATCTCCAAGCGCAACTTCGACCTCGACTCGGGCTTCTACCCGCTTGGGTCGTGCACGATGAAGCACAACCCGCGCCTGCACGAGCGGGTGGCGGCGCTGCCGGGGCACGCGCGCGTGCACCCGCTGCAGCGCCCGGAGCGCGCGCAGGGCGCTCTCGAGCTGATGTGGAACCTGCAGAGCGCGCTCGTCGGAGATCTCGGGCCTTGAGCATGTGTCGCTCCAGCCCTCGGCCGGCTCCCACGGCGAGCTGGCGGGCGTGCTGCTGACCCGCGCCTACCACGAGGATCGCGGCGAGACGCGCCGCAAGGTGCTCACCCCCGACACGGCGCACGGAACGAACCCCGCGACGGTCACGATGGCGGGGATGGAGGTGGTCAAGCTCGCGACCGATGCGGCCGGAGGCGTGGACGTGGAGGACCTGCGGGCGAAGGCCGGGCCCGAGGTTGCCTGCCTGATGCTGACGAACCCCAACACGCTCGGGCTATTCGACCCCAACATCGAGGAGATCGCGGCCATCGTGCATGGCGTCGGCGCGACGCTGTACTACGACGGCGCCAACCTCAACGCGGTCATGGGACTGTCGCGGCCCGGTGACATGGGCTTCGACATCGTCCACTTCAACCTGCACAAGTCGTTCACCCAGCCACACGGCGGAGGCGGCCCGGGATCGGGCCCGATAGCGGTGTCCGAGCGAATCGCGCCGTTTCTGCCGCGCCCGGTGGTCGTCCGCCGCGAGAGCCCTCGCCCGAGCGCCGGCCGCGATCAGCGCGATCTGACCGATGGCCCGCAGGCCAACGGTCACCCGCCCGCCCGCATCGGCACCGCGTTCGTCTACGACCTCGACTACGAGCGGCCGAAGTCGATCGGCAGGCTGCGCGGCTTCCACGGCAACTACGGCTGCCTCGTGCGCGCCTACGCCTACATCTGCTCGCTCGGCGCGGACGGGCTGAAGGACGCCTCCGAGGTGGCCGTGCTGAACGCCAACTACCTGCTCGCGCGGCTTTCGGAGAAAGGGGTCGCCGAGCATCTGCCGCTCGCCTACGGAGAGCTGTGCATGCACGAGTTCGTGCTCTCCGGAGGCCCGATGAAGCGCGGCCTTCAGATAAAGACGCTCGATCTCGCCAAGCGGCTGCTCGACTTCGGCTATCACCCGCCGACCGTCTACTTCCCGCTGCTGGTGGACGAGGCGCTGATGATCGAGCCGACCGAGACCGAGACCAAGGAGACGCTCGACGGCTTCGCCGATGCCATCGCGGCGATCCTCAAGGAGGCCGCGGAGGACCCCGAGATCGCCCGCAATGCGCCCTATTCGACGCCCGTGCGCCGCCTCGACGAGGTCGCGGCGGCCAAGCGCCCGGTCATCCGCGAGGCGCTCGGCTAGGCCGCGATGGCGATCGAGCACCGTAGCCTCGGGAGCACCGGAGTCAAGGTCAGCCCGCTGTGCCTGGGCGCCATGATGTTCGGCGCCTGGGGGAACACCGACCACGAGGACTCGATCCGCATCATCCACCGGGCGCTCGACGCCGGCATCAACTTCATCGACACGGCCGATGTGTATTCGCGCGGCGAGTCCGAGGAGATCGTCGGCAAGGCGCTGGCCGGCGGAAGGCGCGACTCGGTCGTGCTCGCCACCAAGGTCCACGGCACGATGGGCGACGACCCGAACCAGTTCGGGAACTCGCGGCGCTGGATCATCCAGGAGCTCGAGAACAGCCTGCGGCGCCTGAAAACCGACTGGATCGACCTCTACCAGATCCATCGTCCCGAGCCCGACACCGATATCGACGAGACGCTCGGCGCCCTCACCGACCTGGTGCGCGCCGGCAAGGTCCGCGCGATCGGCAGCTCGACCTTCCCCGCCGGGTCAGATCGTCGAGGCTCAATGGGTCGCAGAGAAACGCGGTCGTGAGCGCTTCGTGTGCGAGCAGCCTCCCTATTCGCTGCTCATCCGGGGCGTTGAGACCGAGGTGTTGCCGGTCTGTGAGAAGTACGGCATGGGAACGATCCCGTGGAGTCCGCTCGCCGGTGGGTGGCTTTCGGGCAGGTACACCTCCGGCGGGGAGTCGCCGGGCGACAGCCGGCGTGCGCAGATGATCCCCTCGCGCTATGACATGTCGATTCCCGGGAACCAGCACAAGCTCGAGGCTGCCCAGCGGCTCGGGAAGCTCGCCGACGAGGCCGGCATCACGCTGATCGAGATGGCCCTCGCCTTCGTGATGCGTCACCCGGCCGTCACCGCCCCAATCATCGGCCCCCGCACGATGGAGCAGCTCGAATCACAGCTCCCGGCGCTCGAGACCACGCTCAGCGTGGAGCTGCTCGACGCAATCGACGAGATCGTTCCGCCTGGCGTGAACGTCAACCCGAACGACCGCGGCTGGGATCCGCCGTGGCTGACCGACAGCTCGCTGCGCCGCCGCCGGTCGCCGCCGCCGGACCCAAGCTGACGGAGCAGATGTGCGCATCTTCTCCGGCATCCAGCCCACCGGGCGCAAGCACCTCGGCAACTTCCTCGGCGCGATCGCGCAGTACGTCTCAAGCCAGGAGCGCGGTGAGGGGATCTTCTGCATCGTCGATCTGCACGCGATCACGGTTGCCTACGAGCCCGCGGAGCTGCGCGAGCGGACCTATGACACGACCGCGATCCTGCTCGCCGCAGGACTCGATCCGGCGCGCTGCGTCCTCTTTCGCCAGTCGGACGTACCCGCGCACACCGAGCTGACGTGGCTTTTGTCCGGCGTCACCGAGCTGGGGCGCCTGCAGCGCATGCACCAGTTCCGTGACAAGTCCCTGGCCCAGCGCGAGCTCGTATCCGCAGGCCTTCTGCTGTACCCGGTGCTGCAGGCCGCCGACGTGCTGGCCTATCGCGCCGAGGAGGTGCCGGTCGGCGAGGACCAGCGCGAGCACCTCGAGCTGATGCGCGATGTGGCGCGCCGCTTCAATGCCCGCTTCGGCGACGGCGAGGAGGTGCTCGTCGTGCCCGAGCACCGCATACCCGAGGTCGGTGCGCGCATCATGGACCTGCAGGACCCCACCAGCAAGATGTCCACGACCGGTGGCTCACAGCAGGGCACCGTCTACGTGCTCGATGAGCCAAAGGCGATCGAGAAGAAGGTCAAGAGCGCCGTCACCGATTCGGGCAGCGAGGTACGCCGGGCGCCCGAGAAGCCGGGCGTGAGCAACCTGATCGAGATCCTCGCGGCCATCCGCGGCGTCGATCCCGCGGTCGTGGAGGCCGATTTCGAGGAGAGCCGATATGGCGACTTCAAGGCGGCAGTCGCGAGCGCCGTCGTCGAGTACCTGGCGCCGGTGCGCGAACGCTACGAGGAGCTGCGCGCCGATGAGGCGGTGCTCGAGTCGATCCTTGGCGACGGCGCCGAGCGCGCCCGCGCGCTGTCCTCGCCGACGCTCCTGGATGTGAGGGATCGCATGGGCGTCGGCGCCCCCGCGCGGAGTCACAGTGCCGGCCCGCCCGCGGGCCCGTCGGCGCCGGCCGGTACGGTGAGCCGGTGAGCCGCGCGCTGATGAGGGGGAGTGACGCCCGGGTGAGCAGATGAGCCTCGCGGCGCTCGAGCTCGACCTCGATCTCTTCAGCGGGCCGTTCGACCTGCTGCTCACGCTCGTGCTGCGCGAAGAGGTGGACCTGCTCGAGCTCGAGCTGGCGGAGGTCGTGCTCGCCTACCTCGACCATCTCGAGGAGCGCGGCGAGCTCGACCTCGAGACGGCGACCGAGTTCATCGTGCTGATCGCGGCGCTGCTCGAGCTCAAGTCGCGGCTGATGCTGACCGGTGAGGAGGATGGGCTGCTGGACATCGAGCCGGACGAGGCCGCCGCGGAGCTGCTGGCCCGCATGCTCGACGCGCGCCGCTATCGCGCCGCGGCGGCACACCTCTCAGAGCTCTTTGACGCGGAGCGCGGCGTTCGCTTCCGCGCTGCCCCGTTGCCGGCGAACCTGCGCCGCACGATCGTCGAGCCGGCCGCGGGCTCGCAGGACCCGGCGGTGCTGGGCGAGTCGATCGGCCGGCTTCTGCTGATGCCGCCGACCATCAGCGTGCGCCACATCGCCGTCTCCCGGGTCACGGTCGCCGAGCGCCTCAGCCACCTGCGCGCCCTGCTGCGCCGCGGCGCGTTCAGCTTCGATGAGGCGGTGCGCGGCGCCGACAGGGTGACCGTCGCCGTCACCCTGTTCGCGCTGCTCGAGCTCTACAAGCAGGGCGAGGCCGACTGGGAGCAGGGGGAGAGCTTCGGAGAGATCGCGATTCGCTCGCTCTCCGCGCAGCCGCCGGTGTTCGGCGTGGCGCGCGTCGGAGGGACGGCGGGGTGAGCGACTCCGCCGAGGCCACGTCGCCTGCCGCGCAGGCTCCGGCGCTGCCGCTGGCCCACACGATCGAGGCCCTGCTGTTCCTGTCGAATGACCCGCTCAGCCCCGAGGAGCTGGCCGAGGCCACACAGGCCGGCGAGGGGGCCGTGCTGGCCGCCCTCGAGCTGCTCGCCGAGCGATACGCACCCGGGCGGCGGGGAATCAGGCTGCGCGAGCTGGGCGGCGGCTTCACGCTCGCCAGCGACCCCGCGTCAGAGGACGCCGCCCGGCGGCTGTTCAGCCGAGCGCGCGCGTCCACGCTCACGCCCGCCCAGGCCGAGACGCTCGCGATCGTCGCCTACCTGCAGCCGGTGTCGCGTCCGGAGATCACCCGCATCCGCGGGGTCAGCGCCGACTCGGCCGTTGCCACGCTGCTCGACCGCGGCCTGATCGAGGAGGCCGGCCATTCCCAGTTCGGCGCGATCATCTATCGGACGAGCACCCAGTTCCTGAAGCTGTTCGGTCTGCGCACCCTGCAGGAGCTGCCGGACGTCGCCCGCTGGGATCCGAGCCCCGAGGAGCAGGCCGACCTGCGCGAGCGCCTGCTGCGAGCTGGCGAGGCCCGCGCCGGCGGCGCCGGTCCGTAGGACGCCCCGAGCGGCGCGATGCGGCGTCCTCGGGCGCTCGTGTGCAGAGCACACTTCGCTTCCTGCATCCTGCGGCGCCGACCCGGTCGTGCCTCGCTTGCCCGGGGACGCCCTAGCGACCTCCGTACGCTCAGCCCGTCCGCGCGGCGAGCTGGCCGCAGGCCGCGTCGATGTCGCGGCCGCGCGTGAGGCGGACGGTGGCGGGGATGCCGCGCGACTCGAGCGCGGCACGGAAGGCGCGGATCGACTCGCGCGTTGATCCCTCATACGGCCCGGCCACGGTCGGGTTGTAGGGGATCAGGTTGACCTTGAAGATCGCCGGCGCGCCCTCGCGCCCGACCGACAGCGCCCTGGCCAGCGCGAGCGCCTGCGCGTAGCGGTCGTTGACACCGGCGAGCATCACGTACTCCACGAACACGCGCCGGCGCTTTCGCTCGTAGAAGGCGCGGCAGGCCTCGATCACATCGGCGAGCGGATAGCGGTCGTTGACCGGCATCAGCTCCGAGCGCAGCGCGTCCTCGGCGGCGTGCAGCGACAGCGCAAGGCGCAGCGGCATGTCCTGTTCTGAGAGCCGTTCGATCCCGGGGATCCAGCCGACCGTGGAGATGGCCGTGCGCCGATGCGTGATGCCCACGTCCGGGAGGCGCTCGCAGGCCGCGAGGACGTTGTCGAGGTTCATCAGCGGTTCCCCCATGCCCATGAACACGCAGTGGTCGATCGGTTCGATGCGCCTGAAGTGAAGCGCCTGATCGACGATCTCAGAGGCCGTCAGGTTGCGGGCGAACCGCATCGCCCCGGTCGCGCAGAAGGTGCACGTCAGCGGGCATCCCGACTGCGAGGAGACGCAGATCGAGCGCCGGCGGTCGCGGTATCGCATGAGCACCGCCTCCAGCGGCCGCCCGTCGGCGGTGTGGAAGAGGGCCTTGATCGTGCCGTCGCTCGAGTGGGACTCCTCCGTCAGGGCAAGGCTCGAGAAGGGGAGCTCCTGTGCGAGCGCATCGCGCAGCGCCGCGGGGAGATTGGTCATCTCTCCGTAGCCGCCCGCCCCCCTGGCGGCCCACGTCCACACCTGACGCGAGCGAAAGGGCGGCTCGCCGCGGTCGGCGAGCTTCTCCTCGAGCAGCTGCAGGTCCATGTTCCTATGGTTGCAGCAGATGAGCTCATTCCGGAACCGGCATCGCTAGCGGATGCGCCTTGCCAAGTACCTCGCTCACGCGGGCGTGGCCTCGAGGCGAGCGGCCGAGACGCTGATCGCATCCGGGCGCGTGAGCGTGGGCGCCGCGATCGTGACCGACCCGGCCACCGACGTGGACGAGTCGAGCGGCGTGATGGTCGACGGACGTCGGATCGAAGGGCCCGAGCCGCGGGTCTCCTACGCCGTCAACAAGCCGCTCGGCGTTCTCTCCACCGCCCGCGACACCCATCGCCGCCCGACCGTCGTAGAGCTCGTGCCCGCGCCGGGGCTGCGCCTGTATCCGGTCGGGCGCCTGGACGCCGACTCGAGCGGCCTGATCGTGCTGACGAATGACGGCGAGCTCGCCAACCGGCTGACGCACCCGAGCTTCCAGGTGGCGAAGACCTACCGCGCGCGACTGGGCGGCGGGCCGCTCGCGGAGGAGGCGCTCGAGGCGCTGCGCGGAGGAGTCGAGCTCGACGACGGGCCGACGGCGCCCGCGACCGTGCGGCGCGTGCGCAGCAGACCTCGTCGAGATCACCATCCGCGAAGGACGCAACCGCCAGGTGCGGCGCATGTGCGCGGCGGTCGCTCACCCGGTGCTCGAGCTGCAGCGCACCGGCTTTGGCCCGCTGCGGCTGAACGGCCTGAAGGACGGCGAGTACCGGCGGCTGAGCTCCTCCGAGGCCGAGCGCCTGCGCGCGCTCTGACACAATCGCCCACCATGCCGACGCGACTCTTCGCCCTGCGCGGCGCAATCAGCGTGAACCGCAACGACGCCCAGGACATCCTGGACGCGACGACCGAGCTGATGAAGGAGATCATGCGGCGCAACGCGCTGGCGCCCGAGAACGTCGTCAGCTGCATCTTCACGGCCACCAACGACCTCAACGCAGAGTTCCCCGCCGTGGCGGCGCGCGCGCTCGGGTTCGAGGGCGTCCCGCTGCTGTGCGCCCGCGAGATCGCCGTGCCTCGCTCGATGCCGCGCGTGATCAGGGTGCTGATCCACTACCACGCCGAGGACGACCACGAGCCCAGGCACGTCTACCTGCAGGAGGCGACCGCGCTGCGGGCCGACCTCAAGGACGCGCAGTAGCGTCGACAATAGGCGCGTGGCGATCGAGTTCTCAGAGCGCATCCGGCGCATCCCCTCATACCCGCGTCGCCGGCGGCTATGCCGACGGCGGCTCGCTCGTGCGGCTGGCCAGCAACGAGTCGCCGTATCCGCCGCTGCCGTCGGTCAGGGAGGCGATCGACCGCGCCTGCGTCGAGCTCAACCGCTATCCGGACCCGTCCAACCTGCGGCTGCGCGAGCATCTGTCAGACCGCTACGAAGTGCCCGTCTCGCGCATCGCGATCGGAAACGGCTCGTGCGACATCCTGCTCGCCGCGGGCGAGGCGCTGCTCGAGCCCGGGCGCGGAGGTCGTGTACTCGTGGCCGTCCTTCTCGGTGTATCCGCACCTCAGCGCGACCTCCGGCGCGCGCGCGGTGACGGTGGCGCTGGATGAGCAGTACCGCCACGATCTGCCCGCGATGCTCGAGGAGATCACGGTCGCCACGCGCCTGGTGATCGTCTGCAACCCGAACAATCCCACGAGCACGGCGATACCGCTAAAGAGCATCGCCGGCTTTCTGGCCGAGGCTCCCCGGCACGTCTGCGTGATCGTCGACGAGGCCTACTGCGAGTTCAACCTGCTAGAGGACCCCGACTCCTCGGTCGAGCTGCTCGAGCACCACCCCAACCTCGTGCTGCTGCGCACCTTCTCGAAGGTCCACGGCCTGTGCGGGCTGCGCGTCGGCTTCGCGCTGTGCGGCTCTGAGGATCTGCCGCGGGCGCTCGACCAGGTGCGCCAGCCGTTCTTCTGCAACGCCCTCGCGCAGGCGGCCGCGGTCGAGGCGCTCGCCCACCAGGATGAGGTGCTCGACCGCGTCACCCGAACGGTGGCCGAGCGCATCTCCGTCGACGAGCGCCTGCGCGCGCTGGGGCTCGAGCCGGCCGACTCGCAGGCCAACTTCTGCTGGTTCGAGCTCGGCTCCGAGCGCGACGAGCAGGAGGTGATGCAGGGCCTGCTCGAGCGCGGCGTGCTCGTGCGCGGCGGCGGCGCCCTCGGCTCACAGACGCCGGCGCTGCGCGTCACCTACGGCACCCCGCAGGAGAACACGCGCTTTCTGGACGCCCTCGCCGAGGTGCTGGCGCTCCCCTCGCCGCGCTGAGCGCCACCCGGGCGGGGAGGCCGGCGCCCGCACGCGTG
Source organism: uncultured Solirubrobacteraceae bacterium (assembly GCA_963764185.1). Classification (GTDB taxonomy): domain Bacteria; phylum Actinomycetota; class Thermoleophilia; order Solirubrobacterales; family Solirubrobacteraceae; genus Palsa-744. Next base: position 148,065 of record CAVXRF010000006.1, on the reverse strand, counting down.
ATGCGGATGAGGGCGCCAAATTGCCTCCGCCCCTCGACCGCGGCCGGTTTGTCTGCTACAAACCTTTTAGACGACCATGCGCGCACCTGCTCTGCACATCAGTCAGCACCCGGTCGTCCTGCCGTACCTATTTCGCCTGGCGATTTATCTAGGCGCTTCGGCCTGAGCCCGTGCGTGAGCGGGCTCTGAGGCTCGCAAGGGGTCCCGCCACGGGACCGAGCGCCACCTCCCCGCGGTGCACATCGCGCCCCCTCACGTCCCATCGCCGGCAGAGCCGGTTATCAGCATCTCTACCATTTCCCAGGCGTCAGTGAAAGGATGAATCGATGATGATCGTGATGAAGGAGACCGCGACCGACCAGGAGGTCGCAGCAGTCGTCGAGAAGATCGAGCGTGCCGGCGCGCTCGCCCACCGCAGCACGGGCGCGCGCGTGACGGTGATCGGCGCGATCGGCGACGTCGAGCAGGACGTTACGGTCGAGGGGCTCGGCCTCGAGGGCCAGCCCGGCGTGGACCGGGTCGTGCCGATCCTCAAGCCCTACAAGCTCGCCTCCGCGCAGATCACGCACGGCGAGCGCACGGTGCTCGACGTCGGAGGGGCGCAAGATCGGGGGCGAGTAACTTCGCCCTGATCGCGGGACCCTGCACGGTCGAGTCGCGCGAGCAGACGCTGCAGACCGCGCGCGTCGTGCGGGACGCCGGGCGCGACGCTGCTGCGCGGCGGCGCCTACAAGCCGCGCACCTCCCCCTACGCCTTCCAGGGCCTCGGGCAGGAGGGTCTGCGGCTGCTCGCCGAGGCCAAGGCCGAGACCGGCCTGCCGATCGTCACCGAGCTGATGGACATGCGCGACCTGGAGCGCCGTGCTCGAGGTCGCCGACGTCGTGCAGATCGGCGCGCGCAACATGCAGAACTACCCGCTGCTGGCCGAGGTCGGCCGCTCCGGGTGCCCGGCGCTGCTGAAGCGCGGGCCTGTCCTCGACGCTCGATGAGCTGCTGATGGCGGCCGAGTACATCCTCAAGGAAGGCAACCCCAACGTGATGCTCTGCGAGCGCGGGATCCGCACCTTCGAGACCGCCTACCGCTTCACGCTCGACCTGATGGCGGTGCCGGTCCTCAAGGAGCTCTCACACCTGCCGGTGATCGTCGATCCCAGCCACGCCGCCGGCCGGCGCGAGCTGGTGCTGCCGCTGTCGCTGGCCGCGGCGGCCGTCGGCGCGGACGGGATCATCGTCGAGGTTCACCCCAACCCCGAGGAGGCGATCTGCGACGGGCCGCAGGCGCTGCGTGCCGACGACTTCGCCGAGTACGTGGCGGCGGTCGAGCGGGCGACGGCGCTCGCGGGCAAGGCGCTCAGCGCCGTCTGAGAGCCATTGAAGGTCGCGATCCTCGGGGTCGGGCTGATCGGCGGCTCCATCGGCATGGCCGCGCGCGGGCGTGGCGGCGCGCAGGTGCACGGATATGACCCCGATCCGCGCGTGCTGTGCAGGCGGCGCTGGCGCTCGGCGCGATCGATGCGGCAGCGGCCGATGCGCCCGCGGCCGTGCGGGGCGCCGACGTCGTGTTCGTGGCCGCCCCGTGGGCGCCCTGCGAGGCGCTCGCCGGCGTGGCGCTTGAGCGCGCGACCCTCGGACTGCGTCGTCTCGACGTCGGCTCGACCAAGCGCGTGCTCGCCGGCGCGGGCTCTGATGAGCGGTTCATCGGCGGGCACCCCCTGGCGGGCGCCGAGACGGCCGGCGTCGAGCACGCGCGCGAGGACCTCTTCGACGGCGCCACCTGGTACCTCACCCCGGCCCGCGGCAGCACCGCCGGGGTGCTGTACGAGCGGCTGCACCGCCTGCTGACGAGCTTCGGCGCCAGGCCCACGGCGATCGACCCCGAGACGCACGACCGCCTGATGGCCTGCGTCTCGCATCTGCCCCATGTCCTCGCCAACCTGCTCGTCGCCCAGGCGGACGCGCTGGTGGGCCGGAGGGCTCGCCGCGGCTTCCGGCGGTCGGCGCCGAGCTTCCGCGACGCGACCCGCGTCGCCGGCGCCAACAGCGCGATCTGGACCGACATCTACATCTCCAACCGCGACGCGCTGGTCGCCGGCATCGACGAGCTCGCCGCGTCGCCTGAGCGAGGTCCGCGCGGCGCTCGCAGCCGGCGACGCGGCAGCGGTCACCGCCTGGAACGAGCGCGCCCGCGCAGACCGCGAGGCGCTGCTCGGCGCGGGCCTCACCGGCGGTCCGGTGCACGAGCTGCGCGCCTCGGTGCCCAACCGCCCCGGGGTGGTCGCCGAGATCGCGCTGGCGCTCGGCGGCGAGGGCGTGAACATCGTCGACATGGCGCTGTGCCCCTCCGAGGACAACCGCCAGGGCGTCGTCTCGCTGTGGATCGCAGGCGACGAGCACGCACAGCGCGCCCAGCAGCTGATCGCGCGGCTGGGGTTCCCCGTGGTGCGGGCGTGAGGGCCACGCCATGAACATGCGCTTCGAGCCCGCGCGCTCCCTCACGGGCCGAGCTGCGGCCGCCGCCCGACAAGTCGATCTCCCACCGCGCGGCGCTGATCGGGGCGATGGCCTCCGAGCCGGTGCGCATCGAGCGCTACCTGCACGCCGCCGACACCTCCTCGACGCTCGAGGCGATCCGCACGCTCGGCGCCCTCGTCGAGGTGCGCGGCGAGGAAGTCGTCGTGCGCGGGACCGGCCTGCGCGAGGCGCGCCAGCCGGATGGGCCGATCGACGTCGGCAACGCGGGCACGCTGCTGCGCCTGCTGCCAGGCTGGCTGGCGGCGCAGGACGGGCGCACGTTCACGCTCGACGGCGACGACTCGATCCGCCGCCGGCCGGTCGACAGGATCGCCGAGCCGCTGCGGCTGATGGGGGCCGAGCTCGAGGCCACGGGCGGGCGCCTGCCGCCCGCTGATCGTTCACGGCGCGCGGCTCAGGGCGATCTCCTTTGAGCTCGCGGTGGCAAGCGCCCAGGTCAAGTCGTGCGTGCTGCTGGCGGCGCTCGCGGCGGACGGCGCGACCACCGTCGGCGAGCCCGCCGCGCAGCCGCGACCACACCGAGCGCATGCTGCTGCGGGCCGGTGTCGGCATCCACCGCAACGGGCGCCACGTGACGGTCGTCAACACCGATGAGCTGCTGCTCGGGAGCGTGCGGGTGCCCGGCGATCTGAGCTCGGCGGCGTTCCTCGTCGCGGCCGGCGTGCTCGTGCCCGGCTCGCGCCTGTTGCTCGAGGACGTCGGCGTGAACTGGACGCGCACGGGCTTCCTGCGCATCCTGCGCCGCATGCAGGGCATCGTGCTGGGCGATCTGGAGGGCGAGTCCGGAGAGCTCGAGGCCGAGGAGCCCGTCAGCGATCTCGATGTCGCCCACGGCGCCCTGGAGGGCACCGTCGTCGAGGCCGAGGAGGTGCCGCTGGCGATCGACGAGCTGCCGCTCGTGGCCCTGCTCGGCTGCTTCGCCGAGGGCGAGACCGTCGTGCGCGGCGCCGCGGAGCTGCGCGTGAAGGAGTCCGATCGCATCGCGGGCGTCGTCGACGGCCTGCGCGGTCTCGGGGCCGACATCGAGGCGACCGACGACGGCTTCGCCGTGCGCGGCAGCGGCGGCCTGCGCGGAGGGACCATCGACGCGCACGGCGACCATCGCCTGGCGATGCTGGGCGCCGTCGCCGGCCTGGCCTCCGCCGAGGGGGTCGAGGTGCTGGGGATGGATGCCGCCGCGGTCTCCTATCCGGGCTTCGTCGAGGACCTCGGAGAGCCCTGGCGCGCGATGCTGATCGCGATCGACGGACCAGCCGGCGCGGGCAAGTCGACGGTCGCCCGCGCGGTCGCCGAGAGGCTCGGCTTCACCTATCTGGACAGCGGCGCGATGTATCGCTGCGTGGCCCTGCTGTGGCTTCAATCGCCCCAGCAGCAGCCGGCCGCCCTGGCCCGCGGCGCGCAGATCGAGCTCGCCGGCGCGCCGGGTGAAGCCCGGCCATGCGCGTGCTGCTCAACGGCCGTGACGTGACCGAGCAGATCCGCGCCCCCGAGGTCTCCGAGGCGGCCTCGCGCGTGGCCGCGGACCCGGGCGTGCGCGAGGCGCTCGTGGCGGGCCAGCGACGCCTGATCGCCGAGGGCGACTGGGTGGCCGAGGGGCGCGACATCGGTACGGTCGTGGCGCCGGACGCGGCGCTGAAGATCTTCCTGACGGCGAGCCCGGCCGAGCGCGCGCGCCGGCGCGCCTGTGAGCTGGGCGCCGAGCAGGCCACCGTCCTCGCCGAGCAGGCCCTGCGCGACGAGCGTGATCGCGAGCGCGAGCACAGCCCCGCTGCGAGCGGCCACGGGAGCCGTGACGCTCGACACCACCGGGCTGGGCGTGGAGGAGGTGGTCGCCCGCATCGTCGAGCTGGCGCGCTCGGGCCGGTCATACTGGCCAACATGAAGGTTGCCGTCGTCGGCTATCCGAACGTGGGCAAGTCCTCGCTCGATCAACCGCCTCACCGGATCGCGCGAGGCGGTCGTGCACGAGCGCCCCGGAGTGACGCGCGACCGCAAGGAGCTCGAGTGCGAGTGGAATGGGCTCCGCTTCACGCTGATCGACACCGGCGGGATGGACTTCCAGGACGAGGACCCGCTCGCCGGCTCGATTCGCGATCAGGCACGCGCCGGGCTGGCCGACGCGCAGGTGGCGGTGCTGGTCGTCGATGCGCGCGCCGGCGTGCGCCCCGGTGACGAGGAGATGGCGGAGGAGCTGCGCCGCTCGCCGCTTCCGAGCATCGTCGCCGCGAACAAGTGCGACGGCATCGCCGAGGTGCCGCTCGCCAGCGAGTTCCACCGGCTCGGCCTGGGCGAGCCGATACCCGTCTCGGCGACGCAGGGCCTCGGCTCGGGAGACCTCCTCGACAGGATCGTCGAGCTGCTCAGGGCCGCCTCGCCGACCGGCGAGGGAGGGGAGGAGGAGCCCGACCCCGACGCCGTCCGCCTGGCCGTGATCGGCCGGCCGAACGTCGGCAAGTCCTCCCTGGTCAACAGCTTCCTCGGCGAGCAGCGCGTGATCGTCTCAGAGCTCGCCGGCACCACGCGCGACGCGATCGACATGCCGCTGATGGTGGGCGATCGCCGCCTGATCCTCGTCGACACCGCGGGCATGCGCCGCCAGTCGAAGGTCGCCGACTCGGTCGAGTACTACACCGCCCTGCGCTCCCGCCGCGCGGCCGAACGCGCCGATGTCGCGCTCGTCGTCTGCGACGCCGCCGATGGCGTTACCGCCCAGGATCTGCGCATCGCCGAGCTGGCGATGAAGGCCGGATGCGCGACGGCCATCGTGCTCAACAAGTGGGACCTGCTCGCCGATGCGCACGCCATCGAGCAGGACCTCGACCATGAGCGCGCCCGCGTGGCCGAGAAGCTGCGGCTGCGCCCGCGCGTGCTGACCTCAAGCGCCAGCACCGGCCGGCACGTCTCGCGCGTGTTGACCGAGGCGATCGCGCTCGGCGACCGCATGGCCGGGCGCATCCCGACGCCGGAGCTGAACCGCTTTCTGGCCGAGACCGTGCAGGCCCGTCAGCCGCCCGTGGGCACGCGCCGCGGCTCCGGCCAGCACCGCCTGAAGCTGATCTACATGACCCAGATCGGCCAGCGCCCGCCGCGCTTCGCCATCCAGGTCAACTCCCGCGCGCGCGTCACGCGCAACTACGCCTACTTCCTGGAGAACCGGCTGCGCGCCCGCTACGGGATGGACGGTGTGCCGCTGATCATCGACTTCGTCGAGCGCGGACAGCGCGGTCGCGAGCGCGCCGCGTAGACTTCTGCGACTTTGCCAACCCGCCCGCCCTCAGCGCGGGCGCCCCGCACGGGGATAGGAATGCGAGCGAGCCCAACCAAGCCATGAACGAGCCTTCAGACAACGAGTTCCTGTTCACCTCGGAGTCCGTCACCGAGGGGCATCCGGACAAGGTCGCCGACCAGATCTCCGACGGCGTTCTCGACGCCGTCCTCAGCGACGACCCCTATGGCCGCGTGGCCTGCGAGACGCTCGTCAACACGGGCCTGATCGTGGTGTCCGGCGAGATCTCGACCGACACCTACGTGGACATCCAGGAAGTCGCCCGCGAGACCGTGCGCAAAATCGGCTACACCGACGCGGCGCTCGGCTTCTCGGCGGACTCCTGCGCGGTGCTCAACGCGATCGACAAGCAGTCGCCCGACATCGCCCAGGGGGTTGACAAGGCGTATGAGGCGCGCACCGATGCAACAGACGACGACGAGCTCGACGTCGCCGGAGCGGGCGACCAGGGAATGATGTTCGGCTACGCCACGAACGAGACCGACACGCTGATGCCGCTCCCGATCTCGCTGGCTCACCGCCTCGCCGAGCGCCTGGCGGAGGTTCGCAAGGACGGCACGCTCGACTACCTGCGGCCCGACGGAAAGACGCAGGTGAGCGTCCGCTACATCGACGGCAGGCCGGTCGCGATCGAGAAGCTCCTGATCTCGACCCAGCACGCCGAGGGTGTCGAGTCTCAGATCGCCGATGACCTCTGGCAGCACGTCGTCCAGCCGATCCTGCCGGGAGGCCTCTACGACGCGGACGCGCTGCGCAGGAACTTCCTGGTCAACCCCACCGGTCGCTTCGTCATAGGCGGCCCCGTGGGCGACGCCGGTCTGACGGGGCGCAAGATCATCGTCGACACCTACGGCGGCATGGCCCGTCACGGCGGGGGCGCGTTCTCGGGGAAGGACCCCTCCAAGGTGGACCGCTCGGCGGCCTACGCCGCGCGCTGGGTGGCCAAGAACATCGTCGCCGCGGGCCTTGCCGATCGCGCCGAAGTGCAGGTCGCCTACGCGATCGGAGTCGCACATCCGGTCTCCGTGATGGTCGAGACGTTCGGCACCGAGAAAGAGGGCCGCACCCGCGGGCAGATCGTGCGGGCCGTCGATGAGGTCTTCGACCTGCGCCCGGGCTCGTTCCGCGAGGAGCTCAACCTGCACCGGCCGATCTACCAGAAGACGGCCGCCTACGGACATTTCGGCCGCGACGACCCCGACTTCACGTGGGAGAGGACCGACAAGGCGGCAGCGCTTCGCTCCGCCGCCGGTCTGTAGATCAGCCTGGCGTCCCGAGCGCGAGGTCCGGGGCCCGCTCTAGGGTCCAGCGATGGCCTCCATCGCCCAGGTTGAGCCGATGACGACGGCCCGCGCACTGCGCGGGCCGTTCGACTACCGGCTGCCCGAGGAGCTGAGCGACGGCGTGGACGTCGGCTCGATGCTGGTCGTGCCGTTCGGCAGCCGCAAGGTGCTCGGCGTCGTCGTCGGCCTCGCCGACTCGAGCGAGGTGGCCGATGAGAAGCTGCTCGCTCCGCTGCGGGCCCTCGAGCTGGGCGTGCCGGTCGACCTGGTCGTGCTGGCGGAATGGATCGCCGCCGAGTACTGCTCGACGATCGCCCGCGCGCTGGGACTCGTGCTGCCCCCCGGCGCCGCGCGGCGGCTCAGCGGGCGCAGGCGTCGCGCGGTCGCCCGTCCACGCCATCTCAGCGTGGGCAGCCGCAGCCCGCAGGCGCCCGCGCTAACGGCGGACCAACAGGCCGTCATGGAGCCGCTGATCGCGGCGCTGGGTGCGCGCCGGGCAGAGCAGCGGCTGCTGCACGGCGTGACCGGGTCCGGCAAGACGGAGGTCTACCTGCGCGCGGCCGCGGCCGCGCTCGAGCAGGGGCGCGGAGCGATCGTGCTGGTGCCGGAGATCGCTCTGACGCCGCAGATCGTGGGGCGCTTCATCGAACGCTTCGGCGACACCGTCGCGGTGCTGCACTCGCGGCTGCGCCCGGCCCAGCGCTACGCCGAGTGGCGGCGGCTGCGCGAGGGCGAGGCGAGGGTGTGCGTCGGCCCGCGCTCGGCCGTGTTCGCGCCGATCGACGACCTCGGCCTGATCGTCGTCGATGAGGAGCACGACGCCTCCTACAAGCACGAGGGCGATCCGCGCTACGACGCTCGAGATGTGGCCGCCGAGCGGGCGAGGCGCTGTGAGGCGCTGCTGCTGCTGGGCAGCGCGACGCCGCGGCCGGAGAGCGCGGCGCGGCTGCCGGCATCGCGTCTGTCAAGCCGGGTGGACGGCCGCCCCCTGCCCGGCGTTCAGGTGCTGGACATGCGCGGCGAGACGCACGGGCTGCATCAGGCCACCTCGCAGGCGCTCGCGGACGTGCGGGCCGCGCGGGGGAAGGCGATCGTGCTGCTCAACCGCCGCGGCTGGTCGAACTTCCTCTCATGCCGCTCCTGCGGGCGCGTGTGGAGCTGCCCGGACTGCGATGTCGCGCTCGTGCTGCACCGCCGCGACGGCTACCTCGCCTGCCACCACTGCGGTCACCGCGAGCCGGCGCCGACCCGTTGCGGCGACTGCTCCTCGACCTCGGTCGCACGTCACGGCGCCGGCACCGAGCGCCTGCAGCACGAGCTGGCGAGCGTTCTCGACGACGGCGACTTCCCGGTCTTCCGCCTCGACGCCGATGCGGTCGCGGACGAGGGCATCGGCGAGATGCTGCGCCGTTTCCAGGACGCCAAGGCGGGCGTGCTGATCGGCACCCAGATGGTCGCCAAGGGACACGACTTCCCCGACGTCACCCTCGGCGTTGTGCTCGACGCCGATGCCACCCTGCGCTTCCCGGACTTTCGCGCCGAGGAGCGCACGTTCGCGCTGATCGCCCAGCTCGCCGGGCGCGTCGGGCGAGGCCGCGACGGACGCGTGCTCGTGCAGACGATCGCCCCAGAAGCACGGTCGATAGTCCACGCCGCCCGACACGACAGCGAGGGCTTTTTGGCGGGCGAGCTCGAGCGCCGCCGCGCGCTCGGCTACCCGCCCTTCTCGCACCTCATCAGGATCGTCTGCTCGGCGCTGGAGCCCGCGCCGGCCCGCGCCGCCGCAAGCGCGGTCCGCGAAGCCCTGTCGAGCTCGGTGCCGGTCGCCGGCGCCAACCCAGGGGTCGGCGACGGCCCGGTCGTGCTCGGTCCGGCGGCCCTGTTTCGCCTGCGCGGCCGCGAGCGCCAGGTGCTGGTCGTGAAGGCCGCCGAGCGCCGCCCAGCGGTGCAGGCGGTGGACGAGGCCGTCCGGCGCGTCGCCGGCACCCGCGACCACGCGGGCGTGAACTTCAGCGTGGACGTCGATCCGCAGTAGCGGCTTGCGAGTAGCATGCCGCGGGCGTAACAACAGAAAGCGAAGGGCGGTGTGGAGGCGTTGGGGAGCGGGATGGCCGAGCGCGGTCTGAGTTGGATGCGGCCGTACGCCGCACTCACGGTGTTGCTGGGGTGCCTGACGCTGGTGTCCGCCGCATGGGCCGCCAACCCGACGGCGCCCGCGGGCGAGGGTCTTGCCGAGATCCGCCCCGCGTGCGCGGCTCCGACGCCCGGACATGCGACGTGCTTCGCGCTGATTCGCACTCCCGTCGCTTCAGGCACGCCTGCGAGCGCCACAGCGAGCCCGTACGTGCTCGACAGCGGCGCCTCCTCGCCCGGGCCGGCCGGTGGATTGACGCCCGAACAGCTCGCCAGCGCATACGGATATGAACCCGCGGCCGGCGGTGCGGGACAGACCGTCGGGATCGTCGACGCCTACGACGATCCTGAAATCGAAAACGATCTGGCTACGTTCGACGCTCATTACGAACTCCCAGGCTGTACGCGAGCGAACGGCTGCCTCAAAAAGGTCAATCAGAGCGGAAGCACCTCCCCGCTGCCGCCGAAGGACGAATCGGGCTGGTCTGTCGAGATCTCCCTCGACGTGGAGACCGTGCATGCCGTCTGCCCCAACTGCAGGATCCTGCTGGTCGAGGCCGACGACAACGGCGATGCAAATCTCGCCACCGCCGTGAACGAGGCGGTTGCTCTCGGAGCGACCGAGATATCAAACGGCTACGGCGGCCCCGAGGACCTGCCCGAGCCCGGACTGTTTGAACGGGACGCCTACGACCATCCCGGCGTTCCGATCGTGGCTGCCGCGGGCGATACCGGCTACTACGGATGGACCTACGTCAACGACCTGGAGCGCGGCCCGGAAATGCCCGAGGCGCCGGCGTCGCTTCCGAGCGTTGTGGCCGTCGGCGGCACCTCGCTCGCGCTCAACGCCGACGGGACGCGGGCCAGTGAGACCGTGTGGAACGACAACGGCCCGCTCGACGAGATCGGGAAATTGAATCCGGGGCTCGGAGCCACCGGCGGCGGCTGCAGCAGGCTGTTCAGCGCCGAGCCGTGGCAGACCGGAGTATCGGGTTTCGCGGCGACCGGATGCGGTACGAAACGCCTCGACGCCGATGTCTCTGCGGTCGGCGACCCGCTGACCGGATTCGACCTGTATGACAGCTACAAATGCGGCCCCGCATGCGAATTCACCCGGGTCAAAGGGGGCTGGGCGACGTTTGGCGGGACCTCGCTCTCGACCCCCATCATCGCCGCCCTGTACGGCCTCGCCGGCGGGACCGCCGGGATGCGATACCCCGCTCTCACCCTCTACGGTCATGTCGCCGACTCATCCGCACGCTTCGATGTGACCAGCGGCGGCAACAGCATCTGCGGTGGCGTCTCCTCGTGCGGAGATCCGAACGCCGCCTTCGGCAGCCTCGTCGACTGCAACGGAACGACGGCGTGCAACGCGGCCCCCGGCTTCGATGGCCCTTCGGGCGTGGGCACGCCGAAGGGCTTGGCTCTGTTCAAGCCCCTGCTGCCCACCGCGGTGATCACGCCGCCCGGCGCGCCCACGGCCGGAAGTCCGGCGGTCTTCAGCGCCGGTGCCTCGAGCGACCCGTATCCGGGTGGCTCGTTCTCGAGCTACACGTGGAACTGGGGCGATGGCAGCGCCGGTAGCGGGGTCTCACCGCTGCATTCCTATGGCGCGGCCGGCACCTACACCGTCACCCTCACGGTGACCGACAACTACGGGCTGACGAGCTCCTCGAGCACGTCGGTCAGCGTGGGCGCGGCACGGCCGGTGAGCGGCTCCTCGGCCGGCGTCGCTCCGCCGGCTCCCAGCGCGGAAGTGGCGGACTATGAGGCGTCGATCGCCGTACCGGTCCCCGACGCCAAGCTCGCGAGCACGGCGTTTCAGGCGAGCGCCTCCGGTGCCGTGACCATCGAGGTCAGCTGCCCCACCGGTGAGGTCAGCTGCTCGGGCACGGTGACGCTGCACACGCTCGACGCCGTCAGCGCTCGGGCCGGCAGCGCAGCGAAGAGCAGGAAGGCCATCCTGACCCTCGCAAGCGGCTCGTTCACCGTCGCCGGCGGAAGGGTGAAGACGGTGACGCTGCATCTATCGGCGAAGGCGCGCTCTCTGCTCTCGCGTTCGCACGTCCTGCGCGTGCGGGCGACGATCGTGGCCCATAACCCCGCGGGCGCGACGCACACCACCCAGGCCGTCGTCACGCTGCGCGCGCCCAAGGCCAAGCACGGCAAGGGCTGACAGTCGCGCGCGGGCCGAACCGGCGTTGTTGAGCCCGGCCCGCAGTAGGCTCCGATTGCAGAGGCTCGGCTCGGGGTAACTCGTGTCGCGACGACAAAGGTCAGCGAGGGGTTTATCCAGGAGAGGCTCATATCGGCTCTGCGTGCCGCCTCATCGGCTCTGCTGCCGGTCGCGCTGGCGCTTGCCGGATGCCTCGGCGCGGCGCCGGCGGCATGGGCGAGCCGGCCGGCTCCCTCCACGGCGAAGCGCTACGCGAAGGTCCGCCGGGTATGTCCACCGGCGGCGCCCGGACGGGCGAGCTGCCTGGCACTGGTGCGCGTTCCCGTTGCCTCCGCTGCGAGCCCCGGCGCCAGGCCGTACACGCAGAATGACGGGGCCGCCGGCTCGGGGCCGACGGAAGGGCTGACTCCCGCACAACTCGCCAGCGCCTACGGATACGAACCGAGCGCTGGGGGCACCGGGCAGACCGTCGGGATCGTGGACGCCTACGACGATCCGAACATCGAAAAGGATCTCGGTGAATTCGACAAAAACTATGGACTGTCCGAATGTACGAGCGAGAGCGGCTGCCTCGAGAAGGTCGGCCAGAGCGGAAGCACCACGTCGTTGCCGGCACCCGATCAAAGCGGCTGGTCCCTTGAGATCTCACTCGACGTCGAGACCGTGCACTCGGTCTGTCCGAACTGCAAGATCCTGCTGGTCGAGGCCGATAGCGAATCCGACGCGGACCTTGCCGCGGCCGTGGAAGAGGCGGTCGCTCTGGGGGCGACCGAGGTCTCGAATTCCTATGGCGGTCGCGAGGCTGAATTCGGCGAAGGCGAACAGGATGCCTACCGTCAACCCGGTGTGCCCATCGTGGCCGCAACCGGAGACGAAGGCTATGACAACTGGACCGCCTTCTCCGAAGTCCTGGGCGAACCGGCAATGCCGAACGCGCCCGCTTCGCTCCCGTCGGTGGTGGCGGTGGGGGGCACCTCGTTGCAGCTCACCGCAGCCGGCGCCCGTGCCAATGAGACGGTGTGGAACGACGAAGGTCCGGGCGGCGAATCCGGGTTGGGCCTCGGTGCGACGGGGGGCGGCTGCAGCACCCTGTTCAGTGCTCAACCGTGGCAGCAGGATGCACCCGGCTTCGCGGCGACCGGCTGCGGGACGGCACGCCTGGGCGCCGATGTCTCAGCTGTCGGCGACCCGCTCACCGGGCTTGCGGTGTACGACAGCTACGAATGCGGGCTCTACTGCACCGAAGAAGGGGTGGGGAAAGGCTGGCTGACGGTCGGCGGCACCTCGCTGTCGACGCAGCTCATCGCCGGTCTCTACGCCCTTGCCGGCGGTGGTCAGGGGGTCGAATACCCGGCTCTGACGCTGTACGGACATCTCGCCGGCGACTCCTCGCTGTACGACGTCACCGAAGGCAGCAATGGTTTCTGTGATGGCGAACCTGCGTCGCAGTGCGAACCGGAGCCCGGCCTCGGGAAGGTGGACTGCCAGGGCACGACCGCGTGCAACGCGGCCCCCGGCTTCGATGGCCCGTCGGGCGTCGGCACGCCAAACGGCCTTGGTCTGTTCAAGCCCCCGCTGCCGACGGCCGTGATCACTCCGCCAGCTTCGCTCACCGAAGGCACCCCGGCCAGCTTCAGCGGCGAAGGCTTGAGCGACCCCTATCCGGGCGGTTCGATCGCGGAATACTCGTGGAACTGGGGCGACGAAAGCGAAACCAGCAGCGGGGCCACGCCCACGCACACCTATGGCGAAGCCGGCACCTACGCCGTGACGCTCACGGTCACCGACAACTATGGCCTGACGAGCGCCTCGACCACCGTGTCGATCAGCGTGAACCCGGACGAAGCAGAAGCAGCGGCGGCGATAAAACAGGAAGCGTCCCCGCCCGGTGCGGGTGCTCAGGGGATAGCCGGGTTCACGAGCAGCACCCAGCCACCCGTCCCCGACGCAAAGCTCGCGAGCACGGCACTCGCAGCGAGCGCCTCCGGCGCCGTGAGCATCAGGGTGAGCTGCCCGGCCGGTGACAGCAGCTGCTCGGGCACCGTGACTCTTCGCACGCTAGACGCCGTCCGCGCCGGAGCCGGCAGGAAGAAGACCATCCTGATCCTCGCGCGAGGCTCGTTCACCGTCGCCGGCGGCAGGGTCAAGGCGGTGACGCTTCACCTCTCCGCGAAGGCACGCGCGCTGCTCGCGCGCTCGCGCACGCTGCGCGTGCGCGCGACGATCGACGCGCGCGATCCCGCGGGAGCGAGGCACACCACCCAGACCGTCGTCACGCTGCGGGCGCCCAGGGCCAAGCACGGCAAGGGCTGAGGCTCGCGCGGCGCCAGCCCCGCGGTGAGGTGATCACGCCGCGACGCGAAGAGCGCGCGTGGCCTCATACACTCAGCGGACAGTGGCCGCAGAGGAAAACACAGCCGACGAGGACGCGCTGGGCGAGCTCCCGCCTCCGGCCTCCGAGGAGGCCGACGTCGAGGTCGAGCGCGAGGAGGACGCGCCGGCGGCCGCCGAGCTCGACCCCGAGACGCGCGAACGCCGCGACGCGGCGCTCCGCCACGTGCGCAAGCTGGGCGACCCCGTGCTGCGCGCGAGCGCGCTACCGGTGGAGCGCTTCGACGACGCGCTCTCCCAGGAGGTCGAGCGCATGGGGGAGCTCATGCACGACGCGCTCGGCGTGGGCCTGGCCGCGACCCAGTTGGGAGTGCTCCACCGCGTTCTGGTCTTCCGCGCGTACACCGAGGATCCGGTGACCGCGCTCGTCAACCCGGTGCTCGACTGGACCAGCGAGGAGCTCGAGGTCGCCGAAGAGGGGTGCCTGAGCCTGCCCGGCGTGCACGTCGAGGTCGAGCGCCCGGCGCAGGTCAGGGTGCGCGCGCAGGATCCCGCCGGCAACGCCCTTGAGATCGAGGCCGAGGGTCTCGAGGCGCGCGTGATCCAGCACGAGATCGATCACCTCAACGGGGTCCTCATCCTCGACCGCATCTCACGCGAGGCGCGCAAGGAGGCGATGCGCGCGATGCGCGAAGCGCAGGAGACCGCGAGCGCCGCCTAGCGGCGCCGGCCGGCGGGCGCCGCACTTGAGCACGGTCTTTCTCGGTACGTCCGAGTTCGCCGCGACGGTCCTCACCTGCCTGGCGGGCAGCGACGCCCATCGCCCGGCGCTCGTGCTGACGCGCCCGGACCGCCCGCGCGGGCGTGGGCGGCGCTTGGCCTCCCCGCCGGTCGCCGAGCGTGCCCGCGCGCTTGGAATCCCGCTCGAGCAGCCGCCGAGCGTCAACGATCTCAAGGCCAGGGAGCTGATCGCCCGGGCCGGCCGGCCGCGGGGCGAGGACCCCGCCGTGGGCGCCCAGACGGTGATCGTGTGCGCCTTCGGCGCGCTCATCAAGGAGCCGCTCCTGTCAGAACACGAGATCCTCAACGTGCACCCCTCGCTGCTCCCCCGCTGGCGCGGAGCCGCGCCGGTCGAGCGCGCGATCATGGCCGGCGACGAGCGCACCGGCGTGTCGATCATGCGCCTCACCGCCGGCCTCGACAGCGGGCCCGTGTGCCAGTCGGCCGAGGAGCCGATCCATCCTTCAGACACCTACGGCTCGCTCGCCCCGCGCCTTGCGGAGATCGGCGGGAAGCTGCTGCTGCGGGCGCTCGAGGAGGCTCCGGTCTTCGCCGAGCAGCAGGAGCAGGGCGTCACCTACGCGGAGAAGATCGGCCCCGAGGATCGCCTGCTCGATCCCGCCCGCCCGGCTGTTGAGCTCGAGCGGATCGTGCGGGCGCTGCACCCGCACATCGGGGCGCGCGTGGAGCTCGCCGGCGGGACGCTCCTGGGCGTCCGGCGGGCGGCGCTGACGGCGGACGGGCCGGCGGGCGCCGACGCGATCGCCCGTGCCGGCTCGCAGGCCGCCCGGCCGCTCGGTGCGGGCGTGATTGCGCGCGAGGGGCGACTGCTGCTCGACTGCAGCCCGGGAATGCTTGAGCTGCTCGAGGTGCAGCCCGCGGGCGGACGCTCGATGGACGCCGCCTCCTACCTGCGCGGTCACCCTCCGGCGGGGCGCCGGTAGCCGCTCACGTAGGCTGGCACGCCGATGCCGGCGCGCAGCCGCGGGTCCGGTTCCGGCGCGAGCGCGCCCATGGCCAGCGGGATCACTCCCGACCAGGCATCCAGCGCGTAGTCCTCCTCGTCGTCAAGCGGCGGGCCCGTGCGGACCTTTGCCGAGGCCTCGTCGATGCCCAGCGCGAGGACGGCCGTGGCGCGCAGCTCGTTGTCGGTGGGCGCGCGAACGTCACGCCAGCGCTCCGGCACGATGTGCTCGACGATCGCCTCGAACGCGGCGAGCTTCTCGGCGCGCGCCTGCACGCTGCGGGCCGTCCCCAGCAACATCACCGAGCGGTAGTTGGCCGAGTGGTGCATGGCCGAGCGGGCCAGCACCAGCCCGTCGATCAGCGACACCGTCAGGCACACCGGGGCACCGGCCGCCAGCGCGCGCAGCGTGCGCCCGGCCACCGACCCGTGCAGGTAGACGACATCGCCGCGGCGAGCGTGCAGCGTGGGGATCACGAGCGGCTGCCCATCCTCCCCGGTGATGCCCAGGTGCGCGATCAGCGCCTCGTCGAGGATCGCATCGATGACCGCGCGGTCATGGCTTCCGCGCTCGCGCTTGCGCCGCAGCCGCACGCGCTCAGACGCCGGCTTGGCCGGGCTTGCGGACTGCTCCCGAGCATCCCGCTGTGCGGGCGCCCGCGGCGGGGTCTGCGATCGGCTGGCCATGGCCGTCTCCCTTCTCTGTCATAGTACACAGCGATGAGTGATCTACCACAGTACCGGATTCAAGCCGGCAGCGCGGCGGAGCTGGTGGCGAACATCGAGGCCGCGGTGGCGAGCGGGGCCCTGATCCCGGGGCAGCGACTTCCCTCGGTGCGGCGTCTTGCGCTCGAGGTCGGGCTGAGCCCCGCCACCGTCGCCGCCGGCCTCTCCGAGCTGCGCCGCAGGGGGGTGGTGCTGACCGAGCAACGGCGCTCGACGCGCATCGGCGAAGGGCCGCCGGTCGGAGCCTCTCGGGCGCTCCTCCCGGTTCCGCCGGGCGCCCGTGATCTCTCGCGCGGAAACCCGGATCCGGCGCTGTTGCCCGATCTGAAGCGCGCCCTGTCGCGACTTGAGCTGCCCGTGCGCCTGTACGGGGAGCCCGCCGCGCTCGAGGGGCTGGCGGCGCTGGCGCGCGAGCAGCTGAGCGCGGACGGCGTTCCGGCTGAGGAGCTGTGCGTGGTCAGCGGCGCGCTCGACGGCATCGAGCGCGTTCTCGAGGCGCACCTGCGCCCCGGCGATCGGGTTGCCGTCGAGAACCCCGGCTATGCGGCGCTGTTCGATCTGCTGCGGGCACGCGGCCTCGCGCTCGAGCCGGTCGCGGTCGACGGGCGGGGCATGCGCCCGTCACAGCTCGCCGACGCCCTGGCGCGCGGAGCGAGCGCCGCGATCATCACGCCCCGCGGGCAGAATCCGACCGGCGCGCGTGCTGGATGAGGGGCGCTCACGCGAGCTGCGCGCGGTCCTGGCCGGCGCTCCGCAGACGCTCGTGATCGAGGACGACCACCTCGGTCCCGTGGCCGGCGGCGAGCTGCATACCACCGTCACGGGGCTTCGCCGCTGGGCGGCCACGCGCTCGGTGGCAAAGGCGCTCGGGCCCGACCTGCGCCTGGCGGTCCTCGCCGGCGACCCGCAGACGCTCGCCCGCGTGCAGGGACGCCAGCAGTGCGGGCCCGGATGGGTCAGCCACATTCTGCAGGCCTCGTTCTCGATCTGTGGACGCGACCCCGCCACGCAGGCAGCTGATCGGTCGCGCCGGCGCGACCTACGCCGAGCGCCGCGAGGGCTTGCTCGAGCGCCTCGCCGAGCACGCGTGCATCCCGCCAGCGGAGCCTCCGGCCTGAACGTGTGGGTGCCGGTCGCCGAGGAGTCGGCGCGTCGTCGGGGCGCTGCTGCAGCGCGGCTGGGTGGTCGCCCCGGGCGCGCCCTATCGGCTCGCGGCGAGCCCACCGGCGATGCGCGTCACGATCGCCACGCTGCGCCAGCCGAGGCCGAGCGATTGGCCGGCGACCTGGCCGATGTCCTCGCTCCCGGCCGCCTCGCCGCAGCGGATAGCCGATCATGCCGCCATGGCCGCGCCACGCAGACCGTGAGCGATCGTCGCCCGCGCGCCGCTGCGCCTACGCGGTGCTGCGCGCGCGTGTTCGAGCGCGGCGCCTACGCCGACGAGGCGCTCGCGCGCCGCAGGCGCAGGAGCTCGACGCGCGCGACCGCGCGCTCGCGATGCGCCTCGCCTACGGCGCCGTGCAGCGCCGGGCGCACGCTCGACCACCTGATCGAGCGCGCTCGCCGAACGCGCCGCCGGCGCGCATCGACCCGCCGCTGCTGGCGGCGCTGCGCCTCGGGCTGTACGAGCTGCTGCTACCTGCAGCGGCGCGCCCGACTACGCGGCCGTCGCCGACGCCGTCGAGCTCGCCAAGGCGCGAGCCCGCGCCGGCCACGGCCTCGTCAACGCCGTGCTGCGCCGGGCCGCGCGCGAGGGCCGCGGCGCTGCTCGGCGCCCTCGCGCGACGACACGCCCGAGCAGGCCGGCGCTCAAGCACTCGCACCCGCAGTGGATCGCGCGGCTGTGGTGGGAGCAGCTCGGCGCCGAGCGGCGCTCGCGCGCTGATGGCCGCCGACAACGAGCCGGGCGAGCTCGCGCTGCGCGCCAACACGCTCGTGACCGACGCCCGCCGCGCTCGCTGGCGCGCGCTGCCCGTGGCGAGCGCACCGCGACCCGCGACCTGCCCGAGGCGCGTCGTGCTGGACGGAGCCCTTCGACGCTGCACGGCTCGCCGCTGTGGCAGGCGGGGGCGCTGATCGCGCAGTCGCGCGCGGCGATGCTCGTCGCGCACGCGCTCGCCCCGCAGCCCGGCGAGCGCGTGCTCGACCTGTGCGCCGCGCCCGGCGGCAAGACCACCCATCTCGCGGCGCTGATGGAGGGCGAGGGCGAGGTCGCTGGCGGTCGAGCGCCACCGCCGCCGGGCCGGGGTGCTGGCGCGCACCGCCGAGCGGATGGGTGCCGCGAACGTCACGCGTCGAGGTCGCCGACGCGGCGCTCGCCGCGCGCCGGAGAGTCCCGTCTTCGACCGCGTGCTCGTCGACCCGCCCTGCTCCGGGCCTCGGGACGCTGCAGGCGCGGCCCGACCTGCGCTGGCGGGTGACCGCCAGAGAGTCGCTCGGAGCTGGCGCGCGCGCAGGCCGGATTCTCGCGGCCGGCGCCGCGCGCTCCGTCCGGGTGGGGTGCTCGTCTACTCGACGTGCACGATCTCCCCGGCCGAGAACGAGCGCCTGATCGGAGCTTTCCTCGATGCCCACCCCGCTTCAGCCTCGACGACCCGCCGAGCTTCGCGCCCTGCGGCTCGCCGCGACGGCGCGGCTGACGCTGCCCCACCGCGACCGCACGGCCGGGCTTCTTCATCGCGCGCGCTGCGCCGGAGCTGAGCGATGGAGGGAGACCCGCACGGCGCCGGCAAGGCGCCGGTCGACCTCGGCCCGCTATGCCCGAACTGCGGCGAGCCGTGGCTGCGCCCGACGAACCTGCCGGGCCGCTACCGCTGCGTCTACTGCCTGCACCGCTTCGAGCTCATCTCGGTCTGCCCGGACTGCGGCGAGCACTCGACGATCGTGCGGATGTCCTCGACCGCGGTGCATGAAGTGCAACAGCTGCGGCGACACGATGCTGCAGGCCGTATGAGCGCGACGCGCGCGGAGCTCGCGCCGAGAGCCGTCCGCGTCGCCCCGTCGATCCTCTCGGCCGACTTCGCGCGGCTGGGCGAGCAGGTCGGGAGGTTCTCGCACGCCGGCGCGCGGGTGATCCACGTCGATGTCATGGACGGCCACTTCGTGCCGCCGATCACGATCGGCCCGCTGGTCGTGGAGGCGCTGCGCGAGCAGGTCCACGACGGCCGGGGCGATGCTCGAGGTGCACCTGATGATCGAGCGCCCCGAGCGCCAGCTCGGCGAGTTCGCGACGGCCGGCGCCGACTCGATCACGTTCCACGCCGAGGCGACGCCGCACCTCGACTACGCGCCGCCTCGATCCGCGAGCTCGGGGCGCGGCGTCGGCCTGGCGATCAACCCCGCCACCCCGCTCGGCGTCCTCGCGAGCTGGCCGCGAGCGATCGACCTCGCGCTGTGCATGACCGTCAACCCCGGCTGGGGCGGGCAGCCGTTCATCGAGCACTCGCTGCGACAAGCTCGCGCGGCGTGCGCTGCGCTCGTCGGCGCCGAGGTGGCGGTCGAGGTGGACGGCGGCATCGACCCCGAGACCGCGCCGGCGCTGCCGCGAGGCCGGGGCCAGCGTGTTCGTCGCCGGCTCGGCGATCTTCGGCCGCGACGACCCGGCCGCGGCCTACGTCGCGATCGCGACGCGGTCGGCGCACTGACTGGCATCGCGGCCGACGACCGCGAGCCCGGCGGTAGAGCGGCCAGCAGCAGCAGCGCCAGCAGGCCGGCGGCGCCGGCGTAGCCGATCTCGGTGCGCAGCACCTGGTTCGGCGACGGCCGGACTGAGCATCCAGCGAGGAACACGCCGCCGCGGAGCAGCCAGCAGCGGCCGCGGCCGCGCGCGCGGTCGCGCGCGAGCGCCGCCTGGTTGAGCGCGCCCGAGGAGAGGTGCAGCCCATGCCGACCCCGACCAGCGCGAGGCCGAAGCGGTTGTAGGAGTAGTGCTGGCCGAACAGACGTGCCGCATCACGAACGGGCCGAT
Organism: uncultured Solirubrobacteraceae bacterium; assembly: GCA_963764185.1. Classification (GTDB taxonomy): domain Bacteria; phylum Actinomycetota; class Thermoleophilia; order Solirubrobacterales; family Solirubrobacteraceae; genus Palsa-744. Next base: position 127,886 of record CAVXRF010000006.1, on the reverse strand, counting down.
CGCCAGCAGCCCCAGCGCGACGGCGGCGGCGAAGGCGGCGATCGCGAGCACCGTGACGCGGATCGCGCGGGCGAACGCGTCGTGACCCGCCGTCGCCTCGAGGCCCGCCAGATGGGGCAGCAGCGAGGTCTGGATCGCCTGGAACAGCTGCAGCGGGGCGCGCGTGATCAGCAGCACGTCGAACACGATCCCCGCGAGCGCTGCTGCTCGGCGAGGTCGCGGCGACGGTCAGCACGGCGGCGTTCAGCAGCGTCTGCTCGGCGAGCTTGATCCCCGACACCCAGCCCGCGAAGCCGCCGCCGCGGCGCATCGAGAGGTCGTCGTGGGCGGCGGCCTCCTCGATGCCCTCGGTCCCCGGCCCGGCCAGCGCGGCGTCGGCCTCGTCGACCGTGATCGGACTCGTCGAGCGCCGCGTCGGCGCTGCGAGGGATCGCGCCTCCGCCGCTCGGCGCCTGTCCGACGGCTTCGCGCTGCTCCTCGCCGCGTCGTGCGAACGCCGCGGGCACCACGACCAGCGAGACGAACGGCGCCGCGGCGATGCCCAGCGCCACCGCGGACTGGCCGTGGCTATGCCGAGCGCCGCCGCGAGCGCGAAGCACAGGCGCGACACGACTCCATGAGGACGAGGCCGCCGTAGAGCGCGAAGTACTCGTGGCCGGCCAGCCAGCCGCGGGCGAAGTAGCTGGCGGCGTAGGCGAGCGTGCCGACGACGAGCACGTCGTAGAGCGCGCGAATGGTCGAAGACGTGGTCGATCAGCTGTTCGTTGCAGCCAGCGCGACGATCAGGAAGGCGAGCGCGAAGCACGCCTGGATCGCGATCGGCACGCGCATCGAGTGCTCGGCGTGCCCGCGCGCCCGGCGGTCGGCGATCGTGCGCGAGAGCAGCTGTTCGATCGGCCGGTAGATCACCCAGATGATCACGAACATCACCGACCACAGCACGTCGATGCGCGACGCCGCCTGTTCGCCGAGGACGTGGCTTGCGATCGAGAAGTAGGCGAGCGTCAGCAGGCCCGTGCGAGGCGATCCCGATCGACAGGATTCGCGCGCCGCTGCCGTAGGAGCGCTGGCGCGGGCCCCTAGACGCGGACAAGCAGCATCGTCCAGGGGAACGGCGAGCGCATCTCGATCACCTCGCCGTGGCGCGGCGAGCAGTCGCACGAATGAGCGCCTGGACCAGTGGTTCAGGTGGCCGGGCGTGTTGCCGAGCTCCCGCCAGTAGGCGCCGCGCGCCATGTTGAGCATCCGCCACAGCGGCTCGCGCGGGACCGAGACGAGCAGGTGGCGCTCGGCGCAGCGCGCCATCTCGGCGAGCGTGTGCACGGGGTCGGGGACGTGCTCGAGCACCTCGATCGCGGTGACGAGGTCGAACTCGCCCGCCGCGAACGGCAGGTTCTCGGCCTCCATCACGCGATATTCGAGGTTCGGCGCCTGGCGCTCGGCCCAGCCCGCCTGGATCGAGGCCTCCTCGAGGTCGATTCCGACGACGCGTCGCTCGCCCGAGCTGCTGCGCCCAGCGCTGCGACGAGCACCCCCTCGCCGCAGCCGACGTCCAGCAGCGAGCTCGGCTGCGGCGCGATCGAACAGCTCGTCCAGGTGCGCTCGAAGCCGCTCATCAGGCGGCGCACGACCGGGTTGCGCGATGCCGTACTTGTCGTAGGTGTTGCCGGTGACGATGCCGTCGCTCAGAGACGGTCACGCCGCTCACAGCCGCACCGCCTCGCCGCTCCTGCTCGTGTCGCCGCCTCCTCGCGCTGCGGTCGTCCGCCGCCGGCGCTCCGTGCGCCCGGCAGCCGGTGTCCGGTTCGTAGTGCGACGGGGCCACCCCGAGCTCGAGCTCGATGCGCCGCACGCGCTCGAAGCGTCTTCTGGGTCATCACGCGCTGCGCGCCAGCAGATCGCCGATCACGCCCAGCGCCCACAGCACGACGGCGGCGATGAACAGCACGGCGCCGAGGATCAGCGACTGCACGTGTCCCTTGCCGTTGCCGTCCGCGTAGGCGACGACGAAGCGGATCCACACCGCCGATCGAGACGATCCCGATCACGCACGGCCAGGCTCCAGAACACGCGCAGCGGCTCGTACTGGGCGTAGATGCGGAAGATCGAGACCGCGTTGCGCCGCACGTAGGCGCCCATCGAGGGGAACAGCCGCGACTCGCGCGTCTTCGGGTTGGTGCGCATCGGGACGTGGTCGACCGCGACCAGCAGCTTGCCGGCCTGGATGATCGTCTCGAGCGTGTAGGTGAACTTCGAGACGACCATCATCTGCATCGCCGCCTCGCGGTTGTAGGCGCGGAAGCCCGAGGTCGTGTCGGGGACGGAGGTCGAGGACGCCTGGCGCACGACCCACGAGCCCAGCCGCTGCAGGCGCTTCTTGAGCGCCGAGAACTGCTCGATGCCGGTCACCTCGCGGTCGCCGACGACCATGTCGGCCCGGCCGTCGAGGATCGGGCCGACGAGCTCGCAGCATGTCCGCGCCGTAGTACTGGTTGTCGGCGTCGGTGTTGACGATCACGTCGGCGCCGAGCTTCAGCGCGGTGTCGATGCCCGCCTGGAAGGCGGTGGCCAGGCCCTTGTTGTTGGTCAGCCGCACGAGATGGTCGACGCCGTGGGCGCGCGCGACCGCGACCGTATCGTCGGTCGAGCCGTCGTCGATCGACCAGCCACTCGACGACGTCGAAGCCCGCCACCTCGCGCGGCAGGTCGGCGAGCGTCGGCGGCAGCTGGTCGGCCTCGTTGAAGCAGGGGATCTGGATGATGAGCTTCATCGGCGATGATTGCCTAGACTTGGCTTCCGCCAGTATCCCAAAGCGCGAGACGGGGTTTTCACGGCAAGCGCGTGGGCGGCGCCGGCGCCGGCCCACGACGGCCAAGGCTCGATGGAAAGCGCGACGCACACCCGGCGTCAGACCGGGCCCGATCCGGCTGGCGAGGCTACGTGCCGCGGGCCCGGGTGCGTGGGCGGCGATCGGCTTCGCGCTGCTGTGCCTGGGCGCGCTGATCGGCTACTTCGCCTTCCCGACCTATCCGACCTACGACTCCTTCTACGCGCTGCTGTGGGGCCGCGACCTGCTGCACCTGCATCTGCCGGACTTCAGGGTCTACCGCGCGCCCACCGAGCATCCGCTGGCGATCGCCTTCGGCATGTTCTGCTCGATCTTCGGCCAGGGCGGCGCGCGCCTGATGGTGCTCGGCTCGATCGCCTCCTTCGTGGCGGTCGTCGCCGGCGTCTACCGGGTCGGGCGCCTGTGCTTCGGGCCCGCTCGTCGGGCTGTTGGCGGGTCTGCTCGTGCTGAGCCGCTTCTTTGTCGAGAACCTCGCCGCGCAGGGCTACCTCGACATCTCCTACGTCGCGCTGATCGTGTGGGCGGTGGCGCTCGAGGTCGAGCGGCCGCGGCGCGGCGCGCCCGTCTTCCTGATGCTCGCGGCCGCAGGCCTTTTGCGCCCCGATGCGTGGGTGCTGAGCGGCGCCTACTGGCTGTGGTGCTCCTGGCCGGCGGACAACCGCACGCGCCTGCGCTATCTGGCGCTGGCTGCGATCGCGCCGGTCGGCTGGGTTCTGGTGGACACGGTCGTGACGGGCAACCCGTTGTATTCGCTCAGCTCGACGGCCGGCCTCGCGCAGGAACTCGAACGCACCCAGGGTTTCACCGACGTTGTCGCCTCGGTGTGGACGTTCGGGGTGCGGATCGACAAGCTGCCGGTGATCCTCGGCGCGCTGGCCGGCCTGCCGCTGGCGATCTGGCTCGCGCCGCGACGCGTGCTGACACCGCTGGTGACCCTCATTCTGCTGGTGCTCGTGTTCGTCGCGGAGGGAGCCGTGGGCGCCTCGGTCATCGACCGCTACCTGATGGGCGCGGCGGTGCTGATGCTGCTGTTCTGCGCTGTCGCGATCGGAGGCTGGGCGATGCTCGAACCGGGCTCGAAGCTCCGCCGGGTATGGATGGCGGGGGCGGCGGTGCTCGTCATCTACGGTGCCGCCGACGTCGCCACGACGCTCAACCTGTCTAGCCTTCGCACGACGCTGGCCTATCACGAGGACTTCCACAAGGGCCTTGCCGTGGCCCTCAAGAACCCGCGCGTGAAGAGCACCGCTGGCGCGCTGTCCGCTGCTGTCGCTGCCGAACAACAAGCTGATCCCGGACGCCCGCTGGATCCTCGACACCGTCGGCCAGCACGACATCGTCGCGCGCAGCCAGGCGCGCGCCGACGTCGCCAGGCGCTCGCACACGCTCGAGGATCGCCTGCACCGGGGAAGCGTCGCGGTCTACCCGCTCGGCAGCGCGGTGTTCGTCGAGGCGATCGTCGACGTCGGCGATGATCCGCGCGACCAGATCCCGGAAAGCGGCTTCAAACGCATCTACGTGAGCCGCTACTACGCGGTCTATGCCAACTGCTGAGATGCCCCCGCCGCTCGGGCCTGGCCGGCGCTCGCGGGGCATGGTCTGGGCGACTCGGCGGCCTCGGCCTGCGCCTGTGGGGCGTCCAGCAGGGCCTGCCCTACGCCTACAACACCGATGAGGCCGACCATTTCCTGCCGCGGGCGGTGGCGATGTTCGAACACCGAAGCCTCAACCCGCACTACTTCGCAAACCCGCCGGCGTTCACCTACGTGCTGCACCTTCTGCTGGCCATCTACTACGGCGGAGCGAGCGGCGTCGTGCACGCCTTCGCCCATCACCCGACCGACGTCTACATGCTCGCGCGCGTCGCCAGCGCGCTGCTCGGCGTCGCCGCCCTGTGGCTTCTGTACCCGACCGGCGCGCGCCTGTTCGGTCGCGGCCTCGGCCTGCTCGCGGCGGCGGATCGAGGCGGTCGCGTTCCTGCCCGTCTTCTACGCGCACCTCGCGCTCAACGATGCGCCGACGCTTGCGCCGGTGACACTGTCGCTGCTCGGCTCGCGCCGGGCGTGCTGCGCAAAGGCCGCGCGCGCGACTACCTGCTCGCGGGCATCGGACTGGGCCTCGCCTGCGCGACCAAGTACACCGGCCGGGATCGTCGTGCTGCGCGCTCGCGGCGGCGGTGGCGCTCAGCTATCTGGACGGGGAGCCGGGCGCCGGGCGGCGCGCGCTGGGCGGCGTCGCGCTCGCCGCCGGCGCGAGCGTCGCTGTCGTTCCTGATCGCCAACCCCTACGCGCTGCTCGACTACTACGCCTTTCACGCCGAACTGGTGCACCAGTCGACGCTGTCGGCCGAATCGCAGGGCAAGCTCGGCGCCCCCAAACGGGGCGGCATCCTCTACTACCTGTGGTCGCTCACCTGGGGCCTCGGCTGGGTGCCCGCGCTGGCGGCGCTCGGCGGGGCGGTGAGCGTGCTGGCGCTCACAGCCGCAGGCTGGGCTGGCTGCTCGTGCCCGACGCCGCTGTTGTTCCTCGCGTTCATGGGCCTCGCAGGGGCGCTACTTCGGCCGCTGGCTGCTGCCGATCTTCCCGATCCTGTGCCTGCTGGCGGCGATCTTCGCGCTGCAGCTCGCCGCCGCGGCCGCCCGTCTGATGAAGCCGCGCGTCCGCGGGCCGGCGTGCGCGCGCAGTGCCGATTGCCGTGCTCGCGCTGGCCGCCCTGCTGCTGTTCGCCCAGGGCTCCTCTACAGCGTCCACTCCGGTCTCGTGCTCTCGCGCGCCGACACCCGCACTCTGACGCGGGCGTGGATGGTCGCCCACATCCCGGCCGGCGCACATCGATCGTGGTCGAGCCGGTCGCGCCCGACGACTGGGCCACGGCGCTGGCGCAAGTACTACTCGCTGGCTGTCCGTGATCTCACCGCCGCGCCGGCGAGCGCTCGAGCCGCGCCAGCCAGCGCGTCGTCGGCATCGAGGACTACGAGCGCACGCTCGCGCCGGCGCTGATCGGCTACTACGAGCGCCGCGGCTACTGCTGGGTCGTGACGCGGCTCGACCCAATCCGGGCGGGCCTTCGCCGACCCGGCGGCGGTGCCGCTGGCGATCGCCTACTACCGGGCGCTTGAAAGGCAGGGCCAGGTCGTCTACCGCGCCTCCCCGTACGCCCGTGCGAGCCATCCGGTCGCGTTCAGCTTCGACTGGAGCTTCGACTACTACCCGCTCGCCTACTACGCGGCCCGGGCCCGCAGATGACGATCTACCGGCTGCACGGCGGGCGCTGCGCGAGCTGAGCGGAATCTCGGCGGGGGTGCTGTACGGGGATATTCTGATGGACATGTCCACCTGCACCGACACCGACCGCGTCCACCTGGCGCGGGCGATCGAGCTCGCGCGCAAGGGCCTCGGCGCCGTCAAGCCCAACCCCGTCGTCGGCGCCGTCGATCGCGCGCGACGGCGAGACGCTCGGCGAGGGCTGGCACGAGGAGTTCGGCGGGCTCCACGCCGAGGTCAACGCGATCGAGGCGTGCGGCCTGGCCGATCTGAGCGGAGCGACGCTGTACGTGTCGCTCGAGCCGTGCTGCCACGAGGGCAAGACGCCGCCGTGCACCGAGGCGATCCTGCAGGCCGGCATCGCGCCGCGTGGTCGTCGCCTCCGACGACCCGACCGAGAAGGCCTCGGGCCGCGGGCTCGGGCATCCTGCGCGACGAGGGCGTCGAGGTGGTGATCGCCGACGGCGAGCTCGCGGCGACGCGCGCGGCTGCTCAACCAGGCCTTCCGCAAGCACGCCCGCGTCGGGCGCCCGTGGGTGCTGTTCAAGTCGGCGATGACGCTCGACGGCAAGGTCGCGACCCGCGCCGGGCGACTCCAAGTGGATCTCCGGCGAGGACAGCCGCGAGCTCGCCCACCGCTGGCGCGCCTCGGTCGACGCGGTCGTCGTCGGCATCGGCACGGCGCTCGCCGACGACCCGCAGCTGACCGCGCGGCCGGACGGCCCGCCGGCCGAGCTCCGCCCAGCCGCGGCGCGTCGTGTTCGACTCGCTCGCGCGCCTGCCGCCCACCTCCCAGCTGGTCGTCGCGGCCGCGGAGGTGCCGCTGATCGTGGTCGTCTCGCGCGCCGCCGCGCGCGCGGACACCGACGCGCTCGAGGCGGCCGGCGTGCAGGTGCTCGTCGCCACCGGCGAGAACGAGCCGGCGCGGGTGCGCTCGGCGCTCGACCAGCTCGGCGCGCAGGGCGTCACCTCGGTGCTGCTCGAGGGCGGCCCGCACCTCGCCGGGGCGTTCCTCGACGCCGGCGAGATCGACGAGATCCGGCTGTTCCTGGCGCCGATGCTGCTCGGCGGGCGCACCGCGCGCGACCCGCTCGAGGGCGAAGGGCGTCGAGCGCATCTCAGAGGCGCTGCGCGCGCTCACGCTCGACTGCGAGCGCGTCGGCGAGGACCTGCTGATCTCCGCGCGCCTGCGCGAGTGGTGACGGTACGCGGGCGCATGTTCACGGGACTGATCGCGGACCTGGGCAGCGTGACCGCGCTGCAGCGAGAACGGCGCGGCGCGACGCTCGAGATCCGTACCGCGCTGGCGGCCGAGCTCGACCGAGGGCGACTCGATCGCCGTCAACGGCGTCTGCCTGACCGCCACCGCGTCGAGCGATCAGAGCTTTCAGCGCCGAGGCGATGTCAGAGACGCTGAGCGCTCCTCGCTCGGGCGATCTCGAGCGCGGGCGCGCAGGTCAACCTCGAGCTGGCGCTGCGCGCCGACGAGCGCCTGGGCGGCCACATCGTGCAGGGCCACGTCGACGGCATCGGGCACGTCGCAGCGGTCCGCGACGACGGCTTCGCGCGGATCCTCGAGATCGCAATCGACCGCCGCGCTCGAGCGCTACCTCGTGGAGAAGGGCTCGGTCGCGCTCGACGGCGTTAGCCTCACCGTCAGCGCGCTCGGTCGAGCGACGGCTTCACGGTCTCGCTGATTCCCGAGACGCTCAAGCGCACGAACCTGGGAAGGATTGGCCGAGGGGGCTCGCTCAACATCGAGGTCGACATCCTCGCCAAGCACGTCGAGAGGCTGATGGAGGCAAGAGCATGAGCGAATCGAGAACGCACCACCGCCGTGTTCGCGACGATCGAGGAGGCGATCGAGGAGATCCGCCAGGGGCAAGATGGTCGTCGTCTGCGACGACGAGGACCGCGAGAACGAGGGCGACCTCGTGATGGCGGCGCAGTTCGTGACGCCCGAGGCGATCAACTTCATGGCCAAGGAGGCGCGCGGCTGGATCTGCCTGGCGCTGACGCCCGAGCGCTGCGACGAGCTCGGCCTGGAGCTGATGACGGCCAAGAACGAGTCGCGCGCTGCAGACGCCGTTCACGGTCACGATCGAGGCCCGCGAGGGCGTCACGACCGGCGTCTCGGCGCACGACCGCGCGCACACGATGCAGGTCGCGATCGACCCGCGCACGCGACCGCGAGGACCTCGTGCAGCCCGGCCACGTCAACCCGCTGAAGGCCAAGCGCGGCGGCGTGCTCGAGCGCACCGGCCACACCGAGGCGAGCGTCGACCTGGCGCGGCTCGCGGGGCTGATCCCGGCCGGCGTGATCTGCGAGGTGATGAACGAGGACGGCTCGATGGCGCGCGTGCCGGACCTCGTCGGCTACTGCGAGCGCCACGGGCTGAAGATGATCACGATCGCCGACCTGATCGCCTACCGCCGGCGCAACGACAAGCTCGTCGAGCGCGTCGTCGCGACGCGCCTGCCGACCGCCTTCGGCGACTTCGAGGCGGTCGGCTACCGCTCGCTGGTCGACGACAAGCACCACGTCGCGCTCGTCAAGGGCGACGTCGCCGGCAAGCCGCGACGTGCTCGTGCGCGTGCACTCGGAGTGCCTGACCGGCGACGTCTTCCACTCGCTGCGCTGCGACTGCGGCGAGCAGCTGGAGGCGGCGCTGGCGATGATCGAGCGCGAGGGCGAGGGCGTGCTGCTCTACCTCGCCCAGGAGGGGCGCGGCATCGGCCTGCTGAACAAGCTGCGCGCCTACCGGCTGCAGGAGGAGGGCCTCGACACGGTCGAGGCCAACGAGCGGCTCGGCCTGCCCGCCGACCTGCGCGACTACGGCATCGGCGCGCAGATCCTCGTCGACCTCGGCCTCTGCTCGATCCGCATCCTCACCAACAACCCGAAGAAGATCCACGGCCTCGAGGGCTACGGGCTGTCGGTCACCGACGCAGATCCCGATCGAGCAGGCGCCCAACCGAGCACAACGACGCCTACCTGCGCACCAAGCGCGAGCAGCATGGGCCACACGCTGCACCACCAGGGCCTGACCTCGACGAGCGAGATGCTGCAGGCCGAGCGCCAGCACGACCCCGAGCGAGCGCGGCGAGCGGTGAGCGGCGCGCTACGCGATCGTCGTCGCGCGCTTCTACGAGGACCTCGCCGAGCGGCTGCTGAGCGGGCGCGCGCGCGGCGTTCGCGCGAGGCCGGGCGGCACGAGGTCGAGGTCTTCGACGTGCCGGGCGCCTTCGAGCTGCCGCTCGGCGGCGCAGCTACGCCGCGCGGATCCGGGCGCTTCGCCGGCGTCGCCTGCCTGGGCGCGGTGATCCGCGGCGAGACCGACCACTACGACTACGTCTGCGCAGAGGCCGCCCGCGGGATCAGCAGGTGCAGCTGCGACACGCGGCGTGCCCTGCGCCTTCGGCGTGCTCACCTGCGAGACCATGGAGCAGGCGCTCGCGCGCTCCGGCGGCGACAAGCGCGACAGGGGCGCCACGCGGCCGAGGCCGTGCTGGCGATGCGGCGCTGCGCGCCGCTGAGGCGTGGGCCGCACCCGCCGACCGGCGGACCCCGGAGGGGTCCCGTCAGCAGATCATCTAGACTGCGCGCGACATGGCCAAGGTCTGTCACAGCTGCGGCAAGGGCCCGGCGTTCGGCAACAGCCGCAGCCACTCGATGGTCGCGACCAAGCGGCGCTTCGATCCGAACCTGCAGAAGGTGCAGGATCCTCGTGGGCAAGGCGCCCCGGCGCGTGTATGTCTGCACGCGCTGCCTGAAAGCGGGCAAGGTCACCAAAGGCTCGGCGCTGAGCCGCGCTCGGGTACGTGGCGTCGTGACCGATACCAAACCTCGACTCGCGCTTTCGCAGCTGCCGTCGCGGGGGCGCTCGCGCATCTGGAGTCGCGTCGCCAGGAGGTCAACGACCTCAACGTGTTCCCGGTCGCCGACGGCGACACGGGCGACAACATGGCGCTGACGCTGCGCGCCGTGCTCGACGAGCTCGACCGCCTGCAGGGCGCCGACGGCGCACCGCACGATCGACGAGATCGGGCGCGAGGAGATCGTCCAGTCGGTCGCGCGCGCCGCGCTGCTGGGCGCGCGCGGCAACTCCGGCGTGATCCTCTCCCAGCTGATCCGCGGCGCCGCCGAGGAGCTCGTTCAGCCGGCCCGGCGAGCTGATCGACCCGACCCTGATCGGCGCCGCGCTCGCGCAACGCCGCCGACCGCGCCTACTCCTCGGTGCGCGAGCCCGCCGAGGGCACGATCCTGACGGTCGCGCGCGAGATGGCCCACCGGATCGTGACCGACGTCGCCCACAGCCCCGAGAACCCGCGGCTGGGACCCGCCACCGAGCGCCAGCGTGCAGGACGACGCGATCGCCGAGGCGCTCGAGCGCGCGGTGGACGCCGGCCAGGACTCGGTCAAGCGCGGTCCCGAGCTGCTGGCCGCGCTGCGCGAGGCGGGCGTCGTCGACGCCGGCGGCTACGGGCTGACGATCATCTTCGCCGGGCGTCGTCGCGGCGCTGCGCGGCGATGAGCCGCCCGAGCTCGACCATCACGCCCCGGCGCGCATCACCCACCCCCAGCACGGCTCGAGCACCTATCGCTACTGCACCAACTTCGCGGTCACCGGCAGCGGCCTCAGCGCCGGGCCGCTTCATCGCGCCGCTCGAGGCGCTCGGCGACTCGGTGCTGGTCGTCGGCGACGCGACGCACGCTGAAGGTCCACCTGCACACCGACGAGCCCGAGCACGCGACCGCCGTGTTCGCCGAGGCCGGCGAGGTCTCGCGCCTCGACGTCGCCGACATGCGCCTGCAGATGGCGGAGCGCAGCGAGCGCCTCGGCGACGCGTCGAGGGGCCGGCGGCGACGATGGCGGCGGGGCGGGCGAGGAGCTCTCGGGCCGAGCGATCCGGCGACGGGCGCCATCCCGCGCCGGCGGCGCGCGCTGCGCTGCGGCGCGGTCGCCGTGGTCAGCGGCGACGGGCTCGGCGAGATGTTCCGCGAGCTCGGCGTGCACACGATCGACGGCGGTCCGACGCTCAACCCCTCGACCTACGAGCTGCTGGCCGGCATCCACGAGGTCCCCGCCGAGGAGGTGGTGGTGCTGCCCAACAGCGCCAACGTGATCATGGCCGCCGAGCGCGCGGCCGAGCTCTCCGACAAGCAGGTGCACGTAGTCGCCCACACGCAGCCAGCAGGCCGGTCTGCTCGCGGCCGTGGCGCTGGCGCCCGAGCGCTCGGTCGAGGAGAACGCGCGGGCGCTCAACGACGCGCTTGCCCGCGTGCGCACCGGCGCCGTAGCGCCGGCCGCGCGCGACGACAGCCAGGGGCGCTTCCGGCGCGGTGAGGCCGTCGGCTTCGTGGACGATGCCGTGCTCGCCTGGGGTGAGCCCACGCAGACCCTGCAGGCCGTGCTCGAGGCGCTCCTGCGGGGCGCGAACGGCTCGGGGGCGCCCGAGCTGATCACCGTGCTCGCCGGACAGGACGCTCCGGTGGGCCTCGGAGACATCGAGGAGATGGTCAACGGCGACGTCGAGCTCGAGCTGCGAAACGGCGGCCAGCCGGCCTACTGGTGGCTTCTGAGCGCCGAGTAGCGCGGCCTCAGATCCACGGTTACGACCGCCGTCACGATCATCATGGCTGGCCGATGCCCGCCACCGAGACCCACGCGCCGGCCCCGGCGCGTAGCTGTGCGGGCGAGCGTTCGCCCGACGCCGCGCACGCGTTCGCCTCACGGCGAGCGCTGAGCCGCGCCGAGATGATCGCGGCGCCCGTGCGCTGGCCGCGGCCCTCGCGGCTCGAGGCTCCGCTGCCGGCGAGCTCGGCGAGGACGGCGCAGGGCCTCGAGGCGCTCGGCCTGCGCACGGTCGGGGAGCTGCTCGAGCACCTGCCGAGCGCCAGCCGCGAGACGCGCACGGTGGCGGCGCTGCGCGCCGGCGAGCAGGCCACGGTGGCGGTGCAGGTGCGGGCGATCAGCGATGCGCGCGGTGCGCCGCCGCGGGATGCGCCCGCTGGTCGAGGCGACCGTGCTCGACGCCACCGGCAGCATGCGCGCGACCTTCTTCAACCAGCCGTGGCTGCGTCGAAGCGCTATTCGCCGGGGACGCGCCTGCTGCTGCACGGCAAGGCCGATGCGAAGGGCGGCTTTCGCGTGTCCCACCACGCGCCCAGCTCCGATCGCGCGGCCGCCGCGCTGGGCATCGGCGGCGACGCGGTCGACGACAGCGCGAGCAGCGCCGTCGCCCACTACCCGGCCGCCGAGGGCGTCTCATCCACGCAGATCCTGACCCTCGTGCAGGGGCTCTCCGGGGCCCTTGCGGACATGACCGAGGCGCTGTCGGCAGGCATGCGCGTGGCCGAGGGGCTGCCCGACAGGGCCGGCGCGCTCGCGGCGATGCACTTTCCCCACGATCACGGCGACGCCGAGGCCGCGCCATGCCAGGCTGGCATTCGAGGAGCTCCTGCTGACGCAGCTCATGTTCCTGCGCCGCCGCGCCGCCGCGCCGGGCGCGCGGGCGGCGCCCTCGCGCTGGACGCGGAGCCCTCGCTGAGCGCCCGCTGGCTGGAGGGTGGCCTGCCGTTCGCGCTGACCGGCGACCAGCGCAGGGCGATCGAGGCGATCGCCGGCGATCTGGCGCAGCCGCAGGCGATGCAGAGGCTGCTGATGGGCGAGGTGGGCAGCGGCAAGACCGTGGTTGCGCTGTACGCGATGCTGCGCGCCGTGCGAGCATGGCCACCAGGCGGCGCTGATGGCGCCAACCGAGACGCTCGCCGAGCAGCACTTCGCCACGCTTCAGCGGCTGATCGGCTCAGAGCCGGTGACGCTCGCTCTGCTCACCGGCTCGACGCCCGCGGCGCCGCCGCGAGGACACGCTCGGCAAGCTCCGGACGGGCGAGCTGTCGCTGATCGTCGGCACGCACGCCCTGATCGAGCCCGACGTCCAGCTTCGACTCGCTCGCGCGTCGCGGTCATCGACGAGCAGCACCGCTTCGGCGTGCGCCAGCGGGCGGCGCTTGAAGAGCGCCAGCCCGACCGACCCGCCGCACGTGCTGCACATGACCGCCACGCCCATTCCGCGCACGCTCGCCCTGGCCGGATACGGCGACCTCGACTCGAGCACGCCTGCGCGAGCTGCCCTCGGGCAGCCAGGCGATCGACACGCGCCTCGTCGTCCGGGCGCGGCGGCCGCGAGCGAGCCTATGAGGAGCTGCGCGAGGAGCTGCAGAGAGGCAGGCAGGCCTATGTCGTCTGCCCGCTCGTCGAGGAGGCCGAGCCGGACTCCGCCGCGGCCGAGCAGGCGTCGCGCGCGGGCTGTGAGCCGGACATCGTCCAGCGCGCGGCGACCGCCGAGCTCGAGCGTCTGCGCGACGGCGAGCTGCGAGGGCTATGAGCTGGTGCTGCTGCACGGCGGCATGCGCCCGCGCGAGAAGCAGGAGGCGATGGCCGCCTTCGCCTCCGGCAGGGCCGACGTGCTGGTGGCCACGACCGTGATCGAGGTCGGCATCGACGTGCCCAATGCGACGGTCATGATGGTCGAGAACGCCGAGCGCTTCGGGATCTCCCAGCTGCACCAGCTGCGCGGGCGAGTCGGGCGCGGTGAGCATCGCGCGAGCTGTCTGCTCCTGTCCGGCGGCGCCTCGGCGGACTCGCTGAAGCTGCGCGCCCTGGTCGAGCACGCCGACGGCTTCCGCCTGGCGGAGATCGACCTCGGGCTGCGCAAGGAGGGAGAGCTCGTGGGAACGCGCCAGTCCGGGCTTGGCCAGTTCGATGTGGCGAGCCTGCCCGAGGACGCCCGGCTGCTCGAGCGAGCGCGCGCGCAGGCCGAGGCGATCGTCGCGTGCGACCCGCAGCTTCGAGCCCCCGAGCATGCGCTGCTCGGCGATGAGCTCGAGCGGAGGTTCGGCGCCCAGGCGCTCGCGCCGATCCCGGCATAGCGCCGCCGCTCAGCGCCCGCGGGGGGTTCCCGCGGCGCCCGGTCGGGCCGATTCCCTACGGTTGTGGGTATGCGTGTGATCGCGGGGCGTCTCGGTGGCCGACGCCTGAAGGCGCCGAGGGGCAGGGTCACGAGGCCCACCTCCGAGCGGGTCAGGGAGGCGCTGTTCTCGATGCTCGGCGACGTGCACGCGCGCGAGCGTGCTCGACCTGTTCGCCGGAAGCGGCGCGCTGGGCCTCGAGGCGCTGTCCAGGGGCGCCGCGCGGGTCGTCTTCGTCGAGCGCGACGCCGGCGCCGTGAGGGCGCTGAGGGACAATCTCACAGAGCTCGCCATCGAGCCGGCGGCGGCTGAGGTGCGGCGCACGGACGCGCTCGGGCGCTGCGGAGCGCACGGACTCGGAAAGAGACATACGATCTCGTGTTCATCGATCCTCCCTACGGGCGCGCGCACGACTGGGGGCCAGAGCTGTCATTGGTCCTGCCGTCGCTGCTCACGCCCGCGGCGCGCGTCGTCGTCGAGAGCGATCGGCGGGCACCGCTGGAGCTCCAGATGGAGGTCGAGCAGGAACGCCGCTATGGCGACACTTCGATCCGAATACACCGGTATCAATGACCCAATCTGAGAAGTCGATAGTCGTCTGCCCGGGCTCCTATGACCCGATCACCAACGGCCACCTGGACGTGATCCGGCGCGCCGCGAACCTGTACGACGAAGTCGTCGTGGCCGTCGTCAATCGCTCCGTGCGCAAGGACAAGGCGCTGTTCGGCATCGACGAGCGCATGGGCTTCATCGAGCGCTCGATCGCCGACCTCGACAGGGTGCGCGCGGAGCCCTTCTCGACGCTTGTCGTCGAGTTCGCAAGGCTGCGTGGGCGCGAAGGCGATCGTCAAGGGCCTGCGGGCGATCTCGGACTTCGAGTACGAGCTGGAGATGAACCAGCTCAACCGCCGCCAGGATCCCCAGATAGAGTCCGTCTACCTGATGGCCAGCCCGCAGTACAGTTTTCTATCCTCCAGCGGCGTCAAGGAGCTCGCGACGTTCGGAGGCAGGATCGACGACCTCGTCCCCGACGAGGTGGCGGTGCGCTTGCAGGAAGAGCTCAGGCGCTGACGAACATCGCGGATCCGCTAGATGGATGTCCTCGTACTCATAGACAAGCTCGACGACCTGGTGCACAACGCCAAATCCGTGCCCATGACCGATCAGGTGCGGGTCGACAAGGAGGAGATCTACGACATCCTCGACCAGATGCGCGCGACGATCCCCGAGGAGATCAAGCAGGCGCGCTGGATCGTCAAGGAGCGCCAGGAGATGCTCGCCGAGGCCAAGAAGGAGGCCGAGCGGATCATCAAGGACGCACGCGAGCGCCAGGAGCGGCTCGTCGGCGAGGAGGAGGTCACCAAGCAGGCCGAGCGCGCGGCGGAGGACATCGTCGAGGACGCCCGCGCGCGGGAGCGGGAGATCAGGCTCGGCGCCGAGGACTATGCCGATGAGATCCTCAACACGCTCGAGGTGAACCTGTCGAAGTTCATCGCCGCCGTCCAGCGCGGTCGCGAGCGGCTGCAGGGGAAGGACGAACCGGCCGAAGTCTCCTAGCCGCTCGCAGCATCGTCCTGACAGCTTTGCGCGCTGAGCTTTGGGGTAGTGTCAGCGCACCGATGGACACCAACGAGGCAAGGCAGAGGCTGAAGGTCGCAAAGGCGCTGCTCGATACCGGCATGTTCCGCCCGGAGCGCCCGGACAGGGTCGTGCGCTCGCTGGGACAGCTGCGCCGCTGGGGCGCGACCTCGGCGGGCGCATACGCCGGAACGGCGATCACCCACCCGCAGCGGACCGCCATCGTCGACGAGCGCGGGACCCTCACGTTCGCCGAGGTGCACAGGCGAACGAACGCGCTCGCCCGCGAGCTCGGCAGAGCCGGGATCGGGGAAAAGGATGGCGTCGCGATCATGTGCCGCAACCACCGCGGATTCGTCGAGGCCACCGTAGCCTGCTCCAAGCTGGGGGCCGGTCAGCTGTACCTGAACACGGCGTTTGCCGGGCCCCAGATCACCGATGTGATCGAGCGCGAAGCCCCCGTCGCCGTCATCTACGACGAGGAGTTCTCCTCGCTGGTGAGCGATGGCGCTGCCGGCAAGCTGCGCTTCGTCGCCTGGAGCGATGCAGACGGCGAGGGGCGACGCTCGGCTGGCACCTCGGACCCCCTGCTCGAGGCGCTGATCGCACGGGGAGACGACTCCGATCTGACCCCGCCGCTCGAGCGCGGGCGCGTGGTGATCCTCACCTCGGGCACGACCGGCACGCCCAAGGGCGCGCCGCGCAAGCAGTCCGATTCGATTGAGCCGGCGGCGGCGCTGTTCTCGAAGATCCCGTTGAAGGCGGGCGAGACGACGATGATCGCCGCGCCGATGTTCCACTCGTGGGGCTTGGCCCACTTCAACCTGTCCCTGCTGCTGGGCTCGACGCTCGTGCTGCGCAGGAGATTCGACCCCGAGGACACGCTCAGGGCGGTCGCCCAGCATCGTGCGAGCACGCTGGTCCTCGTGCCCGTGATGCTGCAGCGGATCATCGACCTGGGCGAGCCGACGATCGCGCGCTACGACCTGCACGCGCTGCGGGTCATCGCCCTCAGCGGCTCATCGCTTCCCGGGGACCTGGCCACCCGCGCGATGGACACGTTCGGCGACGTGCTCTACAACCTGTACGGCTCCACCGAGGTGGCCTGGGCGACGATCGCCACGCCCGAGGACCTGCGCGCCGCGCCGGGCACCGCCGGGCGCCCGCCGATGGGGACGGTGGTGAAGCTTCTGGACGCGGACGGCCACGAGGTCGAGCCCGGCGAGCGCGGCAGGATCTTCGTCGGCAACGAGCATGATGTTCGAGGGCTACACCGACGGCGGCGAACAAGGAGATGGTCGGCGGCCTGATGAGCACCGGCGACGTCGGCCGCTTCGACGGGCAGGGGCGGCTGTTCGTCGACGGGCGCGACGACGAGATGATCGTCAGCGGCGGGGAGAACGTGTTCCCGCGCGAGGTCGAGGACCTGCTGGCGCGCCACGCCGAGATCGAGGAGGCGGCGGTCGTCGGCGTCCCCGACGAGGAGTTCGGCCAGCGCCTGAAGGCCTTCGTGGTGCCGCGCAACGGCGCCGCGCTGAGCGAGAGCGCGGTGCAGGACTACGTCAAGAAGAACCTCGCCCGCTACAAGGTTCCTCGCGAGGTGGTCTTCCTTGAGAGGCTGCCGCGCAACGCGACCGGCAAGGTGCTCAAGCGCGAGCTGAAGTCAGGGTCCCGGAGGCCTAAGGGCTCGGGCTTTTGGCCGCTAGCCTGAGGGGGCATGGCGGCAGAGACCCACGACTTCGATCTTGCGGGGCTGCGGCTGAGCGCGGGCGAGGGGCGCCGGCTGCAGCTCGACGTGCGCATCGAGCCGCTGCTTCTGGGCGGCGAGCGCGTATGCGGCGTCGCCGGCGCGCGTGCCCGTCGAGCTCGAGTCTCGCGCATGATGGGGGGAGGCTACGCCCTGTTGCTGCGCTTCACGGCTGCCCTTGAGGGCCCCTGCATGCGCTGCCTGAACGAGGCGGCGCCGAGCGTCGAGGTGGTCAGCCGCGAGGTCGACAGGCCGGGCGGCGGCGAGGAGCTCCAGCGCCCTATGTCCGTGACGAGGTGCTCGACCTGGCCACGTGGGCGCATGATGCCTTCGCCCTGGCGGCGCCGGTGAAGGTGCTCTGCCGCGAGGACTGCGCCGGGCTGTGCCCGGTGTGCGCGGCCGATCTCAATCGAGGCACCGGTCCGACCACCACCACGACGCGCCGCCCGATCGCCGCTGGGCGAAGCTCAGCGAGCTGAAGCTCGAGTAGGGGCGCGGCGGGCTGGTAGCCTTCTGCCCGGATGGCAGTCCCCAAGAAAAAGCAGTCCCACAGCCGCACCGCCAAGCGCCGCGCGCAGCACAAGATCGGCACGCCCGCGCTCAACGCGTGCCCTCAGTGCCACAGTCCCGCGCAGGCCGCACCGGGTGTGCCCGGTGTGCGGCACCTACGCCGGCCGGGAGGTCGTGGCCCCTCACGCCCACGGCGAGCACGAGCACGGCCACGACGACGAGTAGCGGGGAAGTGGCTCAAGCGGGCACCGTCTCGCCCGTCCGCAGCGAGGGCTCACAGCGGCCCGTGGTGGCGGTCGACTGCAACGGCTCGGACCTGGGCCCGGCCGAGGTCGCGGCCGGCGCCGCCATCGCCGCCGGCCAGGGCGCGCGCGTGATCCTGTTCGGGCCCGCCGAGCAGCTGGGCGAGCCGCCGGCCGGCGTCGAGATCGTCGATGCGCCCGTGTCGATCGCCAAGAGCCCGGACCCCGTGAGCGCCGCGCGGACGACGCCGCAGGCGTCGATCGTGCTGGCTGCCTGCGCCGTCGCCTCCGGCAGGGCGCAGGCGCTCGTGTGCGCGGGCGGCACCGGCGCCGCGCTGGCCGCCGGCTCCTTCAACATCAAGCGTGCGCGCGGAATCTACCGCCCGGCGCTCGCGATCCCGCTGCCCGTCCCCCGCTGGCCGGTCACGCTGCTGGATGTGGGCGCGAGCGTGGAGGCCAGGCGCGAGCACCTCGTGCAGTTCGCATTCATGGGCGCCGCCCTCGCACGGGTGGTGCTCGGCGTCGAGCAGCCCCGCGTCGGGCTGCTGTCCAACGGCGCCGAGCCCGAGCGCGGCTCGAGGCTCGTGCTGGACGTCCACGCCGAGCTGCTCGAGCGGACGCGGATCAAGGACGCCGCCTTCGAGTTCGTCGGCAATGTCGAGGGCGGCGACGTGGTCGCAGGGGTCGCGGACGTGATCGTGACCGACGGCTTCACCGGCAACATCGCGCTGAAGCTGATGGAGGGCGTCTCCCAGACGATGCTCGGGGCCGTCAGGGCCGCGGCGACCTCCTCGCCCCGCGCGAAGCTCGGCGGCGCGCTGCTGCGCGGGGCGCTGATGGGCTTTCGCCGGGAGATAGATCCGGAAGCCAACGGCGGGGCCTATCTGCTGGGGTTGCGCAGCCTGGGGGTCGTCCCGCACGGGCGTTTCAGGCGAACCGGCTTCGCCCAGGCGATCCTGCGTGCCGAGCGCGGCGCCCGCGAGGACATCGTCGGGCAGACGCATCGGGCCCTCGGCGAGGCCGGTGCGCTGAGGACGGCGCCCGTGTCCGAGCCGGCCGCTAGCCTGCCCCGGACAGAATGAACCGCCGATCTGCGCCCCCCACAGCGTGGCAGTCGCCCGCACCCGAGACAGCCGCCTCCGCGCTCGCGTGCCCCGGCCGATGAGCGCACATGCCCACGAGCAGGTGTTCGCGCTGATACGCGATCATCTGGCGGACGAGCTGGACGTCGACCCCGGCGCGATCTCCGCGGGGACCCGCTTCAAGGAGGACCTCGAGGCGGATTCGCTGGATCTGTACACGCTGGTGCAGGAGCTCGAGGACACCTACGGGGTGCGCATGTCCGACGATCAGGCGGCTCGGATCCTCACTGTTGGGCAGGCCGTCGAGTTCGTGCTCGCCCACCAGCCGGGGACGGCCGATGTGGAGCGATGAAGCAGCTCGGCGCGCTCCTTCAGGAGTTGCCCGAGGAGCTCGCGCGCCAGGTCTTCACGCACGCCTCCTGGAGCGAGCGGCGCAGCGACTCCTACGCGCGCCTGGCGTTCCTGGGGGACAGCGTGCTCGGCGCTGGCGGTGACCACGCACCTGTATCCCGCGCCTGGAGGCCGAGCGCTTCGGCGCGGGGCGGCTCACGAAGATCCGCGCGCAGGCGGTCTCCGGGGTCTCCTGCCGGGCGGTGGCCGAGCGGCTCGGGCTGCCCGAGCGCCTGCGCGCCGCCGCGCCGCCGGGCGTGCCGCGAGAGCGCGGCCGCGCTTGTCGAGACGGAGCGCGTGCTCGCCTCGGTGATCGAGGCGGTGATCGGCGCCTGCTATCTGCCCGCCGGCTACGAGCGCACCGCCGAGGCCGTCGTGGAGGCGTTCAGGCCGGAGATCGAGCAGGCGCTCGAGCATCCCGTCGACTTCAAGTCGGCCCTGCAGGAGCTCCTGGCCCAGCGCGGCGCGGAGGTGCGCTACGAGATCGCCGGCGAGGACGGGCCGCCGCACGAACGCACCTATGTGGTGGTGGCGCGCGTCGACGGGCGGGATCTCGGGGAGCGGAACGGGCAGGAGCAAGAAGCACGCCGAGCAGGAGGCCGCGCGCGAAGCGGTCGAGGCGCTCGAGCCCTGATGCGCGGGCTGACGCCCCGAGGAGGTGGGCCGGGCGTGCACCTGAAGTCGCTGACCCTGAAGGGCTTCAAGTCCTTCCCCGAGCGCACCCGCCTGGACTTCGGCCCGGGCGTCAGCGTCGTCGTCGGCCCGAACGGCTCGGGCAAGTCGAACGTCACCGACGCGGTGCTGTGGGCGATGGGCGAGCAGTCGCCGCTGGCCGTCCGCGGGCAGTCGATGCAGGACGTCATCTTCGGCGGCGGGCAGGGCGTGCAGGCGCGCAGCTCAGCAGAGGTGGAGATCGTGCTGGACAACTCCGACGGCACCGTCGGCCTGCCGCTCTCAGGAGATCTCGATCGTGCGCCGCCTGGACCGCACGGGCGAGGGTGGCTACTGGCTGAACGGTGCCCGCTGCCGGCTGACCGACGTGGTCGAGGTGCTGTCCGACACGGGTCTCGGCAAAGAGGCCCATTCGGTCATCTCACAGGGGCGCGTCGAGCAGATCGTCACCTCCAAGCCGCGCGACCGCCGCCTGCTGATCGAGGAGGCGGCCGGGCTCGGCAAGCACCGCAAGCGACGGCGCCGCGCGCAGTTGAAGCTCGAGCGCACGCAGGAGAACCTCGACCGCGCGCTCGACGTCGAGCGCGAGGCGCGCACGCGGCTGCGACCGCTCAAGCGCCAGGCTGAAGCGGCGCGAGCTGCACGGGCGGCTCGAGCGCCAGACGCTCGAAGCCCGCTGGGAGCTGGCCCGCGAGGAGTTGCGCGAGCGCGCCGGACAGCTGCGCGGGGCCCAGGCGCGCGTCAGCGACGCCCGCACGGAGCGCAGCGCGATCGAGTCGCAGCTGCAGGCGACCGTCAGCAGACGGGGTCTGGCCGAGCAGGCGCTGCAGGAGCGCTCGCAGCGCCACGAGACTCTCGCCCGCCGCGTCTACGATGCGCGCTCCGCGCGCGAGCGCCTGCAGATGCGCGCAGAGCAGGCGCTCGCGAGCGCACAGGCGCTCGAGCGGCGCGCCGAGAGCGTGCGCTCACAGCTCGAGGCGCTGAAGGATGCCGCCGCAGGAGACGGCGCGAGCGGTCCGGGCGAGCCCGGAGCAGGAGCGGCGCCGGCCGGCGCCGCGACGGCGCCGCTCGCGCCGCGGCGGCTCGAGGCCGAGCTGCGGCCGACCCTCGGAGGTCGAGGCGCAGGCGCGAGACCGAGCGTGGCAGACAGCGGGAGCTCGAGGGCACTGCGCGGCGAGCGGCGAGCTCGCACGCGCGCTCGGAGCTCGACGGGCGAGCTCGCCGGCTCGGCCCGCCACAGGCGCGCGCAGCGCGCCGAGGCAGCTCGTCGCAGAAGGCGCGGGCGGGAAGCGTGGGTGGTCGCTCGCACCTGGGAGGACGGTTCGCCGGGTGCTCGTGGACGGTGGGTCGTGAGCGCATCATCTGCCGGACGTCGACGAGGTGCGACGCGCCAGGGCGGCGGTTCGCCGGCGGAGGTGGCCGCCCAGGCGCGAGCGCGTCGCGCCGGAGGCGTCGTCGAGTACTGGCGCTGAAGGGCGTGCAGAGCGGCCGAGGAGCGCGCCCGCGACGACAGGCGCACGGCGCGCCTCGGCGAGGCGCGCGAGCGCGCGCGCGCCGAGGCCGGCGAGCAGCTGGCGCGCACCGAGTGGCTGATCGAGCAGCGCCGCGCCGCCTCCGAGCAGGGACCGCTGGCGGTGCGCCGCGCGCAGCTGCAGGGCGAGCTGGCCGCCGAGCGCCGCCAGGCCGAGCGCCTGGCGCGCGAGCGGGCCGAGCGCGCTGCGCAGGCCGAGCGGCTGCAAGCCCAGCACTCCAGCCGACGCGGCGCTCGTGCCCGTCGCGAGTCGCCTGGCGGCCGCGCTGAGCGACGCCGCCGAGGCGGTCGGCGAGCGGATCGCGGCGACTCGAGCAGCGAGCTCGGCGCCGACCGCGCGGCCGGCGAGCAGATCGCCGGCGAGCTGAGCGCCTGCGCCGGCGAGGAGGCCGAGATCCAGGCGCGGCTGCGCGCTGCCGGCGAGGCTCGTCACCGAAGCCGAGGTCGCCGCCCAGCGCCTGCGCGACCAGGCGCGGCGAGGCCGAGCTCGAGCTGTCGGGCATCGCCGAGCGCCTCGGGACTCGATTCACTCCGAGCCGCGCGACGAGGCGCTCGACGAGGAGCAGGCACGCTGCGCTGGTGCGCGCGCGTGGAGCGCCTCGAGCGCAGGCGCGAGCAGCTCGGGCCGGTCAACCCGCTGGCGCAGGAGGAGTACGCCGAGGCGCGTCGCGCACGTCGAGGAGATCGAGGGCCAGCGCGCGGACCTCGAGACGGCGCTGCGCGAGCTGCGCGCCCTGATCCGCGACACCGACCGCCAGATCGAGGAGACCTTCGAGCAGACATTCGCAGGCGGCGGCGCGCAACTTCGAGGAGCTCGTCGGCGACGTGTTCCCGGGCGGCTCCGGGCGGCTGCGGCTCGTCAGCGAAGAGCAGACGCCGCGAGCGGTGCTCGGCGGCCAGCCGCTGCCGGCGGGCCGAGGACGGCGAGCGCGGCGAGGGCTCGAGCGACGGCGCCGAGGCGCGACGGCGGAGGCCGAGGCCGAGGCCGAGCGCGCGAGCGAGCGAGGAGCTGCCTGGGCGTCGAGATCGAGATCACGCCGGCCGGCAAGTCGACCAAGCGCCTGTCGCTGCTGTCCGGCGGTGAGAAGTCGATGACGGCGCTCGCCTTCCTGTTCGCGGTCTTCCTTGCGCGGCCCTGCCCCTTCTACATCCTCGACGAGGTCGAGGCGGCGCTCGACGACCTCAACCTCGATCGCTTCCTGGCGCTGCTGCGCCGCTACGCCGATCGCGCGCAGTTCATCGTGATCACCCACCAGAAGCGCACGATGGAGGCCGCCGACTGGCTCTACGGCGTCTCGATGGGCGGCGACGGCGTCTCCAAGGTGCTCTCGCGCCGCCTGCCGGCCGAGAGCGGCAGCGCCGAGGTCGAGGAGGCGCCGAGGTCGCCTGAGCGGCCGCGCTGCTATCGTCGCGCGGCCCGTGGCGCGCGACTGGAGCGATCTGTTCATCACCGCCGAGGCCGGCGCGCGACCGCCGGCGCGAGCGAGCGGAGGCCGAGCGGCGCGAGCGCCGCGGCGGCGGCCTCTTCCGCCGCCTGCGCGAGAGCATGGCGAAGACCCGCCAGGCGCTCGGCAGCGAGATCCAGGCGACGCTGTTCGCGACGCTCGACGAGCACACCTGGGAACGCCTCGAGGAGGCGCTGATCATGGCCGACGTCGGCGCGAGCACGACCGCTGCGGTCGTGGCAGACGCTCGAGAGCGAGGCCGCGAGGCGACGGGCTCGAGGGCGGCGAGGCGCTGAGCGAGCGGCTGATCGCGCTGCTCGCCGAGACGGCGCGCGTCGGCGACGGCCGCATCGACATCCGCGCCAAGCCGACCGTGATCCTGGCGGTCGGCGTCAACGGCACCGGCAAGACGACGACGATCGGCAAGCTCGCCTGGCATCTGCGCCAGCGAGCTCGGCCACAGCGTCCTGCTCGGCGCCGCCGACACCTTCCGGGCGGCGGCGACCGAGCAGCTCGAAGGCTGGGCGCGAGCGGGCGCGGCTGCGAGATCGTGACCGGCGCGGCGGGCTCGGACCCGGGCGCGGTCGCCTTCGAGGCGATCGCCCAGGCGCAGCGCAGCGGCGTGGACGTCGTGATCATCGACACCGCCGGGCGCCTGCACACCCAGGACGACCTGATGGGCGAGCTGGCGAAGGTGCGCCGCGTGATCGCGCGCCAGCTCGAGGGCGCGCCGCACGAGACGCTGCTGACGATCGACGCGACGACCGGCCAGAACGGCCTGCGCCAGGCGCAAGCTGTTCGCCGACAGCGGCCGAGGTCAGCGGCGTCGTGCTGACCAAGCTCGACGGCACCGCCCGCGGCGGCATCGCGCTCGCGATCGCGCGCGAGCTCGCGCTGCCGGTCAAGCTGATCGGCGTCGGCGAGTCGGTCGAGGACCTGCGCCCTTCGACGCCGAGGACTTCGCGCGCGCGCTGATCGCGCCGGGAGCTAACCGTGCATCGGTGCATGGACGCTTGGATCATCTGGCTGGTGGCGGCTGGCCGTGCTCGGGCGTCGGCGAGATGCACACGGGCGGCTTCTACCTGGCGCCCGTTCGCGCTCGGCGCGGCGCTCGCCGCCGTGCGTCAGCCTGCTCGGCGTCGGCGCCCTGCTGACGCGCGGTCGTGTTCGTCGCGGCCTCGGCGATCGTGTTCGCGACGCTGCGGCCGGTCGCCCGCCGCCACCGCCGCCTGCCGCCGCCGATCCGCACCGGCGCGGCCGCGCTGATCGGCCGCCGCGCGATCGTGCTCGAGCGGATCGCCAACGACGAGGGCGTCGGCTGCGTGAAGATCGACGGCGGCGAGGTGTGGACCGCCCGCAGCTACGACGAGGACGAGGTGATCGACGCCGGCGAGCACGTCGAGGTCGTCGAGATCAGGGGCGCCACGGCGCTCGTGATGCACTGAGTCCGCAGCTCGAAGCGCAGCCCGCAGGCAAGAGAAAGGAAACGCCTACATGGTCGCCCTGATCGTCGTCGCCGTGGTCGTCGCTGTTCGTCGCTGGTCGCGGCCGCGCGCACGATCCGCGTGATTCCGCAGGCGCGCGCCGGCGTGGTCGAGCGCCTCGGCCGCTACAGCCGCACGCTCGAGCCCGGGCTGACGCTCGTCACGCCGTTCATCGACCGCGTGCAAGCCGCTCGTCGACCTGCGCGAGCAGGTCGTCAACTTCGCGCCGCAGTCGGTGATCACCGAAGACAACGTCGTCGTCGGCATCGAGACGGTCCTCTACTTCACGATCACCGACCCGCGCTCGGCGACGTACGAAATCGCCAACCCGCTGCAGGCGATCGAGCAGCTGACCGTCACCACGCTGCGCAACGTGATCGGCGGCCTGACGCTCGAGGAGACGCTGACGGCCCGCGAGAACGTCAACACCGAGCTGCGCGTGGTGCTCGACGAGGCGACCGGCAAGTGGGGCATCCGGATCAACCGCGTCGAGATCAAGTCGGTCGACCCGCCGCGCGGACATCCGCACGGCGATGGAGAAGCAGATGCGCGCCGAGCGCGACCGCCGCGCCGCGATCCTCACCGCCGAAGGCGAGAAGCAGGCGCAGATCCTCACCGCCGAGGGCGCCAAGCAGGCGGCCGTGCTGACCGCCGAGGGCGCCCAGCAGGCGGCGGTGCTGACGCCGAGGGCGAGCGCCAGGCGGCGATCCTGCGCGCCGAGGGCGAAGCCAAGGCGATCGACACGGTCTTCAAAGCGATCCACGCGGGCAAACCGGACCGCGAGCTGCTCAGCTACGAATACCTGCAGATGCTGCCCCAGCTCGCCGAAGGCGACGCCAACAAGGTGTTCGTCGTGCCCTCCGAGTTCGCCGCAGGCGTTCGGCGGCATCGGCGAGGCGCTCTCGCGGCGCGCCGCGAGGCAGCGACGCGGCGGCGGACGCGCGCCCGCCCGCCGTGCGCCCGCCGGCGCCGCCGCCCCCGGACGCCTGACGGCGCAGCGCCGCCGCGCGGGCGTCGCGCGCGGCTGCGAGAATCCAGCGCCATGTTCGACTCGCTCGCCGAGAAGCTCCAGGGCACGCTCGCCGACGTGCGCCAGCGCGGCACGCTGACCGAGCAGGACATCGACGCGGCGATGCGCGAGATCCGCCTCGCGCTGCTCGAGGCGGACGTCAACTTCAAGGTCGTCAGGCAGTTCACCGCCGCAGCTGAAGGAGCGCTGCCTGGGCGCCGAGATCGTCGGGCGGCTGAACCCCGGCCAGCAGGTCGTGAAGATCGTCGCCGAGGAGCTGACCGCGCTGATGGGCGGCGCGTCGGCCGCCGAGCCTCAGCTTCTCGCCGCAGCCCGCCGACGGTGATCCTGATGGCCGGGCTGCAGGGCTCGGGCAAGACGACCGCGGCGGCCAAGCTCGCCCGCTACCTGCGCGAGGAGCACTGCTCCACGGTCGCGCTGGCGGCCTGCGACGTGTACCGCCCGGCGGCCGTCGAGCAGCTCGTCAAGGTCGGCGCCCAGGCGGGCGCGGCGGTCTACGAGCAGGGCACCGAGCGCGATCCCGTCGAGATCGCCGCGCTGGGCGCTCGAGCGCGCCACGCGAGGAGGGCAAGGACGTGCTGATCGTCGACACCAGCGGGCGCCTGCACGTCGACGAGGAGCTGATGGCCGAGCTCGTGCGCATCCGCGACGCGGTGAAGCCCGACGACGTCCTGCTCGTCGTCGACGCGATGACCGGCCAGGACGCCGTCAACGTCGCCGAGAGTTCGCCGAGGCGGTGCAGTTCGACGGCGTGGTGCATGAGCAAGCTCGACGGCGACGCGCGCGGCGGCGCGGCGCTGTCGGTCAAGGCGGTCACCGGCAAGCCGATCCTGTTCGCCTCGACCGGCGAGAAGCTCGACCAGTTCGAGCGCTTCCACCCCGACCGCATGGCCCAGCGGATCCTCGGGATGGGCGACGTGATGAGCCTGATCGAGAAGGCCGAGCGCCAGTTCGACGAGGCCGACGCGCTCGAGCTCGAGCGCAAGCTGCGGCGCAACGAGTTCGGCCTCGACGACTTCCTCGCGCAGCTGCGGATGATCCGCAGGATGGGCCCGCTGACGAGCCTGCTCGGGATGATCCCGGGCTTCGGCGGGGCGCAGCTGCAGAACATGAAGGTCGACGAGCGCGAGCTCGACCGGATCCAGGCGATCATCCTGTCGATGACCCCAGAAGAGCGCCGCCGGCCGGAGCTGATCAAGGGCTCGCGCCGGCTGCGGATCGCGCGCGGCTCGGGCACCAACGTCCAGCAGGTGAACCGGCTGGTCAAGCAGTTCGAGCAGATGCGCAAGGTGATGCGCCAGGTGGGGCGCGGCAAGATGCCCGACATCGGCGCGCTGATGCGCCACGCGCGCTGAGCGGCGATGGCGCCGTCCTCGGGCGTGCTTACCGTCTAAGCTCTGTGATCACCGCAGGCAGGCACCCGGCCGAGAGGAAAACGTGGCAGTGAGGCTCAGGCTCACGCGAGTGGGCGGCAAGAAGGACCCGATCTGGCGAGTGGTCGTCGCCGACCAGCGCTCGCCGCGCGATGGCCGCGTGATCGAGACGATCGGCCACTACAACGCCCAGACCGACCCCTCGACGATCGTGATCGACGAGGAGCGCGCGCGCAGCTGGCTCGCGCGCGGCGCCCAGCCGTCGGACACCGTGCGCAAGCTGCTGCGCATCCAGGGCATCGACACTCAGACCGGCTAGGAGGCCGCTGAGCCGGCGCGATGCCCAGCGGTGCCCGAGGCGACTGCTCGAGTACCTCGCCGAGGGCCTCGTCGATGAGCCCGATGAGGTCTCGGTCGAGCAGTTCGAGGAGCGACGACGGCACGATCGTGCTCGAGCTGTGCGTGGCCGCCGAGGACTACGGCAAGGTGATCGGGCGCGGCGGACGCACCGCGCACGCGCTGCGGACCGTCGTGAAAGCGGCCGCTACGGGCGACGGCTGCCACGTGCTCGTCGACATCGTCGATTGACGCTCAATGCCGGCGCGGCGGAGACGAACGCGATCGTGGACGGGGAGCGCAGGGTGGATCGCGGAGCACCGCAGCTAGAGGCCGGTCGCGTCGGTCGCCCGCACGGCCTGGATGGAAGCTTCTACGTGACGGGCCCGCGGCCGCGCCTGCTCGCGCTCGGAACGAACGTGTCGGTCGCCGGGCGGCGCGTCGCGATCGTGCGCCGGGCGGGCACCGACGCCGTCCGATCGTTCGCCTGCAGGGCGTCGATGACCGGCGCCGCGGCGCGAGGCGCTGCGCGGTCAGCCGCTGGCCGTCGAGCAGCGCCAGGCGCCCGCGCTGGCCGAGGGCGAGTGGTGGGCGCACGAGCTCGAGGGCTGCGAGGTGGCCGACGGCGAGCGTCTGCTCGGAACGGTCAGCCGCCTGATCGAGCTGCCCTCGTGCGAGGCGCTCGAGGTCGTGCGCGATCGCGGTGGCCAGCCGCTGCTCGTGCCGATGGTGAAAGACGCGATCCGCCGTGTCGACCCGTCCGCGCGGCGCATCGAGGTCGACCTCGACTTCCTGGCCCTGGGAGACGAGTCGCGCGGGGCCGAGGAGGATCCGCGGCAGGAGCCCGAGGAGGATCCGCGGCGGCAGAGGTCCTCGTGAGAGATCGACGTCTTCACGCTGTTCCCCGAGTGGTTTGACTGGTTTCGCTCCCAGCGCCACGTCAGCAACGCGCTCGCCGCCGGCTCGAGCCTCGAGTGCGTCAACTTCCGCGATCACACGCCGCTGAGCGGCGGCCAGGTCGACGACACGCCGTTCGGCGGCGGCGCGGGCATGGTGCTGCGCGTGGACGTCGTCGACAGCGCGCTGCGCGCCCACTACGGCGTCGACCCCGTCGAGCTGCGCGCGCCGCCGGCGCGTGATCGCGCTGGCGCCGGGCGGGCGGATGCTCGACGACGGACCTCGCCGAGGAGCTCGCGGGCGAGCCGGCGCTGACGCTGCTGTGCGGCCGCTACGAGGGCTTTGACGAGCGCATCATCGAGCACTTCGCGAGCGACTCGATCTCGATCGGTCGCTATGTACTCGCCGGCGGCGAGCTGGCGGCGATGGTCCTCAGCGACGCCGTGCTGCGCAAGCTCCCCGGCGCGCTCGGGCACGAGCAGTCGGCCGTCGAGGAGTCATTCAGCGTCGCGCTCGGAGGGCGCTCCGGAGTATCCGCACTACACGCGCCCGGCCGAGCTACCGCGGCTGGCGCGTGCCCGAGGTCCTGCTCTCCGGGCAACCACCAGGCGATCGAGGAGTGGCGGCGCGAGCGCAGCCGCGAGCGGGGCGACGAGGCGCAGCGGGCCGATCAGTCCTGACGGGCGGCGGTTGGTGAGGCGAGGAGCGACGGTGGTCCGCTACCATGGCTCTCCGCGCCGCAAGACCCTTTCGCGATGCCCTCCATCGCCAAGGCGCACCCTCCTTCACCATCATGAGCAGCGTCATCGAAACCATCGAGCGTGCGCAGCTGCGCCGCGTTCCCAACTTCGCGCCGGGCGACCGCGTTAAGGTTCACTTCCAGGTGATCGAGGGCACGCGCCGGCGCGTCCAGGTCTTCGAGGGCGTGGTGATCAAGCGCCAGGGGCATGGCTCGCGCGAGACCTTCACCGTGCGCAAGCAATCCTTCGGCGTCGGCGTCGAGCGCATCCTTCCCCGTGCACTCGCCGAAGATCGAGCGCATCGAGCTGGCCGCCCGGGGCGACGTCCGTCGCGCGAAGCTCTACTACCTGCGTGACCGCGTGGGCAAGCGTGCGCGCGTGCGCGAGCGCCGCTACACGGGCCCCGAGGAGACCGTCGAGCCGGGCCTCATGCATGAGACCACCGAGGCCACCGACGCCGACGGAATGACCGCGCAGGAGACCGTCAGCGAGGCCGCCGGCCAGCCGGAGGTGGACGGCGCCGCGACCGACGCGGGCCAGGAGGCCGGCGCTCAGGCCGTCGCCGAGGCCGAGGACGCCGGGGCGCCGGACGCGACGGCCGCCCAGGCCGAGGGCGCTGAGGCGCCGGAGGCGGGGGCTGCCCGGCCCGAGGACTCAGAGCCCCCGGAGGCGACGGCCGGCTCGTCCGCGGATGCCGACGAGACCCCCCTGCTGCCGATGCCGCTGACGCTGAGGGAGGCGTCACCGCCGGCGACGAGCCGGCGTGAAGGCTGGCGGAAAGCGCGCGAAGTCGACGACCAGCTCGATCGTCGAGCTGGTCGTGATCGTCGTGGTGGCTCTAGGTCTCGCCTTCGGTATCCAGGCGTTCATCGTCAAGCCCTATCGCATTCCCAGTGGCTCCATGGAGCCGACCCTGTCGATTGGCCAGCGGGTGCTCGTCAATCGCATCGGCATGCAGTTCTCAGAACCGCATGTCGGCGAGATCGCCGTGTTCCACCCGCCGAAGAACGCCACGCAGGAGGTCTGCGGGCCCGAGCCGCACGTGGTCAAACTCGGAGGAGCCGCCTGCTCGGAACCCGAACCGGAAAAGTCGAGCGTGAACTTCATCAAGCGCATCGTGGCCGGGCCGGGCGACGTGATCTCGATTGTCAACGGGCACGTGATCCGAAACGGTAAACGCGAGCAGGACTCCTACATACGCGCGTGCGGCACGAGTCCCGAGTGCAACTTCCCGGTTCCGATCAAGATTCCCGCCGGTCACTGGTTCATGATGGGGGACAACCGTGGGGAATCCGACGACAGCAGGTTCTGGGGACCCGTCC
Source organism: uncultured Solirubrobacteraceae bacterium (assembly GCA_963764185.1). Taxonomy (GTDB): domain Bacteria; phylum Actinomycetota; class Thermoleophilia; order Solirubrobacterales; family Solirubrobacteraceae; genus Palsa-744. Next base: position 97,419 of record CAVXRF010000006.1, on the reverse strand, counting down.
CCACCAAGTGGATCATCGGAGGAGCCTTCGCCACCTACTGGCCACCCGACCGGATCGGCGTCTTCTAGGCCATTCGGCGCCGCCGGATCCTCTGAGCAGGCGCCGCGATCATCCGGCTCCTCCGCGCGTGCCAGGCGCCGCGCTCGCCGGGACGGCAGCGGGCGGCGGCTGTTCGCCTTCGACCGCCGGCTCGGGGTTCGCCTCATCGCCGGCGCCGACGAGGCCGGCCGCGGATGCCTTGCCGGGCCGCTCGTCGCGGCCGGCGTGCTGTTCGACTACGAGGCGCTCACCACCCGCGAGCTGCGCTCGCTGAGCAAGCTGAACGATTCAAAGCAGCACTCCGCCGAGGCGCGCGAGGAGCTCTACCCGCTGGTGCTGCTCAGCGCCGCCCGTGTCGTGGTCGTCTCCCGGTGCGTGCGCGGGATCGATGCGCGCGGCCTGCACAAGACGAACCTCGCGGCCCTGCGCGATGCGATGCAGGGAGTGACGCGCGGCCTCGAGGGCGAGGTGCTGTGTCTCGTCGATGGCTTCTCGGTCGAGGATTTCGGACGCCCGCAGCGCGCGATCGTCGACGGCGACGCCACGAGCGCTGCGATCGCCGCTGCGTCGATCGTCGCCAAGGTCACCCGCGACCGCTACATGCGCCACGCCGACGGCGAGCACCCCGGCTGGAGCTTTGCCGAGCACGTCGGCTACTCGACGCCGGTGCACCGCGAGGCGATCCTCCGTCAGGGCGTCTCGCCGCTGCACAGGATGTCCTTCCAGTCGCTCGCCTACCAGCAGCTGCCTCTGAACACCGCGGTCTGAGCGCTCACCATGCGCCTTCGACGTGGTCGATCCGCACGAGCCCGCCGCGTGGATCGACGCTGACGCCGATGGCGTCAAAGCGGATCGTGCGCGCGCTGGGACGGTTTCGGCTCCTATCGCTGAGCCACGCCACCGCCAGGCGCCGCAGGCGCGCCCGCTGTCGCCCCCGCAGCCCGGCGAGCGGCTGCTGAGAGGCGCCCTGCGCCAGCGCGGCCGCGCCGACGCGGCGGGTCTTGACCTCGGCGAACGCCAGCGCGCTTCCGTCGAACACGATCAGGTCGATCTCGCCGTGGCGGGTGCGCACGTTGCGGGCGAGCACCGAATAGCCGAGTCGCGCCAGGTGCTGTGCGGCCAGATCCTCACCGAGGCGCCCGAGCGCGCGCCGAGGATCGGCTGGGCGGCCATCGGTGAGCGGGTCGGTCAATCGTGCCGGGAGCTGCTGCGCGCACATGGGAAGCAGACGCTAGAAGGCTCGGTGTGCCCGAATCGAGCGCTTTGTGCCGAGTCAGAGCGCAGTTCGTGGCGAATGTGTGTCCTGGCTCCGCGATGGGCGCGCGGGCGCCGGGACAGTTGCTCGCGTAGCCTCTCATCCGTGAGCGAGCCCTCTGCGAGTCCCGAGCAGCGCACGGAGCCGGCAACGGCCCCTGATGGCGCCGCCGGCGCGCCGCGCGGCGGGGGCCCGGGGGCGATCGACGGGGTCACCGGCTTCATGGGCATGCGCTGGAAGGATCCGCAGACGGTCAGCCTGCAGATCCGCCCTGAGCTGATCAATGCCGGCGGGCTGCTCTCCGGCGTGGTCACCTACGCGCTCGTCGACTACTGCATGGGCTCGACGCTGTGGGCGCAGACCACCAGGGAGGAGCGCATCGCGACGATCGGCATCTCGATCAACTACATCCAGACGGCCACCGAGGGCGAGATCATCTGCACCTCGGAGCTGGACCGCCGCAATCGCACCACGGGGGTGATGAAATCGGCCGTTCACGCCGAGGATGGGCGGCTGCTGGTCACGGCGATCGGGAGCTATTCGATCTTCCCGCGGCGCAAGCGTCCCTCTGGCGACTCCGCCTGAGCCGGCCGCAGTGATGTCCGAGCAGTCCGCGACCCGCGACCGCACGCGCACGGCGCTGAGCATCGCAGGCTCTGACTCCGGGGGCGGCGCGGGCGTGCAGGCCGACCTGAAGGCGTTCGCGCGGTGCGGCGTGCACGGGACGAGCGCGATCACGGCTATCACCGCGCAGAGCACCGTCGGCGTGAGCGCGATCCACCCGCTCGCAGGGGAGATCGTGATCGCCCAGGTGCGAGCCGTGATCGAGGACATCGGCGCGGACGCCGTCAAGGTCGGGATGCTCGCTAACAGCGAGGTTGTTCTCGCCGTCGCGCGCGCTCTGGATGAGCTGCCGGCGGGCACGCCGGTGGTCGTGGACCCGGTGATGGTCGCCGAGTCGGGCGCACGCCTGCTCGACGCCGACGCCGAGCGCGCCCTCGTGCAGGAGATCCTCCCGCGGGCCACGGTGCTCACGCCGAACCTGCTGGAGGCGCGCGCGCTGGCCGGGCGCTCACAGGGCGCCGAGGAGGGGGAGGACGGAGAGGCCGAGGCCCTGGCCCGCGCGCTGCTCGCGCTCGGGCCGAGCACGGTCGTCGTCACCGGTGGCCATCGCATTCGCGCGGTCGACCTGTTCTTGGCGGCGGGCGAGGATGAGCGTGCGGTGGAGATCGCGGGCGAGCGCCACCCCGACGGCGCGGCGCATGGCTCCGGCTGCACGCACTCCTCGATTCTTGCCGCGCAGCTCGCCCTCGGCCTTGCGCCGCTTCAGGCTGCGCGCACGGCCCGCGCGCTCACGGGCGAGGCGGTGAGGAACGGGCTGCGCGACGTCGGCGGGGGAGCGGGCCCGGTCGACGTCTTCCCGCTTGGGCGCATGGCGTCGCTGTAGTGGCCGGCGCCTGAGGCCCCGGGCTGCGCCTGTCGCGACGGGCGCGCGCGTGTTTGCCATAATCCCTAACGATGAAGCTGCTGCGTCTGAAGCCGGGTCATGGCGAGATCGTGCTAGCGGAGGGCGATGTCGAGGCCCCCGAGCAGGAGCGGGAGTTGATCGAGGCCTTCCGGCGCGAGCTCGACGCCGGCATGTGGGCAGCAGTTCCCACCGAGACACACGGCGGGCGCCGCGAGGCGGAGTTCGTGCGGAGCTTCGAGGAGGTGCCGCGCGACGCGGAGCGCGTGATCTTCTTTCCGCGTGCCGCCGGCGGGGCTTTGCGGACGGCGAAGTAGCGATCGTGGCGCTGGGGCTGGGCACCGCGGCGGTCGTGCTGCTCGCGCTGCTGTGGGAGCTCTCACGCCCGCGGCTGACCGTCGCGCTCGCGCAGCACCGGCTGCGCTCGGCCGCACGCCGGCGGCGGATCAGCGAGTCCGGCTATGACCCCGGCCGCGAGCGACGCGCAGAGCAGCGCGCCCGCGCGCTGCTGAGGACGTGCATCGACGAGCAGGACTGGGCGATGTACCGAGATCTTGGCTTCCTGCGAGTGTGGGGCGGCGCCGGCGAGCGGGAGCCCTCCGGCGGGGTTTCAGGCGGCGATCCACGCGAGGGCACAGACGGGCTCCTGCGCGAGGCGGCCGCGCCCTATGCCTATCTCATCTACCCGCACCGGCCGATCGTCGCCTACCTGCCCGAGACGGGCGCCCTGCTCAACGAGTACTGCGTCGCGTTTCCCGATCAGTCCAAGCCCTACGGCAGCGCGCGCCTGCCGGACTCCGATGACGTGCTGGCGAAGTGGATGGCGCTGAACGCCGACGAGCGCCGGCTGATAGCCGACGCCAACATGCATCTGCCCGGGCGTCAGATCGACCCCGACAGGGTGCGGCGTGATCTGGTGCGGCTCGCCCGCTGGGAGCGCGAGCGCGCCGCTCACGGCTCCGAGGCCGCGCGCGCCGCGTGAGCACGCCGGCGGAACTTCGACGTCAAGCACCGCAGCCGGGCCCTCACCGAGGGCCCGGAGCGGGCCGCCGCGCGGGCCTATCTGCACGGCATCGGCTACTCCGCACGAGGACCTCGCCAAGCCGATCGTCGGAGTCGCGCACTCCTGGATCGAGACGATGCCCTGCAACTTCAACAACCGCGTGCTCGCCGCGAAGGTCAAGGAGGGGATCCGCGCGGCCGGCGGCACGCCGATGGAGTTCAACACGATCGCGATCTCCGACGGGATCACGATGGGCACCGCCGGGATGCGCGCCTCGCTCGTCTCGCGCGAGGTGATCGCCGACTCGATCGAGCTGGTCGCCTGCGCCCACCACTTCGACGCCGCTCGTCGCGATCTCGGGCTGCGACAAGACCATCCCCGGCACGGTGATGGCGCTGGCCCGCCTCGACGTGCCCGGGCTGATGCTCTACGGCGGGTCGATCATGCCCGGGCACTTCAGGGGCGCGGAGGTCACGATCCAGGACGTGTTCGAGGCGGTCGGCGCCTACGCCGCCGGGCAAGATCACCGAGCAGGAGCTGCACGAGCTGGAGGAGGTCGCCTCGCCCGGCGCCGGCGCCTGCGGCGGCCAGTTCACGGCCAACACGATGGCGATGGCGTTCGAGACTGCTCGGGATCTCGCCGGCCGGGTCATCGATGGTCCCGGCCGAGGACGGGCGCAAGCACGAGGCCGCGCGTGCAGCGCGGCGAGCTGGTGATGGACGTGCTGCGCCGAGGGCAGCTGCCGAGCGACGTCATCACCCGCCGGCGTTCGAGAACGCGATCGCGGCGGTCGCCACGAGCGGCGGCTCGACCAACGGGGTGCTGCACCTGCTCGCGCTCGCCAGGGAAACGAGCGTCCCGCTGGCGCTCGACGACTTCGACGCGATCTCCGCGCGCACGCCGCTTGTGCGACCTCAAGCCGGGCGGGCGGTTCGTCGCGACCGACCTGTACGAGGCCGGCGGCGTTCCGCTCGTGCTGAAGCGCCTGCGCGAGGCCGGCATGCTCACGCGGAGACCCCGACGGTGACCGGACGGACGATCGGCGAGGACGCCGAGAAGGCCAGCGAGAGCGCCGGGCCAGAGGGTCGTGCGGCCGTCGACGAGCCGCTCAACCCGACCGGCGGCTTCGCGATCCTGCGCGGCAACCTCGCCCCCGACGGCTGCGTGGTCAAGCTCGCCGGCCACGAGCGCCGCCAGCACACCGGGCCCGCGCGCGTGTTCGACTCCGAGGAGGCCGCTTCGCGGCGGTGCACGCGCGCGAGATCGCCGCCGGCGACGTGGTCGTGATCCGCAACGAGGGCCCGGCCGGCGGCCCCGGCATGCGCGAGATGCTCGGCGGTCACCGCGGCGATCGTCGGCGAGGGGCTGGGTGAGAGCGTCGCGCTGATCACCGACGGGCGCTTCTCCGGCGCCACGCACGGCTTCATGGTCGGGCACGTCGCGCCCGAGGCGGTGCGCGGCGGCCCGATCGCCGTCGCTCGCGACGGCGATACGATCACGATCGACGTCGACGCCCGCCGCATCGATGTCGGCGCTGTCGAGGAGGAGATCGCCGCGCGCGTGCGCCGCTACACGCCCGCGCCGGCGACCGACGCGCACGTCGAGGTGGCGATCCAGAAGTACGCCAAGCTCGTCGGCAGCGCCGCCGAGGGCGCGATCGCGCGCTGAGCCGCGCGCCGGCTGCGAGCGTCTGAGGCAGGGCAGCCGGGTCGATGGCGGCGAACTGAGGATCGATGGAGACCTCCTGGCAGGGCCGCGCCTCGAGCTGCTCGACGAGGACCTGACTCGCCGCGACGCCGCCGAGCGGACCCGGCGGGCGTACGGCATCGACCTCGCGCAGTTCGCTCGTTGGGCCGGGGCTCAGAACCTCTGCCCCGGAGCAGGTCGTCAGCCCGAAGGCCGTGCGCCGCTACATCGCCCATCTGTCCGAGGGGGCTGCCGCGCCGACGACGACCGCACGCAAGCTCGCAGCGCTGCGGGCGCTGTTCTCGAGCCAGCGCGAGCACGGGCGGATACCCCAGAATCCGGCCGACCTGGTCTCGACGCCGCGGCGCCCCTCGCATCTGCCGCGCGTGCTGAGCGCACGCGAGACGGCCCAGCTGCTGGACGGCATCCCCGCCGGCAGCCCGCTCGAGCTGCGCGATCGCGCGATGTTCGAGCTCGCCTACTCGTGCGGGCTGCGAGCCGAGGAGCTCGTCTCGCTGAAGACGAGCGACGTGGAACACGACGCCGAGCAGCTGCGGGTCGAGGGCAAGGGGCGCAAGACGCGCTTCTGCCCGTCGGCGAGCCGGCGCTCGCAGCCGTGGCGCGTACTGCGAGCGTGCCCGCCCGGCGCTCGTCGCTTCGGTGACCGAGGACGCCCTGTTCCTGTCAAAGAGCGGCCGGCCTCTCGGCACGAGCGACGTCAGGCGGAGGCTGAGAAAGTGGACCGAGCGCGCCGGGTGTCGGCGGCGGATCCTCCCCGCACGCGCTCGCCACAGCTTCGCCACGCACCTGCTCGACGGCGGGGCCGATCTGCGGAGCATCCAGGAGCTGCTCGGGCATGCGAGCGTGTCGAGCACCCAGATTTACACTCGGGTAGAGTCCGCCCGGCTAAGAACGCGCGTATGCGCGCAGTCACCCTCGGGCCTGAGACAGGGGAGGGAACCTCCTGGAGACGAACGTCAAACCGATCGAGCTGCGCGAACTCTGGCGGCGATATAAGTCCGACGGCGACGCCCGCGTGCGCGAGCGGCTGGTCGTGGCCTATTCGCCGCTGGTCAAGTATGTGGCCGGGCGCACGGCCGCGGGGCTGCCTCCGCATGTCGAGGAGGCCGACCTGATCTCCTACGGGCTGGTCGGGCTGATCTCGGCGATCGAGCGCTTCGACCTGTCGCGTGACATCAAGTTCGAGACCTACGCGATCATGCGGATCAAGGGCGCGATCATCGATGAGCTGCGTTCGATGGACTGGGTGCCGCGCAGCGTGCGCTCGCGGGCGCGCGAAGTCGAGCGCGCCAACGCCAAGCTCGAGCACTCGCTGCAGCGGGCGCCGACCGACGAGGAGATCGCCGCCGAGATGAGCATCACGGTTGACGAACTGAACGAATCGCTGATCGCGATCTCGCACTCCTCGATGGTCGCTCTGGACGAGCTGTGGACGGTCTCCGACCTCAGCGGCGATCAGGTCTCGCTGATGGACACCATCGAGGACCCCGGCGCGCCCGACCCGGCGAAGGCGCTCGACGTGGGCGATCTGAAGGACAGGATCGCCGAGTCGATCGCAAAGCTTCCCGAGCGGGAGAAGCTAGTGATCGCGCTCTACTACTACGAGAACCTCACCCTCAGGGAGATCGGCGAGGTCCTCGGCGTGACCGAGTCCCGGGTATCCCAGATGCACACCAAGGCCGTCCTGCGGCTGCGCTCGCGCATGCAGGAGGAGTCCTTCGAAGACTGATTTGGGGAGGCAATCTCGCCGGTGGCCCGAATGAGGCTCCTGCCGCCGGCCTCGTCGCGCCGCTCGTGGGGCTCCGGGCGCGTATGTTGTGCGCATGGGGGTGGTGCCGGACTCGTCCACGTGGGTGCCAGAGACGCGCTATGCGCGCAACGGGGAGGTGCACATCGCCTACCAGGTCTTCGGCGAGGGCGAGGTGACTTTCGTTGGCCTGCCGGGGATCATCTCGAACATCGAGGTGTTGTGGGAGGACCCTGACTCGCGGCGGTGGCTTACGCAACTCGCGTCGTTCGCGCGGATCGTCCACTACGACAAGCGGGGCCAGGGGATGTCAGATCGCGATTCGGGTGTTCCGACGCTCGATGATCGGCTCGGGGATCTGATGGCGGTGCTCGACGCGGTGGGCGCTGATCAGGTTGCGCTGGGGGGGATCTCCGAGGGCGGGTCGACGGCTGCGATGTTTGCCGCGAGCTACCCCGAGCGCGTCAGCCACCTGGCTCTAGTCGGGACGTTCGCGCGTGCAGACGTAGCCGGCGGAGACACCTTCATGCCGCGGTGGGCTGCGAACTGGGGCACACCGGACACTCTGAGCGTTCAGGTGCTGGCGCCGAGCAAGGTCGGCGACCCAGACTTTCTGCGTTGGATCAACCGCTTCGAACGCCAGACCACCTCACCGGGTGGCCTCTTGGCGGCTTGGCGCTGGATCCGGGAGATGGACCTTCGCCCCGTCTTGGGCTCGATCCAATGCCCGACGCTCGTGCAGCATCGCAGCGGTGACCGCCTCGTTGCGGTGTCTGACGGGCGCTATCTCGCCGAGCACATTCCCGGGGCGCGGATGGTTGAGTTCGAGGGGGACACGCACTCACCCCAGTGGGGACAGACAGACGGGATGCTCTCGTCTCTCGAGGAGTTTCTCACCGGTCATCACTCGACCCCAAAGCAGACCGAGAGGGTGCTCGCAACGGTCCTGTTCACCGATATCGTCGATTCGACCGCCAGCGCGGCGGCCCTGGGGGACAGCGCCTGGAGGCAGGTGCTCGATCGGCACGACAGGATCTCCCAGAGCACGGTCGTCGACTGCGGCGGGCGTCTGGTGAAGGGGACCGGCGACGGCGTGCTCGCCACGTTCGACGCACCGGCGCGTGGACTTCGCTGCGGAGACACGCTGCGTTCCTCGCTCTCGGATGCGGGTATCGCGATCAGAGCGGGTGTGCACACGGGTGAAGTCGAGCTTCGCGGCGATGACGTGGCCGGGATCGGCGTTCACATCGCCGCTCGCGTCGCCGCGATGGCCGGTTCGGGCGAGCTGCTCGCCTCGCGCACGGTGAAGGATCTCGTCGCCGGCTCGGACTACGCGTTTGAAAGTCGCGGCATGCACAGCCTGAAGGGCGTGCCCGAGGAGTGGGAGCTCCTGGCCGTCACCTGACTTGTGCGCTTCAGCGACGCCCCTGGCGCAGCCGTCCGCGGGGCGGTATGGTGGACGCACAGCTAAGAAGGAGATCGCATGCGACCCAATGGGGACCGCCCGCCGGCGGATCGGATTCGCAACGTCGCTCTGGTCGGCCACCGTGGGGCCGGCAAGACCTCCCTGCACGAGGCGCTGCTGTTCGAGGCCGGCGCGACCAATCGGCTGGGGTCCGTACCCGACGGGACCACGGTCTCCGACGCCGACCCCGATGAGCAGTCGCGGCAGATGTCGATCTCGGCGTCGCTCAGCTCGTTTGAGTGGAAGGAGCGGAAGATCAACCTGCTCGACACGCCGGGCGAGCCGAGCTTCGTGGCCGACGCGCTGGGCGCGCTGCGGGTGTGCGAGTCGGCCGTATTCGTCGTCAACGCGGTGATGGGCGTCGAGGTCTCCACGAACCGCCTGTGGGCCAGGGCCGCGGAGCTGGATATCGCGCGGATGCTGTACGTGAACATGCTCGACCGCGAGCGCGCCGACTTCTTCCGCACGCTGGATCAGCTCAAGAGGGCGTTCGGGCCGCACGCCGTGGCCACAGAGATCCCGATCGGCTCAGAGCACGAGATCGAGGGCGTGATCGACCTCGTGGACATGACCGCATTCCGCCAGGACTCCGCCGAGCGCGCGGGTTGGAGCCAGATCGCGATACCTGATGCGCAGGCCGAGCTCGCGGCCGAATATCGCGAGAAGCTGATGGACGAGGTATGCGAAGTCTCAGACGCGTTGATGGAGCGCTATCTGGAGGGCGAGGAGATATCCCATCAGGAGATCGTGGATGCTCTGAAGGAGGGAACCAACCACGGCAAGATCTTTCCGGTGGTCTGTGGGGTCGCGACGCGCAACCTCGGCACATCGCGTCTGCTCGACGCGATCGTCGAGGATCTGCCATCGCCGGTGAAGCACGGGGCGCTGCAGGTCGGCGACATCGAGCTGAGGCCTTCCGAGGACGGCGAGCTGTTCGCCTACGTCTTCAAGACCAGGGCCGATCCGTTCGCCGGGCGGCTGAACCTGCTGCGCGTCTATCAGGGCACCATGGCCGGCGACAGCCACGTGCTCAACACCCGCGCGCATGTCAAGGAGCGGATCGGCCAGCTCGTCGTGTTCGCTGGCAAGGAGGTTCGCCACGTGCACGAGTTCGGTCCCGGTGATATCGGCGCCGTCGCGAAGCTCAAGGAGACGCGCGCGGGCGACTGGCTGGCCGACCGCGACGAGGCGATCGAGATGCCCCGCCTGAAGCTGCCCGCGCCGGTCATGGCGTTCGCGATCGAGCCCAAGACCAGGGGCGATGAGGAGAAGGTCTTCACGTCCCTGCGCCGCCTGCAGGAGGAGGACTCCACGATCGACCTGCACCGCGACCAGCAGACGCGCGAGCAGATCGTCGCCGGCCTGTCGCAGGTGCACGTCGAAGTCATCGTCGACCGCCTGCGCGACCGCTTCGGCGTCGAGGTGACGCTGAAGCCGCCGCGGGTGCCCTATCAGGAGACGATCCGCCGCCCGGCGATGGCCCATGGACGGCACAAGAAGCAGTCCGGCGGCCGCGGCCAGTTCGGCGACTGCCACATCGAGATCGAGCCGCTGGACGATCTCACTGACCTCGGAGGCTTCGAGTTCGTCGACCGGATCAAGGGCGGGGTGATCCCCCACTCGTTCATTCCCGCCGTCGAGAAGGGAGTCCGTGAGGCGATGGACGCTGGCGTGCTGGCCGGCTATCCCGTGAAGGGCGTACGGGTGAGCCTCGTCGACGGCTCCCACCACAGCGTGGACTCCTCGGAGATCGCGTTCAAGCTCGCCGGCATCCAGGCGATGAAGCAGGCGCTCGAGCATGCAGACCCGGTGCTGCTCGAGCCGATCATGCTCGTGACGCTGTCCGTGCCCGAGCCCGACGTGGGCGAAGTGATCGGCGACCTCAACAGCCGTCGTGGGCGGCCCCAGGGCATGGAGCCGGTGGGCACGATGACCGAGATCCGCGCGGAGGTGCCGATGTCCGAGATGCTCACGTATGCGCCCGACCTGCGCTCGATCACCGGCGGGCAGGGTGATTACACGCTGGAGTTTCTGCGCTACGAGGAGGTGCCCGACCACCTCGCCCAGAAGGTCGTCGAGCAGGCCTCCGAGGAGCGCGCCGCCAGCCACGCATGAGGCGGACCGCGACGCGCCGTTGCGCGCGCCCGGCTACCCTCGGTTGATGGCAACAAGGTCAATCGTCACCTCCCAGCCCGATGTCACATGCGATGTGTGTGACCGGCGCCTGCTGCGCGGAGAGCATCCCGAGACGTTCCTGGCGGCCGGCCAGCGCCGCACCGTATGTGAGCTGTGTGCGCCGCGGGCGACCCACGAGGGATGGCTGCGCGAGAGCGGCTCAGCCGCGGTCAGCGTGGCCCCGTTGCGACCGCGCCGGGGGCGCAGCCTGTTCGATCGCCTGCGCCAGGCGGGCAGGCCGAGCGACGTCCCCGAGCAGGCGCCCGTAAGGAGCCGCCACGAAGCCCAGCCCCGGGTCTACGACGCTCTGGACGACGTCTCCGGTGCCGATGACGATGAGCTGCTCACGGCAGCGGCCGAGGAGCTCGCCCACGCCGGCCCAGCGCCGGTGTTTGCCGACGGCGAGCCGACCGTACCCGGCGAGCGGCCCGGGGCTGCCGAGGGCTCGGAGGCGATCCTGGCGAGCTCCGCGGCCCAGCCGAGTGGTCGCGAGGAGCGTGCTATCGAAGCCTTCAACGCGGGTGAGCACCCGCGGCGCATCGCCGGCGTGGCGCGCTCGCTGGGCGTCCCCAGCGTGAGCGTCCTTCCGGACAAGGACTTCGGAAGCCTCGTGTCGATCGTCGTCGCCTGGGAGCTGTGCTGGTATCGCTACGGGGTGGACGTCGATGACCGCGACGGTCGGGCGCGGGTGCTCGCACAGGGGACCGAGCTCTCGGAGCTCGCGCGCGAGGAGCGACTCGCCAACGCCGTCGCCGACGAGCTCGGCGTGTTTCACTGACGGCCGCTGTGGGCACCGCGGCCCGGCCGCGCATCGGCGCACCGGCGCGCCGGGGCTGCTGGACGGACGTATGGCGGGTGGCCTGCAGGCCTTGCTTATCGCCACGCTGCGAGTAAGATCGAGGGAGCGATGATCTACTGCGTGGTACCCAGGCCGCTGGCCGATGAGTTGTATCCGAAGCTTCTCGACCATTACGAGAGACGAGGAGAACGTGACGGTCATCATCGACCGTCGCGAGTTCGACCGCCGTGCCCGCCGCGGCAGTCCGGTGCGCGGGCCGTCAGCGCCGAGGGGCCCAGCGGCGCGTTGTCCGTGACCGCCGCAGGGCACGTGTGCCCGGCGACCTTCCCCCGCTCGCCCGCGCCGTCTAGCTGCATCCGCCGCCACTGGAAGGCCCCGGGGGCGACCGGCCCGAGCGGTCCAGACGTGCCCGCTAGGCTGCGCGCGATGAAGCTGATCGTGCACGTCGACGGCGGCGCGCGTGGCAACCCCGGCCCCGCGGCGGCGGCCTGTGTCATCAGCTCTCCCGCGGGCGAGGTCCTGGCCGAGCACACGCAGCTGCTCGGCACGGCCACGAACAACGTGGCCGAGTACCGTGCGCTGCTGCTGGGGTTGCAGCGGGCGCGCGAGCTGGGCGCCGGCGAGGTCGAGGTGATTGGTGACTCCGAGCTGATCGCAAAGCAGGTGCAGGGTCTCTACAAGGTCAAGCACGAGGCCATGAAGCCCGCTGCACCTGCGCGGCGATGGCCGCCCTTCGGGGCTTCGACAGCTGGTCGATCCGAACCGTTCCGCGCGCCCAGAACGCGCGCGCCGACGCGCTCGTCAACGCGGCCCTTGACGCGCGCGCGTCGGATCGGTAGTCGCGGGCCCGGCGTGCACGATCGGGCCGCGGAGCCGCGCATTCGGCCTACATGCGCGCCGTGCGGCGAGAGGCGCTCAGTGCAGCGGCTGGGCAGAGCCGGCGATCGCGAGCATCTGAGCGTTTGACAGTTCCTCGAGCAGCGTGTTGGTCAGCCAGTAGAGGACATCGCCCGTGCGCCACCCGATCACGTGGATGTGCGAGCCGTCGTCCACGAGCCGGTAGGTGCGCCCGCCGACCGTCTCGGTGCGCGCATGCGCGAACAGCGGCGGGTTCAGCCAGTCGGTGCCCTCGAAGTCGTAGTAGCCGCCGAGCACGTTCTGCTGCCACACGATGTCATAGGCGTGGTGAGGTTTGCCCTGCTGGTCATTGAGCGTGTAGGCGCGGACGGTCTGCTGTTCGGCCGGACCGGTCTGCAGGGTCGGGTAGAGGACCGGGAAGGGGACGCCGAGCGCGGCTTTGACGACTTCGTCCTCATCAGAGTGAGGACGTCGGGTACAGGTTCAGGGCCGCGCGGCGTTGCCGCTCGAGTGATGGCTGTGGTGTGAGGACTTCGGCTGCCGGCGCCGGCGCCGGCAGCCTGGCCTGCGAGTGGCCGTGGAGGAATTCTGCGAGCGTCGCCTGCTCGAGCTCCGGGGTCGAGGTCACGTAGGAGCCCCCGTTGAACTGGAAGTCGACGTTCGAGGTTTTGAACTTGACCTGGCGCAGGGGCTTGGTCTGCGAGAAGGCGATCAGCTTGGCCAGTTCGATCAGCTCGCTGGCCGATGAGTGGAAGGTCGATGCTGATCGCGTGCCCCACCGCTTTGGCGACCGTATCGATCTGCCCGAGCTCGTCGCCGGGCGAGATCTGCTCGCGCAGGTCGCGCAGGAAGTCCTGCTGGCGCGCGACGCGCACGAAGTCGGAGTCGGTGTGGCGGTAGCGGACGTAGTCGAGGGCGTTTTTATAACAGAGCTTCTGGTAGCCGGGCTGCGAGGTTGATGCTCGTGTAGTCCGTTTCGGTCGAGCCGACGTTCTCGTTGTAGTAGCGGTGGTCGACGTTCACGTAGGCGCAGCCCAGGGTGTCGACGACCCGGATAAAGCCCTGAAAACTGACATCGACGATGCCGTTCAGCTTCAGTTCGGGGAAGACTTCGCGCTCGATCGTTTCCGCCGAGAGCACCATCCCGCCCTTGGTGCCGCCGAGCTTGTTCCCGATCGTGTAGGCGGCGTTGATCTTTTCTTTGGGGTAGCTCTGGCCGTTCTTGGTTTCGATGTTGACCATCAGGTCGCGCGGGATCGACAGAACCGAGGTCTGGCCCTGTTCGGGGTCGAAGCGGACGAGCAGGATCGTGTCGGTGTGCGGCGGGTTGCTGCGGTCGGCGGCGTCCTTCGATCCCACCCGCCTGTCGGAGCCGAGGATCAGGAAGGTCTGCGCCCCGCCGTTGTATTCGGGCGTGACGACGCCCTTGGGCGCGTTGATCTGGTTGAGCTTCGGGAAGACCTCTTCGGCGATATCCGTGATCTTGTTGAGCGCCAGCGTGGCGGTGGCGCCGCCACTCAGCAGCACGATCAGAATGCCCCCGAGCAGGAAGCGTTTCAACATGCTCCAGCCCAGCGAAGGCGGTCGCTCGTCGTCCTGTGGTGTCAGGGGGTAGCCGCTCATGTCGGAAACGAAGGGGACTGGGCAGGGAAGCGCGCGCCGCTGCTCGGGCGACACTTGCGCAGGCCCAAGCCTAGCGGCCGTCCCGGGCGCCCCGCGCCGCAAGGCGAGGTACGCTCGCAGGCGTGCTGAGCCCTCGAAACCGCGAGCTGCTGGGCCTGATCCCAGCCGCCCTGCTGGTCACGGCCGGCTTCACGGCGATCTTCATCCAGGAGCAGAACAACTCGCCGGCGGCCTCCACCAACTTCACGCTCAACCACGCCTCGAGCGTGTCCTTCACCTATGGCGCCGTCTTCCTCGGCCTCTGCCTGGCAGCGCATCTGGTGATCCGCTTCGCCCTGCCCTACGCCGATCCCTACCTGTTTCCCCTGGCCGCCGTGCTCGCCAGCGTCGGGATCGTGATGGTGTATCGCATCGACCCCGTCCTGGCCCGCCAGCAGGCGCAGTGGATGGTGCTCGGGTTGATCCTGTTCTCCGTGTGCATCGTGTGGCTGCGCCACCGGGGGGTGGGCGTGCTCGAGCGCTACCGCTACACGATCGCCCTGATCGGCATCGGTGCGACCGTGCTGCCCCGATTTCCGGTGATCGGCGAGCAGGTCAACGGCGCCTACCTGGACGTCCACGTCGGCGGCGTCTCCTTCCAGCCGGCGGAGCTCGCGAAGATCGCGATCGTGATCTACCTCGCAAGCTACCTGCGCGACAATCGCCAGATACTCGTCACCGCCGGGCGGCGGGTTCTCGGGCTGACGATCCCGCCGATGAAGCAGTTCGGCCCGATGCTGATCGTCTGGGGCGCCGCGATGGCGACGCTCCTGCTCACCCGCGAGCTCGGCACCTCGCTGATGTTCTACGGCGCCTTTCTGGCCTTGCTGTACGTGGCCACGGGGCGCTTCTCCTTTCCGCTGATCGGACTCGTGCTGTTCGCCGTGGGGGCGTGGTTCGTGGCCGGGCACGTCAGCCACGTCCACGCGCGCGTGCTCGCCTGGGAACACCCCTTCGACCCGGCCCTCTACAACCGCCAGGTGGGGGGCAGCTACCAGCTCGCGCAGTCCCTGTTCGCCCAGGCGGACGGCGGTCTGCTGGGAACCGGCTTCGACCAGTCCCTGCTGCGCCTGCCGCACCAGGGTCAGCCGATCCTGCCGGTCCCGGAAAGCGACACCATCTACGCCGTGATCGTCAACGAGCTCGGCCTGGTGGGGGCGGCCGGCCTGTTGCTCGTGTATCTGCTGTTCGTCGCGCGCGGGCTGAAGACGGCGGTGCTCGCCCGCGACTCCTTCTCCAAGCTGCTCGCGACGGGCCTGTCGTTCATCGTTGCCATGCAGGTGTTCGTGATCGTCGGCGGCGTTACGCGGGTGATCCCCCTGACCGGCGTCACGCTGCCGTTCGTGGCCTACGGAGGATCTTCGGTCGTGATGAACTTCGTGTTGCTCGCGCTGCTGCTCGTCATCTCAGACCGCGCACGACGGCCGTTTCGGCGCTCTGAGCGCGCCTGACAGCCAGGGCGTCTCCGCAGGGGACCGCGGCGAGCCGTCGAAGACCGTGGCCGAGATGGTGACCTCGACGATCGCCTGCGCCTCTGCACGCATCTCTCTGCTGCCGGAGATGCAGCCCGTACACAATCGATATCGCGGTCTCCCCGACGTCCGTTCGATGGCCCGAGCCCTCTGCTCACCCGCGGGCTTGCACCGGCGGCCCTGGCTCGCGCGCCTGCGCCGCGCCCTGGCGGAGGATCTGTTCGTCCTGCATTATCAGCCGATCGTCTCGCTGCGCGACGGACGGGTGTCCCACTACGAGGCGCTCGTGCGACTCGCCGATGAGCGCGACGGCAGTCTGGTGGCGCCCGGCAGGTTCCTGCCCGCAGCGGAGCGTTACGGGCTCATCCGCGACGTGGACCGGATGGTCGTGGACAAGGTGGCGGCGCTTCTCGGAAGCATGCATGGCGAGGAGGATGTGAGCATCGCCGTGAACCTGTCCGCCCTGTCGGTGACGGACGGGGGCATGCTGGGCCACATCGAGCGCGCTCTTGCGCTGCACGGGGCCGACCCCTCGCGCCTCGTGGTGGAGCTGACCGAGACGGCGGCGATCTCCGACATGGTGCGGGCGACCGCCTTCTGTGCGGGCGTCCAGGCGCTCGGCTGTGCTATCTCGCTCGATGACTTCGGCGCCGGCTTCGGCTCCTTCCAGTACCTCAAGCGCCTGCCGTTCCGCTACCTGAAGATCGACGGCGACTTCATCCGGCGACTGCCGGCCTCGCCGACCGACCAGCTCGTCGTGAAGGCGCTCGTCGGCGTGGTCGACGGTATGGGCGGACAGACGATCGCCGAGTTCGTGGGCGATGAGCCGACGATGCGCCTGCTGCGCAGTTATGGCGTGGACTATGCGCAGGGCTTCGAGGTCGGCCGCCCGCAACCCGTCGTGCCGCTCATCGCCACGGGCTGAGCGCGCGCGGGCAGGGCTACTTCGGCTGCGGGTACTGGCTGCGCATGGCCGCATCCCAGGTCCGGTCTGAGAGCAGGCGGCGGGTTGCGATGATGATCTTGGCCGAGGGCGTGACCTTTATGCGAGTGGGTGCTCGCCGGCGCGAGATCGCCCGCTCGATCACCTTCGCAACTCGGTCCGGCCCGCCCCCGAGCAGGCGCATCGGGCCGTCGTAGGCGCCTTTCGTGACGGCGCCGACGGTGGCGTTGAACTCCGTGTAGGCGTCATCGCCATCAAGCGCCGGTTCGGTCTGGCTGTGCGCCATGCTCGCAACGGCGGCCTCACCGAACTCGGTCCTGATCAGGCCCGGCTCGAGCAGGATCACGTCGATGCCGAAACCGCGCAGCTCAAAGCGCAGCGCGTCGGAGATCGCCTCGAGCGCGTGCTTGCTCGCGTGATAGTGCCCAGCGCCGGGGAACGACAGGCGCCCGCCCATCGAGCCGACATTGACGATCTTGCCCCAACGCTGCGCGCGCATCTTCGGCAGCACGAGTTGTGTGAGGCGCACCAGCCCGAAGACGTTCGTCTCGAATTGGCGCCGGGCTGCGTCGAGCGAGACCGTCTCCATCGCGCCGCTCTGGCTGTAGCCGGCGTTGTTGATGAGCACGCCCACCGCGCCCTCGGCCCGCTCGATCACATCCACGGCCGCGCGCATCGACGGCTCGTCGGTGACGTCGAGCGCCAGCGTCTCACAGCCTGCGTCCTTCAGCTCGGCGATCGACTCCGGCCTGCGCGCCGTGGCGTAAACCCTGTAGCCCGCCCGCAGCAGGCGCAGTGCGCTCGCCCGCCCGATGCCCGATGAGCAGCCCGTTATCAGCACCGCCTTCGAGGGCTCTGGCATTGGCGCAGCATATGGCTTCTCCGCAATCGCGTGGAGCGCTCGAGCCGGCAGCCGAATCCGTGCGGCGCCGCGGTCGTCTATGGTGGTCGCCCGATGCGCGCCGTCACGTTCCAGGCTCCCGGTGAGGTGCTCGTAGAAGAGGTCCCGGACCCGGAGATCCAGCATCCGCAAGACGCCCTCGTGCGCGTCGAGGCGAGCGGCATCTGCGGCTCGGATCTGCACATCTACCACGGCCGCACCCCCGTCGAGCGGGGCTTCACGATCGGCCATGAGTTCGTCGGCACCGTGCTCGCCGTCGGCAGCGATGTCGATCGAGCCGCCGTCGGCGACCGCGTGCTTGGCTGCTTCCACACGGCCTGCGGCACCTGCGTGGCCTGCATCAGGGGCGACTATCACCGCTGCGTGCTCGGGCGCACGTTCGGGCACGGCGCCAAACTTGGCGACCTGCCGGGGGCCCAGGCCGAGCTGTTGCTCGTGCCGCGCGCGAATCTGACGCTGCGGCGCGTCCCCGAGGGGATGTCAGCCGACGTGGCGCTGTTCGCCGGCGACGTGATGGGCACGGGCTACCACGCGATCTCCCACGCGGGCACGCGCGCCGGAGACACCGTCGCCGTGCTCGGTCTCGGGCCGGTGGGCCTGTGCGCGGTGCAGGCGGCCCGGGCATCCGGGGCGACGCAGGTGTTCGCGATCGACACGGTCGCTCCCCGGCTCGCGCTGGCCGCGACGCTCGGGGCCACGCCCGTGCACCTTCTCGAGGAGGAGCCCAAGCGCGTCGTGCGCGCCGCCACCGAGGGCCGCGGCGTGGATGTCGTCGTCGACGCGGTGGGTGACCCCGGGCCACTCGAGCTCGCCGTCAGCCTGGCCAGGGACGCCGGCACGATCTCCGGGATCGGCGCCTACGCCGGGCGCAGCGAGGTGCCGCTGGGGCTCGCCTGGCTGAAGGGCCTGACGATCCGCACAGGCCTCGCAAACGTGATCGCACACGTCGACCGGGTGCTCGCGATGATGTCGGCCGGCCTGCTCGATCCGGGCCCGATGGTCTCAAACCACATGAGCCTCGACGAGGCCAGCGAGGCCTATGCGCTGTATGACCGGCGCGAGGCCCTGAAGATCGTGCTGCGCCCCTGAGAAGGTAGGCTCCCTCCATGACCACCGCCACCGAAGCTCCCACCTCTCAAGGGCTCCCCGACGCGCTCGGCGCCGGTGCACGCGAGTTCGTCTCACGGTCCCATCGCCTCCTGATCGGCGCTGAGCGCCTGGAGGCGGCGGACGGGCGCACCTTCGCCACGTTCGACCCCGCCACCGGCAGGGAGATCGCGCGCGTCGCTCAGGGCGGCGCGGCCGACGTCGAGCGCGCGGTCGCCGCGGCGCGGGAGGCGCTGGCGGGCCCGTGGGGCTCGCTGCCGGCGGCCGGGCGCGAGGGCCTGATGCTGGCGCTGGCCGGCGCGATCGAGGGGCACGCCGACGAAATAGCCCAGATCGAGTCGCTCGACAACGGCAAGCCCGTGAACCTCGCGCGTTATGTCGACGTCGCCGGCACGGTCGCGCACCTGCGCTACTTCGCCGGCTGGCCGACGAAGATCGAGGGCGGGGTGCTCCCGGTGGCGGCGCCGAACATGCTCTGCTACACGCGCCGCGAGCCGGTCGGCGTGTGCGCGCAGATCATCCCCTGGAACTTCCCCCTGCTGATGGCCGCCTGGAAGCTAGGCCCGGCTCTGGCGGCGGGGTGCACGATCGTGCTGAAGCCGGCCGAGCAGACGCCGCTGAGCGCGCTTCGCATCGGCGAGCTCGCGCTGGAGGTCGGCTTCCCGCCGGGCGTCCTGAACGTGCTGAGCGGCGACGGAGCCACCGGCGCAGCGCTTGTCGATCATCCGGGCGTCGACAAGATCGCCTTCACCGGGTCGACCGAGGTGGGACGCGAGATCGGGGCCAAGGCTGGTCGCGGGCTCAAGCGCGTGACGCTCGAGCTGGGCGGAAAGTCGCCCAACGTGATCCTCGCCGATGCCGACATCGAGGCGGCCGTGAAGGGCTCCTTTCAGGCGATCTACTTCAACTCCGGCCAGGCCTGTAACGCGGGCTCGCGCCTGTTCGTCCCGGCCGAGCGCTTCGACGAGGTGGTCGGGGCGCTGGCCGAGAGGGCGAACGCGACGCAGCTGGGAGCGGGACTCGATGCCGGCACCCAGCTCGGCCCGCTCGTTTCAGCCGAGCAGCACGCCCGCGTGCTGTCCTACATCGAGTCGGGCCGCTCGGAGGGCGCCGAGCTGCTCGCCGGCGGCGAGGCGGCGCTGACCGACAGCGGTGGATGGTTCGTGGCCCCCACGCTGTTCAGCGCCACATCTGACGAGCTGCGGATCACTCGTGAGGAGATCTTCGGGCCGGTGCTCGTCGCCTCTCCCTACGACAGCCTGGAGGAGGTCGCCCGCCGCGCAAACGACAACGAGTACGGGCTGGCCGCAGGCGTGTGGACGCGCGATTTGAGCAGCGCTCATCGTCTGGCAGAGATGCTGCACGCGGGCTCGGTCTACATCAACGCCTGGGGGCTCGCTGATCCGGCGGCGCCGTTTGGAGGCTTCAAGGCTTCGGGCATCGGCCGCGAGCACGGCCACGAGGGCCTCGACGCATATCTCGAGACAAAGACAGTCTGGACGGCGTTGTGAGCCCCGCGACGTTGTGAGTCCCGCGGCGTGAGCGTCGCCGCAGAGGGCGAGCTCGGTTTTGCTCGCACGCGTTCTGAGCAGTGGGCGCCGGTGCTTGTCACCGTGCTGGCGCTGCTGATCGTCGCCGCCACCGCCGAGATCGTCGTGGACGGCGCGCTCGACCATTCGGCGCTGATCCCGAAATCGCCCGAGATCGCCGGCTGGCTGAAGGGCATCGGCGAGCGGCTGGGCTATCGCGTCTTTCTGATCGCGATCATCACCTTCACGGCCGCCTACGCGGGCATCATCGCGCTCGTCGCTCGCGCCGGCGCGAGCGCGATCTCCAAACGCTCGGCCATCATTCTCGTGGTCGCTCTTCACGCGATCGTGTTCGCCGGGCCGATCCTGCTTTCGACCGACGTCTTCAGCTACATCGCCTACGCGCGCATGGGGGTGGAGCACGGGATCAATCCGTACCTGCACGGCCCGATCTCGATCGCGCACGATCCGGTCTACTTCTACGTGGGCCAGGACTGGAAGCACGTCGCCACCGCCTATGGCCCGCTGTACACGCTCCTGTCCTATCCGCTCGCACCGCTCGGCGTGACGGGTGCGCTGTGGGGAATGAAGCTCGAGGCGCTGCTCGCGAGCGCCGGCACGCTGGCGCTCACCTGGCACTGCGCGCGCCGGCGCGGGCTCGAGCCGGTCAAGGCCCTGCTGCTGGTGGGCGCCAACCCGCTGTACATCATCTACGGGCTGGGCGGGGCCCACAACGACCTGATCATGATGCTGCTGATGATGGCCGCCGTGAGCTTCACGCTCGCCGGCCGGGACGCCTCGGCGGCGGCCGCGGTCGTTGCGGGGGCACTGGTGAAGGCCACCGTGGCGGTGCTGCTTCCGTTCATGATCCTTTCAAGGCGCAGCCTGAAGCCGCTGCTCGGGGCCCTCGCCGCTCTCGCGGTGGGCGCGCTGGCCGGCTACGCGGTCTTCGGCATACATGGAATCGATGTCGTGGCCGCTCTCAACCGCGACGCCGCGTTCGTCTCGACCGACAGCTTCGCCACCGAGATCGCGCACCTGTTCGGCAAGCCCGGGGTGTTTCCCGTCGATCACACCCTGCTGAAGGCGGCGCTGGTGCTGATCGCGCTGCATCTGCTGTGGCGCACCTGGCGCGGCTATGACTGGGTGGCGGCGTCTGGCTGGACGCTGCTTGCGATCTCGGTGACGAGCACCTGGCTGCTCGCCTGGTACATCCTCTGGCCGCTGCCGCTCGCCGTCGTCTGCCGCGACCGCCGCCTGCTCGCGGCGACGCTGTTCATCCAGGGCCTGTTCATCGTCCACCAGATCTCCCCGCTGTTCGCGCCGGTGCAATGAGCGAGACTCAGGCACCAGTCGAGGGGTCTCTCTGGGAGCGCCTGCCCGCGTGGCTTGCGCCGCGCTCCTCCGAGCGGTCGGGAACCGGGCGCACGCGGCTGGTGGAGACGACCCTGCTCGTGCTCGCGGGTCTTCTGCTGGCGATCGCCACGGTCAACGACGTCGTCCGCCAGACCCACGTCAACCAGCGCCTGATCGCCGATCTGCGCACATGGCGCTCCTACACCGGGCACGACTACCACAACCTCTCGATCTCACAGCAGCTGCTCGGCGAAAGCAGCCAGCGCGAGGTGGTCTGTGGCAACACCAGCCCCGGAACCCCGAAAGCCAGGACGCAGCTGTGCCTTGCGATCTGGGGGCCCGTGGTTGACGGACGGCGCAGCGTCCACGGCGGCTGGTATCTGCCGCCGCAGGCTGAAGACCTGCGCGCCGATCGCTACGGCTGCTTCGGTCCGGCGTCGCGCGGGGTGTGCCCGCCGTGAGCGTCGCGGCAGGAGCACGCTCTATGCCGGCCGTGCGCGACGAGCGTGGCGTCGCGTCGTGGTGGCCTTTGCTCGCGCTGACAGCGCTGGCGGCGGCGCTGCGGTTCTCGACGCTCGATCTGCAGAGCCTCTGGTACGACGAGGCCTTCACGCCGGTGCACGTGCTCCATGCGAGCCTCTCCTCGACGCTTCACGCGGTCGTACACACCGAGAACACGCCGCCACTCTGGTATGTGCTCGAGTGGGCGATCACGCGCGTGCTGGGCACGGGCGCTGTCGCGCTGCGCCTGCTCTCGGCTTTCGCCGGGGTCGTGACCGTGCCGGTTGCGTGGGCGATCGCAGGCGAGCTCTCCTCGCGGCGGGCCGCCGTGGCGTGCGCCGCGTTCGTCGCCGTCAATCCGCTGCTGGTGTGGTACTCGCAGGAGGCCCGCGCCTATGCGCTGTTCGTGCTGTTCGCGGCACTCGCGATGCTGTACTTCCTTCGCGCCCTGAACGACCCCGGCCATGGCTCTCGCCGATCGGCGAACCTCGCGGCGTTCGCCATCAGCGGCTCGCTGGCGCTGCTGACGCACTACTTCGCCGTCTTCCTGCTCGCGCCGATGGTGCTGCTGCTCGCCTGGGACTCCGAGCGCCGCCGCGCCGCGCTCGGGGCGATCGCGGCGCTGGGGATCGTCTGCCTGGCCCTGTTGCCGCTCATCTCCGCGCAGGGTGGCCACGGCACGCAGTGGATCGGTGAGTGGGCACTTTCCAGTCGCCTGCAGGCGATCCCGCAGTACTACCTCACGAGCTACTACGGCGCGGCGCTCGGACACGGGATCGAGCTGCTCGTCGCGCTGCCGATCCTCGCGGGCCTCGGCTTCGGTCTGTGGCGGGTTCTGACCCCGCGGGAGGAGCGGGGGGCGCTGATCGCGCTGGCGGTCGCCGCCGGTGGAATCCTTCTGCCGATTCTGCTGGTCGCGTTCGGCGCCGACTATCTCGCCCCGCGGAACCTCGTCGCGGCGATGATTCCCGTCAGCGCGCTGATCGCGGTGGTCGTGACGGCAGGGCGAACCGGGCGCGCCGGCCTCGTGTTCGCCGGCCTGATCGCGATCGCCTTTCTGTCCATCACCGTCGATGTCGATCTGAGCCCGCGCCTTCAGCGGGGGGACTGGCACGGCCTCGCGCGAGCGCTCAGCCGGGGCGCGCAGGACCGCGTGATCACGACCGTCGAGCTGGGCGCCGCGCCGCTCGAGTACTACCTTCCACCGCTCCACAACCTGCCTTCAGGCACTGCGGTGAAGGTGGTCGAGATCGACGAGACCGGGTACTCACCCCTGCGCAGGGGCGCCGCCAGCCCGCCGGTGCCGGGCTTTCGCCTCGTGAGCAGTCAGGACATCCACGGCCTGATCATGTATCGGTTCCTCTCGCCGGTCGCGCGCACGGTCTCCGAGGCGACCCTTCGCCGCGCCGTGATCACGCTGGCCCACCCCGAGGTCCTCATATCCGAGCACGTCATTGCCGAACGGCCGGCGGTCAAACGGGATGCATAGGACTCCAATAGTGTCGCGGGAGCACATGCGAATGCCGTCACCCGTCAAAAGGATCTAGCTTTCCGGCATGGAATCGACGACCATGGAGACCGACAGCCCGACAAGGGCCGCGCTCGAGCTGGCCTGCGAGCGGCTGCTCGCGATGCAGGACGGCGAGGGATTCTGGCAGAGCGAGCTGCAGACGAATGTGACGATGGACGCCGAGGACATGCTCCTGCGCGAGTTCCTGGGTATCCGCCGCGAGGATCAGAGCGCTCGCTCGGCGGCATGGATCCGCTCCCAGCAGCGCGCCGACGGAACCTGGGCGAACTTTCACGGCGGACCCGGTGAGCTTTCGACGACGATCGAGGCCTACTGCGCCCTGCGTCTGGTGGGCGATTCACCCGAGGACGAGCACATGCTCGCGGCGGCGCGCTTCATCCGCGCCGAAGGCGGGCTCGAGCGCGCACGCGTGTTCACGCATCTGTGGCTTGCGCTGTTCGGCCTGTGGTCGTGGGATCGCGTGCCCGCGCTGCCGCCGGAGATAATCCTTCTGCCGGCGTGGGCGCCGCTGAACGTCTACCACTTCGCCTGTTGGGCACGCCAGACGATCGTGGCGGTGTCGCTCGTCAAAGCGCACCGGCCGGTGCGCTCGCTGCCGTTCGCACTCGACGAGCTCAGCGACAGCGAGCCTCAGCGCGCGTCCTCTGCGCCCGGCCCTGCCCACTCGCCGGCGCAGCCGGCCTCCCGCTGGGGCGTGTGGCTGTCCCGGCTTGACCGCGTGATGCGCTCCTATGAGCGGCGCCCGATCGGGCCGCTGCGCCGGCTGGCCCTCGCTCACGCCGAGCGCTGGGTCGTGCGCCGCCAGGAGGCCGACGGCTCCTGGGGCGGCATCCAGCCGCCGTGGGTCTACTCGCTGATGGCCCTCAGCCTGTGCGGCTATCCGCTTGACCACCCGGTCATGAGGCGCGGACTGGAGGGGCTCGAGGGGTTCATGATCGAGGACCACGACGATTCAAATGCGGTGGGGGCCCCGGCGGGCCCTAGCCGGCGGATGGAAGCATGCCAGTCGCCCGTGTGGGACACGGCGATGGCGCTGATCGCTCTTGGCGACGCCGGCCGCTCCAGCGAGGACCCGGCGATCGCGTGCGCAACGGAGTGGCTCTTGGGCATGGAGGTCACGGTGCCCGGGGACTGGTCGATCGCAAGGCCCGGCCTCGCGCCCGGCGGCTGGGCGTTCGAGTTCGCAAACGTCAACTACCCGGATGTCGACGACACCGTCGAGGTCGTGCTCGCGTTGTGTCGCCTCTGCGCCCAGCGCGAGCAGGAGGCTGGCGGTCGATCGGCGAGCCCGATGGCGGGCAAGGGTGGTATGGCGCTGGCCAACGGCGATCCGCGCATAGGGGCGGCCGTCGGCCGTGCGCTTCGCTGGGTCGAGGGCATGCAGAGCTCCGGCGGCGGCTGGGGCGCGTTCGACGCGGAGAACACCCGCTCGCTGCTGAGGGAGATCCCGTTCCTGGACTTCGGTGAGGTGATCGACGAGCCGAGCGCCGACGTCACCGCGCACGCTATCGAGATGCTCGCTCTGCTGGGACTTGCAGACGCTCCCCCGGCGCAGCGGGCGGTGCGGTGGCTGATCGACCAGCAGGAGCCCGCCGGCTCGTGGTGGGGGCGCTGGGGCGTCAATCACCTGTACGGCACCGGCGCCGCGGTCCCCGCCCTGATCGACGCCGGCATCGACCCCGCCCACGAGTGCATCCGGCGCGCAGTGCGGTGGCTCGAGGACCATCAGAACGAGGACGGTGGGTGGGGCGAGGATCCGCGCTCCTACGACGACGCTGCCTGGATCGGCCGCGGCCCGAGCACGGCGTCCCAGACCGCCTGGGCCCTGCTGGCGCTGCATGCCGCCGGGGAGCGCTCGCAGGCGCTCCAGCGCGGCGTTGACTGGCTGGTGGCGACGCAGAGGCCCGACGGCGGTTGGGATGAGCCGCAGTACACGGGCACGGGCTTTCCGTCGGATTACTACATCAACTACCACCTCTACCGGATCGCGTTTCCCGTTATGGCCCTGGGCCGCTGCCTGACCGCCGACGCTGGGGCACGGGATCAGGGGTTCTCCGACGGGCGCACGGCGGCGGCGCACGGCCTGCGGGAACGCGTCGCCAGGCGCTGGGTCGGAGCGCCTGAGCGTCAGGGGTGATGCTCACCGTCGAGGCACCGCCAGGCGCTCCCGCCCCGGGCGCGGTGATGGCGCGCGCCGAGGGCGAGAACTTTACGGTCGCAAGCCGGGTGCTCCCGCGCCGCGTCCGCTCTCACCTGCTCGCCATCTATGGCTTCGCGCGTCTGGTCGATGAGCTGGGCGACTCGGTGAGCGGCGACCGCCTGGCTGCCCTGGACAGGCTCGAAGAGGATCTGGACCGGGCCTTTCAGGGGCGCGCACAGCACCCGCTGCTGATCCGTCTCGAACCATCGCTACGCGAGTGCGAATTGCCCCGCGAGCCGTTCGCGCGACTGATCGAGGCCAACCGCATGGACCAGCATGTGAGCCGCTATGAGACCTGGGAGGAGCTGCGCGGCTACTGCAGCCTGTCCGCCGACCCGGTCGGCGAGCTGGTTCTGGGCGTCCTTCGGTTGGCCACGCCCGAGCGGGTCGCACTGTCGGACTCGATCTGCACCGGGCTTCAGCTGACCGAGCACTGCCAGGATGTGGCCGAGGACTTCGCCGCGGGCCGCGTCTATCTGCCGCACGAGGACATGCTGCGCTTCGGCTGCACGAGCGAGGAACTGTCCGTCGCCCATGCCGCTGAGCCGCTGCGGGGAGTGCTCGCCTTCGAGGTCGCGCGGGCGCGGCGGCTGCTCGACGAGGGCGCGCCCCTGAGCTCCGAGCTGCGCGGGAGGGCCGGCCTGGCGGTCGCCTCGTTCCTCGCGGGCGGACGAGCCGCTCTTGACGCGATCGAGCGTGCCGGCTTCGATGTGCTCCCCGGGCCTCCGCGGGCGACGACCGCCCGGCGGCTGCTGACATTTGCAAGGACGCTTATCGAGCGCGGCGGGCGGGCGTCGTGACGGCGAGCGCGAGCGCGGCCGATGCCTACGCGCACTGCGCGTCGATCACCCGTGCGCGGGCTGCCAACTTCTACTACGGCATCCGCCTGCTCCCCCACGATCGGCGCCGCGGGATGTGCGCGGTCTACGCGTTCGCCAGGCGCATCGACGACATCGGCGACGGCACGCTCGAGCCGGCGGAGAAGCTGCGCCGGCTCGACGCAGAGGCCGAGACTCTGAGCGAGCTCGAGCTCGCCGATCGTGAGGCGCTGTGGAGCGCTGACCCGGTCATGCTCGCGCTGGCCGACACCTATGAGCGCTTCGCGCTGCCGCCGGGCGCGCTCGGCGAGCTGATCGAAGGGGTGCGGATGGACGTCAACGGTGTGAGTTACGAGCGATTCGAGGACCTGGTCCTTTACTGCCGCCGCGTCGCCGGCGCCATCGGCCGGGTGTGCCTGCCGATCTTCGGGGCGCGCAACGAGGTCTCGACCGCCGGTCCCGAGGCCGAAACGCTCGCGGACGATCTCGGCGTGGCGATGCAGCTGACCAACATCCTGCGCGATGTGCGCGAGGATGCCGAGAATGGACGCGTATATCTGCCGGCGGAGGACCTGCGGCGATTCGGCGTGCTCGGCGAGCAGGACGCCGGCAATGCTCCGGCGATGCTCGCCTCGCTGCTGCGTGGCGTACCGGGCTCCCACGGCCACGCGGCCGACTGGGCAGAGCTCGAGCGGCTGTACGCGCTCGTGCGCTTCCAGGCAGACCGCGCGCATCAGTGGTTCCATCGCGGTATGGAGCTCGCGCCCCTGCTCGACAGGCGCAGCGCCGCGTGCCTGCAGGCCATGGCCGGCATCTATCGCAGGCTCCTCAATCGCGTCCAGGCGCACCCCGAGCGGGCGCTGGGCGCCCGCATCTCGTTGCCGGCGCCGGAGAAGGCGTGGGTGGCGATCCGCAGCATGCTCGGCGGGAGTGCTTGAGGCGCCATGAGCGGGCAGGTCGCTTACGGCACGCGGTGCATTGCTCGGGGCGGGTTCGGTTGAGCGCCGAGCGCGATGTGGTCGTGATCGGCGGCGGGCTCGCCGGCATCACGGCGGCGCTTGACTGCTCGGCCGCCGGCGCGCGCGTGACGCTGCTCGAGGTGAGGCGCAGGCTGGGCGGGGCGGCGTACTCCTTCGAGCGAGACGGCCTTCAGATGGACAACGGCCAGCACGTCTTTTTGCGCTCGTGCCTTGCCTATCGTGCGCTGCTCGAGCGGCTCGGCAGCTCTGAGCGG
This sequence comes from uncultured Solirubrobacteraceae bacterium, assembly GCA_963764185.1. Taxonomy (GTDB): domain Bacteria; phylum Actinomycetota; class Thermoleophilia; order Solirubrobacterales; family Solirubrobacteraceae; genus Palsa-744. The sequence goes on along the minus strand of CAVXRF010000006.1, from coordinate 69,651 downwards.
GTCACGGTCCAGCCGCGCCTTGAGATCCCCGTGCTGAAGCCGGGCTGCAAACGGGCGGTGCTGCGCCGGGGGGCACTCCCGGCGCCCTTCCACCTGGCCGGTGCGCTCGCCCGCTACCCGCATCTGACGCTGCGCGAGCGCATCAGTGCGGGCCGCGCGGCACTCGCCCTCGCGCGGCTGGACCCCGCCGAGGCGGCTCTGGATGAAGCCCGCTTCGGCGACTGGCTGAAAGACCACGGCCAGGGAGCGGCAGCGGTGGCAGCTCTATGGGATCTGATCGCCCTGCCGACCCTCAACCTGCCGGCCGCCGAGGCGTCGCTGGCGCTCGCCGCGTTCGTGTTCAAGAACGGTCTTCTGTCCGGTGCCGACGCGGGCGATATCGGCTTTCATTCCGCGACGCTCAGCCAGACGATCGGCGAGCCGGCGGCGCGGGAGCTGCGCCGGGCGGGCGTGGAGGTCAGGCTCGGCTGGCGGGTGGAGCGCCTGGCGAGGATCGAAGGCGGGCTCGAGGTGCACGGTCGGGGGGATCGCCCGCCGGGGCTGTGAGCTCCCACCGCGCTGAGCAGAACGACGACGCGGATGGCTCAGAGGGGCCGGGCGGCGACGGTGAGGTGCTAGGCGCCGCGGCGGCGATCGTGGCGGTGGGGCACACTCGAGCCGCGGCGCTGCTCGAGCCGCTGCTGGGGGAGTCGGCGCGAAAGCTCGACCGGCTGGGCAGCTCGCCGATCGTGAATCTCCATGTCGTCTATGACCGTGTGGTCTGCGACGAGCCGTTCGCCGCCGGCGTGGGCACTCCGGTGCAGTACCTTTTCGACCGCACCGCGGCCGGTGGCGCGCCCTCCGGCTGCCAGTATCTGGCCGTGTCGCTGTCGGGTGCCGAGCGCGAGATGCGAATGAGCGTTGATGCTCTGCGCGAGCGCTACCTGCCCGCGCTGCGGGAGCTCTTCCCGCGCGCTCGCGAGGCGAACGTCGAAAGCTTTCTGGCCACGCGGGAGCACGCCGCCACCTTCCGTGCCGCGCCGGGCGTCTCCTCGCTGCGCCCGCGCCCTGAGACCCGGCTGCCGGGACTCGTGCTGGCGGGAACGTGGACCGACACGGGGTGGCCGGCCACGCTCGAGGGGGCGGTCCTGAGTGGGCATGCGGGCGCTGCGGCGGCGCTGCGAGGCCTCGGCGCCGCGCCGGGCGCCAAATCCAGCAGCCTGAGCGCGGCGGCCGGGCCGAGGCTCGCCGGGAAGAGCGCGCCGTGAGCGACGTGCTGATCGCGGCGCCCCTGCGCCTGGAGGCGCTCCTGATCGCCTCGGCCGCGCGCGGCGCCAGGGTCCACAGAACCGGCATGGGTCCCCGGCGCTCGCAGGCGGCGGCTCGCTCGCTGACCGCAGCGCCGGGTGATGCGCTGCTCGTGCTGGGCTTCTGCGGAGGGCTCGACGAGGAGTCCCGGCCCGGGGAAGTGGTGGTGGCCGAAGAGGTTGTTGCCGCGAGCGATGAAGGGCACAGCCCTGTTCAGATTCGCTGCGAGGGTGTCGAGACGCTCACCGCGGCGCTCGAGCGCCGTGGCCTTCAGGTGCGCCGGGGCCGCGTGGTGTGCGTCGGGCGCCTGGCGCTGGGCGAGCGGCGCTCGGAACTTCTCGCGGGCGGGGCGATGGCGGTGGACATGGAGTCGGTGTGGCTCGCCGCCGGGGCCGCTGAGCGGCCGTTCGGGGTCGTGCGCGTCGTGCTCGACAGCCCAAGCCACGAGCTGATGCGCCCGCAGGCGGCAGCGGGTGCCGTGCGCGCGGCCCGAGCATTGCGCAGGGTGGCGGGCGCACTTCACGACTGGGCGCCGGGCGACTAAGGTAGGCGCGATGGCCGTGCGGATCCGACAGAGCACGCGTATGGGCCTCTACCTGATGCGCCAGCGCTTGGCGAAACGCGAGAGGTTTCCGCTGATCGTCGAGCTGGAGCCGTTGTTCCAGTGCAATCTGGCCTGCTCGGGCTGCGGCAAGATCCAACACCCCGAGCACGAGCTGCGCAGGCGGATGCCGGTAGCGCAGGCGATCGGAGCGATCGAGGAGAGCGGGGCGCCGATGGTCTCGATCGCCGGGGGCGAGCCACTGATTCACCCCGAGATCCACGTCATCGCGGCGGAGCTCATCAAGCGCAAGAAGTTCGTGTACCTCTGCACGAATGCTCTGCTGCTCGAGAAAAAGCTCGAGAACTTCAAGCCGAGCCCGTACTTCGCCTGGGCGGTCCACATGGACGGGCTGCGCGAGCGCCATGACGCCTCGGTCGAGCGCGACGGCGTGTTCGACAAGGCCGTCTCGGCGATCAGGGCTGCGAAGGCGGCCGGCTTCCGCGTGACGACGAACACGACCTTCTTCACGCACGACTCGCCCAAGACGGTGCGCGAGGTGCTCGACTTCCTCAACGACGACCTGGAAGTCGACGAAATGATGATCTCGCCGGCGTACGCATATGAGAAAGCGCCCGACCAGCAGCACTTCCTCGGCGTGACACAGACGCGCGAGCTGTTCTCCGAGGCCTTCGCGGACGGACGCCGGCGGAAGTGGCGGCTCAACCACAGTCCCCTGTTCCTGGACTTCCTCGAGGGCAAGGCCGAATTCGACTGCACCGCGTGGGGGATCCCGAGCTACTCGCTGTTCGGCTGGCAGCGCCCGTGCTACCTGATGTCCGACGGCTACACCGAGACCTACAAGGAGCTGCTCGAGACGACCGACTGGAGCGCCTACGGCCGAGGCAAGGATCCACGCTGCGAGAACTGCATGGCCCACTGCGGATACGAGCCGACCGCGGTGTTGAAGACCACGAGCTCGCTGCGCGAGTCCCTGCGCGCGCTGGCCGGCTGACAGCGCTCAGGCGTCCTCGGCGCCATCGATCGCAGCGTCCCTGCTGGGCCGGATGTCCTGCCAGGTGAGGCCCTCCCTGAGCAGCGCCGGCACGCCCAGCAAGAGGGCCGTCAGAACCTCGACGGCCTGCAGGATGATGCCGTAGGCCAAGCCGGGACCGGCGCCCACGCCATAGGCCGCGAGCACGACCAGGCAGGCCGCCTGGAAGACGCCCACGTTGGACGGTGTTGCGGGGAGGATCGCCGACAGGTTGACGGCGAGCAGAATCGCCGCGGCCGTGGCCAGATTCGTGTGCGACTGAAGTCCGAGCGCGAGCAGCACCGAGTAACAGGCCAGCCATTGCAGCGACCAGGCGAGCAACTGGCAGGCGACGGCGGCAGCTCCGTAGCGCGGATGCGCGAACACGACGAGCCCGCGCCGGGCGAGGTTGAGCGTGCGTGCGACCGCATCGGCCGCGTGCACGACCCGCTCGCGATGCGAGCGCCGTGCGAGCGCCAGCAGGCGTGGGCCCGCCAGTACGAGCACGAGCGCTGCAATCGGCACCGCCAGGGCGCCCAGAACGCCCGCGAGGTGTCCGTGCAGCAGGGGCACGCTGGAAAACGTGATTCCGGCGAGAATCGCCAGGGCGAGCAGGTTCATGAGGGTCTGGGAGACCACCGTGCCGGCGATGATCGGCAGCAGGCGCCGGGTGGATCCGTCGACCCTGCGCGCGAGCACGAGCACCCGCGTGGGCTCACCGACACGGCCCGGAACGACCGCGGAGGCCATCACGCCGATCATCGTCGCGCGCACCACCGGAGGCCAGGGGATGGTCGCCTCGGGCAGCGCGGCCCGCAGCACCGCGAGCCAGGACGCCGAGCGCAACAACAGCGACAGCGCCATCAGCACGAGCGCGAGCACGATCCAGCCGGGCGTCGCGGTGATCAGGGCGTGGCCGATGCGATGCAGTTCAAGGCGCGACAGCGCGAACACGACCAGCGCGACGAGCAGGATCAACGCCGCGAGGACGGCGAGCCGCATCCGGGCACTGTGGCGGCGTCGAGGCGGCGGCGTCTTCGGCGTGCCCATCGGGCGGGGTCTATCAGAGCGACTGGGTGACCGTGGCGCGAGGGAGTACTGTGGGGAGCATCGATGCGAGCACCTGCTGCGAGCCAGGCCCGCGGAGGCCAGGCAACGGATGAGACACCTGCTCCGGCCCGCGTCCGTGGAAGCCAGGCGACGGATGAGGCCCCCGTTGCCGACAGCCGCGCCGGCGCTGAGGAGCAGGCGCGGATCGATCGCGTGGCCAACGTCGTGGTCGCGGTCGCTCCGGTGGGGCTGCTCGGACTCGCGATGTGGAAGGCGTGGGGCGGGGCGCTGCGCTGGCCGGATCTCGTCGTGCTGGCGGTCACCTACCTGCTGACCGGCGTGGGCGTGACGGTGGGCTACCACCGCCTGTTCACCCACCGGAGCTTCAAGACGAGCGCGCCGATGCGGGCGCTGTTCGCCGTACTCGGATCGGCTGCGATCGAGGGTCCTGTCATCGAGTGGGTCGCCAACCACCGCAAGCACCACCGCTTCTCCGACAAGCCCGGGGATCCCCACAGCCCGCACGTCGATCACGCGGCGGGATGGCGCGGCGCACTCGGCGGCCTCGCGCATGCGCACCTGGGATGGATCTTCAGCGACGAGGCAATGGCCAGCGAGGAGCGCTACGCCAAGGATCTGATCGCCGACCCCGTCGTGCGCTTCGTCGATCGCACCTTCCCGCTATGGGTGTTGGCGGGACTCGCGTTCCCGTTCTGTCTGGGGCTTGCCCTGACCGGATCGATCGCCGGTGGGCTGACGGGTCTTTTGTGGGGCGGGGCGGTGCGGATCTTCTTCCTCCACCACGCCACGTTCTCGATCAACTCCCTGTGCCATTTCTTCGGCCGGCGCAGGTTCGCCACGAGCGACGAGTCGCGCAACCTGCTGTGGCTGTCGCTGCCGACGCTCGGCGAGGCCTGGCACAACAACCACCATGCATTTCCGACCAGCGCACGCCACGGTCTGCGCTGGTGGCAGCTCGATCCCTCGGCTTGGCTGATCGCGGGCCTCGAGCGCTGCGGCCTCGTGTGGGATGTCGTCCGCGTGAGCCCCGAGCGTCAGCTGGCGATGATCGCCACCGGGCGATAGCCTGCTCCGGCGCCGCGGGTGTCGATCAACAATTGGTTCTGATGTTTCGAACGCGGAAGTATCTTTTGCTACTATAGGTGTGCAAAGGTACGCTGTTGCAGAGTGCAGATGACAAGCCGTCTGGAGTAGGTCCACCAGGTAGTCGATCCGCCGCTCAGGGGCAACGGGCAGGTGATCAGGACTCGGTGGGGCCTGACTTCCTCGACTCCGCTCACAACGCGGCAGACTGCGACCACGCGGCTTCGGCGGGCGATCAGACCGGCTCAGACAGCGATCAGACGGCCTCGGACAGCGATCAGACGGCCTCTGACAACGACCAGTCCGCGTCAGATGAGGATCAGGCCGCGAGCGATGGCGAATCGATCGCGGGTGGGACCCAGGAGGCCCGCGATCTGGGCAGCGTCCACCGTGAGCATGCCACGCACCTTCGCGGCGAGCAGGCTCGGGCTCGCCTGCGAACCGCCGTATCGCGCGACATCACCGCGGATGATCGCTCTCAGGTGGCAGCCGCTCGCGACACGGCTGCCGAGGCGCGCGACGCCAGCGCGCTCGAGCGCGATGCGAGTGCCGAGGCGTGGGAGGATGACCTCTCCTCAGCACCGGGCGGCGGCGGCAAGGAGCTCATCAGAGCCGGACGCGGCACCCGCCGTCGTGCCGCCGACGATCGCGCCCGTGCCGCCGACGATCGCGCCAGGGCGGCCGACGATCGCGCCAGGGCGGCCGAGGAACGCGCCGAGTCCGCGCACGACCGGACGCTGGCGGCGCGCGATCGCGCGCAGGCCGCCCTCGACCGGGAAGCATCCGAGACCGACGAGCTCACCAACGTGCGGCGACGGGGCGCCGGGATGAAACAGCTCCAGCGCGAGGTCGATCGTGCGCATCGCGGTCCCGAAGGGCTCGTCGTGACGTTCATCGACGTCGACGGGCTGAAGCGGGTCAACGACACGAAGGGCCACCTCGCGGGAGACTCGCTGCTGATCGCCGTGGCAGACTCGCTGCGGGGGTGTCTGCGCTCCTACGATCTGATCATGCGCTTCGGCGGTGACGAGTTCGTGTGCGCGCTGCCGAATGTCGACGTCCAGGGGGTCCGGAGGCGCTTTGCCGATGTGTCCGCCACCCTGGCGGCGGGGCCGGCGCGCGCTTCGATCACCGTCGGCTTCGCGGAGCTCGGCAAGGAGGACTCGGCCGAGGATCTCATCCGCCGCGCCGACGCTGACCTGCTGGCCCACCGCGCGAGCGCCTGACGGGGCTCGTGGCCCCGCCGCCGCGGCAGGGAGCTCTGATCAGCCGTCGGTGTCGCCCTGCGGCGGGAACCGGGCCGCCCACTCCTCCGGCTCCACCTGCAGGCCGTTGCAGACGTAACTGATCAGGTGATACCACCCGCAGGTCACGAGCAGCTCGAGGATCTGCGGGGCGTCGAAGCGGCTCGCGAGCGATTGCCAGAGCTCCTCAGAGACGGTGCTCGTCTCATGCAGCTCGTCGGCCAGGCGGAAGACGCTCGACTGCTCGGCGTCCCAGCACGGGTCGTCGAAGGAGCCGTGAACTGTCGCATGCAGTTGCTCCTCGCTCAGGCCCAGTGGCCTTCCGAATCCGATCACGTGGACGCCCCACTCATACTCGGCGCCGCTCAGCGCGCACGTGCGATGGATCATCAGCTCGCGCAGCTGGGCGGGCACGCGCACGGTGGAGCCGAGGATGCCGGCGCCGAGTGGACGCATCCGGCTCGCCAGGGTGTCGTGAACGACGAGCGTCCGGAACAGGCGCAGGGGCTCCATCGGGCTGCCGGGCGGCATCCACTTCGACAGAGCGGCCTCGGTGTCGGCGTCGTACGGCGGCTCGAGCGGCGCGATGCGGGCTGTGGCGTTGGTCATGGCGGATACACTCCCTTTTGATGTTGCTTCGACTTCAGCAGCACGGACTGTACCGCTTCTATTTCCGAAGTGCAAGCGGATGAGCCCGGAGCCGGCGACACCCGACGGCCTCGCCGGCGCGGGATCGGGCGGCGTCCCCGAGCCGGGCGCCCCCGCACGCGGCTCCGAGAGCGGCCGGCCGATCATGGCGCTGCTCGACCTGCTCGGCCGGCGCTGGGCGCTGCGCACGATCTGGGAGCTCCGCGACGGCCCGCTCCTGTTCCGCGCGCTGCAGCAGCGCTGCGGCGGCATGTCCTCGAGCGTTCTCAACCAGCGCCTGCGCGAGCTCAGAGCCGCCGGGGCGATCGAGGGCGGCGATGGCGGCTACCGGCTCACGACCGAGGGACAGCGCCTTCTCGAGGCCTATCCGCCGATCAACGACTGGGCGGAGCGCTGGGCATCGCGCCTGCGAGAACCATAGGCGCCCGCTGCTCGACCACCACGCGGACCGTGCGCAGCAGACGGTCGCTGGCCCCGCGCACGCTTCCGCCCATCTGAAGCGTCTGCTGCACGTAGGCGAGGGTCTCCGCGGACAGGCGCTCGCCGGGGAGCACGTTGGGAATGCCCGGCGGATAGGTCGCGAGCGACTCGGCCGCGATCCGCCCGACGGCCTCTGCTGCCGGCACGATCTCCTGAGCGCCCAGGTAGGCCTCGCGGGGGGTCATCGCGAGCTCGCCCCACGGGGGCGGCGCCGCGAATCTCGCAGAGGCTCCGCCGGGCCGAAGGCCGACTCGGCCGATCGCCTCGCGCAGTGCGTTCACGAGCCTTGCCGCCTCGCCCAATCCGCGCTCGCCCATGCCGAACACCGCCACCAGCACATTCTCGCCGTACAGCTCGAGGTTGATGTCGTCGATCTCCCGCAAGAGTGGCGCGAGCTCATAGCCGCTGGCCGCCACGCCGCGCAGATCGACGGTCAGCCGCAGGGGATCGTAGGCGAACACACCCGGGCGCCCCGCCAGCCGATCGTCGAGCACGTCCAGCCCGTCGATCGCGCAGATCTGCTCGCGCGTCAGCGCGAGGGTGGCCATAGTGTGCTCGAGCAGCTCGCGCCCGCGTACCGCCGCCTGGCGACGGGCCGCGTCCAGGGAGCCGCCGAGCAGCGCACTCGGGCTCGTCGACTCGGTCAGGGTCACCGCCCTATCCACGGTGTCCTCGCCGATCATCCGAGCGGCCCCGTGACCGAGGTGGAGCATCGCCGACTGGGTGAGGCTGCCGACGATCTTGTGCGTGCTCGATATCACCAGATCGGCTCCGGCCGCCAGGGCGTGCTCGGGCAGGCGCTCGTGAAAAGCCAGATGGGCACCCCACGCCTCATCCACGATCAGCGGCACGCCGCGCGCGTGGGCGACCGCGGACAGCGCCCGCACATCGGCGACGGCTCCGAAATAGGTCGGCGAGACGACCCATGCGCCGACCGCGCGCGGAGTCGCGGCGAGTGCGTCCGCGAGCGTCTCCGGGGTGAGACAGTGCCCGACGCCGAGCTCGGCGTCGATCTCGGGCGCCGCGAAGGTGGGACGCATGCCTGACAGGACAAGAGCGTCGATCGTGCTCGAGTGCGCGTTTCGCTGGACGACCACGTGATCGCCGCGGTGGGCGAGCGCGAGACCGACCGCGAGGTTGCCCTGCGAGGCGCCGTTGACGAGGAACCATGCTCGCTTCGCTCCCCAGGCCTCGGCCGCGAGGCGCTGCGCGTGCTCGAACGGCGTGGGATCGGCGCCGGCGTCGATTCCATACGTCAGCGCCGGGATGTCGAGGCTCAGGGCTCGCTCGCCGATCGCGCGCCGCAGCCCCTCGTCGGCCCCCTGGCCGCCCTTGTGCCCGGGCACGTGCAGGCGAGCGGGATCCCGCTCGGCGTACGCGACGAGCGCGTCGAGGTAGGGCGCCTCCCGCTGTCCGCTGTCCATGCTGCTGAACTTCCCCGGGGGGTGAGGATCCCCTGCGTTTGCATGGCCCTTCAGACCGCGGCCGCGGTGCCTAGGCTCGGCTCACCGTGAGTCGCACGGCCGGGGTACCGACGCCGCTCTCAGGTCCCTCGCCGATCCACTGCGCGACAAAATCCGTTGTCCGGGTGACTCCGCTGACTGTGAGGGTGAAAGTGCCGCTCGAGGTCACCGTAACGTCCTGGACATGCCAGGACCCTCCGATCGCACGATGCGACACCGCCACGCTCTCGCCGCCGAGCGCAGGGCTGAGGCGACCGGTCAGGTGCACTCGGTCACCGAGCTTCTTGAGCTTCCTGGCGGTCAGCCTGCGGGCTCCCGCGATCGCGAGCGTGAGCGTCGAGGGGCTCACGTTCAGTCCGCCGTCGGTCGTCTGGAAAAGGGCGTCCGCCGTCCCGTTTTCACCTCCCGCGTAGTCAACCGGACCCGCGGCCGCGACGACGGTGAGCGCAGCCGGCAGGCTCTCCGGCGTCCAGCTGCGGCCTCCGTTTTCGGTCCTCAAGAGGACGTTGGCGGCGCCGGCGGAGTCGAACGGAACGTGCAGGTACCCGTTCAGAGCCGTGCTGAAGGACATCTGCCCGGGCGCGTCCAGGCTCGCAGCGCCGAGCGACAGGATTTCCCGCCAGCTATGACCGCGGTTGTCGGTGAAGAAGGTCCGTCCCGCCGAGGTCTCATAGCCCGTCGTCGGGCTCACGAATGAGATCGCGGATACCGGGTGCTCGGGCAGCGGACGCGGAATCAGTGACCAGTGGCTGCCGTCGTCGGTGGACTCGAGCACATCCTGGCCGTAGGCGAAGATCGCCCCTCCGGCGAGTTGGGCACCTGCGGAGAGATTGAAGTTCGACAGTTTAACCTTGCGCTTCCTGCCATGCGCTCGGCCCGTCACGATTGTCGCGTTCAAGGAGGTGAAGCTCGCGCCGGCATTCGTGGAGCGGCGCACGCCCCTTGGACCCGTCAGCAGCACGGTGTTGGCGTCCGGCGCGAGCAGCGCGCTCGCCGCACCGCCACCGGAGCTCAGGATCGACCAGCTCAGACCCGCATCCGCCGTGCGGAAGACCGTGCCCGCGCTGTTGACGACGTAGCCGACTTCGGTGGTTGGGAAGTCGACATCGGAGAGCTGTCCCGAGCTCGGTACGCGCAGCAGACCCCAGCTTTCGCCGCCGTTCGTCGTGGCGGCGATCTGGCTCGAGCCACCGAGCGCGTAGGCGTCGAGTGCGGAGGGGCCGATCCTGATCCATCTCGAGTAGAGGCCCCCCAGACTGTGGGATATCAGCGTCGGGAACGTCGCCCCGCCGTCGGATGAGAGCACGGTCGCGCCGTTCTGGCCGACCGCCACCGCGTTGGTGGATGTCGAGAACGAAACCGCGAGCAGGTTCTGCCCCGAGGGCGAGACGAGCGACCCCGTCAGGCCTCCGTCGCTCGTACGCACGAGCACGTTCGTGTTGGCGCCCGACGCCGGTGCGGTCGCGATCAGGCAGTGCAGGACGTCGCTGCAGGAGATGTGCGTCAGCGCGAGCGGTACCGTGCCCGCCGGCAGCGCGAGCGCCAACGCCGTCCAGCTGCCCCCGGCGTCGGTACTGTCGAGCAGTGTGTTGTTCGCTCCCACCGCGTAGGCCGTCGTCGGCGTGATGAAGGTCAGGTCTGACAGCGGCGCCGGCGAGGAGGCGACCTGCGTCCAGGAATTGGCACCGTCGGTCGTGCGGAAGATGCGCCCGCCGCCACCCGCGGTCAGCGCGAACCCGGTCGTCGCCGAGAGAAAGTAGATCCTCGACGCCGTGCCTCCATTCAGCGGCACGGGCGTCTTGGGCTGCAGGGTCTCGCCGCCGTTCGTGGTAAACAGGATGCTGCCGTCGGCCTGCTCCACGAACCCCGTGCTCGCGCTGAGAAATGAGAACGAGGCGACCTTCGTCGGGCAATTGACTTCGGATTCGTTCACCGTCAGGCGCTGGAAGCTTTCACCACCGTTGACCGACTCCCGCACCGTGCATCCGCCACCGACGATGACCGTGTTCGGATCCACCTCCTGCACGAGGTCGAGGCTGCTCTTCGTTCCGCTCTGAAGGCCGATCCAACTGCTGCCGCCGTCCGCGGAGCGCAGCACCGTGCCGAATTCGCCGACGGCGAAGCCACGTGCACCCACGAACGCGACGTTGTTCAGCGTGTTGCCCTGGGGCGAGGGGTCGCCCCAGCTCCAGCCGGAGTGTCCGACAGACACCGGCGCAGCGAGTGCGCAGGTCACCGAGACGAGCGTCACCAATGCAAAAGCCGTCCCGACGATGACCGGCCGCTTTATACGCACGACACTCCCCCGTTCGGTTGGCGCCGCGACCGCTGAGCGGTCGAGAACAGTTCGGACCTGCTCTGGCTAAACCCATGTACTCGTGCGAAGTATCGGAATTTGTCCCACATCGGCGTTGACGTGGTCCCGTGCCGAGCCGGAAGTCACGCCTCGGCGCACGGATTATGATTGCCCCTTCACCAACGACAGCGGGGGGCCGATGAGTAAGTTCAGGTGGTTTCAGCTTGCATGTGTGGTGGTGAGCGCGCTGCTGTTGCTCGCGCTCGCCGGCTGCGGCAGCTCGAGCACGAGCAGCACCGCGACGGCCACGAGCTCCGGCGCCGCGACTCCCGCGAGCGCGGGCGGTGCAGCGGTTAAGGCCAGCACCTACAACATCAACCTGACCCACGTCGCGGGCGCCAGCGGCGCCGCCAGCGCGTCGGGCATCGTCGTGCTGAGCGTGAAGTCTTCAAGTCGCCAGCTCTGCTGGAGCATCTCTCCGGTCAAGACCTTCATCGTTTCGACCGGCACGACGACGCCCACGATAATCACCCTTCAGCACACGCCCGCCGGTACCCCCTCAACGCCGGGAGTGCCGCTCGGCTCCTCTTATGAGTCCTCGGGCTGCACCCAGGTGCCCGCGGCCTTCCTGTCACGACTTGAGGCGAATCCGAAGGCGTTCTACCTCAGCATCTACAACACGGGCACCGGCGATGCCGTGCGGGGGCAGGTCTGAGAATGGAGCCGCGCGCGTTCACGGCGCGCGGCGAGGAGTTGGCTACGGTGCGTATGCGCGACTGGATTCCGCGTCGTTTTGCTTGTTGCACTGGAGCCTGCCAAGCTCCTTGACGCGAGTCGACGGCTCGCCCGGAAGGGCTTCGATCGCCACGGAGCATTTTTCGCCGGCGAAGATCCATTCACCCGCGCAGACCAAGCCGGTGTCGTGCTTGCGGCAGGCGGAAACCTGCCAGCTCATGGGCGTCGCCGAACGAGCGGCTGCGAGTTCGTAGGTGAGCTTGCCGGCGAAGCGCTCAATCGCGGCTTTTCCGGAAGCCAGGCCGAGCGAGGGGGCGTGAGGCTGAGCCTGGGCCTGGGCGGCGAGCGCTCCGGCGAGCATCATGGCGATGAGGGCAGGTGCGAGGCGGCGCTTCATCAGTCATACCCCTAACGTCGTCACAGGATCGTGTCGTGTCCGTGCGCTGCCCCTCGGCATCGTTCGGGTGGTGGGCAAAGTTGACCGCAGCCGCCGAAAGTAAGCGTTTTGGCCAGGCGCCCGGCCCCATCCGTACTCTGCAGCGCCTGCATGCGCTGCCGGGCATGACGGGCGTCGGACTCGGGATAATCGGGGTATGCACCGCAGAGCACCGAGGCGCTGGGCGCCAACGCGCGCCCTCGCGCTGCTGCTCCTAGCGGGCGGGTGCACCGTGGCGGCTGGCTGCGGTGAAGCGGCCGTCGCCGTCCGTCATGTGAAGACGGCCACCGCACCCGCGGCGGTTGGCGCGGCGGTGGCCAAGCGCAACGCTGTCGTGGCGCGAATCGACGCTTCCTCGGATGCGATAGTCGCCGAAGGAAAGCTGCACATAGCGCCGGGAGCGCCCTCCGATGCCGAAGTTCGCCGCGAGATCGCAGCCGCCCGCAAGGCCGGGATCGTGCTGCCCTCCGGGGACAACGCGGAATCCTTCGCCCAGGGCGCGCGATACGCGGGCGCGGCCGGCGGTGAAGTGCAGACACCCGTGGCGGCCTGGAATCCGCGATCCAAGCCGATCGCCGAGTGGATCATCACGGTGCTGCGGTGGGCCTCCGGACAAGGTTGGAGCGGTACCGTCACGAGCGGCTACAGGAGCTACTACGAACAGGCCCAGCTGAACGCGGCAGGCGCCTTCAGTGCGCCTGCGGGCCTCAGCAATCATGAGACGACCGCCTATCCCGGCGGCGCGGTCGATGTCACGAACCCGTCTCAGCTGATTGCCGTGCTGCGCGGCTATCCCGGGCCGAAAAAGCTAGTGGGTGGAGTCCTCGGACCGGCCGATCCCGAGCATTTCTCGGCGACCGGCGACTAGCGGCGCCGTGAGGCGGCGAGCCTCGCGTGCCGCGCGAGGGATGTGAGCCGCCGCCACTCTGAGCGGCCGCTATTGGAGTAGGAGAAACGTGAGCCGGGCGTGCTTCCGCAGCCGCGGAAAGCGCTCCATCAGGCGCTTGTCCAGGGCCCAGGCGCGACGGGCGAGCCTGTCCTGGGCGCGAGCGGGCAACACCAGGTTGAGGGGCATCAGCGCGATCGTGGACAGCTCGCGCTCGGTGTGGTCGAACTCGTCAAAGTGGCGGGCGCACAGCAACCAGTCATGCTCGGTGAAGGGCCGCCCGGCGTCGCTGCGCGCGCTGCGGGTCAGAAGCCGGCCCAGGCGCATGATTGGATTGTGGGCGAGGGGCTCGACGAACACCGCGCGCCCGCCGGGTCGCAGCACGCGGCGGATCTCGGTCAGCGCCCTGTGCAGCTCGAGGTGGTGGAGGATGCTGGCGCCGATGACGATGTCGAATGAGTCATCGGCGAACGGCGTCGCATACGGGTCGGCGAGCCGGAAGTCGACGTGCTGCTGGACGCCCGCCGCGCGCATCAGCTCTCCGACCCGGGCGAGGTCGTCCTGTGACCACCACAGATCGAAGCCCGCAACGCTCCTGGCTCCGCGCCCGAGCAGCGCAAGCGCGCGATCGCCGTCGCCGGCCCAGCCGTAGTCCAGGATGTCGCGCTCGCGCGGCTCATACAGGCTGTCGAGATCGCCGAAGCGCGAGAAGCTCCCGATGGCGCGGCGGACGAGCTCGCGCACGCGGACGTAGCGACGCGCCCGCACGTCGCTCGAAGGGCCCTCTGCGGGCGCGCCGGCCTCGGCCGAGGGGCTTCCTGTGGCGCCACCGGGCATGGGCGCAACCGTACTTGACGGCGGTGCGGGTACCGGCCTGCGAGCATATCGGCCTGCGCTCCTCGTCGAGCGCCGCCTCAGCCGACGGTGATCGCCCCCGCCAGCCGGGCGGCCGATTCGGGGTCGTGCGATGGCAGGTAAACCGTCGGGTGCTGGGCGCAGTGAGCCAGAATCGTTTCCATCGTCGCCACGTGCACCTTCGGGTCAGGTGCGATCGCATCGGCGCGCAACGCGTGCAGCTGCTCGAGCGTGTCGGTCGCATCGCCGGCGAGCATCACGTGGCGGCCTTCGTCGTCGACGCATATCACCGAGACATGTCCGGGGGTGTGACCGGGGGTGTCCACGGCGACGATGCGCCCGTCGTCGCTGAGCGCACGGCTGCGCGCGAACGCCCCGAAGGAGCCACCGTCGAGTGCGAACGACTCCGGACCGAACCCCGGGGGCAGTGGCTGGCGCAGGACGCGACGCATCACACGCGGGAGCGGGGCGGTGAGGTAGCGCAGCTCGACCTCGTTGCTCAGCACTCGCCCGCGGACGTGAATCAGCCCATCGATGTGGTCGCCGTGGGCGTGTGTAAGCACCACCTCGGAGACGTCGTCGAGTTGCAGGCCAGCCGCTCCCATTGCCGCCGGGAGCTCCTCTTCGGTCGTCACTTCCATGCGCGCGAACGGCACGTTGTGAGCCGCCGCCGTCTCGCCCGTGTCGATCAGCCGCAGGACCCCCTCGTGCTCGATTGCCCAGCAGTGGATCGGCAGCGGGTCTGAGAACGCGCCGGGCATGAACAGATCCAGCTGCCTGCGGACGCCGGGGCGCGGGAACAGGAAGCTGTGCTTGACGCGAACGTTTCCGGTCTGAATCGCATGAATCCTCATTTGCTGTGGTCCCTTTTTTCGTTGGAGGGCTGGCGGCGCGCGGTTGTGCAGGTGCAAAGCCACACGGAACCAGAGCACAGTTTCCGAACTCGTGAGTGTCGGTTCGCTCGGCGCAGGTTGGCTAGGGTTCTCGCTGATGTCCCGCACGGCGACATGAGGCGAGGTGCTCGGCTCTCACGACCACCCCGGGCACGAGCAGGCTCACAGCCACTCTCACGGCCTTGTCGACCCCACGATCAGGCGCTCAGGCGCCGGCCTGCGTGCGGTCCTCATCTCGTTCGGCGTGCTCGGCGCAACGGCGCTGATCCAAGTCGCCGTGTACGCGGCGAGTGGCAGCGTCGCCCTGCTTGCCGACCTGATTCACAACTTCGGCGACGCCCTGACCGCGGTCCCGCTTGGGGCGGCCTTTCTGCTGCGCTCGCCACGGGCGGAGCGCTACGCGGGTCTCGCGGTGGTGCTCGCGATCTTCGCGAGTGCCTGCGTGGCGGGCGCCCTCGCGATCGAGAAGATCGTCAACCCGCACGCCCCGACGCACCTGCTCGCGCTCGGGTTGGCGGGCGCCGTTGGCTTCGCCGGTAACGAGATCGCCGCGCAGGTGCGACTCGCCGCCGGCCGCCGGCTGGACAGTCCTGCGCTGGTGGCCGACGGCTACCACGCGCGATCGGATGGCTTCGTCAGCCTGGCCGTGATGCTGAGCGCGGTGCTCGTCGCCCTCGGCCTGCCGCTGGCGGACCCCATCATCGCGATCGCCATCACGGCGGTCATCCTGCGCATCACCTGGCAGTCCTGGCTGACCGTCACGGGACGCGCGCATGCGCACTGATCACCCGAGAGAAGCTGCCATTCTCGTGGTGTGCCAGTTCGCGAGCGCTACGCAAAGCAGGTCGGCGGGCTGCGTGCGCTCGCCGGACTCGTCGCGATCATGTGGGTGGTCGAGCTCGTGAACGCGCTCGACAGCTACCGTCTGGACCGCGACGGGATAGTGCCGCGGAACACCTCGCACCTGTACGGCATCGCGTTCGCGCCGTTCCTTCACGTCAGCTTCTCGCACCTGCTGGGGAACACCATCCCGCTGGTCATTCTCGGCCTGGCGATCGCTCTCGCCGGAGCGGGCAGACTCCTCCTCGTGACACTGATAGTGGCACTGGTGAGTGGGATTGGGACCTGGCTCATCGCGCCCGGCGGAACCGTGACGGTCGGCGCCAGCGGCATCGTCTTCGGCTACGCCACCTATCTCATCAGCTGCGGGCTGTTCAACCACCGGCCCCGCGACATCGTGCTCGGAATCGTCGTCCTGATCGGGTTCGGCGGCGTGCTGATCGTCGACCTCATCCCGCACGGTGCCGTCTCCTGGGAGGCGCACCTCTTCGGCGGGATCGGCGGCGTGATCGCCGCGGCGACGCTCGCGCGGCCGGCGCGTGGCTCCTCGCATGCATCGGCGCCCGCGAGCCTGCCGGCGTCGCGCTGAGTTGCTCGTGCGCGAAGACGCCACCCCCGACCGGACGCGGCGCGCGCACTGGCTGGTCGCGCCCGACAAGTTCAAGGGAACCTTCTCTGCGCGCGAGGTTGCGCTGGCGATCGGGAGAGGAATCGGCCCCGCCGCTGCGCTTGACATCTGCCCGGTCGCCGACGGGGGAGAGGGGACGATGGAGATCCTTCTCGGGGCGCTCGGCGGCGTGGCCATCGAGCGAGCGGCTCACGACCCGCTCGGCAGAGGGATGCTCGGCGCTCTGGGCCTGGTGGATGAGCGGGCGCTCGCGATCGTCGAGGTCGCCAGTGCCTCTGGGCTGCGACTGCTCTCACCCTCTGAGCTGGATCCCGAGGCGGCCTCGACGGCCGGCACCGGAGAGCTGATCGCCGCCGCTGTCGCGGAGGGTGCGCGGACGGTCGTGGTCGCGGCTGGAGGCTCGGCGACGACCGACGGCGGTGCGGGCGCGATCGAGGCGATTGAGGCTGCGGGGGGATTGCGCGGCGCGAAGCTGATCGTGCTGGCGGATGTGAGGACGCCGTTCGAGCGCGCGGCCGAGGTGTTCGGGCCACAGAAGGGCGCGGACGCCGGCGCGGTAGAGCGTCTGAGCGCACGACTCTCCCGGCAGGCCGAGACGCTGCCGCGCGACCCGACCGGCGTCCCGATGAGCGGAGCTGCGGGCGGCCTGTCAGGTGGGCTGTGGGCCCGATACCACGCGAGCATCGTTGCCGGTGGCGCATGGGTTCTGGACGCCGTCGGCTTCGATGAGCGGCTGCGAAGCGCACGCGCCGTGGTCACCGGCGAGGGGCGCATCGACTCGACGACGCTCGAGGGTAAGGCGTTGTTTGAGATTGCCGCCCGATGCGCCCGCGCGGGCGTGCCCGCACACGCGGTGGTGGGATGCTCGGCGCTCAGCCCGGCGGAGTCGGCCCAGCTGGCGCTAGCCTCGATCCGCGAGGCGAGCAGCATCGCCGACCTCGAAGCGGCTGGGCGGGCGATTGCCGCCGCAGGCTATGAGGCGGTGTCCAGCGTGAGGCCGACGTCTCTCAGAGCGCGCTCGCGGTCCCAGTAGTAGACGAGCCGGGTCACCTTGCCGGCGCTCACCTGATAGAGGGCGGCTCCTTTCGTGCGCATCTGCCCGACCACCATTCCACCTGACTTGCCCTGTGCGGTGCTGCGGGTGAGCACAAGCACACGCTCATCGTCGAGCTCCAGGTACTCCTCCGCCTCGGTGCGGAAGTCCTTCCAGCCGATCAGGTTGTCGCGGAAGCAAGCCGTCATCGCGGCGAGCCCCTTCCAGCGGCCGGGCGAGGGTCCGTCGGCGATCACGTATTCGATCTCCGGGTCTGCCCACTCGATCGAGCGGAAGTCACCACGTTCGTGGGCCGCGTTGATCGTGTGCACGAGGTCCAGGTTCGCCGATGACATCGAGGTCGTCTCAGCGCCGGGGCGGTTGAGCGGCGTCCTGCGATCCGGCCGGGTCGCCGAGCTCCTCCAGGCGCAGCGCCACTTCCAGCTCGGCCCGGCATGTGTGCAGCTGGCGGCCGAGCCTCGTCTCGATCGCGTGCAGGCGGCGTTCGACCGTGTGGCGGTCCACTCTGAGAGCGGCCGCCGCCGTGGCCGCGTTGCACCCGGCGACGAAGTAGGCGCGCAGCGTTTCACGCGACACCGCGCTGTCCTTCTGGCCCTCGAGCGGAGACAGGTGGACCTCGACCAGCGAGCTTGCGAGCTCCTGGTCCTTCAGGACGGCCGCGAGCAGTGACACGTCGGCGTACTGCGTGAGCCGCTGTGGCCGGCGCTGTGCGACGAGCATCGCGGCCTGGGCCTGGCGGTGTGTGAGGCGCCATCCGTCGAGGCCGCTGCCCGACCCACCGATCGCCAGCGAGACGCCCGCGGGGTCCTTGGCCGAGAGCAGCCGCTCGAGCGCTGCCACATCGAGCGCCCGCCGCCCACCGAACCAGGCCCACACGACCTCCTCGCTGGGCGAGACGCTCAGCACCTCACGGCCAAGCCCTGCCGCCAAGGCTCGAACGGTCTCCCTCGCCCTTGCGCCCGCCGCTATCACGCCGAGATGCTCGCCGTCGAAGTCATAGCGCAGCTCGGCGGTGTCGACCGGTGCGCCGGCAAGGAGCCTCTGCACGAGCTCGGTGCGGCGAAGCTCGGGCGAGTGCGCTGTTCGCTCGACTTCGTGCTGGTACTCGTGGGCCATCAGCGCGGTGAAGTGGTCAAGCATCGCCCCCAGCGTCCCGAACACGCCGCGCAACACGACGCTCTGGTTTGCGAAGTCGACCTCCTGCATGACGAAGTCCTCGAGCACCGTGTGGCCGGCGTTGTTGCGGAGCAGCACCTGCTCGAGCGTCACTCCGTTGCGAGCGGCGCGGCGCGCCTGGGCCACGGCCGCCGGAGGGATCGAGCCGAACCATTCGTCTCCCCGCTCGATGGCCGCGAGGCCGTAGTCCACCGCCTCGGCGATCGCCGCGCGCGATCCGGCCACGTACTCCGCATCCTCGCCCTCCGCCGGGTCAAAGCCGATATCGCGGAATCGTGCGAAGACCGCCTCGGCGATCTCCGCACGCCGCAGCCGCAAGCGCTCGGCCAGGCCGGCGCGGGCGCTCTCCAGGGCGGCCAAATCGCCGCGCGGATCCTCGGGAAGCTGAGCCGGCGTCGTCTCTCTGGAAGCCATGACGCTGCTCCTTTTTCGTCCTGATTGCGCCATGACTAAGGCCTACCACTGCGTGACGGGCGGGTGGTGTACCAATGTGGCGCGATGTGCCCGGAAAAATGCGCCACATTGTCCCGTTTCGCCGTGCGCTGGGGGCGCGCAGCCGCGCGAGCAGCGCGAGGCGGGGCCGCGCGGGGCCCAGATCCTGGGCCGTAACAGCCTAAACGGGCTCCAGGTACTCGGTCCGCAGCCAGGCCAGAGTCGCCTCGAGGCCGGCCGGGTAATCAACGCGTGGCTCCCAGCCGAGCACCTCGCGCGCTTTGCGATTGCTGAAGTCCTGATTGTTGCCGAGAACCTGCACGGCCTGGCGCGAGAGCAGGGGCGGCGCGTCCAGGCCGGTGGTCCTGCGCAGGAGCCGATAGCCGTGCTCGAGCGAGAAGCCGATGCCGTTGGCGACCCAATAGGGCAGACTCCAGCGGACCTTCGAGCAGCCGAGGCCCTCGGCCAGGCCGTCGGTGAACTCCTTCCACGTGATGCCGAGGCCGTCGCTCACGTTGAAGGCATGGCCGGGCGCGGTTTCGTGCTGGAGCGCGAGCATCGCGGCATCCATGAGGTTGTCGATGTAGCAGAGCCCTGCCACCGCGCGACCGCGGTCGACGAGCAGCATGTTGCGCCCACGAATCGCGCGGGCGATCTCGCCGACGACGTCGGTCGAACCGGGCCCGTAGACGGTCGCCGGGCGCAGGATGACGGCGTCCAGCGCTCCCGCCTGTTCCACGCGGCGGACCTCAGCCTCCGCATCCAGCTTCGTCTGCGCATACCAGTTTCGAAACCGGCTGGCGGCGTAGGACTCGTCGATCTCCGCACCGTCGGGGTAGCCGTAGACATCGGTCGTGCTGAAGTGAATGAAGCGGCGCACGGATGCCTCGGCGCAGACGTCGAGCAGCGTGCGTGTGCCCGCGACGTTCGTTCGGGCGATCTCCTCCTTGGTTGCCCAGTCCGATACGAGTGCACCGCAGTGGAGGACATAGTCGCAGCCCTCCACGGCGCGAGCGAGCGAGCCGGCGCTGGCAAGGTCGCCGATCGCTATCTGGACATCGAGCTTCTCGAGCAGCGAGGTGTCGCTGCTTCCACGGACCAGGCAGCGCACCGCATAGCCCTCCTGCACGAGGCGGCTCGCCAAGCGCCCACCGATGAATCCGCTCGCACCGGTGACCAGGCAGACGTCGTTGCGAGAAGGATCGAGCGGCCTGCCGCGGAGCGGCGCCTGATCGATCGCGGGCGCCTCTCGTTTGGCCCGGCGGCTGAGTGTGGCCGTGGCGATGTCGCGCACGACGGACCAGTTCCTGCTGGCAGCACCGTGGCAATCGGCGAGCACTGCGTCCAGCGCCCCCAGGAAGCTGTGCGCCTCGCTCTCGGAGAGCGTCAGGGGGGGCAGCAGCTTGATCACGTCGTTCTTGCCGGCCGCCATCGTGATCACGCCGTGGTCGCGATGCAGCGGGATCACGATCAGCTGGGGGAAGAGGCCCTCGCTGGCCATGTGGATGAGGCGCCAGTTGAGTCGCGCGATGCGTGAGCGCGGAGCGCAGAGCTCGATTCCGATCATGAGCCCGCAGCTGCGCACCTCCTTGACCATGTCATAACGCTGCTGAAGCTCTGCGAGGCCCTCGAGCAGCACCGCGCTCATCTGCTCGGCGTGCTCGACCAGGCGATCGCGCTCGATGATGCGCATCGTGGCCAGTCCGGCCGCCGCGGACAGGCGGTTTCGCCCAAACGTCGACTGGTGCACGTAGGAGCGCTCGAGCGTCCCCACGGCTCTCTGATAGATCTCCCGGGTCGTGACCATGGCGGCGATTGGCATGTAGCCACCGCTGAGCGCCTTGCCGACGAGCACGAAGTCCGGCTCAATCCCATAGTGCTCGAGCGCGAACCAGTGGCCGGTGCGCCCGAGCCCCGTCTGGACCTCGTCCAGTACGAACATTGTGCCGTAGCGGCGGCACAGCGCCTGGGCGGCCTGCAGATAGCCGTCGGGCGGGGGCGTGACCATACGGCCCTGGATCGGCTCGACGATGAAGGCGGCGACATCCTTCGCGCGCAGCTCCGACTCAAGGCGGGCAAGGTCGCCGAACGGAACACGCACGCAACCGGGCAGCAGCGGCCCAAAGCCCTCCTTGAAGAACTCGTCGCCGACCAGCGACAGCGGTCCGAGCGTGACCCCGTGAAAGCTGTTCTCGCAGGAGATGAGACGTGGCCGGCCCGTCGCGGCGCGCGCGAACTTCATCGCGGAGTCGACGGCCTCGGCGCCGGTGCTCGCGAAGAACACGGCATCGAGCCCGTGCGGCAGGCGCTGCGATAGCGCTTCGGCGAGCATCCCCGCCAGCACCGAGTAGTGCAGCTGCACGCCGTCGAGGAGGTTGGCCGCGAGCGTGGCCTCGAGGACCTCGCGCACATCCGGATGGTTGTGACCCAGGCTGGCGAAACCCTCACCGGTGTGGAAGTCCAGGTAGGCGCGACCGTCGGCATCGTAGAGGTAGGAGCCCTGTGCGGAGGTGTACTGCTTGTCAAAGCCCAGAATGCGCAGCACGTCGACGAGCGATGGATCGAGATGGCGCGATGCCAGCTCGAGTGTTTCGCCCGACCGCGCCATCGCTTCGGTGACCACGCCGAGGGAATCGGCGGCGTGGGCAGGTTGAGAGTTGGTGCTCATGAGGATTGGGCTGGCGCGGGATCATAATCGGCGAGCCTCGGCAAGAGGCAGGGAGGGCCGACGGGGACCGCGCCCACAGATTGCCCCCGCGCGATGTCCCTTCGCCGGGGGCGTGGCGCCAAGAGGACAGTGACGAACTCTCGGTGCCCGGACATTGCTACCCGCTGACACGCTGGGCTATGCGCAGCGGTCATGCGGCAGGATCATGCCGGAGGAGGGGCTTGAACCCCGATACCCGATTGCGATCGTGTCGCGGAGCGACGTGAGGTCTCGCTGGGTCCGAGATTTGGCTCTGTGATGCCGAATCGAACAAAGACCTAGCAGGCGCGAGTGTCGCCGGATGGTGCGGGGCTTGTCACCACCGAGTTGCCACCTTGACGCGGCATAAGATTCGCCTATGTCAAAGCGACCGACTGGTCCCGAGGACCCGACCCCAGGGCCAGAAATCCGGCTGACGCCCGATCAGTTCGAGGTCCTTGCGCTATTCGTGCCCAAGGGGAACAGCAGCACCGTGCGACTGCGAGATAAGGGCGAGAGCTACGTCCAGGCCGAACTACTCGACCGCGCCGGGAACGTCAAGAAGTCGCGTCTCCTGTACCCACTCAGGATGAAGCACGACTCTCCAGCGGCTCGACGCCGTTGGGCTGAGGAACGGACGGCTGAATCTGAGGGGGAGCGCGCGACTCACATGGACGAAGAGCAGCCGCCAGCGTAAGCGGCTCGCCAGATCGCCGTCGAAAGCCCAGGGGAGACAACCCCGCCTGAGCGAGGCTTCTCCCAAGTGCCGGAGGAGGGACTCGAAGCCCCGACACGCGGATTATGATTGTGGCGCAGGGGTGGTGTGGGATGTCGCCGAGTCGGAGACGTGGCTCTGTGAAGCCGAATCGCCCTAAGCCTCGGAGGCGCGAGTGTCGCCCGATGGAGTGGGGCGAGTTATCACCTTGTTACCACCCGAGCAGGCGTGTTCGCAGCCAGGGGCGTCACCCGAGTCGCAGCTAACGCGACTCGCCTTCGACGCCGCGTAGTTCGCGTGCCGTCGCTTTCGTGATCGTGACCACCTGTGGAGGCGACTCGCCTTTGACGCCGCGTAGTTCGCGTGCCAGCTGGTTTTCCTTGGGACTTGCGGGGGGTCCGATCGCTCCCGTGACCGTGACGACCTGTTCTCGCGGTTCGCGTGCCGCCGGACGGTGGCTGGGGGTACTGCCACACCCCGCGAGCAGCAATGCGCCCACGGCTAGCGTCGCGCAGGTCAGTCGCACTCGCATGTTCCGGCGACCATACTCCGGGACGGGGGGTCCACGGATCCCCCACGCGAATGGTCCGGATGAACCGCTGGACTAACACTTCTGAATGGCCCCACAGCATGCGCCCATGCCCTCGGACGGCACCGCCAGCGGCTCCCCGAGGTCGCCGTCAAGCAGGTGGACATACGTCGCCAGCGTGAAGGCGTGGGAGTGGTGCCCGAGCCACCGCTGCACCTGGACGGCGTTCCGCCCCTCAGCGAACAGCATCGACGCGCAGGTGTGACGGAACGTGTGGAACCCGACCCATGCAAGGTTCGCCTCCTCGCGCGGGAGCTTGAGTGCGTCCCGGTAGAGGTTGGACTGACTGAGCGGCGAGCCGTTGCCAGCGGGGAACGCGAGGTCGTCGTCTCCCGGCCAGTTTGAGTCCCTGCGAGCCTTCCGCAGGGCTTGGACAAGCTCGGCGTCCAGCGGGCGCTCCTGCGCCCGTGGCGGCTCTTTGGCGGCCCCATGCGCCCCTTCACGAGCGCACGGCGGATCTTCACGCGTGGCGAGCTGCCGTCCAGCTCCAAGTGCCGCCACTGGAGCGCAATCGCCCGCTGATTCGCAGGCCCGTCGCGGCGAGCAGCCGGAACATCAGCCGGTGACGTTCGGGGATCAGCGCGAGTAGCGTGGACAGCGCCCCGGTGCTCTTCTCGGCCGCTCTAACGGTGCGGGGGCGCTTTTGTAAGCGCCTCGATCTTACTCCCGTAGACCACGGATCGCGAGCACCGTGACCAGACTGCGCCCGAGGGCAGCGAGTGCTTGACTTTTCTTCGTGGGCGGCAGTTAGGTCCGCCCGGAGGAGGCATGGAGGTGTTGTGGGATGACGGCGTTGAAGGCCCAACGGAGCATGGGTGTGTGCGTAGGAGCGTGCGTGGTGATGGTCCTGCTGCTGGCAACAGCAAGCGGAGCGATGGCGTCTTCGACGGTCACCATGTGCGTCCCCACGGGGGAAGGCCAGACCTTCAAGACGCCCGTGAAAGGCGTCTGCGAAAAAAACTACACGTTGGAGACTCTGAACGTAGAAGGCAAAGAAGGCAAACAGGGACCGACCGGCACGATGGGAGCGAAAGGCGAAGCCGGAGCGAAAGGCGCAACGGGAGCCACCGGGCCTACGGGGGCACAAGGGCCGACAGGACCGACCGGAGCCAAGGGCGCGTTCGGCGGACCCACCGGCCCGACCGGCCCTGAAGGCAAAGCAGGAGCTAGCGGCGCGACGGGTGCGACCGGTCCTACCGGCTCGATCGGAATCGAAGGCCGAGAAGGCAAAGCCGGAGCAACCGGCAAAGAAGGACCGACTGGACCGACTGGGCCGACAGGTAAAGAAGGCGCGCTGCCTAAATGCGAAGGATGCGGCTGCGGAGGGAAAGAATGCAAAAACGGTGCGACGGGCCCCACTGGCCCCACCGGCCCGGAAGGAGCCAAAGGCGTAACCGGAGCGACCGGAGCCACCGGTATTGAAGGAGCCACGGGCGCAACTGGCGCAAACGGCGTCACCGGAGCGACCGGAGCAACAGGTTCCACCGGACCAACCGGACCAACCGGACCGGAACGTCCGTGCACCGGATGCGGGTGCCCCGGATACGCGTGCCCTGGACCGGGACCGACCGGACCGACCGGCCCCGAAGGCAAAACCGGAGCCACCGGTGCAACAGGTGCAACGGGTGCGAACGGTGTGACCGGAGCAACCGGACCGGAGGGCGAAAAAGGCACGACCGGACCGACGGGACCAGAAGGACCCAGCGGTGTGACCGGGGCGACCGGACCACAGGGCGAAAAAGGCGAAACCGAATGACCGGCGCAACCGGCCTCACAGGACCTACAGGGGAAACAGGACCTACAGGACCCGAAGGCAAAGAAAGCAAACCAGGCGGGGGAACCGGATGAACCAACTCTGGGTGGTGGCCTGTACCTCACAGCACGGGCCACCACCCGGCATCTCACGCGCAGGTTTCCGTGCTCTTCGTCGCGGCGCTCACACCGTTGGCGCAGAGCGTGGTGACGAGCTCCAGGATGCTTTTCGAATCCCGAAACCCCTGAAGTAGAGTCTGGAAAAGAAGTCCCCGCAGATGCAGGGGGCGATTATGGCGTGCCTGAGACAACTGCAAGAAGACTCGCGTCATCCGAGCTTGAACTCGAAACAAGTTGGGCGGAACCAACGTCTACCACGCCAAGGTCAGTCGGGGCAATCGAGTCGCGTTCTTCTGGGAAGGCGATCGAATCGTGATCCAGAACCACCCTGCCGCCGACCTGGACTGCAACCACGACATCCTCAAGAGCTACAGGTGATCGCACGGCGCGGTGTTACCACTTCCGTTACCACCCCGCCCGATCCGACCTTCTGGTCACACGACACGAGCGAAGGAAAACCATGCCTGAGCAGGGGTTTCTGGTGATGCCGGAGGAGGGACTCGAACCCCCGACACGCGGATTATGATTCCGCTGCTCTAACCAGCTGAGCTACTCCGGCGGGGTGGCGCAGTTTAGCCAGCAACAGATGACACCCCCAATCCTGCTCGCGGTTCCAAACGTATCCGAGGGCCGCGACTCCCGGACGGTCTCGGCCATCGGCGAGGCGTTTGCTCGAGGAGGCCGCGTGAGGCTGCTTGACACGCATTCAGACCCCGACCATCACCGCTCGGTGTTCACGCTCTGCGGGCGGCCCGGAGAGCTGGCCGACGCGCTGCTGGCCGGGGCGCGGGTCGCTGTGGAGCGGATCGACGTGGTGGGCGCGCGCTCCGGCGAGGGCGCAAGGATGGGTGAGCATCCTCACGTGGGAGCGCTCGACGTGGCGCCGATCGTCTACCTCGATTCAAGCGACCGTGGAGCGGCCTGCGCCGAGGCGCTGGTGGTGGCCGACCGCATCTCTGAGGAGCTCGAGGTGCCGGTGTTCCTCTACGGTGAGCTGACCGCATCCGATCACGGGGCGATGCGGACCCGGGCGGCGCTGCGACGCGGCGGGGTGGCCGGCCTGGCCGAGAGGATGGCCGCAACGGGCCGATCTGAGAACGGCGGGCGTCCGGACTTCGGCCCGCCGCATTTGCATCCCACGGCTGGAGCGACGCTGGTCGCGGCGAGGGAGCCGCTTGTGGCGTTCAACGTGCAGCTGGCGCCTCCCGCGACCGTTGAGCACGCGCGTGCGGTCGCGGAACTGCTCCGCGAAGGCGGCGCCGAGGGCCTTCCCTGCGTGCGGGCAATCGGGGTGCAGCTGAGCGGGTCGGTCGCGCAGGTCTCCATGAACATCGAGCGCCCACTCGACGTCAGCCTGGCCGTGGCTGTGGAGGCCGTCAGACGCCACGCCGCGGTGGCCAGTGCCGAGCTTGTGGGACTGGCCCCACGCGCGGCGCTCGAGGGTTTTCCGCCGGACATTCTGCTGCCGGGCTTTGACCCCGTTCGCCACCTGATCGAGAACGCACTAGGCTTGTAGACCATGGCCCAGACCAGGCGCAGACGCCAAACCAAGCATCGCGGGAACGCGGCCGGCGTGGTCGAGTCGCGAGGTCGTACCGGGCGCAAGCCCACCGAGGCGGAGAAGAGCGGCAAGGCGGGGGATGCCGCGCGCGCCAAGGCCAAGCGCGTCGACCGCCGTGACCGGCCGCCCACGTGGACCAGTGCGTTCTACCGTGCAATGGCCGCGGCGGTGCTGATGCTGCTCGTGAGCCTATTCCTGATCAAGAAGCCCGATGAGGCGATCAAGCTGTTCCCGATCGTGCTGCTGCTGTACGTGCCGATCAGCTACTACACGGACGTGTGGATGTTCAAGCGCCGCCAGCGCAGCAAGGCCAAGCGAGCCGGCGGAGGAAGGACGGCGTCCTGATGCGCGGAGGGTCCGGTTGGGGGAAGGCGCCGTCGCGATGAGCGTCCCGGATGTTCGTGCGTTCACCGTCGGTCCGGTCCAGGAGAACAGCTACATCGTCCGCTCGGCCGCCGAGGAGAGCAGGGCCGTCATCGTCGATCCCGGCGACGAGGCGGAGCGGCTTCTCTCCGCCGCCGCGTCGCTCGGTGTTCAGATCGAGGCGATCCTGATCACCCACTGCCACTTCGACCACATCGGCGCCGTCGCCCAGGTGGCCCGCGCCACCGGCGCTCCGGTGTACTGCCCGGAGATCGAGCGGGGCGTGCTCGCCGACGTGATGAGCTGGGTGCCTCCGGGTTTCGGGCCGTTCGAGAGCTATGAAGCCGACCACACCGTCGCGGGCGGCGAGCGGCTGAACCTGGCAGGGCTGAACATCGAGGTCATCTTCACCCCGGGTCACAGCCCCGGACACGTGAGCTATGCGATCGCGCCATCAGGCGACGGCCCGACGGCGGGCGGCGGCCACGGGGATGCGCCTGGAGCTGTGCTGCTGTCCGGGGACGTGCTGTTCCAGGGGTCGGTCGGGCGCGTGGATCTGCCGGGCGGCGACTGGGCGACGCTCGAGCGTTCGATCGGCACACTCCTGCGAACCTTTCCCGGGCAGACGACCGTCTACCCAGGACACATGGGCGTGACGACGCTCGCCCGCGAGCGCGACACGAACCCGTTTCTGGCTGAGCTCCGCTCCGCGATCCTCGCGACGGCTGCGCCCGACGCGGCGGCAGCCGGAAGTTGAGCGTCCCCAAGCTCAAAGCACCGCGTGGCACCTTCGACGTGCTCGGCGAGCAGGCGAGCGTCCGCGCCACCCTCGAGGCAAGCGCGCGGGCGATCCTCGAGGGCGCCGGTTACGAGCGGATCGAGACGCCCGCCTTCGAGGCGACCGAGCTGTTCGCCCGCGGGGTCGGCGAGTCAACGGACATCGTCCGCAAGGAGATGTTCACCTTCACCGACGAGGGGGGACGCTCGCTGACACTGCGCCCGGAGGGGACCGCGCCGGTGTGCCGGGCCTACGTCGAGCATGGCATGCACAAGCGCCGCCAGCCGGTGAAGCTGTGGTACCTGTCGAGCTTCTTTCGCCACGAGCGCGCGCAGGCAGGGCGCTACCGGCAGTTCTGGCAGGTGGGCGCCGAGGCGCTCGGCTCCGATGATCCCGCCCTCGACGCGGAGTCGATCGTGCTCCTCGTGGAGCTTCTCAACGACGTGGGCGTCACGGGCGCCAGGCTGCGCCTGTCGAGCCTCGGCAACTCAGAGACTCGCGGCGAGTATCGCGAACTGCTGAAGACGCACCTGCGCGCACACGAGGACAGCCTCTCACAGGAGGTGCGCAGCAGAATCGAGCTGAACCCCCTGCGGGCGTTCGACTCAGACCACGAGGGCACCAGGCACGTGATGGAGGGCGCGCCGCGGCTGCTCGAGCACCTGAGTGACGACGACGTCGAGCACTTCAGGCAGGTGCGAGAGCTCCTCGAGGTTGCGAACGTGCCCTACGACATCGACTCAACGCTCGTACGGGGCCTTGACTACTACACGCGCACGGTGTTCGAGCTGACCTCCGATTCGCTCGGGGCCCAGAGCGGCGTCGGCGGCGGAGGACGCTATGACGGCCTCGTGGAGCGCCTGGGTGGCCCGCCCACGCCGGGCATCGGCTGGGCCGCTGGGATCGAGCGGATGATGCTCGCCGGCGACCTTCAGCCGGCGGCCGTCACGCCGGTCGAGCTGTTCGTGGCGTTCGAGGACCCCGACAGCCGCAGGATCGCGTTCGACATTCTGGTCGAGGCGCGCTCGGCGGGCCTGCGGGCGCAGATGGAGCTCGGCGCACGCTCGCTGAAAGGTCAGCTCGGCTACGCGAACGCGCTCGGCGCGCACTACGTCGCGATCGTCGAGCCCGAGGAGACCGCGCTGCGCGACATGGAGGGGGGCGGGCAGGAGCGGATCGCCACGGACACCGTCGTGCACGCCGTGCTGCGGGGCCTGCGCACGCTCTGAGCGCGCCGGTGCGGGTGCGCGTCCGGTCCGCCGGAGGGTTGCGAGGCGTCCAAGGCATTCTGCTGCTCTCAACTCTTCTCGGCGAAATGCCGAAAGAGTGGGCAATGACCCAGATCTCTCGCCCGTTTCAGATCGCACTGCTTGCGATGGGCCTGCTCGCAGCGGTGTGGTTCTTCGCTCTGCAGGGACACTCGGCGAGCACGAGTGGCTCGAGCCCGTCCGCTTCCACGCCCTCCGCCGCGGCCCAGCCGGCGAAGGCCGGTGCCTCCGTGTCCGGCTCATCCTCCGCCGGGGAAAGCGCCGCAGCGCCGAGCAGCGTCTATCACGGCGCCGCCCCGGGGGTTGAAGGCCTGACCCGGGCCATCGCGAAAGCCCACGAAGCGGTCGCGATCTCGCGCCGGAACGAAAAACAACTTGAAGAAAAATCCGCGCAGGCCTCGAGCGCCTCCTCGAGCGGGACCACGGGCTCCTCGGCGCCGGGCTCCACACCCGCGGCAGCGGCCACCTCTCCAGCCGCGCCGAAGAGCTCCACGAAGACGCAGTCCGTGACCGTCCACACCAAGTCGAACACGGGCGCCACCCAGCGAGCGACTGTCCACAAGGTCACCTCCAGCGGCGCGAGCACACCGAGCACGGCGTCGGCAAAGTCGGTGCCGCCTATGCAGGCGACCGTGGAAGCCGAGCTGAAGCAGGGCAAGACCGTGGCGATCCTCTTCTGGAACTTCAAAGCGTCCGTCGATCAGACGGTGCAGAAGGAACTGCAGGCTGTCGGGCACAACGAGGGCGGGAAGCTCGCGGTCCACGATGCGCGCGCCGCCCAGGTCGGCTCGTTCGGCTCGATCACACGCGACGTGCAGGTTTTCCAGACGCCGACGATCCTGATCGTCAACAAGCAGGGCAAGACGACCACCCTGACCGGCCTGACGGATGGCTTCGCGATCGAACAGGCGATCGACGAAGCCCGCCACGCATAGCAGCACCTACACTCGATCGGTGACGACCGCCGAGGGCCTGACCCATCATCTCGAACGACCCCTCGGGCGCGGCCATACGCCTGTGCACGCCTGCACCGGCGCTGCCGGCGGCGCTGCATGCGGCGACCTGATCCGGATCTCGATCGCGCTCGACCCGGACGGCAGCGACGGGCGGATCACAGACGCCGGATTCGACGCGAGCGGCTGCGGGGCGACGATAGCGGCGGGCAGCGCCGTGGTGAGCATGCTGCGCGGCGGCGCGCTGCTCTCGGCGGCGCGGATCGGCGCCGATGAGATCGCGCGGGAGCTGGGCGGGCTGAGCGCCGCCAAGCGGCATGCCGCGGAGTTGGCCGCCGACGCCCTGCATCGCGCTCTCGGCGGCGCCGCCCGCGAGCACGCAGCGCTCGCCCTCTCCGCCGAACGCACGCTGGTGGCCATGAGCGGGGGAGTGGACAGCGCGGTTGCGGCGCTTCTTGCCGCGCAGGGCGGCGCACGGGTCGTCGCGGTGACGCTCGAACTGTGGTCGGACCCCGAGAACGACGGCGAGAGCAGCTGCTGCTCGGCGCAGGCGGTGCGCGGCGCACGCGAGCTGGCGCACGGCCTGGGCATGCCCCACCTTTCGATCGACCTGCGCGCCGAGTTTCGCGCCGGCGTGGTCGATCGCTGGCTGGCGGGCCACGCCGCCGGGGAAACGCCCAACCCCTGCGTGCGCTGCAACGGCAACGTGCGCCTGGACGCCATGCTCGAGCTGGCGGACCGGCTGGGCTCTGAGACGCTCACCACCGGGCACTACGCGCGCGTGTGCGAGGGTCCGCTGCTGCGCACCGCCGCCGATCGCGGCAAGGACCAGAGCTACGTCCTCTCCGCGCTCGCGCCGGATTCGCTCGCGCGGCTGCGCTTTCCGCTGGGAGACATGCGCAAGGCGCAGGTACGTGAGCTGGCGCTGGAGGCGGGCCTCGCGGTGGCCGGCAAGCGGGATTCGCAGGACCTGTGCTTTTTGGCGGGAACGCGCCAGGGCGCGTTTCTGGAGCGTCATGGCGGCCTTTCCAGACGCCCCGGGCCGATCATCGACCGGGATGGGTGCGTCCTCGGCGAGCACACCGGCGCGCACGCCTTCACCGTCGGCCAGCGCCATGGGCTGGGGATCGGAGGGACGAGCCCGCTGTATGTGCTCTCGACCGATACGCAGGCCAACACCGTCATGGTTGGCCCACGTCCGGATCTGCTGGTTGGCGGGATGGCCGTGCACGAGGCGACGCTCCATCGCGACGGCGCCTGCGTGGATGGGGTGCGCGTCCGCTCGCACGGGCGCCGCATGGCCTGCCGCCTGCCCGGTGCGGAGCGGGCCGGTCGCCATCCGCGCATGCACGTGGAGCTGTCCGAGCCGGCGGAGCGCACCGCTCCCGGCCAGCTCGCCTGTATGTACGCCGGCGATGTGGTCGTCGGCCACGGAACCATCGCGGCCTAGCGCCGCGTGCGCGGGCCAAGGGCCCGCGCGAACCCTAAGATGGCTCGCGCGATGACTTCCGATGAGATCCGCGAGCGCTACCTGAGCTTCTTTGAGGAGCGCGGGCACAAGCGCATTTCCTCGGGCTCGCTGGTGCCCTCCGCACACGACCCGTCCGCACTGCTGACCGTGGCCGGGATGCACCCGCTCAAGCCCTACTTCCTGGGCGAAGAGACACCGCCTGCGCCGCGCCTGACGAGCTGTCAGAAGGTGTTTCGCACGGTTGACATCGACAACGTCGGCAACACCGCCAGGCACCTCACGTTCTTCGAGATGCTGGGCAACTTCTCGTTCGGCGATTACTTCAAGCGGGAGGCGATCGAATTCGCCTGGCAGCTCTCGCGCGAGGTATTCGGTTTCGCCGCTGATGACATCTGGGTGACCGTGTTCGAAGGCGACGATGGCCTGGGGCTCGGTCCCGACGAGGAGGCGATCGCCTGCTGGCGTGATCTGGGCGTGGAGCCCGAGCGGATTGTCGAATGCCCGCGCTCTGAGAACTTCTGGCAGGCCGGTCCCACCGGGCCCTGCGGACCCTGCTCTGAGCTGTACATCGATCGCGGCTCTGCCTACGGCTCGGCCGAGGATCGGCCGGGCGGCGAGAATGAGCGCTTCCTGGAGTACTGGAACCTGGTGTTCATGCAGTTCGAGCAGGTCCAGGACGCTGTGGGCGCGAGCGGATCAGACGCCGCGAGAACCGTCCTGAAGCCGCTTCCCGCCAACAACATCGACACCGGTCTCGGACTGAACCGCATGGCGGCGATCCTCCAGGAGAAGCCGTCGGTGTTCGAGACCGACCAGTTCCAGCCGCTGATCGACCTCGGCGAGGAGCTCTCGGGCCGGCGTTACGGCGCGGATTTCGCCAGCGACCGGGCCCTGCGCATCCTCGCCGACCACGCTCGGGCGATGACCTTCCTCGTCGCCGACGGGGTGGTTCCGTCGAACGAGGACCGCGGTTATGTGCTGCGCCGGGTCATGCGCCGCGCGATCCAGCAGGGCCGCAATCTCGAGCTGCCGCCCGGGTTTCTGACGCTCTACGCCAACAGGGTCATCGAGCTGATGGGAGGCGCATATCCCGAGCTCGGCGAGCACAGGGCGGCGATCAGGGAGTGGCTGTCGGCCGAGGAGGAGGGCTTCGGGCGGACGCTCGCACAGGGAATGTCCACGCTGCGCGGCTACATCGAGCAGGCCCGGGCGAGCGGAGAATCCTCGGTGTCGGCCACTGACGTGTTCCGCCTGCACGACACCTACGGCTTTCCCTACGAGATGACGCGCGAGCTCCTCGACGAGGAGGGCCTGTCGATCGAGGGCGACTTCGAGACGCTCATGGACGAGCAGCGCGCGCGCAGCCGGGCGGGTAGGGCGAGCGGTCGCGCCGGCGGTGGCGACGACGCTGCGCACACGCGCGCGACGGCGGGAACGTTCGCCGAGCAGAGCGGCTTCCAGACGCGCTTCACCGGCTATGAGACCGAGCAGCAGAAGACCACGGTGGCGGCCGTGCAGGGCATCCCCGAGAACGGCTCGGTCGCGGGCGCTGAGCAGGGCGCGGGGGCGTCCTTGGCAGCGGTCGCGGGTGAGCGTTATCTGATCAAGCTCACCGAGTCGCCCTTCTACCCGGCGGGCGGAGGCCAGGTCTCCGACGTGGGCACCATCGAGTGCGAGCGCGAGGCTGCCGCGCGCGCGTTGAGGAGCGTGCTCCGGCTCGGCGAAGACCAGGCGCTGAGGTGCTCCTCGAGCAGGGGCACGCTCAAGCCGGGAGAGCAGGTGCTCGCGCAGGTGGACCGCGCGGCACGGCGTGCAACCGAGTACAACCACACCGCGACGCACCTCCTGCACGCGGCGCTGCGCGAGCGTCTCGGCGGCCACGTCCACCAGGCGGGCTCATACGTGGGGCCCGACAAGCTCCGCTTCGACTTCAGCCATGGCCAGGCCCTGAGCGCCGAGGAGCTGCGGGATGTCGAGGATCGCGTGAACGAGTGGATCTCCCGCAACGATCCTGTGCGCCCGATCACGACCACGCTCCCAGAGGCCAAGCGGCTCGGCGCGATGGCCCTGTTCGGGGAGAAGTACGGGGATGTCGTGCGCATGGTGGAGATCGGCGACGGCGACTACTCGCGCGAGCTATGCGGAGGCACGCACGTGCGTTTCACCGCCGAAATCGGCCCTTCCGCATCATCTCGCGAGACCTCCAGCTGCGGCCAACGTCAGACGCA
Source organism: uncultured Solirubrobacteraceae bacterium (assembly GCA_963764185.1). GTDB lineage: Bacteria > Actinomycetota > Thermoleophilia > Solirubrobacterales > Solirubrobacteraceae > Palsa-744. The sequence continues at coordinate 36,086 of CAVXRF010000006.1, read as the reverse complement.
TCGAGGCGCTCACCGGACCTGAGGCGGTGAGCTGCTGCGCGAGCGACGACCGCCTGCTCGGCAGATCGCGGCAACGGCTGCGCAGCCCGCCAGAGCAGGCGCCCGAGGTCGCTGCGCGCCGCGCGAGTCCGAGCGCAGGGCGCTGGAGAAGGCGCGAGGGATGGCGCGGACGGCGCGGGCGCTGTGGACATCGAGAGCGCTCGCCGCGGGTGCCGAGGAGATCGCAGGCGCGCAGGTGCTCGCCAGCGACCGTCGACGTCGCCGATGCCAGGCGCCCTTCTCGGCTCGCCGACCGCCTCAAGGGCCGTCTCGGCAGCGCGGCGATCCTGATAGGCACGGCCGCCGATGGCCGGGTGCACCTGGTCGCGAGCGTCGCACCCGAGCTCGTGCGCGCGGGGGGTGAAGGCCGGTGCAGTCGTCAAGCAGGCGGCCGAGATCGTGGGTGGCGGAGGAGGCGGCCGCGACACGATGGCACAGGCCGGCGGACGCCACCCCGAGAAGCTCAGGAGGCGATCGAGACGGCGCGCGCCGCGATCGTGGCGACGCTTGCAGGCTGATGCGCGTGCTCGCACTTGACTACGGCAGCGCGCGCTGCGGCTGCGCGCTCAGCGACCCGACCGGCACGATCGTCACCCCGATCGCAGCCGTCGCGCGGCCCGGGCACACGACGCGGGCTGCGGACGCTCAAGCGAGCTCATCAGCGAGCGCGAGGTCGAGCGCGTGGTGGTGGGGCTGCCGCTGTCGCTGGGCGGAGCAGACACCGACCAGACGCGTGAGACGCGGGCCTTTGCGCGAGCGCCTGTCGCTGCGGCTCGGCGACGCGATCCCGGTCGAGATGCACGACGAGCGCTTCACGACGCGCATGGCACAGGCGATGCAGGCGGCCCTTCACGGAGAGCGAGGACTCGCGTGCGGCCGCCCTGCTGCTGGAGAGCTGGCTGACTGCTCGGTCACGTTAGGGTCACGTCCTTGGCCCGCCACGACCGATCACAGCTGGCGCGCGAACGCACCGAAGCAGAGCGAGAGCGCGAGCGCGAAGCGCGCGAACTCCGGCGTGACGAGATCGCGCTTCCCCCAGTCGGCGAGGAGGTCCCGCTCCGCCCGCCCGCTCCCGGTGGAGGTTCACGCCCACCGACTGGCGTGCCTGCGATCCACCGCGACACGGCCGCCGCCGGTCGCTGCCGGCGCGCGCTGCTGCGCTCCTGGCGCTCGGCGCGGTGATCGTCGTGGCCCTGGCCCTGGTGCACGCCCTGCGCGGCTCAAGCCACCCAAAGGCAGTCGCTTCGGCGCCGGTCGTGAAGGTGGTCGTCCCCGAGGGGAAGACCCGCCTGCAGATCGCGCAGATCGCCGCTGCCGCCGGTCTGACCGGCAGCTACCGGGCCGACTCGCGACACTCGCCGCTACTCGATCCCGCGCACTATGGGGCTCCGCCGGACACCGACGATCTCGAAGGCTTTCTGTTTCCGGCGACCTACGACATGGACCCCGGAGCAAACGTCAGCAGGCTCGTGAATGAGCAGCTGCTGGCCTTCCAAGAACGCTTCGGGGCGAGCGAGATCAGCAGCGCGCCAGGCCTGCACGTGACTCCCTATCAGCTGCTGATCGTGGCCTCGATGGTCGAGCGCGAGGCGCTCATCGCCCACGACAGACCGCTGATCGCTGCGGTCATCTACAACCGCCTGCGTCAGGGGATGCCGCTGGGAATCGACGCGACGATCTATTACGCGGTCGAGCTTGCAGACGGGGATCGCCACCTACACCCACGAACTGACCACCGCGCAGCTGCACATCGAATCTCCGTACAACACCCGTACCCACACCGGTCTACCTCCGACACCGATCTCCAACCCGGGCATGGCCTCCATCGAAGCCGCCGCGCATCCGGCCCGAGTTCCCTACCTGTACTACGTCGCCGGCGCCGACGGCTGCGGCGAGCAGGTTTTCTCGACCACCTTCGCGCAGTTCGAACGCAACGCCGCCGCCTACCAGGCGGCGGTCGCCAAGAACGGCGGGCATCCCCCGACCTGCAAGAGCAAGTGATGCCCCGCCTGGGCGTACTCGGCTGGCCGGTCGCACACAGCCGCTCGCCTGCGATTCACAACGCCGCGCTTCGCTCGCTGGGGATGACCGACTGGCGCTATCAGCGGCTGCCGGTTCCGCCGCAGCTGTTCGCCGAGACGACGCGCTCACTGCGAGCATCCGGCTTCGTCGGTGCCAATGTGACGATCCCGCACAAGCAGGCGGCACTCGAGCTGGCCGACCGGCCGAGCGAGGCCGCGAGTGCGATCGGAGCCGCGAACACGCTGATGTTCGCCGAGGACGGCACGATTGCTGCGGAGAACACCGATGCCCCCGGCCTGATGGCGGCCCTGGGTGGATCGCCGCGCGAGATGCGCGTGCTCATCCTGGGGGCGGGGGGCAGCGCGCGCGCCGCGGCGTGGGCGCTGCGGCAGGCCGGCGCGCGCGAGGTGTCGGTCTGGAATCGCACGCCCGAGCGTGCCGTCGCCCTGGCCCGCGACCTGGACGTGCGGGCCGTCCGCGCTCCCGTGCGCGCCGATCTGCTTATCAACTGCACCTCGGTGGGTCTCGAACGGGCCGCACGCGCCCCCGGGCACGAAGCCCCTGCCTCTCAGCCGCCGATCGCCGGCTCCGCGCGCTCGGCCGCGGAGCCCGACACGCTCACCGAGCTCGGGTTGAGCGCCGATCGAGTGGCTGACTATCCCTGCGTCGTGGACATGGTCTACCGCGCGGATGGGCCCACTCAGCTGCTCGCGCTCGCCGCTGCACAGGGTGCACGCACGATCGACGGCATCGAGATCCTGCTCGCGCAGGGGGCGGTGAGCTTCGAGCTGTGGACCGGCCGAGAGGCGCCCGTCGAGGTCATGCGCGGCGCTTTGCGCGGGGACAGCGCCGCGTAGGCCCGAGCTCGCCCGATTCATACGTTCGTCCAGTCGGCAGGAGGGCGGATTACCCGGGCTAATGGGTGCGCGCCGATCTGTCGATGGGCGAGGCATGGATATTGACTTCGCAGATCTGCTGATGGAGGTCGTCAACCGTCGCGCCTCGGACCTTCATCTGAGCGCGGCTGCGCATCCGACCGTGCGCGTTCGCGGGCGCCTCACGCCCCTTGAGGATTACCCGAAGCTCTCCTCGACCGATACGCGCGAGATCGTCTACTCGATTCTCACCGGCGATCAGCGCCAGCGCCTTGAGACCAACTGGCAGCTGGACTTCGCCTACTCGATCCCCGGCCACGCGCGCTTTCGAGTCAACGCCTACTACCAGCGGGGCGCCATTGGCGCCGCATTCCGCCTGATCCCCTTCGGACTGACCTCCATCGACGATCTCGGGCTGCCGGCAGCCGTGCACGAGTTCACGCGCAGGCCGCGGGGATTCGTGCTCGTGACCGGCCCCACCGGCTCGGGCAAGTCGACCTCGCTCGCGGCGATGATCGACGAGATCAACCGCACGCGCGCGGAGCACATCATGACGATCGAGGACCCGATCGAGTTCCTGCACACGCACAAGAAGTGCCTGGTCAACCAGCGCGAGCTGGGCTCTGACGCACACAGCTTCGCGGACGCTCTGAAGGCCGCCCTGCGAGAGGACCCCGACGTGATCCTGGTCGGAGAGATGCGGGACCTCGACACGATCTCAACCGCGCTGACCGCTGCGGAGACCGGCCACCTGGTGTTCGCCACGCTGCACACCCAGGACAGCGCTCAGACGATCGACCGCGTGATCGACGTGTTCCCCGCCCACCAGCAGGGCCAGGTCCGCGTGCAGCTGTCGGTCGCGCTGCAGGGAATCATGACCCAGCAGCTGCTCCCCACCGCCGACGGCTCCGGCCGCGTCGTGGCGTGCGAGGTGCTCGTGCCGAACCCGGCCGTGCGCAACCTGATCCGCGAGGGTAAGACGCACCAGATCTACTCTGTGCTGCAGACCAGCTCGGCGACGGGCATGCAGACGATGGATTCCTCCCTGGCGACGCTCGTGCGCCAGGGCAAGATCACCCGCAAGCTCGCCGAAGGCCGCTCGTCGACGCCGGAGGAGCTCGGGCGACTGCTGGGCGCCGCGTCGCTCGCGGCCGCATAGGGACACGGGCAGATGAGCACCTACGTCTTCAAGGCCATTGATCTCGCCGGGACCAAGGCGGGCGGTGAAGTCGAGGCCGAGTCCAAGCAGGCGGTCGCCGATCAGCTGAAGTCGCGCGGGCTGATCGTCCTGGACGTAGCCGACAAGCACACCTCGCGTGAGATCGAGCTGTCTTTCCTGAAGAGGGTCAAGCCCGCCGAGCTGGCGGTCTTCTCACGCCAGCTCTCGACGATGATCTCCTCGGGGATGAGCATCCTGCGCTCCCTGTATGTGCTCGAGGAGCAGACCGAGAGCAAATTTCTAAAGGAAACCATCGTGGCGGTGCGCAAGGACGTCGAGGCGGGCCTCGCGCTGAGTGACGCTATGGAGCGCCACCCCAAGGTGTTCAGCACCCTGTTCGTGGCGATGGCGCGAGCGGGCGAGGCCGGAGGTGTGCTCGAGGACGCACTCATGCGGGTCGCCGACCAGCTTCAGAAGGACGCCTCCCTGCGTCGCCAGATCAAATCGGCGATGGTCTATCCGGCGCTGGTCATCTTCTTTGCGGTCGGCGTGATGATGGCGCTGGTTGCCTTCCTCGTGCCGGTGTTCGTCGGTGTCTTCAAGCAGTTCGGGGGGAACTGCCGGCCCTCACCAAGGTCTCCGTTGACCTCTCCCACCTCGTCGTCGGCTACTGGTGGCTGATGTTCCTCGTCGCCGGCCTCGTCATGGCGGCCTTCATCAAGTGGAAGAAAACCACCTGGGGGCGTCGCCAGTGGGACCATTTCCGCCTGCGCGTGCCGATGAAGATCGGCGGGATCGTCCAGCAGGTGGCGGTAGCGCGCTGGTCGCGCACGCTCTCATCGCTGACGAGCGCCGGAGTGCCGCTGCTGCTGGCACTCGAGATCACCGGCCGCACCGGCGGCAACGTCGCGGTCGAAGAAGCGATGGAGGGCGTGATCGCCTCAGTCAAGCGCGGCGGTACGATCGCCGCGCCGCTGGCCCAGGCCCCAGTCTTTCCCACGATGGTCACGCACATGGTCGGCGTCGGCGAGGAAACCGGCGCGCTCGATGCAATGCTCAACCGGGTCGCCGAGTTCTACGAGGAACAGGTCGAAGCCTCGGTCAAGGCGCTGACCTCGATTCTCGAGCCGATGATGATCCTGGTGATCGGCAGCATCGTCGGCTTCATCGTCATTTCGATGTATCTGCCTCTGTTTGAAGTTTACAATCACATCGAATAGGCGACGCGGCTCCGTAGAGCCATAAACCGCCCGATCTGTCAACGATAATCCCGGCGAGCCGGAGTGGGAGGGAAGGTGCCCCCGCGCGAGGGATGCTGTCGCCGGGGGCGTGGCACCGAAAGGATCGACTCTCCCTCCCGGCGCACGGTCATCGCTACCCGCTGATGGGCTGAGCTATGCCCTGTGACTCCGCGACCATCACCAGCGAGGAAGATCAGGACACCGCCGGATCGCCACCACATCGAATGGCCACCTGCAGCTTCTCGGCGTCGACCGACAGCGATACGCGCCCATCGAGCAGCTCGAGCAGCTCCTCGCCGGCCAGCTCGCGCCGCCATCCGCGTAGGGTGCGCACGTCCGCGAGCAGGCCGGGCGCATCGCCGCCGGTGCCATCGCCGTTGGCGCGAACCCTGCTGGCGGCGACGATCGCCTGCAGGTCGGAACGGGTTGCGAGCAGCTCATAGGCCAGGCCCGCCTCGCTCGCCCGCGTGCGAAGAAGCGCCTCCGCGAGGGCGACGAGCGCCGCATCCTCGGGCTTGGGCGGTGGCGGGCGAAGCCGCGGCGGCGGAGGATCGGGCGGCAGGTTGCGTGCGCGCGCCACCGCGTCAAGCAGCTCCTCGGCGCGCCTGCGCATGCCGCCCGCGCCGAGGCCGCGAATCCTCTCGAGCTCGCTTTTCGACGACGGCTTGCGCTTGGCGATCTCCATCAGCGCCGCATCGCCGAGGATGCTCTGCACGGGCCGATCCTGGCGTGTGGCTATCTGCTCACGCCAGGAGACCAGCTCCCGCGCGATCGGACGGCTCGAAGCGCTCAGCCCCCCGACGCGCGGCAGGCGCGCGAAGATCGCCTCGGGGTCGCGCTCGTCGTTCGAGCGCGCAAGCGGCTCGCACTCCTCGTAGGCCCACTGTAGGCGTCCGAGCTCGTCCAGGCGGCGCTCGAGCTCGGCTGCCAGCTCAAGCAGGTGCACGACGTCCTCGCGGGCATAGGCAAGCTGCTCTGGTGACAGCGGGCGCGCGTCCCAGCGCGTGAAGCTGGCGCTCTTGGCCAGGCGTACGCCGAGTGTCTCCGCCAGCAGCGACTCATACGAGGACTGCGCCCCCATACCGGCAAAGCCGGCGGCGACCTGTGTGTCAAACACGTTTCTCACCTCCGCGCCAAAGCGCCTGCGCATGAGGGCGATGTCCTGACGGCCGGCGTGCACGACGATCTGGACGTCGGGATCTTCAAGGATCGACGCCAGCGGAGCGCCGTCGAGATCCTCCGCTAGCGGATCGACGATCTCGATCCGCTCCGAGCCGTCCTCCCCGTCCGGGATCGCGAGTTGGATGAGGCACAGAAGCGTCCGGTAGCGGCCCTCGCCCATGAACTCGGTGTCGAGCGCGACCCTTCCGGCCGCTCGCGCGCCGAGCGCAAGCGCCTCGAGGCGCGAGGGCTGCTCGACGCTCATCGGGGCACTCCCGGCAATAGCCACAGCACCTTGTCGCGCTCGAGACCCGCCTCGCGCGAGACGTCGGTTCCATGAGCCCGGATCCAGCGCGCCGGTTCAGAGCAGGCGGCATCCTCGGCCGAATCGTGGGGGGTGCAGTTGGAGTTCAAGAAGGCGTATCGCACGTCGCCGTGGGCGATCAGCAGCTTCAGCTTCGCCACCGTCGTAAAGACGCGCGCGCCGTAGCTTGTCAGGACGACGATGGGGCGCGCGTCCTCGACGATCAGCGACCCGATGCCGGTCGCGGACTCGGCCGCGACCTCATCGCGCGCGCCATCCTGATGGGCGAGCAGATATGCGCTCAGATGCTGTTGCTCCTCACCCGGCAGCGCGCCGACGTAGCCGGCATCGCTCACCCGGTCGCGGATGGCCCTCACGTCGACGCTCACAGGAATCGCGAGCACCGCGACGAGCGTCAACGCGAGCACCGCCGCGCTGAGCAGCGCGGGACGCGGCGGCGCGGAGAACGCCGGAAGGCGAGCCAGGGCCGCGAGCGAGATCGCGCCCAATGCTGCGCCGAGCACGATCCACCACAGTGCCGGCCGGCCGTACAGCAGGCGCTCCGCGTAGAAGGCCACGATCAGGAGCGTTATGACGAGCATCGCGAGCCGCGCACGCCCGCGCGCCGAGCTGGCCCACGCGACGCCCACTCCCAGCATCGCGGCCACCGCCGGAGTGAGACCCTCGACGTAGCGCGGGTGCAGCCGGACCATGTCGCTGAACAGCGCGATGCCCGTGAGCACCCACACCACGAGCCCGGCGCCGAGCGCACGCCGCGTCCGGGTAAGGGCATTCGCCGTCGTATCCGACGCATCCTCGCCGGGCGGCGGTTGCGCCTCGGCGTCGTGCCCGGATTCGTCCAATGGCCCACGTCGGGCATCCCAGAAGAGCGCCGGTATCCCCAGCAGCAGCGCGACGAGGAGCTCGAGTCCCAGCCGCTCGCCCGACAGCGGGCCGATGCGGGCCAGGAGCCGAGTGGGGGATGGGGGAACGATGGGAATGTGATCGCGCTCAGCCTGGGTCGCCACCGGGTAGCGGTGGCCAGGTTCATAGACGGTCTGCGTCGGTTCGGGCGATTTGCCGCCCAGCCGGTCGGTGCCGTTGAACACGAATGCCGCGTTCCACGCGCTGCCGTTCGTCGAGCCGATCGCATACGGGCGATCGTGCGCTGGAACCAGCAGCGTGGCAGTAAGCCAGGCGAGCGCGACCGCCACATATACCGCCGCGGCGGCGCCGAGCTGCAGAACACGGCGGCGGCGCAGGCCGGGCATCCCGAGATAGGCGAGCAGCGCGAGTCCCGGAAGCGCCACGAGCGACTCGAGCAGCTTCACGTCGAACGCCAGCCCGAGCGCGGCCGCCGCCGCGAGAAGCCAGGCGCTGCGGCCCGTCTCGCATGCGCGAAGCACGAGCAGCAGCGCGAGCACGACCAGCAGCATCATCACCGCGTCCATCGTGTCGCTGCGCGAGGTGATCACCTCGATCGGCAGCACGGCCATCGCGATCGCCGTGGCGATCGCAGCGGGCGCGCTCCACACGCGTCGAACGGCGGCGAACAGGAGTGGAACGGCGGCGATGCCCGCAAGCGCCTCGGGCAGCTTGAGCGTCATCGAGGTGAAGCCGAACAGCTTCACGCTTGCGACCTGGAGCCAGAGGTCGACGGGGGGCTTGTCGATCGACACGGTCCCACCGGGCTCGAACGCGCCGAAGAAGAAGTTGTGAAAGGAGAGCGTCATGCTGCGCACGGCCGCGTCGTAGAAGGGATCCGGCGGCACCTGGCCGAGGTGGAGCAGCCGCAGGACCGCCGCTCCGGCGGTTATCAGCGCCACGACCGCCAACTCCCAGGTTGCGGCGCGGCGCCGTCGTCGGGCTGTTCTCATGCGCGGAACGCTAGTCTCATCGCCTCGTGGCGAGCGAAGCAGACGGCAGCGAAGATCAAGCAGAGGGCTCTCACGGGCCGCGGGAGTGTATGCCCTGCCGGGGCAGCGGTCAGGTGATCTCGAACCTCGGTGGCACGCCCAGCACGGTCACCTGCCCGTGGTGCGGTGGCGGCGGTGTGCGCCTGCCCGAAGTGGACGCCCAGGCCCGCTGGCTCGAGGAGCAGGCTGCGGCGGGCGCCGCGCGCGACGCCCCCGGCGACGCGGCCGCGTAGCTCATCCTCGCAGCGCCTCGGCGACGAATCCGACATCTGCCTATCCGCGGGGCGTCGGGCGCCCATGTGTCCAGGGCACCCCCAGCGCTCAAGCCCGGCGGCGTTGCGGTCGATGCACGGACTGACAAAGCCAGTGCCGAGGTGCCAATGGCAAGCGTCCGAAAGGGTGCATCGCAAAGCCGGCGCCTCTCGCAAGAGGGACGCATCGCCACTTTGAGGCGACGTATCGAAGGCTGGCGCCCTGTAAACGAATCCTAGGAGGATTCACATGTTGGACCGTTTGCGCCAGCGCTCCTCAGATGAGGGTGGTTTTACCCTTATCGAGCTTCTGGTGGTTATCCTGATCATCGGCATCCTGGCCGCGATCGCCATTCCGTCATTTCTGAGCCAGAAGAGCAAGGCCACCGACGCCTCGGCGAAGGAGCTTGCTCGCACAGCCCAGACCACGGCGGAGACGTACGCGACCGACCACGGTGGCAACTACGCCGGCATGACGATCGGCGAACTCCAGGCATATGAGAAAACGATCATCTCCTGCCCGAACAGCAGCAACGCGTGCCTGAAGACCGTGACCGTCGCCGGTACGAACAACGAAGAATACACAGTGACGGCAGAAGCAACCGACGGGCACACGTTCTCTATCAAACGTGAAGCCAACGGAAGCACGAAACGTGAATGCACCCCGGCAGGTAAGACCGGGTCAGAAGGCGGAGGCTGCCAGAACAGCAGCTGGTAGACGCTTTCAACGCGGTGAATGGAGAGGGACGGCCGGCGGCCGTCCCTCTCCATTTCCGCACTCAACGCATTGCCCCGTGGTCCCCAATCAGCACATGCGCGCAATCGCCCTCGCCCGGCCCGTGTCCAGGCTGATTCAGCGCAACGGCGGGGCCGGAGGGCCGTGTCTAGTACATGGCCCATATGTCCAGTGTGTCACGTTCAACGCTAAAGGCGGCGCGGGTATCGGCCGATGCACCGGCTGACAAAGCCAGTGCCGAGGTGCCAAGGGCAAGCGTCCGAAAGGGTGCGTAGCAAAGCCGGCGCCTCTCGCAAGAGGGACGCATCGCCGCTTGAGGCGACTACCAAGGGCTGGCGCCCTGTAAACGAATCCTAGGAGGATTCACATGTTGGACCGTTTGCGCCAGCGCTCCTCAGATGAGGGTGGTTTTACCCTTATCGAGCTTCTGGTGGTTATCCTGATCATCGGCATCCTGGCCGCGATCGCCATTCCGTCATTTCTGAGCCAGAAGAGCAAGGCCACCGACGCCTCGGCGAAGGAGCTCGCTCGCACAGCCCAGACCACGGCGGAGACGTACGCGACCGACCACGGTGGAAACTACGCCGGCATGACGATCGGCGAACTCCAGGCATATGAGAAAACGATCGTCTCCTGCCCGAACACAAGCAACGCGTGCCTGAAGACCGTGACGGTCGCCGGTACGAACAACGAAGAATACACAGTGACGGCCGAAGCAACCGACGGGCACACGTTCTCTATCAAGCGTGAAGCCAACGGAAGCACGAAACGTGAATGCACCCCGGCAGGTAAGACCGGGTCAGAAGGCGGAGGCTGCCAGAACAGCAGCTGGTAGGCACTCGCCTTCAGTTTGAGGCCCCCCGTCCTGGAGCAGTCCAGGGCGGCGGGGTGAAGCAGAGAAGGGCGGCCGATTGGCCGCCCTTCTCTGCGTCTGCACTCAAGCGTCGGCCCGCGAGCGCCGATCAGTCCACATGCAGGCCATCACCTTTGCGGGAGTCCTGGGCGCCATCGCCGGCTCGTTCCTGAACGTGGTCACCTACAGGCTGCCTCGCCACGAGTCGCTGATCATGCCGGCCTCGCACTGCACTCGCTGCGGCACGTCGGTCAAGCCCTACGACAACATCCCGATCCTCTCCTTCCTGCTGTTGCGCGGGCACTGTCGCGCCTGTGGAAGCTCCATCTCGGTCCGCTACCCGCTGACCGAGGCGCTCACCGCCGCGCTCTGCGTCGGCGCCGTGCTGGCACACAGCTCGGCGGTTGGAATAGCACTCGGCGTCGGGCTGATCCTGATCATGGTCCCGGCCGCGCTGATCGATCTCGAGTACCGCATCATCCCCAACCGGCTCACCGCGCTGGGCGCCGTGGCCGCCCTGGTGATCGGTCTGGCGCTCGACCCGGCCGGCGAGCCCGAACGCCTGATCGCCGGCGCCGCCGCCGGCGGCTTCCTGCTTGTGGCGGCGCTCGCGTATCCCGGTGGGATGGGCATGGGCGACGTCAAGCTCGCCGCGGTGATGGGGCTCTTCCTCGGAAGATCGGTCGCCGTCGCCATCCTGATTGCGCTGCTCGCGGGGGTTTTCCTCGGTGTGGTGATCATCGCCCGCAAGGGGGCCGGTGAGGGACGAAAGACGGCCGTCCCATTCGGCCCCTTCCTCGCGCTCGGGGCCGTGATCGCCGTCTACGTGGGCGATCCACTGGTCAATCTGTACATCAACCACCTCGTTCACTGACGCGGCCCGACGGCGCCCGCGCGGTGGCGCCCGGCGCGCCGCGTTCGTGGGTTCGCCGCCTTCGCCCATCCGGGGCTCAAGCGCCCGCAGGCTCGTGCCGATAGGACTCGTGTCGGCAGCCATCGACCCGCAGCTGGACTCAGCGTCATGCCCTCATTTTCAGACCTAACCAACAAACTGCCCAATCCTTCGCTGAAGCTGCCGCGTCCCTCGCTCAAGCTCGGTCTCGGTCATCGCTCGGGGCCGGCCGTCGTGGGGCTCGACATCCAGCCGGGTTTCGTGGGGGCCGTGCAGGCACGCGTCAACGGCTCGATAGTCGCCGAGCGCGCCGCCGTGCTGCCGCTCCCCGCCGACGCCGTCCGTGAGGGCGAGGTGGTCGATGAGGGCGACCTCAGCCGGGTACTGCGCGAGCTGTTCAGCAACGAGCGGCTGACCAAGCGCGTGCGCGTAGGGGTCGCCAACCAGCGCACCGTCATGCGCACGCTCGAGCTGCCACCGATGACCGATCGCAAGGAGCTGGCCGCTGCGGTCCAGTTTCAGGCCCAGGACCAGGTGCCGATGCCGCTCAGCAACGCCGTCCTCGATTTCCACCCGCTGGGCATCGTCGACACGCCGGCCGGCCCGCGCCAGCATGTGGTGCTCGTCGCCGCCCAGCGCGACATGATCGAACATCTGCTGGCCGCGGTTCGCGGCGCGGGACTGCAGCCCGTCGGCATAGACCTTTCGGCCTTCGCCCTGATCCGCTCGCTCTACCAGCCCGACATCGACCCCCAGTCCGAGCACGTCAGCCGGGTCGTCTATCTGAACGTGGACGGGCTGACGAACCTGGCCATTGCCGAGGGCCTCGTCTGCCGCTTCACCCGCGTCGTGGGTGGCGGTCTTGAGGGGATGGCCGGCGAGCTCGCCGAGCGGCGCGGCATTCCCCTGACGGATGCGCGCGCCCTGCTCGCCGCGGTCGACCTCACGAGGCCCGCGCCCGTCGAGCAGATCGCGCTCACACCTGAAGAGATCGCACCCCAGGACGTCGTGCCTGAATGGCTGACCTCCGAGGAGGCGCTGCCCGAGGAGGCCGCGCCCGAGGGAGCCGAGCAGCTCGACGTCGCTGCGAGCGGCGAGCAGTCGCCGGGCTCCTTCGAGGATCACGACGCGATCGAAGGCGCCATGAGCTTTTCCGAGATGTCCTCATTTGGGGACGAGCCCGCGCCGGAGGCGCCGCCGGCTTCGGTCGACAGGGCCGAGGACGACGCCGATGCCCGCCGGGTGCTTGAGAACGGCGTTCGTGAGATCTCCGGAGAGGTGCGCAACTCGCTCGACTTTCACCGCTCACAGGAGGGTGGGGGCGAGGTCTCGCATGTCGTGCTGAGCGGCTCGGCGCTCGATCTTCCCGGTTTTGCCGAGGCCCTCGAGGCCCATCTCGGGCTCGAGGTGCGCGAGCCAGACCGTCGGGCTGACCGACGGCGGCTCGGTTGAGAAGGCTTCCATGCACCGCCTGGCGATTGCCGCGGGCCTGGCAACGAGCGAGGTGCACCGGTGAGGGCCGTCAACCTCGTACCGGTCGATCAGCGGAGCGGCTCAGGCCCCGCCGCCGGCCGCTCGGAAGGCGGCGCCTACGCCGTCCTCGTCCTGCTGGCCGGGTTCGCGGGAATGGCCCTGCTCTACGGCACAGCCCGTCATGAGATCTCGAGCCGCCGCGTGAAGGCCGCTGCGCTGGTCACCCAGACCCAGCAGGCCCAGGCGATGGCCGCGCAGCTGGCGCCGTACACGAGCTTCCTGGCGATGCGCGAACAGCGTGTGCAGGCGGTCTCCGAGCTCGCACAGTCGCGTTTTGACTGGGCCTACGCCTTCCACGAACTCGGCCGCGTGCTCCCGAACGACGCGTCGATCACCTCGCTGAGCGGCACCGTCGGATCGGCGGGCCCATCCTCCTCCTCCTCCTCCTCCTCCTCCTCCTCCTCGACCGCGGCGAGCGCCGCCACGGTGACCTCGGCCACCCCGCCGGGCAGCGTCCCGGTGTTCACCCTCAGCGGCTGTGCCACGCAGCCAGTCCGAGGTCGCCCAGACGCTCAACCGCCTGCGCCTGATGGACGGAGTCAGCAGCGTTTCGCTGCAGAGCTCAACCAAACCGAGCGCAGGCGCCGGCGCCGGTTCAAGCGGCGGGTGCGCCGGCACCGACCCCGCGTTCAACGTGACGATCGACTTCGACCCGCTTCCGGCCACGACCACCACGCCCGCCACGACGGCGACGCCCGCCGTGACCGTGACACCCGCCGCACAGACAGGAGCCGCAGGATGACCGGGCGCGACCGCATGGTCGTCATTGGAATTGCGGTTTTCGTTGATGCTCGGCGCGGCATGGCTGCTCGTCGTCTCACCCGAGCGCAAGAAGGCCGCGAAGCTCAGCACGCAGGTCAGTGCGGCGAGCGCACAGCTCGCGACCGCCCAGGGCCAGGTCGCGAACGCTCGCACTGCGCAGACGCAGTACGCGACCGCCTACGCGTCCATCGTCAGGCTGGGCAAAGCGGTGCCGCCCACCCAGGAAGTGCCGTCGCTGATCTACCAGATCGCGCAGGCGACCAATGATAGGAACGTCGAATTCTCCTCGATCACCGCGAGTCGGGACGGGCGGCTCGAGCACCTCGGCAGCGAGTGCCGCGGCGGCGCCCGCCGCGTCCGCGTCGGCCTCATCGGCAGCCAGCGGCTTCAGTCAGATGCCCTTCACCTTCGTCTTCAACGGAAGCTTCTCGGACCTCTACCACCTGTTCGAGCAGCTCGACAGCTCGACCGTGCGTACAGCCAACGGCCACCTTGCGGTCAACGGCCGCCTGCTGACGATCCAGAGCGTGAAGCTGTCCCCGTCGACCACCTCGACCGAAAAGAGCTCCGCCAAGAGCGGCACTGAACAGCTGTCGGCACCGTCACGGCGACCGCCTACGTGCTGCCTGCCAGCCAGGGCCTCACGGCGGGGGCGACCACGGGTGCGCCCTCGGGCGCCACCTCGACCCCGGCCGCGACCCCCGCCTCGACGTCCACTTCACCCAGCTCGCCAACCGCTCCCGCGATCGCCCGGGTGACCCCATGAACGCCTTCCTGAGCTCTGTCAAGGACGACCTGCTCGACGTGCGCCTGCGCCTGGTCCTGCTCGTGCTCTCGGTCGCACTGCTGGCCGCCATCGCCTACACCGTCGTCGGTGGCGGCGGCGCGAGCGTGAACGCCCCGGCCCCGACGGCGCCGCTCAGCGCGGCCGCCGGCGGCATCTCGATCAGCCAGACCACGTTGAACGCAGAAGAACCCGTGACCGAGACCACCGGCGGTGGCGCTCACCAGCGCGGCGGGTCACTGCGCAACCCGTTCACGCCGCTGGCCAAGCCCGCGACGGCCGCCTCGACCTCGACCCCGGCCGCGACGCCGTCCACCCCGACGACAAGCGCTTCCACGGTGTCGGGCTCATCCACCCCGGTCGCCTCCACGACTCCGCCCGCGACCACGAAACCGACGACGCCGGCACATCCGAAGGTCACCACCCGCTTCGAGGTGACGGCACAGTTCGGCGTCCTGCCGGCGCCTTCCATCATCGGCGCGCCTGCCGAACCCGCGCAGCTGAAAACCTACTCTGACATGGCACTCGACGAACCTCTGCCGGACAAGAGCAACGCTCAGCTCGTGTACTCGGGCGCCGTCAAGCACAGCAAGCTGGAAGCGGTGTTCACGCTCACCGGCGAGTCGATCCTGCACGGGGACGCCACCTGCCTGCCGAGCCCGACACAGTGCCAGGCCATACGCCTGCAGGTCGGGCAGAGCGAGACGCTCGAAGCCATCGAAGCGAATGGCAGCCCCGTGACCTACGAACTGAGGGTCACCTCAATCCTCAGGATCACCAAGACAGTGAGCTCCGCCGCCGCGGCTCGTGCCAACGTCGCCTCCGCCGCGAGTGCGTCGAAGGCCGGGCGCGAAGTGCTCGAGCGCGACGGCATCACGACGCTGTCCGGCCTTGCCTACTCGCCCGGCGAAGGCGTGCTTGTGCCCACCGGCCAGCCCGCTTCGGCGCCCCGCGCCCACGTGGCTGTGCGACGCCCGCGCCACGGGCACTGAGTTCCCAGCAAATAAGCTTGGAGCGTGGCGCTCCGTCTCATAACCGCCGGCGAGTCGCACGGTCCCGGCCTCACGTGCATCGTCGAGGGGCTGCCCGCCGGCCTTGAGGTGCGCCCGGAGGATCTGAACCGCGACATGGCCCGCCGCCAGCTCGGCCACGGCCGCGGCGGGCGGATGAAGATCGAGCGCGACACGGCCGAGGTCACCGGGGGCATTCGCCACGGCCGCACGCTGGGCGGCCCGATCGCACTGCAGGTTGCCAACCGCGACTACGCCAACTGGGAGGAGCGTATGAGCCCTTGGCCGGTCGCCGAGGCGGCCGCCGAGGTACATCTCCCCCGCCCAGGGCACGCCGACCTCGTGGGCGCCCAGAAGTACAAGCAGTCGGACGTGCGCAACATCCTCGAGCGGGCCTCGGCCCGCGAGACCGCTGCCCGCGTCGCCGGCGGAGGGTTGTGCAAGGCGTTCCTGGGTGCGCTCGGCGTCGTCGTGCATTCGCACGTGCTGCAGATCGCCTCCGTGCACGCACCGGCGCGGGAGCGCCAGCTGGCCGCAGAGGACTTCGCGCAGGTCGACAGCTCGCCGGTGCGCTGCCTGGACGAGGAGGCGAGCCGCCAGATGGTGCGCGAGATCGACACGCTGCGCAAGGCCAACGAGTCGCTGGGGGGCGTCTTTGAGGTGCAGGCGTTCGGCCTGGTGCCGGGGCTCGGCTCGCACGTCTCCTGGGAGGAGCGCCTGGACGGGCGCCTGGCGATGGCGATCTGCTCGATTCAGGCGATCAAGGGGTTCGCGGTCGGCGACGGTTTCACGATCGCCGGCCTGCCGGGCTCCGAGGCCCATGACGAGATCTTCTTCTCGCCCGCGCTCGGCTACCACCGCACGACGAACCGCGCCGGGGGCCTTGAGGGGGGCATGACGACAGGCTGCCCGCTGATCGTGCGTGGCGCCATGAAGCCGCTGCCCACCCTCACCAAGCCACTTCGCTCCGTCGATATCGAGACGCACGAGCCCGCCCAGGCGCTGCGCGAGCGCACCGACTCCTGCACGGTGCCGGCCGCCGGCGTGGTCGCGGAGGCGATGGTCGCGCTCATCCTCGCCGACGCCTACCGAAGCAAGTTCGGCGGCGACCACATCGACGACGTCCTTGAGGCCGTCCGCGCCTATGAGGAGCGGATCGGATGGCAGGCCTAGCGCCGGCGCCGCGGCGGGCGCTCGTGCTGATCGGCTTCATGGGCGCGGGCAAGTCGACCGTCGCCACCGAGCTGGCCGAGGCTCTGGGTGTCGCTGCAGTGGACAGCGATGAGCTGCTCTCAGAGCGTCTCGGCCATCCCCCGGCGCGAGCCTTCGAGCTGCACGGCGAGACGTCGTTTCGCGCCGCCGAGGAGGAGCTCGTGTGCGCCCTTCTCGCTGAGGCCGCACCCGGCAGCGTGATCGCCCTCGGCGGGGGCAGCGTCGGCTCTGAGCGCGTTCGTCGCGCACTCGAGCCCCATCTGACGGTTCTGCTCGACGTGGACCCGGTGGTCGCGTGGGCGCGGATCCAGGCGCAGGACGGCGCCGGCGAGCGACCGCTGGCCCGCGAGTGGGAGTCGTTCAGGGCGCTGTACTCCGATCGCAGGGCCCTGTATGAGGGGCTTGCCGATGCCGTCCTGCCGACGCTTGACCGGGCACGGCCGCGCGCGTGCTGGATGCCCTGCGCGCGCTGTCTCTCGCCCCCGCGGGGACGCGTCTTTTGTGGGCGAGCTCTGAGTCAGGCGACTATCCGGTGCTGATCGGCCGGCGCCTGCTGCGCGCAACGGCGCCGGAGCTGCGCGAGCTGTGGCCGCTCGACCGGTCGGTCTCTGAGCCGTTCTGCGTGACTGACGAGACCGTCTGGGCTCTGTACGGCGAGCGCCTGGCCGACGTGAAGGGAACGCTCGCGATCGCCCCCGGTGAGGAGCACAAGACCCTCCTGAGCGCCGAGCGCGTCTGGCGCGCGCTGCTCGCCGCGGGCATGACCCGGGCCGATCACGTGGTGGCGCTCGGCGGAGGCGTCGTCGGCGACCTGGCGGGGTTCTGCGCCGCCACCTACCAGCGGGGCGTGCCCGTCGTGCAGATTCCCACGACGCTGCTCGCGCAGGTCGACTCCGCCTATGGCGGCAAGACCGGAGTCGATCTGCCGGAAGCGAAGAACTACGTCGGCGCATACCACCAGCCGGCGGGGGTGCTCGTCGATCCAGACACGCTCGCGACGCTGCCCTCCGGCGAGCTCGCGGCCGGCTGGGTCGAGGTGCTGAAGACCGCGCTGATCGCCGGCGGGGCACTGTGGGAGCGAGTGGCCGAAGGTGCCGAGGTCGACGAGGACGTGATTCTCGACTGTGCGCGCACGAAGCTCGCGGTCGTCGCGGCCGATGAGCGCGACGCAGGCCGCCGTCAGCTGCTGAACCTCGGGCACACCGATCGGGCACGCGATCGAGGCGGCAACCGGCTATCGCCGCTACCGCCACGGCGAGGCGGTCGGCCTGGGGCTGCTGGCGCGCGCTGCGCCTGTCGGGGCTCGACGCACCTGCGCGCGCAGGTGCGCGAGATGCTGCTCGAGCGAGGCCTGCCGGTCCTCTTCGAGGGGGTGCGGGGTGGACGAGGTGCTTCGCGCCGCCGTCAATGACAAGAAGCGCACGGGCTCTGAGGTGCCGTTCGTGCTCGTCGCACGGCCCGGGCGAGGTGAGGATCGGCTGCGAGGTGCCGGCCGATGAGGTGCGGGCCGCCGTTGCGGAGCTCGCGGCGTGAGCGTCGTGCGCTACCGCGTGGAGGTCATGCACGGGGTCAACCTCGACCAGCTCGGCCGTCGCGATCCGCTGCTCTACGGGAGCCTCACGCTGCCGCAGCTCGAGCGGCAGATCGAACGGGACGCCCGCGAGCTCTCGCTTGAGACCCGCTTCTTCCAGACCAATCACGAGGGCGCATTCGTCGAGCATCTGCATGGCCTTGACGGACACGCCGACGCGATCCTGTTGAACCCTGGCAGCGTGGACGCACTACGCCTGGGCGATCCGCGACGCGCTCGAGATCGCCGCGCTGCCGGCGCTCGAGATCCACCTCTCAGACGTCGAGGCCCGCGAGCCCTGGCGGCGGTTGTCGGTCATCCGCGACCTCTGCTTTGCAGTCCATCTCCGGGCGCGGTCCCGACGGTTATCGAGAGGCGCTGGCGCGACTGCGCGAGGAGCTCGATCGGGGCGGCTCGTGACGCGCGCCGTCACGGAGTCCGGCGCCGCCGAGCGCGCCGAGCGCCTCGCCCGCGAGCTGCGCGAAGCCGAGCGTCGACGTGCTGCTCGTCGGAACGCCCGTCAACGTCTGCTACCTGACGGGCTTCACCGGCACGCATGCGCTCGCGCTGATCGCGGCAGCTGCGGCGAATGAATCCAAGGGCGCCCGGCACCGGTTCCTCACCGATTTCCGCTACGCCACCCAGTCCGCGGAGCAGGTGCCGGGGGCGTTCGAGCGCGAGATCGTCAGCCGGCGACCTGCTCGAGGCCATCGCCGCTCATCGCTGCCCGACGCCGGCGGGAGGTTCGGCTTCGACGAGGCGACTCTCACGGTCGCCCAGCACACGCGCCTCGCCGAGCTCGCTGGGAGAGGCGTGGGAGCTCGTCCCCTGCGCGGGCGCGGTCGAGCGGTTGCGGGCCGTCAAGGACGCCGGCGAGCTAGCGCGCATTCGCGCGGCCTCCGAGCTCGCCGATGAGGCGCTTCGGAGCGTGCTTCAAGAGGGCGTCGTCGGCCGCACCGAGCGCGACGTCGCGATCGAGCTCGAGCTGCGCATGCGCCGCCTGGGCGCCGAGGCTCCGAGCTTTCCGCCGATCGTCGCCGCGGGGGCGCACGGCGCTCTGCCGCACGCCGAACCGCGCGAGGAGAAGATCCCGCCCGACGTGCTGCTGACGATCGACTGGGGGGCCCGCCACGAGGGCTATTGCTCGGACTGCACTCGCACGTACGCGACCGGCGAGGGGATCTCCGCGCAGGCACGTGAGGTCTACGCGCTAGTGCTCACAGCTCAGGAACAGGCGCTGGCGGCCGTGCGGGCGGGGCCCACCGGTCGTGAGCTGGACGGCGTGGCGCGCGCGGTCATCGAACAGGCCGGTTTTGGCGAGAACTTCGGCCACGGCCTCGGGCACGGCGTCGGCATGGAGATTCACGAGGGCCCGCGGCTGTCGCGCACGGCCGGCGAGGAGCCGCTGCAGGCCGGCAACGTGGTGACCGTCGAGCCCGGCGTCTACCTGCCCGGTCGCCTCGGCGTCCGCATCGAGGATCTCCTCGTCGTCACGGACGGGCCCCCGGCGGTCCTGACGAGCCTGTCCAAGGCGCTGACGGTCATCTCCTGACCGCGGACCGACCACAGGATCCACGAGCGCTCAGTGCGCTGCGCGCGGTCCAGCCTGAAGAGGGTCGCGCAGAGCACGGTGGCCAGAGGCAACGTCCACGCCAGGAAGAACGCCGCCTGGGCGTCGGCGGAGGCATGGGCTCCCAGCCATTGGAAGCTGATCCACGCAAGCACCGTGCTGCACAGCGCGAGCAGCGGCAGCCGCTCGGCGGGGCCGAGGACCTCCCAGGCAAGCACGGCGAGGACGAACGGGATCGGGTAGTACACGGCGTCCCAGGTGTCGAGCACGCAGCGCAGCAGCAACAGCAGCGCGAGCGCGAGCAGCGCATCGCGCCTGGAGAAGGCGCCCGCGCCCGCACCCGCCCCCGTCCCGGCCGCGGGCACGAGGCGGCGCACGGCCGCCGGGCGCGCCAGGCGCCGCTGAAGCCACAGGGCTGCCGGCAAGAGGAGCCCCACCCCGAGGATCAGCGGGTGGCTGACGACGCCGGTCCACGCCGGAGGCGTTCGGTAGCCCGGCTTGGGTGTGCCGAACAGACCGTGCACGAGTGCGCCGTGGTGGCCGAAGAACCACCACACCTGCCAGGGCTGGAAGATCGCAGACGGCGCCGAGGCGACCGCGCGCGTGCTCGCCAGAAAGCCGCTCGACCCCACCAGCACAAGCGGCCCGAGGATCGCTGCGCTGAGCGCCGCGGCGGCCAGCAAACACCACCGCCTATGCCCGGCGCCCAGCGCCAGCAGCACCGGCCCGACCGCCAGCAGGGCCCACTCCTTGTTGGCGATCGCCAGTCCCAGAACCACGCCCGCCCACAGCGCGCGAGCGCGACCGGCCGGACGCCCTGATGCGATCAGCACGGCCGCCACGCACAGGCAGCCACCCAAGAGCTCCTCGGGATGGCCGAGTTCGAGCGCACGCAGGGTGAGCGGGTTGGCCACGCACACCCCGAGCGTCAGGGCACGGGCGAGCCTCGAGCGCCCCTGCGAGCGCATGCGGGCCACGAGCCACACGCCGAGCACCGCCGTGGCCAGCAGGCACGGCAGCGCGACCATGCGGTAGATGGCGAGCTGGCCGCCGCCCCACAGCCCGGGCAGCAGCGCGAACGGAGCCCGCTCGACGAGCGTGCCGCCGTAGGCGGGCGCGAGCCGCAGGAATTCGAGCAGGTGGCCGCGCGCGAGCGCTTCGAAGGCTCCGCGCGCCTCGGTGTCGTAGTCGTTCCAGGCGAAGCCGTACAGCCCGAGCCACGCCATCGTCGCGCAGCCGGCGCCCGCCATGAACGCGCACAGCGCGTTCTCGCGTGCAACTCGCCGCATAGCTCCACATCGGCGTCAGCGCCGCGTTGCTTGAGTCGCCCGCTCCCACCAGGCGATCGAGCTGCAGCGGTACTCTGCTCGCCGGGCGCTAGCCTCTTCGTGCACCTGCGGCGAGCCGCAGCCGCGCGAGGCCGCGGCCGGCTCGGCCATCGCAAGGGCGGCGCCCAGGGGCAGGGGCGCGCCGGCTAGGGATATCGATCAAGGTAGGAAATGTGGCTCTCAGCACCAACCAGTTCAAGAACGGAAACCACATCGAGGTCGACGGGACGGTCTTCAAGATCCTCGACTTCCAGCACGTGAAGCCGGGAAAGGGCGGTGCGTTCGTGCGCACGAAGCTGCGCAGGGCGCTCGACGGCAACGTGATCGACCGGACGTTCAGGGCAGGGGAGAAGTTTCGCTCGGTGCACACGGAGTCCAGGAAGATGCAGTTCCTGTATGCGGACGGGAGCGAGGCGCATTTCATGGACACCGAGTCCTTCGAGCAGATCGCGGTCCCCGAGAGCGCCGTGCAGGACGCCCTGCGCTGGTGCAAGCCGAGCAGCGAGGTCGAGGTGCTGTTCATCGACGAGAAGCCGGCAGAGGTGCAGCTGGGGAGCGCTGTCGATCTCGAGGTTACCCAGACCGACCCGGGCATGCGCGGCGACTCGGTCTCAAGCGGCGGCACCAAGCCCGCGACGCTCGAGACCGGCGCGGTCGTCCAGGTGCCGCTGTTCGTCGAAGAGGGCCAGCGGATCCGCGTGGACACGCGCTCCGGCGACTACGTCGCACGCGCCTAGGATGCGCCGCTCCGAGCAGCGCAGGGCCGCGGTGATCGCGCTCTACCAGCACGATCTCACCGGCCGGCCCCTGGCCGAGGTGTTCGCGCCGCGCGACTCGCTGTTCGCGCGCTCGCTGGCGCTGGCGGCGGCCGAGCGCGCGCAGGAGCTCGACGAGGTCATCGACCGCCACGCGCACGGGTGGTCGGCGGAGCGGATCCAACCGCTCGAGCGGAGCATCATGCGGGTGGCGCTGCTTGAGATGCTGCACCCCGACGCGGCGCCCTCGGAGACGCCGATACCCGCCGAGGGCGCGATCGAGGAGGCGGTCGAAAGCGCCAAGAAGTTCTGCGGCGCGGACGCTCCCGGGTTCGTGAACGGAGTGCTGGGCGCAGCGTTGCGCGAGGTGCGCGAGAATGCTCAGATCCCATGAGCAGCTTCGAGCAGTTGGACGATCTGATCGCGCGCATGGAGCGTGCAGCCGAGCAGCTTCGCTCGGGCGAGTGCTCGCCCGACGCCGCGGCGACGGTGGTCGAGGACTGCGCGACGCTCGCCGCCCAGGCGGCCGCTGAGCTCGAAGAGCTCACCCGCGCGGAGGCCTCCGCGCCGGCGCCCGGACAGGACACACTTCTGTAGGGCACTCTCGCTGTGAGCGCCACATACCCGGAGAACCTGCGCGAGGAGGTCGAGCGCCACCTGCGCATGATGCGCTTCTCCGAGGAGGCGCTGACGGCGGGCCTCGACGAGGCCATGCGCTATTCGCTGCTCGCCGGAGGCAAGCGCATCCGCCCCGTGCTCGCGCTGGCGACCGCGCGGGCCGTGGGGCTGCAGCAGGAGGTCGTTCTACCGCTCGCGGGGGCGATCGAGCTCATCCACACCTATTCGCTGATCCACGACGACCTACCGGCGATGGACGACGACGAGCTGCGCCGCGGAGCGCCGACCTGTCACGTGAAGTTCGGCGAGGGCGTTGCGATTCTCGCCGGCGACGGGCTGTACGCCGAGGCGTTCCGCCATCTGCTGACGCATCAGCGCGCGGCGCCCGAGCGGGTGCTGGCAGCGGCCGCGGAGCTCGCCGCCGCGACCGGCGTGAACGGGATGGTGGGCGGCCAGTACGCCGACATCAAGCATCCGCTGCCACCCGGGGGCGCCGCGCTGCGGCGGCTGCACGAGCTGAAGACGGGCAGGCTGATCGGCGCGTCGGTGCTGTGCGTACTACTGTTGGGTGGGATCGAGGATGCACCTGCGACAATCCCGCTGCGACGTTTCGCCGCCGAGCTGGGCGTGCTGTTCCAGATCGTTGACGACATACTTGACGTGACAGGTACCGACGATGAACTTGGAAAGCCTCGAGGCAGCGATGAGCGTCATGGCAAGCGTACGTACGTGAGCGAGTTCGGAATGGATCGAGCACGGGAGCTGGCGGCCGAGTCCCACCGGACGGCCCGCGAGGCCCTTGCCGACGCGCAGCGTTTGAGATCCGCACATGCCCCGCAGGCACCCGCCGGCGTCACGGGCGAGCTCGAGCAGATAGCCGACTTCATCTACACCCGCACATCATGAGCCTGCTCGAGCACATAGACGGCCCGGAGGACCTCGAGTCCCTGTCCGAGGACGAGCTCGCGGCGCTCGCGCAGGAGGTGCGCGAGCACATCATCGACACGGTCGGCGAGATCGGCGGGCACTTCGGGGCAAACCTCGGCACCTGCGAGCTGGCGGTGGCACTGCACTCGGTGCTCGAAAGCCCGAAGGACAAGATCCTCTGGGACGTCGGGCATCAGGCCTACCCGCACAAGGTCCTCACGGGCCGGCGCGATCAGCTGGCGACGATCCGCCAGTACAGGGGCCTCGCGCCGTTCTGCTCGATCGGCGAGTCACCGCACGACATCATGGGTGCCGGTCACGCGTCCACCTCGATCGGCTATGCGGTGGGCATCAAGGAGGGCATGCAGCACAACGGCACCGAGCAGGAAGGCAAGGTCGTGGCGGTGATCGGCGACGGGGCGATGACCGGCGGGGTGGCGTTCGAGGCGATCGGTCAGGCGGGCGGCCTGGGAACCCCGATCGTGGTCGTGCTGAACGACAACGGCATGTCGATCGCCCCGAACGTGGGCGCCCTGTCGCGCTACTTCAACCGGGTCAGGCTCAATCCCAAGCTGTGGCACGCCCGCGCCGGCGTCGAGGGAGGTCTGGTGCGGCTGCCCGGCGGGATCGGCGCGGCATTCGAGCGGCTGGGCCCCCACCTGAAGGAGTCGATCAAGGCGTTCTGGGCGCCGGGGCTCTGGTGGGAGGAGCTCGATTGGGCCTACATGGGCGTGATCGACGGTCACGACGTCAAGGCGCTGCGCGAGGCGCTGAAAGAGGCGCTGGCGGCCGAACGACCGGTCGTCGTGCACATCGCGACGGTCAAGGGCAAGGGCTTCGCCCCGGCCGAGGAGGGGGGCCTTGAGGGCATGGAGAAGTGGCACGCCGCGAAGCCCAACTCGATCCTGAACGGCTCTCCCACGCACCCCGCGAAGGCCGCTCAAGGGCGCGCCGGCCAAGCCGCCGCCGCAGTACACCCAGGTGTTCGGCGAGGCGCTTCTGCAGGAATGCGAACGCGACGAGCGCGTGGTGGGGATCACGGCCGCGATGAACTCCGGCACGGGGCTGAGCATCCTGCAGAAGGCGATGCCCGACCGCTACTTCGACGTGGGGATCGCCGAGCAGCAGGCGATCCTGTTCGCCGCCGGGCTGGCGCTCGAGGGGGCAAAGCCGGTCGCGGCGATCTATTCGACCTTCCTGCAGCGCGCGTATGACCAGATCGTGCACGACGTGTGCCTGCAGAAGCTGAACGTGGTCTTCGCCATGGATCGCGCCGGGCTGGTGGGTGACGACGGGCCGACCCACCACGGAGCGTTCGACATCTCCTATCTGCGATGCCTGCCGAACATCGTGCTGATGGCCCCGCGCGATGAGGCCATGCTCGTGCACATGCTGCGCACGGCCCTGTCCTATGACGACGGCCCGATCGCACTGCGCTATCCCCGCGGGGAGGGCACCGGCGTGGCGCTGCCGGGCAGGGCCAAGGCGATCCCGATAGGAACGGGCGAGATCCTCAAACAGGGCGATGCGCCCGGCTCCCCCGGACGGCGCGTGGCGCTGATCGGCTACGGAAGCGGCGTCGGCAAGGCCCTCGAGGCCGCCGAGGAGCTGGCCGCGCTCGACATCTCCGTGACGGTCGTCGATGCGCGCTTTGCCAAGCCCATAGACGCGGGCCTGATGGCGCAGCTGGCGGCCGAGCACGATCTGCTCGTAACGATCGAGGAGGGAGTGCTCGCCGGCGGGTTCGGATCGGCTGTCTGGGAGACGCTGAACGACACCGGTACGGGGGCCGGCGGAATTCGAATCATCAGGGTCGGGCTGCCCGATCGGTATGTCACGCACGGCAAGCCCGCGCTGCTGCACGAGGAGGTCGGCTTCACCGGAAAGCGCATCGCAGAGCGGGTTCTGGCGGCCATCTCCGAGGATGAGCACGAGCGCAGGCGCCGCATCGCCGGGCCCCGCAGCGCAGGGTCTCGCACGGCCGCGCTGCCAATCGCAGGCGCATAGCGCCACGAGGAGCGACCGGGCGCGGCGACGCCTGTTGCGGCGGGATTAAAGGAAACGGCCCGCTTGGGGGAGCGGGCCGTTTCGGGAGGAGGAATGCAGGAGGAGAAATATGCTCTGCTTCCAGTTAATCATGGTGCCCGGGAGCGCCGCGCCGCTGTGTGACATCGATCACAGAGCGTCCCGGGTGCGCGGCGCCGACGGGCGAGTGCCGCGGTGACGGCGTGCGCGGCGGATCTGGGTAAGGCGTCCGGGGCACCCTTATGCAAGGGTTTGGCGAGGATGGGCAAGGCGGGCTCCAAGCGGCGTCTCGACACTGTGCTGGCTGAGCGCGGCCTGTTTCCCTCGCGCAGCCGCGCGGCCGCATCGGTGATGGCCGGCGAGGTGCTCGTCGGGCCGGGGGAGCGCCGGGCGCTCAAGCCCGGAGAGCTCGTCGACGTCGAGGAGAAGTTCAGCGTCAGGGCGCCTCAGGAGTTCGTCTCCCGCGGCGGCATCAAGCTCGCCAATGCACTCGCTCAGACCGGGCTCTCGGTGAAGGGCCGGCGCGCGCTCGACGTGGGCGCCTCGACCGGCGGCTTCACCGACTGCCTGCTGCAGCGCGGGGCGCTTGAGGTGATCGCCGTTGACGTCGGCTACGGCACGCTCGCCTGGAGCCTGCGCACGGATCCGCGCGTCACGCTGATGGAGCGCACCAACGCCCGAGCGCTCTCCCCGCAGCTGTTGGCGCGCCGCCGCGACGCAGCGGCGGGACCGCCGGATCTGGCGACGATCGACGTGTCTTTCATCTCGCTCTCGAAGGTGCTCGGGGCGGTGCTCGGCTGCCTGGCTGAGGACTACGACGTGCTCGCGCTGGTCAAGCCGCAGTTCGAGGTCGGCCGGGGAAGGGTCGGCAAAGGCGGCGTCGTGCGCGAGCCGGCGGATCGGCGGGCGGCGCTCGTGGGGGCAGGCGTTGCCGCGATCGCGGCGGGCGCGGCGGTGCGCTCATACCACTCCTCGGGGCTCCCCGGGCCGAAGGGAAACCAGGAGACGTTCATCTGGCTCACCGGCCCCGCGCGGCGCGGCGGGCGGCCGGGGGAGCGCTCGGGCGAGGCCCTCGCCGCGGGGGCCGGCGCAGACGCTCAGAGTCCCGAGCGGCTCGAGGAGCTCGCGCGGGAGGTCGAGCCATGAGGGAGATCACCGTCTTCACCCACCGTCGCGTCCAGGACACGACGGCCGTCCTCGAGCGGCTCGCCGAGCAGGCGGCCGCCGCCGGAGTGACGCTTCGGCTGGATGAGGAGGAGACGCGCAAGCACGGCCTGCAGGGCGGGCCGGGAATCGAGGTCAACGCCCCGGTCAAGGATTCGGTCGAGCTGTGCTTGGTGCTCGGCGGCGACGGCACGATCCTCTCGGCGCTGCAGCGCTATGCGGCGACCGGGGTGCCGGTGTTCGCGATCAACTTCGGGGAGATCGGGTTTTTGGCGACGGTCGAGCCCCAGGACCTCGAGGACGGCATCCGCCGCGCGCTGAGCGGGGACTTCGAGCTTCTGCAGCTGCCGGCGATCGTGCTGGATTCCGAGGGATCGCCGCTGCCGGGGCGCCGTGCGTGGATGGCGATCAACGACGTGGCCATCCACCGCAAGGTGGGCGAGCGGGTGGCCGAGCTGGCCTACGCGCTGGAGGACGAGATCGTCGGCAGCGTTCGCTGCGACGGCCTCGTGGTCGCCACGCCGGCGGGCTCGACCGGCTACAACCTCGCCAACGGCGGGCCCGTGATGGCATGGGGGGTGGAGGGCTTCGTCGTGTCGTTCATCGCGCCGCATTCGCTGACCGCGCGCGCGCTGGTCGTGGCGCCCGGCGACCGCCTGACGATCCACAACCGCTCACGGGAGCCCATCGACATCGCTGTCGACGGGCGCCCTGTGGGCGACATCCCGGCAGGAGGCACGATCGACGCACGGTTCGTCGATCAGATCGGCACGATCGCCCAGCTGCCCGGCTCCAACTTCTATCGCAGGTTGCGGGAGAAGTTCGGGCGGCTGGCCAGCTGATCAGGCAACACTCGCGCTGCGCTCGCGACCGATTGCCGAGCGGACGCTCGGGCCGTCGCGGTGCAGCGAGGTGATGAAGTGATCGAGCTGGTCACGGGAGAATCGCCGCTGGCCGCCGGGTGTCCGGTAGCAGCTGATGTGGCCGGCGTCGGTCCAGCGTCGGACCGTTGCGAGCGATACGCCCAGATAGCGGGCTGCCTGCGAGCTCGTGAACACGAGCCGCTCGGCGGGAGGCGTGTGGGTGTGGGGGCTGGATACGGGCATGTCCAATGTTTCGGCCGAAAGCTCTGAGAAGTTGAGCGCCGCATCGTTTTGACAGCTATTGGTCCACCGGCTCCCTCCTCACGGCCGCGTGCCATGATGCGCTCGGCCGCGACAGACGCGATGGGAAGGGACGAGACGATCCGCTTGCAACTGGACGGGAGGACCGCCGCGCTGCCCAGGCTGTGCGCCATGTCGCTGAGCGTGTGCGCGATGTCGCTGAGCGTCGCGCTCGCGCCGGTCGCCTCGGCGTCGGCTCCGGCGCCGCGCGGAATTCCCGGCGGTTGTGCTCACACACCGTCCTGGATCGCCCTCGCCACCCTGCAGCCGGAAGGCCAGAGCCCGCTGGCGAGCTGCTTCGCGGCCAGCTCGAGCCAGGCCGAGGCGGTGCTGAGCATCGCCAACAACCGCCCCTATGCACAGCTGATCACCGTCAGCGGCGCATCCCTCGACCTCGCCGAGTCCAAGTTTGCGGGGCCGCTGGAAGGCGCGCTGTCGACGCTCCTCGGCAATCTGAGGCCTACCGCGGGCCCGTCGGCCTTTCTGGTGGGGCCGCTGCAGGATGTGACGCTCACGATCGACCGCCCGGCGCCCGGTGCGGCACGGGAGATCCACATCGACCCCTCCGGCGACAACGCCTTTGCGGTGGCGGCGGTGATCTGGAGGTTCCTGACCGCCGCGGCCCAGCGACGGTTGCTTTCCAGCGCGACCCAGAGCTGCGTGGCCTCGGTGCTGAACGGAGCCCTGCAGCGCCCTCCCCGGCCCGAACGCGCGCTGCGGCGCGTGCACGCCTGCGTCAACGCGGCTCCTCTCCCCGCCCGCGCCGAGGCGCGCCTGCAGGCGCTCGCCTCGCGGCTGCTGCGCGACGCGTTCTTCCAGAGCGTCATCGAGCGGGAGGCCACCGAGCCGCACCCCGTGAGGATCGCGCTGTACATCGCTGCGTCGAACCCGGAACTGGTCAACCCCGCCATCCATCCCGGGCCGCTGACCCTCGGTACGGTGCCGGCCGGGCAGAGGACCGTCGAGCACCTGAGCGCCGCCGGCGGCGTGCCGCCCTACCGCTTCTACCTGGCGCCCGAACCGGGCGGCCCGGGCGTTCCCGGCTGGCTCCACCTCGCCGCCGACGGCACGCTGATCCTGGAACCGCCGCTCAGCGGGGCGGTCATCTCGGTGCCCGTGGAGGTCGTGGACAGCACCGGTGAGCACTCGGTGCTCACCAACTGAGCGCCGCAGCGGATCATCCTGCAAATGTTCCTGCAGGAACCCGCGCAAATTGGACAATGTCGAGGGGTCTCGCTATATTCCTCCTTAAAGCTACGCAGAGCTGGCGATAGCTCACGGATGGGAAGGGCAGCCATGGACGGACATCGAGGTGCCGCCTGTGCAGGCGGCATGGACTGGAGATGGAGACTATGGCCGACTTCAAAGGACACTAAGACGTATCAGATGAATGAGGCTTGAGAGCGGCCCCGCTTCATGCGGGGCCGCTCTCATTCTTTGTTGAGCACCCGCTGTTTGAGATCCGCGACGCCGGCCCGCCAGTCGCGGCGGCCGCTTCGCAGGCGGTGGGGCTGACCTGAGCGCGTCGTGCCGTCCGGCGAGCGCGGCTCCGCCATATCGCGCACGCGCCGCTCGAATTCGAGCTCGGTCTCAAAGTCCGCGTCGTGGGCCTTCTGGGCGAATGCGACCGGATCCTCGCGCCCGAGCATCTCGACGAAGCTCTCGACGAGCTCGAGGTCGAATTGGCCGTTGTTCGCGCCGTTGCGCAACTCGGCCATCGCTTCCTCGGGGGTCATCGCCTGGCGACTGCCGGCACGCGCGGTCATCGTGTCGTAGGTGCAGCAGACCGCGAGGATGCGCGACGCCAGCGGGATCTCGTTTCCGATCAGCCCCGCCGGATAGCCGCGGCCGTCGACTCGCTCGTGGTGGTAGAGGATCGCGTCGGCCGCCGGCCCGTAGCCGTCGAGCGCGCCCACGAGTATGGCTCCCTCCTGCGCGTGGCTTTCGACGATCGAGCGGTCCTCATCCGCGACGACGTCCGCGTGCAGCACCCGGTCCGGCCAGGTGAACTTGCCGACGTCGTGGAGCAGTGCGGCCGTGCGCACGACTTCCCCGACGTCCTCGCCCGAGCCGGTCTCCCTCGCGAGCGCCTCGCAGTAGTAGGCGACCGCCGAGGCGTGGCGGCCGGTCGTGGGGTCGCGCATCTTCAGCGCTCTGACGAGCGTTCGCAGCACGCCCAGCTGCAGGCCCACCAGCTGTCGGGAGCGCGCTTCGAGCTGCTCTGCGCGGTCCTCTGAGCGCAGCAGCGCGACGGTGAGGTACTGGAAGATCAGAAGCAGCGCCACGGAGCCGAACAGGACCGGCAGGCCGAGGTTCGTGTAGGCGACCGCCAGGATCGTCGCGAGCGCGCCCGCCGCGAGCTCTCCCGGGAGCAGCGGCACGAACTCGCGCGCCTGGCGCAGGAACGATCGCCCCTGTTCCAGTCGCACATCGATGCCGACGAGAAGCAGGTTGACGGCGAGCGCCACGATGAAGGCCGCGAACACGATCAGGCCGAACACGACGCTCTGGGTCATGTGGGAGTTGCGCGGGTCGTGCACATCACCCGCCAGCGCGAGCACCACCCAGCCCCCGGCAAACGGGAACACTGTGAAGGTCGAGAGGTTGTTCAGCCATTCGGTCGCCGTCAGGCGGCTGATCGCCGAGCGGCGGATCATCGCGGCGAGGCCGCACGCCGCGGCCGGGGCGGGGCCGAGCAGGCTCATGGCCAGGACGATCGCGATCAGCGAGGCGCTCAGCATCCCGTCGCTAGTCTCGACGGTGAACCACTCGCCGATGATCGCGAGCCCCAGCAGCAGCGCCGTCAGCAGCGCAGGCGTCCATTCATCGGGGCGGGTCAGCCACGCGGCCGCGGCCAGGGTGCCCGCCAGAAGCAGGACCTCGGCGGCCCAGAAGGTCCATCTGATGAGCTTTGGCGCGAACATGTCGGGTACCGCCCGAAAGGCCCGGGCGGCGAGGTGGTTTGGGTGATCCCCTGTGTAGTCCTTAACGGCCGATTGGCCGTCGGACTGAAGGTGCTTAAGGCTGCTCAGGGAAGCTGAGGCGTGAGCAGCGGGCGCTCACGGGGCTGGGGGCGAGTCAGGGGTGCGTTCAGGCAGCCCAGGGGCGAGCTGGAGGGGCGCTCAGGGAATCTGAGGAGCGTGAGGCGCCGGCTGGATCTCCGCTTCGTCTTCCGCCGGATCACCCGCCGACCCCGCCGGACGCCCGCCGGTGATCGGGCGCGCGGTGATCAGTGTCTCGGGCATTCCGATCTGGGGGCTCGCCGGTGGGCGAGGCTCCTCGGCTACGGGCGGGGGGGTCCCCCGGGAGACAAGGAACAGCTCGATGGAGGTAGCGGTGCCGCCCAGCCCCACGACCAGGAACGCCAGCCGCGGCGAGGTGAGCGCCGTCAGCACCCCGCCCAGCGCCAGGCCGAGCGCAAGGCACAGCGCGTCGAGCGATTCGACGGCCCCCATCATTCGTCCATATAGCCGTTGCGGGGAGAGCCGCTGCACGAGGCTCACCACCGAGGCGACCTCGAGGCCGTTTCCGATGCCGCCCGTGAGCGCGGCGACGCAGGCGAACGCCAGCGACGGTGCGGCCGCGAAGCCGAGATAGGCCAGACCGATCGCGAACGCTCCCACGCTGAGCATCGCTCCCAGCGATCGCCTGAGCGACCGCGCGAAGACGACGCTCCCCAGGACCGAGCCGAATCCCCACGTCGTAACGAGCAGCCCGAAGCCGCGGTCGCCGGCGTGCAGCGTCGCCTTCGCGTAGGTGACCTCGATCGGCGCGGCGGCCTCCAGAAACACAAGCGCCACGCCGTAGGCGAGCAGCACGCTTCGCAGCATGGGCGCCTCGTTGATGTGCCTCCACGCGGCGTTCAGGCGGGCGCGGACAGAGTTTCCCTCGGCCTCCTCGACGTGGGGGTGCAGGTCGGTCAGCAGCGCGCCGCAGATCAAGAACGAGCCGACGTCGATGAACAGCGCCGCGGGAGCGCCCGCGGTGGCCACCAGAGCGCCGGCGAGCACGGGACCGAGCACAAAGGTCGCCGAGAAGGCGATGTTCAGCGCCGCATTCGCCTTGCGCTCGGCGACCTCCACCTCGTGCTCGAGGCTCTCGCCCGACGGCCCTGAGCCCGCGGGTCGCTCCTGCACCTCATCTCGCGCGGCCCGGGCCACCTCCGCGCGCAGCAGCGAGTTGGCCGCCAGCGCCGCCGTCCCGTCGAGCGCCGCCAGCAGCAGTACGGCCGGTAGCCAGAAGTGCCACAGCAGGACCGCCAGCGCCGCGGTCGTCACCGCCTCGAAGAAGTACAGGCCGCTCAGCTCGCTGCGGCCGCCCGAGGCCTCGACGCGCGCGATGAGTGCCGGCACGACGAACGCGGGCAGGGCCTGTCCCGCCAGCAGCAGCGCGGCAACCGCGATCGCGCTGTGGGTGCGGTCGAACACGGCCAGCATCAGCGCGATCACGCCGATCCAGGTGCCCAGCCGGTTCACCGTGTAGGCGGCGAGGATCCTGCGCAGCCGGGACGGCTGAAGGAGGGACGGCACGCCGCCACGCTAGCGTCTGACCGCGCCGGAATCGAGCGCTGCGCCGTTCCTTGCGAGTCCGGCCGAGCCGCCTCTCAGGCGGCTCGCCAATGTGCTGAGCGTTGCGGGATCAGTCCTGCCGAGCCGCTACGGTGGCACTGATGGACGCTGGCGCGCCAGGTGTGGATCGACCGATCGATGTCATCATCGCCGACGACCACGCCATCGTGCGCGACGGCATCCGCACGGTGCTCGAGCGCGAGAAACGGCGAGTTCCGGGTCGTCGCCGAAGCCGCCGACGTGCCGTCGATGATCCGCGAAGTCGGCGCAGCACAAGCCCGACCTGCTGACGCTCGACCTGACGATGCCCGGCGGCTCGAGCCTCGCGGCGCTGCCGTCCTGCTTCATCGCCCACCCCACGCTCGCGGTCGCGATCCTCACGATGCGCGAGGACCCCGAGTACGCCCGCCAGGCGCTGCGCGCGGGTGCCCGCAGCTACGTGCTCAAGGAGGCCGAGCCCGCGGAGCTGCTGCAGGCGTTCCGCATCGCGGTCGACGGGCGGCAACTACCTGCACCCGCGGCTCGGCGCGCTGATGCGCTGCCGGTCGAATCGGCGCAGGCCGATGACGTCGCGCTCAGCGAGCGCGAGCGCGAGGTCGTCAGGCTGATCGCCGCCGGCTACACCAATGCCGAGATCGCCGAGCAGCTGCAGGTCGCCGAGCGCACCGTCAAGACCTACCGAGCGCGCGCGATCGAGAAGCTCGGCTTCTCCTCGCGGGCCGAGATCACCGCCTACGTGCGGCGCCTCGGCCTGACCGAGTAGAGCCCGCTCCTCAGCGCTGAGCCTCAGCTTCGACGGGGGCGGGCGCGGGGCTCGCCGCGGGCCGGCCCGCCAGCGGCACCGCCAGGCGCACCATCGTTCCGCGCCCCGGCGCCGGCACGAGTTCGAGCTCGCCGCCCACGAGCTCCGCACGCTCGCGCATGCCGGACATCCCGAAGCCGCCCTCCAGGCCGTCTCCGCGCGGCCCGAGCCGGTCGGCGTCGGGCAGCCCCTGCCCGTCGTCGGTGACGGTCAGCCGCGGACCGTGCCGTCGCGCGCTGAGACGCTGACCACCGCCTGCGTCGCCTCGGCGTGGCGGCTGACGTTCGTCAGCGCCTCCTGGACGACCCGGTAGACCGTGCTCTCGAGCTCCGCGTCCAGCGGCGGCGCCGTGCGTGGCCGGCGCTCTCGTTGCTCACCCGCCGGGCCCGAGATGTCGATCTCGGTCCGCACGTCGAGGCCGTCGATCGCCTGGGCGCGCCTGGCGAGCGCCTCGCAGTGCGGCAGCCAGGCCGAGATCGTCGAGCGCCGCGGGCCGGAGCTCGGTGATCAGGTGGCGCAGCCCGTCGATCTCGTGCCCGAGCCCCTCGAGGACGGCGTCCACCGCGGCTCGCTCATCGCCGCGGGTCTGCGGCGTCGCGCGCGTTGGCCAGCTGCAGGCGCAGCGCGCCGATGCCCTGGATGCTCTCGTCGTGGATCTCCCGCGCCCAGCGCGTGCGCTCGCGCTCGCGCGCCTCCATGCCGTAGCGCAGCCGTTCGATCTCCACCGAGCGCTCCGCCGCGAGGCGCTGCGCGACGCTCGCCGCGAACGCGCTCAACGCCTCGCGGTCGGGCTCGCGGAAGCCGCCGTCGCTGCGCAGGGCGATCACGAGGCCGCCGCCGCTGCCCTCCAGCTCAGCGGCTCCACCAGCGCCGCGCGGGCCTCGAGGCCCAGTTCGTGCAGCCACGCCGCCTCCTGGCCCGCGCGGCCGGTCCAGCGCGACCGGCTCCCCGCGAGGTAGCAGCGCGCCCAGCGCGCTGCCCTGCACGGGCATGATCCGCAGGCGCGGCTGGCCGCTCGCCGCTGGACGCGGCGACCCGCAGCTCGCCGCGCTCCTCGATCACCGATCAACAGCGCGCCCGCGTCGAGCAGCGCCAGGCCGCGGTCGGCCATCAGCCGCAGCAGCCACAGCTCTGAGCCGGAGAGCACGCGACGAGGTTAGTCCGCCGCTCTGACGTCCCCGCCGTCTGGGTCCAGTGCGCGGCCCTCGCCGCCGACCGGTCGCGGCCTGCCTGCGCCAGAGTCGTCCGCTGAGCCCCTCCGCCAGCTCGCGAGCCCGATCGAGATCGGCAGCGGCGCGGCGCTGGCCGTCGACTTCGATCTTGATCGTCCGCAGCCGCGTCGAGCACCCGCCGGGCCACGATCTCCCCGCGCGGCCCGTCGGCGCCGGGCAGCAGCACGATCAGCTCCCGTCGCTCGGGCGCCCGACCTGGTCGAACACCCGCAGCTCGCCCGCAGTGCCTCGGCGAGGTGCGCGAGGCCTGCTCGGCGAGCTCGTCCCCGTAACGCTCCACGACCGAGTCGACAGGTCCTCGATCACCACCAGCAGGCAGCTCAGCGGGGTTCCATGACGCCCGGCCCTGGCGACCTCCTCGCCGATCCGCTCTTGCAGCGCCGCCGGCGGCCAGCCACGCGAGCCGCCCGCCCGGGCGGATCCGTGCGCGCGATGAGGATCGTTGGCAGCCATCCGTGTCGCCGACGAGTCTAGGGGACTCAGGTCCTCGGTTCAGGGTCCATCGCCTGGACCGTTGCCCGGGGATTATGCCTCCGATCGCCATCCCAGTCGGAAAGGTCTATAGCGCGCGACCACGGCCACGGCCCCGCGAGGGGCGCCTCCCAGCCGGACGACTGCGCGGAGCGCCGCGGCGATCCGTCCCCGCGCGCTGCTACACCTGCTCGCGTGCTGGTAGAGCTTCGCGTGGAGAACCTCCTGTTGATCGAGCGGGCCGAGCTGCGCCTGGCCCGGGCCTGAACGTCCTCACGGGCGAGACCGGCGCGGGCAAGACGGTCCTCGCCCATCGCGCTCGACCTGCTCCTGGGGGGGCGCTCGCGGGCGGGAATCGTGCGCCCCGGCGCCGCAGAGGCCTATGTCGAGGGCGTCTTTGAGCTCCCCCGCGCCTGCGCGCGGAGCTCGGCGAGCGACTGCCCGCCGACGCCGACGAGATGGTGCTCGCCCGGCGCGTGAGCTCGGACGGCCGCACGCGCGCAACCTGAACGGCCGCACGGCCACAGTGGCCGACCTGCGCGCCTCGGGGAGCGCTGCTGCCCTTCTACGCGCAGCACGAGCACCGCAGCCTGACGCTCGCTGGCGCCCAGCTGGCGATCCTCGACGCCGCTGTGCGGGCCCGACCACGCGCTGCGCCTGCGCGGACGCCCACGCGTTCGCCGAGAGCGCGCGCCTTCAGGGCGAGCTCGAGGCCTGCGCGAGCTCGCCGGCGCCCGTGACCGGGAGCTCGACCTGCTCGAGTACGAGCTCGCCGAGATCGACTCCGCCGCCGCCCCAGAGCACGAGCACGAGCGAGCTGCTCGCCGCGCGCGAGCGACTGCGCGCTCGACTCGCTGCTCGGCCGCCGGCGCCGGTACCGAGGCGCTCGCCCCGGAGTCCTCGGAGCTCCCGGCGTCTCCCAGCTCGTGGCCGGCGCCGTCTCGCGCCTTGACGCGCTGGACGGCGTCGATCCGCGCCTGGACGTCCTGGCCGAGCGCCTGCGCGGCCTGCTCATCGAGTCCGAGGACCTGGCCGCCGAGCTTCGCCTGTACGGCGAGCAGGCGCAGAGCTCAGAGATCGGGCGGCGAGCAGCGGAGCCTCGAGGAGATAGAAGAGCGGCTCGCCGTGATCGAGCGTCTGCTG